>NZ_JBXVVW010000002.1:0-1185632 GCF_057219875.1 Pontibacter sp. T17
GGCAGTGATGCCAAAGCCGAGCAGTACTAATTACCCGAAAGAGTTCCATAGAAACCCCTTTACTGGGTTCGCCTGTTGCGCCTGCGTATTCAATCGATTCGCACCGCTTGCCGATTTCCACTCGTGTTTTTCATACTTACTTTATACCGCATGTGCTGTTTCCTATGGCGGGAGACACACAGAAGATCTGGTCACAACAGTAACCCTGTGTTACTGACACCGAAGAGTAGGTGACCAAAGCGGGCGGGTGCACCTCTTCCCATTCCGAACAGAGTAGTTAAGCCGCCCTGCGCCGATGATACTGGGATAACACCTGGGAAAGTAGGTCGTCGCCATCTTTAAAGCCCCTCGCGTAATCGAGGGGCTTTTTGTTTTCTACACGCGCTCATACAAATTGTAATGCGTGGTGGATGATATTGCTTCTTCAGTTTTTGCTTTTGTGCCAAGCCAGATGGTAACTTCTGTTATCATCAACTAATTACATCACTATGGCAGGCGAAAACGATAAGATTGAAGTCTACCAAGACAAGCGCGGTGAATGGCGCTGGCGCCGGAAGGCCTCTAATGGGAAAATTGTGGGTGCTGCATCTGAAGGTTACAAGAGTAAATCGGATGCAGAGGCAAATGCTACTCGCAATAGCGACAAGGATAAGTGGGAATTTTATCAGGATGCTCGTAAGGAGTGGCGTTGGCGCAGGACCGCGTCAAACGGCGAAATCGTCGGTAAATCCTCGGAAGGGTATGACAGCAAGAATAATGCGATGGAGAATGCCAAACGAAATGGGCATAAGGGCTGAGTATCTCACCGCTTTTCTTATACTTGGGCACTTTATCAGTGCCCTTTTTTATGCAATCCGCTGACTTTAAATCATACATAGTAGAGCACCAGAGTCGCTTTTTGGACGAGCTTTTTGGATGGCTCCGTATACCCAGCGTCAGTGCAGACGTTCGCTTTGCTCAAGATGTGAGGAATGCCGCAGGCTATCTGGTAGATAGGCTGAAGGAGTTAGGCGTTCCGACCGTTGAACTTTGGGAAACAGCTGGCTATCCTGCGGTCTTTGGTGAAATTATAGTTTCGGCCGAGTTGCCCACTGTTTTGGTTTACGGGCACTATGATGTGCAGCCCGCAGACCCTCTGGGGCTATGGAAATCACCAGCATTTGAGCCAGAAGTACGCGACGGTCGTATCTACGCACGTGGGGCAACCGATGACAAGGGCCAGACCTACATGCATATTAAGGCCCTGGAGGTGTTGATGCGTAATGGTGGCTTACCCTGCAACGTCAAGTTCTTTATCGAGGGCGAGGAGGAAGTAGGTAGCGCAAATCTTGAGGTCTGTCTCCGTAAATACGCAGACCGACTGAAGGCAGATGTGCTGCTGATTTCAGATACCTCTATGATTGCCAATGATGTGCCATCCATTGCTGTCGGATTGCGTGGGTTGGCGTATATGGAGGTGGAAGTAACAGGCCCCAACCGTGACCTGCATTCTGGTGTTTACGGTGGCGCCGTTGATAACCCGGTGAATGTTTTGTGCCGGATGATAGACAGCCTCCACGATGAAAATATGCGCATCACTATCCCCGGTTTTTATGAGGATGTTCTGGAGCTGAGTTTGGAAGACCGTGCAGAGTTAGCTCGTATTCCCTTCAGTCAGGCAGAGTATAATGCCAAACTGGAGTTGAGTGATGTAAATGGCGAAGCTGGGTACTCTACGATAGAGCGCGCCAGTATTCGTCCCACGTTGGACGTAAATGGTATCTGGGGAGGGTATACAGGCGAAGGAAGTAAAACCGTACTGCCTTCCAAGGCACATGCCAAGATCTCCATGCGCTTGGTTCCCAATCAAAACCATGAGAAGATTGCGGCGCTCTTCGAGAGGCATTTCCTTAATCTCGCTCCGTCTACGGTTAAGGTAAAAGTGACCCACCATCACGGAGGTTTACCGTTCCTAACGCATACGGACTCCCCCGGCTATAAGGCCGCAGAAGCAGCCATGACTGCCACTTTTGGGAAAAAGCCAATTCCTGCACGTGAAGGGGGGAGCATCCCGATTATGTCCCTTTTCAAGGAAATTCTCGGGACGCCTACGGTGTTGATGGGCTTTGGCCTTGATATTGATGCGCCACATAGTCCCAATGAGAGTTATGGCATTTTTAATTATCTGATTGGAATCGAGACCATTGCATTGTTCCATCATGAGTTTGCCAAGCTTATTAAAGCTTCTTGATAAAAACGAAGCAAAAACTGGCGGCCTCGGCACCAAGGCTGTCTAACTTATAGTCACTTTCAACTAAAGCCGCACCTTTCTTGCAGCCACAAGCCTCATTCGAACGCGATTTGATTCTGGAGGACGTCAATCCAGTTGACTTCTTCGGAGTACACAACGAGAAGCTCGATATCTTCAAGGAGCACTTCCCGGACGTTAAATTCATTGCCAGGGGTAATTCCCTGAAGGTGTTAGGCGATCCAGAGAAGCTGGAAGCGCTGTTAGGCCTTCTTGAGAAGCTTCTGCAAGAGGTAAAACAATTTGGTCCAGTTGACAAACGGAGAATCACAGATATGCTTGCCGGCCGTACAAAGCCCAATGTGGCCCCGGACGGCATGGAGATTCTACGGGGCCCCAATGCCCTCAGTGTCAAAGCCCGCACTCCTGGCCAGTTGGAGATGGTAGAGGCAGCAGCTGAAAATGACATTGTCTTTGCCATTGGGCCTGCCGGTACTGGTAAAACCTACACGGCCGTTGCGATTGCGGTAAAGGCCATGAAGGAGAAGCGGGTAAAGAAAATAGTTCTGGTTCGCCCAGCAGTTGAAGCTGGCGAAAGCCTGGGGTTCCTGCCTGGCGACCTCAAGGAGAAGATAGACCCGTATTTGCGGCCGTTGTACGATGCCCTTGAAGACATGATTTCCGCAGACAAGCTGAAGGCTTTTCTTGAGCAGAACGTAATTGAAGTGGCGCCATTGGCGTATATGAGGGGGCGTACACTCAACAACGCTTTTATCATTCTGGATGAAGCCCAGAACACGACCGAGTTACAGTTGAAAATGTTCCTGACACGTCTGGGAATGGAGTCAAAGATCATCGTTACGGGAGATGAAACCCAGATTGATTTGCCCAAGAGCCAGCGTTCGGGATTGCTCCAGGGGCTGAAAATACTTCAGGGTGTCAAGGGAATCGGCTTTGTACGGCTCACCGCCCGCGACGTGGTGCGCCACCCACTTGTCCGCTCTATTCTGGCTGCTTACGAGAAGCTGGATAAGCCGCACAATGACTGAGCTGATCACAGTTACAGATGCGGTTGGGCGGGTAGTCAGCTTGCCGGCTTCTCCTCAACGAATGGTTTCCCTCTGCCCTTCCCAAACCGAACTTCTTTTTTCACTGGGTTTGGGAGATAAAGTGGTTGGCATCACCCAATGGTGTGTTCATCCGGCTGCGGGTGTAAAAGATGTGGTTAAGGTGGGCGGCACCAAGAAAGTTAACCTTCGTAAGGTAGCGTCCTTGCGGCCCGATTTCATTCTCTGTGAAAAGGAAGAAAATACCCGTGAAATGGTCGAAGCGTTGCAGCAGCTGGCACCTGTCTATGTAACGAACGTAGAGTCCGTGCCAGACGCGTTGGCAATGATAGAGACGGTAGGGCTGTTGACTGGCACAGCGCAGGCCGCGCAAGGACTTTCAGCACGCATCAAGCAGGAATTCGATAGGGTGCAAGGCGGCTCCCCGCCGTTGCGAACAGCGTATCTCATCTGGAAAGAACCGTGGATGGCTGCCGGAAGCACTACATACATTGGCAGTGTGCTGGCGCATTTGGGCTTACAGAACTGCATGCGGGTGGAGGGCAGCCGCTACCCAGCCTTTACCTTAGAGCAGCTGGTAGCAAGACAGCCAGAGCTGGTGCTGCTTTCTTCTGAGCCCTATGCTTTTACCGAGCAGCATGCCACCGAGTTGGCCAAACTGCTTCCTCAGGCACGTATCATGGTCGTTGACGGTGAGATGTTCAGCTGGTATGGGAGCCGCATGCTGTTGGCCGGTGCCTATCTGAATACCTTCTGCCTTTCGCTACAGCAGAGTGTGTAGTTTTGAAGATGGAATTCACTGTAGGAGATCCTATCCAACTGCTGGATAGTCGCGATAAGGGACAGGTATTACAGGTATACCCCGATGGCCGGATACTGGTTAGGTTGGAAGATGGGCTTGAAATAGAAGTACTCTCCAGGGACATTTCCCGCACTACTCCACAAACTGCTGCCGAGAAAGCGGAAAGAGCACCACAAGGGCGCACAGATATTGGACCTCTGGCCTCGCTTGATGCCGGCATCTATTTGGTCATTGACCGCCCGGTACCGACAAAAACGGATATACTGCTCTTCAACCATACAGATCTGGACATTCACTTTGCAGTGACCTCTATTCTGCGGACGGGTGAGTTGAGGGGCGTGATCGCTGGTAAGTTATTGGCTGAAGGACAGCAACTTCTCTTCAGTCTTGCAGGCTCGGACTGGATGGAGCAATTCGCCGACAGGCGTTTTGAGTGGCTCTATTTCTCGGCCAAGCCTTTTACGCCCCGGCAACCAGTCTCGGTTGATTTTCGGCTGAAGCAACGGCAACTGCTGCGCGAGCCGTTGCAGAATATTGCCACTGGCCGCAACAACCTCTTTGTGCCGCTGCATATGTGGGGAAAGGATGCTCAGTTGGAGAATACCCTACAGGAAATTGCTTCAGGAAATGAGGGCTCCAAGCTATCAGGCCCACCGCCCCGCGTAGTGGACCTGCACATTGAAAAGCTCACGGCGGAGTATAAGTCGCTGGACAAGGCCGCCATACTGAGCCATCAGCTGGAGCATTTCGAGCAGATGCTTAGCCTGGCGATCGCTCACAGGTTGCCAGAGATTACTTTCATACATGGTCTGGGAAATGGCACGTTGCGTGCTGAACTGCATAAAATCCTACGGCATAACCGCTACGTCAAAGCCTTTTATCTGGACGATGAGAAGCAGTTTGGCTACGGGGCTACACGTGTTAAACTATAGAGTGTCTAATTGTCTGATTGGCAATTTGTAGAACTCCATTCTTACCGGAAATAGAAATAAAAAAGGGAGCAGCGCTCCCTTTTTTATTAGACTTTTTAGATTCTTATGCTGAAAACGAAGTGCCACAACCACAGGTGCTTTTGGCATTGGGATTCTGGAACACAAAACCTCTTGCGTTAAGGCCATCCTGAAAGTCAATGTGCATATCCAGCAGATACAGCATGTGACGTTTGTCCATCACTATGTGAATGCCTTCGACCTCGTAGTGGTCGTCGTGCTGGGTAGGGCTGTCAAACCCCAACACATAGCTCATGCCAGAGCATCCACCGCCTTTAACGCCCACTCGTAGTACCTGATCAGAGGTGACGCCGTCGTTCTGGATAATATTACGGAGGGCCTCAATGGCCGAAGCGCTGAAAGAGACCGGGAGCTTTTCTGAAACTGAAGGAGTCATTTGCTGTAGCGGTATATGACAATGTAACGAGAGAACAGTCAAAGACGTATATCAAATTCCCGTAGGAGTGAGTTCCTGTTTAAGTTCATGTAAAAGTCCTTGAAGATCAAGGAGAGCCTGATCAGCAAGAAGTTTGATTTCTGCTTCATTACTCGGGCTACACTTCTCAAGCGATTCCAGGAGATTGGAAAGCACGCGGGCGCCAAGTTGACGGGTCAGGCTTTTGAGCTTGTGAGCCAGTCGTAAAAGATCGGCTGGTGGTCTTGATTGCTTTGAAAGCGCCTCGAATGTTTTCAATTCTTCCTTAAGCACTTCTTCGCTCAACTTCACGATATCCAGTACTTGACGCTCATCACCATCAAAAAAGCTGCGCAGAAAGGTTAAGTCCATCTGACGCATGGGATGTGACAGCTTCTCCTGAGCGGGAGTACTCCTTACCCGTTGGCGGGCTGTTTCCCTATTTGGTCGGGTGGTTTGCGTCAGCATGTGAGGACACAAACGAAGTATCTCGTCTAATAGATCGGCAGGGTTGTAAGGCTTGGCGAGATAACCATTCATGCCAGATAGGAGACTCCGCTCACGTTCGTTGGACATGACCTGAGCCGTAAGTGCCAGTATAGGAGTGTTACGGATTGGCTGAGGCAAGTCGCGACGGATTATGCGCGTGGCTTCATGTCCATCCATTTCTGGCAATGACAGGTCCATCAATATCACATCAAAGGCCTGCTTTCTAACGCATTCCAGCGCCTCAAGGCCATTCGTTGCTTCGGTTACAGTCAGGCCCCAATCAGTAAGCAGTTTGTTTGCAATAAGGCGGTTGACGGCATTGTCTTCTACCAGCAGCACATCGCCGCGCAGGCTGGCTTTATGCTTGGGCAGGCTTTTCTTTTTTGTGCTGGGTAAAGGCTTTTCAGCCAGCTTCAAGGGCAGTCGTACAGTAAACACTGAGCCTTTGCCTTCTGTGCTCTCTACGGTAACGCCCCCTCCCATCAGGTTGGAGAGTTCACGCACAATCGCCAAGCCCAGACCGGTGCCACCGTACTTTCTGGAAATGTCTGCCGACGCCTGTGAAAAGCTCTCAAAGATGGAGTCGAGCCGAGTGCTGGAAATGCCAATGCCAGTATCGCTTACCTGAAAAACAAGTCTAATCTGCTCCTCTTCAATTCCTTGTACGTCTACAGAAAGTTCTACAGAGCCCCTCTCCGTAAATTTGATGGCGTTACTGACGAGGTTGGAGAGAATTTGCCCCAGGCGTCCCGGATCGCCATGTAACGCTGAGGGTATCTGCTCGCTGATCTTGAACTGTAGCCCGATACCTTTCTCGGCCGCACGGCTCAAGTGCTGGTTACGCAGTTGGATTACCAATTCCTGAAGGTCAAAGTCAATGGCCTCCAGTTCCATGCGGCCAGCGCCAATCTTGCTCAGGTCCAATATGTCGTTTATGAGCAGCAGGAGTACTGATGCTGACTGTTTCAAGGCAAGCACATATTCGCGCTGCGTGGGATCCAAGCGAGTGCGGTCTAGTAGTTCCGCCAAGCCAACCAGGCCATTCAGTGGAGTCCGAATTTCATGGCTCATGTTGGCCAGGAAGCGCTCTTTGGCTTGTGTAGACTCTTCTGCCACTCTTCGGGCATGTATCAACGCTTGAGTATCCAACTTGCGCTGCGTGATGTCCATTCCAATACCCAGCACGTTTACGCGGCCGTCTGCATCCTGAAGTGGTTTCTTCAGCATTTGAAACCAGCGTACAGTACCATCTTTTAAGGTGATATTCTCCTCCAGGATAAATTCCTGCCGGGTTTTGATTACCTGTCTGTCAATATGTGAGAAGAATGCCTGTGGACCCAGCAGGTGTTCTTTTTCGGGTTGGGCATTGTGGCGTTGTATCAACTCGGCCTTTGTTGTTCCGAAAAGATCAGCTACCGCCTGATTAACCAGCAGAAAGCGCCCTTCTGCATCTTTCAGGAATATCAGATTGGGGTCGGCATCAATCACGGTCTGGATCAGGTGGCTTTGTTCCTGAAGGGTCCGTTCAAAGCGCTTCCGTTCGGAAATGTCCACTGAGTAGCCTAACAGCAGCGTCTCCAGTGACGGATCAATCTTAAGGGCCACTTTGCCCGCCAGCAGGGTGCGTGTACCCCGCCCCGAGGGCTTGGGAAGGTCTTCTTCCCGTACGATAGGCTTTGACGAACGTCTCGAAGAGGCATCGTCAGCCACAAAGCGTGCGGCAATCTCGGTAGGATATATATCCCAGTCGGTTTTGCCAATGATGTCCACTGGCGGCAGGTCCAGCTGGCGCTGTGTTTCGGTGTTGACGAATACAAACCGGCCAAGCGCGTCTTTGATGGTGATGCCGATGGGAAGCGTATCCAGAATGGATTTCATCAGATCCTGCTGGCGCAGAAGCGCCTGCCGTGCTATCTGGGCTTCGGTGATGTCAATGGCAACAGCAATGGCGCCGGAGTTTCGGCCTTCGGAGTCCAAATAGGGGGTGTAATGGACGTGATAGTGGCGGTCGTCCCAGGTTCGCTCCTCGGAAAAGCTGTCGCCTGCGATGACCCGCCTGAAGTCCTGTTGCCACTCAGGGCGGTCTTCCAGCACGGTAAGCACATTGTGGCCCAACCAATCGCGCTCTTTGAGGCCCAGTGCCTCCAGCCCCCGACCCGAATTCAACAGTATCCGACCCTGCTCGTCCAGCACAATGAGAATGGTCGGCAGGTTGTTGAGAATGGCTTTGAGATGCTGGCCAGTTGGCTGCGAAATGCGAGATACCTGCGTCCAGGCAGAAGTAACCAGTCTGGCATCTTGCAAGCGACGGTTTTGCTGAATGGCCAGCTTCAGCTTCAGCACCAGCAACTCATATGTTTCATCAGTTTCAGCGAACTGTACCAGCCCAATACGGCCGAGTGTATTGCTGAGAGGGCTTGTGAGCACGTTGCGTGCCAACTTGCGAAACACCAGAGTGGCACCCGCTTCGCCTGCCGATGACGATGCAAACTGAATGGTTGAGACGGTAAGGCTGTCGGTTAGCAGCAGCACATGGGCATTGCCTTCCGCTACCGCAAAGTGCTTGGGCAGACTGCGGTAGTAATGGGTAGTGGTTTGCAGTTCAGGCAGGTCGGCCTGAAGCCTGCCCAGCCAGTCGGCGGGGAAATGCCTCCCATGCTCCAGAATGTGCAGTTGCAGCGCTGGCATCGGTGTTATCAGGTGTTTGCAGGTTCCTGGGTCTGCTTGAGCATACGGTACAAGGTACTTTTGCCAATTCCCAGCTTCTGGGCCACCTTTACTACGTTGTGGTCATACTTCTCCAGGAAGTGGTTAACAATCCGTTGGGTGTATTCGTCTAGTGTCAGTTCTTCCGACAGCAGGTCGAGGTCTTTCTGAAGTGAGTGGAAGGTGATGTCTTCTGCCCTCACAACACCATTTTCTGCCATTACGGCCGCCAGCTCAATGGCTGCCCGCAGTTCGCGCACATTCCCTGGAAAGCTGTGTGTAAGCAGTTTCTTGCGAGCGTCTTCCGAGAGGCTCAGTTTGCCAAGGCGATTGTTTTCGGCAAATTGGTCGAGGAAGAATTTGGCCAGCAGAATAATGTCCTGTCCGCGCTGTCTGAGTGGTGGCAGGGGTATGGACAGGCCGAGCAGGCGGTAGTAAAGGTCTTCGCGGAAATTGCCGGCCGAGATCTCGTCGCCGAGGTTTTTGTGAGTCGCCACAATGATGCGGCAGTCGAACTTCACGGTTTCCTCGCCGCCTACTCGTACAAGCTCTCTCTCCTGGATAACCCGCAACAGTTTGGCCTGCAGGTTAATGTCCATTTCAGCGATTTCATCAAGAAAGAGCGTGCCTTTGTCGGCCATCTCGAATTTGCCTTTCCTGCGGGCAATGGCTCCGGTGAAGGCGCCTTTTTCGTGGCCAAACAACTCGCTCTCCATCAGGTCGCGCGGAATGGCCGCCATGTTGACGGCAATGAAGGGCTGCTTGGCTCTGCGGGAGTTGTAATGAATAGCCTTGGCAGCTACTTCCTTGCCGGTACCAGTTTCTCCAAAAATGGAAACATTGATATCAGATTGGGCAGCTTTACGCAGTAAATGGTATACCTGCTGCATGCTGTCGCTCTGACCTACCATCGATTTCTCAAATTCGTAGGTCTTCACCAGTTCGCGTCGCAATTCCGTGTTCTCGTGAGCCAGCTTCTTGTTCTTGACTATCATCTGGACCATATTGAGAATACGGTCTTTGGCGTCCTCATCTTTGATGACGTAGTCATAGGCACCTTCACGAAGCAGCTCAACCGCCACGGCGATTTCTTTTTGGCCCGACAGCACAATGCAGGTGGCTTCCGGTAGGGTGGTTTTGACGCGCCGCAGAATCTGGAGGCCAGTCATATCAGGCAACTGATAGTCAATGATGACGACATCCGGCGCCTGGTGCAGTTGGTCTATCAGCTCTTTCCCACTATGAAACGTCTGTACCTCATGGTCGGGATTCAGCTTCAGCAGATACTGCAGCATCCGCGTATACATCGGGTCATCTTCTACCACGAAGATGCGGAGCGAGTCATCGGAATTGGAAGTGGACACAGGATTGGGAATTCTTTCCCTCAAGTAAGGAAAATGTTTCTAAATGGGAAAATTGTTTTCATGCAACCCGTAGAACTCAGCCATACTCTTTGGTGGGAACGACTAACAGAAATCACCTCAATCTCTAGCCGCCATGTCATTCACGCTGTTTTTTGGGTTCCTCATGTTGGTGCCTGTTGCCAAAATTTTGTCGAAAACTTACCTGAAGGCAAGGGAGATGGAACTGCAGAACGGGGGCATCAGCCCGCGTACGGATGAGGTAAGCACCGAACTGCTGGCCGAGCTGAAGCGCCTGCACGGTACCATTGACGAACTGAAAGCCCGTATTGTTTACTTGGAAGGCGAGCAGAATAGTGTGGGCTATACTCACACCAAAGCACACGACGCTGCTTATATTGAGCGTGAAAAAGGTGCCAACTCACACGCTTACTAACTGATACAACCATGGTCGACTGGACTCCTGTCTTTATCATTGCCATTTTGATGACCCCTGCGGTGGTATTGCCGCTGGCCAGATGGTACATGAAGGCCCGGTTTGGTGATGGTGCCAAACAGGACGTTTCCCGCCAGCAAAGCCAGCAGGAAGAAGTGAACCGTGAAATGCTGGCCGAACTGAAACGCCTGCACGAGGGGATGGCCGGCCTGGAGCAGCGTTTGAATCGGATTGAGAGCCAAGAGCTGCGGCGTGAACGCGAAAAGCTGTCTTCGCTGGGCAATGCCAATGCAATAGAGACAGGCGAGAGCCGCACAGAATCTTCAGGATCCACCACTAAGGTTGGCTCCTAGAACCACAAACACTCACAACATGCCATCAGAAGTAGCAATAGCTGGCGCAATCATAGGGGTATCCCTAGCAGCCGCTTACACTCTCAGCAGTATCTTTCGCAGCTTTTTCCAGAGCCGGGCGCCGCAGCAACAATTGCCACAACAGTCAAACGATGAAGTCACACGCGAGATGCTGGCTGAACTGAAGCGCCTGCATGGTACCATTGGCCACCTTGAAAAGCGTCTTGATTACCTCGAAAACCTGACCCTGAGGCAGGAAGCGCATAAGCTGGAGGCGTACGCCAATGCCAACACAATTGGGTCAGGCGTCAGCAGCAATCAGAGTCAGGGTGCAGAATCCGCACGCGCCTCCAGCTGAGTCTCCACATACCCAATACAGATTATGTAGAAGCCTGAGCCCACCTCAGGCTTTTGTGCGTTGTTCCAGCAGCCGTTCCAGCAGGAACATCTCGTCGCGGTACTTGGCAGCAGTGATGAAGTCCAGATCTTTGGCCGCCGCTTCCATCTGCTTGCGGGTTTCGGAGATGCTGCGCTTTAGCTGATCCACGGTCATATTGGAGAGTACCGGGTCGGCCGCCAGGTTCTGTACCTGCACTTCGTCCAACATCTGCTGTTCCACAGGGGCTGGGGCAATGGATGCGCCCTGCAGAATCTGGGTGATAGATTTCCGCACCGTCTGAGGCGTAATGCCATGCTCGGTGTTATAGGCCATCTGTTTTGCGCGTCGTCGTTCGGTTTCGTCCAACAGCTTCTGCATGGATTGTGTTATGCGGTCGGCATAAAGAATTACGCGTCCTTCAGCATTACGTGCAGCGCGGCCAGCAATCTGAATGAAAGCCCGCTCTGAGCGCAGGAACCCCTCTTTGTCGGCATCAAGAATGGCAACAAGGGCCACTTCGGGCAGGTCAAGGCCTTCGCGCAGCAGGTTGATGCCTACCAGGACGTCAAACTTGCCCAAGCGCAGGTCGCGCAGAATCTCCACACGCTCAATGGCGTCGATATCGGAGTGAATGTAGCGGGCGCGGATACCAAGGTCGCCCAGATAACGCGCCAACTCTTCCGACAACCGCTTGGTGAGGGTAGTGATGAGCACCCGCTGCCCCATCTTCACCGAACGGTCTACCTCGGCCAACAGGTCGTCTACCTGGTTCACCAGCGGACGGATTTCCACTGGCGGATCCAGTAGGCCCGTTGGGCGCACAATCTGCTCAACAATAACGCCTTCGGAGCGGGCCAACTCGTAATCGCCAGGGGTAGCCGACACGTAGATGATCTGGTCTACGAGCGACTCAAACTCATCGAATTTCAGTGGTCGGTTATCCAGCGCCGAAGGCAGGCGGAACCCATGTTCCACCAGTACCAGCTTGCGCGAGCGGTCACCGCCATACATGGCCCGTATCTGCGGAATGCTCACGTGGCTTTCATCTACTACCATCAGGAAATCCTGTGGGAAGTAGTCAATCAGACAATAGGGGCGGGCGCCGGGAGAACGGCCTGTTAGGTGACGAGAGTAGTTTTCGATGCCTTTACAGAATCCCAGTTCGCGCAGCATCTCAAGGTCGTACTCGGTGCGCTCCTGAATGCGCTTGGCTTCCATGGGCTGGCTGGCTGCATTGAAGTAGGCCACCTGTGCGGCCATCTCCTGCTGAATACCCCAGACGGCCTTATTGAGTATGTCGCGTGAGGTAACAAAGAGATTGGCCGGGAAGAGCGTGAAGCTGGAGCAGTCTTCGATCTTGCGGCCGTTGATGGGGTCAAATCGCTGGATTTTCTCTACTTCATCGCCGAAGAACACGAACCGGACGCCATAGTCTTCATAAGCTGGGAATACCTCCACTGTATCGCCTTTTACGCGGAAATTGCCTTGCCGGAACTCCATTTCGCTGCGGGCGTACAGCATCTGGACCAGCTGGTGCAGGAAGGCATTGCGCCCCAGGGTCTGGCCAGCTTCTACGGGATAGATCAGCGCGGCAAAGTCTTCGGGCTTACCCATGCCATAGATGCACGAAACCGAAGACACGATGATGACGTCGCGCCGTCCGGAAAGCAGGGCAGAGGTAGCGCGGAGGCGCAGTTTCTCGATTTCGTTGTTGATGGCCAGGTCCTTCTCGATGTACACGTCAGAGGTTGGGATGTAGGCCTCGGGCTGGTAGTAGTCGTAGTAGGAGATGAAGAACTCTACCAGGTTGTTTGGGAAAAACTGCTTGAACTCGGCATAGAGCTGGGCCGCAAGTGTCTTATTGTGGCTGAGGATCAGGGTAGGGCGCTGCACCTGCTGGATGACGTTGGCCATCGTGAAGGTTTTGCCGCTGCCGGTAACCCCCAACAGCACCTGGTGGGGCTCGCCGTTCTCCAGCCCTTCCACCAGCTGGCGAATGGCTTCGGGTTGGTCTCCACTGGGGCGAAACTCTGAACTCAGCTGAAACTGCATAGTGTAAAACTAACGCTGGAAGTTACAAAGCAGTGCAGCCCCGCTGGCACTATCTCCAACGGGGCTGCGAAGTTGTGTCAGCGCCAGTGTGAATCAGGAGCGGAGGGTTACGCCCAGTTCGCCCAGTTTCTGCATAACGCGCTGCATCAGCTTGTCCACAGCTTCGTCGGTAAGGGTTTTATTGCGGTCCAGCACCGTAACAGATACCGCATAGCTTACCTGATCGGGGCCCAGTTTGTCGTATACATCGAACAGGTCCACCGATTGTACCAGTGCTGTGTTGGCCTGGGCAATGGCTGTGCGAATAGCTGCAAACGTGACGGCCCGGGGCACTACGAGGCTGAGGTCGCGGCGAACGGGCAGCAGCTTGGGCAGTTCGGTATACTCCACCTTCTGGTTGCTGCAAAGGCTCTCCAGCTTCTCGATGTCCAGTTCGGCGAAATACACCAGCTGGCGAATGTCAAACTGCTGCAACAGCTGGCTGCTGACGGCGCCATACTTGCCTATTACCTGCTTACCCACTTTCAGGGTGGCACCATAGGCATAATTGGAATCGTCGGCCAGCACGGCCTCTTCGACAGAAAGGCCCAATCGGCCGAACAGGCGGTGCAGGTTGCCTTTCAGCGTGAAGTAATCAGCAGGATGGGGCTTGATGCGCCAGTGCTCCTCGTGCACAGGGCCGGTAAGGGCCAGTGCCAGCCGCCACTGCTCAAAGCGCTTTCCGTTACTCTGGAAATAGATTTTGCCAGTTTCAAAGAGCGCCAGCTGCTGGCTCTTGCGGGCCAGGTTGTAGCTGACAGACTCCAGGAGGCCCATCAGCAGGTTCTGGCGCATGGCAGTGAGCTCTTCGCTCAGCGGATTCAGCAGCCGCACAGCAGTGGCTTCATCTCCCCAGCTGAGTGGCACCAGCGAGTTGTTCAGGGCTTCAAGCCAGCCAGCTCCCGCCAGCAGGTTGGCTACGCGTTCGCGGAACGCCGCCGCATTGCGGGCGGCCTGCGCCGGCAACGATGCGTTGATACGGGCCGCGGGGGCTACATTGTTCTGGCCGTAAATGCGCAGCACATCTTCTATCACATCTTGAGGGCGTGTTACATCCACACGGTACGTTGGAATCAGTACCCGCATGTTGCCATCACCAGCGGGCGTGTGGGGCATCTCCAGTCGGTTCAGCAGGTCGCTGATTTCGGCATCCGTCAGCGGCTTGCCAATCAGGGTGCGCACGTGGTCGAAAGAAAGAACGACCTCGGCCTGTGGGAACGGCTGCGGGTGGGTGTCCATGTGCACCGATGCCTTGCCGCCTGCCACTTCCTGTATGAGAGCTGTGGCACGGTCCAATGCGAACAGAACGGTATTGGGATCTACGCCGCGCTCGAAACGGTAAGAAGAATCGCTGTGGATGCCATGGCGACGCGCTTGTGTCCGCACCGTTGCGGGGTCGAAATAAGCAGCTTCCAGAAAGATTGCGGTGGTGCTTTCCGTTACGCCCGATTGCTGCCCACCCATTGTGCCCGCAAGGCACATGGGTGCCTGCGCATTGCTGATCAACAGGTCGTTGGCCGAGAGCTTGCGCTCAACACCGTCAAGCGTCGTGAAGGCCGTGCCTTCGGCTACGGGGCCCACTACGATTTTGTTCCCGGCAACATGGGCAAGGTCAAATGCATGGAGCGGGTGCCCCAGCTCGTGCAGCACGTAGTTGGTGATATCCACCACATTGTTGATGGAGCGCTGGCCAATGGCCTCCAAGCGCTGCTTCAACCAGGCTGGGCTGTCGGTAACCTTCAGGTCTGTGATGACACGGCCAGTGTAACGCGGCGCACCAGCTGGATTGGTCACGGTAACCACTACCGGACAGGGGCCATCAGTTTGCAGGCTTGGAATACTGGGCAGTTGGGCCTTTTTGTTCAGTACGGCTGCAAGGTCGCGGGCTACACCGTAGTGGCTGATGGCGTCGGTGCGGTTTGGCGTGAGGCCGATGGAGAACACCTGATCGCTGTAGAGTTTCAGATATTCAGCGGCAGGCATACCCACAGGTGTTTCGGCTGGTAGTACCATGATGCCATCATGGCTGGTGCCCAAGCCCAGCTCGTCCTCTGCGCAAATCATTCCCTTGGAAGCCTCGCCCCGGATTTTGGAATCCTGCAACACCAATGGCTTCTCAGCGCCCGCAGGGTGGAGCGTTGTACCGACGGTAGCCACCAGCACTTTTTGGCCCACGGCCACATTGGGTGCGCCACATACTATCTGCACGGGATCTGCGCCAGCTGCCAGGCGCACGGTGGTAACCTTCAGGCGATCAGCGTTGGGGTGTTTCTCACAGGTGAGCACTTCGCCAACTACTACACCACGGAGGCTGCCTTTTACCTGCTCGAACTCCTCAATGCCCTCGACTTCCAGCCCGGCCATGGTGAGCAGGTGCGACAGCTTTTCAGGAGATTCTTCCAGAGGCAGGTATTGCCTCAGCCATTGATAGGAGATATTCATAGTACGCCTTGTATTGCGGTGCCAGTGGCGGCCGCAAAGTTAGACGTAGCGTCCGCCAAAATGACTCAGGGACGAGTAAAAAAAACGGCGGTATAGTTCTGCGCTCTGCGCGGACGGTCAAGTGGCAGCGCTGAACTGCCGGATGCAGGCTTCTGCTGGGCAGGCTGGTTGGCCTGCTGTGCGCCCAGATAGTTCAGAATATAGAACTGCTTGATCTGCTTCTGGGTGTAGCCATTGCGGGCCAGTGTGGCATCCAGGCTGTCTTTCATGGCCTTGAACGCACGCATTTTGGCATCATCGGTCTGCTCATCCACCTGATACATCTGCTGAATGCTGGCGTACATACGGTCGGCATCCAACGCTTCGGTAGAATAGTTGGCACGCGCAGTTAGCGATTCGTTTTCACGGCGACCATTTTTGCCAGCAGCTTTCACCTGAGAGACAGTAGTGGGCTGCTCGGCTATCGATTCGGCAACTGCACTCGTATAGACAGGAGCGGCTTTAGGCTTGAATGCCTGAGGATCAGGTTGGGCAATGGGAACCAACAGGGGCACACGCTTGGTGTATCCGTGGTTGTAGGCAAGCCCTTTATAGGAAATAACCCTGCGGGAAGAAGTGCCCGCCGAGACAGGCGTAACGATGCGGCGGGTTTCGGTGTGACAGCCCACGAAGGATAGCATACCAGCCACCAGCAAGAGACTGTAAACCAATCGCTTGTAAAGTATGGTGTATGTCTGGTTGAGGCTCATGTGAGTACCCAGTAGTTGGATGCTTTCGGCAAAGATAGGCTATGTATCAAAAAATGAAACACTTAGCCCCGCCTTTTGTGTCTAACTGGGCGTAAAAAATGAGTCAGTTAACGCTGGGCGCCTCGAAAGGCAGCATCACAGTGAAAACCGTTCGGCCAGGTTCAGAATCAACAGAGATTTTACCTGCATGCCTTTCGACAATCCTCCGGCAGATATCAAGGCCGAGCCCAGATCCTTCGCCTTGCACCTTTGTAGTAAAGAAGGGCTCAAAAATTCGATTGATGTTTTCCTGAGATATGCCCTCACCTGAGTCTATAACCCGCACGATGGCGTATTGTGTGTCGCGGGCAATTTCGAGCGTCAAAGTGCCCGTGCCTTTCATTGCCTGTATGGCGTTGTGAATGAGATTGGCCCAGACTTGGCCCAACTGGTCGGAGATGCCCATAATAGGAGGAATCTCCTCATAGTTTTTGATTACCTGCACACCATGCTTCAGCAGGTTGTGGTAGATGGTGAGAATGGACTGAAGGTTACTCTCCAGATTAACCGGTTCAAGCTTTTCGTCGCGGTTGACGTGTGAGTAGCTCTTAAGCGCCAGAATGATCTTGGCAGTTTTTTCAGCGGCCAGATTCAGGTTGAGCACCGCGGCCTTAAGTCCCGCAACGTATTTGAGTACCTGCATGATTGCGGGAGCTTCATCGTGCTTTAGTAGCGGTAGAAACTCCTGTACGTCAATCATTTGGATCTCGATAAGCGTTTTGGCGAGCTCGGCTGGTTCTTCCAGTCCAGCTTCAGTAAACTGCTCTTCGAGTTCCTTTCGGTAATAACGCTCTTCCTTGGTCGTGAGGCTGGTGTCGTTGTTGGCAGCAGTGATCAACAATTTCAATAGCAGATGATTGGCATCTCCCTGCACGGCTGCAAACAACCCAGGAAGTTCCTGCACCAAAGGGCCCAGCATACGCTCAATGCTCTGCGCCGATGACTTCATGGCGCTCACCGGGGTGTTGATTTCGTGACCAACATTAGTGAGCAACTGGCCAAGAGCCGCCATCTTCTCCGATACCATCAGCAGATGGTGTGTTCGCTTTAACTCCTGTGCCAGTGCGGCATTGTCGATGGCCTGCTTCTGCAGTTGTTGCTCCAGTTCGGCAATACGGCTTTCGGCTTCCGTAAGCTTCCGGGTGAGTTCTGCAGGCTCCAGATTGGTAGAGGTAGCGTTCACTGTTCAGGACTTAATCAAAGCAATATACGTGTTTCTGCTTAATTGATGGTGTTTGTTCTGATAAATCCCGGCGAAATACCTGCAATAGGGTAGGGGCCGTATGTGTCTTGCGTTGTTCAACGTTTGGCGGCGGCACGTTTCAGTCGGTCATTGACAGCACGGCCCAAACCTTTCTCAGGCAGCAGCTCAGCTACAATTCCATGCAAGTTGCTGCTGTCCAGCTGTCTCAGGGCCGAGAAAATGTTTTGAGCTGCCTCGTTCAAATCGCCTGTCTCGGAGAGAACAATCTCGCGGCCCAGTGGCTTTTCGAGACTGCTTGCGAAGCTGATGCTACCCCATTTTGCCAGGTCCTGCTGCTCACCCAGATGGGCCAGAACGGCCTCACGCGTTCCCAAAAACAAAGGGGTGCGGGGGGCGTAGTGGCTGGCAAGCATTCCCGGCGCTTGTGGATTGGAGGTAGAGTGCGCTTTTACTTCCACAGGTCCAATGACATCCTCAATGTCTTCGACCGGAATACCGCCGAGGCGATAAACAACAGGGTGGGGATCGAAACCAACAATGGTACTTTCGATGCCTATGGAGCTGGGCCCCCCGTCGAGGATGTAGCTGACGCTGTCGCCAAGCTGGTCGGCTACGTGCTGGGCAGTGGTGGGGCTGACGTAGCCGAATGGATTGGCCGATGGAGCCGCCAACGGTAATTGGCAGGCTTTGAGCAGGTCGCGGACCATCGGGTGGGAAGGAATGCGCAGGGCCACACGGTCGCTTCCGGCTGTCACCAGGTCGTGAATGGCTGCCGACTTGGGGACCAGCAGTGTAAGCGGGCCTGGCCAGAAACGCTCGGCCAGTTGTAACGCTAAATCTGGAAAGCCGGAGGACAGCTTCTGGGCTGCTTCCAGATTCAGTACGTGTACAATCAGGGGATCAAAGAACGGACGGTTCTTTGCCTGAAAGATGGCCGTTACAGCGTCGAGGTTCAGGGCGTTTGCCGCCAGCCCATAAACAGTCTCTGTAGGTATGGCCACAAGCTTGCCGTCGTGAATGAGTGAGGCTGCCAGAGCTACATCTCGACCAGTTTTCTCGGCCATCATGCCTCTGTCGCGGGTTGGATGGGGGCTTGTTTGGCTCGTTGCCATAGTTCTTCGAGTTCGTCCAGGGTAAGGTTTCGTAGTTCCTGCTGTTTGCTGGCAGCCGTCTGCTCCATTTGCTGGAATCGGTGAATAAACTTGCGGTTGGCTTTTTCCAACGCATCCTCGGGGTTCAGACCAAGGTGGCGGCTGTAGTTCACCAACGCGAACATGAGATCGCCGAATTCTTCTTCAAGATGGCTGGCGTTGCCGCTTGCGGCGGCTTCTTCCAGCTCTGTGATTTCCTCCCGGACCTTAGCCATTGCGCCACTCGCATCAGGCCAGTCAAAACCGACGCCTTTGGCTTTTTGCTGAATCCGGTATGCTTTCACCAACGCTGGTAACGAAGCCGGTACGCCTCCCAGTACAGACTTGTTGCCTTCCTTCAGTTTGATGGCTTCCCAGTTGGCCAGAACGTCTTTTGTGCCCTCTACCTTGGTTTCGCCATAAATGTGTGGATGGCGGCGTATGAGCTTCTCACACAGTTGCGTGATAACACCCTCCATGTCGAACTGCGCCTGCTCCCTGCCAATGCGGGCGTAGAAGACAATGTGCAGCAGGAGGTCTCCCAATTCGCCTTTCAGCCCTTTCAGGTCGCCAGCAACGATGGCGTCGCCCAGTTCGTATACTTCCTCAATAGTAAGCGTGCGCAGGGTCTCGAGGGTTTGCTCACGGTCCCAGGGGCAGCACTCCCTCAGTTCGTCCATGATCCTGAGCAGCCGCTTGAAAGCGTCAGCTGTTGGATCGTAATTAACGTTGGGTACTTGGGAGATATCCATAGAGGTGGCGCTATATTTGGCGCAAAACTAATCAACCAGATGAAGCTGAAAGCCATTCATTCCGAAAGCGCCCCAGCAGCGATCGGACCATATTCCCAGGCCATTGAAGCCAATGGCATGCTGTTCTGCTCAGGCCAGACGCCAATCGATCCTGCTTCAAAGCAATTGGTTGGTACCGATATCGAAACGCAGACCCGTCAGGCACTGAAGAATGTGGCTGCCGTTCTGGCTGCTCGCGGACTTACCTTCAGTGATGTCGCCAAAACGACAGTTTTCCTGAAAAACATGACGGATTTTCCCCGAATGAATGCGGTTTACGCCGAAGTGTTTGGCGATCACCGTCCAGCCCGCAGTACTGTTGAGGTGTCGCGGCTGCCCATGGATTGTATCGTCGAAATTGAATGCATCGCTATTCTGCCCTAAGGTTGCTGCTTCGCGTTTCTTTCTGGCTCAAGCCCACAGTTGGCAGCGGCCTGTTGCTGATTCTGTGGGCTTTGCCCTTTGGACTGAGGGCCCAACTCATTCGGCAACCGGCTTTTGAGTCGGCGGCACGGGAGGGGTTGGCTCTGATGTATAACTTTCAGTTTCAGGCAGCTGATGTCATATTCAACCGTTTGGAGGCCGAAAGTCCCAATCATCCAGCCCCTATTTTCCTGAAGCTGGCCAACACCTGGTGGCAGGTTGCCGCGGCTGATCAGGACCAGCGGTATGACGCCCGGATGCTGGAGTTGGCTGAGAAATGTCTGTCGGCGTCTACTGAGCGACTGAAAGCGGACCCCAAAGATTGGGAAGCTGAGTTTTTTCAGTTTGGTGCGCTGGCTTTCAAAGCCCGGTTGTTGGCACTTCGTGGCAGCTATTTCAAAGCGGCCAACGTAGCTATCAAGTGTATGCCTGCCCTTAAAAAGGGTGACGAATTCAAGCAGGCGCACCTCGAGTTTCTCTTTGGCTCGGGCGTGTATCTCTACTACCGCGAGTGGTACAGCGACCATAAGCCACTGGCCCGCCCCTTTCTCAGCCTGTTCCCCAGAGGTAACAAGGTGAAGGGAATTCAGGAGTTGGAAACCTGCTTTGCCCGGCCTAATTACACCCAGACAGAAGCTGCTGGGTTTCTACTGGAAATACTGGAAACGGAAGGCAACCTGAAGCGCATGCGTGAGATTACAGCGCAATTACATGCCCGTTATCCCGGAAACTCCCTCTTTGCCTTCTTCTATGGCAGGGCTCTGTTTTTAGTAGGAGAGTATGCCGAAAGCGAACGGGTAACTGGCCAGCTCATCAATGCATTCAGAAAGGTGCCAGCTCATGAAACCCGCCTGCTGGGGGTAGCAGAAAGTGGTGTGCCAACCCAGACTGCGGCCAAAGCCTATCTCTTCTACGCCCGAGCCTTTTATGCCCGCACCAACCAGGCCGCCGAGGCGTTGAAGTTTGCCCTGGCTGCTCAGGCTTTCATGCGGAAAGCCAATGACCTTGAATCATCCTACACGGTAGAGCTATACCTGCTGTTGGGGCAACTCTATGAAGCCCAAGGCGATGTGCAGAAAGCACAGGAAAACTACCGTGCGGCAGCCGACAGGGACGAGAATCCCAAGGCACGCGCCATGGCCGAAGCACGTCTGAAAGCCCTCAGGGCTGTCAGATAATCGGGTCGTCAGCTTTTTTCAAACAGACTGCTTACGAACCGCTGCGGTTCGAAGAGCTGAAGGTCGGTCATGCCTTCGCCCACTCCGATATACTTTACTGGCACCTGAAACTGGTCTGAAATGCCCAGCACAACGCCGCCTTTGGCCGTGCCGTCAAGTTTAGTGAGTGCGAGTGCCGAAACCTGTGTGGCTTTGGTGAACTCCGCCGCCTGTTGGAAGGCGTTCTGCCCGGTAGAGGCATCCAGCACCAGCAGCACCTCATGGGGCGCATTGGGGATGACTTTGCTCATCGTACGGCGAATCTTGGACAGCTCGTCCATCAGGTGGGCCTTGTTGTGCAGGCGGCCCGCCGTATCAACTATTACCACATCGGCGCCCATTTCCAGACCCTGCTTCACTGCTTCAAAGGCAACCGAGGCGGGGTCGGCATTCTGGCCTTTGTCAACGACAGGCACGCCAACCCGCTGGCCCCAGATTTTCAGCTGCTCTACTGCTGCTGCCCGGAAGGTATCGCCAGCGCCCAGTACTACATTGTGCCCTGCCAGCTTGAACTGATGCGCCAGTTTACCGATAGTGGTGGTTTTGCCCACACCGTTCACGCCAACTACCATCAGCACATAGGGCATGGTCTTGCCATCCACCACGGGCTTTTCTACTTCCAGCGCGGCCGTGGCGCTCTTGTTCTCGGCCAGCATCTGCACAATCTCGTCGCGGAGCAGCGCATCCAGCTGGTCGGTGCCCACATAGGCGTCGCGCGAAACCCGGGCCCGGATACGGTTGATGATTTTTACGGTGGTAGCAACTCCTACATCGCTTTGCAGCAGTACGGCTTCCAGTTCGTCCAGTACCTCATCATCAATTGTGCGTTTGCCCACCACGGCGCGGGCCAGCTTGCCCAACAGGTTGCTTTTGGTGGGTGCCAGCCCTTGGGACAGTTTGTCCTTATTGGCATCAGTGTTCTTTCGGAAGAAATCAAACAGTCCCATTGGCTGATATTGGCCTGAATAAGTCGCGCGAAAATACTAATGTTTTGACGGGCGGGCATCTTTCTGCTTGTCCGCGCATTGTGGTGCAGGTTTTGCTGGAGTAGATTTGTATATGGGTACCAGACGTATAATAGTGTCAATGAGACTTCTGGCTTTTTTTTCAGGAGTCTTTCTGATTCTTTTCGGGACGGTGTGTGCCGAGGCGAGACAACCCGCTTGGTACCCAGGCAGAGTTGTGGTGAAATTCCGCCGTGAGCCACTTTTCCATGCGGGATATCGGGTAGAGGCTGTGCCGCTAATGGCTCAGGTATCACGTCTGTTTGGGAGCCCGATTATTCAGCAGAAATTTCCTTCGGCAGCTGCGTATGCCCGCCAGCCTGGTGCACAGGAACGCCTGCCTCGGGGCGGACGCTGGGTTGATCTGACAACCATCTACAATCTTGATTTCGGTCCAGAAGCGAATGTGCCTGCCATCTGTCAGTGGCTGTCGCTGTCTGCCGACATAGAGTATGCAGAGCCGCAATACATGGCTATACCACTAGCTACGAGGCCCAATGATTTCTACATAAACAACCAGCGCCCTTTGCCGGTGATAAAGGCATTCGATGCCTGGGATATTGCCAGAGGCGATACCTCCATTCTCATCGCAATCATAGATAATGCGATTCAATATGATCACCCAGATCTGCTTCCCAATCTTCAGCGTAATTACGCAGACCCTGTAGATGGGGTGGACAATGACGGGAATGGGTTTGTGGATGACTTTTTTGGTTTGGACTTAGTCGGTAACGATGCATTTAATCCCATTCCTGACCGAGACCCACGGCCTGGCAATGTCAATCTGCGGCATGGCTCATGGGTAGCGGGATATGCAGTTGCATTGGCCAACAACTCAATCGGAGTAGCTGGAATGGGGTGGAGTTGTCGTTTCCTGCCCGTAAAGGTTGCTGCAGAAAACCTGGCGGGAGGGATCTATGTGGGCTATGAAGCCATTGTCTACGCTGCTGATCGTGGAGCTGATATCATCAACTGCTCTTGGGGAGGTACTACGTACTCGCGGTTGGGGCAGGACGCCGTTAACTATGCTGTACTCACTCGGGGTGCTGTGGTAGTTGCTGCCAGTGGGGGCGACCCATACTACTATCCTGCATCGTTTGACAACGTACTCTCTGTAGGGACGGTTGACATCACTGACCGCAAAACTGCATCTGTCTTCAGTGGGGCTAACACGCGGATGGACCTGGTTACGCCTTCAGGTGGCAGCACAACCGATTGGCGTACCACGTATTTCGGGGGCGGGTATTACACATCGTTTAGTGCACCGTTGGCTTCAGGTGCAGCGGGTCTTGTCAAACAGATATATCCTACCTACAGTCCGCAGCAGATTGCGGAGCGATTACGTATCACAACGGATAACATAGACGCCTTGAATCCTGCTTTCGCACAGCGAATGGGCACAGGCCGCCTAAATGTATTCAGGGCACTGACTTTGGCAACGCCAGCTATCCGGACGATTTCCATTCAGCTGTCGAATGGCAAAGATAATGTGCCTAACGCTGGTGATACCATCACGTTAGACGTTTCTTGGCGTAACTGGTTGGATGCCGCTACGGGAGCTACTGCGTCGTTGCGTAGCTTCAGTCCCTACCTGGAGGTTTTACCCTTGGACTCAGTCGTTTCCCTGGGCGATTTGGCGAGCATGGCCACTGTAAATCCTGCGCAGAAGCTTCGTTTCCGTATCCGGCCAGACGCTCCCGCCGATGCGCTCCTGTATCTACAGTTTGGGTACACAGCCGCAGGTTATACCGACTACGAGTGGTATGAGTTGGAGGTGCGCCGCACCTATGCCAATGTTGACCGCAACAAGCTGCGCACTACACTGACTGCGAATGGCCGCCTGGGCTGGCAGGACTATGGCACCAATGCCCGCGGGCTGGGAGTGCAGTTTGGCGGCAAGGCCAGTGCGCTGTTCGAAAGCGGCCTGCTCATGGGGCGCGATACTTTTCAGGTGGTCGACAACATCCGGAACCTGAGTGGCCAGCAGGACCTCGACTGGATTCCCACTTCCAGCATCCGGTATTTGCCTCCTTCCGGAAGTAGGGTGCAGATTGCCGAAACCTGGGTCAACGACAGTGGCTCGGATACCCTGCCTCTTGGGGTGGGGGCGAGGCTGCGCGCCATTGCCGATACTGCTGGTGTGTGGAAGAATACCGTTCGTCTGGAGTACACATTCTACAACCAGCAACCAATTCCCGCCACTGGACTGTATACTGGCCTGTTTTTCGACTGGGACATTGGCAGCAATGCTTTTCTGGATTCCGCTTTCTACGACACCGGGCGCAAGCTGGCCTATGCTACCAGCGACACCGCCAGCACCAACAAGAAGTACTACGGCGTACTGGCGCTCTCACTTCCTGCCAAAGTGAAGGCCTATGCTGGAACGCCAGTGCTGGACCTGTACAAAGACAGTGGGAAGTTCCGGTTTATGGCTAGCCCGCCAGACTCTCAACGGTTCAAGGCCGACATTGTACAAATGCTGTCCTACGGCCCATTGGATGTAGCGGACTCTCTGACATTGGAATATGCTTTGATTGGCGCAGAATCGCGTGGAGAGTTGCTGGCTCGGGCCGATTCGGTGCGCCAGGCCTATCAATGCGAACAGCTGGCCTTTGCCGTTTCTGTGGGCAGCGACACTACCATCTGCGAGCCTGCGGTGTTGCGCGCACGAACCAACAGTCCGGCCGCCAGCTATCTATGGAACACCGGCGCCACCGGCGATACTCTGGCCGTGACGGTGGCGGGTACTTACTGGGTGCGTGCCGTAACAACTGGCGGCTGTGTGGCAGTGGATACGGTGAAAGTGGAATATCAGCCGAAGCCAGTAGTAACGTTGGGTAGCGACACGGTTTCCTGCGGGCCATTGGTTCTGCGGGCACACTACTCAACACCTGGTGCGCTGCTCTGGAACAGTGGTGCCACGGCTGATTCCATTTCGGTCACCACATCTGGTACCTATTGGGTGCGGCAGCTCAATGCATATGGCTGCCAGACGACAGATTCAATTCGGGTGGAGGTGTACCCAGTGCCAACGCTGATTGTGAGCACTACGGGACCAGCTACCACCCTGGAACAGGGGTTTAGGGCAGTAGACCGAACGCCGGGCATTGTCTTCCGATTGTGGTCGGCTAGCAATGGCGCCACAGGCACCGACTCGGTCTTTGTGTTCACCCCTGCCGATACAGGCCGCTACACCGTGCAGCTGATGGCCGCCACCGCGCATTGTTCCGCAACGCAGACATGGGTGGTACGCGTAGTGCATTCTTCAGCCGCATTGGCAGGTCCCGCCGTTTATCCCAATCCGGTGCGTGGGGCAATCTGGTTCCAGAGTTCTTCTTTGCCTGAGGGCAACTATCAGTTTACCCTGGTAGATGCCAATGGGCGATTGGTGCAACAATACAGCCGATATTTGCAGTCATATAGACAGACAGAGCTGCCCGGAGTAGCATCGAGTGGGGTCTATTTTCTGCTGCTGGAAGGGAATGGGCAGCGGTTTAAGCAAAAAATAGTGGTAGAATAGTTGCTGATTGCGTGAGATTTGTATCTTTGCAACTCTTTACGCGAATCCTGTTCTCAAACTGCATAAATAGACTGCGACAATGGCTCGTGTGTGTGAACTGACCGGCAAAAAAGTGCGCATTGGCAACAACGTGTCGCACGCCAACAATAAGAGCAAGCGCGAATTCGTGCCCAACCTTCAGGTGAAGCGCTTCTACCTCCCCGAGGAGAATCGCTGGGTTACGCTGAAGCTCTCTGCAAAAGCGATCAAGACGGTTGCCAAGAATGGCATTTCGGCCGTACTGAAAGAGATTCAGGCCCGTAAGGCTGGCAAGTAATTGCCCCTCAGCTTGAAAGAACAACGCCACCCATTGGGTGGCGTTTCTGTTTTCAGTGAGGTTGATTCGGGTCGGCAGGTGCTGATTTACGGCTGCGTTGGGCTTCCAGAAAGGCCCTGCGCGAAAGCGGCTCGTACTGCTCTTTTTCGCCCAGCATCAGCTGTCCTTCGAGCTTATCCTTCCGGTGCGAGAAATGCGCCATTTCGCCCGTGCGCGTGCAAATGGCATGCAGCTTGGTTACGTATTCTGCAATGGCCAGAAGGGGCGGCATGGGCCCAAAGGGGTTGCCGAGATAGTCCATGTCCAGGCCCGCCAGAATTACCCGCTTTCCGCTGTCGGCCAGCTGGCTTACAACGTTTACGATGCCGTCGTCGAAGAACTGGGCTTCATCTATGCCGATGATCTCGAAGTGATCGGCCAGTGCCAGAATCTCCTCCGAGCGCCCCACAGGGATGGAGCGAAGCGTGTTCCGGTCGTGCGACACGATGGCTTCCGCATCGAACCGGGTGTCGAAGCTGTGTTTGAAGATGCCGACCCGCTGTTTGGCAAACTGGGCACGCCGGAGCCTTCGCAGCAGTTCCTCGGTTTTGCCGGAGAACATACTGCCGCAGATAACCTCTATCCACCCCGTGCCAGGATTGCCGAGGTGTGCCGATTGCGTGGGTTCCAGAAACATGGTACCACAAAGCTAGCTTCCCAGCCGCAAAGGCTTTCCACCAAATGCCAGCTGGGAAGGCTGCAATGTGGGAAACCTGTCAGGCGCGGCCGTCTACTGTAGGACGGCCAATGCTGGCATAGAAGAAACCCGATTCCTTCATCGTTGCTTCTTCGTAAATATTGCGGCCATCGAATACCGCTTTCTCTTTCAGCTGGCCCAGTACACGTGGCAGGTCAGGGGTACGGAACTCGTTCCACTCAGTGATGATAACCAGCGCATCGGCCTGCTCGGTAGCCTGGTACATGTTGTCTACATACGTGATGTTGAGCGAAGGGTTCATTCGCTGGAACATCTCGCTGGCAACAGGATCATACGCAGTAACCTGTGCACCCCCAGCCAGAAGCTCTTCAATGATGACCGCCGCTGGGGCCTCGCGTACGTCGTCGGTATTAGGTTTGAAGGCCAATCCCCACACACCCAGTTTTTTGCCCTTCAGGCTCTGGCCAAAGAAACTGCGGATTTTGTCGGTCAGCAGCTGCTGCTGATTGGCGTTTACCTGCATTACGGCCTTGAGTATCTGGAAGGGATAGTCGTACTCATCGGCAGTGTGGTTCAGGGCTTTGACGTCCTTGGGGAAGCAAGAGCCGCCATAGCCTACACCAGCAAAAATGAATCTTTTGCCAATACGAGAGTCGGATCCGATACCCAGACGCACCATGTCAACATTGGCACCCACGCGCTCGCACACCTGGGCTATCTCGTTCATGAAGCTGATTTTTGTAGCCAGGAACGCATTGGCCGCATACTTCGTCAGTTCCGAACTGCGAACATCCATGAAGTAGATGGGGTTGCCGCTCATCACGAACGGCTTGTAAAGCTGCTCCATCAGGGCCTTGGCGCGGGGGCTCTGGGTTCCTACGACAATGCGCTCCGGCTTCATGAAATCCTCAACCGCGGCGCCTTCACGAAGAAACTCTGGATTCGATACTACATCGAAAGGCACATCCGTCCGGGCTTTTACGATCGCCGTAACACGGTCGCCAGTGCCTACTGGTACCGTGCTTTTGTTCACCAGTACCTTGTAGCTGGTCATCATGCCAGCAATGTCTTCGGCAACCTTCAAAACATATTGCAGGTCGGCAGAACCGTCTTCCTGGGGTGGGGTAGGCAGCGCCAGAAACAGAATATCGGCATGGTCAACTGCGGCCTTGAGGTTGTCGGTAAACGACAGCCGCCCTTCCTTGATGTTGCGCGAGAACAGGACTTCCAGTCCCGGTTCATAGATGGTTACAATCCCCGCATGCAGACGCTTCAGTTTTTCTTGGTCTACATCCACGCAGATGACATCATTACCTGCTTCAGCGAAGCAGGTGCCGGTTACCAGGCCCACATAGCCTGTTCCTACTACAGCCAGTTTCATGTTAGTCTTGAGGTGTGCGCAAAGATAGATGATAAATACCGACATGAGGGTTTTTGTGCAGATTTGCGGTGCACAATGATCACACTGTATCGATTGGTTCTGTGGCTGGGCGCACTGTTGGTACGTCTGCTGGCGCTTGGCGGTGGCAAAATGCGCCTGTGGGTTCAGGGGCGTCTCCACTGGCGTGAACAGCTTGCTGGTAAGTGGGTTGCGGGCGGTCCTACGGTCTGGATGCACTGCGCTTCGCTTGGCGAGTTTGAGCAAGGTCGCACCCTGCTCGAAGAACTTCGCCGCAGATCCCCAGATGCCCGTTTTGTCCTCACCTTCTTCTCTCCGTCTGGCTACGAGGCTCGAAAAAACTACACACATGCTGATCTTGTCTGTTATCTACCATTGGATGGCCCAGCCAATGCGCACGATTTTATCAGTGCTATTAGGCCTTCTTTGGCAGTGTTTGTGAAGTATGAGCTGTGGTACTACTATCTGGCAGAACTTGATCGGCGTAAGATTCCGGTCGCTCTGATATCTGCTCATATTCGGTCTGGCGGGGGTTTTGCTTCTTTCCCTGCGCGTATCTGGTACCAGCGGTTGTTTCAGCATCTTTCGCTGGTAGCCGTTCAGGAGAAAGCAAGTTTGCCAATACTGCGCAACGTGCTTAATTACAAAGGCTTTGCGGTAGCAGCGGGCGACACCCGCTTCGACAGGGTTGGGGAAATAGCAGATAACTGGCAGCCTTTGCCTGAAGTGGAATCATTCATCGGCAAGCGTCACTGTTTTGTGGCGGGCAGTACCTGGCCTCCCGACGAACGGATTGTTCTGCAAGCCACTAGCCGGACACTCGGGAAAGAGGCCTGTCTGATTCTGGTGCCCCACGATTTGAACGAACATCATCTCAATACGCTAGCGGAAGATCCGCGGGTACTGCGCTATTCCCAGCTGGCACTTCGCCAACCTGAGCACTGCATTCTGCTGGTAGATACAATCGGGCTTTTGTCCAGGCTGTACCGATACGCCGATCTAGTATGGATTGGAGGAGGATTTGGCGCAGGGATTCATAACACACTGGAAGCTGCTGCCTACGGTAAGCGCATCTGCTTTGGCCCGCATTATGAAGATTTTCTGGAGGCCAGAGGGTTGATTGAAGCGGGAGCAGCACGTATGATAAGCCAGGCCGAGGACCTGGCTGAAGAGTGGCGCAGAGCCCGTGCCGACGAGCCTGGCTACAATACGCAGGCACTGATCGCGGGTCGATATGTTTCGGATAACCGAGGCGCTACTCGCAGTATCCTGCTTGCCTTGCAAACGCACGGTTTGTGGCCTGCCATTCGCTAGCTTTGTTGTGAATGGAGAAACAACCAGAGGCGCAAGGCACTGTCGTTAGAAGCACAGGCTCATTTTACCGCATACGCCTGGCGTCTGGCGATGCTGTAGACGCAACCCTGCGCGGTAAATTCAGGCTGGATGAGGGCATCAAGAGCACTAATCCTATTGCAGTAGGGGACAGGGTAACCGTACGCTTTGAGGTGCCGACGCCAGTGATCGTAGAGATACTGCCCCGCGACAACTATATTCTGCGACGCAGCACGCGCCTGCACAGTCAGACGCAGATACTATGTGCAAACATTACCCAAGCCGTGATGGTGGCCACGCTGGCCAAGCCATTTACTCCACTGGGCTACATTGACAGTTTTCTTGTGATGTGCGAGGCCTACCACATTCCGGCAGTAGTGGTGTTCAACAAAATAGACCTGCTGAAGAAGCAGGAGGAACTGGACCGGCTGGACGACTACCGCTATATCTACGAGAACGCCGGCTATCCGGTACACCTCATCAGCGCACAGAAAGCCGAGTATGCAGAGACTGTTCAGGCTTTGCTGAAAGACAAAGTAACCTTTCTGTCAGGGCCCTCGGGTGCTGGCAAATCAACACTGGTCAATCTGGTAGACCCAACGCTCAACCTGCGTACTGCCCCTCTTACGGCCCACAGCGACAAAGGCAGACACACTACCACCTACGCCGAGATGTTTCAGCTTTCAATTGGCGGAGCCATCATTGATGCCCCCGGTTTTCGCGAGTTTGAAATTACAGGTATTGCCCGAGAGGAACTGGCGCACTATTTCCCCGAAATGCGTGCGCTCATGGACAAATGTCGCTTCAACAACTGCACTCATATCAACGAGCCGGGGTGCGAAGTGCTGGCTGGGGTAGAAGATGGCCGTGTGGCCCATACCCGCTATCACACCTATACCAATATGCTGGCCAACATCCCACAGAATTCCTATCACAAATAACCATGCGGGCAGTGATTCAGCGTGTAACCGAGGCTTCGGTTGAAGTGGAGGGCCAGCGGGTAGGAGAGATTGAGCAGGGGTTGTTGATATTGGTTGGAGTGGGGCCAGAGGACTCCATGGCCGACATTGATTGGCTGGCACCCAAGCTGCTGAATATGCGCATTTTCACCGACGATGCCGGTAAAATGAACCTGTCGGTGCAGGACCTGAACGGAGGGCTGCTGGTGGTATCCCAGTTCACATTGTGGGCCGACACCCGGAAAGGCAATCGACCAAGCTTCATCGGTGCTGCACCGCCAGCAATGGCAGAAAGCCTGTATCTTCAGTTTGTGGATCGCCTACGCAGTCTGCATTCTGGCCCCGTCATGACAGGCATTTTTGGCGCTGACATGAAAATCAGACTTCTGAACGACGGCCCTGTAACTATCTGCATGGACAGCCAACAACGAGGATGAACACGCCCCTTACTCTCACTCAAGCCCAACAGACTGTAGATCACTGGATTCGCACAGTGGGCATTCGCTACTACAGCGAGCTCACAAACATGGCTATTCTGACGGAAGAGGTAGGAGAGGTGGCACGACTGGCTGCTAGGCGTTACGGAGAGCAATCGTTCAAGAAAGGCAAAGAGCCTTCGCAGGAGGACCTTCAGGAGATGTGGGGAGAGGAGCTTGCGGATGTTCTGTTCGTGCTTATCTGTCTGGCAAACCAAACCGGTGTAGACCTGGATACTGAGCTGAAAAAAGGGCTTGAGAAGCGTTCCATTCGCGATGCAGAGCGCCATCGCGACAATCCCAAACTACAGCCATGAGCAGTTCGCCAGACCAACGGAAGGAAGCCACACGCTATCTGGACCCTGCTGTGGTGAGCCAGTTGAACAACCTGGAACTGCGCGCACGGCTTATTGTAGAGGGCTTCATTACGGGTTTGCACAAGAGTCCCTACCACGGCTTTTCGGTTGAGTTTGCCGAGCACCGGGCTTACAATCCCGGCGAAAACCCCCGCAATATCGACTGGAAAGTATACGGCAAAACCGAGCGCCTGTACACCCGGCGGTTTGAGGAAGAAACCAATCTCCGTTGCCATTTAGTGCTGGACGTGTCGGATTCCATGCGCTATCCCATGGGACAGGGGCGGGTATCCAAGCTGGAGTACAGTATCAACCTTGCGGCGGCACTCGGCTACCTGATGCAGCGCCAGCGCGACGCCGTCGGCCTGACACTCTATGACAACGAAGTAAGGCAGTCGCTACCACCTAAAACTACGGCCAGCACCTATCTGCGGCTGTTGCAGGTGATGGAAGAGGTGCTTGCCACACGCGAAACCCTACAGCATCGTACCGCTACGGCCGCTGTTCTGCACCAACTGGCCCAGAAACTGCCGCGGAGGTCAATGGTGATACTCTTTTCCGATCTACTGCTGGACGAAGAAAGCCCCGAAGTGCTGTTCCCCGCGCTCCAGCATTTGCGCCACCAGAACCACGACATCCTGATTTTTCAGGTGCTGGATGCCAGTACCGAACTGTCCTTCCAGTTTCCAGATCAGCCGCTGATCCTCGAAGATCTGGAATCAAACGAGCGTGTTTCTGTGCAGCCCGCTGACGTCAGGGCTACGTATCTGGCTCAGAGCGAGGCCTACCGTAGAACGCTGCATACCCGCTGCCGCGAACTGGAAATTGACCTCGTGCCGCTGGATGTGGCTCAACCCTATACCAAGGCCCTTACCGACTTCATCCGTTATCGCCGTCAGGCGGTACGCTGATTACATGAAAAGCCTGACGCTTCATCCCAACGCCAAAATCAACCTGGGCCTTTCATTCAAGGGCAAGCGGCAAGATGGCTATCACCTGCTGGAAACCGTGTTCATGCCGGTGCCCCTGTCCGACCGGCTGGTGCTGACAGTGTCTGATGGTTTGAGAGACAACGAACTGACAGTAACTGGGCTGCATGCCATTCCGCCAGCCCCAGATAACCTTGTGCTAAAGGCCTGGCAAGCGCTGAAGCAGATGGTACCGACCCTGCCTTTTGTGCAGATGGAACTGGAGAAGAACATCCCCTCTGGAGCTGGTTTGGGCGGTGGCAGTTCTGATGCGGCCCATGTGCTGAAAGGCCTGAACGAACTGCTTGCTTTAGGCCTGAAAGACGAAGTATTGGAAGCAATTGCATTGCCATTGGGTGCGGATGTTCCTTTTTTCATTCGAAACAAACCCCTGATGGCCAAAGGAATAGGTGAAGTGTTTGAACCAATTGAGGTCAATCTTGCAGGCTACAGGATTGAGTTGGTAACACCACCAGTGCATAGCGATACCCGCGAGGCTTACCGTAACCTCCGCCCCGAGCACTGGTCTACAGACTGTGATGTAAGGGCAGTGCTGGCGCTCCCAGTTGAGCAGTGGCGAGGCCAGCTGGTCAACGATTTCGAAATCAGTGTTTTTGCGCGATATCCTCAGCTGGCAACGGCTAAGGACCAGCTCTATTCCAGAGGAGCTGTCTATGCCGCAATGAGTGGCAGTGGGAGCGCACTTTTTGGCATTTTCAGGGTATGAGTGCGGCCCTGTTGGAAATCAGGAATCTGTCGTTGTCGGTGGGAGACTTGCCACTGCTGACAGATGTGAGTTTCTCGGTGGCGCGGGGCCAGATTGTCGCCGTAGTAGGGGAGAGCGGCAGTGGCAAAAGCCTTACATGTCTCTCGGTATTGGGTCTGCTGGAGCGGAACATCAGACGGACATCCGGGGCGATGAGGTGGCATGTGACGGAGGATTCAGTAAATCTCGCATTATGTTCTGACGAGGAGTTGACTGCTGTTCGCGGCCGGGAAATCGGTATGATTTTCCAGGAGCCGATGTCGGCCTTGAATCCGGTGCTGTCAATTGGTGCTCAGTTGGCCGAAATGTTCCCCGACCTCTCTGCTGCGCCACTACAGGCTGCTCTTTTTTCTTTGCTGGGCAAGGTGCACCTCCCAGCCGAAACCACCTTTCTGCAACGCTATCCGCACCAACTGAGCGGGGGGCAACAGCAGCGGGTGATGATCGCCATGGCGATGGCCCGCAAGCCCGCGCTGCTCATTGCAGATGAACCCACTACGGCGCTGGATGTTACCGTACAGGCCGAAATACTGCATCTCTTGCGGGATTTATGCAAGTCGAATGGTACGGCCATGCTGTTCGTGACACACGACTTGGCATTGGTAGAACAGTTGGCCGATGCGGTGGTAGTGATGCGGAAAGGCAGAGTAGTAGAGCTGGGCAGTTGCGAACAGGTATTTCATCAACCGCGTGAACTCTACACCCGCAGCCTGATTGCATGCAGGCCTTCGCATGCCGCTCCGGGCCAGCACCTACAAACCGTGCAGGAACTGGAGGCCGGAGGCCGTCAACTGCTTACAACAGTGTATGACTTGATTGCCCGTAAACCCGATACGCCCGAAGTCCCATTGCTGGAAGTCAATGGATTGAAAGTGGATTTTGTTACCCCTCGGCCTCTTTGGGCACGTTTAATGGGGCAAAAGCCTGCTGTCTTTCAGGCATTAGGGGGCATTGACTTGACGCTCCCTGCTGGCACTTCGCTGGGGATTGTTGGGGAAAGTGGGTGTGGTAAAAGCACGTTTGCCCGTGTACTGATGGGGCTGATTGCCCCTTCGTCAGGAACTGTAAGAATGAATGGACAGGCGTTAGGTCATAGGGTGCCAGGTATGAATCGAGGTGTGCAAATGATTTTTCAGGACCCTTATGGCTCACTGAACCCTAGACGAACCATTGGGCAGCAACTGATTGCTCCTCAGGAAGTTCATAGTATTGGGAGTTCCCATGCAGACCGGCTGTCGCGGACAGCTGCCATGCTGGAACGGGTGGGAATGCCTGCTGATAGTCTCCAGCGTTATCCACATGCTTTCTCTGGTGGTCAACGCCAGCGTATCTGTATAGCTCGAGCCCTGCTTTTGGAGCCTAGGCTCCTCATCTGTGATGAGTCTGTTGCAGCACTTGATGTATCTGTACAGGCGCAGGTGCTCAACCTGTTGGCCGAATTGCGTATGCAGACGGGGGTTCAGTTTCTGTTTATTTCGCACGACCTTTCGGTTGTCCGGTGGCTGTGCCCGCAGGTGATGGTACTGCAAAGGGGGCAGGTAGTGGAGGCTGGCGCAGCCGAATTGGTATTCCAAAACCCGCAAATGGAGTATACCCAGCGACTGCTTCAGGCGAGTGGTATTCTGCAATCCGCTTAAAGACAGCAAGATATCTCAATGCCAAAAAGCCTACGTATATTCCGCCTAGAAAATCAGGAATTCACGTCTGGTTGGGGCAGGGTAAGGGACTTAGTTTTGCTTGCAAGCAAAGTTGTATTGAACGGCCAGCAACTGGCCGTTTGTTCCTCCTTCAGGCCTCTGAACATTCGTATTTAGAACCCTTCTCTCCATGCAGGAGCCTACCAAGCGTAGTACAGACCGTAAGCGCAGGAATCTGAAAGCCAAGCGTCGTTCGCGCCTTACCGCCGAGCAGTTTCGCGCGCTGGCGCAGGAAACCTTCGATGACGTAGCCGAGGGTGGGCGTGGCTTGGGCCTATCCCTGCGGTGGCGTTTCGGTGTACTGTTGGCCATTGCAACGCTACTGGTTAGTTGGATTGCTTGGGAGGCCGTCACCGACCTGAGGCAGGCACATTCGCATTCACGCGCACTGGTCCAGGAGCGCCTGCAACCCACTGAGCAACTCGTTAAGCTCAAATCGCTGGTGTATGAGAATCAGCTTCAGGTACTGAATGCGCAGGGCACGCCTCTGCCATTTATCCTGCAACAGGCCAGTGACAACATTGACCGTAATAACCTGGCAATTAACCGCATCTGGTCGGGCCTGAAAGACAGCCTGAAACTGGCTGATGAATTGGCCATTGTCTCTGACCTCAAGGTCAGCATGGAGTACTACCAGATTGCCTGTCGTCTGCAGGTAGACTCTTTGATGCGCAAAGCCAAGGTCGTCATCCCTGACAGCAGCTTTCAACGGGCCCGCACCAGTTCTTTCGCACGCACGCGCTTCACAGACCGCGACCTGGATAACCTGTTTGTCAATGTCATTTTGCCTCGCTTCGACGAAATCAACGCAGGGCTTGCACGCCTCATTGAGATTCAGGTGCGAGAGGGCAACACGCTTGTCACCCGCGAAATCGACTCCTATGCCTGGCGGTCTACGCTTGTGGGCATTGTAGCACTGGTAGGCCTGGCCGCATTGATTCTATGGATGTTCCTACTGTACAACGGGATTACCGACCCCATGCACAGAATCAACAGGGCACTTCTGGCGCTGAGTCGTGGGGATCTTTCCCGCAAACGACTGCCAATCAGTGAAGACGAAATTGGCGAGGTAGCCCTGAATCTGCATGGCCTTACCAACAGTCTTCGCCGGGTGGCCAGCTTTGCCTCTGAAATTGGCGAAGGCAACTTCAAGACTGAGTTCAAACCGTTGGGCGAAACCGATCAACTGGGAGCTGCCATGACCAACATGCGTGACCGGCTGGCGCAGGTAGTTGAAGACGAACATCGCCGGAACTGGTCAGTAGCCGGTTTTGCTCAGTTTAGCGAAATCCTTCGCCTCAGTGAAGACGAGCAGCATCTTTCTGATCGCATAATAACCTCACTGGCAAAATATATCGAGGCCAATCAGGGTGCGTTCTTCCTTTTGAAAGACGAAGATCCTGATGATTTGCACTTGTCGCTAAGCGCAAGCTACGCGTACAACAAGAAGAAAACTACCCACCGTGAGTTTCGGCTTGGCGAAGGTTTTGTAGGCCAGAGTGCCGTTGAGCGCGAGGTCATCTCCATCTCCGATATTCCCACCGACTACATTACCATGACCAGCGGACTGGGCGAGGCGCCGCCGCGGTCGCTGCTCATCGTGCCACTGGTTTACAATGATGTCGTGTATGGGGTTGTTGAGTTTGCGAGCTTCACCCGATTCCACAGTTGGCAGATTGATTTCGTCAAACGCCTGAGTGAAACCATCGGTGCGGCACTGGCCAACCTTAAAGGCCGCTCCAAAACGCTGCAGCTGCTGAAGGAAAGCCAGGCGCTTAGCTCAGAACTCCAGAACCAGCAGAAAACCCTGCTCGAAACCAACCGGGCGCTGGAAGAGCGTGAAACCGAAATACTGAAAGCTACAACCGAGTTGCGGGGACAGATTTCTGCCCTCAACAATTCAGGTATTGTATCGGAGACCAACCTTGATGGCACCATTACTTTCGCCAACGATCGATTCTTGGCGGTCAGCCGCTTTTCTCGCGACGAGGTCCTGGGCGAAACCCACCGGATCATCAAGTCTGATACTACCCCGGCAGATGTGTTCCTCAACCTCTGGGACACTATAACCCGGGGAAAGGTATGGAAGGGCGAACTGAAAAACAGGGCAAAAGACGGCACCCTTTATTGGGTGGATGCCACCATAACACCTGTGCTGGGGCCTGATAGCAGGCCAGTGAAGTACATCAGCGTGCAGTTTGATATCACTAATCAGCGTTTGCAGGAGGAGCAGATTCGTACGGCGCTTGAGCAGTCGATGTCGCAGGAGGAAGAGCTGCGCCAGAACGCCGAAGAACTGGAAGCTCAGCAGGAAGAAATGCGTCGTACCCAGATAGAGCTGGTAGGGCAGATTTCGGCGCTCAACAACGCGGCCATCGTATCCGAAGCGGACCTTCAGGGGCGTATCATCACGGTGAATGACCAGTTCATTGCCATGAGCCGCTACACCCGTGAGGAGCTCATTGGCCAGAACCACCGCTTGCTGAAGAGCGGTCACCAATCTGACGACCTTTTTGAGAAGCTTTGGAAGTCTATTACCCAGGGCAATGTGTGGCGTGGCGAGTTCAAGAACCGCGCCAAGGATGGCACTTTCTACTGGGTTACGGCCTCTATTACCCCTGTACTGGACTCCAATGGCCAACCAGTGAAATACATTGGTGTGCAGTTCGATATCACCGCTCAGAAGCTCCAGGAAGAGCAGATTCGTGCGGCGCTCGAGATATCCCAGGCACAGGAAGCCGAACTGCGCCAGAATGCAGAAGAACTACAGGCTGCTCAGGAGGAAATGCGCAAAACGCAGATCGAACTCCGCGGCCAGATTGGGGCGCTCAACAACGCAGGTATTGTCGCCGAAACCGACCTGCGTGGCAACATTACGCTGGTGAACGAGGAGTTCTGCCGATTGAGCAAATATCCGCGCGAAGAGCTTATCGGCACGAATCACCGAATGCTGAAGAGCGGCCACCACTCCGACGATTTCTACATTGAGCTTTGGACCACACTAACCCGCGGCCAGGTTTGGCATGGGGTATTCCGCAACCTTGCGGCGGATGGCACCTATTACTGGGTCAAATCTTCAATTACGCCAGTGCTGGGCTTCGATGGCAAACCGGTGAAATACATCGGAGTTAGCTTTGATATCACAGCCCAGGTAGAGCAGGAGGAAAAGATCCAGCACGCGCTTGAGCTTTCGCAGGCGCAGGAGGAGCAGTTGCGCCACAATGCCGAGATTATGACGGCTCAACAGATTGAGTTGGCTGGTCAGATTTCGGCACTTAACAACGCAGGTATTCTTTCTGAAACAGACACCGAAGGCCGCATTACTTATGTGAACGATGCAGCGGTGGGTACCTGGGGCTACTCGCGCGAGGAGATACTGGGCAAAAACCACAACCTCATTCGCAGCGGCGAACACGATGAGGCTTTCTTCGCTGAAATGTGGCAGACCATTGCCGCTGGCGAAGTGTGGAAAGGGGAGGTAAAAAATACCAACAAAGACGGCGTTGACTTCTGGGTCATGCTTACCATCTCACCAGTGTTGAGTGCCGATGGCAAGCCGATGAAGTATATTGGACTGGCCTTCGACATCACCAAGCAGCGTCGCCAGGCTTCCCGCATTCGTCAGTTCCTTGAGCTGTCGCAGAAGCAGGAAGAGGAGCTACGACAGTCGGCAGAAAAGCTGAAACTGGCTCAATTGGAGCTCGCAGGTCAGATTGGTGCGCTCAACAACTCTGCTATTGTTTCTGAAACCGACCTTCAAGGTAACCTCACCTTCGTGAACGATGAGGCTACCTACCTCTGGGGCTACACTCGAGAGGAGCTGCTCGGACAGCCTCACAGCATTCTGAAAAGCGGACACCATGGTGCTGACTTCTTTGAGCGTCTATGGGACAAAATCTCCGCGGGTTTCCTCTGGCGTGGGGAGATAAAGAATAGGGCCAAGGATGGAACTGAGTTTTGGGTAGAACTCAGCATTACGCCAGTGTTGGATGCTGAGGGCAAGCCAATGAAGTACATAGGCGTGGCTTTCGACATCACCAAAACCAAAAACCAGTCACTTCGCATACGCGAAGCACTGAAACAGGCCGAAGCCCAGGAAGAAACCTATCGCGCACGAATTGCTGAACTGGAAGCCCAACTCGCTGACGCGCCCAGCGCTGCCGTGGCATCGGATGCCACAGAGCAGTTGGCGCTTGTACAGCAGCTGCAACGACAGGTAGACTCCCTCCAGGCCGAACTTGCAGTGGCCAAACTACAGCCCCATGCAGATCCTGAAGAACTGACTGCCCTGCAATCGGCGCTGGCTACAAACGAAGCGCAGTTGCTTGAGGCCGAGCAGCGTGCCCAGCAAGCATTGGCGCATGCCAATGAATACCAGACCCGCCTTCAGGAGCTTGAGCTGGTATTGGCTGATGCCCATACGCAACTCGCTGAGATGGCCTCGCGGCCCGCAACAGCTGCCATTTCACAGACGGGCATATACGAGCTGATTCTTGATCTCTATGGCAATGTGCAGCAGGCGCCGCTTTCGTTTGCGGAACGGCTTCATTTGCCAATGGTCCAGATTTTGGGCCGACACTTTACGGACCTAGCACCGGCAGCCGAGCGTGCGCGTCTTTTCGACCAGCAGCTGTGGCAGCGCCTTCCACATGCCCAGCAGCTAAGCGAGGTGGTTCAGTTTCAGAGTGGCTTGGGCGATACATTCCAGCTAAACTGTACTTTCAGTCTTGTTTTCAACGCGCAAGGCGAAGCCTCTGAATTTCATGTGCTTGCCGCTGATGCAGTTCCGACAGCAGTATCAGAAACACTGTCCAAGGAAGAGCCCGGAAGTAGCACACTTACGGGCCCCTGGGGGATGCTGGCAAGTGCCGCCATTCTTTCCGAAACCGATCAGCGAGGTGTGATAACTGAGGTGAATGATGCCTTCTGTGCTGTTTCTGGCTACTCCCGAGAGCAACTCCTGGGTAAGAACCATAACCTCGTACGCAGTCCGGATACCCCTGCCAGCATCTTCTTTGAGATGTGGGCGCTCATAGGCCGAGGCAAGCAGTGGTCTGGCGAGTTGCAGAACCAGCGGCAGGATGGCTCCCGCTACTGGATTCAGCTTACGATTCTGCCAGTCTTGGGCTCCAATGGCCGCCCAGAGCGTTATATGGCTGTTGCTTTTGATATTACTCAGCTGAAGAAATACGGCCCTTCGGCGAATGCCCGACATCAGCCTGCTGCTGTTGAAGATGCCGAATCCAATGGCCATGAAGCTCTGGATGCTGGTGCTACTCCTGAGCTGGCAGTGGAGCCCGCAATCGCGGTGTCTGAGCCCGTAGTGCCCACACCGTTAAAACAAAAACGACAGGAGGTAGCTGACAAACAGCACTTGATACTGAACCTTCAACAGCAGTTGCAGGAGGCGTCTGGCTCTGCGTTGGCCGAAGAACTGCGCCGCCAGTGTTTCTACGAAGAACAGGAGCTGCGTGCTTTGCTGATTGAATTGGAACTGATTGAGCAGCAGTATGCTTCCTGATCCGTCTAACACTCTGACGAACAACCCATCAACTAACCTTACTCTTCGCCGGTATGTATAACCCCACCAGCGAATTCGACATCGAAATCGACCTGCAGGAGCTCAAAAAGCTGACCGATGCAGTGCTTACGAAGTATGGCTTCGACTTCAGCAATTATGCGCAGTCGTCGTTCAAGCGCCGGATTATCATGGTGCTGAAAAAGAACGGCATTAAGACACTGGATCATCTCATCCAGAAGCTGATGCATGATGCCGTCTTCTTCGACCAGTTTATTCTCGACATCACGGTGAACACCACCGAGATGTTCCGCGATCCCTCGTTCTTCAAGGCGCTGCGTACCCAGATTCTGCCAGTGCTCAATACCCGCCCTGAGTTCAACATCTGGCATGCGGCCTGCTCCACTGGCGAAGAGGTGCTCTCCATGGCAATCATGCTGAAGGAAGAGGGTATGCTTTCGCGCGCCAAAATCTACGCTACCGACATCAATCATGCGGTATTGAAGCGTGCTGCCGAGGCGCGTTTCCCTTCCCGCAACCTCGACCTCTTTACCAACAACTACAACAGTTCAGGAGCAAAGGGTAAACTGTCAGATTTCTATCAGATTGTAGATAATGAAATCCGCTTCGACAAGTCCCTGCTTGAGAATGTGAAGTTCAAACACCACGACCTCGCTGTTGATCACCATTTCTTCAAGTTCGATCTCATCCTTTGCCGCAACGTGATGATCTACTTCAACCAGCAGTTGCAAAACCGGGTGTTCGAACTCCTCCACAACTCCATGTTCCTCGGGGGCTATCTGTCGCTGGGAGCCAAAGAGTCGCTCATCTGGTGCCGTATTGCTGATAAGTTCGAGTCTGTCAACGAGGCTGAAAAGATCTACAAGAAAATCAAACTCTGATCATTATCCCACCTGTAAGCGCCCGACATGACGTCGCTCTCTAGCTTTTTGCGGGATAAAGACAGGTACTCTTTCCTGGTGATAGGAGGCAGCGCTGGCAGCTTCCCTGTGGTATCACGTATCCTGGAGCAGTTGCCCAAGAACTTCCGCCTGCCGGTGGTATTGGTACTGCACCGCCTGAAAGACAAGCGCGAAGGCTTCAAGGAAGCTCTTGAAATCAAAAGCGCACTGCCTGTTACCGAACCGGATGACAAGAGTCCTATTGTGCCCGGATGGGCCTATGTGGCACCTGCCAATTATCATCTGTTGGTAGAGGACCGAAAGCACTTTTCATTGGCCGTAACGGAGATGGTGCAGTATTCACGTCCCTCCATCGATGTTCTCTTCGAGTCGGTGGCTGATATCTTTGGCCCCAACGCCATTGGTATCATACTTTCCGGTGCCAATCGCGATGGGGCACTTGGGCTCAAGCGCATTAAGGACAGAGGAGGGCTCACCATAGTGCAGGATCCCGCCGAATGTAGCATGACTACCATGCCTGATGCCGCCATACAGGCTACCAAAGTAGATATCGTGTTGCCGCAACCCCAGATTTCGCAGTTCCTCTCCCAGTTGAACTAACCTCCCTTTGCACCATGCTTAACCGTACCCTCAGCCGCCGCTTGGTGATTACCCTGTCTGGGGTGGTGTTGCTGTTTGGCGTGGTGATCCTGTCCAGCCTGTCGCTGTTTGACAAGGCCGCCACCATTGCCAGCCAGATTGCAACTGAGAAGAACAACGTGCTGGCAGTGCTGGAGCGCACCCGGCAATCGGCACAGGATGCCGAGTCAAAGGTGCAGGCTTGGCTGCTCTTTCGCAACCAGGAGTACAACGCACAGAACTCACTGACTCTTCCGCGAGAGTTTTCCTCATTGAAGAAACTGCTTTCTGAGCAGTCTCAGCGCGAAACCCAGCCGTTGCAACGTGAGCAGATGCGTCAACTGGTATACCGGCTGGTAGAGCTTGAAAGCCAGTTCAGCGCCATCCAGAAACTGGTGCCGACGCCTGCAACTTTTGTTGATACCGTGGCCGCTTCGGAAGCGCAACGCGTGTATGCTACACGACTGAGGCCGCTGGTACGCGAAATCAGCTCTTCTGTTGGTGGGTTGGTCGACAGCCGGCAGCAGGCGCTGGCAGTTTTAGAAGAGGACTATCGGGTCGTCAACCGCAGTTACTTTCAGTTGGTAGGTTTCAGTCTGCTGCTGTTTATTCTGTTCGTTATTTTTATTGGCAACTACCTCGCCCGTCTCGTGGTGCGGCCCATCCGCCAGATTCAGTCATACACGGCAATGCTGGCAGCAGGTGAATTTCCAGACAGCGACCTGCCCGAAAGCGACGATGAACTTGGGGAAATCGGTCAGTCGGTAAATGCCATTACCACTAATCTGCAGCAGGCTATAGATCTTGCACAGCGTATCGGAAAGGGTAAGTTTACCGTAAGCGAAGAGCTGGCTGAGAGCGAAGATCCTCTGAGTATAGCCCTTCTGGGCATGAACGACCGGCTACGCGAGATGGCCGATCGTGAATCCCGGCGTAACTGGGCAATTGCTGGTTTTGCCCGCTTTGGTGATGTGCTCCGCCGTACCACTGACCTTCGCATGTTGTGCGACGATGTCATTTCCAACCTCGCCCGGTATGTCAAGGCCAATCTGGGGGCCATCTTCCTGTTGAATGACGACAACCTCTCCGATCCGCGTCTGGAACTTGTCTCTAGCTACGCTTACAACAAGCGCAAGTTCATGCACCGTTCATTCGCTTTGGGCGAAGGTTTGGTAGGGCAGGCGGCACTGGAGCTGGAAACCATTCATATCACCCAAATCCCGGAGAACTACGTCATTCTGACCAGTGGGCTGGGAGAGGCCCCGCCCAGTTCGCTCCTCATTGTGCCGTTGATTTCGGCCGAAAACCTCTTTGGTGTAATTGAATTGGCTTCGTTCAACCGCTTTACCGAAGACGAGGTCGATTTCGTGAAACGTCTTGGTGAAAACATCGCAGCGGTTATCGCCAACGTAAAGGCAAACGAGAAAACCCTGCGGCTCCTGGAACAATCGCGCCAGCTCTCGGGCGAGTTGCAGGAACGGTCTCAGGATCTGGAGAAAAGCGCTGAGAGCATGGCAATGGCTCAGCAGGAACTGCAGCGCTCTAATACGGCGCTTGAGCAACAGATGCGCAAGCTGAACCAGACAGCCTTGGAGCTATCTCAAAGCGAGAAGCGCTTCTTTACCCTGTTGGAAAATGCTTCTGAAATCATTTCCATCTTCGAGAAGGATGCACGGGTGCGTTATCAGAGTCCTTCGATGGAGCGCATCCTAGGGTACAAGCCGTCCGACCTGCCAGATTTCTTCCGCTACATCGTTTCGGAAGATCTGGAAAAGGTTAGAGCATTCTTTGCTGAGATGGTGGAAAAGCCCGGCGAGGAGTGTGTGGTGGAGTTCCGCTATCGTCGTAAGGATGGGACTATCATCTACCTTGAATCATTAGGGAAAAATCTGCTGGATGACCCCTCGATTTATGGCCTCGTAGTCAACACCCGCGACGTAACTGAGCGCATACGCGCCGACTTCAACGCCCAGCGACGACTGCAATTCCAGTCGCTCACCGAAAACTCACCTGACCTCATCAGCCGCTACAACATCGAAGGCGAGTACCTCTACGTCAACCCCACAATTACCCGTTACACGGGACGTGCGCCATCTTTCTTTATTGGTAAGAATCTCTCGGAAGTGGGGTTATCTGCCGATGAGACACGGTTCTGGCAAGGTAGTATTCGGGGTGTTGCGGAAAGTAAAACCAAACGTACTGCTGAAGTCACGTTCCCATCGGTTCTGGGTGATAGAATCATGCAGGTGGAGTTTATCCCTGAACTCAATCTTGAGAATGAAGTAGCTACGATTCTGGCTGTCGCCCATGACATTACCGAGAACAAGCAGGCCGAGCGCATGATTCTGGATCAGAACACCACGCTACAGGCAGTGAATGCAGAAGTATTGCGCCAGAAGCTGGAAATCGAGGAGAAGAACCTTGATATCACAGAGAGTATCCGTTATGCAAATCGCATTCAGCAGTCTATCCTCCCGGCCCAGCACCTAATGGAGCAGGCTTTTGGCGAAATGATGCTGTTCTTCAGGCCACGCGACATCGTCTCCGGCGATTTCTATTGGTATCTGCATCGGGGCGACAAAGTGTTTATTGCCGCCGTAGACTGTACGGGTCACGGGGTTCCCGGTGCATTCATGTCGCTCATTGGCAATACACTACTGAACCAGATTGTTAGCGAAATGGGCATTCTGGAGCCAGCGCGAATCCTGAGCCAGCTGCACGTGCGCGTGCGCGCCATGCTGAAACAGACAGAAAAGCTGGCTGACGGAACCATCAAAGAAGTTTCCAGCAAAGACGGTATGGACATCGCCCTATGTCGTGTTGACCTGGGCAAGAAGACAATACAGTTTGCCGGCGCCTATCGCCCTATCTATTGGTGGCATCAATATGACATCCATGAAGTGAAGGGCGATAAGTTTGGTATTGGTGGAATTGAACTGGAGCCAGGCGAGGTCAGACACTTTACAAACCACGAACTGCGAATTGAGGATGGGGATGCCATCTACCTCTTCAGCGATGGGTTTGCTGACCAATTTGGGGGGCCTGAGGGCAAGAAATTTACAAGTAAGCGCTTGCGCGAAATTCTGCTCAGAAACCAGCACAGAGGCATGCGGGAGCAACAAAAAATCCTCGAACGCCACTTTGAGGAATGGAAAGGCGCTCAATCGCAAGTGGACGATATCATCCTCATTGGCTTGCGGTTTTAGTTTTTTGTTTTAAGCTTCGTATATTGCGCAAGCAACATTCAGCTTCTCTTGAAAGCTTTACAACTCCACGTATCGGGCACCTTTATATGAGTGATAAACAGTCGGTTGCAAATACTGGCACCGTAGATGGCCCCCTAGAAATCACCTATCCTTTCTATAAGGATATGGTCGATAACAACGTCATTTTCATGTACAAAGGCGTTGTTACCTCCGATTTGGTCACTCACGTGCTGGAGATCATGGAGGAAAAGCTCGAAGAGGACAAACAGAGCAAACGCCTCTCGAAAAAAGTATTCAACGTGATGGTTGAATGCTTAACTAACGTCTACACCGATGAGGACAACAAGGTTCGCCCCAAGTTCGATCCTACGACCCTTTTGATGGTGAAGCGCGAAGAAGATGCTTATTGTGTCACGACTGGACACTATATTTACAACGACAAGGTTCAGGATCTCAAGCGTACGCTGGATAAGATCAATGGTTTGCGTCAGGAAGAACTTAAGCAGCTCTACCAAGAGTTTCTTACCAAGGAAGATCCTGCACAGGCTGGTCTTACCACACTCGCGATTCTTGACCTTAGCCGCAAGTCAAAACACAAACTGAATTATCAGTTTCGCTATATCAACCCAGATCATACGTTCTTCAGCCTGGAGGCCCGCATCTCCAAGAACAGTATCTAAACCCAATCCACTCCGAAGCCATGCTTGAACCTCTGAAAATCGAGCCGACTCACAAGACCCCCAAGGTCTACTTCGACCCTGCTGAAGGTGTTTTCGAGCTCAGCGGCCGTTCCATCCCGGAAGACTCCGTGGGTTTCTATCAGCGTATCCTCGGCTGGATTGACGAATACTCGAAGAACCCCAATAGCAAGACCAATTTCAAGTTCGAACTTGAGTACTTCAACACCAGTTCGTCCAAGAATATCCTGGAGCTTCTTAAGAAGCTTGAGTCGATTCACAATGACGGCAACGAAGTACACATCTCCTGGTATTACGACGAGGACGACGAGGACATGGAAGAGACTGGCGAGGACTACAAGGCCCTCCTCTCTGTACCGCTGGAACTGATTGTGAAAGTGTACTGAGCCTCACGTCTTACCACCAGGACCCTAACATAGCACACCGAAAACATGACATACAGCTACTACAAGAACATGCAGCTGAACAACATCATCTTCGTCTATCAGGGCGAGGTGACAGCTGACTTGGTTTCTTCGATCCTCCACATGATGGAGAATAAGCTGGACGGCGACGGTGAGGACAAGAAGATCAAGAAGAAAGTCTTCAATGTGATGGTAGAATGCCTCCAGAACGTCTACCACCACCTGGATACGCTGGAAGTAGTAAGTGCTGACGATATCAACGATCGCACGGCTCTTCTGATGATTGGCAAAGAAGAGAAAGACTACTACGTTATCACTGGCAACCACATCATCAACGACCGCATTGGTGATCTTAAGCGCAAGCTGGAGCGCGTCAACAACTGCGATCGCGATGAGTTGAAGCAACTCTATCAGGAAATCCTGGCAAACGAGCCAATGTCTGAGAAAGGCACTGCTGGCTTGGGCATGATTGATATCGCCCGCAAGTCTGGCCAGAAGCTCGGCTTCGATTTTCACCCTGTGAACGATAAATATTCTTTCTTCAGCCTGGAAGCCAAAGTTTCCAGGGTTTAAGCAAAGGCAGCCGCAACCACCGACACACAATGAGAAACCTCATCATAGAACCCACTCCGAAAACGCCGAAAGTTATCCTGAATGCGGATATCAACGTTTTCGAGATCAGCGGGCGATCCATCCCCGAGGATTCTATTGGGTTTTACCGCAAGATTCTCGATTGGGTGGATGAGTACTCTAAGTCTCCCAACCCAAAGACCAACTTCAAGTTCCAGCTTGAGTACTTCAATACCAGTTCTTCCAAATGCCTTCTGGATCTTTTCCGCAAGTTGGAAAAGCTCTATAAGAGTGGGCACGAGGTAGTCATCACCTGGTGCTATGACGCCGATGATGAAGACATGGAAGAAACCGGGGAAGACTATAAGGCCCTGCTCGAAGCCCCTTTCGACCTGGTTTCGGTGTAATTAACAGAGTAGTTCGTAGAATCTGACGCTGCCGTTTATTACTTTTGCACCCTCTCTATACAATAGCCTCTGCGAACACCTATCATTGCACCAACTAACTGGATCGTAACATGGAGCTCAAGAAGAAACGGCTGGAAGCCTTTGGCAATGAAACCGAGTATCTGAACAATGCCCGGCAGCTCCTTGAGCGTCAACACTCAGAGCAGGAGCTTCGTACTGCTTATCAATCTCTTTGTGAAGAGTTTGAAAAGTTACTTGACGAGGCCAAGTTCCTTACGAAAGTCTCGGACAAGCTCGAGTCTAAGCTCAATGCCAGCAACGAACAGCTCCGTCAGTTCAATGAGACGCTGGCGAATGAAGCTGAGGTAGCCAAAGCCCAAAAAGAAAAGGTCATAGAAAAGAACAAGCAATTGTATCAGGAGAAGTCTGAGCTTGATTTCAAAATGAACAAGTTCCAGATGACCCTGATCATCCTGATTGTTTCGCTTTTCGTCATCATCATTATTCTGGCTTACTGGCTCTATAAGAGCAGCAGCCACTAATGGGGCTGATAAACCAAATAAAAGCTACCTGGTGGTAGCTTTTTTTGTGCAGTGTGAAGCTTGTTGCTTGCGCACGTTTTTAGTCTCACTGGTATTCTATATTTGCAGGACTTTTACCGAACCAAGTTATGTACTGGACCTTGGAACTCGCCTCGCATCTTGAGGATGCACCTTGGCCTGCTACGCGGGACGAGCTTATCGACTTTGCTATCCGCACGGGGGCCCCTCTGGAAGTAGTAGAAAACCTCCAGGAACTACCTGATGATGAAACTCCTTATGAGTCAATCGAGGAGATCTGGCCGGATTATCCTACTAAAGAGGATTTTCTTTTCAACGAAGATGAATATTGAGTAGCGGTCACGTTACTAGCACTATAAGCCTACGAGAGTAGGCTTATTTTTTTGTGCTTGTTTTCAGCAAGATATCACTCCACTAAGAAAAAACAGGGGAGTAGGGCTTGCGCTGTAATGACTCTTCCCCTACTTTTGCAACTCGATTTTCAATTGGCCTCCATAGCTCAGTTGGTAGAGCTACTGATTTGTAATCAGTAGGTCGGCGGTTCGAGTCCGTCTGGGGGCTCAGGAGGTATTTGAAAACCTGTTTTTTCAGTTTGCAGTAGCAACTGACTTTTTTGGGGAGATACCAAAGTGGCCAACTGGGACAGACTGTAAATCTGTTGGCATCCGCCTTCGGGGGTTCGAATCCCTCTCTCCCCACTTCTTAGGGCTGGTTATAAAGCCAGACGAAGCTCCGCTCGGGCTTCCACCGATCGGTGTCTCGTTGCCCAAGTATCCCCGCGGGAGTAGCTCAATTGGTAGAGCATCAGCCTTCCAAGCTGAGGGTTGCGGGTTCGAGCCTCGTCTCCCGCTCGTTCTTTGGTATCGATGGCGTGCACAGTATTGTTACCCCTGCTGGAGTCCCGTCCATTGCATTCTAGCCTCACTCTGCTGCTACTTTCTTCTTCTGTTGCAAGCATAGTGGAAAAGTTGTATAATTGCAGCCCGTTTCACCTCACCTGTGTGGCGTAAGCGGAAAGCATTATAAGCTGTTGTAGCTCAGTGGTAGAGCACTTCCTTGGTAAGGAAGAGGTCGTCAGTTCAATCCTGATCAACAGCTCTGGATCGTAACCGTTTCGTTTAACTCGTACATTTTAAACTCATGGCTAAAGAGGCATTTGACCGCTCCAAACCGCACGTCAACATCGGTACCATCGGTCACGTTGACCACGGCAAAACCACGCTGACGGCTGCCATCACCTCCGTACTGGCTGAAGCTGGTATGGCTGAGAAGCGCGACTTCGCTTCAATTGACGCTGCGCCTGAAGAAAAAGAGCGCGGTATCACCATCAACACCGCTCACGTAGAATATCAGACGGCTAATCGCCACTATGCTCACGTAGATTGCCCCGGCCACGCCGACTACGTTAAGAACATGGTTACCGGTGCTGCTCAGATGGACGGCGCTATCCTCGTAGTTGCTGCTACTGACGGTCCGATGCCCCAGACCCGTGAGCACATCCTCCTCGCTCGTCAGGTAGGTGTTCCCTACATCGTAGTGTTCATGAACAAAGTGGACATGGTAGACGACGAAGAACTGCTGGAACTCGTTGAACTCGAAATCCGCGAACTCCTCAGCAAGTACGACTTCCCTGGCGATAGCGTACCTGTAATCCGCGGTTCTGCCCTCGGTGCTCTGAACAACGAACCCAAGTGGGTTGACACCGTTAAGGCCCTGATGGACGCAGTTGATACCTACGTTCCCCTGCCCGAGCGTGCTATCGACAAGCCCTTCCTGATGTCTGTCGAAGACGTAATGTCGATCACAGGTCGTGGTACTGTAGCTACTGGTCGTATCGAGCGTGGCGTTATCAAAGTAGGTGAAGCTGTAGACATCATCGGTCTCCAGGAAGAGAAGTCCTCTTCTACTGTAACCGGTGTAGAAATGTTCCGCAAGCTTCTCGACCGTGGTGAAGCTGGCGACAACGTAGGCCTGCTGCTCCGTGGCGTTGACAAAGATCAAATCCGTCGTGGTATGGTTATTTGCGCTCCTAACAGCGTGAAGCCCCACACCAAGTTCAAGGGTCAGATCTACGTACTGAGCAAAGACGAAGGTGGCCGCCACACCCCCTTCTTCAACAACTACCGTCCTCAGTTCTTCTTCCGCACTACCGACGTTACTGGCACCATCACGCTGCCCGCTAACGTAGAAATGGTAATGCCTGGCGACAACATTGAAATCAATGTTGAACTGATCTACCCCGTAGCCATGGAAAAAGGTCTGCGCTTCGCTATCCGCGAAGGTGGCCGTACCATCGGTGCCGGTCAGGTAACCGACATCATCGAGTAATTTTCTCAGTGAGCCCTCTGGCAACAGAGGGCTCCTTTACACGGGCGTAGCTCAACTGGTAGAGTGACGGTCTCCAAAACCGTAGGTTGCGGGTTCGATTCCTGCCGCCCGTGCATAATCCGACATCGGTAAAACATAAGATCAAATGAATCGCATTCGACAGTTTTTCTCCGAATACACGGACGAGTTGTTCAACAAGGTTTCCTGGAAAACGGAAAGCCTTCAGCGCAACACAATCACGGTACTCGTGGCCTCTTTGCTGATCGCTGTCGTCATCGCGGTTATTGACCTTGCTTTCAACCGACTGCTGAGCGCTTTCTACGAGACGTTCGTAAACTGATTACCCTACCATTCAGAGCAGAATTATGGCAGCCCAATGGTATGTAATCCGCGCCGTCACTGGTCAGGAAAAGAAGGTCAAGCAGTATCTCGAGTCCGAGATCAATCGCTTGGGCTTGGGTTCTATGATCCTGCAAATCCTCATTCCTACCGAGAAGGTGTTTGAAATGAGGGGCGGTAAAAAACGTACACGCGAACGTAGCTATCTACCTGGCTATGTTCTTATCAATGCCCAACTTCAGTCCGAAATCATCCAGGTTATCAAGGATGTTCCCGGTGTGATAGGCTTCCTGGGCAGCGAAAAAGGTGCTACTCCAGTGCCTATGCGTGAATCCGAAATCAATAAGATTCTCGGTAAGGTTGACGAGCTCGCAGAAGCTGGTGAGATTATGGAAAATCCATTCATGGTTGGCGAGTCAGTCAAAGTAATGGATGGTCCTTTTTCTGGTTTCACAGGGGTTGTAGAAGAGGTTAACGAAGACAAAAAGAAACTGAAAGTCGTTGTTAAAATCTTCGGCCGCAACACACCAGTTGAGCTCAACTATCTCCAGGTAGAACGTCTGTAAAAGCCCTTTTCAACAGCCTACAATAAGAGCCTCCTGCAATGGCTAAGCAAATCGAAACCTACGTTAAACTCCAGGTGAAGGGTGGCCAAGCCAACCCTGCACCCCCAATCGGCCCTGCGTTGGGTTCCAAGGGTGTCAACATCATGGAGTTCTGCAAGCAGTTCAATGCTCGCACCCAAGACAAGGTTGGTCAGGTACTGCCCGTCCTGCTCACGGTCTACTCTGACAAGAGCTTTGACTTCATCATCAAGACGCCTCCGGCTCCGGTACTCCTCATGAAGGCTGCCGGTATCGAAGGTGCTTCTGCTGAGCCCAACCGCAAGAAAGTTGGCAAGGTTACCTGGGAGCAGGTGAAGACCATTGCTGAAACCAAAATGCCTGACACCAACTGCCTCACCCTCGACGCTTGTATGCGTATGGTGGCAGGTACTGCCCGTAGCATGGGTATTACGGTCGATGGTGTTGCCCCCTGGGAGAAAAACTAATTTCCGAACCACAATAGAGGGAGATCATTCTCATGAAACGAAGCAAGAAGTACAAGCAGGTCGTGTCCCTGTTTGATGGGAACAAGGCTTACGCACTTGCCGATGCATGCGAGATCGTTAAGAAGACCTCGTACACCAAGTTTGACGGTTCGGTAGACCTCGCGATTCGTCTGGGCGTTGACCCCCGTCAAGCCAATCAGATGGTACGTGGTGTTGCAAGCCTTCCTCACGGCATTGGTAAAGATGTTCGCGTACTGGTTCTTACCGGTGCCGACAAACAAGCCGAAGCCAAGGAAGCCGGTGCAGATCACGTAGGTCTGGATGATTATATCCAGAAAATCGAAGGTGGTTGGACAGATATCGATGTGATCATCTGTTCACCCGACGTGATGCCGAAAGTTGGTCGTTTGGGTAAAATTCTCGGCCCTCGTGGCTTGATGCCCAACCCCAAGAGTGGCACCGTTACTACCGAAGTTGGCAAGACTGTGAAAGAGGTGAAAGCCGGTAAAATAGACTTCAAAGTCGATCGCGCTGGTATCGTTCACGCATCTATTGGCAAAGTTTCTTTTGGCGCAACTCAGTTGGCTGAAAACGCTATGGAGCTCCTCCAGGTAATCCAGCGTCTCAAGCCTCAGGGCCTCAAGGACACCTATGTTAAGTCTATCCACCTGTCGGCTACTATGGGCCCGGGTGTTGAAGTTGAGAAAACCACTGTTCCTGGCCTCTAAGCCGACACGCCATGACCAAGCAAGAGAAATTCGAGTTTGTATCTAAGCTCGCCGACGAAATCCGAAGCAAGCCCAATTTCTACATTGTAGATATGGGTGGGATGACCGTAGAGCAGTCGAACAACTTTCGCCGTAAGCTGTTTGAAAAAAACCTTTCGGTGCATATGGCAAAAAACACCCTGATTCGTAAGGCCCTTGAAAAAGTGGCTTCAGAAGAAGGGCGTGATTACACCGGTATTTATTCGGCGCTGAAAACCCCCAGTTCGCTCATCTTCGTTAACGAAAGTGCTAACGAACCTGCGAAACTGATCAAGTCTTTCGCGGCTTCCACGAATAAGCCTGGAGTAAAAGGTGCGTACGTAGAAGAAGCTGCCTTTGTTGGCGGTACAAACCTTCTTGATACGCTCGCTACACTGAAGGGCCGTAAGGAACTTCTGGGCGATATCATTGGCCTGCTTCAGAGCCCTGCTCAAAACCTGGTTTCTGCCCTGCAGAGTGGTCAACACACGCTGGGTGGCCTGGTAAAAGCACTCGAAGAGCGCAAAGCCTAACGCCGCATCTTTCTTTTCTTTTTTGATTTTCCACCACAACGAGTTCAATACTTCCTACAATGGCTGATCTGAAGCAACTTGCCGAGACCCTGGTCAACCTCACCGTTAAAGAGGTTAACGACCTCGCTACCATCCTGAAGGACGAGTACGGTATCACCCCCGCTGCTGCTGCTCCCGTAATGGTAGCTGGCGCTGTTGCCGGTGGCGACGCTGGCGCTGCTGTCGCTGAAAAAACCGAGTTTGACGTTATCCTGAAGAATGGTGGCGCTAAGAAACTCGAAGTGGTTAAGGTTGTGAAGAACCTGACCGGTCTTGGCCTGAAAGAGGCGAAGGACCTCGTAGACGGCGCTCCCCAGCCCGTGAAGGAGAAGGTTTCCAAAGAAGAAGCCGAGTCTATTAAGGCTCAGCTCGTGGAAGCCGGCGCTGAAGTTGAAGTTAAGTAAGTGAGTGCGGCTTTGCCGCGTTTGACTTCAAGCTGGATTCTCGCGGTTTTGCACGATATTGCTACCGCGTAGCGTTTTGGGTAGACCTGGCGAAAGTCAGGTCTACACCCGTTTATCCTCCTCACCATTTAATAACTGACGTACTTGGCGAATATCTTCGAAAGCCCCCGTATATCCTTTGGTAAGGATACAACGGGTGCTGAATATCCCGACCTGCTCGAGGTTCAGTTGCAATCCTTCAAGGAATTCCTGCAGCTGGATACTCCGCCGGACCGTCGTGCAAACGAAGGCCTGTACAAAGTATTCAAGGAGAACTTCCCCGTCACCGACGCTCGGGAGAACTTTGTACTTGAGTTCCAGGACTACACCGTCGATCCCCCACGCTATGACATCGACGAGTGTAAGGAACGTGGTCTCACTTTCTCCGTTGCCCTCAAGGCAAAACTATATCTCTATTGCAAGGATCCTGACAACGACGACTTCGAGCCTGTTGTACAGGAAGTATACCTGGGCAATATCCCTTACATGACGCCTGCTGGCACGTTCATTATCAACGGCGCCGAGCGGGTTATTGTGTCTCAGCTGCACCGCTCTCCAGGCGTTTTCTTTGGTCAGAGCGTGCACCCGAACGGTACCAAGCTGTATTCAGCTCGTATCATTCCGTTCAAGGGTAGCTGGATTGAATTTTCGACGGATGTAAACAACGTGATGTATGCGTACATCGATGGCAAGAAGAAATTCCCCATCACTACGCTCCTTCGCGCTATTGGTTACAGCTCCGACAAGGATATACTGGAAATCTTCGGTTTGGCCGAGGAGGTAAAAGCTAACAAGGCCAGCCTGAAAAAGGTCGTTGGCCGTAAGTTGGCAGCAAGGGTGCTCAAGACCTGGGTGGAAGACTTCGTCGATGAAGATACCGGTGAGGTAATCTCCATCACACGTAACCAGGTTCTGCTTGAGCGCGACCATGTGCTGGATGAGGATGATATCGATACGATTGTAGAGAGTGGTGAAAAATCGATCATCCTGCTGGCCGAGTCTGCTCAAGCCAACGAATATTCCATCATTCTGAACACGCTTCAGAAGGACAACTCCAACAGCGAGATGGAAGCTGTGCAGTTGATCTATCGTCAGCTGCGCAATGCCGAAGCTCCTGACGAGGAAACTGCTCGTGGTATCATTGAAAAGCTCTTCTTCAGTGACAAGCGCTATGACCTTGGTGAGGTAGGTCGTTATCGCCTGAATAAGAAACTGCATGGCACCCAGGAAGAAAGCAGCCAGGTATTGACCAAGAAGGACATCATCCGGATTGTTAATTACCTGATCGAACTGCTGAACCAGAAGACGGCCGTCGATGATATCGATCACCTGTCCAACCGTCGCGTACGCACGGTAGGTGAGCAGCTATACGCACAGTTCAGCGTAGGTCTGGCCCGTATGGCCCGTACCATCCGCGAGCGCATGAACATTCGTGACAACGAACTGTTCACGCCTGCTGACCTGATCAACGCCCGTACCCTCAGCTCGGTTATCAACTCCTTCTTCGGAACGAGCCAGCTGAGCCAGTTTATGGACCAGACCAACCCTCTGAGCGAAATCACGCACAAGCGTCGTATTTCAGCACTCGGACCGGGCGGTCTTAGCCGAGAGCACGCAGGCTTCGAGGTGCGTGACGTACACTACAGCCACTATGGTCGCCTTTGCCCGATTGAAACGCCGGAAGGCCCGAACATTGGTCTGATTTCCAGTCTGTGCATTTTCGCCAAGGTGAACAGCATGGGCTTCATCGAAACGCCCTACTGGAAGGTTGAGAGTGGCAAGGTTGACAAGAAGAACGTTCTGTATCTTAGCGCGGAGGAGGAAGAGGATACCATCATCGCGCAGTCCGATACCGAGCATGATACAAAAGGTGCGCTGGTAGACAAGGTGAAGGCACGCCACATGGCCGACTTCCCCATTGTCGCGCCAGAAGAAGTGCACTACATGGACATCGCGCCCAACCAGATTGTATCGCTGGCTGCGTCGCTGATTCCCTTCCTCGAGCACGATGACGCCAACCGTGCGCTCATGGGCTCGAACATGCAACGCCAGGCTGTGCCCCTGCTGCGCCCCGATGCACCAGTGGTAGGTACCGGTCTCGAAGGAAAGGCCGCAGTTGATTCCCGCGCGCTGATTGTTGCCGAGGGCCCCGGTGTGGTTGAGTTTGTAGATGCAAACGAAATCCGCATCCGCTACGAGCTCGACGACACGCAGAACATGATCAGCTTCTCGGGTGACATCGTTACTTACAAGCTTCAGAAGTTCAAGCGTACCAACCAGAGTTCGGCCGTCAACATGAAGCCAATCGTCAAGAACGGCCAGCGTGTTGAAAAGGGTACAATCCTTACCGAAGGCTACAGCACCGAGCAGGGTGAACTTGCACTTGGCCGCAACCTTCTGGTAGCGTTCATGCCTTGGCAGGGTTACAACTTCGAGGATGCCATCGTTATCAGCGAGCGCGTTGTAAATGAAGACTTCTTCACTTCTATTCACGTAGAAGAGTTTGAGCTTCAGGTGCGCGACACCAAGCTGGGTCAGGAAGAGCTCACCAACGAAATTCCCAACGTATCGGAAGAAGCTACCCGTCACCTCGACGAGAATGGCCTTATCCGTATCGGTGCGGAAGTGAAGGAAGGCGACATCCTGATTGGTAAGATTACCCCCAAAGGCGAAACCGATCCTACCCCGGAAGAGAAGCTGCTCCGCGCTATCTTCGGCGACAAAGCTGGCGACGTGAAGGATGCCTCTCTCAAGGCGCCGCCATCTTTCCGCGGTGTGGTCATCGACAAAAAGCTCTTCTCGAAAGACAAGAAGGACGGCAAGTCCCGCTCGAATGACAAGAAGAAGCTTCAGGACCTCGAAGACCAGTACAAGGACGATATTGCCGCACTCGACCGCCTGATGGTACAGAAGCTCGTCAAGTTGCTCTCTGACCGCAAGCTCAACGGTGTGCGCAACAAGTTCGGCGAGGAAATCATCGCTCCGAACAAGAAGTTCAGCGAGAAGCTGATCGAAGGTGCCCGTTTTATCGACCTCGTTCCCTCCGAGTGGGTGACCGACGAAGAACTGAACAGCACCATCATCCAGCTCTTCCACAACTATAAGAACCGGTTCAACGAAATCGACGGCAAGTTCAAGCGCGACAAGTATCAAATCTCTGTCGGCGATGAACTCCCAACGGGTATCGTCAAGCTGGCCAAGGTCTATGTTGCCAACAAGCGCAAGCTGAAGGTGGGCGACAAGATGGCTGGTCGCCACGGTAACAAAGGTATCGTTGCCAAGATTGTGCGTGCCGAAGACATGCCCTTCCTGGCCGATGGTACGCCAGTCGATGTGGTACTTAACCCCCTGGGTGTACCTAGCCGTATGAACCTCGGTCAGATCTACGAAACCATTCTGGGATGGGCCGGCAAGAAGATGGGTGTGAAATACGCTACCCCAATCTTCGACGGCGCTACCATCGATGAGGTCAACGGCGAACTCGAGAAGGCAGGTTTGCCCGAGTTTGGCCGCACCTACCTCTACGATGGCCAGACTGGCGAGCGTTTCCAGCAACAGACCACCGTTGGTGTAATCTACATGCTGAAGCTCAGCCACATGGTTGACGATAAGATGCACGCACGTTCCATCGGGCCCTACTCACTTATTACGCAGCAGCCGCTGGGTGGTAAGGCGCAGTTTGGCGGTCAGCGCTTCGGCGAGATGGAAGTGTGGGCACTCGAGGCCTTCGGTGCCGCTCACATCCTGCGCGAGCTCCTCACGGTCAAGAGTGACGACGTCATCGGACGTGCCAAAACATACGAGGCCATCGTCAAGGGCGAGAACGTTCCAGAACCCGGTATCCCCGAGTCCTTCAACGTACTCATCCACGAACTCCGTGGTCTGGCTCTCGAGGTAACCCTCGACTAACTTTCAATGACACCCCCGGAGGCTAAACCTTCGGGGGCAGTCGGTTAACCTGGCATTGGTTCGACCCAACAGCTTTCGTTCATGTTCGCGAAAAAAGATACGAAACTCAAAAGTGACTTCCGGAAGCTCATCGTGAGCCTCGCATCTCCGGAAGCCATCCTCATGCGGTCGTTTGGTGAGGTCATTAAGCCCGAAACCATCAACTACCGCACATACAAGCCGGAAATGGGCGGCCTCTTCTGTGAGCGCATTTTCGGCCCCGTTAAGGACTACGAATGCCATTGCGGCAAGTACAAGCGCATCCGTTACAAGGGCATCATCTGCGACCGTTGCGGCGTAGAGGTCACCGAGAAGAAGGTGCGCCGTGAGCGTATGGGCCACATCTCTCTGGTGGTGCCTGTAGCGCATATCTGGTATTTCCGTTCGCTGCCCAACAAAATCGGTAACCTGCTCGGTCTTTCTACCAAGAAGCTCGACCAGGTAATCTATTATGAGCGCTATGTGGTCATCAACCCCGGGCCGCTGGCCGCTGAGGGTGTCAACCGCATGGACTTCCTCACCGAAGACGAATACCTCGATCTCCTTGAGCGTCTTCCCAAGGACAACGTATACCTGGACGATTCCGACGCCAACAAGTTTGTCGCCAAGATGGGCGCCGAGGCGCTGGAACTCCTCCTCAGCACCCTGCAACTCGACGAACTCAGCTATGAGCTTCGCCGTGCAGCAGCTGAAGAAACCAGCCAGCAGCGTAAGAACGAGGCCCTGAAACGCCTCAAGGTCGTGGAGGCATTCCGTGGTGCCAACAAGCGTATCGAGAACCGTCCCGAGTGGATGGTGATCCGCATGGTACCGGTTATTCCCCCTGAACTGCGCCCCCTCGTACCCCTTGAGGGTGGCCGTTTCGCAACGTCCGACCTCAACGACCTCTACCGTCGCGTCATCATTCGCAACAACCGCCTCAAGCGCCTCATCGAGATCAAGGCGCCCGAGGTAATTCTGCGTAACGAGAAGCGCATGCTGCAGGAGGCCGTAGACAGTCTCTTTGACAACACCCGCAAAGTCAATGCGGTACGTACCGAGAGCAACCGCGCCCTGAAGTCGCTGTCCGACATGCTGAAAGGCAAGCAGGGCCGCTTCCGTCAGAACCTCCTCGGTAAGCGTGTCGACTACTCCGGTCGTTCGGTTATCGTCGTAGGCCCCGAGCTCAAGCTCCACGAGTGCGGTCTGCCCAAGGACATGGCTGCCGAGCTCTTCAAGCCGTTTGTCATCCGCAAACTCCTCGAGCGCGGCATCGTCAAGACGGTAAAGAGCGCCAAGAAGATCGTCGACCGCAAGGATCCCGTCGTGTGGGAAATCCTGGAAAACGTTCTCAAGGGCCACCCCGTACTGCTCAACCGTGCGCCAACACTGCACCGTCTGGGTATCCAGGCCTTCCAGCCCAAGCTGATTGAGGGCAAGGCTATACAGCTGCACCCGCTCGTAACCACGGGCTTCAACGCCGACTTTGACGGTGATCAGATGGCCGTGCACGTGCCCCTCAGCAACGAAGCCATTCTGGAAGCGTCGCTGCTCATGCTGGCCAGCCACAACATCCTGCACCCCGCCAACGGCGCCCCCGTTACGGTACCCTCGCAGGACATGGTACTCGGGGTGTACTACATCACCAAAGACCGCCCGCGTCAGCGTGGCGAAGGCAACATCTTCTACAGTGCCGAAGAGGTAATCATTGCTTATAACGAGAAGCAGATTGACCTTCATGCACGCATTCTCCTCCGCTACAACGGTAAGCACGACCGTCAGACGCTCCCCAACAAGGAAGCCATTGACAAGGCTACCATCGAGGGCATGAACGTACAGGACGCCGACCGCAAGAAGCACATGCTGGCCTTGCTGACGGAAGACAAGTTTATCGCAACTTCGGTGGGCCGTGTGCTCTTCAACCAGATTGTACCTGCCGAGGTAGGCTACATCAACCGTCTGCTCACCAAGAGTCAGCTGCGTAACGTAATCCAGGAAGTGTTCCGCGCCTGCGGCATGGCCCGTACGGCCCACTTCCTTGATGATCTGAAGGCGCTGGGCTTCGGAATGGCTTTCCGCGGTGGTCTCTCTTTCCGTCTCTCCGACGTACTGGTGCCTGCCGAGAAAGAAAAGTTCATCGCAGAAGCGCAGACCAAGATCGACGAGGTGTACGCCAGCTACGGTATGGGTCTCATCACCGAGAACGAGCGTTACAACCAGGTTATCGACATCTGGACCCGCACCAACTCCAAGATCACCGAAGCCCTGCTCAAGCAGATTGCCTCGGACGAAGACGGCTTCAACCCCGTTTACATGATGCTGGATTCCGGTGCGCGTGGTTCGAAAGAGCAGATTCGTCAGCTCGGCGGTATGCGTGGTCTGATGGCCAAGCCGCAGAAAACCCTCAAGGGTTCTTCGGGCGAAATCATCGAGAACCCCATCCTGTCAAACTTCAAGGAAGGTCTCTCCGTACTCGAGTACTTCATCTCGACCCACGGTGCCCGTAAGGGTCTGGCCGATACCGCGCTCAAGACTGCGGATGCCGGTTACCTTACCCGTCGTCTCGTTGACGTTGCGCAGGACGTTATCATCACTGAAGAAGATTGCGGCACCCTGCGTGGCATTTCCATCTCGGCACTCCGCGAAAACGACGATATCGTCGAGCCCCTGGCCGACCGTATCGTTGGCCGCACACCGCTGGAAGATGTCCGTCATCCACTTACCGACGAAATCATCATCGCTTCGGGTGGCGAAATCTCGGAAGACATTGCTCGTAAGATCGAGGAAGCGGGTGTAGAAACCGTAGACATCCGCTCGGTTCTTACCTGCGATAGCAAGCGTGGTACCTGCTCCAAGTGCTATGGCCGTAACCTGGCCACGGGCCAGCTGGTGCAGAAGGGTGAGGCTGTAGGCGTTATCGCTGCCCAGTCTATCGGCGAACCAGGCACCCAGCTGACGCTGCGTACCTTCCACGTGGGTGGTACTGCCCAGCGCCTCTCGGCCGACAGCCAGATTCGCTCCAAATACCGCGGTAAGATCGTGCTGGAAAACGTTCGTTCCGTCGAGAAGACCGACGCCGAAGAGCCAGTACAGATCATCATCGGCCGCAACGGCGAAATCAAGCTGGTGGATGTCGACTCCGGTCGTCAGCTCACCCTCAACAACCTGCCTTACGGTTCTGAGCTGCTCGTGAAGGATGGCCAGATTGTCGAAAAGGGCACTGAGCTCTGCCGCTGGGATCCCTACAACGCCGTCATCATGTCCGATGTGGACGGTAAGGTCCAGTACGACAACATCCTCGAGGGTATTACCTACCGCGAGGAAGTCGACGACCAGACCGGCTACAAGGAGAAGGTTGTTATCGAGAACCGCGACAAGACCATCAACCCGGCCATCACTGTGCTGGACCAGAAGGGCAACGTCGTGAAGACCTACAACATCCCGGTTGGCTCGCACATTATCGTCGAGAACAACCAGAAGGTGAAGCCCGGTCAGATTCTCGTCAAGATTCCGCGTACACTCTCCAAGACAGGTGACATCACCGGTGGTCTGCCCCGCGTTACCGAACTCTTCGAAGCCCGTAACCCCTCGAACCCTGCGGTGGTGTCGGAAATCGACGGTATCGTACAGCTCGGCAGCATCAAGCGTGGTAACCGCGAGATTATGATCGTGAGCCGCGACGGTTCTGAAGAGCGCAAGTATATGGTGCCGTTGTCTAAGCACATCCTCGTGCAGGACAACGACCTGGTATACGCTGGCACGCCGCTCTCCGACGGTGCCATTACCCCCGCCGACATTCTCCGCATCAAGGGTACGGCCGCTGTTCAGGAGTACATCGTGAACGAAATCCAGGCTGTATACCGCCTCCAGGGTGTGAAGATCAACGACAAGCACATCGAAGTCATCGTACGTCAGATGATGCAGAAAGTCGAGATCGAAGACCCCGGCGATACCATCTTCCTTGAGCGCGAAATCGCCGACCGTCAGGAATTCCAGGAGGAAAACGACTGGATCTTCGACAAGAAGGTGGTTGTCGACGCAGGTGAGTCAACGACGCTCCGTCCAGGCATGATCATCTCGGCGCGCAAGCTCCGCGACGAAAACTCCATGCTCAAGCGTAAGGACAAGAAGGTGGTGGTCACCCGCGACGCCCGTGCTGCCGTAGCCTCGTCTACGCTGCAGGGTATCACGCGCGCTTCGCTTGGCACCAAGTCCTTCATGTCCGCCGCATCCTTCCAGGAAACCACCAAGGTACTCTCCGAAGCCGCTATCGCTGCCAAGGAAGACGATCTGCTGGGCCTGAAGGAAAACGTAATCGTGGGGCACCTCATTCCCGCAGGTACTGGCCTGCGCGAATACGAGGATATGGTTGTCATGTCGGTCGACGACTACAACAACCTGCCACTCGATGCCGATGCATCTGCACCTTATGAGCGCCTGTCTCGTGGCCGCCAGCGCGACCGCGAACTGGTCTCGGAATAAACTCTGTTTTCGCGAACACGTTAAACCGCCGGGTCTCAAACCCGGCGGTTTGCGTTTTAATGCACGGAATTAAAGTTTGGAGGAGCGCCGTGGCGCAACTTACATGCGAATCCATAGTCTCTTAGACATGGATTACGATAATGATCTTCCAAAGTTCCGCCTCCAGTACCACCGCCCTCGTAAGGGGTATGTGCTGGGCGTGTTTGCGCGGTTGGTGCCACCTAAGGGGCAGGTATGGGCCCGCGGATTGTTCATCGCGCTGCTGGTGTTTACTGGCGGCTGGATGTTCAAACTGGCAGGGGTAGGGGCCTACCTGCTGCTGGGCAAGGCCATCCGCAGTTCTCGCGACTGATGCTTTGTTACAATCGCTAGGGGCGGCTTTCCTGGGCAGCAGATAGGTTATCCAGCCACTTCTCCCTCCGTATGCGCCCCATGGCCGTAGGTCGCAGCAGCTTGTCAAACTGGTTGCCGCTGGTAGCCTCCCATTCTTCAGGCGTGCGGTTCAGGTGGGGCAGGGGCTTGAAGCGTGCATCATTGTGGGCTTGTGCAAAGCGGTTCCAGGGGCAAACATCCTGGCAGATGTCGCAGCCATATGCCCAACCCGCCAGTGCATTGCCCCGGTACTGATCCTCAATCCGGTCTTTCAGCTCAATCGTCTGGTAGCTGATACACTTGCGCGAGTCTATCTGGTACGGCGTCAGGGCGCCGGTAGGGCAAGCGTCGATGCAGCGGGTGCAGGTGCCGCAGAAGTCGCGCATGGGGCCATCGTACACCAACTCCACGTCCAGTATCAGCTCGCCAATGAAGAAGAACGAGCCGGTCCCTGGCCGTATCAGGTTTGTGTTTTTGCCTACCCAGCCAAGGCCCGCCAGCCGTGCCCAGGCTTTGTCCATCACAGGGGCCGAATCTGTGCACCAGCGCTGATTGACGGCGCCACACTTGCTTTCGATAAACTCTGCCAGCTGTATCAAATCCTGCTTGATTACCCGATGGTAATCCTGCCCATAGGCATAGGTACTGATTTTGGGTAGCCCCTGCTGCTGACGGTCCTCCGGCGCTGGGTAGTAGTTTTTCAGCACGCTGATCACCGACTTGGCTCCCGGCACCAGCAGACGGGGATCTGTCCGCAGGTCAAAGTACCCCTCCAGCCATGTCATTTTCCCGTGATGCTCCTTTTGCAGGAAAGCCTCCAGTTGGCGTGCCTCAGGCTCCAGAAAACCCGCTTTTGCCACGCCACAGAAATCAAAGCCCAGGCGCAGTGCTTCAGCCTTGATGGCTTGTGTCAGGGCTTCGCGAGAATACATGCTTTAAGTTAGAAAAGCTCGCTGGCCTTGCTACCATGCATGCGCCCAAAATGTGCATAGGCTTTGGGGGTGGCTTCACGGCCCCGGGGCGTACGCTTCAGAAAACCTTCCAGAATCAGATATGGCTCGTACACTTCTTCTATGGTCTCGGCTTCCTCGCCTACGGCGGTGGCAATCGTTTGGATGCCAACGGGGCCGCCTGCAAACTTATCGATGATGGCCAGCAGGATGCGGCTGTCCATTTCATCTAGGCCCGCGCTGTCAACCTCCAGCGCACCAAGGGCCAGCTGAGCTATCTCCAGCGTAATGCTGCCAGTGCCTTTCACCTGGGCAAAGTCGCGGGTGCGCCGCAGCAGCCGGTTGGCAATGCGGGGGGTGCCACGGCTTCGCCGTGCAATTTCCAGGGCCGCTTCCGGCGCAATGCCTACCTGCAACACTTTTGCCGAGCGGCCAATGATGCGCGAGAGCAGGTCGGCAGTGTAGTATTCCATCCGACACTGAATGCCAAAACGAGCCAGGAGCGGGGCTGTCAGCAGGCCGGCGCGGGTTGTAGCCCCCACCAGTGTAAAGGGGTTCAGCTTGATTTCAATACTGCGGGCATTGGGGCCCGTTTCAATCATTACATCAATCTTGTAGTCTTCCATAGCCGAGTAGAGGTATTCCTCCACCACGGGGCTCAGACGGTGAATCTCATCAATGAACAGCACATCGCGTGTGTCAAGGTTCGTCAGCAGACCCGCCAGGTCGGCAGGCTTTTCCAATACGGGGCCGCTGGTCGTGCGTATATTGGCCCCCAACTCCTGGGCAATGATGTTGGCCAGGGTGGTTTTCCCCAGCCCGGGCGGGCCGTGCAGAATCACGTGGTCCAGCGTTTCGTCGCGCAGCTTGGCCGCCTGCACGAATATCCGGAGGTTTTCCAGAATCTTGTCCTGGCCTGCAAACTCGGCAAACCGGGATGGCCGTAGGGCCAGTTCATCCTGGTCGCCGGGCAGGCTGCTGCCCTCCAGTTGTTTGTTCCGCATCCCACAAAATAACACACAGAAGGGCGCTTTTTAAATAGCTTTGCACCGTATGATGGCTTTTCGACTTCTCCTGCTGTCTGGCCTCTTGTTGGGGGCCGCAAGCCCTGTATGGGCCCAGACCGACGACGATAGCGCCGACCAGCGTGAGCATTTTTCCCGTGAAGCCGAGAAACGACGCCAACGTGAGCAGCGCGAGCGCGAAAAAGAACGTGAGCGCCTGCTGGAAGAGCAGTTGCGCGACCAGGAAGCCCAGATGCAGGAACTCGGCAGCCGACAGGACGACTCGCTCAACCGCTCCCTGAAGCGCTTTTTCGTGCGGCCCGGAGAAAAGATAGACCTCGTTTTCAACACTGGCTACCTGTTCACCGGGGAACTGCCAGACAGTGTTTCGGTGTCTCCTTTTTCTGGTAGTATCTTTGTGGGTATCAGTGCGAACTGGGTTATCAATAAACGGTGGGCAGTTAAAATACAACCTGGTATTACCTTCTACAAGCTGGTGTTTGACGCCTCGCAGGCCAAGAAGTTCCCTACCGCAACCCCAGGCCTTGAAAGCGAGAAAGTACGTGCATTTTACTTTGACGTCCCCATCGGTGTTGCCTTCGCGACCAAACGCCGAGACGACTTCAGACTGCGTCAGTTCGCCGAGGTGGGAGCAACAATCGGCTACATGTTTGAGACCTCTTACAAATCTACGGGCACAAACAATCTGGGTCAGTCTGCAACAAACCGTGTATACGACTTGCCCAATATTGCCAAATGGCGTGTTGCTGTATATGGCAAATATGTCTGGAACTTCGTGGGTATCTGGGCATTGTATCGGGTGTCTGATGTCTTCGAGTCGGGTGAGGGGTACGACCCCAGCACAGGGGTGCTGACACGTGGTACGGCACGCTATCCAGCAATTCCGAGGTTTGAAATCGGTTTCAACGTCACCATTTGACGCGCCGGTCGCTTACTTTTGCAGCCGAATGCCTGTTTGGAAACATTCCACACGCTGCTGCCGTTTGCAGGTAGACTGCTGACAAACATTCCCATGAAAGTACATACAGTTCACATACAGTTCGAGGAAGAAGGGCTGGCACCGGTCTCCATTAAAGCCGTGGAGGGTGAGTCTATTCTGGATGCCGCCTTGGAAAATGGCATAGAGTTGCACCATAACTGCGGTGGTGTCTGCGCCTGCACCACCTGCCACATCTACGTGGAGGAGGGAATGGACAACTTACCCGAGATGTCTGACCGAGAGGAAGATTATATCGACCGCGCCATCCGCCCCCGCCTCGAATCGCGCCTTGCCTGCCAGAGCCTGGTACACGGCAATGTCTCCATTACAATACCCGATCAGCGGCTCATGATTGGCCACTGATTATTCTCACCCATCCGTATTTCTATGTCTGCCAACAACGAGATGTTCGCGCTGCCAATCCGGTGGAACGATTACGAAGACATCGCCATGGGCTTGTATGAGCGCTTTGGTAACGATTTCAACGAATCACGCATCTACCGTATTCGCTTCACCGACCTCCACCAGTGGGTACTGGAACTGCCTCACTTTGAAGGAAAACCCGAAGAGAGCAACGAGGGGCATCTGGAAATGATACAGGCTGCCTGGGTAAACGAGTGGCGCGACAACAACCGATAGCCACGCTTTCCACACCTGCCGCCGCCAAAGGCTTGGCAGGCACGTGGACGGAACTATACTGCCTTTTCCTTGCATCTTGGGCCTGTAATCGTATTTTTGAGGCCGAACAATTTTACCAGCACATCCTCCTATGAGCGCAGATACCGTCAGCTTGCTGATGAATGTGATGATATTTTCCAGCGTCATTGGCGTGCCATTTATCCTGTTGCTGCCTCAGCGTCAGGCCAAATACGTCGCCATGCTGGCCTCACTCATCCCACTGGCGCTCTCGGTAGTGCTGCTGAAAGAATACCTGGCACAGGCCGCCAGCATGCCCGCGGGCGGTTATCTTTTCGAAACAGCCTACATCTGGTTCCCAGGTATTGACATCAAGTTCATTACAGGCATAGATGGTATCAGCGTCTGGCTGGTCATGCTCTGTACGCTGCTGTTCCCGCTCAGTATCTGGTTCAGCTGGGACAGCATCTCCAGCAACGAGAAGGGCTACTATTCGCTGCTGCTCCTGCTTCAGGTTGCCGTACTCGGCGTGTTCCTCTCGCTCGATCTTGTACTCTTCTACGTGTTCTTCGAAGTAGGTCTTATCCCGATGTACTTCCTTATCGGCATGTGGGGTGGCAAGGATCGTATCTATGCAGCTATCAAGTTCTTCCTCTACACGCTGGTAGGCTCGGTGCTCATGCTGATCAGCATCCTGTACCTGGGTAACCTTGTAGGCGAAGGCGCTGGCATCGGTTTCACCACCGACCTCCCAGTTATTCTGGATTATCTGCGCCAGCATCCGCTGGATGCCGCTACACAGAATCTCCTGTTCTGGGGCTTTGCCATCAGCTTCCTCATCAAGGTTCCTGTGTTCCCGGTACACACCTGGCTGCCGGCTGCGCACGTTCAGGCCCCCACTGCGGGTTCGGTCATTCTTGCTGGCCTTCTTCTGAAAATGGGTACTTATGGCCTTATCCGCTTCAATCTGCCGCTCTTCCCTTCAGCTTCGCTGGAGTGGGCATGGCTGATGGCGCTGTTGGGTCTTATCGGTATTATTTACGGTGCGATGGCCGCGATGGTCCAGTCCGACATCAAGCGCCTGGTGGCTTATTCTTCGGTAGCACACATGGGCTTCATCATCATGGGCATTTTTGCCTTCAGCCCTGAGGCCATGAACGGTGCAGTGCTGCAGATGATCAACCACGGGGTATCTACTGGCGCGCTGTTCCTTATCGTCGGCATGATTTACGATCGCCGTCACAGCCGCGAGATTGCCGACTTCCAGGGCATTGCCAAAATCATGCCCATCTTCACGCTGATGTTCATCATTGCCACGATGTCCAGCATTGGCCTTCCGGGTCTTAATGGCTTCGTAGGGGAATTCACGATTCTGCTGGGCAGCTTCAAGAGCCCGCAGATCAGCCCGGTGTATGCTACTATCGGCGCCAGCGGTGTAATCATCGCTGCTGTTTACATGCTCTGGATGTTCCGCCGTGTGATGTTCGGCGAACTCGACAAAGAGGAGAATCGCCACCTCACCGATCTCAATAGCCGCGAAGTAGCCATTCTGATGCCACTGATTATTCTGATGTTCCTGATGGGCTTCTGGGCAGTGCCCTTCCAGCAGGTAATCAGCCAGAGTTCTGACCAGATTGTACAGTTCGTGCTTTCTGCCCAGCAGGCAGTCACAGCGGTCAAGTAATAGAGCTGTTCTGAATTAACATGAGCCCCTGTTTATCAGGGGCTTTTTGCTTTAATGGTTAGTCTTTGTGAAGAATACATAAGCAGATTGGAGCGCATAAAGGTATGAGGTTGCTTTACGGATAACCTCTGAACTATGAATGCTTTTGTAATCGAGTACAATTCAGATTCAACGCTGGTAGTGCTCGGCTGGCCCAGTGGGCAGGTAGAGGTCTACGAGGTAAATGAAGCTGATGGCTCACCGGGGCGCAAGCTATCGAGCAGCCACCATCTCCAGCATACGATTGTGCTGCTGCAATTCCGTGGCATGGAAATGCTTGCCATGGATGAAACAGGCCATGTGACGCTTACACAGATACAAACTGGCATACTACAGCGGGAATATCGGTTCGATGGCGAATATGCACAGGGGGCGATATCGCCTTCCGGCCGTTATCTGCACCTGTTTGTCTACCAGTCTAAAGGCCGGTACGAAAGGCTCTTCAGACTGGACCTTCATTCCTTTGAAGAAGCAGGCGTAATCACAGAGCGGCATCTTGGTACTGGGAACAGAGTATATGCGCCATCGGACGACGTTATCTGGATGCACTATGTAAAGGACAATCTGGCGGCTGAGCCGCCACGCACGCAACAGGGAATCCTGGAGGGCAGTTTCCGTACGGGGGAGGCTTGTCTGCGACTCTTCAATCAGGGGCCCGCCAACGACTTGCACGCTGACAAAGAGCCATTTGATATCAATGTGGCACAGGGAATCGGCATTCGGTTGAATTATGACGATCCAGTAGAGTATACGACAGTAGCGGGGGCGGAGAGGATAGTGCTCACGCTGCAATCGTTCAATCCGCTTACGTTACAGGTACTGGGCGTGCATGCAGCTCTGCATTTCAGCGCCGCAGAAATGGAGGTAGAACCGGGCATACATGCGCTCAGAGGGCCAGTAGACACCTCCGCCTATCGCGAGGCGCTATTCAGGCTCTCCGGGGAAGTATGTGGCCTGAAGCTGGCCCTCGGGGGAAGCCTTTGCTGGATATCGCTTCGTAATGGACAGGTACGGCCATTCGACCTGAGGCGAAATCAGCGTGGCTGCCTGATCTCCGCTCCTGACCCCCTGCAGTACGGTGGCGGGGTATTACTGGACGATCCGTTTGACCGCAACTATATCAATAACTACACACTGGGTGTCAGTCCAGACGGGAACTATATAGGGTTTTGTAACCCCAACATATTCTTCAATGCAGCAGCAAATGACGTACTGGGCACCCTAAGGGAAATTGAATTGCCTCAGCAATTGTAATAATATGCCATAAATTAAATATTAATAACTATTTACTGTTACCGTATGTGATTGGTGTTAAGAATATATAAGTCAATTGTGTGGCAGAGGAATACTGGGTTGCTTTACAGACAACCTATGAACTATGAATGCATTTGTAATTGAGTACAACCCGGAATCAACGTATGTTGCCTTAGGCTGGTCTACAGGCCAAGTGGATATCCATTCTGTAAACCCTGCCGATGGGGCTCCGGAACAGAAACTCGCCAGCATATTTCATCACAAGCACGAAATCGTACTGATTCAGTATCGTGGTGAACATCTGTTGGTGGTGGATGAGACAGGGCGTATTACCCTGAGCCAAACCCAAACGGGCGCGCTTCTGAAAGAGTATCGGTTCAATGGTGAATATGCTCGCGGGGCGGTATCCCCTTCAGGCAATTATTTGCACATTTTCGTGTATGAATCCAACGGAAGAGACGAGAGTCTTTTCCGATTCAATCTGAATTCATTTCAGGAAGAGGGGGTAATCAGCAAGAAGTATCTGGGTATTGGGAATAAGGTATTCGCACCTTCTGATGATGTCATCTGGATGCACTATGTGAAAGACGACTGGGATCTGAAACCTCGGCGAACGCGTCAGGGCATTCTGGAAGCCAATTTCCTGACGGATGAAGTACAGATCCGGTTCTTTAAGGAAGGCCCCAAAAGCGATTTCAATGCCAATAAAGAACCTTTTGACCTCAATGTGCAGCATAACATAGGCATACGGCTGGATTATGATGCGCCAGTAGATTATGTGATGGATCAAGGGGAAGAATATGCCATACTGAAGGTGCAGTCTTTCGATCCACGCACACTGAAAGTGTTGGGCTCGCATGCAGTGTTGCGCTTCCGTGCGCAGGATCTGGAAGTAGATCAGAATATGCTCAATCTGCGGAACCCGGAAGCTTCCGAGGCGTACCGTGAGGCACTTAGCAGCTTCTTCCGGGAAATATGCAGCCTGAAGCTGGATGCCTCCGGAGAGATCTTCTGGATGTCAATTCGGAATGGGATTGTACGGCCCTTCCACATGGGGGCAAACCGCCGAGGGTGTCTGATTGCACACGGCGGCGAAATGAAAACCGTAGGCGGGTTTACGCTGAACGATGTCTTTGCCCGCAACCTCTTGAACAATGACACGCTGGGCATCAGCCCCGACGGGCGATATGTTGGCTTTGGCAATCCCAACGACTTCTTCAATGCAGAAGCACTGGACGTATTTGGTGAGCTTAGGATGATAAAGCTGCCACTGCGCGGTGGAGAGAATACCAGTGGAGAAGGGCGTGGAGAAACTCCCGACTTTGCTGGCTATACAGAAGATGGTGTAGCCATCGCCATTGCCAGGGAGGATGCCTTTTTTGCCTACGCTGCGGTTGATGGGGCCGAATTGCTGAAGTTGGAGGGCGTAGGTTATGGTGAAATTATTGATGTTTCACGCTCCCCCTCGGGCAATCAATGGCTTTTCGGCATGTCCGGTGATAGTGCTCAAGTGGCTATGCCCTCCGATGAGCCTGGCGTCATGGCAGTGTGTGATACAGGATATCCAGCTCATTCAGTGCTGGCGCGCTTTTTGAGTGAGAATGAAATGCTGCTGGTGCACCACAATGGGGCAGTGTCGCTGCTGGACGAAAAGGGAGGTGTCACCTTCCGCGCTGGCGATGATGAATATGATGAAGAAGAGGATGAAGAGCAGGAGGTGATGGAGGAAGAGGAGACGGCAGATGAGAGCGATGAAATGGACGAAGAGTCCGAGGATGAGGATGAAAATGCCGACGACGCTGACTACGCTGATGAGGATTTCGGGGACTACCGCCATTTCGAACAGCGCGATCCAGTGTATGGCTCTGACCATTTCCGTCAGGGAGATACTGACTGGGTAGCTGTGAATGTAGAAAGCTCGCAAATCAACCTCTACACTATTCAGAATCGGGAAATCAAACTGGTTTACAGCTTTGATAAGGCCGACAGCCTCTCTTACCGCACACGCGTTGCTGCTTGCGGGGGGCCTGGCGGCGGTCGCTTGGCTGTCTATGACGATCACACCGTACAGTTGTATGCACTTATGCCCGATCAGGCATATCCCATCTTCACAGTCAGCAAACCTGAACTGACGCAGATTTGGCTGCATCCCGAAGGAATGGCTATGTACCTCTTCTCCAATGAAACAGGTATTCTCTCCCGTTTGGATATGCTGACTATGCAGGAGCAAGATGTCCTGAAATATACTGGCGCATCGGTAAATGCGGTAGACTTCAGTTGGACGCACAACAAGCTGCTGATCTGCGAAGCGGATGGCAACGTAGTGCAGATTGACGTAGCAACGGGTAAGCCAGATTTTGCCCTGAGCCTCAAGGCCACAGCCGAAGGACGCACGATAGAGATGAGCCGCACACCAGAGACACGCGTGACGCTGCTGTGACCGCTGCCAGATTGGATTTATCGAAAACGGCCAAGGAAATCCCTGGCCGTTTTCAGTATTGAACTCCTGTTGGGCGTCATACGCGCAGGGCCATCACCAGAATATCGTCGGTCTGCTTCTCGCCACCTTTCCAGCGCTCGAAGAAGTCTTTCAGGCGGCCTTTGTAGGTGTCGAAGGGCAGGGCCTGAAGCTGTTGCAGAAACTCGCGCAGACGGGGCGCTGTCAGCTTGCGGCTGTCGGGGCCGCCAAACTGGTCAGTAATGCCATCAGTGAAGATGTAGCAGGTGTCGCCTGGTTGTAGTTGAATCTCCCGTTGTTCGAAACTGCCCTGTTCCTTCGCGCTGATGGAGCAGCGTGTACCCGCGTAGACGTCCATCGTGCAGTCGGCATGGCAGATATACAGTGGGCGCCGGGCACCCGCAAACTGCAGGGTGTTGGAGGTCGTGTCCATGCGGCACAGGGCGATATCCATTCCGTCTGCCGAGTGCCCGATATTATAGTCGGCCTGACTCAGGGCTTCGACCAGCAACTGGCGCACCCGCTCCAGTACCGCGCTGGGCTCCAGACTGCCAGATGACGACACCGCCTGGTTCAGCAGACTGTAACCCAGCATTGACATGAATGCGCCGGGCACCCCATGACCGGTGCAGTCTACTGCCGCAAAGAATACGTAAGGGCCCTGGTTATAGAACCAATAGAAGTCACCTGAAACGATGTCCTTGGCCTCATAGAACACCATGAAGCTGGGCAGCACATTCTGAATGCGGTTGTCTGACGGCAGGATGGACAACTGGATTCGCCTGGCATAGTTGATACTGTCCAGCAGGTCGTTGTTGACGTTCTGGAGTTCAGTGTTGATTTCGCGTATCTCGGCCGTACGCTGCTCTACCAGCCGCTCAACGCGCATCAGTTCCTTGTAGGCCCGCAGCGCGCCAATAACCGCGGTGTACAGCTTCATGGCCGTCAGTTCGGTCTTGGAGCGGTAGTCGTCGATATCGTAGTTCTCAATGACGAAGCGCTCGGGCGCCATGCCAGGCTGGCCAGTACGAAGTACCAGACGGATCCGGCGGTTACCCAGAACTTCGCGTATGTAGCGCACCAGTGCCAAACCCGCTTCGTCCTCTTCCATCACTACGTCGAGGAACGCCAGTGCAAAGTCATCGTCCGCCACCAGAATCTGCCTGGCTTCGGCAGCCGAGTGGGCGCTCACGAGTTTCACGGGGCGACCATCAAACTCTATTTCCGACAGCGCCAGACGGGTCACGCTGTGCAGGTCAGGCTCGTCATCCACCACCAGTATCTTCCAGGGCGTGTTATCGCCCGTACTGACAGTGGTCTCCTCGGCAAAGACCAACAGGTCGTCGGCCAGATCGTTGTTGCTGAACATGAGAGGGCAGGTTTGGGGCAGAACGAGAGGTAGTTCAGTCAGTTGGTTCGTTCGCTCAAACGCTTAAAAGAGAGTCTTCTAACAGTATTGATACATACAAATGTAAGTGTAATCCCTTACGTGGCAGTAGTGATTTTCGGGTAAATCATTGTAGCCGTGTTACCACCAGGGCCGGGTACGGTCGCGTTCGGCTTCCGACACATCATTCATGCGGTGTTTGCTCCGCTGCTCCGAGAGGGGCATCCAGGCCTTGCGCTGGCCCGTGGGTGTCAGGCCAGAACTGCGGCCCCAATACACCTTCATCTCGCGGAACCGTGCGTTCAGTTCATCGGTGGTGTGGTCCAATAAGGCCAGCCGCTGGCGGGGCGGAGGTGCAAAGAGGTTGGCCTGTACCGCGGCCTCGGGCTCAATGCCCGTCAGCAGCACGGCCGCTTTCTTGTATCGCAAACCCGGCTTGTACAGCTCGCGCACCAGCTGCAATGCAGGCTTCAGCAGTTCGGGCGTGCTGCACTGTGCAATCGGCAGGCGGATGCTGCGGTGTTGCTTCACATAAGGCTCGTCCTTGGCAAAGCGGTTGGTGCGCAGGCTCACAGTGATGATCTGTGCCGCCGAGCGCTGTTTGCGCAGCTTCAGCGCCGCAATGGCAATGAAGTGGCACACGGCCTCCTCCAGTTCGTGCAGGGCTGTCACGGGCTTGCCGAACGAGCGGCTGGAGCCAATCTGCACCTTGGGCGTATGGTCTTCTTCGACCTCCAGACACGACTGTCCCCGCAGCTCCTTCACCACGCGGGTTTCTACAACACTGTGCAGCAGTGGGTCTACCAGCGACAGTTCGCGCAGTGCCCAGGCTGTGTGTATACCGGCGGCTTTCAGTCGTTCGGCGATTCGCCAGCCTACGCCCCAGACGTCGCCCACCGGCAGGGTTTCCAACACGGGTTTGTGCTGCGCTTGGTCCATGAGAGTGCCCACGTAGGTAGTCTTGGCCTTCTTGGCCAGACGGTTGGCTACCTTGGCCAGCACCTTGCTGGGGCCGATACCGATGGAGACAGGGATTTCCAGTTCATCCCAGATCTGCTGCCGCAGCCGATGGCAGAAGCTCTCGGCGCTGACGTAGCGCGACATGCCATCGAGCTCCAGAAAGGCTTCGTCAATGCTGTACACCTCCACCTTGGGTGCTTCGCGTTCCAGTACGGTGATGATGCGGGCCGAGATGTCGGTATACAATTCGAAATTGGCCGACAGCACCCGCACCCGCTGTTGTCGCAGTTGGTCGCGCACCTGAAACAGCGGGGCGCCCATCGCAATTCCCAGTGCCTTGGCTTCCTCGCTGCGGGCAATGATGCAGCCATCATTGCTCGACAATACCACTACAGGCACGTCGCGCAGCGCACGGTCAAATTTCCGCTCACACGAAACGTAGAAGTTGTTGCAGTCTACCAAAGCGATGCAGCGTCCAAGTTCGCGCCCCATAACAGACGATAATTACGTCAATATTACGTTAAATGACGGAATTATCGTCTAAATGAGGCAATAAAAAAGCCTCCCGGACAGGAGGCTTTGGTGGTAAAAGACTGAATGTCAGTCGATCAGATTTTGCTGAATGGCGTAGCGCACCAGGCCAGCCGTGTTTTTGACGCCCAGCTTCTGGAGCAGGTTACGGCGGTGGGTATCGACGGTGCGCAGCGAGATGGAGAGCTTATCGGCAATCTCTTGGTTGGTCATCTCGTTGGCAATCAGTTTGATGATTTCGATTTCGCGCTTGGTCAGCTGCACGGCATGCTTCTGCACAGGCGTGGCCGTGGCGGTAGGGGCCGATCCGGGCTGCATGCCGCCGATGTAGGTCATCATCACGGCGTACGATACTTCGTTGCTGAAGTATTTTTCGCCCATGCTGATGCGGTAAATGGCGTTCAGCAGTTCCTGGCGGCCGCTGTTCTTCAGAATGTAACCCGAGGCGCCTGCTTGCAGCATCTTGGAGATGTACTCTACCTCATCGTGCATGGAGAGGCACAGGACGGGAATACCTGGGAAATCTTTCAGTACGCGCTGCGTCGTCTCGATGCCATTCATTTCCGGCATGTTGACGTCCATGATGACGAGATCCACTGGGCTGTCAGCCAGCATTTCTAGCGCCTGACGGCCATTGTCCGCTTCGCCTACGATCTGTATATCGGACGCATCGCGCAGCAGAGCCTTGATGCCATCTCGGATAATCTGGTGATCGTCAACCAGCAATACGCGTATCGGTTTATTCATGGAGCCTCCCTCCAGTTTGGAGTTTAGAAGGTATCTGGTTTTCCCGCTACAATTCTACGCAAAAAAACGTAGAAACCTACGGGGCTAAAAATGGGGCTTTCCCAAAATGAAATCGGCCCGAGTTAATCGGGCCGATTTTTACATCAAATGAGTTATCCCCAGTGTTAGGCTTCCACCGGCGAAACATTGCGGAAAACGATCTCCTGCGCAGAGCCAAGGTCTACTTCGATGGCGGAATCGCGGACGACTTCTCCCGCCAGGATTTTCTTCGACAGCTCATTGATCACTTTTCGCTGCATTACGCGCTTGAGTGGCCGTGCCCCAAATTGGGGGTCATAGCCCAGCTGGCCCAGCCAATCCAGTGCTGCGTCTGTAAAACTCAGTCGGATGCCGTTGCCTTCCAGTATCTGTGCCAGGCTTTTCACCTGCAGCTCCACAATCTGCCGGATTTCGCTGCGGTTCAGCGGTGTAAACATGATGATTTCATCAATCCGGTTCAGGAATTCGGGCCGCAGACTCTGCTTCAGCAGCTCGAATATCTCCAGTCGGGTGCGGGCCATGATGGTGTCACGGTCCTCGTCCAGCAGATTGGCAAAGCGTTCCTGAATCAGGTGGGCACCCAAGTTGCTGGTCATGATGATGATGGTGTTGCGGAAGTTTGCCGTGCGGCCTTTGTTGTCGGTCAGGCGGCCATCATCCAGTACCTGCAACAGGATATTGAACACATCCGGGTGGGCCTTCTCAATCTCATCCAGCAGCACTACGGAGTAGGGGCGCCGGCGAATGGCCTCTGTCAGCTGGCCGCCTTCATCGTAGCCTACGTAGCCGGGAGGGGCGCCAATCAGGCGGCTGACGGCGTGCTTCTCCTGATACTCCGACATGTCGATGCGTACCAGTGCATTCTCGTCATTGAAGAGATAGTCGGCCAGGCCCCGTGCCAGTTCGGTTTTGCCCACACCAGTGGAGCCGATGAAGATGAACGAGCCTATGGGCCGCTTGGGGTCCTGCAAGCCGGCCCGCGAACGGCGGATGGCGTTACTGATAGCCTCGATGGCTTCGTCCTGGCCCACTACGCGGTTGTGCAGTTCGGCTTCCATGCGCAGCAGTTTGTCGCGCTCGCTTTCCAGCATCCGGTTCACCGGAATACCTGTCCACTTGCTCACTACCTCTGCGATGTTTTCCGATTCCACTTCCTCTTTCAGCAGGCGGCGGTTCTTGCTGAGGTTGCCCAGCTGGTGCTGCAACTGCTGAATGGTCTTTTCCAGGTCTATGATACGGCCATAGCGGATTTCGGCAGCCTTGCCCCAGTCGGCATTGCGCTCGGCGCGGTCGGCTTCCATGCGCAGTTGCTCGATGCTTTCCTGTGCGCTGCGGATCTGCTGTATCAGCTCCTTCTCGTTCTGCCACTGGGCGCGCAGGGCATTTCGTTGCTCACTCAGGTTAGCTATCTGCTCGGACAGTTCCTCCACTTTGCGTTCGTCTTTCTCGCGGCGGATGGCTTCCCGCTCAATTTCCAACTGGCGGATGCGGCGCTCCAGCTCGTCCAGCTCTTCGGGCATGGAGTCTATCTCCATGCGCAGCTTGGCGGCGGCTTCATCCATCAGGTCAATGGCTTTGTCGGGCAGGTAACGGTCGCTGATATAGCGCTGTGACAGCTCCACTGCCGATACGATGGCCCCATCGGTGATTTTCACCCCGTGGTGCACCTCGTATTTCTCCTTCAGACCCCGCAGAATGCTGATGGCGTCTTCGGTATCGGGTTCGTTTACAAATACGGTCTGGAAACGGCGTTCCAGGGCTTTGTCCTGCTCTATGTACTTCTGGTACTCGGCCAGAGTAGTAGCACCGATGGCGCGCAGTTCGCCGCGGGCCAGTGCAGGCTTCAGGATGTTGGCTGCGTCCATGGCGCCGTCGGTGCGGCCAGCACCCACCAGCGTGTGGATTTCGTCGATGAAGAGGATGATTTCACCGTCAGAGGCAATCACTTCCTTCACCACAGCTTTCAGGCGCTCCTCAAAGTCGCCACGGTATTTGGCACCTGCCAGCAGCGCCCCCATGTCCAACGACACGATGGTTTTGCTCTTCAGGTTCTCGGGTACGTCGCCCGTGATGATGCGGTGGGCCAGCCCTTCGGCAATGGCGGTTTTGCCCACGCCCGGCTCCCCAATGAGCAGCGGATTGTTCTTGCTGCGCCGCGAGAGAATCTGCAGCACGCGGCGAATTTCATCATCGCGGCCAATGACGGGGTCCAGCTTGCCTTCACGGGCCAGCTCCGTCAGGTTGATGGAGAAGCGCTTCAGGCTGTTATACTTGTTCTCGGCGTTCTGGTCGGTCACGCGCTGGCCGCCACGCATTTCCTCAACGGCTTTCTTTAGGCCTTTTTCCGTCAGCCCTTGATCTTTGAGCAGCTGGGCCGTTTTGTCCCCGGCTTTCAGCAGGCCCATCAGCATGTGCTCCAGGCTCACGAATTCATCTTTCAGTGCGCCTGCTTCTTTGTCTGCAAGGTCTATCACCTTGTAGCCGTCGCTGGAAAGATACTGCTGGCCGCTGGCACCCGATACCTTGGGGTAGCCAGCCAGGATATCAGCCAGTTTGGTGCCTAGCTGATTCACATTCACGTCCAGCTTCTTTAGCAGAAACGGAATGACCGATTCGTCGGAGTTGAGCAGAGCCTTCAGCAGGTGGCCGGGCTCTATGGCCTGTTGGCCGTGCTGTTTCGCAATCTCGGCTGCGTCCTGCAGGGCTTCCTGGCTTTTGATGGTCAGATTGTTCAGGTTCATGTTGCTTGAATGGGTCGAGGAAAGGGCATCAAAGCCTGTGCAAACCCTTTCGAACCGGAAAAGCTGTCGGAAGTTATTACTTGAACTGCCGTAATGGCAAACCGCCCCGCCACTACTGTCGCTGGCATGGCCAGTTTGTCAGCAGATGGTGGGGCGGTTGATGCTTTTTGGCAGATGTCAGTTGCCGCCGTTGCCGTTGTTGGTAGGGGCGACACCAGCGGGGCAACCGCCGTTGCTGCGCTGGCCGGGTTTGTCGGGGCAGCCGTCCAGCGAGTCGGGCACGCCATCACCATCGGTGTCAGGGCAACCGAAGAACTGCGGCAGGCCTGGCTGTTCGGGGCACTTATCCTCGCTGTCGGGGATGTGGTCGCCATCGGTGTCGGGGCAACCCTCGAATTCCCAGGTGCCAAATACATCCGGGCACTTGTCGCGGCCGTTCGATACCTTGTCCTTGTCTTTGTCGGCAGGGCGGGGGTGACGCAGCGGTACGCGTACGGCGAAGAAGAAGTCAATGGACTTGATCTCCTCTTTCACAGCAAACGACAGCAGCGAGTTGCTGCCTACCATCACCGGGCCCAGACGTGCGGCTACACCCATGTTGAAGTCACCGAGGTTGCTAACGGAGAGTGGCAATGCTACATCAAAGCGTTTGCCCTCGAAGCGCGGCGTCAGCATGTAGAAGCTGGCAGTGCGGGTGCCGCGGCGCTCGTTGATGATTGAATTGACTGTAGTAAGATTCAGGAACAGGTTGCGGGTAGCACGGAAGTCTACCTGGAGGCTCACTTTTGTGGGCAGCGACACACTGTATTCGCCTTCCTCGCGCACAGTGGTGAAGCGAGAGCGAAGGTCAGCCGAAATCTGCGCCATGGTCTGGTTGCGATAGATACCAATGTCCCAGAGATACTGGTTGGGTCCAGCGGGCGGTGCGCCGTTGCCATTGGCTACCAGCAGTTCGTAAGCTTCGTTGGCCTTCCCACCTTTTTTATAGTAGACACGGCCAATATCGGTGATCGACAGGCCGATTTTCCAACGATACTTATTCTGGTCGCGGGTGGGCAGGTCGGTCTCTCCGTCCATTTCGTAACGGAAGTCGCGATAGCGGGGTCGGAACTCGTACACAAAGCCGATATCAAAGCCCACGCCTGGGGTGGCGCGTGGCGATACATCTGTGAAGCTCTGGCCGATGTTGCGAAACTCAAGCCCATCGCTGAAGCCATATCGGAACTGCGTACCCTGGTTCAGCTGAAGACTGTCGCGGTTGTAGAACTGATAGTTGAGGTTGCTGGCCTGTGCGTAGAACGAGTTGGTGCCAATAAGATACTTCGCCCTGGCCGCAGCTTTCAGGAAGTGCTTGCCCTTGTCGAACAGCACCCGGCCATAGGTAAAGCCGACCTCCTGAAAGGTGCTTACCTGCATATTGACTTCGTTGTTCGCAAGTGGCCGGTCCAGCAGATCTTCTGCCTCGAATCCTGTAATGACCATGCGCGCCAAACGTGAGTCTACGTCCGTGAAGGATGCCAGAATACGGCTGCGCAGCGTGAGCGCAATGGCCGACCTTGGCGACGTTGTGAGCATGAACGACGGCCACATGATGCTGGCGTTGGCATACACGTTTTTAAGCGTGTTGTCCATATTCTCCCGGAAAATAGACGAACTGTAGTTTTTCACCGACAGGTCGCCCCAGGCACTGGCATTGAACAATTGGTTGGTGCGCAGGCCGATATGGTCGTTCCAGAACTGCATGTTACCCGCGATGCCTACATCGAAGCGAAAACGGCTGTCGACGATGTTGGCGGGGTTCAGGTCCAACCCCAGAATGCCAGCATTGTTGCTGTTGGCTATACCCAGAAAGTCTTGGGCAACAGCCTGCTGCGCACCGCTTGCCAGCATCAGCACAAGGCCCGCACGTACCAGGTGTGTTCGTAGAGGTGAGTACATGTTGTTAGGCTAGTTCAGGGTAAAGTTACGAATTACTGCTTACGCAAAATCTCTTAGATGAACACCCAATTGGGCAGAAACCAACAACTAGGCCGTTTCGTCTGCGGATACTATCTTGGGACCAATGTTTGCACAGCCCTGGATGCTGTGGGCCTTATTGGCCCTGGCCATACCCATTCTCGTTCACTTTTTCAATTTTCGGCGCCCAAAAGTGCTGAAATTCACGCAGGTGCGTTGGGTGCAGGCCGTGGCGCAAGCCGTCCAGAAGCGCCTGAAGCTTTGGCGCTATCTGTTGCTGACCGCGCGCCTGTTGGCAGTAGCCTCGGTGGTGATTGCCTTTGCTGGCCCCAGCTGCTCCGACGGGCAATCGCTGGCGGCAGGGGGGCGCGATGTCGTTATCGTGCTAGATAATTCGCCCAGCATGAGTGTGCAGGATGGCGACGGTCAGCGTTTTCAGCAGGCCAAGGAAGCCGCCCGCAGTCTGCTGATGGCTGCTGGTCCCAATGATCGGTTTCAGTTGCAGGTGCTCTCCGACCTCAGGCCCGGTGGAGGCTTTGTGCCAGCTCGGTCGCTTTTGGCAGCAGTAGATGCCAGCCGCCTTTCTGAGCAGGCAGTGGGCTTGGGCCGGCTTGTGCTGGCCGCTCCTTCGTTTTTCCGCTCGGCCACACGCCCTGCCCGGTCGCTCTATCTGCTCTCCGACTTTACCAAAGGCCTGTCGGATTCGCTGGCCTATGTGCCACCAGCCGACTCCTCCTTTCAGTTTGTGGGGCTTCGTATCGGACAGCCTCAGTTGCCCGGCAACCTGTATCTGTCAGAAATAGTGCTGGCAGAGCCCGTGGTAGATCCACAGCAGCCGGTAAAGCTCCTGTTCTCTGCACATAATTCACGCGCCAGTGCCGTCAAAGACATATCGGTGCGGGTGGAATTGGGCGGCAAACTGGCGGGCTCTACCACACTGGATATCCCGGCCGGAAGTTCTGTGCGGCGGGAGGTGATGCTCTCGGCTGCCCGGGCTGGCTGGCAGGAGGGGACGATTACGATCGACGACCCTGCCATCTCGTTTGACAATACCCGCTTTTTCTCTCTGTACACACCCTCGGCCTATCGTGTGCTGGTAGTCGCCGATGCGCCCGCCCGTGAGCCGCTGGAGCGTTTGTATAAACAGGCACTTCCAGCTGTTAAAGCCGAGATCATTGGCCGCGCACAACTTTCAGCTACCGAGCTGGCCGACTTTGCGCTCGTCGTACTGGCTGCACCCGAGCGCCTTACCAGCGGCCAGTTGGCCTCTCTGGATGCGTTCGTGAAACAGGGTGGGGGGGTGATGATTTTCCCTGCCGTGGGCCAAACAGACGCGGTGGCGCAGTTGTATGCGCAGTTAGGGGCCGGAACATGGGCCAATGGGGAGTCATTCCCAGCGCCGGTAGTCTGCCAGCCTCCCGACCTCAAGGAACCGCTTCTTTCTGGGCTGTTCAATGCCTCGGTAGTTTCTTCTGGTAAAATCGAGTTTGACAGCCCACACATCCGGCAGCTTTATCGCTTCACACCAACTCCTGCCCAGCCTTTTACCATACTTCTGAAAACAGAAACCGGTTTGCCCGTAACGGTGACGCAGCGCCTGGGAAAAGGTCGGCTGGTGACCTGGACTGTGCCCTTGGCCGCCGATTACGCAGACCTTGACCGTGTGAGCCTGTTTGTACCGCTCATGTACAGGCTGACTCAGTTTCTGGGTGGTTCGCAGGACCAGCCGTTGGCATACCCGCTTGGCTCGCCAGTAACGGTGGAATTGCCCACTCCGCTCCGCGACCGCATCGAGCTGCGCCTGCACGATTCACTGACCGCCATTCCCACGCAGCGGGTAGGGGCGGGGCTGGCAGCGTTTCAGTTGCAGCGGATGCCCCTGCGCAGTGGTAACTGGCAGGTCTTTCAGGGCGACTCGCTCGTAGCCCGACTGGGTCTGAATCTGCCTGATGTGGAGTCAGACTTAACTCCCGTAAGTGCTGTGGATTGGCAGCAAATCATTACTGATAATGGTATTAGACAGGTACTGGTTTCAGATGACGCTCCGGCGGTAGCGTCGCGCGCATTTGCCGATGAAGCCAAGGGGCCTACTCTCTGGCGCTGGTGGCTTCTGGTGGCGCTGCTGGCGTTGCTGGCCGAAGCTATCCTGTCACGTTTTACCCGCTAGCCCCAAAAGCCCTAACTTTCGGCCCCAATTGTTCTGTCCCGTGTCCGCTACAGCCTCTTTCCCCGACTGCATCCTGGCCAATGTCCGCCCGATCATCTGCACCCCGCAGGGCGTTGAGATTGCCGCTGCTACCGATGTGCTGTTTCATGCAGGGAAGGTGGCGCAGGTGGGCGGCGAAATGCCCGTCGGGCTGCCGACAGTGCAGGGCAACGGCGCGCTGCTGTCTCCCGGCTTCTGCGATCTCGTAACATATCTTTCCGATCCCGGCCACGAAGACCGCGGCAGTCTGGAAGACCTCGCTGCCGACGCCCGTCAGGGCGGCTACTCGCTGGTCGTAGGCCACGGCAACAGCGTGGCCCCCATTGAGGAAGCCGATGCCCTGATGGCCATTCGGCAGCGTGGCCGCAACACAGGCCTGCAACTGGAAATTGCCGCTGCCCTTACCCAGCAGATGCAGGGCAAACACATGACCGAGCTGCGCGACCTCGCCCTTGCAGGCGCTGTTGCTTTCAGCGACGGTGCACACCCCCTGCAGGATGCTGGGCTCCTGATGCGCTCTCTGCAATACCTCCAGGCCGAGCCGCGTCCCATATTCCAGCTTCCGGTGCACCAGAGTATTTTCGGAACAGCCACTGCCGCCGAAACACCGTTCGTTACGGCATTGGGTCTGAAAGCAGCACCCGTGCTGGCCGAAACTCTCCGGATTTCTTCCGACCTGAAGGTGCTGGCCTATGCTGGCGGAAGCCTGCACATCAGCCCAGTCACGACGGCCGAGGGGGTGGCACTCATTCGCGAAGCCAAAGCTCAGGGCCTCAACGTTACGGCTGGTACTTCCCCCGCCCATCTGCTGCTCAACGAAACCGTGTTGGCCGCTTTCCACAGCCGCTACCGGCTGTTCCCGCCTCTGCGTTCCGAGGCTGACCGGCAGGCGCTGCTGGCTGCCTGGCTTGACGGAACCCTGGATACCATCGACAGCCATCACGCCCCCATGTCGCGCGAAACCAAACAGCTGGAGTTTGACTTCGCCGAGCCCAATGGCCCAACCCTCCAGGGCACTTTCAGCGCCCTCTTGACGCTTGTGCAGCACAAAACTGTAAGTCTGGAAAAGGTGTTGGCATCGTTGTTGGTTGCTGGCAGAAAGATTCTTAGACAGCCACTCATTTCAGTTGAGAAGGAGACGCCTGCTTCGACCCTTTTCCTGCTGGATGTGGCAGCGCAGCCAGCGATGGAAGGGCGGCCCGGTCGCCTGTTCCGCGAGTTTTCGCCGCTGGCCGAACTGCCGTTGGCTGGCACCGTAACCCCACTCACCTCTGTGGCTGTTCCGGCCCGCTGATCTCCCCTCCATGCAGATACTCACCTGGTGGCGTCAACTGTCTTCTGTCCGCAAATGGATGGTGGGTTCGCTGCTGGGTATTGTGATGCTGGGCTCCGTCCTCGAAGTGTTGGGCGTCCGCGGCTGGCTGCTGAATAGAGCCCTGTCAAGTGTGCAGGCGCGCGCGGCCCGACGGGGTCTCAGTTTTCAGTGGCAGGCCGCCGAGCTTACCGGCTTTAAAACCGTGCAACTACGCGGCGTGCGCATTGGCAAACCCGGCGCCGAGCCCCTGCTGCTTCTGAACCGTGGTGAGGCTTCCGTGCGCTTCTGGCCGTTGTTTGTGGGCTCGGTAGAACTCGCTTCGCTGGAGGTTGACACCGCTCGTGTCTGCATCATCGCCTGCGAAGACAGTACCCGAAACCTGCCGACGGCCCCCGTCACCCAACCTGATACAGCCCGTAAGGCTGACGCGGGATTTCCCGATTTTCCTGCGGCCGTGTATGCGCCCTGGCGACTGATCGAGCGTTTTTTGCCCGATGACGCCCGCATCGTCAACGTGCTCATCGAAACCCGCACGGAGACCCAGCCATTCACTGACCGGCTGGACTCACTTATCTGGCAGGAGGGGCATCTGATGGTGGCGACGCTGCTGGAAAACCAGCAGTGGCAGGTCTCGGGCCGTCGTACGTCCGAGGGTTTCTTTGCATCGCTGGTTCGCCGTCAGGGCCCGGCCGAGGTTGTGCAGTTACCGTTCCTGTCCGACAGACTGAAGGTGGGTATTGGTGCCGACTCGGCCGAAGTACTCATTCGCGAATGGGACATCGAGTCGGACGAAGTTGCCATTGCGGCCAATGTGAAAGCTTCAGGATTGCTGTTTGCACAGCCCCGGCTGGCCCGCGAAACAGTGCAGATTAAACAGGTACGCGCCGAGCTGTCGTTATCGGCCGCTGAAAGCGAATTGCAATTGGATTCTGCGTCACGTGTCTGGCTCAATGGGCTGGACCTCCGGCCTGCCTTCCGGCTCAATCTGGGGGCCGATACCACGCTGGCGCTGGCATTCCGTATGCCGGAAACAGAAGCCCAGCAGTTTTTCGATGCGCTGCCGCCGGCGTTGTTTGAGAGTTTTGTGGGCCTCAAGGCTAAAGGACGTTTGGGCTATCAGTTGAACTTTGATTTTACCTCACAGCAGCCCGACAGCCTGAAACTGGATGTCGCCTTTACCGCCTCGCCCGATTTCCAGATTACCCGCTACGGCGCCGTTAACCTCGCCAAAATCAGTGGCCCCTTCCGCCTGCGGACGTTCCACACCGGGCGCGTGCTCTCCATCTCCGATTCCAACCCGGACTTCACGCCCCTGGCCGACATCTCCCTCTATGCCCGCGAGGCTCTGTTGACATCGGAAGATGGCAGCTTCATGTGGCACCGTGGCTTCAATGAGGAAGCCATCCGCAAGTCCATCGCGGAGAACTTCCGGCAGGGCCGCTTTGCCCGTGGCGCCAGCACGGTGTCCATGCAGTTGGTGAAGAATGCCTACCTCACGCCAGAGAAAACGCTGGGCCGTAAGCTGGAAGAAGCCCTCATCGTTTGGCTGATAGAGAACCGCCGCCTGGTGAGCAAGGAGCGTATGCTGGAAGTGTACCTCAACATCATCGAGTGGGGGCCAAACGTATACGGCATTTCCGAAGCCGCCCGCTATTATTTCGGCAAGTCGCCGTCGCAGATTTACGTGGATGAGGCGATCTTCCTTACCATGATCGTGCCACGTCCGCGCGCTTTCGCGTACTGGTTTCTGCAGGACGGCACCCTGCGGCCGGATGCCGAAGGATACTTCCGGCTGCTGGCAGGGCTGATGGAGGCCCGAAAGATCATTACGCCTGAGCAGCGCGAGATGACCTCGTCCGCCAATGTCCGGCTCTCCGGTCCGGCGATTGACGAAGTGCGCAGGCGTTTCAAGGATACTTCCGACGACTCCACCGCCCGCTTTCGGCCTCTTGTGCCACTGGACGACGACACCGAAGAAGATTGGGATGAATACCTCGGCGCCGATACCCTTTCCGCTCCTGTTGTGCCTAACAGACTGCCACTTGTCCGGCACTGATCGCGTATGAGTCATCCAGTTTTGCCTGAGATTGTTCTGACGGAAGACGGCAGCCCAACGCTCCGGTTCCCGGGCACGCATCTCACGTATCACTCAATGGCGGGTGCCCGCTCCGAGAGCATTCACGTATACCTCAATGCCGGAAAGCTGGAGGCGCTTCTGGCGCAGGGTGGGGTGGTGCGCGTACTGGAAATCGGCTTCGGAACGGGCCTCAACTTCTGTCTGGCTGCCGAAGCCGCCTCAGCACACCCCAACACCGAATTGGAGTTCTTCTCCTGCGAACCGCATCCGTTGCCTCCCGCACTGCTTACGCAGTACTATCAGCACCTTGCCTTTCCGGCGGCGCTTACGGAGTTGGCGGTGCAGGGTGTCAGCGGCAGGTGGCAAAACAGTGTGCTGCACCTCACACACGCCCCCTGGCCCGAGTGGCCCGTGCCCCATCCGGTTGATGTCGTGTTCTACGATGCCTTTGCCCCTTCCGACGCCGAGGTGTTGTGGCAGCAGCGCGCACTGCTGGCTGCAATGCAAGCCCTGAAACCGGGGGGCTGCCTTGTCACTTTTTCAGTTACAGGCGCTGTGAAACGGCTGTTGCGCGAGGCTGGCTATACCGTGGAGCGCCTGAGGGGTTTTGGCGGCAAACGGCACATGCTCCGTGCCACCCGCCCCATCGGCTGAGTTGCCTGAAAACAGAAGAGGGCTGCCGACAGCAGCCCTCTTCTGGTAGGTTTGTTTTGTTTGAAGAACTCAGCGTGTCCAGGTACTGGTGCGGCCAATCATCGAGAAGCCGATATACCCTCGGAGGTTCATTGTCTTATTGTCGCCCATTTTGATGTAGCAGCTGTACTCCTTGCCCTTCTCGGGGTCATACACTTTGCCATCAGTCCACTCATCTTCGTCCTCGTCGAAACGCAGGCTGTGAAGAATCCGCAGGCCTACGATGGGACGGTTACGCAGTTTAGGATCCGGGTTTTTGTCATCGAGTTTGTTCGAGCCGTCGGCGCGCTTGGGGTCGCGCAGCCATACGATGGTGCCGATGTATGTGCCATCGGAGTTCCGCGTAATGCGCACCTTGCTCTTGCCACCCTCTGTAACCCATTCTCCTACAATGCGGTCAGCTTTTGCGCTGTCGACAGGCCTATCGGCCGGGACGGCGCCCAGCAGAACCAGGCTGGTTAGAAAACAGAGAATCAATCGCATCATACCACAATATACAGTTCTGTCACGTAACAAGTATCGGGGAGGTTTAATCCCCCAAAAAGGTTAACGGTCTTTTCCGAATGCCTGTTCATAGCCGCGCTGGCGCAGGTGGCAGGCTGGGCACTGGCCACAACCGTAACCCCACGCGTGCAGGTGCTGCCTGTCGCCATTGTAGCAGGTGTGGCTGTGTTGCACCACCAGTTCCAGCGCACCCAGCTCTTCTGCCAGCTTCCAGGTAGCGGCTTTGTCCAGGTGCATCAGCGGAGTGTGAATGCGGAAAGGTGTATCCATGGCCAGCGAAATTGCGGTTTCTGCTGCATCCACGAAGCCCCGCCGGCAGTCGGGATACCCACTGAAGTCGGCTTCGCACATGCCACTTACGAGGTCGTGTGCGCCAATCTGGTAGGCATAGGCTGCTGTATGCGACAGAAACAGCAGGTTGCGCCCCGGCACAAACGTGTTGGGCACGGTGCCTGTACTGGTTCCTGCGGTGTCTACCTCCAGTGTATGGTCGGTGAGGGCATTGCTGCCGGGCTGTGTAAGTAGGGGCATAGGCTGCACAGCAAACGGCACCTGAAGCAGCCAGGCAATTGTACGTGCCTGTGTCAGCTCGATACTGTGTCGTTGGCCATAGTCGAATGCCAGTGCGTGCACGCTTTCGAAGTGCTGGCGCGCCCACGCCAGACAGGTGGTGGAGTCCTGGCCGCCACTGAACAGTACGACAGCTGTGTTGGGGGTTTTCACACTGCAAATATCTACACCCCCTTGCTTTAAGAAACCGTCTAATTGTGAAAAACAAAAGTCGCTTTAACCTTCCGTCGATCAACGGGCGCGGCAAATCATCGGTAGACCAATTCACTAGACAAACTACATTTTTACATAACCCTGCGGCTGTTTTTTCTCAGCATAACAAACAGTCGTGCGTGGCTGTGGCAGTTCATTTCCCTGACCCGCTGAACGCCAGCTCGGCTTTCACCGTACATTCGTGTAAGACATACACTTTGCTCCGAACCACGGATGCATAGTGGGTGTTACGAAATCGTAGGCCTCATTACGCTCGCTATGCACTTTGCCGTACATCCTCTGGTGAAGCTGATTGCGGAAGGGGAGGGCCCCTCGCTCGACTTCAAGAAGACGATTTCCAGTGCCAAGAAGATTGCCCGCACGCTCGTCGCCTTCGCCAATACGCATGGCGGAAGCCTGCTGGTGGGGGTGCGCGACAATGGCACCATCTCGGGCATTCGATCTGAGGAAGAGATGTACATGATAGACTCCGCCGCCAGGGTCTTCTGCCAACCCCCTGTGCGGTTCGAGTACAAAATGCACGAATACAAGGGAATGGCGGTGTTGCAGGTTGTTGTGCCTGAGAGCTACAGCAAGCCCCACCTGGCCCGCGCCGAAAACGACGAGTGGCGCATTTTCCTGCGAATCAACGACAAAACCGTACTGGCAAGCCCACTGGTTGAGGAATTCCTGCGTCGCGACGCCCAGGGCGTGGAAGGGCATATCCGGTTTGGCGACGTAGAACGCGAGGCGCTGGCCTATCTGGCCAAGGTGCCACATGCCACCCAGCGCGAGCTTGGGGCCGTGCTGATGCTGGACCCCGACCAGACAGCCGAGTTGCTTATCAATCTGCTTACCGCACGGTTGGTAACGCTGGATGGCAACGACCGCGAAGAGCTCTTCCGCCTGGCCGACGACGATCCCGAGGCCTGAGCGCGGTTCCTGCCGCCACATTCGCTATTTTTGCGCCCTGTGGCACCCACTGTGCCCTCGCAGCATAGCCTTATGGCAGACAAAGCCTTACAGATCAGCGTGGTAGTGCCGCTGTACGACGAGCAGGAGTCGCTCCCTGAGCTAGTAGCCTGGATTACACGCGTTATGCAGGCCCATAGCTTCTCGCACGAGATTCTGCTTGTCGACGACGGCAGCAAGGACAAAAGCTGGGACACCATCCTTGCGCTCAAACAGCAGTACCCTGCCGTGCGCGGCATCCGCTTTCAGCGCAACTATGGCAAGTCGGCCGCACTCAATGTAGGCTTTGCCCACACCCAAGGTGAAGTCGTCATTACCATGGATGCCGACCTGCAGGACAGCCCCGATGAAATCCCGGCCCTCTACGACATGATTGCCAACCAGGGCTATGACCTCGTCAGCGGCTGGAAGAAGACCCGTCACGACCCCCTGAGCAAGACCATCCCCAGCAAGTTCTTCAACTGGGTGACCCGCAAAATGACGGGCATCCATCTGCACGACTTCAACTGCGGCCTCAAGGCCTATCGCGCCAAGGTGGTAAAGAGCATCGAGGTATATGGCGAAATGCACCGCTACATTCCCTATCTCGCCAAGGATGCTGGCTTCTTTCGCATCACCGAGAAAGTGGTGGAGCACCGTGCTCGCAAGTATGGTCACACCAAGTTCGGCCTCGAGCGCTTCGTCAACGGCTTTCTAGATCTCCTGTCGCTGACGTTCGTGCTGCGATTTAAGCGCCGCCCCATGCATTTCTTTGGCACAATGGGCATTCTCAGTATGCTGGCGGGCTTCTCGCTGGCCGCCTATCTTATCATTGACAAGCTCTACGCCAACCACGTGCTCAAAACCAGTGTCCGCCAGGTAACCGAACAACCGCTGTTCTACCTAGGCCTCGTAGCGGTAGTAATTGGTGTGCAGCTGTTTCTCGCTGGCTTCCTGGCCGAACTCATCTCCCGTGCTGCTGGAGACCGTAACCATTATCTCATTGGCGAAACCGTCTGAGACCAACCGACCTTCATGAACTACCATCTCGTTTCTGGCGGCTGCGGATTCGTCGGCCGTAACCTTGTCAAGCGCCTTCTTGCCACCACCACCGACACCCTGCTGGTGGTAGACGACCTGTCCACTGGTACCACCCCCGACCAATGGCTCGCCAACGCAGGAACAGGTGTTACCGTGGGCGATGGTACAATCCGTGCCTATGGCCCTGGCAACCGTCTGCTGCTGCTGTCTACCGACTTCCGGGTCTTCCTCCGCGGCATCAGTGAACACGCCGACTACCTTCAGCGCGTATGGGGGCTGCCCGCAGGCGCCCGCATCGCCGACGCTTTTCACTTTGCGGCCATTGTGGGTGGCCGGGCCAAAATAGACGGCGACCCCATGTCTGTCGCACAGGACCTTGCCATTGATGCCGAGTTCTTCCACTGGGTCGTGCGCTACAAGCCTGCCCGTGTAATGTATCCCAGCAGCAGTGCCGCCTATCCCGTTGACCTGCAGGGCACGGAGGGGGCCATTGCCCTCCGCGAGGCCGATATCAACTTCGGCAGCCGCCTGGGCCAGCCCGACATGACCTACGGCTGGAGCAAACTCACAGGCGAGTACCTGGCCCAGATTGCCGCGCAGCATTACGGCGTACATGTAGCCTGCGTGCGGCCCTTCAGTGGCTATGGCGAAGACCAGGACCTGTCGTATCCAATCCCCGCCATCGCTGCCCGCGCCGCCCGCCGCGAGGATCCCTTCGAGGTATGGGGCTCGGGCCATCAGGGCCGCGACTTCGTCCATATCGACGACTGCATCGACGCCATCCTGCTGGCCCTTCAGCACATCTCTGACGGCACCGCCATCAATATCGGCTCTGGTAAGCTCACGTCTTTCCGCGAAATCATTGCCCTCATGGCCAAATTCGCAGGTTATGAGCCCCAGATCAAGCCCCTGCTCGACAAGCCCGTGGGTGTCCACAGCCGCTACAGCGACCCCTCTTACGCTGCCGACCGCGTAGGCTTTCGCCCACGGGTCTCGCTGGAAGAAGGTATGCGGCGGGTGTATGAAGCTGCGCTGAAACGCATCTGATTTTTGCCGGATTATCCGTCATTTTAGTGGCGGATAATCCTATATTACGGTCGATTTATCGCTCACTCACACGCATGTCTTACACTTTCATTGACCGGCCGGCTTTCACGGTCTGTGGCATTGCCATCCGCACCACCAACCACGAAGCCGAGGAAACCATCAGCCAGGCGTGGTATAAGTTTTTCTCTGAAGGCATCTTCTCGCAGATTCCCAAAGTGCAGGAAGACGCTTTTTACGGCGTCTACACCGAGTACGAATCCGACGAGAACGGCGCCTACACTTTTCTCATTGGCATGAAGGTGCCAGCCGAGACGGTTGCGCCAGAAGGCATGCGCGTCATTCAGATCCCAGCAGGCCAGTACGCCCATCATCCCGCCAAGGGCAAAGGCAGCGAAGCCGTGATGGCCGCTTGGGAAGAAATCTGGCAGCGCCCATATCCCCGTGCCTACAAGGTGGATTACGAGCGCTACGACCCCCGCTATCATCCCGACACCGAGGGCGAGATGGATGTGTACATTTCCCTGCCTAGCTGAACAGCGCCACGCACAGCAGGCGGTCACCAGCCTCTGCCCTGATGTCATAGCGCCGGAACAGCTCTGCCGAGGGCGAAATGTTTTCCTTGCGGGCCTCCCGTACGATGCGGCCTTCTGCTTCGCTGTACCGATAGCCCGCCGCACCGCGCACCACATAGGGAGTTTCGGTGGGTGCACCGGGTTGGGCCAGGGCCAGCGCCCGTAAGACCTCAAGGGGTTCCAGCAGGCAGCTGCCATCCGGATGGGGTTGCAGATTCTGCATAACCTTCAGTGCCGCTGAATAGGCCATTGGCGTCGCAGTGCGGAAGTACAGGCCACGCCGTCCAAGGGTTTCAGCGGCTTTTACTTCTTCCCACAGCTGGCGCATCAGGGTAGGGGCCACGCCCTTTCCGCGGGCGGCGGGCGCTGCCAGTGTCAGGCCCAGGTATACCATCCGTACAGTAGCCCCCAATACCTCGATTTCCCGGGGCTCCCATTTTGCCATGGCTGCCCCCAAAAGCTGTGGTCCTTCGCGCGCCACGTACAGCGTGTCGTTCAGCTTCAGCGAGTTTTCCCATACCGCTCTGTCGGCATAGTATTGGTCTATCAACGAAAGTGCATACACCTCCACGGCAGCGGGCAACTCTGCCAGCTGATAGCGGTCTACAGTCACTGCCATAATAGGGAGGGTCAGTAACTGCGGGGAAAGCTGTCGGGCACCACCAGGGTAAAGTCTGCCCGGCCGCGGTTGTCGTTCTGCAGCGGCGTCAGGTCGTGCTGCACCACCGTGTCGATAATCAGGATGCGCAGTTCCGGCTTCAGTCGTTGCAGGTAATACGGAATGCCGTCTTGCTGGCTGCTCTGGCTATGTCGGTTGCTGTGGTAGCTGCCATTGACGTGCACAAACGTGTAGCCTGGCTTGTAGTTCTGGGCAATGGTCCATGCCATGGTGGCGTCTTTCAGGGCCTGTGCGGCCATCATGTTGCGCATGGCGGGCGAGTTGGCGGCGGCGGCGTCGTGCGCGCCCATCAGCTTGGCCATGCCAGCATAGCCGGGCAGGTCATAGTCTACCACCAGTGGCAGCGGCATAAACAGGGCCTTTTCTGCCGCGGGCAGGCTGTCCAGGGCATTCACCCCTTGCCGCGACACCAAGCGTGCGTACTTGCGGGGCACATTGGTAGCATAGAAAGCCAATTGATGCTCCAGCGCCAGGCGTACCAGCGGCTGGTAATCGGTGGGGTAGTTGGGCCACGTGCGCGTGTGTTTGCCCATTTCCTCCAGCGGAATCTGTTCGGCCAGCACCGAGTCCAGAACCGCCTGTTGGTCCGTCTCAAACATCTCGGCACCCAGCTGCACTTTCTGCTTCCGCTTGAACAGGTCATGCGCCAGTTCGTAGCTCAGCCAGTGGGCAATGACATTGTCGTGCAGTTCACCGAAAAATACCACATCAGCTTTGGCAGCAGCATTCAGCAGGTCGCGGAAAGTAGCACGTCGCCCATTGGCATCATACAGTTGATAGGGCATTTTATCGGCGGGGCCCTCCGCGGCTCGTTGTGTCTGGGCCATCGCCAGGGCGGTCAGGCTCAGGTAGAGCAAGGCAGTCAGGAGGGTACGGTAGGGGTATACAGGCGCCATTCTCAAAAATAGTGGATAGCAGCTACGTTTTCTGTGGAAGAAAACTTGCGAAATCCACAAGAGTCAGCTACTTTTGCCGTCCATACCAAATCGAACACCGCAGTTTCACACGTATGATCATCGTCGAAGTAAAGGAAGGCGAAACCCTAGATAAAGCCCTGCGTCGCTACAAGAAGAAATTCGAGCGCCTTGGCATCCTGAAGGAAGTACGCAGCCGCATGTACTACACGCCTCCGTCCGTTGCTCGCCGCGAGGTAGTGAAGCGTGCCATCCGCCGCACCAACTACATCCAGGCCCAGGAGGTTTAATTCTCCCGTGCCCCCTGCTATCTTTCCGATATGTCAGGGTCTGCACTGAAAGGCTTTACCGAGTATCTCCGCTACGAGCGCAATTTCTCGGATCATACTGTCCTGTCATACGAAAACGACCTGGCTTCGCTGGGTCGTTTTTGCGTTTCTGACGACGCCCCCAGCGTAGTAGATGTCGACCAGCCCACCCAGCTTTCCAAGCTGACACGCCAGCACGTGCGCCTCTGGCTCCTCTCACTTGATCTTGAGCGCAGCACCCTCCGTCGTAAGCTCTCCGCCGTTCGCACCTTTCTCGACTGGGCCCAGCGCCAGGGGTGGGTGCCCGCCAATGTGGCCAAACGGCTCCCTTTGCCTAAAATTCCCAAGCGGCTCGCTTCCTTCCTCACCGAGGCTGATATTCAGCGTGTACTGGACGCACCCTATCCAGAGGGTCTCTCTGGTGCCAGACAACGACTGGTGCTGGAGCTGCTCTATGGCTGTGGCCTCCGCCGCTCCGAAATCCTCTCGCTCCGCCTGCCGGATATTGACTTTGCCCGCGGCCAACTCAAGGTAATGGGCAAAGGCCGCAAAGAGCGAATCGTCCCCTTCGGCCAGCCCGTTCGCGACGCCCTGGATATTTATCTGGCTGAATTACAGGCATCTGCATTCGAGCCCATACCCGTGCTGGTGCTCACAGACCGCGGCCGCCCTGCATATGAGGCACTCGTCCATCGCATCGTCCACGACCGGCTGGCGGCTATTGGCAGCCTCTCCAAAAGTTCTCCACACGTCCTTAGACATACTTTTGCTACCCATTTGGTTGACAATGGGGCAGATCTGAACGCCGTGAAAGAGCTTTTAGGCCATTCTTCGCTAGCGGCAACTCAGGTATACGTGCATAACTCCATTGCCCGGTTGAAAGAAATTTATAAGAAAGCGCACCCCAAAGCACGTAAGGATTAGTAAATTCAGTCATCACCTTTTACCAAGAAAGGAGCCGACATGAACGTTACAATCCAATCGATCCACTTCGATGCTGACCGGCGACTGACCTCCTTCATCCAGCAGAAATGCGCTAAGCTGGCCACCTTCTTCGACGGCATCGTCGATGCGCAGGTGTACCTCAAACTCGACAAAAACAAACAGAACGGAAATAAAATCGTGGAAGTGAAACTGCTGGTGCCCCAAAACACGCTGCTGGGCACCGAGCAGGCCCGCTCTTTCGAAGAAGCCACCGACCTGGTGGTAGAGCAGATGAAACGTCAGCTCAAGAAGTACAAAGAGAAGATGCGCGACTGACGCCCACCACGGTTAAACGAAACGCAAAAGGCCACGGATTCCGTGGCCTTTTTGTTGTGTCAGGGTAAGTGGCTCAGCCAATCCGGTCGAACCGGGTGTAGGGCACCAGCACCTGCGGAATGCGGATGCTGCCATCGGGTTGCTGGTGGTTCTCCAGGATGCCCGCTACAATACGGGGCAGGGCCAGGGCGCTGCCGTTCAGGGTGTGCGCCAGCATTGTGCCTTTGCCATCGGCGCCGCGTGTGCGCAGCTTCAGGCGGTTCGCCTGGAACGTCTCGAAGTTCGAGATGGAGCTTACCTCCAGCCAGCGTTCCTGGCCCGCGCTCCACACTTCCATGTCGTAGCACTTGGCCGCACCAAACGACATATCGCCGGCGCACAGCAGCAGTGTGCGATAGGGCAGTTCCAGCGCGTCCAGCAGGCCCGCTACGTAGTGGCGCATCTGCTCGTGTATCTCATAGGAGTTGTCGGGGTGGGCAATCTGCACAATCTCCACTTTGTCGAACTGGTGCAGCCGATTGAGGCCGCGCACGTGGGCACCATACGAACCGGCCTCGCGGCGGAAGCAGGGAGTGTAGCCTACGCGCCGAATGGGCAGCTGCGCAGGGTCTACAATCTCGTCGCGGAACAGGTTGGTGACGGGCACCTCGGCCGTAGGAATCAGGTAAAGGTCGTCCTCGGTCACGTAGTACATCTGGCCTTCCTTGTCGGGCAGCTGGCCAGTGCCAAAACCGCTGTCTTTGTTCACCACGATGGGCACCTGTACTTCCAGATACCCCGCTTCGGCGGCCTTGTCCAGACACCACTGGATGATGGCGCGTTGCAGTTGTGCGCCCTTGCCTATGTAAACAGGGAAGCCAGCGCCTGAAATCTTCACACCCAGCTCAAAGTCAATGAGGTTGTGCTTGGCGGCCAGTTCCCAATGGGGCAGGGGGGCCTGCTCACGGGTGGGCTTGGCCCGTGGCGACTCATATGCCACTACATTCTCTTCAGCCGTGAAGCCTGCGGGCACGGTTGGGTGCGGCATGTTGGGCAGCGTCACCAGCAGGTCGAAGAGGGCTTTTTCCACCTCAGCCACCTGTTTTTCTCCATCGGCAATGCCCTGCTTGATGTTGGCGGTCTGGGCTTTCAGGGCTTCGGCGCCCTCTTTGTTGCCTTTGCCCATTTCCACGCCAATGGCTTTGGCTACACGGTTCATCTCGGCCCGGTTGGATTCGAGGTCTGACAGCAGACTGCGGCGCTTCTCGTCCAGCGCAAGTGCTTCATTCACTTTCTCTTGCGCATCTTCTACTTTTTTGAGTCCAAGAAGCCGGGCGGCTTCAGCAGGATTCTGCTTCAGTTGCTGAATCGTTAACATGGCGTGTCTTATACTGTAAGGTTCGAAATTCGGCAAAACCGCTGGTTTCTGGGGTGTGGGTGCTGCTTTTTTTCAGTTGTTTCTTGCAAATCCCTTTTTCCTATCTTGCAGGCGTTACCGATTGGCATTCCGCCGCTTGATATCGGTTTTGGGCGCACTGCCCACTGTTCTCCCCCGCTTGTTTGGTTTTCTGCCCGACGGCTCCCGCAGCCCTTATGGTCGGTTTCTGTCGGCAGAGGTGCAGACATACAGACTTCCCCTCCCCAATTCTCAGCGAATGTTCGATTCGTCCGAACTGAATAACATGCTCGTTTCCGAGCTGCGCGAACTGGCTACCCGCCTGAACCTGCCTGGCGCCCGCGAGCTCAAGAAACAGGACCTCATCCAGCGCATTCTGGGCCATAACCCCTCCGCAGCTGAAGTCAGCGCGGTGCAGTCCAGTGGCCTGCCAGTATCAGTGCCCCGCACCATTCTGGATGTGCTGCCACCCGCTGCCGAAACGCCTGAGGCTGCCGCTGAAGAGCCTGCTGCCCGCCGCCAGCCCAGGTCGCGCAACGCACCGCGCCGCGCCGAACAGCCAGAGATTGAAGCCCCTGCTGCCGACATGCCTGAAGCACCTGTAGCAGAAGCGCCTCAGGCCCAAGAGTCCGCCGAGGTTGCCAGCGCAGAGGGTGCTGAGAACCAGCAACCCCGCATGGAGCGCGACGAGCGCCGCGGTGACCGTTTCGACCGCGAACGCCGCAACGATCGTGAGCCACGTGCCGACCGCTCCGAAGGTCAGCAGGGAGAAGGACAGCGCCGCTTTGACCGCCCAGACCGTCAGCCCCGTGGCGACCGTCCCGAAGGCCAGCCCGGAGATCAGCAGCGCCGTTTTGAGCGCGGTGACCGCCCCCAGCGCGCCGAAGGCGAACCACGCGGCGAGAACCGTGGCGAAAGAGGCGAAGGCCGCCCTGACCGCCAGGACCGCTTCCAGCGTGGCGATCGCCCACAGCGCCCCGAAGGTGAGCCACGTGGTGAAAACCGGGGAGAAGGTCAGAACCGCGAAGGCCGCCCAGAACGACAGGACCGTTTCCAGCAGGGCGACCGGCCCCAGCGTCAGGATCGTCCCGACCGTCTCAACGACCGGCAGGGTGACCGCCCTTTGCGGCAGGACCGCCCAGAGCGCCCAGAACAGCAGCAACCGCCTCAGCCCGACCTCTTCCCCGCTTTCAACGAGAAAGCCCTGCTGGAGTTCGAGGGGTACATCACCAATCAGGGCGTCCTGGAAGTGATGGACGACGGCTACGGCTTCCTGCGCTCCCCCGAATACAACTACCTGCCCAGCCCCGACGATATCTACGTCAGCCCGGCGCAGATCAAGCAATACGGCCTCAAGACCGGCGATACTGTCTTTGGTCAGGTGCGCCCGCCCCGTGAAGGCGAGCGCTTTTTTATTCTGTTGAAGGTCAACACCATCAACAACCGCCCGCCCGAGCAGATTCGCGACCGTATCTTCTTCGACCACCTCACGCCGCTTTTCCCCAAGTCGAAGTTCACCCTCGACGACCCCGCTGCCGGCGACCTCTCGCTCCGCATCCTCGACCTCTTCGCGCCCATTGGCAAAGGCCAGCGTGGTCTTATCGTGGCACAGCCCAAAACCGGTAAAACCATCCTGCTGCAAAAAATAGCCAACGCCATTGCCCGCAACCACCCCGAGGTCTACCTCATCGTGCTGCTCATTGACGAGCGTCCGGAGGAAGTAACCGACATGGCCCGCAACGTAAACGCCGAGGTCATTGCCAGCACCTTCGACGAACCCGCCGAGCGCCATGTGCTGGTAGCCAACCTCGTGCTGGAAAAAGCCAAGCGTCTGGTAGAGTGCGGTCACGACGTCGTCATCCTGCTCGACTCCATTACCCGCCTGGCCCGCGCCCACAACACTGTCATGCCGGCTTCCGGCAAAATCCTGTCGGGTGGGGTGGATGCCAACGCGCTGCACAAGCCCAAGCGCTTCTTTGGCGCTGCCCGAAATGTAGAGCAGGGCGGTTCGCTCACCATTCTCGCTACCGCGCTCATCGACACCGGCAGCAAGATGGACGAAGTAATCTTCGAGGAGTTCAAGGGCACTGGCAACATGGAACTTCAGCTGGACCGCCGTCTGGCCAACCGCCGCATCTACCCGTCCATCGACGTCGTCAGCAGCGGTACCCGCCACGAAGACCTCCTCATCGACCCCAAGTACCTGCACCGCGTCTGGATTCTCCGCAAGTTCCTCGCCGAAATGACCCCCATCGAGGCGATGGAGTTCCTCAACGACAAACTGCGTGGCACCAAGTCCAACGACGAGTTCCTCATCGCAATGAACGGCTGACGTTTCGATACAGCCTCTGCGCTTGCCGAACGCCATCCGCCTGCTAGCTTTGCCTATGGCCCTGCCCATTCTACACACCGAGCGCGCCAACGCCATGCTGGAACGGATGGCGTTTGAGTTGTACGAACGCAATTTCGATGCTCCGGCACTTATTCTGCTGGGCGTTTCGGTGCGGGGCCCTTATCTGGCCGAACGGCTGGCTGTCCGGTTGCGTGAGATTTCCGGCAAGCAGGTGCACCTGGGCCAGCTGGAAAACCTTACCGGCATCCCCTTCAGCGAACAGACGCCCATCGTGCTGATAGACGACGTCCTCTACACCGGCACCACGCTCTTCCGTTCGTTGCGGCCACTTATGGAGATGCCCTGTGCCGCTTTGCAGATTGCCGTGCTCATCGACCGTGGCCACCGCAAGGTGCCCGTCTCGGCCGACTTCGTGGGAATGCACCTCGCCACCACGCTCCAGGAGTACGTGCACGTCACCATCGACCCCGCCCAGCATACCATCCTCGGCTATCTCGAATGACCGAACCTGAGACCGGCAATCCATTCAGCGAAAATCTCTTACACTATGCCTGGCAGGGACTTCGCTTCAACACCGCCGGACTCAGAACAACCCAAGGGCAACCTGTAGAAATCAGAAGCGTTGGCGTGCGCAATGCCGATGCCGGGCCCGATTTTCTCCGCGCCGAAATCTCCATCGACGGCCGTTTGCTGAAGGGCGCTGTAGAGCTGCACCTGCGGGGCCGCGACTGGTATACCCACGGTCACCAGTTCGACCCCACCTACAATTCCGTCATCCTGCATGTGGTGTTGGAGCCCGCCGAACAGCCCATTCAGCGCGCCGACCTAGAGCTGATACCTGAACTGTCGCTGGCCGACCTGCTCCTGCCCGACCTCCACTCCCAGTGGCAGGCCGGTCCTTTTGGCAGTGGCCTCATTCCTTGCGGCGAGCACATCACCGAAGTAGGTAATTTTCAAACGCGCAGGTGGCTCCAGTCGTTGGGTCTCAACAGGATGATTGATAAAGCCGAGCGGTTGGCTGCTGAATGGGAAGACCGTCTGCGCGACTGGAACGAAGCACTCTGGGTGGCCTTGCTGGCCTATATGGCAGGCCCGGTTAATCAGGAAGCCTTTGCCACACTGGGGCGCAGGCTGCCCTTCCGGGTAGTGGCCCGCCACGCCGACAGCCCGCTTATGCTCGAAGCCCTGCTCATGGGTGTCGCAGGCCTGTTGGCTGCTGAACCCCAGGACGACTACCACCGCAGCCTGCAGGAGCAGTGGGAATGGCTACGGGTCAAGTATGCGCTGGATGCGCTGCCCCCCGGCGAGGTTCGTTTCATGCGGATGCGCCCAGTCAGCTTCCCTACAGTACGGCTGGCGCAGGTGGCAGGCATCGTGGCCCAACTGTATCAGAAAGGTGCGGCGGGCTCGCTGGGCATGCTCATCACCACCGACCTTGCACGGCTCAAAGACCTGCTCCGGGCACCCGTTAGTCCGTACTGGGTGGGGCGCTTTCGCTTTGGCCCCGCTGGGGGCAAGAGCACAGGCCTGCCCGGCAAAGACCTGCTCGACCGCCTCATCGCCAACGTCATCGTGCCCTACGGCATTCTGTACCACCGCCACCGGGGGCAGCTGGATGCCGCCGAGCAGGTGACCTCGCTGTTGCAGAAACTCCCGCCCGAGAGCAATTCCGTCACACGCCACTACGAGCATCTGGGCCTCAAGCCCCGCTCGGCGCTGGAAGCACAGGGCATGATTGCCCTTTTCCGCGGATATTGCACCCAGAGCCGGTGCCGCGAATGCACCATCGGTTATACCTTGCTGGGGCTGAACAAATGAGATATCTACTACTGTTGCTGCTGGCACTGGCACCCCGCCCGGGGTTGGCGCAGGTACTGGATACCACCGCTGTGCGGGGCTGGCAGGGCATTGCACTGGGCACCGACGTGCGGCAGATGGGCGGCTTCATGCAGCACCGGGGCCGTGTACAGGGCCGCGAGATCTACCAGCGCGCCAGCGACACCGCCCTCTGTCGGCAGCTGGGCGTAGAGCGCATCCGCTATTTCTTCTATCTACAGCAGCTGCACAGCTTCGAAATCCAGACGACGCCCGCCCAGAGCCAGGCCCTGCTCGCCAAACTTCAGGAAGCCTTTGGCCCCGGCGAACAGGTAGGCTACGCGCCTCGCTACTACTGGCGTTTTCGGCAGTTGCACATCCACTACGACGAGAACCTGTTCACGCACCGCGCAGTCGTCACCTTCGAGAGCCCGCAGGTGCAGGCGGCACAGGAAAAAGCCTGGTGGGAACGCTAGCGCCGTTGCCCGCTGCGGGGGTGGTGTTCATGATACACTTGCCGCAGGTAATGCCGGTCTACATGCAGATAGCGTTCGGTGGTGGTGATGCTGGCGTGGCCCAGCATTTCCTGCACAGCCCGCAGGTCGGCCCCGCCTTCTATCAGGTGGGTGGCAAAACTGTGACGCAGCGTGTGCGGCCCCACGGTTTTTTGTATGCCTGCATGGGCACAGGCGTCACGTACAATGTTGAAAGCCGACATGCGCGTCAGTCTGCCGCCCCGCACGTTCAGAAACAGCGCCCCCTCCGAGCCTTTCTGCACCGTCTGGTGGTTGCGTTGGAACTGCCGGTAGAGGTCAATGTAATATACCGCCGACTCGCCCATGGGCACAAGACGCTCCTTGTCGCCCTTGCCTATCACCCGCACAAAGCCTTCTTCGGGGTACAGGTCCTGTATGTTCAGGGCCACCAGTTCACTCACGCGCAGGCCGCTGCCATAGAGCAGCTCGCACAGGGCGCGATTGCGCAGCTGTAGGGGTTCGGCCATGTCAAAGGTGGCCAGCATGCGGTCTATCTCGTCTACGGTCAGCACGTCGGGCAGGGTGCGGGCCAGTCTGGGGCTGTGAATCAGCTCGGCAGGATTGCTCTGCGTCAGCTGTTCGTCCAGCATCCAGCCGTGCAGCCCCTTCAACGCCGAGAGGTTGCGGGCCAGCGAATAGTCGCTCAGTTTGTGCACCTCCACCAGTTCTATCAGAAAAGCCTGTAGCTGGTCCAGCGTCACCAGTGCTGGGCTTTTCAGGCCAAACCGCTCGTTCAGAAAGTGCAGATACCGTTCCAGATCGTGCCCATACGCTTCAAGGGTGTTCTCCGATAGCCCTTTCTCCAGCTTCAGGTAATCCAGATAGGCTTTCAGCGGTGGCGGCAACATACACCCAAATCTAAGCTGTATCTTGCGCCCCCGAACCATCCCACTCTAACCTTTCCATGCGGATAGAAATCATCAACGGTCCCAATCTGAACCTACAGGGTAAGCGTCAGCCAGAAATATATGGTAATGAGACGTTTGAGAGCCTTGTTCGACGTATTCAGGAGGGTAACATGTCGTGCGAGTTTGGCTACTTCCAGAGCAACCACGAAGGCGCCCTCATCGACCGTCTCCACGCCAGCACTGCCGACGGCATTGTCCTGAACGCCGGCGCTTTCTCGCACTACAGTTACGCCATTGCCGATGCCATCCGCGCCATTGACGTGCCCGTCATCGAGGTGCACCTCAGCAACATCCACGCCCGCGAGGCCTTCCGCGACCACTCCGTCCTCAGCGCTGCCTGCGTAGGCACTATCGCTGGTTTTGGTATGCTCAGCTACGAAATGGCAGTCGATTACTTCCTCCAGAAGTCCGGCAAAAAGAAATAGCCAGCCTCTCAGCCAGCTATTGTTCCATAAAAGGGCGTTGGGGTGTTACCTCAGCGCCCTTTGTAGTTGGGGGCACGCTTCTCGATAAACGAGCTGACACCTTCCACATAGTCTTCGGTCTTGCCGGCAATGTGCTGGAAATACTTCTCCTGCTCCAGGCACTGTTCCAGGTTCTGCTCGTAACTACGCAGCAGCATCCGCTTGATGTAAGCCACGGCACGGGTAGGGGCTTTGGCATATTTGCCTGCAATGTCGGCCACGGCGGCATCCAGCTCGGCGGCTGGCACTACTTTGTTTATCATGCCCAGGCGCAAGGCTTCTGCGGCAGGGATGGTCTCGGGCAGAGACGCCAGTTCAAATGCCTTGCGTGTGCCTACCAGCCGCGGAAGAATGTAGGATGCGCCGCTGTCCAGCACCAGGCCTATTTTGGCAAAGGCGAACAGCAGGCCGCTCTCCTCGCTGGCTACCACGTAGTCGCATGCCAGTGCCACGCCTGCTCCCGCACCTGCGGCTATGCCATTCATACGGCAGATGAAAGGCTTCTCGGTGCCATAGATGAGCCGCACCATGGGGTTGTAGCGCCGCTCTACGCTCTCGCCAAGGTCGCGTACGCCCGCTACGCTGGCTACGTCTTTCAGGTCTTGTCCCGAACAGAAGGCTTTGCCCTCGCCTGTCAGCACCACGCACCGGATGTCCGCATCTTTAGCAGCTTTCTTCAGCGCGTCGATAAACTCCAACGACATGTCGGTGTTGAAGGCATTGTAGCGCTCGGGGCGGTTGAACGTAATCGTGCATATGCCCTGGTCTACCGCGAACTTGATCGTGTTGTACATGGAGGGAAGTCGGTTGCAGTGGAGGGGGTATTACAGTGGGAACTCCCACGGAAGCATAAGAATAAGCACTGGCAGCAACATTCCCAAGGCCATGCCTGTTACTACTTCGTCGGCAGTATGGGCTTTCAGTCGCAGACGCGCCCAGGCCAATGCCACCAGCAACCAGAAGAGCAGAATCAACTTCATACTTAAGGCCTCGCTGCTGCTGCGCGTGTACAAGAGAATGCTCATGGCGCCGAGCGCCATCATGTGCAAGCTCAGCTTGTAAAACAGCGTAACGGCCGCAGCTACAATGTTCAGGGCCAGCAGATAGCCAATGCCCAGAAACAGGAAGAAAGTGGCGCGACGTGTTTCTGGGTCGTCCAGAAACAGATACCGGAGCGTGAACACAAACAGCGCCAGGCTCACATTGTTGATGAGGAACGGAATGAGGCGGTATTCCCGCGCCAGCGAAAAGCCCACTTTCACCCCGACAGATCGAAGGTAGAGCACATAGCCTACCAACGGCAGTACCATGGCAAACAGCATGATCAAGCCAATCAACCCATAGCTCTGGGCGGCCATCAGGTCGGGCCAGGCAAATGCCAACAGCAGCACCACCTGCAGAATGTTGGGTTGCAACAGAGTGGTAAGCACCTGCGCCACACGCCGCTGGAACAGAGTGTCGGCTTCAGGCAGGGTAGGCTGTTCGTGCATCATGCAGCGCTGATCACTTTTGAGTAAGCCGCCAGTCGTTGCAGCAGCAGGTCACGGTCTGAGGCAAAAAAAGCGTCGGCGCGCACAAGTTTGTCCAGCTTGGCTGCCATCTGTGTTCCTTTCTGCTTTAGGCCCCGGTCTATGTTGCCTCGCCAGTACAATTGCGCCAATGCGCCCCAGATCCAGAACGAGGCTGCGCGATACTGCTGTTCAGCGCTCAAGGGCTGGCCGTCTTCCAGTGGCGCGTCCAGGTATTCCCACGAGTCGCACAGCATTTCCAGTGCCTCCAGGTCGGTAGCCACGGCAAAGGCATCTTTCAGGTCTGGCAGAGAGGCAAAGATGTCGGCACCGTCGTCGTTGCCGAAGGGGCTGTGGCTGTCTACTTCGTCGTACCAGAAGGGCTCACTGCACAACTCACGGAAACGCGCACTCGCTTCCTCGGGGCTGGGGATGGGCACCAGCAGTTCTTCTGTTTCGTCGGTCATGGGACAGGGTGTGTGAAACGCGGCCTTACACTTCTTTCCGCAGGCGGGCTACGGGTATATTCATCTGCTCGCGGTATTTAGCCACGGTGCGGCGGGCAATGTTGTAGCCCTTCTCATTCAGCATGGCGGCCAGTTTGTCATCCGAAAGAGGACGGTTCTTCTTCTCGCCTTCAATCATGTCCTTCAGGATCTGCTTCACCTCTTTGTTGGACACCTCCTCGCCACTTTCGGTGGTAATGCCTTCCGAGAAGAAGAATTTCAGCTGATAGATGCCGAAGTCGGTCTGGACAAACTTGCTGTTCGCCACCCGCGACACCGTCGAGATGTCCATCAGAATCTCGTCCGCAATGTCCTTCAGAATCATGGGCCGCAGCTTGGTGGTGTCGCCCTCGCTCAGGAAGAAGTCGCGCTGCTTGTTGGCAATGCTGGCCATCGTTTTCAGCAGCGTGTACTGCCGCTGGCGTATGGCGTCAATAAACCATTTGGCCGCGTCTATCTTGTTCTTGACGAACTGAATGGTCTCTTTTACCTCGCGCGTGTCGTGCTTCGACAGTTTCTCGTAGTGCGAGAGCATCTGGAGATACGCCTTGTTCACGGTCAGCGAGGGCGCGTTGCGGCGGTTCAACTTGATGTCGATCTCGCCACCCTCCACCGTCAGGATGAAATCCGGCACGATGTACTGCCCCTTTACCTCACTTTCGCTCTCGCCAGGCTTGGGGTTCAGTTTGGTGATGAGGTTGTAGGCGTCACGGAACTGGTCTCGGCTGATACCGAGGCGCTCGATGATGCGGTCGAAGTGCTTCTTCGTAAACTCCTCGAAGTAGTCCATCAGCACCGTCTGGGCGGTTTCTACTTCGTCGGTGTGGGGCTTGCGGTCCAGTTGCAGCAGCAGACACTCCTGTAGGTCGCGGGCGCCTACGCCGGGCGGGTCCAGTTGCTGCACGCGGTTCAGCACGTTCTCCACCAGCTCCTCCTCCACAAACACGTTTTGCCGAAAGGCCAGGTCGTCTACAATAGCCGACAGAGGCCGGCGGAAATAGCCGTCTTCGTCGATGCTGCCTATGATCTGTTGTGCTACAATGCGTTCCTGCTCGCTCAGCTCAAACAGGCCTATCTGGCCCATCAGCATGTCATACATTGAGCTCCGCTGCACAATGGGGGCTTCGTAGCGCTCTTCGTTGGGATCGTCCGGCAGCTGGGTGCGATAGTCGTAGTCGCTGTCCTGGTCTATGTACTCCTCCAGGCTGCTTTCCTGACCCCCCATTTCCTCGCCACCGCTGCTGCTTTCGCCACCAAAGTCCTGGCTTTCGGGCAAGGGGTCACCGGCACTGCCGGTCAGTGGACCCGACGCATAGGCAGTGTCCATTTGGCCCGTAGTGGGGTCTTCCAGTTCGGCCAGGGCAGGATTTTCCTCCAGTTCCTGCTTGATACGCGCTTCCAGTGAGGCAGTCGGTATCTGCAGCAGTTTGATGAACTGTATCTGCTGGGGCGAGAGTTTCTGTAGAAGTTTTTGCTGTAAGCCTTGCTTCAGCATAGGCAGACGCTGAAAGAGTTGTCGTCTGCAAACTAGAAAAAACTGGCTTACAAAAATTGTACCAGCTTTAGGTTTTCCTGTATATAACCTACATTAACAAGTACCAGGCCTTTGGCAGGGGCGGCCTGTCCGGCTCGGCGGCGGTCTTTGGCTTCTACTACCTCCTGCAAGCCGTTCAGCGTCAACTTGCCTTCCCCCACCAGTATCAGCGTACCCACCAGCGCCCGCACCATCCCACGAAGAAAACGGTTGGCGGTTACGTGATAGCGCAGTACACCTGGCGCTTCTTCCCATCGCGACTCAAACAGCGTGCACAGCGTTGTGTGGTTGTTGCCGCCAGTCTTGCAGAAGCTGGCAAAGTCGCGGTACTGAATCAGTAGCCCAGCGGCCTTCTGCATGGCCGCCACGTCCAGTGCATGGTAATAGGGCCAGGCACGATCATGCAGCATGGGCTGCTTGTAGCGGGCCAGTGTGTAGCAGTAGCTACGGCTCAGGGCGCTGAACCGCGCGTGCATCTGAGGGTGGGTGGCCTCGAACAGTTGCTGCACAGCAATGTCAAGCGGCAGCATACCGTTGAGTTTGCGCAGAAAGTCGGGTGGGAGGGGCGTCTCGGTGTCGAAATGGCAGTAGTTGCCAGTGGCATGTACGCCAGTGTCGGTGCGGCCGGCGCCCAGCACTTCAGTAGGCTGCTTCAGCAGAATGGACAGGCAGCGTTCCAGTTCGCCCTGCACGCTGGCGCCGTGTTCCTGGCGCTGCCAACCCTGATAGTTGGCGCCGTGATAGGCATGGTGCAGAAAGTAACGCATGGCAGGCAACTGACCTGCAAATGTCGCACAAAAACCCGCAGCAGGAGGTTATTCGCCTGCTGAAATCCGTCGGCCCTGGAAGGCTTCCATTCGCAGGGTTTTTTCCACCGTATCAGATACCGTGGCTACAGGTGCGGGTGCACGGCGCGCTATCTGTAGTTGTATCTGCAGGCTCAACAGCGCCATCTGCTCGTCACCGTTCTGGGCCACTGCAACCAGTGCAAGGTCGGTGGCATCGAATACCTCCGTAAAAGCAACACCATGCTGCGCACAGATGGCAGTCAGGGTCTCTGTCAGCAGCCGGTTGCGACCCTTGGTGTCAGCGCCCAGCCCTTGCAGCTGTTCTGCCAGTGCGTCGTCCCGAAGGGCTTCAAACAAGGCGCGGTAAAGCGGTGCTAGCGTTTGCGTTGACATAGTTAATCCGTTTAGGGTACAGTAAATATACGCCAAATGCGCAGCAATAGTTTTGCCAACTACGTGCTTTTCGTAAGTGTTTCGTGGTACTTGAAATAAATCTTGCTATAAAAAGCTGATTGTCAATATTATAAAAGCAAAGGGAAGCCTGGGTTAGGCTTCTCTTGAAAATCAACAACATACCTCGCTTGCGGTGGTTCGGGCGATGTGGATTATGCGCTGGCAGTGGGGCATCGGATTTGTGTCACCTCACGAACGTGAGTCAGTTAAATATTTGAATAGCAAATATTTAACTTCTATTCTGACGGTTATGGCTTTCTATCTTGGTTGGCGCATAATCTCCGTTCCGTATCAGTGCAACTCCTACTTCAATACCGGAATCGCGCTTCTAGCTGGTGAAGATCAAACTGCGTCAGCTGACCGCGATGGTCGATATGCCTCGCTCTCTGGGCGGCGGCTGGTACTGACAGGTTGCTGCTGCCGTACATGCAAAGAGCCCCGAATCGGGGCTCTTGTGTTGGTGCGCTGTAGTGCGGTTACTTTCCCTTCCCTTTGCTCGGGGCATGGTTGGGATTTTTCTGATTCGAGTAGTTGTCCCTGTCAGCTTTATGGCCAGGGTTGTTCGGATTCTTGACATTCGAACGTTGATCGTTCGGCGAAGGGCTGGAAGTTTTCTTTGCCATGTCTTGAGATAGTTTACTCAAAGACAAATCCAGTCGGATTCGGTTGCAACATTTCATGAAAAAATAGATGATTTGCAATCCTGGTTGTCTGCTGACTGTAGTTATTGCTGGCCGCGCCAAGATGGCGATGGTGCCCTGAAATGGCTTTAAATGCAAAGAGCCCCGAATCGGGGCTCTTGTGTTGGTGCGCTGTAGTGGATTCGAACCACTGACCCCCACTCTGTCAAAGTGGTGCTCTGAACCAACTGAGCTAACAGCGCTTGAGGGAGGGCAAAAGTAGGAACTCTGCCTCATTCTCGCAAATCCTTGCGCCTCCCATCATTTAAATCAGTAGCTGTCACATTCCGACAGTGCTAGTTTGCTTTTTCCAATCAGGCTTGATTATCTTGTTGGAAAGGTTTCTCTAAGTGGTGGCGGAGGAGTTTTCCTGCGCTACTGTCAGACGCATCAAGGCAATCCGCTCATCATCAATGACCAGGTTCATTACTCTGCTATGCTTCAGCCTGCTGGTTACAACCGCAAATGCGCAGGAAACCCCCATTCTGATAGCCACCTACACTTTCAGTTCCGGCAACGCCCTTCAGCGCGATTACCGCGTTATTGCTGACGGCCAGCAGGTATTCTCGGTAGATACGCTCACGGTAGGCCCCGACGGCGTAGTACGTAAACAGCAGTGGACCGGGGAGGAGACCATGACAATGACCGCTACCCGCCAACACCCTGACGGCAGTTGGTTCTACCATAACCTTGCCAGCCAGGCAGTGCGCTCGCATTCCAATATTCAGGACCGCTGGTTTATTGTGGACGAAACCCCCACAGCGGTGATAAACTGGCAATTGCACCCCGAAAGCCGTACCCTCAACGGCATGACCTGCTACAAAGCCACAGGCACCCTGCGCGGGCGCTCGTATGTGTGCTGGTACACCACCGATGTTCCTATTTCTGCCGGTCCGTGGCTCTTGGTAGGCCTTCCGGGCTTGTTAGTCGAGGCTTCTGACACCGCTGGCGTGGTGTCTGCCCGTCTCACTGGCTATCGGATCACAAACAATATAGTGTTGCCAGCCAGTGCCCAAGCGCCTGCCACCATTTCCCGAAAAGAATTCTATCAGCTGCGGCAGGAAGCCGACGTCCGCCGCATACAGCGCATAAAGGGCATGATGGCCTCGGTTCGAGGGGTATCGGTAGGGGCGGGAGCCAAAGTGGACAACTCACAGTCCATTGAGCTGACCGAATGAGGACTGGGACAGCGGTAGGCATCCTAATGGCGCTGCTGTTCTCTGTAGTGTTTCAGGCGGCCAAAGCCCAACAGCAGCCTCTGCTGTTGCGTGTCAACACCGAAGAGGGCCAACCAGCGGTTGCAGCCTCTGTGCTGCTGTTGGTTAACAAAGCGCCCATTGCAGGCGGCCTTACAGATGCCCAAGGGCAGTGGCGCCGTCAGGTAGCGCCCGGCAGTTACCTGCTGGTGGCCCGCCAGATGGGCTTTCGCCCCGACACTCTTGCGTTTCAGATTGCCACTCCCAGCCCCGACACCCTGCGCCTGACTGTCACCCTGCGCCCCGCTGCTGTGGAACTGAAGGAAGTAACGATACAGGCACGCCGCAACGGCTTCGAAGTCAGCGGCGATACCACCCGCTTCAATCCGCAGCAGTATGCCACTGGAGCTGAGAAGACGGTGGAAGACCTCCTGCGCCGACTGCCCGAGGTGCAGGTAGGAGCCGATGGCAGTATCTCCTATCGTGGCAAACCTGTGCGGCAGGTTCTCATCGACGGCTCCAACGTACTTGGCAGCAACCATACTGCTGGTACCCGCAACCTGCCCGCTGAAGCGCTGGACCAGGTAGAGGCCATCGACAACTTCTCCGACGACTATGTCCTCAAGCTGCTGGAGCCCGAAACAACCGACGCCGCGCTGAACCTCAAGCTGAAAAAGGAATACCGCGTGCGCCCTGTGTACAATGTCGAGGCGCTGGCAGGGGGCACGCCCTTTCGAGGGCAGTTGGGGCTCTCAGCCATGCAGTTGGCCGGGCAGAACAAATGGCTGTCCAGCGGTAGTATGCAGAACACCGGCAGCAGTGGCTCCACGGTTGCCTTTCTCCCCAATACTGCAGAGCCCATACTCAAGCCTGATCGCCTTTCTGCACCGCTTTACGGCACATTTAGATTGCCGCTGGTAGCGCCCCAGCTTGCCACCGACGCCACTGCTGCCCGTGCGGATGCTTCCATGAACTGGCGTAAGGGGCGCTGGCACTGGCAGCAGTCTGTACAGGTGCAGCACTTCCGCCAGTTGGGTGTCCGCGACCGGTTCACTACCAGCCGATTCTCCGATAGTCTGTTCACCGTTGCATCTCAAACCCGGCAGGAGGAACAACAGACCATGCTGGGGCATGAAATCACAGCCGAGTTTCGCATCTCCCGCACCCAGCGCCTGGCCTTGGGCAACCAACTGCGGTTTCAGCAGCAGCGCTTCACCGACCAGACGCTCGGCAACAGCCTCCCCATAGCCTTCCAGACCGACGGACGCTTCTTCACCAATACCTTCACTGCCGATTATTCGGCCCGCGTCGGCAAAGTTGCTGTCCTCAAGTGGGCAAACACCTTCACCGCCGAGCAGCTTACAGCCAATCCCCAGCGCCAACTGCTGACCGATGCCTCGTCTCCTTTCGCACAGAAGGCCACAAACCGCCAGCTTGCATGGGGCAGCCAGCTTCGTTTTTTCCTCAACCGCGACAATGAAATCCGTGCCGAAGCCCTCTGGCAGAACCATACAGGTCTGTTTTCCGATACGCTGGCACAATCCTTCCAGACAGCCCAGACTGCCCTCCTGCTGGGCTATCAGCATCAACGCCGTTGGGGCCGCTTTCTGCTGAAACTCTTCCCCACAGTACAGTGGAGCAGAGTGGCCTATCAGGGGCCTCGTCAGCCATCGGAGCAACAGGAAGCTGCCGTTACAGGCCAACTGACAGCACAGTATACAGTTTCAAAATACTTCAAGGCCCGGCTGGAGTATGTCGCAGGGTGGCAATCGCCTTCGGCTAACAGTCTTCAGCCTTTCTCCCTGCTTTCCAGTGCATTGACCACGAGTGCGGGCGCCGACGGCCAGATTGGCTTCACCCGCCAGCAGACGGTCCGTGGTCGGCTGTCCTATGCCAATTCCTATCAGCAGATTTCGGCTTTCCTCAGCGGGCAGTACAACGTTCGTCGCAATGTCTATGTCGGAACAGAAGTCTTTGCACTGCCTTTTTCAAGCCTGCGCGACTCGCTCGTGTCGGCCGCGCTCCCGGGTCTTCAGGTCATGGCGCTGGCCGACTGGTATGCCCTGCCGATACGTACTTACCTCAAGGCTGTTTACACTTTTCTTCAGTTCGAGGGTCTGGCCTATCGCGGCGCGTTGCCTTTCAGCACGCAGAATGCTCAGCATTCGTTGGAGTTTACCACTCAGACGTTTCTGGGCGAATACCTCCGGCTGGGTCTGGAATATCGCCTGCTCAGTACACGCAGCGGCGTGCAGTCAGCCCTTCTGCCTCCCGTGCAGTCGCATCTGGTGCGCCTGAATGCAGGCTGGTATGCACAGAAATGGCAGTTGAGCCTGGCGCCCTGCATTGCCTTCCCCTCTGCCGACTCGCCCAGCTTTGCATCGCTTTCCGGCAAGGCTGAGGTGGCATTGGGTCCGCGTATGCGGCTGCTGGCCGAAGCCGTCAACCTGTTTGCGCCCGGCAGCTTCGTGTTTGCCAGCCTCAACGGCGTTTCGTTTTCACAGGAGGCGTTTCAGATTCAGCAGCGTTACCTGCTCGTTGGCCTGAGGGTGCGGCTGGGCGTTGCAACGGGTGGCTGAGTCCCGCCCCCAACTTTTCCGCAACTTTGCTCCATGACCGTGCAGGACATTACACGGGTGCTGGAGCAGTGGGCTGCTCCACAACTCGCTGAATCTTACGACAATGTGGGGCTGCTTGTAGGCGACCACCATGCTTCCGTCACCAAAGCGCTCCTCACCCTCGACGTCACCGATGCCGTGCTGGACGAAGCCATTCGGCTCGGCGCCAATCTCATCATAGCCCACCATCCCATCTGGTTCAACCCCCGCAAGAACCTGACCGAGCGCGATTGGGTAGGGCGCCTCCTCCGTAAGGCCATCCGCCACGACCTCAACCTGTACGCCTGCCACACCAACCTAGATCACATTCACACCGGGGTGAACGCCGAGATGGCCCGCCGCTTGGGGCTCCAGAACGTCAGGGTATTGGCACCCAAAACCGGACTGATGCAGCTGCTCACGGTGTCCGTGCCCACCAGCCATGCCGATGCCGTAGAACAGGCGCTGCTGGCAGCAGGTGCCGGCACGGCCAGTCCCATTTACGATCAGGTTTCCGTCCGCTGGGAAACTACCGTTGGCTTCCGGCCTGTGGGGGCGGCCCAGCCGCACTCAGGGGCGGTGGGTCAGCGCCATACCGGCACCGAAACGCAGTTGCAGGTCATCCTTCCCAGCCATGCAAAAGGTACTGTGCTGGCCGCCCTGCGCAAGGCACATCCTTATGAGGAAATCGCCTGGCAGCTCACCACCGTGGAGGCCACGCAGACGCTGGCGGGCTCTGGCGCAGTGGGTATACTGCCCGCGCCCATGCCCAAGGCAGCCTTTCTAAATCTGCTGAAGCAGGCATTCCAGGTCCCCGCCATCCGCTATGCCGACACCAGCCGGGCAACCATCCAGAAAGTAGCTCTCTGTGGGGGCTCTGGCAGCTTTCTGCTGGATGCCGCCCGTGCTGCTGGTGCTGATGCTTTCGTTACTGCCGACGTCACCTACCACAAGTTTTTTGACAGTGAAGGCCAACTGCTCTACTGTGATATCGGCCACTATGAGTCGGAACAATTTACACCGCACGCAATTGCTGCACATTTGCAACAAGTTTTTCCTACTTTTGCGTTCTTGATTTCCGGGACTCCCACAAATCCCGTTTCGTACCACGTATGACCGATAACATGAGCGTCGATCAGCGCCAACAGGCGCTGGCCAACCTGCAACAGATCGATTCCCAGCTCGACCGCCTGCGCCTGGTGCGCGGGGGCCTGCCTGAGGAAGTCCGCGACCTGGAAGACGAACTGGAAGGGCTCAGTACGCGCATTGCCCGCCTGCAGGAAGAAGTAGACCAAGCGAATGAGGAAATCCGCCGCCGCCAGACGGTCATCCAGGAAAACCGCGACCTCATCAAGAAATACGACTCGCAGCTCACCAACGTGAAGAACAGCCGCGAATTCGAAGCCCTCAACAAGGAAATCGAGCTCGCCAACCTGGAAATCCTCACCAGCGAGCGCAAGATCAAGCAGTTTCAGGATTACATCGCTGAACGCGATGGCAAAATCGCCGAGGTGAAGCAGCAGTTTGACGAGCGCAGCCACGACCTTCAGGAGAAGAAGCGCGAGCTCGAAACCATTGTTTCCGAAACCGAAAAGGAAGAAAAAGCACTTATTGGCATGAGTGAAGACGCTTCGCGGAACATCGAAGCCCGTCTGCTGCAGGCCTACCACAAAATCCGCCGCAACATGCGTAACGGCCTCGCGGTCGTGACCATGGACCGCGGTGCCTGTGGCGGGTGTTTTGCCATTATTCCTCCTCAGCGTCAGCACGAAATCCGCCAGCGCAAGCGCATCATCGTATGCGAAAACTGCGGCCGTATTCTCGTAGACGCCGAATACTTCGAGAACAGCGCCAAGCTGACCGCCGAAGCCACCGTCTGATACACTGCTGCACGCTAATGCGCGCCAGCCAATATCTACAGCGCCTGTACCTTCTGGTATGGGCGCTGCTTATTTTTCCGCTACATGCCACCGCCCAGCTTTCCAGTCCATACGAAGCGGCTGTAGAGCGAACGGTGCTGAGCCTTTCGTTCAAAGAGGCCGAGCAGTATGCCTTACAGATATCGGGGCCCCGCAGGCTCTTTTACCTGCACCATCTGGCGTTTGTGCGCGCCCTCACGCACCCTTCGCCCAACAGCTGGCGTGCCTTCGAGGTCTACTCCGGCAAGGTGGAAGACGACTACGAAGCCTATCCACAGGCGGCCTCAACTGCTGCCCGTGCCAACCTTTACTTTGAGCGAGGCGTACTTAAGTTCCTGCACCAGAAGCAGTTCTCGGCCCTGCTCGACTTCCGCCGCAGCTACAACCTGGCCCAAGAGGCCGCCAGTGCTGACGCCAGTACCGAAGAGGGGCAACGCCTGCGCATGGAAGCCGCCCGACTCAAGGGGTTGTACGAAGTGGCGGTGGCGTCCATTCCTGAATCTTATCGCTGGGCGGCCAAGCTGTTCGGCTTCCGCGGCGACCTGCAGCAGGGCATCAAATTGCTCGAATCCGCCGCTGGCCACGGCCATTTCCTGCGTACCGAGGCCCAGCTGCTGCGCTTCCTGGTAGCCAAGCACATCCTGGCCGACCCGCTGGATGCCGCCACTCGCATCGACGCCCTCTACCAGACCGACTCGCTCAGTCCCATCATCACCTATCTGCGTGTCAACAGCCTGGTAGAGCGCAAGCAGAATACGCAGGCACTGACAGTGTTGGAATCGGCGCAGAAGCGCTTTCAGCCGCGTCAGCTGGAGTACATCCCTTTTCTTCGCTACGCAATGGGGCGCAGCCTGTTGCTGGCAGGGCAATACAGGCCGGCGCTGGCACATTTTCAGCAGTACTTGCGTCAGATGAAGGGCAGTCTATTGGTACGCGATGCCTTGTATCGTTCAGCCGTCTGCTTTGCGCTGGAGCAGAAGGCAGACAGCGCCCGCCAGTTCATGAAGCAGGTAGAGGCTGCTCCTTCCAGTGGCTTCGATGATGACAACTACGCCGCCCGACAGGCGCGCCAATATCTCACCGCTCCCTTTCGGGGCAACGACCTTCTGCTGTTGCAGGCCCGTTGGGCCTTCGACGGTGGCCAGCCCGAGCGTGTGTACCGCCTGCTCAACAACCCCTCGCTTAAAAACCTGACGGTAGACCAGCAGGTCGAACTGCATTACCGCCTCGGGCGTACTGCCCATGAGTACGGCCCGCTGGTGGACGCAAGCGGGCATTACGAAAAGTGCGTGGCGCTTTCCCCAGGCAAGGTACTGTGGATGAAGGTATATGCCCTGTATTACCTGGGGTCACTGGCCGAGCAGAAGGGCGACCTGAAGACGGCCCAGCGCTGGTATCAGATGGCTGCCACCTACCGCGATTATGACTATCGGCTGGGATTGGAGCAGCGCCTCAAAGCCGCTAACAACAGGGTAGGGATGCCCTAACTTGCAGCATGAGCACTTCTCCCATTACCTGGGTGCAGCGCCTGCGCAGTTGGTTCAAGCCCATTGTGCTGGAAACCGCCCAATCAAGCCACAACCCACTGCTCGAAGTGGTACTGTCTGAAGGGCGGCTCAAGCTCAACGCCACCACCGCCAACTACTCCTTCGGCTCGCTGCATGCCCTCTTTCAGGATCTCTGGATCGAGCGAGACCTGGGTCGCCTGCCCCTGAACAACGCCCTGCTTCTTGGCTTCGGCGCAGGCAGTGTGCTGAAACTCATCCGTGGTCATCATCCGCAGGTACCAGTGGTGGGGGTAGAACTGGATGCTGAAGTCATTCGTCTGGCTACCAAGTGGTTTGGCCTGAAAGATGAACCAGCACTTACGCTCCTTCATGCCGATGCCTTCCAGTGGCTGGCTAGTAATGCCACGCGCTTTGACCTCGTTGTGGCCGACCTCTTCATCGACTGTGACAGCCCCGTCGGGCTCAGCACGTCCTCGACCATCCGCCAGTTGGCGTCAGCTACGGCACCCCAAGGTCTGTGTATCGTAAACCGCATTGTCGATACCCCCACTCGGCTTGAGGCCAGCCTTCGGTTTCAGCGCCTGGTGACCGAAGGCTTTCAACAGGTAGAGGTGTACCCCGTTACACACAATCACCTGCTGCTGTGCCGAGGGCCGCGTTACTGATGTGGCCTGCGGGCCAGTAGCATACGGTCGCGGCCATACAGGTCTTTGCGCACCTCCACCGCTTCATAACCTAACTCCAGGGCTTTCTGGCGGACAACTTCAGCATAGGGTGGGTGCAGTTCAAAAAACACCCAACCCCCCGGCTGCAGCCAGTGCTGCCCCAGTTCCAGTATGCGTCGATAGAATATCTCCGGCTCTGCGTCAGGCGAGAACAGGGCCAGCGCAGGCTCATGCTCGCGCACGTGCTCGTCCAGTTCGGCGCGCTCGTGCAGCGGAATGTAGGGCGGGTTGCTGACGATGGCGGCCAGTCCGGTAAAGGCTTCAGCAGGGGCAGTCAGTACATCCAACTGCCGAAATTCCACCCCTACACCCAGATTTTGCGCATTCTCTTCAGCTATCAATAAAGCATCCAGTGATATGTCAATAGCACATAACTGCATATTTGGCAAATGCTTAGACAGCGCTATCGCTATGCAGCCGCTGCCAGTGCCTATATCCAGCACTTTCCCTGCCTTGAAATGGCTGTTTATTACCCCCTTTGCCAGATGTACCAGCTCTTCCGTCTCGGGCCGGGGAATCAGCACCGCCCCAGAAACCCGAAAGAGCAGCCCATCGAACCACTCATGCCCCTGGATATGCTGTATCGGAACACCTGAAATTAACCGCTCTACATACTGTTGATATTGTCTAATAAATTCATTGGTAACTGAATGTGCATATAGTAAAACAATCTCATGTTTTTCTTTCCCAAGAATGGCTGTAAACAACCGCCAGGCAAGCGCTTCGGCCTCGCGCTCGCCATAGCGTGGGGTAAGCAGCTCGCGAGTGGCCAGCATCATCTCCCGGTAGGTGGCAGTCTGCATTGACATTGCGGCAAGTTGGCGCTTTCCCCGCTTCACAGCGAATGATTTCCCTGTTTCCGTGGTTACTTCGCTATATGGCTTGGTATCTGGGTTTGGCCCTTCTTCTTTTCACGGTCGTTGCCATGGAAGGCATCGCCTGGCTCCTTCACAAATACATCCTGCATGGGCTGTTGTGGTTCGTGCACAAAAGCCACCATGGCGCCCGCAAAGGCTGGTGGGAAGACAATGATTGGGTGGGGGTGTTTTATGCGGTTCTCAGTGCCGGTCTCGTCGTCTGGGGCGACCTCAACGGCCATTTTGTCTTCTGGATTGGCCTGGGCATCGCCGTCTACGGCCTGCTGTATTTCATCCTGCACGATGTCCTGGTACACCAGCGGGTAAAGCTGCGCTGGCGCCCCACGCATCCCTATCTGCGTCGCCTCATTCGCGCCCACAAAATCCACCACAAGCACCTGCAACGGGAGCACAGCGAAGCTTTCGGCTTCCTCTTTGCGCCCAGTCGCTACTCCGACAACTGACCTCCTGTCAGTATAACACGCCCGGCACACCTTCTGCTTGGCTATCTTCGGTTCTCTCTTTTTCTGCCGTGAACACCGATCCCGCTATCCAGTCACTCACTCCCGCGCGTATCGTGCAGGAGCTAGATCGCTATATAATAGGCCAGCACGACGCCAAGAAGGCCGTTGCCATTGCCCTTCGCAACCGCTGGCGTCGCCTCAACGCTGCCCCAGAACTCCGCCGCGAAATCATGCCCAACAATATTCTCATGATAGGGGCTACCGGTGTTGGCAAAACGGAAATCGCGCGCCGGCTGGCCCAGCTCGCCGAAGCACCTTTCGTGAAGGTGGAAGCCAGCAAGTTTACCGAAGTCGGCTACGTAGGCCGCGACGTCGAGAGCATGGTGCGCGACCTGGCCGAGCAGTCGGTGGCGCTGGTCAAGGAAATCCACATGGCCCGCGTGCAGCCGCAGGCGCTCAAGCTGGCCAACGAAGCCATTCTCGATATCCTCATTCCGCCCGTACACACCCCAGGCTCCACTGGCTACAGCGCCCCAGGGTTCTCTTCCACACAAACGCAGGGCAGCTTCGACCCCGCCAAGGCCTCCGACGCGGAGCTCAATGAACGTACCCGTGAGAAATTCCGCGCCAAGCTGGACAGCAACGAACTCGACGACCGCCAGATCGAAATTGAAGTAAGCGCCCCTGCCCCTGTACAGGTAATGGGTCCCGCTGGCATGGAAGGCATGGATGGCATACAGGATATGCTCTCCAACATGATGCCCAAGCGCCGCAAGAAACGCACTGTTACCGTACGCGAGGCCCGCGAAATACTGGCCCAGGAAGAAGCCGCCAAGCTGGTGGACATGGATGCCATCAACCGTGAAGCCATCGAAAAGGCCGCCAACGCTGGCATCATCTTCATCGACGAAATAGACAAGGTGGCGGGCCGTGGCAACAAGGGCGGTGGCCCCGACGTCTCACGCGAGGGCGTGCAGCGCGACCTCCTGCCCGTAGTTGAAGGCACTACCGTCAACACCAAGTACGGCCCCCTAAAGACAGATCACGTGTTGTTCATTGCGGCAGGCGCATTCCACCTGTCCAAGCCCTCCGACCTCATACCCGAACTGCAGGGGCGCTTCCCCATCCGCGTCGAACTGCAATCGCTGTCAGAAGACGATTTCTACCGGATTCTCAGCCAGCCCCGCAATGCCCTCACCAAGCAATACCAGGCCCTGCTGGAAACCGAAGGCGTAGACCTTTCATTCGACGACGATGCCTTGCGGGTGCTGGCCGCAACAGCCTTCCGGGTAAACGAGGAAGTGGAAAACATCGGCGCACGCCGCCTGCACACGCTGCTGTCCAACCTGCTGGAAGACATTCTCTTCACAGTGCCCGACCTCTCACCCGAACGCACCTTCCGCGTCACAGCCGACTTCGTGCATGCCAAGCTTGATGGCCTGGTGCAGCAGCGCGACCTCAGCCACTACATCCTGTAAGGCTGTAAGCGGGGCTCAGACAGGCTCGGCCAGCAGCAGGAAGTCGTGGCGCAGCCGGCTGGCCACCACTCGGTCTATCGGCAGGGTAACGGCTTCTTCGGTCAGTGCTGCCAGCGGTATCCATCGAAAGGCATGCTTCCCTTCCAGACTGTTGATTTCGCGGGGTTCAGCCTCGCACCGCACCAGGTAGTACACACTCAATACCTGCTCATTCTCCCGCGCGGCTGAGGGCTGATAAAAGTCGGTTGTGTAATAATGGCGGATAATTTCAGCCTCCAGCCCCGTTTCTTCAAGCCACTCACGTTTCAGACAGTCCAACAGGCCCTCGCCAAACTCCAGTCCACCGCCCGGAAACTTGATGATCTGCCGCCCGCGCAGCACTTCTTCGCATACCAGCACCTCGTCCCGGCTATTCAGCCAGATTCCGTAGGCGCGTACATTGAAGCGGGGAGGCAGGGCTGATGTCATGGCGTGGCTTGTTGTTTGGCTGCATAAAAGTAGTAACACCCATTTGACCGCTTGTCGTTCAGCGATGAATGTGGAAAAACCAAATGGTGAGCATCTGCGGGATGGCGCTTAACAAAAAGGTCACTTTTCCCTCATTATTCGCAGATGTCGTTAATACACGGTGTTTCTTTGAGGAAACACTCGTAACTTCAGGACACCCTCCACGCCTATGGCCCGACATGTTATACTCTGTGTAGATGACGAAAAGACGGTTCTCACCAGTCTTCGACAGGAGTTGTCGCACACCCTCGGCGACAATTTCACCTTCGAATTGGCTGAGAGTGCCGAAGAAGGGCTTGAAATCATCGATGAACTGAAAGGGGCCGGGCAGTCGGTAACAGTTGTTATTTCCGATCAGATTATGCCCGGTATGAAAGGCGATGTCTTTCTGGGCGAAGTGGAACGACGTATTCCAGGTGTCGGAAAAATACTCCTAACAGGGCAATCAGCCTACGAAGTAGGGGTCAATGCCCGCGATGGCGCTGGCCATTTCCATTGCCTCAACAAACCCTGGCAAAGCCAGGAGCTCCGCGACGCTGTACAGCAAGCTGCTGGCATTCAGGGCTGATGCATTTTCTGCCCCTGACTCTTCCAGTTCCCGCGGGTTTCACTTGTATATTGTAGAAAACAGCCAAACTAGGCCGCATGGTCAAGCCAGTAATCCTTTGCGTCGACGACGAAAAGACCGTCCTCAACAGCCTCCGTCAGGAGCTTGAGTACAGCCTTGACGCCCGCTACACTCTGGAACTGGCCGAAAGCGGCGAAGAGGGGCTCGAGATTCTGCAGGAACTCCTCGACACTGGCTATGAAGTGCACGTCGTCATCTCTGACCAGCTGATGCCTGGCATGAAAGGCGATCAGTTCCTGACCGAGGTGCACCGCATGGCGCCAGACATTCGCAAGATTCTCCTCACTGGCCAGGCCAACGCTGAGTCGGTGGGCAACGCCGTCAACCGTGCCGGTCTCTATCGCTATATAGCCAAGCCCTGGGAGGAAACCGACCTGCGCATCACCGTTCAGCAGGCCGCTGAGAGCTTTTTGCTGAATCAGCAACTGGCCGTGCAGGTCAAGATCATGTCTGATCTTAACCGCAATGCCAAGTTCCTCAGCGAAGCCACCGACCCTCAGGAGGTAGCGCGCCGGTTTCTTCAGGCCGCCATGGCAGACACTTTGGCGCCACGGGGCCTCTTTCATTTCCACCCGGAAGGGGCCGAACCACTCTGGCTGCAGGGGACTGCCATCGGTGGCGAAGTGCGTGTGCTGGCACTCGAAGCCGATGCCGCAGTTCAACTCTTCCCTGAAGCGATTCTGCAGAGGGCAAACAGCGATGGGCATGCGCTCGTGGCGCACAACGTGACCCAGCAGCCTGAATGGAAACAGCTTCTCAAGGGCTACTCGGCCAACGTTACAGCCGCCTATGCCGCACCTATTCGGCATCAGGACAGCCTGCTGGGTACACTGTATCTGGAGCACCCTTCCGAAGTGCGTTTCTTCACGCCAGACCGACAGCAGTTTCTTTCTCTTTTGGCCGCACAGGCGGGCACCTGCCTCGACAACGCCCTGCTGTACCTCAACCTCGAGCGCAAAGTGCAGGAGCGTACCCGCATCATCGCCGACAAAAACCAGCAGATTACCGACAGCATCGAGTACGCCCGGCGCATTCAGCTGGCCATTCTGCCCCGTACCGACACCCTCGGGCATATTTCGCCTGAACACTTCATCCTCTACCATCCCAAAGACATCGTCTCAGGCGACTTCTACTGGTTTGCCGAGCAGGATGGGGCACAGCTGGTGGCCGCCGTTGACTGTACCGGCCACGGTGTGCCCGGCGCCTTCATGTCAGTGCTGGGCAACAACCTCCTGTCGCAGATTGTGAAGGAACAGGGCACCACCGAGCCCGAAGCCATTCTCAACCGCCTGCATCAGCAGGTGCGCGCCGCCCTGAAGCAGTACGACGAGAATGCCACCATTCAGGACGGAATGGACATCGCATTGGTGCGGTTCAATACTGTGTCCAACACCCTGACATTCAGTGCAGCCAAGCGCCCAGCACTGCTGCTGTCAGCCTCTGGCGCCTCTCTTGAACTCAAGCCCGACCGCCAGGCCATCGGCGGCTCGGTATTTGGCCTGGAAGAAGGGGCCCGCTTCGGTCAGCAAGAGTATCCCTGGCTCCCAGGCGATACACTTTACCTCTTCACCGACGGCTACGCCGACCAGTTCGGCGGCCCCGATGGGCGACGGTATTCTACGCGCCGCTTCACTGACCTGCTGCATTCACTGGCACCTTCGACCATGCCCCAGCAGAAGCAGAAACTCCTTGACGAACTACGCACCTGGCAGGGCAGCCGCTCCCAAACAGACGATATCCTGGTCATGGGCGTTCGTCGCACACGTTAAAGTCAACCGTTAAACTAAACTAACCAGTTAGTCAGCATATGGCTTCTGCCTCTGAGCGTTTCCAGGAAGCGGAATGCGATGCAATAGTCGCCGCAATCCAGCAGGCCGAGCTCCAAACTTCCGGCGAGGTCCGGGTTTATCTCGAAGATACCTGCACCAAAGACCCCGCCGAGCGGGCGGCCGATCTCTTCCATAAGTTGGGTGTACACAAAACCGCACTGCGCAACGGCGTGCTGATTTACCTAGCAGTCAAGGATGCACGCTTTGCCATCCTCGGCGACCAGGGTATCAACGAGGTAGTGCCCACCGACTTCTGGGACCACATACGCGCCACCACAGCCCAGCACCTCCTGCACGAGCGCTTTCTCGAGGCGCTCGTCTCTGCCATCGAGACCGTCGGCATTCAGCTGAAGCACTTCTTCCCCCGAGCCGACGACGACATCAACGAGCTTCCCGACGAGGTCATCATCGGTCAGCCCTGATCTCGGCTATGGCTGCCCATTTTCCCTGATGCTGCGCATGGCGGTAGTCTCGTGCTGCCTGCTACCTTTGCGCACCCAACCTGTATTGCCGTGCAGTTTTCCGAAGCCCTGGACTATCTCTACGCCCGCCTCCCCATGTTTCAGCGGGTAGGTGCCGCCGCCTACAAGAAAGACCTCACCAACACGCTGGCCCTCTGTGCCGCGTTGGGGGCACCGCACCGGCGCTTTCCTTCCATTCACATAGCAGGTACCAACGGCAAGGGCTCCGTGTCGTCCATGCTGGCGGCCGTGCTGCAATCGGCTGGCTACGAACGGGTAGGGCTCTATACCTCTCCCCACCTTACCGACTTCACCGAGCGCATCCGCATCAACGGCCAGCCCGCCCTTCAAACCTGGGTGGCCGACTTCGTCACCCGTCATCAGGCTCTCATCGAACGCATAGAGCCCAGTTTCTTTGAGGTCACCGTGGCAATGGCTTTCCAGTATTTTGCTGAAAGCCAGGTGGATGTTGCCATCGTTGAGGTTGGGCTCGGCGGCCGGCTCGACTCCACCAACGTCATCACGCCCGAGCTCTCCGTTGTCACCAACATCAGCTGGGACCACGCCGAAATGCTCGGCGGCTCGCTGGCCAAAATCGCTGCCGAAAAAGCTGGCATCTTCAAGGCCCGCGTGCCCGCTATCGTAGGCCAGTGGACCGACGAAACCCGGCCTGTCTTCGAGGCCAAAGCCGCCGAAGTGGCTGCGCCGCTAGCCTTTGCCCCTGCTGTTGTGGCGGTGACTTCAGTGTCGCATGCCTTTGACCGCCAGCAGGTGCGCGCCACCTACGCCGACGGGCGGGCACTTGACCTGTCGCTTGACCTCACCGGGGACTACCAACTGGAGAATGTACAGACCGTGCTGGCAGCCATCGAGCAGCTGCGCGCCAGTGGATGGAACATCTCTGACGACGCCATCCGTACCGGCCTCGCCGATGTGCGACGCCTGGCGGGGCTGCGGGGACGCATGGAACTACTCGGCACGTCGCCGCTTGTGCTGGCCGACGTCGCCCACAACGAAGCCGGCATCCGCACCGTCATGCAGCAATACATGGCGCAGCCTGCAACCGACCGGCACATTGTCTTCGGCGTGGTGCAGGAGAAGGACCTTAGTCGCATCATTCCGCACCTGCCGCACGACAACGTCACGTACTACTTTGTCAAGCCCAACATTCCGCGCGGGCTCGATGCCATCGTGCTGCAGGACCATGCCGAAGCCGCAGGTCTCATCGGCGCCTATTATCCCAGCGTCGAAGCGGGCCTGAAAGCCGCATTGGCCTTCGCCACCCCAGACGACACTGTGCTCATTACGGGCAGTCTCTTCGTCGTCGGCGAAGCACTGGAGACCTATTCCAAACTAAAAGGATAAACCAACTGGTTGATTAAACCTTTTGGATTGTATTCATGCCGGTGAACAACAGGCGTGGAATGCCCTCGTAGTACGTCCGGAGCGATACTTTGTATTCTGTCTCGCTCACTTCCAGCAGGTTGGTGAGCAATGCACCGGATTGAATGGGGTAGAAGCACAGCGAAAAAAGCTGTAGCAATACCAGTAGCGGTTCCTGGCGGGGCAGGGTGCCTGCTGCGCTTTTCTCGGCCAGCTGTTGCGAAAAGTGCAGGCGTTGCAGGTTGAATCGTCGAGCCACTACCACGGGCATGCCACGGCTGATCTCGGCCGACAGGAACATCAACAGGCTCGGATTCTCGCTGGTCAGCTTCCACACCTCGATCACAAATGCCTCTACCTTCTGCTCCAGGCTTAGGGTAGCGTCATCCAGCTTCTCCAACGCATTCGAGAACTTGCTGTAGGCGGCATCAAACACACGCTGGTACAGCTGTTCCTTGTTGCGGTAATAATAATGGAGCAGGGCCTTGTTTATGCCCGCCTCATCGGCAATCTGCTGCATGCGCGCCCCGGAGAATCCCACTTTCAGGAACGTCCGCTCGGCTGCCGCCAGAATCTTGGCCTCGGTAGAAAGGGGAGTGTCAGACATGGGTTGGTGGTTTGCAGTGGCAAATACTGCACAAAACCGCACCCGTACCCCCACTTTACAAAAGTTTAACCGAATGTTTATGCCAAACTGTCAGCCAGCCGGCACCTATAATATCGGCAACGCAGATAAACATCCCTATATCAGCATCACCTATATGATTTTGACTGGCCTAAATAACTCAGTATGCTTAGTAGATTTAGGTCATACTTGAAACTGGCGCCGTATCGTGTATTCAATTTATATACTTGTAATTCAACACTTTATGTAATATTTGCTTTAGTATTTTCTTGCTTTATTTCCACGCAAGCAGGCCTTGCGGGGCCTGTGAAAGGGGTGTAAATGAAAACGCCCCGGATTCGGGGCGTGTAGATAAGCAGTAATACAGATAGGGGATCAGGAATCCATTCGGCTCACCGAGAACACCCCGTTGATCTTCGAGAGCAGGTCTATGATCTGTTCAGCCTCTTCGGTGTTGTGGATATATACCCGCACCGTGCCTTCGAACATACCGTCTTCCGTGTCGATGGTGAACGACCGGATGTTGCGCTTCATCTGCAACGAGATTGACCGCACGATGGCATTCAGCATTCCCATCTTGTCCTGGCCTATGATCTTGAACCCGGCCAGAAACTCCACGTCGTTGTAGTCGGTCCACTTGGCTTTGACGATCCGCTGCCCGAAGCTGGACATCTGCTCCACCGCCACCTCGCAATTCGTCCGGTGTACAATGATTTCATCTTTGTTCGGGTTGGCCAGCCCTACGATCATGTCGCCAGGGATGGGGTTGCAGCAGCGGGCAATCTTGTACTTGCCAGTGGCGCCGTTGTTGCCCATCAGCAGCGAGTCGGTCTGCACCCCCAGCGTTTGCTGCACAAACTCCTCGAAGCTCTGCCCGGGCGAACTGGCCGCGTCCGGGTTGGGGCTGGCCATCTCCAGCAGGGCCTTGCGCTTGCTCTCGATGAACTCCAGCACTTTCTTAACATCAATCCGGTGCGCACCCAGTCGGAAATACAGCTCCTGGTGGTCCGGGATTCTGAACGAGTGCAGCATTTCATGTACCAGCGTATGCTCGGCGCTGATTCCCAATTGCCGAATCTTCCAGTCGAAAATCCTTTTGCCTTTGGCAATTGTGGCTTTCCGCTGCTCCTTCAACTCCTCTTTGATACGGTTGATGGCGCGGGAAGTCTTTACAAATGCAAGCCATTCAGGCTTGGGCAGCTGCTTCTTGGAGGTCAGTACCTCTACCTGGTCGCCGTTGTGCAGTTCATAGGAGAGTGGCACCACCTGGTGGTTCACTTTCGCACCAATGCAGCTGTGCCCCAGCGAGGTGTGTATTTCGTAAGCGAAGTCAAGTGCCGTAGCACCCGCCGGCAGCACCTTCATGTCGCCTTTGGGCGTGAACACATAGATCTCATCCGATACCAGATTAGACTTGAATTCACTAACGACATCTAAAGCGCTAAGTTGCTTGTTTTCAAGCAAATCACGTATTGTGTTCAACCACTTTTCCAGCGCCCGCTCGCGTTCTTTCTCACTGGTGCCTTCCTGGCCTTTATAGCGCCAGTGTGCCGCCACCCCTTTTTCGGCCATGTAGTCCATCCTGCTGGTGCGTATCTGCACTTCCACCCAACGCCCGCCGGGCCCCATCACCGTCACGTGCAGGCTCTCATAGCCGCTGGACCGTGGCATGGATATCCAGTCGCGGGTGCGCTCGGGGTGTGGACGGTAGGTGGAACAGATGGCGCTGTAGGCCCGCCAGCAGTCTACCTTCTCCTCCTCCGGCTTGCTGTCCAGAATGATGCGGATGGCGAAGATGTCATAAATCTCCTCAAAAGGAATGCCTTGCCGGCGCATCTTCTCCGATATGGAGCGTACGCCCTTCACTCGGCCTTTGATCTCGAATGGCACCCCCAGGCGCTTCAGTTTGTCGTGGATCGGCCGTATGAACGCCTGCATGTATTTCGAGCGCTGCATTCTGGTATCGCGCAGCTTGTCGCTCACCATGCGATACTCCTCGGCCTCGGTGTACTGCATGGCCAGGTCTTCCAGCTCGGTCTTGATGGTATACAGACCCAGGCGATGAGCCAATGGGGCGTACAGATATTGGGTCTCCGAGGCAATCTTCAGCTGGGTTTCACGCTTGGTGTGCTCCAGAGTGCGCATGTTGTGCAGGCGGTCGGCAATCTTCACCAGCGCCACCCGGATGTCGTCCGACATCGTCACCAGCATCTTCCGGAAGCTCTCGGCCTGCTTCGACACATTGGCGTCCATCACACCCGATATCTTCGTCAGCCCGTCGATGATCTTCATCGTCTGTTCGCCAAATTCCCGCTGTATGTCAGTCAGTTCGGCAAAGGTGTCTTCCACCACGTCGTGCAGCAGAGCACAGATGATGCTCGTTACGTCGCTCAGGCCCATGTCTTTCACCAGAATACGCGCTACCGCAATTGGGTGAAGGATATACGGCTCGCCACTCTTCCGGCGCGCATCGCCGTGGGCCTCCATCGAGTAGTTGAAAGCCTTTCGTATCAGCTTCCGCTCTTCTTTCGACGTAAAGTCCATCGAGTCCTTCACGAGCGCCTTGTACGAATTGATGATAGCACGCTTCTCGGCCTCGTTCAGGCTGTTGGGCGGAGTCGTTACCGTGGCCATGGCTGTAGGGGTTGCAGGTAGGTGGGTGGGGAGTAGACACGCGCCCGCCGGGGCGTCGCGCGTCGCGCATCAGTAAAGATAAGGCCCATTGCGCGCCTTGCCAGAAATTACATACTTTTGTGGCCCGAAAAGCGGATGTGGCGGAATTGGTAGACGCGCCAGACTTAGGATCTGGTACCGCAAGGTGTGGGGGTTCGAGTCCCTTCATCCGCACTTACGTAACAATGACAGCGTCTTTCTGTCATTGAACACAGCTCAATCGTTTCGACCCTTGACTTTCACGATCGAACCCAAGGAGACGCTCATCGAAGAGATCCGCGTCACAGTAAACCCCGACGACTACCGCGAGGCTTACCTTTCTACGCTCAAGAACTACACCCGTCAGGCGTCGCTGCCCGGCTTCCGCCCCGGAAAAGTGCCTGCTGCCGTAGTGAAGAAGCGCTTCGGTCCTTCTATTTTGGCCGAACAGTTAAATAAACTGGTTGGTCAGGAGCTCACGGGCTACATCAACGACAACAACATCAAGTTTGTTGGCCGTCCTTATCTCGCAAACGAGGCCTTCAACGACCTCGACCCCGAGGGCAACGCCACCTACACCTTCAGCTTCGAGATTGGCCGCGAGCCCGAGTTCGAACTCAACATCGACAAGCTGCCCGAAGTCTCCAAGTACGAAATCAGCCTCACCGACGCCGACGTTGAGCGCACCATCGAGCGCTACCGTTACCAGGTTGGCGCCACGGAGCCTGCTGAGTCGGTAGACATTGCCTCTGGTAAGAACTTCACAGCTATTGGTATCCTCAACCTCACCGACAACCCGGTGATAGATGAGCGCCCCAAGTTTGCCTTCCCCCGCTTCTTCTCAGTTCAGACAGGCCTGCAGCCCGAACTGAAGCCCCTGCTTGACGGCAAGAAGGTAGGTGATGTGGTAGAACTGACCCTGCCCAAGCTGTACAAGGACGACATGGAGGCCGCTTCACTGCTCCGCCTAGAAGTAGCCGAGTACAACGACGTGAAGGACCAGGTGATGAAGTTCGAGATCCGCCAGATCTTCGAAGTGAAGCTGGCCGAGCTCGATGCCGAGTTCTTCGCAAAGGTGCTGCCCCAGCAGGAAGTGCCTGCCGACGCTACTGCTTTCCGCGCCGCCCTCAAGGCCAAGATGGAAGCAGACGCCGCTGCGATGGCCGACAGCTACCTCACCAACCAGATCAAGAACGATGTGCTGATGGCGCATCCCTTTGAGCTGCCCGACCGTATCCTCGTTCGTTGGCTCTACGACGAGTTCGAAGAGTTCCGCAAGGAAGGCGAACTCCAGCGCCGCTACCCCCAGTACCGCGCCGAACTGCGTTTCCACCTCATCCGCAAGAAGCTGTCTGAGCGCTTCCCCGAGGTAGAACCCCAGGCGGAAGACCTCCGCAAGGAAGTGGCCGACAAGTTCATGCAGTACATGGGCCTGAGCCTCGCACCCGAAACCGAGGGTGGGGAAGAAGGCAACCCCCAGCAGGCGCTCATCGACCAGCTGGTGGACAACGTGATGCAGGACGAGAACTACGTACGTCGCGAATTCGACGCCCTGGCCAGCAAGAAATTCATGGAAGTGCTCCAGAACCAGGTGCTCACCGTGAAGCCTGCCAAGGTGTCGTATCAGGAGTTTGAGCGCAAAGTGGCTACCGGCAGCCGATAAGCTGCTTTTGCCGCCCCTTAGACATAGTTAGACTGTCAGTGCCCGCCTGTCATGCTTCAAGTATGGCGGCGGGCACTATCTTTGATGAATCAGCGTATCAGATTCATCTCCTCACTTGATTCACCGTCCTGTAATGAACGCGAACGAATTCCAGAAGTATGCCGTCAATCACCGCGGCATCAACAGCCTTACGCTGCACAATTACACCTCGGCCATCAGCAGCCAGATTATGGGCATGACGCCCTACATCATGGAAGAGCGTCAGCTTAACGTAGCCCAGATCGACGTGTTCTCGCGCCTGATGATGGACCGCGTCATCTTCCTTGGCTACCCCGTCGACGATCAGGTGGCAAACATTATCGTGGCCCAGTTGCTCTTCCTCGAAAGCGCCGACGCCAACCGCGATGTCTCCATCTACATCAACTCCCCCGGTGGTGGTGTATATGCTGGTCTGGGCATCTATGATGTCATGCAGTACATCAAGCCCGACGTTGCTACGGTCTGCACAGGCATGGCTGCTTCCATGGCTGCCGTCCTCATGTGTGCCGGCGCCAAAGGCAAGCGTACCGCGCTGCCCCACAGCCGAATCATGATTCACCAGCCCCTCAGCGGAACCCAGGGTCAGGCTGCCGACATGGAAATCGCAGTGCGTGAAGTGCTGAAAGTAAAAGGCGAGCTCTACAACATCCTCGCCAGCCACAGCGGCCAGCCCTATGACAAGATTGAGCGCGACTCTGACCGCGACTACTGGATGCGCGCCCAGGAAGCCAAAGAATATGGCCTCATCGACGAAGTGCTTGTCACAAACAAGAAGGCCTAAGGCAACTTCTGTCTCCTTTTAGCGTATTATTGTAACAGGAGGAGTCTGTCCTCCTGTTACGCTTTTATTATTTCCAAAATCGGATTGTGAGTAAGCGACGTACCACCAAGGAAAACGGCGGCGATGGCGCCAGCTGTTCATTCTGCGGTCGCGGCAGCTCTGAGGCGCTGTTGCTCATCGCAGGTATGGAAGGAACCCATATCTGCAATTTCTGCGTGGAATATGCCCATAACCTCATTTCAGAAGAGGTTCGAAAATCGGCCCAGCGCGTTGCGCCCATCTCATTTCAGAATTTCAAACCGGTAGACATCCGCAAAAAGCTTGATGAATATGTCATCGGGCAGGAGGCCGCCAAGAAAGTACTGTCGGTTGCCGTGTACAACCACTATAAGCGTCTGGCCCACATGCAGGCTGGCGGCAGCAAGCAGGGCGGGGTAGAGCTGGAAAAGAGCAACATCCTGCTCATCGGCCACACTGGTACAGGCAAAACCCTCCTGGCACGCACCATTGCCCGCATCCTGAATGTGCCTTTCTGTATCGCCGACGCCACCGTCTTCACCGAAGCCGGTTATGTGGGCGAAGACGTAGAGAACATTCTGGTACGCCTGCTTCAGGCCGCCGATTACGACGTGGAAGCTGCCCAGCGCGGCATCGTCTACATCGACGAAATCGATAAGATTGCCCGCAAGGCCGACAACCCCTCCATCACCCGCGACGTGTCGGGCGAGGGTGTGCAGCAGGCCCTGCTGAAAATACTTGAGGGTACCGAAGCCAACATCCCACCTAAGGGAGGCCGCAAGCATCCCGACCAGAACTACGTTCGCGTAGACACCTCCAATATTCTCTTCATCTGCGGCGGCGCTTTCGATGGCCTTGACAAGATCATCGGCCGACGCCACAGCCAAAAGACCGTAGGCTTTGGCGTGGCTGGCAGCCAGAAGGTGGAGATCGACGAAGCCAAGCTGCTGAGTGCCGTACAGCCCGGCGACCTCAAGAAATTCGGCCTCATCCCCGAACTCATTGGCCGCCTGCCCGTCATCACCTACCTCGAGCCGCTGGACCGCGACGCCCTGCTCAACATCCTTACCGAGCCCAAAAACGCCCTGGTACGCCAGTATCGTCAGCTCTTTGAGCTCGAAGGCATTGACCTCACGTTCTCTGACGACGTCCTCACCTTCATCGTGGACAAAGCGATGGAGCTGAAGTTGGGGGCCCGTGGCTTGCGTGCCATTATGGAAAGTATCCTCGTGGATGCCATGTACGAGTTGCCCGGCCAGGATGTGTCCAGCTTTGAAGTCACGCTCGACTACGCCCAGAACAAATTTGATGCTTCGGGTCTTCAGCACCAGAAGGCCGCCTGACGTAAGCAATAGACTTTCGCTATTTGCAAAGCGGCCTCCAGGTGGGGCCGCTTTGCATTTTCACGAACAGGAGGGTGGCGCACTGCGATTTCCTGCGCTCTGCTGACGTTTTTGGCAGGGTGCTTGTTTACTTTGCAGGTCTTATCATCCCGAACCAGAAACCTATGAGCCAAGCCCCAGCGGGTGCCCGCAAACCCATGCCTACATGGCTGAAGCGGTCTCTCATCGGCGCAGGCAGTGTAGTAGGCATCATCCTGCTGGCTGCCATTCTCGTGCCTATCCTGTTCAAGGACACCATCAAGGAAAAGGTGCAACAGGCAATAAACGAGAACGTTAACGCCGACGTCCGTTTCTCCGACCTCGATCTCTCCCTGCTTCGCAACTTCCCCAGCCTCACCATCAGCCTGGAGAACCTGGAGGTAGTGTGTCGCGGCGCCTTCTCCGGCGACACCCTTGTGGCCGCTAAGGAAGTATCAACCTCAGTGGGCCTCTGGAGCGCCATCACGGGCGGCCCTATCGAAATCAAAAGCGTCCTGCTCGACGTGCCCCGTATTCATGCACGGGTGCTCACCGATGGCCGCGCCAACTGGGACATCGCCAAGCCCGACACCAGCGCCCAGCCCAGTGCCGACACCGCCGCCAGCAACCTGCGCATTGCCCTCAAGCGCTATGAGGTGCGCAATGGGCGAGTGGTCTACGACGACAGGTCGCTCGAATTTTTCCTCCGCATCGACGAGCTGAACCACTCGGGCAGCGGCGACTTCACCGCCACCACCTTCGACCTCGACACCTACAGCGACATCCACGGCCTGTACGTTACCTACGACTCCGTCAGCTATCTGGTCAACAAGCATGTAGAAGGCGCAGCCGGCTTCGGTATCGACCTGGGTCAGAGCAAGTATACCTTCCGCGACAACCGCCTCAAGCTCAATGACCTTGACCTCGAGTTCGCCGGCTTCCTTCAGATGCCTGACGACGAGCGCATGGTGATGGACCTTACGTTCGGCGCACCCAATGCCACCTTCCGCCAGCTGCTTTCGCTGGTGCCAGGTGTCTACTCCGAGAGCTTCAAGGATCTGAAGGCCGAAGGCAACGTGGCACTGTCCGGTGCGGTAAAAGGCACTTACAGCAGCAAAGAACTTCCTGGCTTTGAGTTCAGCACTTCCGTAGAGAACGGCAGCTTCCAGTATACGTCTGTTCCCCAGCCGGTTACCGGTGTGCAGCTGGCTCTGCGCATTGCCAGCCCCGGTGGCGCAGATCTTAACCTCAACAACCTCGAGGTCAACCTCTCCAAGCTGGAGGCCATGTTCGGCCCCAACCCGCTGAAGGCCGCCCTCAAGTCTAAAGGTCTTACGCCCATCACACTCGATGGCTTTCTGCTCGCCAAGCTGGACCTCGCCAACCTTACCCAGCTATTCCCCATGGAGGGCTATGAACTCCGCGGCAAGCTCAACATCGACGCCAAGGCCAAAGGCACCTACGGCCCCAAATCCATGCCCGCCGTGCAGGCGCTGCTCCAGTTGGCCGATGGCTACGTGAAAACCAGCCAGTTCCCCGCCGCCATCGAGAACTTCCGTGTCGATGCCTCCGTGCAGGACGACAAAGGCACCCCCGAAGACCTCCGCATCAACGTCCGCAGCTTCCACCTGGAATTGGACAAAGAGCCCGTAGACGGCCGTCTGGCCATCGCCAACCTTACAGACCCCCTCTATGATGTCTTCATCAAGGGCAAGCTGGACCTTGATAAGCTGGCCAAGCTCTATCCCATTGAGGGCACTACCATGGCTGGCCGCATTGCCGCCGAAATCGATGCCAAGGGCCGCGTATCTGACGTCACCGGTAAGCGCTTCGACAAGCTGAAGACCTCCGGTATGGCACAGGTGCAGGGCCTGTCCTACACCAGCCGCGAGTTCCCCCAGGGCCTGCGCATCACCACCGCCCAGCTCAGCTTCTCGCCCCAGAACATCTCGCTCGACCAGTACGAGGGTTTCCTCGGCCAGAGCGACCTCTCCGTACAGGGCTCGCTTGCCAACTACATTCCCTTCCTTTTCAAGGAAGGCGAGGTACTGCGCGGCAACATGATACTGAAGTCCAGGAAGTTCAACTGCAACGAGTTCATGGCTTCCGGCGCTGCCCCAGCGGCCGACACCGCCAGCGCACCGATGAAGGCCGTGCAGATCCCCGCCAACATTGACTTCCTGTTCTCTTCCCAAATCGGCGAGGTCAATTACGACAACCTGACGCTAACCAACCTCTCGGGCGCCATTCAGGTGAAAGACCGCACGGTGCGCCTCATCGACGTGCTGTTCAACACACTGGGCGGCAAGTTCACGGCCAACGGCGGCTACAGCACCCGCAACCCTGATGCCCCGCACGTAGACTTCGACCTCAAGCTCGAGAACCTCGATATCCAGCAGACCTACAGCGCCTTCAACACCATCCAGGCGCTGGCACCGGTGGCCAAGTTCACGCAGGGCAAGTTCACCACCAGCCTGCGCATGAGCACCGACCTGCAACAGAACATGATGCCCAACCTGTCCACGCTCTCGGCGTCGGGCATTGCAGACATCTTCGACGCAGCCGTTCGCAACCTGCCCATCCTCACCAAGCTGGGCGAAGTCGCCAAGGTGTCGGCCCTCAGCAACCTCGATAACCTCAGCCTCAACCAGACCCGCTTCAACTTCGACGTCCAGAATGGCCGCCTCAACGTCAAGCCCTTCGACGTGAAGTTGGGCCAATACACCGCCCGGGTGGGTGGCAGCAACGGCCTCGCTGGCGATGTAGACTACAACATGGCCGTTGAGGTGCCCAGCGGGCAGGCCGGCCAAATGGCCAGCAGCTACCTCAGCAACCTCACTGGCCGCAACATCAGCGTGCCAGCCAACCTGAACCTCAATTTCAAAGTCGGCGGCACCGTCCTGAAGCCTACCATCACCCCTGCGGGTGTAGGGGCAGCAGGCAGCGGCAGCACCGACGGTGGGGTAGCAGGGGGTGTTACCACCGAGGTGAAGCAGCAGGTGCAGGGCCAGGTAGATCAGGCCAAGCAGGCCCTGAGCGATACTGTGGGTGCAGCCCGCAAGGCAATGGAGGCCAAAGCCGCCGCCGAGCAGGAACGCCTGCGCCAGGAAGCTGAAAAGGCCAAGGAAGAAGCCGCGCGCCGTGCCCGTGAAGAGGCAGACCGCATCAAGCGGGAAGCCGCCGAGAAGCTGCGCCGCAGTGCGGGCGGGCTCTTCCGCCGCGACAGCCTCTAACCCCAAAAGGCTACTCATTTCCAGCGTCCCGACAACCATCGGGACGCTTTTGTTTTATATTCAAAACGCTTGTTGATAACGTCTAATCACTTCACTAAGAAAGCAATTAGACGCGTTACAAACTCGACTGACAGAACGCCTGTATTGATGTCAGGTCGCCTGTCAGTTACCTACAGGAGGCCTGCATAGCTCGACCCCTCAAAGCAGAACACCCCCGCCGGATGGGCGAGGGTGCTGCGGGTTGGTCTGCTTGTTGCTCTTCGGGGCCGCATCAGCGCATCAGGTGCTTTGCGAAGAACGCCTGTGCGCGGCGCTGGGCGTCGGCAGTGGCGGCTTTGTCAAAGCCAGGATTGCTGGGGTTGGCAAAGGCGTGGTCGGCATCATAGCTCTTCACCTCCACAGGCTTGCCAATTTTCTTCATCACGGCTTCATACTTGGCCACAACCTCTGGGCTGATCCACTTTTCCTTGGCGGCGAACAGACCCAGTACAGGGGCTTCCAGCATGCCCAGCTTCACCTCGTTCATTTCGGGCATGCCGTAATAGATAACGCACGCCTTGGCCTGCTTGCCCAGAATCATGCTGGCCTGCAGGCTCCAGCCGCCACCAAAACACCAGCCAATGGTGCCTACCTCGGCGTTCATGCCCATGAACATCTGCGCACCTCGCACAATGGCTGCACCACGGTCGTAGCTGAAGCCACCCATGTATTTGGCAGCGTCCTCGCGGGTGGCAGCTACCTTGCCGTCGTACATATCAAGGGCCAAGACGTTTACGCCCAGTGCTTTGGCCCACATTTCAGCTTCGCGCTTGATGTGGTCGTTCAGGCCCCACCACTCCTGGAACACCAGCAGCCACTTCTTGGTGGGCTTGGGGGCGGCAATGTAGTAGGCGCCAGCGGTTTTGCCATCGGGGGTGGCGAAGTTCACCATCGCGCCGGTAGGATTTTCCAGCACGTAGGGCAGGGGTAGCAGGTGCGACGCCCGGAACGAGGCATCGCTGCCAAGTGCTGCAAACTGAGCCGTAGCTTCAGCAGGAGTGCTGCTAGCGGCCATTTCGCAGCAGCTCTGTGCCTGAGCAGTATAGCCCAGCAGCACCGTAGCCGTCAAGAGGAGAAAACGCTTCATGATGGGGAGAGAATTGTTAAGGATACCAGTTGCAACACAAGATAGCGCGGGGCAGGTTCCCGCCGCGCACCGCCGTCTGTTAACTTTGCTCCATGACCCCGGAATCTCCCATCGGCAAAGCCGTCTTTCTGAAGAGCAGCCGCCTGCTGCCCGAGCTGCCCCCCGCCGATATGCCTGAGTTCGCATTCCTGGGCCGCTCAAACGTCGGCAAGTCCTCGCTGGTCAACATGCTCACGGGCCGCAAGGCGCTGGCCAAGGTGTCGGGCACCCCCGGCAAAACCCGCCTCATCAACCACTTCATCATAGACGACACCTGGTATCTGGTAGACCTCCCCGGCTACGGCTATGCCAAGCGCAGCCAAACCGAGCGCGCCGACTTTGACCGCATGACCTGGGACTACCTGCGCCAGCGCCAGAACCTCGTCTGTCTCTTCCTGCTCGTCGACATACGCCACGAGCCCCTGAAGCAGGACATCGAGTTCATCAGCAAGCTGGGAGAGGAAGGGGTGCCCTTCGCCATCACCTTTACCAAGGCCGATAAGCTCAGTCGCAGCCAGATAGAGAAAGCCCTGGCCCTCTACCGCAAGACCCTGCTACAGACATGGGAGGAACTGCCGCCCATCTTCATCACTTCGGCCGAAACTGCCCTGGGCCGCGAAGAGCTAATGGCTTTCATAGGCCAGAACCTTCAGTCGGCCGACTAAGCAGTCCGCCACCCGCCTTACGAGCGCACTGCCCTTGCCACCTTCACCAGATGGTCCAGCAGGGCAGGCAGCAGCTCCAGCTTAAGCATGTTGGCGCCGTCGCTCTTGGCTTTGCTGGGGTCGGGGTGCGTCTCGATGAAGAACCCATCCACGCCCACGGCAGCACCTGCCGCTGCAATGGTCCGGATCAGCTCGGGCCGGCCGCCTGTCACGCCGCTGCTCTGGTTCGGCTGTTGCAGCGAGTGCGTGATATCCAGCACCACGGGCCAGCCGCTGGCCTGCATGGCGGGTATGTTGCGGTAATCGACAATCAGGTCGTGGTAGCCAAAGGTGGTGCCGCGCTCGGTCAGCAGCACTTTGTCACTGCCACCCTTCATCACTTTGTCGGCTGCAAAGGCCATCATATCCGGCGACACAAACTGCCCCTTCTTCACGTTCACCACCTTGCCGGTAGCGCCTGCGGCCAGCAGCAGCTCGGTCTGGCGGCACAGGAAGGCCGGAATCTGAAGAATATCAGCGGCAACTGCGGCTTCGGCAGCCTCGTGGCTCTCGTGTATGTCGGTGACGGTGGGAATGCCCATCCGCTTACGCACCTCTTGTAGTATGCCCAGGCCCTGCTGATCGCCAATGCCGGTGAACGAGTCGAGCCGGGTGCGGTTGGCCTTGCGATACGAGCTCTTGAACACGTAGGGAATGCCCCGCTCGCGGCACAGCTGCGCTACCACCTCGGCTACATGGAAAGGGGTTTCGGTATCTTCGATGGCACAGGGGCCGGCTAGCAGAAAGAAAGGCGCGTCAGCGGCGCCGCCAGCATTGGGCAGCCACTGTTGCAGACGTTGAATGGCGGTCATACGGCAAAAGTAACGGTTCCGGGGCAGCTTTTCGGCGAAAGCCGACGACAAAAAGCGCCACACCGGGCCTGCGGGCACCGTCCGTTCCGTACCTTTGCCTTATGGCAGCATTGGTAGCACCTTCCGTTCTTTCCGCCGACTTCGCCAACCTCCAGCGCGACATCGAGATGCTCAACGCCAGCGACGCTCACTGGCTCCACATCGACATCATGGACGGCCTTTTCGTTCCAAACCTGTCCTTTGGCTTCCCCGTGCTGGAGGCCATCAACCGCCACGCCACCAAGCCCCTCGACGTCCACCTGATGATCGAGCAGCCCGACCGCTACCTTGAGCGTTTCCAGGCCGCAGGCGCTGCCACCCTCACCGTGCACCTCGAAGCCTGCACCCACCTGCACCGCACCATTCAGGCCATTCGCGCCCTGGGCATGAAGCCCGGTGTCGCCATCAACCCGCACACGTCGGTTGACCTTCTCCGCGACATCCTGCCCGACATAGACCTCGTCTGCGTCATGAGCGTGAACCCCGGCTTTGGCGGCCAGGCATTCATCCGCGGCACCTATGACAAAGTTGCCCGCCTGCGCGACCTCCGCGACAGCGTGGGCAGCAAAGCCCTCATCGAGATTGACGGCGGGGTAGACCTCCTGAACGCCGGCACGCTGGTGGCTGCCGGTGCCGATGTGCTGGTAGCAGGCAACACGGTGTTCAAGTCGCAAAACCCCCACGCCACCATCCAGCAGCTTGCACGCGCTGGCGAACTGGTTTAATCAACCAGTTGATTAAGACCGAAGGTTGATTACCAGATCAGCTTTTCCTTGTTGAGAAAGGCTGCGATGCCTGTGCGGCATTCATCGGTGCCACGGGCATGCGCATTCATTTTGGCAGCAAAGCGCAGGGCTTCGTCCAGCGGCATCTGCTGCACATCGCCGATCATACGTTTGGTGAGCTCCATACTGCCGCCCGAGTTCTGGGTGCACAGTTTCTCGGCAAATGCCTGGATGTGTGCTTCCATCTCCTCGCGGGGAATCACGCGGTTGATAAGGCCGTAGCGTTCTGCGGTCTCGGCTGAGATGAGATCGCCACTCAACAGCAGCTCCTTGGCGCGTCCTTCACCAATCTTGCGCAGCAGAAACACCATCACAATGGCCGGAATGAAGCCGATTTTCACTTCGGTGTATCCGAACTTGGCTTCCGGCACTGAGTAGGCAAAGTCGCATACGGTGGCCAGTCCACAACCGCCAGCCAGGGCATGGCCCTCGATCTGGGCCACAATCACCTTCTTGAGCCGGTACATCAGCTGGAACAGCTCCATCAGGTGGGTGCTGTCGGCATAATTCTCCTGAAGGCCATACGTTTGCAGACGTTGCAGATATTCGAGGTCTGCACCTGCACAAAAGGCATCGCCTGCGCCCTTCAGCACCACAACTTTAACCTCCTGGTCTGCGTCAACGCGGTACAGAGCGTCCTTCATTTCCTCAATCAAAACATAATTGAGGGCGTTGCGCTTGTCGGGGCGGTTCAGCGTCAGCGTGGCTACGCGGTTCTGCACCGACACCAGCAGAAACTGATATTCAGGATAGGCAATAGAGGCGGACATAGATCAAAAATAGGATGAAACCGCTTTCAAAGTATGTCCATACTGCTGTTTTCAGCGGTCCGATTGGCGGCCAAAAGCCCCACCAACCACAGACATGCGCCCAACCCAAGTGCCACTGTTAGCGGCACCTTCTCTATGGCGATCAAGCTGCCGGGCCACTGCGCAAACCACTTTCCCAACATCAGGGTGATGTCGAGCAGCAGCGCCGACACCGCACTGATAACGATTGAGATACCGGGAATCCAGCCCAGCAGCAGCAATGCAAACAGCAGTGCAGTGGCTCCTGTGGTAAGCGGTATCAGCACCATATTGGTTGCGAGAAACCAAACAGGCAGTTGCCCGAAAGTATAAAGTGACACTGGCAGCGTATATAACTGCGCCACCAGTGTTACGGCTGTTGCCTGCCACAGCCAATGCCCATGGTTACCCAGTATCCGTCGCTGTGTCAGCCAGGGTGTAACTGTAACCAGGCCAAAGACAGCACTGTAGCTCAAGAGAAAACCCGCAGTTGCTACGTCGAGCGGATAAAGAGCCAGATGTGTCAGTATGGTAAGGCTCAGCAACTGCAGACAACTCGCTTTTCGATCCAGCAGCCGCGCCAAACAAATCCATGTGCCACCTATCAACGCGCGCGTCAATGGGGCACCTCCGCCAGCCAGCAAGGTATAAGCCCCCAACAACAGCACCAACATTGGCCACTGCCATAAATGTCTGCGCCAGCGCTGAAGGCCCAGCCAGCGCAGGGTGGCCAGCAAGGCTGTCAGCAAGAGCGAGATGTGCAGCCCAGAGATGGCCAGCAGGTGCGCAGTGCCGCTGTCACGAAAAGCCTGTCGGACGTCGGCATCAAGGCCGGAACGGTCGCCCAGCAGAAGCGCCCGCCCCAACGCACCTCTCTGGCCACCATGTAGTTGGCTGTCCAGCCAGTCGGCCAACTCAAACCTCCAGGCTGCCCATATACCGTGCCAACAGAGATCCGTCCTGTGCTGGAGCTGCCAGCCTTCGGGAGCTTTCAGAATACCCGCCAGGCCCTGGCCGTCCAACCAGCGACGGGTTGCCACATCCATACTGAGATTCATCTCACGACCCTCCAGTTCAATAACCTGCCCAAAGCGTGGCAAGGGCTTGTTTCTGGGCAGTTCCAGCAGCCAGTCGCCGGCTGTCTCTGTATGAAACCGGATGCGATTGGCAAAGCGGGTAGGGGGCAGGCGGTCGGTTAAAACGCCCGTCAGGCTGTTGGTTATTGCCGGCCGCGCAATCGGCCTCACGGAGGCCCCCAGTATCATTCCGGCAATAAAGCATCCGACAGCTGTCCAAAACAGGAAATGCCTATGCCAGAGCAGCGCAGGCAGCATAAATGAGACTGTTATGTACAGCAAATTTTCAGCATTCAACAGCTGTCCAATTGCCACTGCCACTGCAAATGCGGTAGCGGGCAGCAGTAGCGGAGCCTCGCCTATGACTGATTTTGACCAATTTTCAGTGAATGCGTACTGGATAACACGTACCCTTTGCCATATGTCTGTCGGCATTTTTCGCAATTAGACCTATTAAGGGTCCAAAATCAGGAAAAGGCCTTGTACAGCGTTCCAGCTTAACGTACATTTACATTGGCCTCAAACTCTCCCGCAGATGAAAACCAAGCTGCGTATGCTTCTTCGATCGGTAGTTCTCGCTGCCGTACTTTTGGTGTCGCTGCAGGCATCCGCACAGCGTATCCAATTCGGGCAGTCGTTCGATAAAACCGGCACACTCCTCAGCCCAGGCGATGAGTTTGCCATCGAAGGCGCCCAACGCTACGTCGCCGTCAAGATGGTGGCCCGTGGCCCCTTGCCTGTCGACACCCTCTTCCTGATTGTCAAGGACATCAATGGGGTAGTAGGCCGGTATTACATGAAACGCAGCAAGTCCAAAATGGACGCCAATGCGCTCATTCGTGTAAAAGCCGACGGCATTTATCGCATTTACATCTACAACCCGATGAAGCGCATCCGTCCGGTGGGCTTCGCTACGTTCTTCATCACCAGTTCCTATGCCCCCACACGGGCTGCGCTCATAGAGCGTCAACGACTGATTCTGGTGGAACGGGGGGTTATTCGCGACAAAAACAAAACCGGCACAACTACTGCTATTGCTAGTGCTTCGGGGCCAAGTGCTTCAGAAGCAACTGGTGAAGTGGAAGAGCCGCTGGACTCGGAAGAAGATCTTGCCTCTCTCGATGCCCTGGAAGACGAGGAGCTGACAGACGATCTGGCCACTGCCGACGGAGACGAGGCAGAGGAGCTGGACGACTTGGCCTCCGAAACGGATTTGCTGGGTGATGCCTCCGAAGCTGCTGATGAAGACCTGGAAGGCGAATTCGAATCCTTTGATGACCTCGAAGAAGACTTTGACTTCGACCTAGACGATTTTTAATCGAGCTCAACCCTAACACAAAAGCCCCGATCAAACATCGGGGCTTTTTCTTTATAGTCAGCGTTATACTTTGCCAGTCAACGGCTTATCGTGAGCCAAACACCCGGCGGAGCAGATCGGTGACGCGGGCGGCAGGGTTCTGGCGGATGTTGGTTTCCTCTTTGGCTACCATGGCAAACAGGCCGTCGAGCGCGCGCTCTGTCACGTAGTTGGAGATGTCTTCCTGCACGGGCTGCTGACCCGGCACCAGACGGCTCAGCTGGTTGTACTTGGAAGCCAGATTCTGCCAGGCCTGCTGCACACCGGCATTGCTCATTTCGGTGCGGATAACTGGCGAAAAGGTGTCGCGCAGGGGCATGAATGTGCGGCTTTTCAGCAGCCGGGTGGCGGCAGTGCTGTCGCCGCGCACAATGTTCAGGCCGTCTTCAATGGTGAGGCCGCGAATGGCGTCTACGAAAATCTCCTTGGTACGCGGATTGCGGGCAGCCTGTTCGGCGGCACGGTTCATTTTGGTGATGACATCGTCCACGAGCTGTCGGCCCAGGCTGCCGCCATTTTTCAGCAGAAACTCCTGTGCCTTCTGTGCTTCGGGCGGGAACGCGATTTTCACCAAGGCATTGCCGAGATAGCCGTCAGCTGCGCCAAGGCGGCCCGCGCCATTGCTGATGCCCACGGTCAGGGCTTCTTTGAGGCCAGCGATGGCTTCGGATTGCGTCAGGGGAAGTGAGCCTTGGGGCATGGACGACGCCAGTTGCTGCACGGTGTCGCAGGCAGTAGACGCGGCCAGTATGCCAGCGAAGGCCACGCAGCGGAAAAGAGTACGAGGAATGCGCATGAGGTTGAGGGGAACAGTTATATAGGAGGTTCGTAAAAACCAGCCCTAAAATACCAGCAAACGCCGCGCCACAAGTGAAACCTTATGTTTGTTATATAATTTATATTATGTAAAGTAAATGTCCGGAAGAAGACAAATGCCTCGGCGCGAACGGCTTTACTTGCTGCATGTTCCGTTTCCATGCCTTTCTACTGCGGCTCTCAGCTGCCGATCGTCCCCTCGCCCGCCTGTCGGTCGTACTGCTGCTGGTGTGGTATGGCCTGTTCAAGTTTACGCACGTCGAGGCGCTGGCCATCGTAGACCTTGTGCAGAACAGTCCGGCCATGTCGTGGCTTTACTCTGTTCTCGGTGTTGACGCCGTATCGGCAGTCATCGGCCTCACCGAACTGCTGGCAGCAGCATTGCTACTTGCACACTACCGTTGGCCGCACGCTGGTGTGTGGGGCGGCTTGCTGGCTTCTGTCATTTTTATCACCACCCTCTCCTTCCTGCTTACTACACCCAACAGTTTCGGTCTGGTTGATGGCCTATGGGTGCCTGTCAACGGCAGCGGGTTCATCCTCAAAGACCTGGCCCTGCTGGCGGCCTCTTTGGCATGCCTGCACGAAAGTCTGAACCGCGCCAATGTCCGGCGCTGACAGGCTCATCTTGCGTACCCAATACAGACGCATGGTACTGGGCACCAACTCCAGTACAGCCAACGCAGCCTGTACTTGGCTCTTTTCATGCTATCCTACGCTGCGTGGGCGGGGTATCCCCCGCCTGCGTAACTTGCGGTCCCATGTCTGTGATCGTCCTTTTTGGCCCCGGCCCCCAATTCAAGGGCGGCATTGCCAACTACAATACCTCGCTGGCCAAAGCAGTAGATGCCCTGCTGGCGCAGGAGCCTGATGCCCAGATACATATCGTGAGCTGGACGCAGCAGTACCCGGCCATCATTCCCCGCGACTTCATTGACCGCGCCAGCCGGCAGGACCAACTGGCCGGCACGCGCATCCGGGTGCAGTACATCACCAACTACAACAATCCCCTCACCTGGGCCGAGACCGTGCGCGCCATCAAGGCCCTGAACCCCAACAAGGTGGTGTTTCAGTGGGCCATCGCACTACAGGGCTTTCCGCTGGGCTGGATGGCACGCCGCCTGATGAAAGAAACCCGTGCCGAGATTGTCTTTGACCTGCACCTGGTGGTGCAAAAGGAAGCCAGCGCGCTGGACCGCCTCGCTACCCGCTACGGCCTGAAGCAGGCACATACTTATATCGTACACGCCAAGAAAACCGCCGACGAGCTGGCCGAGCTCTTCCCCGAACTGCAACTGGCCGAGAGCTTTGACGGCCAGCGCAGCCAAACCGACGGCGTGCGCACCGTGCTGCGTTTGTACCACCCTGTGTACGACATGTTCCGCCCCGACCCTGCCTTCGACGTAGAGGCGTTTCGTCAGAAAATGGGGCTGAAACAGCACGTATTTCTGTTTTTTGGCTTTATCCGCAAGTACAAGGGCCTGCACAACGTATTGCCGGCGTTCGCCAAGGTAGCGGCCCAGCGGCCGGATGTGTCGCTGCTGGTGGTGGGCGAGTCGTTCTGGCAGACACTCGACAGCACCAAGTTCAGCACCCGCCTCAAGAAGGCGCTCTTCGGCTTTGCCAAGAGGCTGCTGGTGCGCAACAGCGACAACGAGCAGGACTACAACCCCCTGGCGCTGGTAGATAGCCTGAATCTGCGCGACCGCGTGGTGGTAGTAAACCGCTTTGTGCCCAACGAGGAGGTACACACCTTCTTTCAGGTGTCTGACGCCGTGGTGCTGTACTATGAGACGGCTACCCCCAGCGGCGTGGAGAGCATCGGCTACAACTTCCGGATGCCGATTCTGGCCACCCGCGTGGGCCATTTCCCTGAAACCGTCCAGCATGGCTACAACGGCTACCTGGCCGAACCTGGTAATCTGGACGACATGGCAGCCCAGATGCTGCACTTCCTGGACCAGCCCATACCCCGTTCGCATGTGGGCAAGACGGCAGAGAAGCTCAGCTGGCGCAACTACGCCGCGGTGCTCATGGGCCGTAAGCCCGAGTAAGCCCTACTCTACTATCAAGGCAAGGCGGTGTGTTTGCCCGCCCGTAACAGGTGCAAGTCCCTTCTCTGTCTTGCCGGTCAGTACCGCCTGCCAGTTCAGCTCCAGCGTTCTGCCAGGCTGCCAGTCGGCAGGGATGGTGAACGAAAAGGGCAGAATCATGCGGTCGTTGACGCCGGAGGGCTGTGCGGGGAAGGTGTTGTCGGGCCCTTGGAGGGGCTGCTGGTCGGCGAAGAGTGCGAGGCGTTGCACCGAGTAGAACTGCGAGGCATTCACACCCGTCAGCAGCACAAAGTAGCGTTCGCCCCGCCGCACTGTTACCTTGCCCAGGGCATCGGCTGCCAGCGGCTGCGAAGTACCTGCGGGCAGCAGCGCCACCTGTACCTGTGCAGACAGTGCCAGAGGCACCCAAAACAGCAGAGCCATCAATCCCGAAGGACGGATGGCTCTATGTAAAATGTTCAGTGTCATGTAGTATGGTCAGTCTGTGGTTCCAGGTAAGCGCCACAAACATCAGGCCACAAGGCAGGGCTGTCAGCCGAGGTAGGCTTTCAGCATTTTGCTGCGGCTGGTGTGGCGGAGGCGGCGGATGGCCTTCTCCTTGATTTGACGCACGCGTTCGCGGGTCAGGTCAAACTTCTCGCCGATTTCCTCGAGGGTCAGCGAGTGCTCCACGCCAATACCGAAATACAGACGCACTACTTCGGCTTCGCGCTGGCTGAGCGTGCAGAGGGCGCGTTCCACTTCCTGTGCCAGGCTCTCGTTGATGAGGCCCTGGTCGGGCTTGGGCTCCTCGTCGTTCTCCAGCACATCGAGCAGGCGGTTTTCTTCGCCCTGCACGAACGGTGCATCCATAGAAATGTGACGGCCAGCGATCTTCAGGGTGTCCGACACCTCCGAAGCGCTCATGCCTTCGATGACTTCGGCGATTTCGTGCGGTGCGGGCTCACGCTCAAATTCCTGCTCCAGTTTGGAGTACGCCTTACCAATCTTGTTCAGGGCTCCGACGCGGTTCAGCGGCAGACGAACAATACGGCTCTGCTCGGCCAGGGCCTGCAGAATGCTTTGGCGAATCCACCATACGGCGTAGGAAATGAACTTGAAGCCCCGGGTTTCGTCGAAACGTTTGGCAGCCTTGATGAGGCCAAGGTTGCCTTCGTTAATCAGGTCACCAAGGCTGAGGCCCTGGTTCTGATATTGTTTCGCAACTGAAACCACAAAGCGCAGGTTCGCCTTCGTCAGTTTCTCCAGCGCAATCTGGTCATTTTCCCGAATGCGCCGCGCAAGTTCAACCTCCTCATCGGGCGTCAGCAGTTCGACCTTTCCGATCTCTTGCAGGTACTTATCCAGCGATTGCGACTCGCGGTTAGTAATCTGCTTGCTGATCTTTAATTGCCTCATTGCCAGAGTGCTTCAGAAGTTTAGGGTTAGTGAATAGATCAGTAAATGCAGGTTTCTTAACAAAACCTAAACTACAAGGGGATTAACTGCCGTGCAACGCCTGATATTGCATTTTCCATTAAAATAAATGGCCCTCTTTTTGCTATCAGAGACAGTGCAAGCGAAAGATGTCGGGATGTTACAATACCTGATTGGCGGCACCGTGGTTCCACAACCCGACCCGTGGCGTATCTTGCATCCTCTCCATTACTACGCCTCATGCTTAAGCTAACGATGATCGGCAACCTGGGCAACGACGCCGAGGTTCGCGATGTGAACGGCCAGAAGGTTATCAGCTTCAACCTGGCCCATACCGAACGCTACACAGACCGCACCGGCCAGCAGCAGGAACGCACCACGTGGGTCAGCTGCTCTATGTGGCGGCAGGATGGCCGCACGGGTGTGGCCGATTTTCTGAAGAAAGGCAAGCAGGTGTATGTAGAGGGCATGCCCTCGGCGCGGGCCTATACCACCCGCGACGGCCAGAACACTGCCACGCTGGACCTCCGCGTGATGACGCTGGAGCTGCTGGGCGGCCGTGGCGAAGGCGCGCCGGCTGGCGGCGGCAATCAGGGCGGTGGCTACAGTGCCCCACGCCAGCAGCAGCCTGCCGACACTGGCCAGCGCCAGGCGCAGCCGCAGAACGCCCCGATGGAGCCCCCGACCGATTCGTTCGACGACGACCTGCCTTTTTAACCTCCGGCTGCGCGCCACATCCTCCGGCTTTTAGACATGTCAAACGGCAAGCCGTTAAGAATTCTGCACCTGTTGGCACAGGTAGAAGTAACTGGTGCTGAACGGTTTGCCGCTACGCTGGCTAACCAGCAGATTGCCGACGGGCATGCTGTGCACATTGTGTCGGGCGTGTTCCAGACGCCTACTGCCGCCACGGTGCATCTGCTTCCGCTGCACAAACGCAGCTGGGGGTATCGCCTGCGCAACGTGCGTGCCATCCGCCGCCTAATCCGCGAACAGCAGATAGACGTAGTGCATGCCCATGCACGGGCCGCCAGCTGGGTGGGCTACTTCGCAGTGTGGGGCACCAAAGTGCCGCTCGTCAGCGGCATCCACGGCCGCCAGCACCTGCACGCCAGCTCCAAAGGCTTCGACATCTATGGCGACCGTCTGCTGCCCGTCTGCGAGGACATCGCCACCCACCTGAGCGCAGAACTGAACATTGCCCCGCGAAAGGTACACATGGTGCCTAACGCGCTGGATTTCAGTGCAGCACAGCTGCCTACCTCCTCGGCCGGCCAGACGCTGTCTCTCATCGGGCGGACGTCGGGGCCCAAGGGCGAGGCTACAGCCAACCTGCTCCTGAGCCAAGCCGACCAGCTGTTTGCCACCCTGCCGCAACTACAGATCGAGGTGCTGGGCGGGCCCGTGGAGAACCTTCCGCCGGCGTGCCACCAGCCCGTCCGCGACCTGATGGCCCGATACGAAGGCCGCCTGCACTGGCCCGGGTTTGTCAACGACCTGAGCGAGCGCATCCGGCGCAGCAGCCTCATTGTAGGTGCGGGCCGCGTAGCCATAGAGGCGCTGGCAATGGGCAAGCCCGTGCTGGCCCTTGGGGAGGCGCAGAGCCACGGCGTGGTAACCGAGGCCAATCTTGCTGCCGCTTTCGCCAGCAACTTCGGCGACACCTGCCCTACCCTGCCCTTTCCAGGCTTTGACTTTCAGGCCATTGGCGATGGCATACGGGCGTTCTTCCACCATCCTCAGGCCCCAACCGAGGCCCTGCAACAGGCAGTGCGCCACCGCTACGACCTGCGCCGCATCGCCACCCTCACCGAGGAGCACTACCGCGATGTGCGCATGCTGAAGCACCATCCGCGCCACATTCCGGTGCTGATGTACCATAAAGTGCTGGACCAGCCGAGCGACTCGCGCCACCGCATCTTCGTCACCGAAGACACGTTCAAGGCACATGTGGTGTATCTGAAAAAATCAGGCTTCAACAGTCTTACTTTCAAAGAGTATGATGAATATAAACAGGGTATCAAAGACTTAAAAAATTTCCCAAAACGACCTGTTTTCATCACCTTTGACGACGGCTACGTAGACAACCTGACCCGCGCCCTGCCGCTGCTGGAGGCCCACGGCCTGAAGGCAACCCTGTTTGCGCTGGGCGACCGCCGCCACCGCGACAACTTCTGGGACGTAGCCGAAGGCGAGCGTTCTGAACCCCTGATGAATCCTGAACAACTGCGCGAGTGGCACACCCGCGGCATGGAAATAGGCGCACATTCCATGAACCACCGCCGGCTGAGCCAGCTGCCTCCCGCCGAAGCGCAGTGGGAGATTGAGGAAAGCAAGCGCCAGCTGGAAGCCTTTCTGGGCGAAGAAGTGCGCGTATTTGCCTACCCCTACGGCGACCTCAATGCCACTGTGAAGCAGCTGACTGCTGCTGCTGGTTTCCGCTACGCCGTGGCCACCACTCAGGGCGGCCTGCTGCTGGAAGACGACCGCTTCGAGATTTACCGCGCCTACGTGTTCCCGCAGGACAGACCTGGCCTTTTCGGCTGGAAAAAAGCCCAAAGCTGGTATCGCCGCTATTATTTCTGGAAGCGGGGCACTTAATTGTGTTATGGTAAATCCCTGGCACGACGTTGACCCCGGCAAGTCGCCGTGGAAAGAGGTAAACGGCATCATTGAGATACCGCAGGGCGGGCGCAACAAGTACGAGCTGGACAAAGACACGGGCCTGCTGCGGCTGGTGCGGGTGCTTTACTCCTCCATGTACTACCCCATCAACTACGGCATCATCCCCCGCACGGTGAATGTGGACGGTGACCCGCTGGACATTCTCGTGCTGTCGTCGCTGCCGATAGAGCCGCGCACCATCGTCACGGCCAAGCCCATCGGCCTCATGCGCATGGTAGACCGTGACGAACAGGACGACAAGGTGCTAGCCGTCTGCTGCCGCGACATGGGCGTGGAGCACTACAACACCCCGCAGGACCTGCCGCCTCACCTGCTGACAGAGATCGACTACTTCTTCGAGAACTACACCCGGCTAGAAGGCAAAACCGTGGTTGTACCAACCTTCGAAGGCCCCATGGCCGCCATCAAGGCCATTGACGAGGCCCGCAAGCGATACAAAAAGCAATACGGCAAGAACAAATAGGTACGCTCGGTGGGCAGTTTGCCACGCCGATTTGTTCAGGCGTTTTCCGGGGTGAAGGTTGCGGTCATGAAACGCACCAACCACGTAAGCCGCATGTTGCAGAAGGCCTTGGAACTGGAAGCCCGCCTCCGCCGCTTGTGTGAAGAGCAGACCCGCCGGCTGGAAGAAGGCAACTTCTCGCCCAAAGAGATGGCCGAGCACGCCAAATCGCTGAAGCTGCTGAACCAACTGCTTGCCAGCCAGACGTCGCTTTGTGCGCGTCTGGCTGGGCAGGAAATCAAAGTGGAAGCAGCGCTGCGCAAACTCTACGGTACCACAGAAGAAACAGCGCCGGAAGCCACTGAACCTGCATACAGCCCCACTGCCGAGGAAGACGAGAGCGCCGAAGCATGGGCGCAGATCAAAGCCATGTTACCGCCCGACATGGACCCCATGAGCCCCAAGGCCTTTCAGATTCTGCTGGACCGATTCCTGATGTCGCTGCCCGACAGCGAGCACCAATCGCCTGTGCTGGAAGCCATTACGCAGGACTTCCGCCTCAGGCTGGGAGCCTACATAGGCTTTCCGGAGCAGTAAGGGGCCTAGTGTTATTTCTCGTTGAAATTCAGGGCTTTACCATAGGTTTCCTTCAACGAGCCCAGGGCAATGAAGGCGATCAGAAAGCAGACCAGACCCACGATTCCCGCGGCGAAGATCATGCCGCCTACCGGCCGCAGAAGCCGGAAACTGCCGTTGATGACATTGACCATGCCCCTCACGAAGTTGGGCACCGTTGTGGTAACCGTAGCGCGGATGTTGGTGCCAAACTGCTCGGAAGCAATGGTAACGAAGATGGCCCAGTAGCCCGAGGCGAAGCCCAGCGCAAAACACAGCACATAAAACTGCGTGAGGCTGAGTCCGTTGAGGAACAGGTAGCCACCCGACAGCAGCGCCGCCACCGTCATGAAAAGTGCCACCGCCCGCTTGCGCGACGCCATCCACTGCGAGATGAGGCCGCACGTGATGTCGCCGATGGAGAGGCCCAGATAGCACAGCATGATGGCTGTAGGCACGCTGACGTCGCCGCCGGTTACGCCCACCTCCACGCCAAATTCGGCTGAGAAAAACACCAGCAGCCCTACGATATACCAGATGGGCACGCCAATGGCAATGCAGGCCAGGTATTTCTTCAGGGAGTCCCAGCGCCGGAAGAGCGAGAGGAAGTTGCCCCGCTGGATGGAGCCGTCCTGTTTGGTGGCCTCGTACATCTCGGAGTCGGTCAGCGACACGCGCATCAACAGTAGCGCCAGCCCCATGAGGCCGCCCACCAGATATGCCACGCGCCAGCTTTCCAGCTGCCAGCCAAAGAGACTCATGTCCCACTGATAGCCCGCCACCAGGCTGGCTACTACCGCCCCCATCAGGCCCAGTGCCGCCACGAAGGTGGTACCATAGCCGCGGTGTTTGGGATGCAGTATCTCCGATACCAGCGTGATACCGGCCCCCAGTTCGCCCGCCAGCCCAATGCCTGCAACAAACCGCAGCAGTGCATAGGTGTTCACGTCCTGCACAAAAGCATTGAACAGGTTGGCGCTGCTATACAGCAGGATGGAGCCGAAGAGCACCGCCAGACGCCCCTTGCGGTCGCCGAGGATACCCCAGAGAATGCCGCCCAGCAGCATGCCCAGCATCTGCACGTCCAGCAGAAAAAGGCCTTCGTCGGTGAGTGCCTGCCCCGTGACTCCAAGACTGGTGAGGCTGGCCTGCCGCACAATGCCGAACAGAATAAGGTCGTAGATATCAACGAAATACCCCAGCGCGGCAACCAATATGGTCAGGTACACTCCCCGCGGATAGCCGGAGGGTGGAGTGGAAATAGCATCCATCAGTGGGAAACAGGAACGGAAAAGGGAAGCGGGAAGTCCCAATATAGCCCTTTTTCGGCATTTCTGCTGCCTACTTCCGTGCTTTGCCGTTTTTGGGAGCCGCACCTGCTGGCAGTTTGGGAGCCAGGTAGTGGGCTGTGTACGAGGCTTCTACCACCAGCAGGCCTTCGGTTACGCCGCTGTACAGCAGTTGGCCACCGCCGTTGCCGCCTTCGGGGCCAATGTCTACCAGCCAGTCGGCGCTCTTGATCACCTCCAGGTTGTGCTCGATGATCATGACGGTGTTGCCCTGGTCCACCAGGCGGTTGAGTACGCGCAGCAGCTTGGCCACGTCGTGGAAGTGCAGGCCGGTGGTGGGCTCGTCGAAGAGGTAGAGGGTGTGCTTGCCATCCTGCCGCTCCAGAAAACTGGCCAGCTTCAGGCGCTGGGCTTCCCCACCCGACAGCGTGCTGGTGCTCTGGCCCAGCCGCACGTAGCCCAGGCCTACGTCGGCCAGCTGTTGCAGACGCTGCACAATCTTGGGCTTGCCGCTGAAGAACGCCAGCGACTCGTCTACCGACAGTTCCAGCACCTCGAAGATGTTGCGGCCGTTGTACTTCACTTCCAGCACCATGTCTTTGAAGCGTCGCCCGCCGCAGGTCTCGCAGGTCAGTTTTACGTCGGGCAGAAACTGCATGGGCACCGTCACCATGCCTTCGCCGAGGCAGGTTTCGCACCGGCCCGAGGCCACGTTGAAGCTGAAGTGCGCTGGCTTCAGCTGGCGGTCTTTCGAAGCAGGCAGACTGGCAAACAGCTCGCGGATGTGGTCGTAGGCACCCACATAGGTCACGGGGTTGCTGCGCTGGTTTTTGCCGATGACGTGCTGGTCTACCATCTCGATGTGCTGAATCATCTGCACGTCGCCTTCCAGCGCGGTGTGTTCGCCCGGCTTCTCGGAACTGGGCATGCCAATGGCCCGCGCCAGCGCCGGGTGCAGTATCTGCTTCACCAGTGTAGACTTGCCGCTGCCCGATACGCCCGTCACCACCGACAGCACCCCCAGCGGGAAGCGGACGTCTATGTGCTTCAAGTTGTTTTCGCGGGCGCCCTTCAGTTCCAGATAGCCCAGGGGCTTGCGGCGAATGCTGGGTACGGGAATCTCTTCTACGCCTGTCAGGTACTTGCCTGTCAGGCTGTTGGGGTTGGCTACTACTTCTTTCCAGGTGCCTTCGGCTACAATGGTGCCGCCAAACTCACCGGCTTCGGGGCCTACGTCTACGAGCCAGTCGGCCCGCTGCATGATGGCCTCGTCGTGTTCCACCACCAGCACGGTGTTGCCCATGTTGCGCAGGTTCTCCAGCACGGAAATGAGCCGGTCGCCGTCACGGGGGTGCAGACCAATGGAGGGCTCGTCGAGGATGTAGAGCGAGCCCGTGAGGTTGCTGCCCAGCGACGTCGCCAGGTTGATGCGCTGCGTTTCGCCGCCTGAGAGCGTGTTCACTTTGCGGCTCAGGTTCAGGTAGCCCAGCCCTACGTCGCAGAGGTATTGCAGCCGCGAGCGGATTTCCACCAGCAGGCGCGCCGACACCTGGGCCTCGTAGGGCGTCAGGCTCAGCGTCTGGAAGGTTTCGCGCAGCTCGCTCACCGACTGCCGCAGGAAGTCGGCGATGGTCTTATGGTCTACCTGCACGTACAGGGCTTCCTTGCGCAGACGGCTGCCACCACATTCCGGGCACACGGCGTAGCCACGGTAGCGGGCCGCCATCACACGGTACTGGATCTTGTGCGCCTGCGACTCCACGTCGCGGAAAAAGTCGCGGATGCCCGCTACCTCGCGGTTGCCGTCCCACAGCAACTTCTTCTCGGCGTCCGACAGCTCGAAGTAGGCGCGGTGCACCGGGAAGTCGTACTGTAAGGCGGCCTTTACGAAGTCCTTCTTCCACTGGCTCAGCACGGGGCCCTTCCAGGGGGCTACGGCATCGTCAAACACCGACTTGTTCTTGTCCGGAATCACCAGATCAGGGTCTATGCCCATCACGCGGCCAAAGCCCTCGCAGGTGGGGCATGCGCCGTAGCTGTTGTTGAAGTTGAAGAGCGCCATGGTAGGCCGCTCAAACACAAGGCCGTCCAGCTCAAACCGCTCGGAGAACATGCGGCCCTCGCCCGTGGCACTGTGCAGACGGCAGCTGCCGCCGCCCTCGTTGAAGGCGGTCTGCACCGAGTCGGCGATACGGTGTGCAAAATCGTCATCCATCTCTGCCGATATGGCAAAGCGGTCAATCATCAGCGTCAATGTGGCAGTCTTTCCCTTGATGGAGACCTTTCCGGCCAGCAGCTCCTCAATGTCTATGGGCTGCTCGCCGTCCCACACGCGGGTGAAGCCTTTTTGAAGGCTGATTTCCAGTTCCTTAAGCAGGTCGCGGCCCGTCGGTGGCAGGTCAGCCAGGAGGTACAGGCGGCTGCCCGCAGGCTGGGAAAGTATGTAGTTGACGACGTCTGTGACGCTGTCGCTGGTCACCTCCTGCCCCGAAACGGGTGAGATGGTTTTACCAATGCGCGCAAACAGAAGCCGCAGATAGTCAAGTATTTCCGTGACAGACCCTACCGTAGAGCGGGGGTTGGACGAGATGGCCCGCTGCTCGATGGCGATGGCTGGCGACAGGCCGTGGATGAAGTCGACATCGGGCTTCTGCATGCGGGAGAGAAACTGCCGCGCATACGACGACAAACTTTCCACATACCTCCGATGCCCCTCGGCGTAGAGGGTGTCGAAAACGAGAGAGGATTTACCGCTCCCGCTCACGCCAGTGAACACAACCAGTTGATCACGAGGAATTTTTAGCTCTACGTTCTTAAGGTTGTGCACACGGGCACCACGGATATGGAGGAGATTGCTGGGCTTCACTGTCGCTAGTTACGTCAGGGCTTTGACAATTATTTGAAACTCTGTGCCACGGCTTTTGTTTAGTTTTGTAGTGGCACACGATTTGAAACTACGGATAACGTCAGTCATTGCTCAGATTCGTATGCCCGCAGTCACATTTTGGCATCGAACCAACAACCAGCCTATGGGAAAAGTTTGACTAGTGATTGGCCTTTAACCTACTCTGACCGTGAAAACGCAAATCGCCTCACTGGCCCATCTCGAAGACAAGGAACTGGTGAACGTGTTCGTCGCCGGTAACAAGCGTGCTTTTGAGCTGCTGGTGCGTCGCCATAAAGCGAAAATTTTCTCGACGATCCTTCAAATCGTGAAGGACCGTACGATAGCCGAGGACCTCTATCAGGAGACGCTGATCAAGATCATCAACGTCATCCAGGAAGGGCGTTACAATGAAGAGGGCAAGTTTCTGCCCTGGGCGCTCCGCGTGGCCCGCAACCTCTCCATCGACTACTTCCGCAAGGAAAAGCGCAACCCACAGATCAAGAACACGGATGCGCTGATGATGATGGAAAACGTGTTCCGGACCGACGACAGCATGGAGAAAGCCATGATAAGGGACGAAAACACCCGCTATGTGCGCAAGCTCATTAACCTACTGCCCGAAAAGCAGAAGGAAGTGCTCATCATGCGGCACTATAACGACATGAGCTTCAAGGAGATTGCACAGCTCACCAACGTGAGTATCAACACCGCGCTGGGTCGTATGCGCTATGCCCTTGTCAACCTGCGCAAACTGGTGGACCAAGGCAGCAAGGCCATTCGCAAAATGGAGCAATAAGCAATTCTCTGTACACCGCCATTCATCAAATGCCCGGTTTGTCAGCCGGGCATTTGCCGTATTTTGCAGCATGACCCGCAAGCAGCGCGCCGACGCCGCCCTGGAGTATTTTCAGGCACAGTATCCGGCCCCGGAAACCGAACTGCACTACGAAAACCCCTTCCAGCTGCTGGTGGCCGTGGTGCTCTCGGCCCAGTGCACCGACGTGCGCGTCAACCTCACCACGCCTGCGCTCTTCGCCCGTTTCCCTGACGCCCAGGCCCTGTCCAGCGCCACCTTCGACGACGTCTTCCCGCTCATCCGCAGCATCTCCTACCCCAACAACAAGGCCAAGCACCTCATCGGGCTGGGCAAAATGTTGGTAGAGAAGCACAACGGACAGGTGCCCGGCACCATGGAAGAACTGGTGGCACTGCCCGGCGTAGGCCGCAAAACTGCCAACGTCATCCTCTCTGTTGCGTTTGATGAAGCAGCGCTGGCGGTAGATACCCACGTGTTCCGCGTGGCCAATCGCATTGGCCTCACCCAAAGCAGCAACCCACTCCAGACCGAAAAGCAGCTGGTGGCCCTCTTCCCGCACGACCTGCTGGGCGTGGCGCACCATTGGCTCATCCTGCATGGCCGCTATGTGTGCAAGGCCCGCAACCCCGGCTGCGACAAATGCGGCCTGACAGCCGTGTGCAAGTTTCATGCGCAGGTAGTGGCCAAGGGAAAGCCCATTCCGGTTACTACCAAAACGCGCAAGCGTCCCAACCCTTCCTCCGACACACTCCCACTGCAATGAACTATCTGGTCTTTGAAGACGAGCACAGCGCCGACCTGCTGCCCCTCACCTATACCCGCCCGGCCTGGGACCTTCGCTGTGGCATATTGACTGTCAGGGCCAAATGGGCCCACGCCCTTGGCATGGCTTACGAACCTCTGGCCGCACACACTGGAACCGCCTGGTTGAAAAGCCGTTATCAGCAGATGCCACTGGCGGGCGAAGTCGTCTGCATCAATGGCCGCTATTTCCCCAACAGCGAGTGGCTCTCGCGCATTCTGCCCTCGCTGGAAGCCAATACCGGGCTGGTGTCCCCCACGGGCGAGCTGCTGGCCCTGCGCTCCACTGTCAGCACCCTGCTGCCGTTTGTGGGCTACTGGTCTGCCAACGTGCTGGACGAAGTGCTGAAGCTGAAACCCTATCACCCTACCACAGAGCTGCCTTGTCTGCGCTATACCTGGGATGTCTTCCGACATAACAAAGCCCAGATCGAGGCTGACTTCGACGTGGTGACCGCCGGACGAACCTCCGCGCCCATCACAGACCAGCACACGCGTGTGTACAACCCCTCGCGCATCTTTCTCGAGCCTGGCGTGAAGCTGCGCGCCGCCGTCCTGAATGCCGAGAGCGGCCCCATCTATCTGGGAGAAGGCGCCGAGGTACAGGAACTGGCAGTGGTATCTGGCGCACACGCCATCATGAGTCACAGTGTGGTGAATGTAGGCGCCAAGCTGCGCGGCGACACCACCGTAGGCCCCTACTGCAAGGTGGGCGGAGAAGTAAGCAACAGCCTGTTCTACGGCTACAGCAACAAGGGCCACGATGGCTTCGTGGGTAACTCGGTGCTGGGGGCCTGGTGCAACCTGGGTGCCGACACCAACACCTCTAACCTGAAGAACAACTACAGCCAGGTGCGGGTATACAGCCACCGCGAGGGCAAGGACGTCAACACGGGGCTCACCTTCTGTGGGCTGGTGATGGGCGACCACTCCAAGGCGGGCATCAACACCATGTTCAACACCGGGACGGTGGTGGGTGTGGCCGCCAATGTGTTCGGCGGGGGGTTTCCGCCCAAGTTCATCCCCTCGTTCAGCTGGGGTGGCGCCGACGGGCTGGACACTTTCCAGCTGGAAAAGGCCTACGAAGTGGCCGAGCGCATGATGACCCGGCGCAGCATCCGCTTCGACCTGGAGGAAAAGACCATTCTGGACGCTGTGTTTGCGGCTACAGCCGGGCAGCGGAAAGACAGCTGAGCAATCGGCTGGGGCTCAGGCCGTGGGGTATGTCAGTTGGTCCAGCCGACGGTAGAAGTAGAGCGTGCCCAGCACGGTGAGAATCACATAAGCCCCAGCGAACCAGGGCATTTCCATCATGAGGAGGATGGGCAGAAAGAGGCTGTAGGGCAGATAGCCTTCTACCTGCCACTGGCCGGGGTCTGTCTGGCGCAGAATGCCGTGGTGGCCCAGAATCCGCCACAGGCGGCCACGGAATGCCACTGTAAGCATGTCGAGACGGAGGAGGTCGAAAGCGGCATCCGGCAGGGGTTTCCAGTGGCTGTCGGCGTCGGCCAGCTGGTTCAGGCGGCGTTTGCGTCCCTCGCCGTCCAGCAAGGCGCGGTAGCACACGATGCCATAGCGCAAATAGCCGGGGGTGCCTTTGTGCAGCGCCCACACTTCCAGCAGGTGGCAGAGCAGCCACAGGACAGCCACGGGTATAGCCCAGTCGCTCATTTATGATACTCTAGATTAGGGTTGGCTGGTTGTTACCGTCCAGCGATAGGTGGGATACCCCTGCCCTGTGATACACACAGTGAAGGCAGGAGGCAAATCGACGGAAAGATAGTGCGTCTGGGTTCCGGAAAATTTGTAAGCGCCCATGCCCATTACTTTTTTGAAGTTGGCACGGGCGTCTATGGACAGCGTGTGCAGCACCTTGCCCTCAATAGAGAGCACCTGGCATTCCAACGGGGCAGCTGGCACATCCTTTTCCCGGACAAAGAAGAACACCAGTTGTATGGAAGAGAGCGGGCTCTGGGCTTTCAGCTTGGCAATGAGGCCCCTGACAGCAGCATGCATTTCAGTATCGGCTTCAAGGCCGGGCAGCAGAGCTTCCATTTCTCCTATGGAGGTTGCTTTGCTACGCCAGCGCATGTGCATGGTGCGTGCGCTAGGCGAAACTGGTGCTACCTTCAGCTCGTATACCGCGGGATCCTTGCCACTGGCCAGAAGATAGGAATACGGCACGCCTACAGGCACTGCCGAAGTGGAAAAGGGGTAATACTGTTCGTCTGAGAGCTGACCATGGGCTGGCTGTACCAGCAGCATCAACAGCGCCAACACACAGAAAAGGCGGAACATCATACACTTAAAAGTAGGAAGCTCCGCCGGAGTCTGCGCCACTGGAATGGAATTACTGGGCGGTTTCGCGGCCCAGTGCGGCGTCGAGAAACTCAAACGCACGGCGCATGTGTGGAATGACGATGGTGCCGCCCACCACCAGCGAGATTTCGAAGGTTTCTACGATCTGCTTTTCGGTGGCGCCCACGCTGAGGGCCTGGCCAATGTGATACTTAACGCAGTCGTCGCAGCGGAGCACCAGCGAGGCACAGAGGCCCAGCAGTTCCTTGGTGACGGCATCCAGGGCAGCAGGCTCATAGGCCTGCGCGTCAACGGAATACACGCGCTTGATGACGCGCGAGTCGCTGTTGAGAATACGCTCGTTCATACGCGAGCGATAGGCATTGAACTGATCGACGAGGCTCATCGGGACGGGAAAGTCGTAATTTCGGAGTGACTATGGGCCCCCAGTGTTGCGGAGCCCGAGGCAAAGAACTGCATTTTAGCTGCAAATGATTCAACGTATACTCCTGTTTCTGGTAATCGTGGCGCTGCCAGCCGTGACGATGGCCCAATCACCTCCGATGGCCGACCCCATGACCGCCGGGAAGAAGATTTATGCCATGCCGGTTAATATCAAGCAGTTGGTCACGAACATGAAAATACCGGCGGAGCTGGGTCTGGCTGATACAGCCAAATATGGTGTATGTGTTTTCATCGTGACGCTGCAACCCAATGGTGAGTACCTGGGCCATCGCATCACCTCTTGCGCGGGCAACCTGTTTCCTTATTTCATGGAGGAAATAAAGCAGGTGCGCTATGTGGTGCCGAAAGAATTAGGAGCTACTGCCAATCTGGAAGCCCAGGTGGCGCTCTTTTACCCTGCCCCCGATCCACAAGAACCCGACCCGAAAGCCGACGTATTTGTGCCCTACCAGGTGCAGAGCCAGCCGTTGAACAAGCAGGAGGTACTTGAGAAAATAGGGTTTCCGACGCTGGCCCGCCAGCGTGGGGAGATTGGCCGCGTAGTAGTTCGCGTATTGGTGGACGGCTACGGCTATTATCTTGAGCACGAGGTGATCAGCGCACCAGGCCCCATTCTGCAGGGCGCCGTGGAAGACAACCTGTATCAGCTGCGCTTCCTGCCTGCTTTCCTGAACAATCGCCCGGCCAAAGCCTGGGTAACCATGAACTTTGACTTCAAGTGACCACCCGGCACACGCTCACTGGTGACCTGCCGCTGGACACCTGTCAGGCACTGATGGAAGTGCTGACCACCCTGCCCTTTGACGTGGAGCTGGACATGGGCGACTGCGACATCAGCGACGGGCGCAGCATGGCCGCCCTCACGGCTGGACTGAAGCAGGTGCTGGCCGCACAGCGTCGCGTTACCCTCGCCGCACCGCCGCAGCTGGTGGTGCACAACCTTTACCGAATAGGCTTTTACCCCCACCCGCTGCTGACCGTAACCGACCTGCGGCAGGACGAAGCCTACGGCTGAGAACAACTGACTTGACAAGCAACTGACGCCGCATGCAAAGCGTGGGGCTGAATCCGTTATCTTTGCACTCCCCGGAATTCTGATTCTGCATGTTCGACAATCTCTCCAGTAACCTGGACCGCGCGATACGCACGCTGCGCGGCCAAGGGAAAATCAGTGAAATCAACGTAGCCGAGACGGTACGCGAAATTCGCCGTGCCCTGCTCGACGCCGACGTAAACTATAAGGTAGCCAAGGACTTCACCGACAAAGTGAAGGAAAAGGCCCTGGGCCAGGACGTGCTGATAGCCGTAAGCCCCGGCGAGCTGCTCACCAAGATCGTGTACGACGAACTGGTGCAGCTGATGGGTGTGCGGAACGAGGGCCTCGTGATGGCCAAGAACCCGCCGACGGTAATCCTGATGGCAGGTCTACAGGGTTCGGGTAAAACGACGTTCTCGGCCAAACTGGCTAAGTTTCTGAAGAGCAAGGGCAAGTCGGTGATGCTGGCAGCTGCCGACGTTTACCGCCCTGCGGCCATTGACCAGCTGGAAACACTGGGCCAGCAGATCGAAGTGCCGGTGCACGCCGAGCGTGGCAACAACAACCCCGTAGACATTGCCAAGAACGCCATAGCGGAAGCCAAAAAGCAGAACCGCGACACGGTAATCATCGATACCGCGGGCCGTCTGGCTGTGGACGAGGAGATGATGGCCCAGATCGAGGCCATCAAGAAGGCAGTGAACCCGAACGAAATCCTTTTCGTGGTGGACGCCATGACAGGCCAGGACGCCGTAAACACGGCGCAGGCCTTCAATGAGCGGCTTGACTTCACTGGCGTGGTGCTGACCAAGATGGACGGCGACACCCGCGGCGGTGCGGCGCTTTCCATCCGCACGGTGGTGAACAAGCCCATCAAGTTTGTGGGCACCGGCGAAAAGATGGACGCGGTGGACTTTTTCCACCCCGACCGTATGGCCAGCCGTATTCTGGGCATGGGCGACGTGGTGACGCTGGTAGAGCGCGCCCAGCAGCAGTTTGACCAGGAGCAGGCCGAAAAGCTGCAGAAGAAGCTGCGCAAGAATCAGTTCGATTTTGAGGACTTTCTGGAGCAGCTGGGCACCATCAAGAAGATGGGCAGCATTAAAGACCTGGTGGGCATGATTCCCGGCGTGGGCAAGCAGCTGAAAGACGTTGAGATCAACGAAGACGCCTTCAAGCAGACCGAAGCCATTATTTACTCGATGACGCTGGAGGAGCGCCGCCGCCCAGACATCATCGATGGGTCGCGCCGCCGCCGTATTGCTGCTGGTAGTGGCACCACCATTCAGGAGGTGAACCAACTGCTGAAGCAGTTCAACGACATGCGCAAGATGATGAAGACCATGAACAAGTTGGCCGGTGGCGGCCGGAGCATGGCTGCCATGAAGAACATACAGGGCATGATGGGCCGCCGATAAGCCGCGCTCGTTTGCTGAAATACGCGAAAGGCAGCCCGAAATGGCTGCCTTTTTGCTTGGGTAAGCGCCCGGCAGCCTAACTTCACTCCCGCACCGATATCCACCCCATGACCAACGACCAGATAGCCGACGCCATAGCCCTGACCGCCAAGCTGATGGAGCTGACTGGCGAGAGCAGCTTCAAGGTGAAAGCCTACGACAATGCCGCCGATGCGCTGTATAAAGTGGACGAGAGTATTGCCGATACGCTGCGGGCGGGCAAGCCCCTGGAGATTGAAGGGGTGGGCAGCAGCACTGCCACGGCCATACGCCAGCTGGTGGAGACCGGTACCACGCCCGTGCTGGACAAGCTGAAGGCCGAGGTGCCCGCAGGGGTAATAGAGCTGTCGAAGATACGGGGGCTGGGGCCCAAGAAGCTGGTGAGCCTGTGGAAGGAGCATGGCATCACCACGCCGGAGGGCCTGCACCAGAGCATCGTAGAAGGCAAGCTGGAGAAGATGAAAGGCTTTGGGGCCAAAAGCGCGCAGGGCATATACGACTCGCTGACGTACTACTTTGCCCACCGTGGCAGCATGCGCCTGGACATAGCCGAGCGACTGGCCCGGCAGGTGCGGCGCGCGCTGGAAACCCTGCCCGGCATAATGCTGGAAGTGACAGGCGACCTGCGCCGCTGGATGCCCGTAGTGAGCAAACTGGAGTGGGTGGCCGCCGGTGCCACCGCCGAGCAAATAGTCGACGCACTGAACGCCAGCGAAATACACTTTGAGGAAGTGCAGCTTTCTGGCGCGCAGGTAACAGGGCTGACGGCCAAACTGCAACAGGTGGTGGTGCACTGTTCTGACAAACAGCACTTTGCCGCCCTGCTGGCCGTAACGACGGGCCCAGAGGCACTGGGCAAGCAGTTGAACGCCAGCAGCGCCGCCAGCAGTGAAGAAGCCGTTTTTGCTGAAGCGGGGCTGCGATACGTAGCGCCCGAGCTGCGCGACCTGCCGCTGGCCGATCTGCCTGCCACACTGCCCCGCCTGGTGGAGTTGGCCGACATCCGGGGGATTCTGCACACCCACTCGACGTGGAGCGACGGCACCCGCACCCTGCGCGACATGGCAGAAGCCTGCAAAGCCGCTGGTTATCAATACCTCGGCATCAGCGACCACAGCCGCACCGCAGCCTATGCGGGTGGCCTGTCAATCGAGCGGGTGGCGGCCCAGCACGCCGAAATAGACACGCTGAATGCAGCACTGGGCAGCAGTTTCCGCATCTTCAAGGGTATCGAGAGCGACATACTGGTGAACGGCGACCTAGACTATCCGGCGGAGGTGCTGGAGACGTTCGACTTTGTGGTGGCGAGCATTCACTCGGGCTTCCAGATGGATGTAGAGGCGGCGACCACGCGGCTGATTCGGGCCATCGAAAACCCCTACACGCGCATACTGGGCCACATGACCGGGCGTCTGCTGCTGGCCCGCGAAGGCTACCCTATCGACCACAAGCGCGTGATAGACGCCTGCGCCGCCAATGGCGTAGCCATAGAACTGAACAGCGACCCCTATCGGCTGGACATCGACTGGACCTGGATACCCTACGCCTTAAAACAGGGGGTGTGGATATCGCTGAACCCGGATGCCCACAATGCAGAAGACATCGGCTACGTACGCTATGGCGTGCTGGTAGGGCGCAAGGGCTTGTTGCCCGTGACCCGTACCCTGAACGCGCTGGACTTGGACGCATTTGAACAGTGGCTGCGGAACAAAAAGGGCTAACTTTGCTGCCCCTGACAACAAACATGCGAACCCTGGCGACTGTAGTGCTCCTGCTGCTGATGGCAGGGTGCGGCCCAACGCTTGAGCGGCAGGGCGTACCATTGTGGGCCAGCAGCCAGCTGGCAGGCCAGACGGCCAGCGAATTGAGCCAGCATGCAAAGCAGTTGAGCCAGCTTGGCTTCAAGGGCCTGGCGCTGGAAGTGCCGCTGCGGGCCGATGCTGATGGATTGCCCAGTACGAGCCCCAGCACCGACAGTACGATTGCCCAGCTGAAAAACCTGAACACCAATGGCCTGCAGCTGGCAATTGTACTTACCCGCGAACACCACGATTCGTTGTTCCGTGCTGGGAAGCAAGTGCAGACCGAAGCATGGTTCGCCCGCCTGAAAGCCCAGACAGAGTATCTGCTGGCGGCCCTACCCCTTCAGCCCGTCCATGTGGTACTTGGGGTAGACTATTCTGAGATGGAGCCGTATGGCGCGCAGTGGAAACAGCTGACAGACAGCCTGAAAGCCCGCCACCCTGGCATCGTGTGGCTGTATGCCGCCAGCGACTACCGCACCCCCTACCTGGGCCTGTGGGCTGCCTTTGACGGCATGGCCATCTGCGCAACGCAGGCACCCGACGGCAACTGGAAAACCTATGCCCGCAAGGTGCATCAGCGTATCAGCGAAATGGCTGTACGTTACCAAAAGCCAGTGTATCTGGTGCAGAGCAACCTGCTGGGCGATGACCGAATGCTGCAACTGAAGAACCAATTACGGTTCTGGGACGATAAGATTGAGGTGCGCTGCCTGACCCTGAACACCTTGTACCCTACGCCGGCCCCTCTGGAAAGTGAGAGCTACTTTGGGCTGGCAGCGGACGAACCCGTAATGGACTACCTGCGGAGCTATGCGGAAGAATAAGCTGAAACTGCTGGTGATCCGCCTGAGCAGCATGGGTGACATCGTGCTGACCTCGCCAGTACTGCGGGCGCTGAAAGATGGCTTGCCCCAGCTTGAGTTGCACTTTCTGGTGAAGCCGCAGTTTGTGGATGTCATCCGTCACAACCCTCGTGTAGACAAACTGCACATCTACCAAAAGGAAAAAGAGGCGCTGAAGACACTTACAGAACAGCTCAACGCCGAACGTTACGATGCCGTGCTGGACTTGCAGGGTTCGATGAGAAGCTGGCGACTGTGCCGGGCGCTGAAGGGCGTGCCGCGCCATACCTTCCCGAAACGCAACTGGGAAAAGTGGCAGATGGTTAACCTGGGCCGCAAGACAGGCGTAGAACACATTGTGGAGCGCTATGCCGAAGTGCTGAAGCCCTTTGGCCTGAAGCTGGACGAAGCCGGATTGGAATTTCCATTGCCAATGCCGGCCATCACAACCGCTGAAACAGCCCTTCAGGACTTTGCACAAAACCCAGTAGCGGTGGTACTGGGCGCCACCCACGGCACCAAACGCTGGCCCACTGCCTACCATGCCGAGCTGGCCAATGCCATAGGAGAGCCCGTGCTGCTGTTGGGAGGAAAAAGCGAACTACCTGTCGTACAGGAGCTTGTTCGCCTGCTGAAGGTGCCTTATTACAACGCGGTGGGCAAGTATGACCTGGCGACATCTGCGGCGCTGATGAAGCACGCCCGCATGGTGGTGACACACGACACCGGCCTGATGCACATAGCAGCCGCCTTTGGGCAGCGCATTCTCAGCATCTGGGGCAGCACAGTGCCAGGCTTCGGCATGACGCCCTACCGGGTGGCTCATCTGATACTGCAAACCGACGGGCTGGGCTGCCGCCCCTGCACCAAGATTGGCTACGAGAAATGCCCGAAGGGGCACTTCAAGTGCATGAAACTGGCGACCCCGGCACTGGCGCTGCAACAGCTGCGCTGGGCCAAGTGGATCAGTTGATGCCCGTGGTGCGGGTATAGAAGAACTTGAGCAGGAAGAGGATAATGGCCTGCACCACTGCCAGGGTGAGCAGCATGCCGCCGGGCAGGAACTTCTTGCGGATGAGGAAGAGCCCGCCGCCTACCAAGCCCAGCGCCAGCGTGCCCCAAAGGGCGATGTTGAGGCCGGTGAAGTCGAACAGGTGCAGGGCCTCGTTGCGGCCGAGGTTGGACATTGGGAAGAGCACCACCCCGAACATGCACACAGCCGCAATCACCATGTAGACATAGCGCAGCACCTTGTCGGCCCCTTCCACCGTGGCGCGGCGGGTGAGGACGTAACCGTAAATCAGCAGGCCCACGCTGATGAGGATGGGCAGGAAGATGAGGTTATGGGCGTTGAACATGGAGGTGTCAGGGCAGAAGGTGTAGGACTGAAAGTTCGGTTTTTTCCTTGACATACACCACCCGTGGACCAATAGCTGAGAAGGTCTGTTGAGCCAGGCCATGGGCATTGGCAGCGATGATGTCGCGGAAAATGAGCTCGCGGTCACGGATGACGAGCAGCTCTATTCGATAGTACCCCGGCGCCAGCTGAAAGTGCGCGGCGATGACGGTATGAAGGGCGTCGGGCTGGAGGATATCGAGGCTGTGCACGGGCGGCTCGCCAGTGTGGTCGGTCACACGCTGGCTCACCCATGGCCAATGCGTATCGGAGGGCTGGAGGTTGAGTGGCGCTGTCAGAAGTGTAGCCGCAGGGGATTCCTGGTTCTGCTCAAGCTGTTTTCCACTGGCTGTATCTAGCCTTAACTGCGTCTGTGAAGCTTTGTCTAAAGCCACTATGGAAAGGCCATTAGACGCAACTTCCATTAACTGCCCATTTTCAAGTGTCCAGCGCTGTCGTCCTGACAGGTCCAGAGCTACCAGCGCCGCTACTTCGGGCAGCTCGGGCATACGGAGACGATGCAGCAACAGGGTTTCCGCGGCAACACCTGCCAGGAGGTACATACCATCGGCTGGTGCAGGAACAGGCGCCCCCTGTGTGTGGAGGGGTGCCAGATGCACCACCTGCCACAATGCCTGCTGTTGCTGCCGGGCACGAAGCTCAACCACCAGCCAGGTTGTGTCTGGGCTGGGCAACACGCGCCAGATCTGTTGGGGAAAAGCGAGGCGCTCAGGCGTCAGGGGTTGGGTCATGGGGGGAGGGGGGAGGCGGGAGGCTTGGGGAGGTGTAGGCGATAGTCCCAGACTTCAGGGGGCAGTTCGGTGCCGGAAGCTGGCGGTTCGGGTGGAGGGGGCGGTGGGTCCAGCCTGCGAAACAGAAAGGCACACCACACGCCCACACCAGCCCCGGCCAAATGGCTTTCCCACGACACGCCCGATTCCACTGGAAAGATACCCAGGAGAAAGCCCTGATTGAGCAGGAATAGAACAAAGGCCACGGACATGGCCGGGCGGTCGCGGCGCAGGATGCCGCTGGTCATGAGGAAAAGTAACAGGCCATAAAGCCAGCCGCTTGCCCCAAGATGATAAGATGGCCGGGCAATGAGGTAGACATATATGCCTGGCAGAAACCAGCAGACGGCCATCACGCGCAGGGCCGACTGCGGATAGCGGAAAACGAGGAACGCCAGCGCGGGAATCAGCCCGAACAGATTGGCAGCCAGATGGCCCCACGAGCCGTGAACGAGGGGTGCCGTAAAAACACCGACCCAGCCCCACACCGAACGTGGGTAGATAGCAAAAAAGCGGACCCACTGGGGCTGAAGTGTCCAGAGCAGCTGGAAGAGGACCAGCAGCAGTGTTACCAGCACCGACAGCCAGAAGGCGGGGCTCAGGCGTTGGGCTGGCGCGGATGCCATACCACTTCGGGAGTGCCGGCCCTGTGGCTGAGGGCGCGTGCGTAAACGAAGAACCAGTCGGACAGGCGGTTGAGGTAGGCCAGCACCAGGGGCTCAAGCTCTACCTCGCGGCTGAGGGCCACCACCAGACGCTCGGCGCGGCGGGTAACGGTGCGGCACACGTGCGATAGGCTGTTGGCAGGCAGACCGCCGGGCAACACGAAGTTCTTGAGTGGGGCCAGGTTCTGCTCGAAGGCGTCGATGGACAGTTCAAGGGCCTCGACGTCCTCGTTGTGGAGGTCGGGACGGAATACCTTGCTGCTGGCATCGTCTACGGCGAGGGTAGCACCGATGGTGAAGAGGCGGTCCTGAATGCCCTGTAGCACAGCGGCTTCGGGCTGGGTGTGAGGCTGGTCGCGGAGGAGGCCCACGAAGCAGTTGAGTTCATCGAGGGTACCGTAGGCCTCGATGCGGAGGTGGTCTTTGCTGACACGGGTGCCGCCAAGCAGGGAAGTTTCGCCGGCGTCGCCCTTGCGGGTATATACTTTCATGGCGGAAATCAGTTGCAGTAAGCCGCCGGACGCGCCGAAACGGGCAGCGGCAGCAGGGTAAAGGTACGACGTGCAAGGCCGCGACGGTAGCGCACCTGCACACCCCCACCCGATGCAGGAAACACCTGCACATCTGTGACGGCAAGTGGTAGTTCGGGGTTGTGGTACAGGGAAACGATGGACATACCTGCGGTGGTGTCCACGGGAATAACGAGTGAGTCAGCGGGGAGGGGTATGACCACCTGACCTACGACGAGACGGGTGACGGTGTTTTGGTCGTAGCGAGGTATGCGGACGGTACGGGTGGCAGGAACGCCCATACGCTGGGCAACATCTGGGGGGAGACTGATGGTGGCGGTTGTGGAATCGATGACTTTAGCACCCTCGGTACGGGTAATGCCAGGGACCTCCATTTCAAAGGTGCCGTTGCTGTCTGTAACACCACCCGCCAGACTGAAAAATCCAGAGCGGTCGAGAAACTCGCTGTAGAGGCGGGGCATGGGCCGCAGATGCCAAGGGTCATCGACCGCCTGAATGCGCAACCTGCTGGGCATGTTGGGCAGACGCTTGCCCACCTGTCGCAGACAGAAGGTGTCGCGAAGGGGCAAAGGAGTTAACGTCAGCTTACGAGTAGCCGGATCGCGGGTAACATTCCATAAGGTGGCTCGGCGGCCTTCGCGCAGGTAAAGCCGGGCCTGGGTAGAAGACAGTTCTTCCAGCCGCAGGAAAACCGAATCCTGGGCATAGCTGTAAATGCCACTACCCGCAGGGAAATAGGCCGACTGACAGGAAAAAGAAAGGACTGCCAGCAATGCCAGCAGTCCTTTGAGAATGTGTGCCGAGTAGAAACGCATCAGCTGAGGATCATTTCGGGGATGTCGCCTTCTACGATGAGGGTGCCAGCGGTTTTCTCGCGGATGGCATCGACCGAAACACCCGGCGCGCGTTCGCGGAGTTCGAAGCCGCGGGGCGTAATTTCGAGCACAGCGAGGTCGGACACCACCTTCTTCACGCAGCCCACTCCTGTGATAGGCAGGGTGCACTGCTTCAGCAGCTTGCTCTCGCCTTTGGGGTTGCAATGCTGCATGGCCACGATGATGTTCTTGGCTGCGGCTACGAGGTCCATTGCGCCGCCCATGCCCTTGATGAGCTTGCCGGGGATCTTCCAGTTGGCGATGTCGCCGGTTTCCGACACTTCCATCGCACCTAGTACGGTGAGGTGCACGTGCCCGCCGCGGATCATGGCGAAGCTCTCGGCGCTGTCGAAGAAGGCTGAGCCGGGGATGGTGGTGACGGTCTGCTTGCCGGCGTTGATGAGGTCAGGGTCTACCTCGCTCTCGAGGGGGAAGGGCCCGAGGCCGAGGATGCCGTTCTCGCTCTGAAGGACGACGTTGATGCCTTCGGGGATGTAGTTGGCCACCAGCGTGGGAATCCCGATGCCGAGGTTGACGTAATAGCCGTCCTTGAGCTCGCGGCTGATGCGGAATGCAATCTGTTCTTTGGTAAGCATGGGAATCAGGCCTTGCGGGTGGTTACTTTCTCAATGCGCTTTTCGTAGCCTTTGCCCTGGAAAATGCGCTGGACGTAGATGCCGGGCACGTGAATCTGGTCGGGGTCGAGGGAGCCGACGGGTACCAGTTCTTCGACCTCGGCTACGGTGATGCGGGCCGCACCGGCCATAGGAGCGTTGAAGTTGCGGGCCGACTTGCGGAAGATGAGGTTGCCGGCGGTGTCGCCTTTCCAGGCTTTGACGATGGCGTAGTCGGCGTCGAAGGAGCGCTCCATTACATACATTTTGCCGTTGAACTCGCGGGTTTCCTTGCCCTGGGCCACCTCGGTGCCATAGCCTGCGGGGACGAAGAAGGCGGGAATGCCTGCGCGGGTGGCGCGGCAACGCTCGGCGAGGGTGCCCTGCGGGATGAGCTCAACTTCGAGTTCGCCGGAGAGCAGCTGCCGCTCGAACTCTTCGTTCTCGCCGACGTAAGATGAAATCATCTTGCGTACCTGGCGGGTCTGGAGCATGAGGCCGATGCCGAAGTCGTCGACGCCGGCGTTGTTGGAGATGCAGGTGAGGCCTTTGGTGCCTTTGCGCAACAGGGCCGCGATGGCGTTTTCAGGGATGCCGCAGAGGCCAAAGCCACCGAGCATAAGGACGGCGCCGTCCTGGATGTCGTGGAGGGCGTCGTCGGCCGAGGCAACGGTTTTGTTGATCATGGCAGGAAGAGCGTAGAAACACACTGGCTGTGTGTGCGGGCAAATATATCGGAAAAGGTGGGGCCTGCTGCAAACCAAAAGGTGGGCCGCCGTGTTACTTTTGCACCTCGGCACATCTCCCCCTTTCGGGGCGGTGTGCCCTTTTGTCGTTACGCCCCCAACACGTGAAACTGGAGCAGTATTTCCGGCGCTACGCCGACCAGCCCAAGGTAACAGCCTTTGCCGAGCAACTGAAGGAACAGGGTGCCAAACTGAACATGAGTGGCATGCTGGGCAGCCAGACCACCCTGCTCATTGCCGCCACCCTGAAGCACGCCAACCGCGCCGGACTGGTGGTGGTGCAGGAGCGCGAAGCCGCCCTGTATTTGCAAAACGACCTGGAAAGCCTGCTGCCCGACCGCACCGTGATGGTGTTTCCGGCCAGCAGCAAGCGCCCCTACCAGTTTGAGACTGTCGCCAACGCCAACCTGGTGGAGCGGGCCGAGGTGCTGCACGAACTGAACCAGCGTCAGGCAGCCGAAACCATCATCGTTACGTACCCCGAGGCGCTGGCCGAGCAGGTGGTGGAGAAGAAGTCGCTGCAACGGCACACGCTGGAGCTGGTGGTGGGCGAAAAGCCGGGCATACCGTTTCTGGTGGAGATGCTGGAAGACTTCGGCTTTGACCAGGTGGACTTTGTGTACGAGCCGGGGCAGTTTGCCCAGCGCGGGGGCATCATAGACCTGTACGCCTTCAACGCCGAGCTGCCGATGCGGGTGGAGTTTCTGGGCGACGAAATCGAGAGCCTGCGGAGCTTTGACCCGGCCACACAGCTGTCGGTAGCGAAGCTGGAGCGCGCGGCCATCATCCCGAACGTGAAGACGCGCCTGCAACAGGAGGCGCGGGTGTCGCTGCTGACGTACATCAGCCCGGCTACGCTGGTGTTTGTGCAGGGGCTGGACTTTGCCCTGGGCGAACTGCAGAAAGCCTATGGCAAAGCCGAAGCCTTATATATAAAGCAGCAGGCCGACGCTGGCGGCGAAAGCCTGATGAGTAATCCGGATACGCTGTACGTTAGCGACCAGCGGTTTCTGAAAGAGCTGGCACCGTTCAGTGTGGCGGAGATTGGCAGCCGCCCGCTGCTGGCCCAAGGCACGGCGCTGGAATGGAAGGGCGTGCCCCAGCCGATGTTCCGCAAGGAATTCACGATGCTGGCGGCCCACCTGAAAGAGCTGGCGCAGAACAAAACGCAGATCGTGATCTGCGCCGAGAGCGACAAGCAGCAGAAGCGCCTGCGCGAAATCTTCGAGCAGCTGACACCCGGCCTGATGCCCGACTTCTGCAAGGACGAGCTGGCCGAGGGCTTCTTTGACCCGCAGCTGAACCTGGCCCTCTACACCGACCACCAGATTTTTGACCGCTACCACCGCTACCGGTCGCGGCAGAGCCATGTGCGCAGCCAGGCCCTGACGCTGAAAGAGCTGATGGAGCTGCGGCCCGGCGACTACGTGACCCACGTGAACCACGGCATCGGCCGCTTTGCCGGCATGGAGCGCATACCCGTGGGCGATGTGATGCAGGAGGCCGTGAAGCTGGTGTACGACGGCGGCGACACGGTGTATGTGAACGTATCGGCGCTGCACAAGATCAGCAAGTATGCAGGCAAAGAAGGGCAGGTGCCGCGCCTTAACAAGCTGGGCACCCAGGAATGGGCCCGCACCAAAGCCAAGGTGAAGAAGCGGGTGAAAGAACTGGCCTTTGACCTCGTTTCCCTGTATGCGCGGCGCAAGATGACCGCCGGGTTTGCCTACAGCAAAGACAGCTACCTACAGGACGAGCTGGAAGCCAGCTTCCTGTATGAAGACACCCCCGACCAGAGCAAGGCCACCGAAGACGTAAAAACCGACATGGAGGCCCGCTACCCCATGGACCGGCTGGTGTGTGGCGACGTAGGCTTTGGCAAGACCGAAGTGGCAGTGCGCGCGGCCTTTAAAGCAGTGTGCGACGGCAAGCAGGTGGCAGTGCTGGTGCCCACCACCATTCTGGCGCTGCAACACTACAACACCTTCAAGGACCGGATGGAGCAGTTTGCCCCGCGGATTGACTTCCTGAACCGCTTCAAGACGCCCTCGGAGCAGAAAGAGGTGCTGAAGAAACTGGAAGCCGGGCAGCTGGACGTGGTGATCGGCACCCACCGGATCCTGAGCAAGGACGTGAAGTTCAAAGACCTGGGCCTGCTGATCATAGACGAAGAGCACAAGTTTGGCGTGGCGGCCAAAGAGAAGCTGCGGGTGCTGCGGGCCAACATTGACACGCTGACGCTGTCGGCCACGCCGATACCGCGCACGCTGCAGTTCTCGCTGCTGGGCATCCGCGACCTGAGCCTTATTGCCACGCCCCCACCCAACCGCAAGCCGGTGGAAACCATCGTGCACGCCTTTGACTCGGAGCTGGTGCGCGACGCCATTTCCTACGAGATGCAGCGCCGCGGGCAGGTGTACTTCGTGCACAACCGCATCAAGGACCTGGAGGAGATCGCCGGCATGATCAAGAAGCTGGTGCCCGACGCCCGCGTGCTGATTACCCACGGCCAGCAGGAGCCCGACAAGATAGAGGAGACGATGGAGAAGTTCATCCAGTACGAAGCCGACGTGCTGGTGTGTACCACGCTGATTGAGAGCGGGCTGGACATTCCGAACGCAAACACCATCCTCATCAACCAGGCGCACCACTACGGCCTATCGGACCTGCACCAGATGCGGGGCCGTGTGGGCCGGAGCAACCGCAAGGCCTTCTGCTACCTGCTGTGCCCCCACCCCAGCACCCTGCCCACCGACTCGCGCAAGCGCCTACAGGCGATGGAGGAGTTCAGCGAGCTGGGCAGCGGCCTGCAGATAGCCATGCGCGACCTCGACATACGCGGGGCGGGCGACATTCTGGGCGCCGAACAGAGCGGGTTCATCAGCGAAATCGGCTACGACCTGTTCCACAAGCTGCTGGACGAAGCCGTGCAGGAGCTGAAAGCCGAGCAGTTTCCCGAACTGCTGGAAGCAGGACAGGATGGCAGTGTGGTGGCCACCAGCGAGTTGGACACCGCCATTGACACCGACCAGAACGTGCGCATACCGGAAACCTACGTGCCGAACGTGGCCGAACGGCTGTCGCTGTACAAGCGCATCAGCGAGGCGCGCGACGAAGAGGCGCTGCGGCAACTGGCGGCCGAGCTACAGGACCGCTTTGGCCTAATACCGCCGGAGACGCTGGCGCTGTTCGACACGATCCGGATACGGGAAACGGGGTCGCGCCTGGGCTTCGAGAAAGTGACACTGAAAGCGGGGACGCTGCGGTGCTACTTCCCGGGGCAGAAGAACGCGCCCTATTACCAGACGGCGCGGTTTGCTGGCATTCTGTCGTATGTGAACCTGCACCCGAAGGAGTTTTCGCTGAAGCAGAGCGCGGAGTCGCTACAGATGTATGCGAAGCCAGTGAGCGGCGTGAAGGAAGCGTGGCTGAAGCTGCGAACGCTGGAACAGCACGTGTTTCAGGGTGTAGGAGTGTAGCGCGCCCCTTGCAGAAACGGGGACCGAGCGTGTACGCAACTACCCTCCTGCACGTCATTTCGAGGCCCGTGCGCGGGCCGAAGAAATCTACTGGGAGAGGGCGGAGTGTATGGGCGCTTGCCGCCAAGTTGAGGGGAATAGATTTCTTCGCTGCGCTCGAAATGACGTGAATGGGAAAGGCGAATGGCGTTGGGGGATGCTGCCCTCATACGTCATTTCGAACGGCGCGGAGCGGCGTGAGAAATCTACCTTTGGGATGCCCATAGCATCCCAGCGCTACTGGCGGGGAAGGCGGCAAGCCGCCTACAGGTAGATTTCTCGCTTACGCTCGAAATGACGTGGCTTTTTGGTGCTGGTATTGGGCCGCACCTCCCCCTCATACGTCATTTCGAAGGCTGCCGCAGGCTTCCTGAGAAATCTACCTTTGGGATGCCGATGGCATCCCGGCTCTACCTACGGGGAAGGCGGCAAGCCGCCTACAAGTAGATTTCTCGCTTACGCTCGAAATGACGTGGAGGGGAAGGTTGTAAAAAATTTTTACACTTCAAGTGGTGGCAACTTATATGCAGGCGGCACGGCCAATTGCATATGCAAGGCATTTTCGAAATCTTTATCAAATTCACAAGCAACATTCGCAAGAAATCTAATTGAGTCATCGGAGAGCCCAACAACAAGATAGCTAGATGCGTAATCATATAGCCATATCTTATCTGTTTCGTCCTTCCGGCTATCAATTATTAAGTTATACAGTGGCTTAACTATAGAATGAAAAACCATTCCCCTGACATTTACTACATGTATAAAAGGCTCTTCTTTTAAATAACGCAATACTATTTCCGCATGATGAATATTATGATATTCCCACTTTCTTCCAATATAATCTCCTTTATTAAAATCCTTTATTTCCCTTTCTATCCTAAATATAGCATTATGTCTATCCTCCATTCCTTGAATCAAACATCTTTTAAAATTATCTGGAGAATTATCGTAAACAAGATGATCATACGCTTTTATCCTCCAACTATATACTGAAGAAAATTCATCAAATGACATATTATCTTTATCATAATTTGTAACATTTAGTAAATTTTGTCCAGAAGGATTCGCGTGATTATATATGTTTGCTTTGATCCTAATTTTTATCAACCTAGAGTTTAACAGTGAGCATAAGTCCCGAACGGAATCTATCCGCTCTTTTTTAACCTGCTTTTCAATCGCATCCATTTGAAGCTTTAAGAGTTTGTCTTGATTTTCATTTGCTCTTACCTGCTCACGAATAGCGCGATAGTTCAACCTGAAACCTGCATACACGGCAGCAGGAGTGAGAATGGCCGAGAATAATTCGACTGGATTGTATTCCAGTTTTGGATGCGGAATCACCAAACTAAGGCCAATAGCGACAATCAAAGCAATCATCACCCAGCCCCAGATAAAGTCAGTCGTCCACTTCAACACACCTTTCTTTTTCTTCATACCCCCAATCTACCGAAAATCTGCCATTGTGGCATGGGCAGGGGATTTGCTGTAGGGAAGGGTATGGCAAGCTTCAAAGAACTCGTGAACGATACGCGCCCCGTGCTGGTGGACTTCACCGCCTCGTGGTGCGGGCCCTGTCAGGTGCAGGCGCCCATCCTACAGGAACTGGCCGGCGTCTATGGCGACCGTGTGCGCATCCTGAAGATTGACGTGGACAAGAACCAGGCGCTGGCCCAACAGCTGCACGTGCAGGGCGTGCCTACGCTCATCCTCTACAAAGGCGGCGAAATCTTCTGGCGCAAAAGCGGCGTGTCGTCCCTGCCCGACCTGCAACAGGTGGTGGACAAAGCCCTGAAGAGCACCGACGCCTTCAACGGCCTGTACGGCGGCGGCATGGGTTTTAAATAAGTCCAGCCAAACTGACCCGCGCGCTAACCAACTGGTTGGATAAACCAGTTGGTTGCTACTGGACGGGTAACAGCGGCAGGAGGGAGTCGAGATACTGGCGGTCGTTGCTGAGGCGGGGCACTTTGTTCTGCCCGCCCAGCTTGCCGCGCTGGCGCATCCACTCGTAGAAGGTGCCCTGTGGGGCGAAGTGCACGACGGGCGGCGTCATGGCCATGTCTTTGTGGCGCTTGGCCTGGTAGTCGGAGTTGAGGCGCTGGAGCGTGGCGTCGAGCACCTGGACAAACTGATGGGCATCGCGCGGGGGTGTACTGCACTCGATGACCCACTCGTGGCCGCCGGGCTGGCCGGGGGCGGGCATGTAGATGGGCGCGGCGGTGTAGTCGGTGACGGTGGCACTGGTAGCAGCACAGGCTTCGGCGAGGGCAGCGTCGGCGTTTTCGATGACGAGCTCTTCGCCAAAGGCGTTGATGAAGTGCTTGGTGCGGCCAGAGATAAGGAGCTTGTAGGGGCTGGTGCTGGTGAAGCGGATGGTGTCGCCGATGAGGTAGCGCCAGAGGCCGCCGTTGGTGGAGATGACGAGGGCGTAGTTGCGGCCGACCTCCACCTGACTGAGGGGCACGGTGCGGGGGTACTCGGAGCCGACTTCCTCGAGGGGCACGAACTCGTAGTAGATGCCGTAGTCGAGCATGAGGAGCAGAGCGGGGTCGGCGAAGTCGTCCTGGAGGGCGAAGAAGCCTTCGGAGGCGTTGTAGGTCTCCATGTACCGCATGCGCTGGCCGGGGATGAGCTGGCGGAAGGTGTCGCGGTAGGGCGTGAAGGCCACGGCACCGTGGAAGAAGACTTCGAGGTTGGGCCAGGGGTTGCCCTCGCCGCCGATGTGTGGGCGGCCGGTGATTTCGAGCAGGCGCTTGAGGAGGACGACCGTCCAGGTGGGCACGCCGGCCATGCTGCGGACGTCCTGCGGCAGGGTGTGGGCTGCGAGGGCTTCGATCTTGGCCTCCCACTCGGACATCAGGGCGATGTCGCGTGTGGGCGTTCGGAACCACTCGAAGAAGGTGGGCATGTTCTGGATGAGGACGGCGGAGAGGTCGCCGTAGCGGGCGTGGCCGGAGAAGCGGGAGATTTCGTGGCTGCCGCCCATAGACAGGGTGAGGCCATGGAAGAGGCGGCTGTCGGGGCGGAGGTCGAGGTAGAGGGCAATCATGTCGCGCCCGAGCTGGTAGTGGCAGCCGTGGAGGCTGTCGGGCGGCATGGGGATGAACTTGGAGGCGGCGTTGGTGGTGCCGGACGACTTGGCGAACCACTCTACCCTACCGGGCCACAGGACATCGGCCTCACCGTTGAGGGCGCGCTCGATCCAGGGGTAAAACTGCTCGTAGCTCTGGACGGGCACCTGACGGGCGTAGGCATCGGGGGTGGTGGCGGCAGTGAGGCCATGACGGCGGCCGAAGTCGGTGCTGGCGGCACTGGCCATGAGGGTACGGAACACGCGCTCCTGCGTGCCGTGGGGGTCGCGGCGGAAGGCGTCAATACGGGCCATGCGGCGGCGCATGACGGGTGCGCCAAGGGCCTGCAAAGGCAGCACCGCGCGGAGGATATCGCCGAGAGAGGGCATAGGCGAAGGGGAGTTAACGGGCCATTCGGCGGCGGAGTTCGAACTTCTCGCCGAGATAGACGCGGCGCACCTGCTCGTCTTCGGCCAGCTCTTCGGGCGTGCCCGCCTTGAGGATGGAGCCGTTGTAGAGGAGGTAGGTGCGGTCGGTGATGGAGAGCGTTTCGTCGACGTTGTGGTCGGTGATGAGGACGCCGATGTTACGTTCGACGAGCTTGGAGACGATGCGCTGGATTTCCTCGACGGCGATGGGGTCTACGCCGGCAAAGGGCTCATCGAGGAGGATGAACTTGGGGTCTACGGCCAGGGCGCGGGCAATCTCGGTGCGGCGGCGTTCGCCCCCGGAGAGATAGGTGCCGAGGTTCTTGCGGACGTGAGTGAGGGAAAACTCCTCGAGCAGCATCTCGGTTTTCTCGCGGGCCTGCTGGCGGGTAAGGTCGGTAAACTCGAGGACGGAGAGGATGTTGTCCTCGACCGAGAGCTGGCGGAAGACGGATGCCTCCTGCGGCAGGTAGCCGATGCCGATTTGGGCGCGGCGATACATGGGCAGGGGCGTAATGTCCTGGTCTTCGAGGAGCACACGGCCACTGTTGGGGCGGATGAGGCCCACCACCATATAGAAGGTAGTGGTTTTGCCCGCGCCATTGGGGCCCAGCAGCCCGACGATTTCGCCCTGGGCTACCTGCACACTGACGTCGTTGACGACGGTGCGCTGTTTGTACTTCTTGATGAGATGCTCGGTGCGTAGCAGCATGCAGGGGCAAAGATAGGCGGAAAGCCGTGCGGCCTACTGCGGGCGCAGCTGAAGTGAACGTTGAACGTACTTGCCGAGGATATCGAACTCGATGTTGACTGGCTGGCCTTCCTCAAGGGTATGGAGGTTGGTGTGCTGCCAGGTGTAGGGAATGATGGCCACCGAAAAGCCGTCGGCTGGGGCCTCTACCACGGTGAGACTGATGCCGTTGATGCAGATGGAGCCCTTTTCCACCACGAGATGGGCGGTGCCGGGGGGCAGGGCAAAGTGCAGCTCCCAACTGCCGTCGAGGGTGACGAGGCGGCGGAGTGTGGCGGTGCAGTCGACATGGCCCTGCACAAAATGGCCGTCGAGGCGGGCGCCGGGGATGAGGCAGCGTTCGAGGTTGACGAGGGTGCCGGGTTGCCAGAGGCCGAGGTTGGTGCGGCGAAGGGTCTCGTCGATGGCGACGACCTCGTAGGTGCTGGCGGCGGTGTCGATGGCGACAACCGTGAGACAAACGCCGTTGTGGGCAACGGACTGATCTACCTTCAGCTCGCTGGCGAAGGGGGCGTGCACGGTGAACCGACGGTTGGTGCCTTCGGGTTGCGCGGCCACTACCCTACCCAGTGCCTCAATAATTCCTGTAAACATAATATTCGTCTAAGCGGGTATCCGATAAGCTGTTATCAGATACCCACACGTTACTTAACAGTTAATACATGACATTCACGACGCCTGTCCGGATGATTTTTTCGCCCCGTGTGAGGCCTTCGAGGAAGATCTCGATGGTGTAGTAATAGGCACCGGCCTGCGCGGGTTGGCCTGCAACCTTGCCATCCCAGAGGTTGTTGCGGTCTGTGGAGAAGGAGAGCTGACGGCCCCAACGGTCATAGACATAGCAACGGACGGCGGCCACCTGCTGCACCGAGAACTGGTCGTAGTTGAGGGGGCGGAAGATGTCATTGATGCCGTCGCCGTTGGGCGTGATGACATTGGGCAGCTGGAACTCGAAACACTCGGCGTCCACACACTTCTCGCCGATGACGCCAGAGCGGTTGCCTGCTTCATCTATCAGTATCAGCCCGTAGCAACCTGCAATGTTTTTGTTGACGGCATCCTGGCGCGTGAAGGTGATCAGCGTGCCCGCCGTGGCATTGGCCAGGGTGTCGATGGGTTGGAAAGGTTCGTTGGGGTAACGCCTGTAGACGAACAGTACCGTATCAAGATCTGCGTTGCAGCCGAAGGGAATCAGGTTGCCAAAGTATGTAACCGTTCCCGTGTTGCAATCTGTTCTGATAGAGAAGTCATTGTCGCCGCAGGGCGCGGTGGTGTCAAAAGGGGTGGCGCAGGCAATCTCAGAGCGGTTGCGCAGGGCAATCGCCGCGAGGTCTGGCGAGGTAAAGCGTCCCAGGCCATCCACATAGTAGCAAACCGGCACACGGGGTTGCAGGCCTGTGTCGCGGAACGACTGTGTACTAGCTCCGGGGATGGCGGCCACTGTTTGCAATAAAGTGAACGGCCCGCCATTGATCGAGCGGTAGATATCGAAATTCTGGTTGACCCAGGGAGTTAGCCAGTTCCAGGTGAGGTCTACCGCACGCTCGGCAGCGGTGGCGGTGAGGAAGGTGCTGGTAGCAGGGTCAGACTGTGAAAGACTGTCGCCATTGGCGTCGTACAGGCCTACTTTATAGGTATATCCTGTCGTGGCTGTGTTGATTCCGGCAATACGATAAGTGGTATCGTTGAGGGGGGTGAAGGCTGTTACTTCACGGAACGTACTGGTTCCAAGGCCGGTGGACTGGAAGAGTTTGTAGCGGAAAGGCAGAATGGGCGCCGGACTGAACCTGGAGGGGTCAGGTTGGATCCAACGCACAAGGAGCTGACCCGTGGTGGGATTGGTAGTCTCAATGTCGACGTTGCGGATGACAGGGAACGAGCGTTCCTGTATCACACAATCCTGATTGGAGGGACAAGAACTGACCAGCGTGCCCAGCAAAGGCCGGTAGACGGCCACTACCCGGTAACAGTATCTGCCCCGGAATGGTAGCGGGGTGGTAGCGCCATCGGTGTAGGTAAAGGTAGTGGGGCCAACCTCGGCAATTTTAACATAGCCAGGGCCCGCTGTACCATCGCAGCAGGCGTCAGGGGCAGCAGCCAGCGAGTCGGTGGCGCGGTAGATGTCGTATCGTTCGACATTGGGACAAGCTGGGGCCGCCCAATTGAGCACAACAGAACGGTTGGGCAGAATGACGGCAGTAAAGTTCTGTGGAGGGGGCGCCGACACCCTTATGGTGGTGACGTGGTTGTCGGCAAGGATGGGCCGGTTGGTGATGTTGAAATCACGGCCATCAGTGGCGTAGAAATCCACACGGTAGGGCTGTGCGGTGATGTCATCGCACTCGATGAGCCAGTCGAACCTTGAGACGATGGGGAAGAACCCGGGTGGTGGCGGCACCAGGGGTTGCCGCTCGACACGCTGAGGGGCAAGTGCCAGGTTATTGGGTGGCGTGAGCGTGGCCCCCCTCTGCCAAGGCGCGTTCAGTCTGGAGGGGTCAAACGTGCCGGTGGTGAAGTCATTATTAAGGTACAGGAGTACAGAGTCGCCCGGATTTGGGTCGCGTACCTGAACATCGAAACTCAGGGTTTGGCCAGGTGCGACGCAGGTGTCGTCGAGGGCCTCAATGATGGGGGGATCGTTGTTGCAGTTCCGCACGATAATGGCCATATCGCGCAGTACCTGGCCAATCTTTACGCCAAAACGATATTCCTCCACGAGAATGCCTACAGTGTAGATACCGGGAATCTGTGGGGTGTTCCAAGTAACGATGCCTGTTCGGGGATCAACGTCATAGCCATCGGCAGCAGGCGACACCTCATCTGGAAAGAGGTAGCCGGGCGCTGGAACCGGCTCGAAAATCTGGGCAGGAATCGAGGGATCGTACTGAATGGAGGGCGACCGGGAGAAGACGAGCGAATCTCCATCGGGGTCCACGGCACCGGGGTTGTGCGACCACAGGCGGTTGGTGCAGGCGTCGTCATAAGGGCGGTTCAGCAACTGAGGTGAGCTGTTGGGGCCCTGCGCCGGCACATTGAAAAGAGTAGTCGCTACGTACCAGGTGACCGAGCCAGAATTGGTCATGTTGAGGATGCCAGCAGTTCGATACGGGCTGTAGTATCGAATTTCATAGACACCGGGGCCACGCAGTTCGATGGTGGTAACATAGACATTCTTCTTAAGGCGGCGAGCCCCACCTCCAAACAATGCTCCGTTGTTATCGATGATCCGTACATACTCACCTACGGGGATTCCTGGGGCAACAGTGGCTTCGCAAAGGGGTGTAAAACCGCCGTTGGTACGTCGCACGTTAGCGAGACCAGCAACCTGGTCGTCTGGGACCCGGATGAAATTGCCACTGAAGCGAGCCCAGAGCTCAAAGGAAATGGTAGGCTCATCGACCCCGTTATCGCAAGGAGTAGTATACGTAGTAAGGGTTATCTCGTAACGGTTGAGGCCGAGGTATCGATAGGTAATCTGCCCGGCGAGGTTGTGCGAGGCCATCAGGCATGCAGGGACAAAAAGCAGGCAGAAGGCAAGCAGGGCAACCAGTGGTCGGCGGAGCAAGGAGAGCGATGCTGTTGCAGACATATCTGCGAATGTAACCGCCAAGGGATTGCGGAGATTCCTTTTTGGGTAATTTTAAGGATGAGAGGTGGCAGGCAACTGGCCTGAGGCTGGTTTATCTACAATTGCACGGAGGCTGTTGGCAGGAAAAACAGACGGTAGTGGAGAAAGGGCAGGTTTTTTTGAGGAGAATGTTTGACAATTCGCGAAATGTGCCGAAATTGCGGCCCTTTCTGCAAATACCCTACATAGCGTAGTTACTCGTCATGGACGCAAAGAGTTTTAAAACCGAGCACGTAAAGGCTTCTACGGCCGACCGCAAGTGGCTTGTGGTTGACGCCAACAGCCTGGTGCTGGGCCGCATGGCCAGCCAGGTAGCCTTCCTGCTGCGCGGCAAACATAAGCCCAGCTTCACTCCTCATGTGAACTGTGGTGATCATGTAATCGTCATCAACGCCGAGAAGGTACGCCTGACCGGCCGCAAGCTGGACCAGCGTGAGATCCTGCGTCACACGGGTTACCCGGGTGGCCAGCGCATGGAGACTCCCCGTCAGATTCTGGCGAAGAACCCCGCACGACTGATCGAGATCGCTGTGAAGGGTATGCTTCCCAAGAACAAATTGGGTGCTGAACTGTTCCGCAACCTGCATGTATATGCTGGCAGCGAGCATCCGCACCAGGCTCAGGAGCCCAAAGCATACAAACTTCCTTTCTGAATCCTGACCGTCCGATAACGCCTTATGTCGCATATCAATACTGTTGGCCGGCGCAAGACTTCCATCGCCCGTGTGTATCTGACACCGGGTGGTGCCGGCAAAATGATCATCAACGATCGTGACTCGCAGGAGTTTCTGAACCACGACGTACTGCGTATGAAAGTGCGCAAGCCGTTCGAGGTACTGTCGCTGGACCCTGCTGGTTTCGATGTGAAAGTGAACGTCACCGGTGGTGGTGTAAACGGCCAAGCCGAAGCGATTCGCCTGGGCATTTCGCGCGCCCTCGAAACCTACAACCCTGAGTTCCGCGCAGCGCTGAAGAAGGAAGGCCTTCTGACGGTAGACGGCCGTCAGGTAGAACGCAAGAAGTACGGTAAGCGCAAAGCCCGTCGCAGCACTCAATTCTCGAAACGCTAATCTGCCCCATGGTTACGCACGAACAACTACTGGAAGCCGGAGTACACTTCGGCCACCTTTCGCGCAAATGGCACCCTGCCATGGCTCCATACGTGTTCATGGAGCGGAACAACATTCATATCATCGACCTGCTGAAGACGCAGAAGATGCTGGACGAAGCTTGCCGTGCTGTACAGCAGCTGGCAAAGTCGGGCCGGAAGATTCTGTTCGTAGGCACGAAGAAGCAAGCCCAGGAGATTATCAAGGAGCAGGCTTCGTCGGTGAACATGCCTTACGTAACCGACCGTTGGCTCGGCGGCATGCTGACGAACTTCGCCACTGTGCGTAAGAGCGTCAAGCGCATGCAGATGCTGCAGCGAATGGAGCAGGACGGCACGCAGAAGCTCATCGGCAAGAAAGAGCGTCTGATGATTGGCCGCGAACTGGAGAAACTGGACAAGGTATTGGGTGGCGTGGTTGACATGACCCGTCTTCCTTCGGCCCTGTTCATCGTTGACATCAAGAAGGAGCACATCGCTGTTGCGGAAGCCCGTCGTCTCAACATCCCGACCATCGGTATGGTTGATACGAACAGCAACCCCAACATGATTGACTTCCCGATTCCTGCCAATGACGACGCTGCCAAGTCGATCCAACTGATCACCGGCACTATCGTTGACGCCATCAAGGCTGGCTTGGCCGAGCGCAAGCTGGACAAGGAAGCTGAAGGTGCCAAGAAGGACGACGCTCCCGCAAAAGACGAGGAGTAATACCTACGCTACAAAGCAGAAAAAGGCGGACTAATCACCCGCCTTTTTTGTTTGCCACTCACCTACCCTTTTCTGCTACAAACCCCTCTTCTCTTCGCGCGATGAAACCCGTGAAGCCCAGTAACGCCCGTGGTACCCGCGACTTTACGCCAACTGTGCTGCGCCGTCGTCAATATGTCTTCCGCACGCTGACACAGGTATTCGAGAAGTATGGCTATGCGCCGATTGAGACGCCAGCCATGGAGAACCTGAGTGTGCTGAGCGGCAAGTATGGCGAGGAAGGCGACCGGCTGATGTTTCGGATACTGAACAGCGGCGACTATCTGAAGGAAGCCCCTGCCGAGACCCGTACCGACTACCAGGCGCTTATGCCGCACATCACCGAAAAAGCGCTGCGCTATGACCTGACGGTACCGTTTGCGCGGTTTGTGGTGATGCACCAGAACGAACTGGCCTTCCCATTCAAGCGGTACCAGATACAGCCGGTGTGGCGCGCCGACCGCCCGCAGCGGGGCCGCTACCGCGAGTTCACGCAGTGCGACGTAGACGTGGTGGGCAGCAAGTCGCTGCTGCACGAGGCCGAGTTTGTGGCCATCTACGACGAAGCACTGAGCCGTCTGGGCCTGAAGCAGTTTGCCATACACGTGAATCACCGGCAGGTGCTGGCGGGCATAGCCGAAGTGATTGGTGCACAGGGCAAAGAAGTGGACCTGTGCACGGCCATTGACAAGCTGGACAAGATAGGCCGCGATGGTGTGGAAGCAGAACTGCGCGAGCGCGGCATTGGCGAGGACAGCATCCAGAAGCTGACGCCCATCTACAGCCTGACGGGCACGGCCGCCGAGCAGATTGCCCAACTGAAGGTGTGGCTGAAAGACAGCGCAACCGGCATGGCAGGTATTGCCGACTTCGAGACTTTGCTGGGCCACCTGCAACACTTTGAGCTGCAACGTGCTGAACTGAAACTGGACCTGACGCTGGCCCGCGGGCTGAACTACTACACCGGCTGCATCTTTGAGGTGAAGAGCGGCGAGGTGCAGATGGGCAGCATTGGCGGCGGTGGTCGTTACGACAACCTGACAGCCATGTTTGGCGGGCGCGACCTGCCGGGCGCCGGCATCAGCTTTGGTGCTGACCGCATTTACGATGTGATGGAGGAACTGAACCTCTTTGAAGGCAAAGTGCCAGCCGACACCACCGTAGCCCTGATGGTGAACTTCGGTGCCGCCGAACTGGGCTATGCGCTGAAAGTGGTGCAGCACCTGCGCAGCGAAGGTCTGGCCGTGGAACTGTACCCCGATGCCACCAAAATGGGCAAGCAACTGGAATACGCCGACAAGCGTGGTATTCCCTTTGCCCTGATAGCCGGTGGCACCGAGCAGACTGCTGGCACCGTAAACCTGAAAAACCTGCAAACCGGCACTCAGGAGGCCATTGCCCTGCCAGAACTGGCAGCAAAGCTGAAGGCCCTGACGCAGAACTGACCGGATTCTTTATTTTTGCACCCGAAATAACCGCAACCCTACCCCAAGCAATGGCAACTACTTCTGATGTTTCCCGCGGCATGTTCCTGCGCCACGAAGGTGAGCTGGTGCAACTGTTGGAATTTGAGCACCGCACCCCTGGCAACCTGCGGGCTTTCTACCAAGCCAAGATGCGGAACGTGCGCACGGGTCGTCTGGTGGAATACCGTTTCCGCTCGGGTGAGAACGTGGAAATCGTGCGTGTGGAAGTGCGCAAGCTCCAGTACCTGTACATGGACGGCGACAACTTCATGGTGATGGACACCGAGACCTTTGACCAGATGCCGCTGCCGAAGGTGCTATTTGGCGAGCGCGCCGAGTTTCTGAAAGAAGGCATGGACGTGATGGTATCGTTCGACGGCGACATTCCGCTGCTGGCCGAACTGCCCCCTATCGGCGAATACGAGATTACCTACACCGAGCCCGGCCTTCGGGGCGATACCGCTACCAAAACGCTGAAGGCCGCCACCATCGAGACGGGTGCTACGGTACGCGTGCCCTTGTTCATCGACATCGGCGATCGTATCCGTGTAGACCTGAAGACTGGCGAATACATGGAACGCGCCAAGTAAGGGCCTGTTTCTACGCTTGCTCTCTTACAAGATAAAACCCCAGTCGGACGACTGGGGTTTTGCTTTTCATGACGTTAGACCCGCGTGGCATCAGCCTTGAAAGTGGGCCAGTTCGGCGCGAAGCTGCTCGGTGAGCTTGTCAGAGGCCTCGACGAGGGGCAGGCGCACCTGCGGATGGCAAAGTCCGCGCAGCGACATGGCGGCTTTGATACCGACGGGGTTGCCCTCGGCGAAGAGCAGTTCGATGAGGCGGATGAGGTGAAGGTTGGTGGGCGCAGCGACGGCAAACTCGCCTTTCAGGCACTGGCGGATCATATCGCTGAAGGTGCGTGGCAGTACATTTCCCAGCACCGAGATGATGCCTTCGTAGCCGCAGGCGATACCTGCGAGCGCCAGGGGGTCGTCGCCGGAGAGGACCTGGAAGTGTGCGGGCTTGTCGCGGAGAATCTTCATGCCCTGCTCGACGGAGCCGCTGGCTTCCTTGACGGCCACAATGTTGCGGCAGTCGTGGGCAATGCGGCAGATGGTGTCGGGCAGGACATTGCTGGCGGTGCGGCCGGGCACATTGTAGAGCACGATGTCGCGGTCGGTGGTCTGGCTCAGGGCCTTGTAGTGGCGGTAGATGCCTTCCTGCGACGGCTTGTTATAATGGGGGCTGGCGGTAAGATAACCCTGCACGCCAAATCGCTTGTTGTACTCATCCATTTTGCGGGCTACGGCGGCGGTGTCGTTGCCAGCGCAGCCGAGCAGTACAGGCAGGCGGCCTGCGTTCTGCTCGAGGGCGGCGTCTACGCAGCGGGCAATCTCGTCGTCGGTGAGGACGGCAGCCTCGCCTGTGGAGCCCATGAGCACCATGTATTCCACCCCACCCTGCACAAGGTGGTCCACAATCTTTCGAAGCGACTGGATGTCAGGTTGGTGGGCAGCATCGAAGGGCGTAACCACGGCAACGCCCGTGCCAGTCCAGCGGCGGGTGTGGGGAGTATTCATACGAGTAATGGAAGGGAGATGCAAAGAAATGGTTTGTTTTGCGAAGCCAATTGAAAAAACAGCATGATTCCTGAAAATTTCGACCCGAGCGACGTAGGACTGGACAACGGCAATCTGTATGGCCTGCCACATACACTGGAGACAGCCCAGATAGCCATTTTGCCTGTACCGTGGGCCGCGACGGTGTCGTATCGAGAAGGAACAGAGCGCGGGCCGGAAGCCATGCTGGAAGCGTCGTTGCAGGTGGACCTGTATGACCAGGACGATGCCGACGCATGGAAGCGGGGCATTTATATGCTGCCGATTTCGGAGGAATGGCTGGAGCGGTCGGACGCCATGCGCGAACATGCCCGCACGCACATTGAGAGTCTGGTGGCCGGCAACGACCCCGCCGACACCCTGGCACACGTCGAGAAAGTGAATGCGGCCAGTCGCGAGCTGAATGCATGGGTGAAGGCGGAAACCGCCCAACTGCTGAAGCAGGGCAAGCGCGTGGGCCTGATTGGTGGCGAGCACAGCGTGCCGCTGGGCATTTTCCAAGCGATGGGCGAACACCATGGCGACTTCGGCATCCTGCACGTGGATGCCCACGCCGACCTGCGCGAGGCCTACGAGGACTTCCAGTACAGCCACGCGTCCATCATGTACAATGCGCTGAAAGAAGTGCCACAGTTGAAGAAGCTGGTGCAGGTGGGGATACGCGACTGCGGTCACAACGAAATGCAGGTGGCGGCCGACTCGAATGGGCGCGTGGACCTGCACACGATGCGGAGCATCCGGCGGAAGCAGTTTCAGGGGGCTAGCTGGGACCAGGTGTGCAACGAACTGATTGCCTCGCTGCCCCAGAAAGTGTACATCAGCTTTGACATCGACGGGCTCGACCCGGCCCTTTGCCCCGGCACTGGCACGCCTGTACCCGATGGCTTTCAGTATGAAGAGGTGTTTCATCTGCTGGCGAAAGTGACGCAGAGCGGCCGCCAGCTCATTGGCTTTGACCTGGTGGAAGTAGGCACCAGCGAATGGGACGCCATCGTGGGCGCCCGTGTGCTGCTGCGCCTGGCCTACCTGCTGGGCGCCTCGAAGTAACCACCCGACCCGCTTGTGTCGCGCATGACTGTCCCCCCATTTCTGGAGCCCGGCGACGCCATCAGCGTAGTAGCTACCGCACGTGCCGTAAGCCGCGAGGAGCTGCAACCAGCAGTAGAAGCCTTTCTGCGGCACGGGCTGAAACTGCTGCTGCCTGAGGGTCTGTTTGCCCGCGAACACCAACTGGCGGGGAACGATGCTCATCGGCTGCGCATGCTGAACGAAGCCTTGGCCAACCCGGCCAGCAAGGCCATTCTGTTTGCGCGGGGCGGGTACGGCACCAGCCGGATGGTGGACGGTATAGACTGGCAGGTTGCCAAGCGCCATCCGAAATGGATGTGTGGCTTCTCGGACCTGACGGTGCTATCGGCGGCGGCAATGCAGCAGGGCATCTGCACCTTGCACGGACCCATGGCCATCAGCTATGGCATGCAGGTAGATGCAGGAACGCTGGAGGCCCTGCCTCGCTTCCTGAAAGGCGAATGGCCCCTGCCACCCAGCTACCGCCCCCACCCTGCACACCCCAACCGCTGGGGTACCGCCAAGGGACGCCTGATTGGTGGCAACCTTAGCCTTCTGTGCCATCTGGTGGGCACCCCCACCGACTACGACTACGAGGGTGCGGTGCTGTTTCTGGAAGACCTGGACGAATATCGCTACCACATAGACCGGATGCTGCGGCAACTGAAGCGCAGCGGACGCCTGGCGCGGCTTGCCGGACTGATAGTGGGCAGTTTCAGCGACCTGAAAGACAACGCGATTCCGTTTGGCGCCGACTACACGGACATCGTTCGCGAACTGGTGGCTGAGTATGACTACCCGGTAGCCTTTGGCTTCCCGACCGGGCACGAACGCCACAACTGGCCGCTGGCCGTAGGCTGTGCGGCAGAACTGACAGTGGCCGAAACAGAGATTTCGCTGGTGTACAGCCCCACTGCCTAACCCATTTGCTACTATCTTTGGGCGGGCCCAACGGCCCCTTTTGTTTTTACTGCCGATGATCAAACGCTACTTTTCTCGCCCCGACGTGGGGGCCACCTGGCTGTCGGTGCTGGGTTTGCTGTTGCTGGCGATTCTGCTTTTCAATCCGCTGCTGCGGGGTAAAGTGCTGCCGATGGGCGATGTGGTGAACGCCACTGGCATGCAACGCGATATCGTAGAATTCCGCGAGAAGACCGGCCAGGAGCCCTATTGGGCTGAAAATATGTTCGGAGGCATGCCTGGCGAAACCATCGGCAACGACTATTCGGGCAACCTGCTTAAGCAGATGCACCAAGTGCTGATGGACGGACTGGGCCTTCCGTTCCCGATGGTTCACTTCTTCCTTGGCATGGCCTTTTTCTACGGTCTGCTTCGGGTGTGGAAAGTAAACCATCTGCTTTCCATTGCCGGGGGCATTGCCTATGCCTTCTTCTCGTACCACATCATGTGGATTGAAGCCGGGCACACCAACAAGTTTCAGGCGCTGATGATAGCGCCGGGCGTGCTGCTCTCGATTTCGCTGCTGTTCCGTGGCAAACTGGCGCTGGGCTTTGCACTGACCTTTCTGACGCTTGGTCTCCAGCTGTATTACAACCACGTGCAGATGACCTATTATCTGGCGATGGTAGCTGGCTGCTATGTGGTGTATGAACTGATCACAGCCCAGAAAGAAGGTCGTCTGAAGCAGGCTGGCATACAGGTAGTGGTGCTGACAGTGGCTTCGGGCATGGCCCTGATGCTGAATGCCGTGCCCATATACCCGCTGTACAAATATTCGCAGTTTACCATCCGTGGCAAGAACGAACTGAAGGTGAACCTGGGTCAGGGTGGCGCCGGAGACGGCGGCCTCGACCGCGATGCCTATGCCTACAACTGGAGTCAGGGGCGTCTGGAAACGATGTCGCTGCTGATACCGAACGTACAGGGCGGTGGCAATGGCTACCTGCCCGAAGACGGCAAAACACTGGAAGCACTGGTGCAACACCGCAACGAACTGCCTGGCCCGCCCGAACAGTTCATTCCGCAGCTGAAAAGCCTGTCGTACTGGGGTGACCAACCGTTTCTGTCGGGGCCCATCTACATAGGTGCTGTACTGGCGTTTCTGGCGCTGGTGGGTATGATACTGGTGCGCAGCCGCCTGAAGTTTGCGCTGGCATATGCCATTCTGCTGGGCCTGTTGCTGGCCATGGGCAAGCACAGCTTCAGCGTATGGGAAGCCCTGCTGATACTGGCCATGCCTGCCGTATACCTGTTCACGGCAGACAAAGTGAAACTGGACCGCACGCTGTATGGCGTACTGTTAATGGCAGGCGCGCTGGTGGTAGTACTGGCAGTATCGAAGAACCCGGCTGGTTACCGGTTCTCTGACCTGCTTTACGACTACCTGCCGCTGTACAACAAATTCCGGGTGCCGAGCTCCATGCTGGTGATTGTGTCAATGGCAACACCGTGGCTGGCGATGCTGGGTGCCCAGGCACTGTTGAACGAGGAGACTGACAAAGAGGCAAAATCGAAAGCGGTACTATGGGCGGGCGGCCTGGTGGGTGGCGTTGCGCTGCTGTTCTGGGTGATGGGCCCAAGCCTGTTCGATTTTGTGTCGGCGCAGGACGAGCAGGTGCTGTCATCTGGGCTGCCGAAGTGGCTGATGGACGCCATTCAGGCCGACCGGGCGGAGATGCTGCAAGCCGATGCCCTGCGTACACTACTGTTTGTACTGGCTGCTGCCGGGGTTTGTCTGCTATACACCAAGCAGTTTGTGAAATCTGCCGCGGCAGTGAGTGTGCTGCTGCTGGCCTTGGTACTGGTGGATCTGTGGGGGGTAGACAGCCGCATGCTGAACTCCAAGACCTACCAGCGCAAAACGGAGTATGCCCAGAACTTCCAACCCCGTCAGGCCGACCTGCTGATCCGCCAGGACACGACCCACTACCGTGTGTTTGCACCTACCCGTAACCCATTCAACGATGGTTTCACGCCGTATTTCCACAAATCGATCGGTGGTTACAACGCGGCCAAGCTGCGCCGCTACCAGCAACTGATTGAAAAGCACTTTACGCGTGGTATTGGCGACCCGAACGTGCTGAACATGCTGAACACCCGGTATGTGATTTCGAGCCAGCAACTGAACCTGAGCCAGTTTGCCGAGGTAGCCAAGACGAACGACGGAGAGTATATCTACCTGAACAAGACCGACTACGGCAACGCCTGGATTGTAGACAAGGTGATGATTGTGCCGACGCCTGACGCCGCACTGGATTCGCTGGGCACGGTGTTCTCATTCGAGACGGCCATTGTGGAAGAGAGCCAGAAGGGCCTGCTGACAGCGTACAGCACGGATTCGCTGAACCGCGAGCGCGAGCGGGTGCAGTTGCTGCAAAGTGACAACACGTACCTGAAGTACTCGTACAAGTCGGACAAGGCGCGATTTGTGACCTTCAGCGAGGTGTACTACCCGAATGGCTGGACGGCCACGATAGATGGCAAGGACACACCGATTGTGCAGACCAACTTCGTGCTGCGCGGTGTTGTAGTGCCTGCTGGGGAACACACGATCGAATTCCGCTATGCGCCAGAAAGTATTCTGATTGGCGAGAAGATTTCAATGGTATTTTCAATCCTGCTGGTGCTTGCGCTGGGCGGGGCGATATACCTGGAGGTTAAGGGTCGTAAGCCTGAAGAGGCTGCGCAAGCCTAATGCAACCAAGTTTACACCAAACATGGAAAGGGCCACTCGATTGAGTGGCCCTTTCCATGTGTTATACAGCTGTAGAGGGATGGGAAACCGTGCTACCTGACTGCGTAGTCGGCTTGGCCTATAACACGTGTTCGGCCTTCGTCAGGCAGAAACAGAATGTCTGTGCCGAAGGTAAGGCGATGCAGGTGGTAAAGGCCATCGGTGCGGAAATGCACTTCAATGTATACGTGGGTGTCGTAGAGCCAGGACTGCCGCTCGATAGTGGAAGCGATGTAGCGGATGACGCCAGTGGAGGCATCTCGGACGATTTTCTGACGGCGAAGGTCGCACTTGGCTTCCAAATTGGGCTTGAGAACTGCAACAAGGGTATCGCCACTGCGGGTGGTATCGAAGTATGAAAGCAGGGCGGGGTCAGAATAAAGAAGTTCGGTGGCGTACGCCAGTTCGTCGGCAAACTGAATGGGTGGAGCCGAGCGATCGGCAGTACCGTTGTCCTTGCTGCCGGGCTTATTCTTGACCAGATAACGTATAGTGGCACTGGAAGCAGGGGCCGAAGCGTCATCGGCGCCTGCAACCGTTTTGCGGTAAGAGAACGAGCGGTCAATACTGCGGTCGACCTGGGCCTGGAAACGCGAACGGATAGGATTGACGGGCTGGGCCGCCACGTGGACAACAAGTAGCAACAGCGCTGGGAGTATAGCCAGTCTGGGGGACATCATGGGGGAAAGGTAGGGAAAACTCAGGCGTGGAGAGGTAAAAGAATTGTGAAGGTGGTGCCTTTGCCAACCTCACTGGTGACACCCACAGTACCATTGTGCATCTGTACTAGTTCCTTGACGATGGAGAGGCCAAGACCGGTGCCACGTTCGCCGGCGGTGCCTGCACGCTGACGCGCTGCGAACTTTTCGAAGAGGCGCGGCAGTTGGTCGGGCTGAATGCCGATACCTGTATCGGAGACGGTAATGCGTGCCTGTTGGGCATCAGACGAAAGTGTAAGCGTAACGGATCCGGCGGTGGGCGTGAACTTGATGGCGTTGGAGAGGAGGTTGTTCACGGCTTGCGACAGTTTGCCTTCGTCCACCATTGCCATAATGCCAGAGGGCGCATTGACGAGGAGTTGAATCTGCTTGGTGAAGGCAACCGGCTCCTGGGCAGAGATGAGGCCGCGCAGGAAATGACCGAGGTCTACTTCCTGTCGGCTGAGGATGATTTTTCCGGACTCGAGGCGTGCGAGGTCGAGAATGTCGTTGACGAGCTTGAGGACGTTGCTGGTAGATTTCTGGATCATTTCGCCGTAGCGCATGACGTCGGGCGTGTTCTCGGCAATGTCCTGGTCTTTGAGGAGGCCTGCCAGCGAGGCGATGCCTGTCAGGGGCGACCGGATGTCGTGGGAGACGATGCGGACCATTTCGTCCTTGTGGGAGTTGGCCGCGATGAGCTCTTTGGTGCGCTCGTAGACAGTTTCCTCGAGGTGATCGAGGAGATAGGCGTGATCATAGGCGATGGCTGCCTGCGAGGCGAGGGTCTGGAGGATATCGATGCGCTCTTCGGTAAAGAGCCCCCGGAGGGTGGCATGTTCGAGGTAGAGAACGCCCACCTGCTTGCCACTGTTGATGAGGGGAAGGATGAGGAAAGAGGCCGGCGGGCGCGGGGTAAAGTAGGGATCTGGGGTGAGTGCGGGCGAGATATCGGCATTGGTCCAGAGCTGGCCGGCGTTGGCGGCTTCTCGAATGAGGGAAACCGGCATAGAAGCGGCCGCTTCCTCCAGCGTGAGAGCGGTGGTTTCGATGAAGCCACCCGCCTTAAGTGAAGCTTCTACCCGCAGTACATCGCCATGCTGGCTGACGAGCACCAGACGATCGGCGGCGGAATACTCGCGCATGACGCCCAGCATGGCGCGGTTCAGGTCATTGAGCTCGCGCTGGCGGGCGATAATCTGAGCGGCGTCGTGCATGAGACGAAGGACACGGTTTTGTTCGTCTATGCGACGGCCCTGCACATAGCTCTTGGCGGCCTCTTCCACTGACATCTGCATGTCGGTGATATCCCAAGGCTTCTCGATGAAGCGGTATAGGGCACCTTTGTTGATGACGTTGGTGACGGCGTGGGTCTCGGCCTGGCCTGTGAGCATGATCTTGAGCGCCTCGGGGACCTCACGATGACTGGCAATGAGAAACTCATCGCCCTTCATGCCGGGCATGAAGTAGTCGGCGATGATGACGGCCACTTCCTTACCGGAATTGACGGTGTCCTTGATGATTTCGAGAGCCTCGTTGGCGGTGAGGGCTTTTTCTATGAGAAAGCCACTGCCCAACCGCGCCGACAGCTGCTCTTCGAGCGCGTCTACTACCTCGCGAACATCATCCACGCAGATGATTACGGGCTTTGCATTAGAAACAGCGGTAACGGCGGATTGCATATGCTAGGGAGAAGGAAGGTCAGGAGTTGGGGAACTGCGGAAAGGGGCTCAGGAGCGTAACTGGCGCAACAGGCGGGGCAGCAGGGCCTGCAACTGGCAACAGAATGGTAAAGACGGTTTCGCCTGGCTGGCTGGAAACTGCCAGGCTGCCGCCATGCTCTTCGACAATCTGGCGGGAGATGTAGAGCCCGAGGCCGGTACCTTCGCCAGCGGCTTTGGTGGTGAAGAACTGATCGAAGACGCGGGAGAGGTAGTCGGCGGGGATGCCAGGGCCGTTGTCGGAGAACAGAACCTCGACCTGCTGGTCGACGAGGCGGAGGGCAATGCGGAGCACTGGCTGGAAGCCGGGATCATCCTTTCTCTTCTGGCCAATGGCGTGCACAGCGTTGACGAGCAGGTTGGTCCAGACCTGCATGAGGCGCTGGGGGAAGCCCTGCAAGGGTGGCAGGGGCTGGAAGTCGCGGATGAGCTCTATGCCATCTTTGAGGGTGTGGCTGTAGAGGGTGAGTACGAGGTCTATGTTGTCGGCGAGGTCAAAGGGCTCGAGGACGATTTCCTGGCCCTGCCCTGAGCGTACGTAGGTCTTGAGCGAGGTAACGATGCGCTGTGTTTTCTCGACACTCTGGAGAATCTTTCCGACGTTTCTTTCCAGGTTGCCGAGACGGAGAGCTGCCGCCAGAATTTCGTCGGCGCGGGCATGATTGAGCAGCGGCAGGAAACGCTCGGGCTGTGCCTGTACGCCCAGTTTGAGAAGGGTGACTGCGCGGCGGTCTGGATCTTCGACCTGAAACTGTGCAAGGACTGCGGAAAGCTGGTCGCGGAGCTGGCGTTCCTCGCGGGTGCCGAGGGTTTCGGTAGCGAGGGCGGCAACCGCCAGCAGCTCGCTGAAGGCCTGTACCACGGGCTCTTCCAGCTGCCGAAGCAGGCCCGGTAGCGAACGCAGAGTTTCGGGCAGGCTTTGCGACAGGGTCTGTGCCGTGCCTTTGATGGCCCCCAGTGGACTGTTGATTTCGTGAGCGACATTAGCGACAAGCAGCCCCAGCGCGGCCATCTTCTCGCTCTGCACCAGCTGCTCCTGCTGGCGGTGGATAGTGGCGAGAGATTCAGCCAATTCGAGGTTTTTGGACTCGAGGATGCGGCGCTGGCGCTGGTTGTCGTCGAGGGTGGTGGCAAGCTCGCGGTTGCGGGCTTCGAGCTGGTGCTGGCTCTGCTCCAGTTCGCGGTTTTTGCTTTCCAACGCTTCGGCGTTTAACTGCAAATCGCGTGTTGCGTTCTTTATAATACGGTCTTTTTCAACGCTATCCTGCACAATTTTGTAAGTGCGATATCGCAGGAAGCCATACACCCCGCCGCCCAGCAGCAACGCATAAAGCAGGAAGGCTGGCCAGGTGTAATACCAAGGGGCGCGAACTGTGAAGCGGTAGGAAGTGATGGGGGAAATGCGGCCGAGGTAGTCGACGGCGCGCACCTGGAGCTCGAACGTGCCGATGCCAAGACCGGAGAAACTGGCACTGCCAGCAGTAGACCAGTCGGACCAGTTGGTGCGGGGTTGGCCGTCGCGAAGGAGGCGGTGAGAATAGCGGATGGCCTCGGGGCGGTAGTAGGCAGCGGCGAGATAGGAGACGTCGGCGGCGTTGCGCTCGTAGTCGAGGAGCGGGCCTTCCTCGGTGCCAGGGAAGGGGTCGATGCTCAGGCCTTCTTTGTCGCGGAGGCGAATCTGCCGGAAGGCCACATGGAGATTGCCGATGGGTTCGCGGCCAAGTTGAATCCGGAGCAGGCGGCCCTCGGTAGCTACCCATGCCTGATTGTCGGAGATGGGCAGCAGTGCGTCGGCGCGGCGCTGGAAAAGCCCCAAAATGCCGGAGGTATCGGCAGTGTAGCCCTGCGCAGTCTTGCGAATGACCACAAGGGTGTCGCGATTGGCAACCCAGAGAGCGGCAGCAGACTGGGGAGCAAGGACAAGGTCGCCTTGACCTATGAGGCGCGAAAGCAGGGTATCTACCCGCAACTGCCCCTGACCGTTAAGGACAAACACGCCCTGCGCCGAGCGGAACAGCTGCTGTCCAAACGCCCGGAAGCAGGTAAGCTGGGCATCGGTGTTGGTGGGGCCGCCCTCCAGCCGCTCAACCAGCGGGGCCGAGGTAAATGCCCGCGATGGAAAGAGCGCTACCTGTGCGCCCCGGTCGTGCCCCAGCAGCAGTCGGCCGTCGGTGAGTTCTTCCACCGAATTGTATTCTTCTGTAAGGCCCTTGAGGACGATTTCTTCTGCTGCCACACCGTCGGCGGCAGGGCGCAGCACACGTACCTCGCGGCCAGTGAGCACATACAGGCGGCCGGGGAACAGGGCCGAGATTGCAATGCGGCGGACATCGCGGCCACTGGCCCCCAGCAGGGTGGCTTTGTTCTGCCGGATGAGATAGACGCCGGAGTAGGAAGCCGCGAACAAATCGCCATTGTGTTCAAGCAACTGGCGGACAGGTGCCTGAATGCCCTCGACACGGCGGAACGAGACAACCGATGCACCCGAACTGAGGAGGCGCTGGAGGGGATCGGCGAGCGGCGTGGATTCAGCAGCAGCTTTGCTGTCGGCAGGTTTGCCCCGCCGGGGCTTTTTTCGCCCGGCAATGGTGCGTACGGTCGGCTGGGCCAGAAGGCGGCGGGCGATTTCCTGCTCCAGTGCGCCGGGTGCGGGCGCCGCAGGCTGCAACGGCACCCCACCCTCGCCCAATCCCATGCCCGATGACAGGCCTGAAACCGAGGTATAGAAGAGCCCCTGAGACGTGCCTACGTACAGCCGGCCGGCATATTGCCGCAGAGCGAGAACACTACCCGAAATGCCTGGCAGAAAGCCATAGTCCTGCACGGGAAGGCTGTTGCCAACCAGCACTACACCATGATCGGTAGAAAGCCAAAGGTCACCCCCAGCCGGACTCGCCGCCACAGCATAAACAGCCTCACCGCTGAGAGCCGTAGAAGAATCGAGGATGGCGGAGAGCTTCTGGGTGCGGGTGTCCAACATGAGCACGCCGCGGCGAACGGTAGCGATGGCCAGCCGGTTGTCGCCTGCCCAGGCTGCATCGTAAATCTCGCGACCATCGAGATAGGGATTTATGTCGGGGGCAAAAGGGGCTATCTGCTCGGTGTTGGTAGTGAAGAGGCGGTGCTTACCCTCAGCGTCTACAGCGCCAATGAGGACATTCCAGCGATTGAAGGGCAGGCAGAAACGGATGTCGAGGCCGACGGTGGCGCGGGCATTACGGGCAGGGCTGAGTTTGCCTTCCATAACCTCGTGGAGGCCAATGCCCTCGACATTGACGAAGACCTTGGCGGCTGTGCTGACCAGTCCAGCAAGTTTGCGGCCGGGATATGCCAGCGCCGTAATGCGATTGGATGGCAGGGAGTAGACGAGAATGTACTCGCGGCTGTAGAAATAAACCAGACCACTGTGCAGAAGAATGCGGTCGACAGTGCCAAAGGCATCGTTGGCTTTGGCGAGCTTAGGAATGATGGGTTGCAGGCGGTACTGACCATTGGGGGCCATGAGCAGCACACCGACGCGCCCCCGGGAGCCGACGTAGATGCGGCCAGCGGAGTCGGCGGCCAGGGCGCTGACCTCGGGGACGGCGGCAAGCTTCTGCCACTGGTTGCCCTCGAGCAGGTAAACGCCGTCGCGGTTGCCCAGGAGCAAGAGGCCTTCGGGCGTAGTGGTGAGTGCGAGGTTATTGCGGGGGTCGCCTTTGTCGTCGGGCTGAGTAAAAACGCGCGTGGTTGGGTACAGTCCCTGCCCAAAGGCAATGGCAGGTAACAACACCAGCCAGCACAGCGCCAGACGCCCCAGAGCATAAATAAATGTGACGGACCTCACCACCTATCAAAAATAACCTGAAAAGCGGGGAGGAAAGGCAAAAGGGGCAGGCAATTGCCCACCCCTTGTTTCTGAACATTACAAACCCGGTGGATACCGGGCGGCAAAATCAGCTTTCCTTGAGGATGGTGTGGCCCATCTTGTCCTTTTTGGTGCGGAGGTAGGACTCGTTGTGCGGATTGGGCGTGCACTCGATGGGCACAGACTCCACGATTTCGAGGCCATAGCCGAGCAGCCCTGCGCGCTTGGTGGGGTTGTTGGTCATGAGGCGCATTTTGGAGATGCCGAGGTCGCGAAGAATCTGTGCGCCGATGCCGTACTCGCGCTGGTCGGGCCGGAAACCGAGCTCGACGTTTGCCTCCACAGTATCGCGGCCCATTTCCTGCAGACGGTAGGCTTTGAGTTTGCCCAGCAGACCAATGCCACGACCTTCCTGGTTCATGTAGAGCACGACACCCTTGCCTTCGCGTTCAATCTGCTGAAGGGCGGCGCCGAGCTGGTCGCCACAGTCACAGCGGAGCGAGCCGAGAATGTCGCCAGTGAAGCAGGAGCTGTGCACACGGACGAGCACGGGCTCGTCGGGCTTCCATTCGCCTTTGACGATGGCCAGGTGGGTTTCGCCGGTGTGGCGGTGCTGGTAGGCGATAAGCTCGAAGTGACCGTACTTGGTGGGCATCTGCACGATGACCTCTCGGGTAACGAGCTGCTCGTGGTTGAGGCGGTAGCGGATGAGGTCGGCGATGGAGACGAGCTTTAGGCCGTGCTTGTCGGCAAACTGGCGGAGCTGGGGCAGCCGGGCCATTTCGCCATCGTCGCCAATGATTTCGACAATGACACCCATAGGTTTCAGACCTGCCAGACGGGAGAAGTCTACAGCTGCTTCGGTGTGACCGGCGCGACGAAGGACACCGTCGTCCTTGGCGATAAGCGGAAAGATGTGACCGGGACGGCCGAGGTCTTCGGGATCAAGGGCTGGGTCAAGCAGCGCCTGTACGGTGCGGGAACGGTCGTAGGCCGAGATGCCCGTGGTAGTGCCATCTTTCTTGTAGTCGACAGAGACGGTAAAGGCTGTTTCGTGCACCGCGTTGTTGCGCGACACCATGAGGTCGAGTTTGAGCTCGGCCGCACGCTGGGCGGTCATGGGTACACAGATCAGGCCCCGGGCCTCGCGCGACATGAAGTTGATGACCTCGGGGGTAACGAACTCGGCCGCAATGACCAGGTCGCCTTCGTTCTCGCGGTCTTCGTCGTCCACCACTACTATCATCTTGCCGGCCTTGATGTCTTCGAGGGCGGCCTCGATGGAGTCGAGTCTGATGGGATCCATGTGTGAGATAGAGGTGTGAGTTGTCGGTATCAGTTAAACACCGGTTTGGGGCAAAAAATTACCCGGCGGTGACAAAAGCCTCGAACTGCTGGGCCTGCCCTGCGGGGGTACGCTGCGCCAGAAGGTGTTCGCGTGCGTTGGCACCCAGCAGGCTGCGGAGCCCCCGTTCGGCCCGGAGGCGCTCGACAGCCGCAAAGAGCGCAGGTGCGGTATCGGCCAGCAGCAGGTGCGCTTCATGCGCAAGGCCAAGTTCGGCAGCGGTTTCCGGTTTAGACACGCAGGGCCGCCCCAGCTGGGCAGCTTCGGCAAGGGCTCTGGCGCCGATGGCAACCACGATTTCGGCCTGCATCAGCAGGGCTGTTACGTCCTGCTCGTTGACGGGGCGCGCGGGATGCTGGTACTGCTGGGCGGGCAGGCGCCAGTCGTCGGGGAGCGGGGCATCGGCCCAAACGATGACGGAGCCCTCCGCGACCTGAGGCAGATCGAAGGGAATTGGCAACAGCGGCAGCAGAGGAGCCAGTGCCAGCATGTTCTTGTGCAGGGGTTTATCCTCAGGAAGTGCTATCTGTCCTTTCAAGAGAAACCCCTGCTGGCGCAGGAAACGCTGACCGGCACTGGCATCCATCCCGGCGATAAACGCGGAGGGCAGCCAGCCATCGTCGGCAGCAGTGCAATGGAAGATGGGGGCCTCCGGGGCCTGGTAACGGATGACGTCGGCGTAGACCAATGCGGGGTTACCCAATATCAGGCAGATATGGGGTTTCTGTTGGCGGATGTCGTGGACCAGGCGCAGCGACACCTGTTCTTCCAGCCACAGGCTGTAACGATACGGCAGGCCTCCTATTACTTTGGTGAAAAGCGCACCACCAATACCGGGGTCAAAGGGAAAAGGAACCGTAACCAGCCCTGGAAACTCCACTATTGGCGCGGGTATCTGGGGGTGATGGGGCGCCAGAGCCACACCATACAGTCTGTGGCCGCGCCGTGTCAGCGCCGACAGCAACGGCCCGGCAGTTGCCAGGGCGTCGGGGGTGGCCACCACCAGTATCTGCATGGCTATTGCTGGAGGGTAAGGTGGAGTTCGACCCGAAGGGCATTGACGCCGGAGCCCTTGATGCTCTGGCTGGCGGTGTTGCGGAGCATTTCGTTGAGGCCAATGGTATAGAAAACGCCAAAGCCTACAGTGCCCCAACGGGCGGGGAAATCGAAACTGGCGCCAATGGGCACAGCGGCATACCACGCCTGCATGGTGCCTTCGGCCCCGCTGATGAAGCCTTTGCGGGTGGGTACCCAGCCGAGCAGTAGGCCCGTTTGGGGATGGAACCAGCGAAAGCGGGGCCCTACACGGAGGTCGCCCTCGATGGCGAACCACTGGGTCTGCTGGTCGGTGGAGAAGTCCTGCATGAGGAGCGGCAGGCGAAGGCCGCTTTCCTCACTGCCTTTGTAGATGAAATTGAGGCCGAGGCGCATGCCACCCCACTGGCTCATGCTGCTGTAGTAGCCCCCGACATAAAATGTGGACCAGGTGGACTGCGCCAGCACGGGCTTGTCGGTGACGTCGGCAAAGGAGCGGAAATCGGCACCGAGACGGAAACCTACCCCGCGCTGGGCCAAGAGCCCTGCCGGGAGGAAGAGAAGAACCAGGAACAGCAGCGGGCGCATCAGGAGGTAAGCGATTGAGGATCGAGGGTGTCTTCGAGGGCTTCGCGGATGGGGTCTACCTTCATGAAGGCCGCCATGCGAATAATGACCTGCTTCATATCGTCGGGCAGGGGGCAGGCAAAGTGCATACGCTGGTGCGTTACTGGGTGTTCGAAGCCGAGGGTTTTGGCGTGCAGGGCCTGGCGCGGGAGCAGGTCGAAGCACTCCTGTATGAAGCGCTGATAGGCACGGGAGGGCTTGCCGCGCAGGAGGCGGTTGCCGCCGTAGAACTTATCGGAGAACAGCGTGTGGCCGATGTGCTTGAGGTGCACGCGGATCTGGTGGGTGCGGCCGGTCTCGAGCTTGCACTGTACAAGGGTGGCCACGCCATAGCGTTGCAGCACGCGGTAGTGCGTGACGGCGTGCTTGCCCTTGTTGGGGTCGTCGGTGACGGTAAACTTCTTGGGGTCGCTGTCAGAACGGGCGATGTTGCCGACGATGGTGCCCCCTTCGGACTTGATGTCGCCCCAGACGAGGGCGTAGTAGAGCCGGTCGGTAGTGCGGTCGAAGAACTGCTTGGCGAGGAAGTTGTAGGCGTGCTCGGTTTTGGCAATGACGAGGAGGCCGGAGGTGTCTTTGTCGATGCGGTGAACGAGGCCGGGGCGAATGCGCGCCTTGTCGGCATCGGGCAGCTCCATGTTGTTGAAGTAGTGGAGCAAGCCGTTAACGAGGGTGCCGGAGTAGTTGCCGATGCCGGGGTGACAGACGAGGCCCGCCGGCTTGTTTATGACGATGAGCGAATCGTCTTCGTAGACGATGTCGAGGGGAATAGGCTCGGGCCGGAGATCGGGCGCGGGCGGATACGGCATGATGACGCTGACGACATCGCCGGGGCGCACCTTGTAGCTGACCTTTACCTGCTTTTCGTTGACGCGTATGAAGCCAGCCACCGACGCCGCCTTGATGCGGGAGCGCGAGATGTTCTTGACGCGGTTGGCAAGGAAGAGGTCTACCCGCAGGGATTCCTGGCCCGGATCTACGACGATGCGGTGATGCTCGTAGATGCGAATATCCTTGGTATCGAGGAAGGAAAAGTCTTCCTCGGCAGCCGGAGCGGCGGGGGCCGCGGGGGCACTGTCGTCGTCCCAACTGAGGGAATCTTCTTCTACGTAGGGTTCAAATTCCTCGTCGGACATCTAGGCGAAGGCGAAAAAGCGATAAGCATGCAAGATAACGTACAGGCGGCAGAGCACCTATTGGCAGGCACTTTCCACAGGCTATTCACCAGATAAACAGGCATTTCCACACATAGCCTTTGCAATGAACAGCTTTCAGGATCCTTTGAACGGCAATCGACAGGCTATGAACAGCTTATACACAGGAATAGGCTGGTTTGGTCCTTGAAGTGTCGCAAACTGCCGCACCGTGAAGCAGCGGTAGCTGGATACCCACAGACAGTCCACAGGCCGTCCACAGGCTTTCCACTAGGTTATTCACCCGAAACCAACAGCACCCGCAAGGTGGCTTTGCGCCCATTGAGGTCGCCCTGCAGGATGTAGACGGCCGATTCCAGCCCAGAAAGACGCAGGGTGAGGCTGGAAAGCGTACCCTCGGTAGGTAACTGGGCCTCGCGCACCGTACGGCCGAGCAGATCTATCAGTCGCAGGCGGGTGCCCGCTGGGCCGGTTACCGTCAGAAGCCCTGTGGTGGGATTGGGCGCGATATCCAGCTGAAGGTCGCCGCTGAAGTTGGGCTGGTCGAAGAGGCGGGCTGGAAGCGTGGCCAGCGTTACCCCACCCTGCCGTGTGCCCACCAGCAGGGCCAGAGTGTCGGACTGGAACAGATTGCCAAGCGCAGGGGCCGAAAACGCACCGGAAACATCGGTGAGGGGTGCCAGTTCGGTAAAAAGCGCGCCAGCAGAAAGCGAAAGGTTGGCGAAGCGCCTCAGGGTTGTGCCAGCGGTTCCGACTAGAAGGTCGGGCCGGCCGTCGGCGTTGAGGTCGGCGATGAGAGGCCGGGCCTGCCCTACCCCCTGTATGGGGTCGCGGAGGTCAGCGCCGCCCCAGGTGGTGCTGATGAGCGTGAAACGGGCGTCGGTGCTGCTGCCGGTGTTTTCGTATAGAATAAGACGGCCCGACTGTGTGCCCAGCACGAGGTCGAGGTCGCCATCCTGGTCTATGTCGGCGAGGGTGGGCGCCAGGCCAAACTGGCCCAGTGCGGAAGCTGTGAGGAAATTGGCATCAAGCAGCTCGAACTGCCCGCCGGAAAGCTGCCGGTAACGGCGCAGGGCCGGGCGGTTGGTGGCAGGGTCGAACACGGCAAGCAGCAGGTCGGCATCGCCGTCGCCATCGAGATCACCAAAGGCGGGAGCCAGACTCACCAGCTGACTGGTGCTGGCATCGGCAGAGAGCCCCAGCCAGTCGCGGTTGACGAGAGACAGCACGGGCTGGCGCGACGAGCCGATGTTCTGCAACAGAGCCAGCCCGGCACGAAAGCGGCCGGGGGCCTCGAAGCGGAACTCTACCCCGACGACGACATCGAGGAGGCCGTCGCGGTTGACATCGGCAATGGCCGGATAGGCGCGGGAGCCAAAGTCGAGCATGGTATTCTGGAGGAAGTCGCGCTCCTGCAACTGGAAGACTGGCTGCGTGGCGGTGCCGGCATTGTGGTAGCGCCAGACAGAGGCGGTATCGGCATCGCGGCCAAAAGAGTTGGGGCTGACAAGCAGATCGGGTACAGCATCGCCGTCGACGTCTTCGTAGTACATAGCCGGGGCGCGTTCTACGCGTATGGGCTGACTGCTCGGAAAAGGGCCTGAGACAGAGACCATATCGGCGGCGCGGCGTGTACCGCCATTCACGAGGGAGATAGCGTAGTTGATTTCAGTATCCGAAATGAGGACATCGGTGAGCGAGTCGCCATTGAGGTTGAGCGGCAGAATGGCGCCACCGCCTTCATGGTCAGTTTTGGGGGTTGCGACATAACAGCCAGTAACGCCTAGCTGAGCGGTATAGCCGCCAAGCGGATCGGCAGGATTGAAGGCTTCACGGAAGTTACCCCAACAGGTAGCAGCCTTCTGCATGAGGAGGGTATCGGCGCGGCCCAGCAGTTCTACGCCCATGTTGCGATACCACGCAACGTTGAGGCCCAGGACATCCCATGCAAGAATGTCGAGGTCGCCATCATCATCGATATCGGAGAAGGCATCGAGATCTGCATTGGCGGTGTAAACTGGACGGGTGACATTGTCCTCATCAAGAGACTGCAAAACGGCGTATCGGCGCTGCCAGCGGAAGGAGCCATCGGGATTGCGGCCGAGGTTGACCCAGACCTGCGTGGAGTTGAGAGAGTCGGCGAAGAGGTCGGGCAGACCATCGGCATTGTAGTCGCGGAGGAGGAGCCAGTTGCGGAAGCGAAACTGCGGGAACCAGCGCCGGTAGGCTTCGTCATAGCGGAAGCGCAGATTGCCGGGGCGGCCTGTGTTGATGAACGTAAGGATACGGGCATCTGCACGATCGGCGACGACGAGGTCGGGCAGGCCATCGTCATTGAGGTCGGCAACGGAGAACTGAGGTGCAGATAGCCCTCCAGCCCAGGCAGAACAGAGCGTATCGGCCTGAAACAACAGCGGCAACTGAAAGCGGCTGGTTTGCGCATGTGCCTGAAAGACAATCAGCAGCAGCGCGAAGGCCCAAACAGCCCTGAGGGAACAATGCATGGCCGAAGATGGTGAAAAGAGAAAAACAGGTCTGAGGGACAAAAAATTTTGTGGTTTTCCTTTGCAGGAGAGAAAGAGGCGTGTACTTTTGCATTCCCAACGGAGAGGTGGCTGAGAGGTCGAAAGCACCTCCTTGCTAAGGAGGCGTACTGGAAACGGTACCGTGGGTTCGAATCCCACCCTCTCCGCAACAGGCCCGGGAAACCGGGCCGCTTCGTTTCGCGACGAAGCTGGGTACTCGGGGCATGGCGCAGTCCGGCTAGCGCACCTGGTTTGGGACCAGGGGGTCGTAGGTTCGAATCCTGCTGCCCCGACGAGAACAAGGCCACCTTCGGGTGGCTTTTGTTTTGATGGAAGGAATGGACAAGTGATGGTGCGGGCTTTGGCACAGCAGTTGAAGTGCTCTATCTTTGCCGCGCTGCCACGAGGCTGCAATGTGTATGGCTCCGTAGCTCAACCGGATAGAGCAGCGGCTTTCTAATCCGCCGGTTGGGGGTTCGAGTCCCTCCGGAGTCACATTTATCTCAGAACGCAACAGGCGCCACAATCACGGCGCCTGTTTTCATTTTGGGGCAAAAAGAAACCGCACTGCCAGGAAAGGGCAGTGCGGTGTAGGAATTGAGCCCAGCCAGGTTTGGCCTCACGGCCATACAACCAGCTTCGGAAGGAATTACTTCTTCTTGGCAGGAGCGGGCTTCTTGGCAGCGGGCTTCTTGGCAGCTGAGGAGTTCTTGATCTCCTGTACGGCCATGCGGATTTTCTGAGCTTCGTCGCGCAGATCCTTCATGCCCTTACGTACGCGAGTACCAGCGGCGTTGTTACCCTTTTCGAAGAACTTCACGAAATCGTCTTCCATGCCTTCGAACATTGCCTTCAGCGAAGCATAGGGGTTTTTCATAAACGGGTAGATAGTTAAGTAAGTAGAAACACCGATTATGAACCAATAATATGCCTTGGCGGGCGCAAAAACAAATTTTTTTACACCAAAACAGGCATTTTGTCCTCGTACTGCTTGTTTTTGAGCTTGTCGGCCACCTTGGTGAAGGTATCCAGGGTGTATTCTACGTGCTCCATGGAGTGTGCAGCGGTAGGAATAATGCGCAAAATGAGGCCGCCACGCTCGATTACCGGATAGGTAACGCCTGAGACGAAGATGCGGAAGTTCTCGCGCACGTCTTTCATCACCTGCACCATTTCGCCTACGCCACCGCGGAAGTAAACGGGCGTAACGGGTGTTGTGCCAGCGCCGATATCGAAGCCTTTGGCTTTGAGGCCGCCCTGAATGGCATTGGTGATATCCCAGAGTTGCTTGCGCAGCTCGTGACGGTCGCGGAGCAGCTCGAGACGCTTGATGGCGCCGATGGTGAGGGCCAGCGGGAGGGCCTTGGCGTAGATCTGGCTGCGCATGTTGTAGCGCAGGAAGTTGATGACCTTAGCATCACCGCAGATGAAAGCGCCGATCATGGCCATGGACTTGGCGAAGGTGCAGAAGATTAGATCGATGTCTTTCTGTACGCCGAGGTGCTCGGCAGTGCCCTGACCCTTCTCGCCCATGATGCCGAAGCCGTGTGCGTCGTCAACAAAGATGCGGAAGTTGAACTCCTTCTTGAGGGCGGCGATTTTGTCGAGGTAGCCGTAGTCGCCCTTCATGCCAAACACACCCTCGGTGACAACGAGGATACCCCCACCCGTCTGGCGGGTGATTTCCTGGGCTTTGACAAGGCGCTCGCGCAACTGCTCGATGTCGTTGTGGCGGAAAGAGAAGCGCTTGGCGGGGCTTTGCAGCATGCCGTCGATGATGCAGGCGTGCGACAGCTGGTCGTAGACGATGACGTCGTGACGGTCGGTAATGGCCTGAATGATGGAGGCGCAGCCCTGGTAGCCGAAGTTGAGCAGGAAGGCGTCGTCTTTCTCCATGAAGTCGGCGGCCATGCGCTCGAACTGCTCGTGGTACTCGGTATTACCAGTGAGCATGCGTGAGCCCATTGGATAGGCGAAGCCGTACTCGGCAGCCGCCTTGGCATCGGCCTCGCGCACCTCGGGGTGGTTGGCCAGACCAAGGTAGTTGTTCAGCGACCAGACGAGAACTTCCTGGCCCTTGAAGTACATCTTGGGGCCAATCTCGCCGGAGAGCTTGGGAAAGGTAGTCCAGCCGTGGCCGAATTTGGCGTACTGGCCGAGGTCGCGCTCCATGGCGCGGTCAATCTTATTGAAGATATCGGACATGTCTCCTGGGAAAAATCGGGGCAAAGGTACTTTATTTCCACTGGTTAACGCGCGACGGGCGGAAATAGTCGTTGAAGGGCAGCAGCTTTTGTGAGGGTCTCTTCATACTCGGCCTGCGGGTCGGAGTCAATGGTGACTGCGCCTCCTACATTGTAGGAAGCGATGCCGGTGCGGGCATCCATCTGCAGGCTGCGGATTACGACAGACAGGTCAAAACTGGCGTCTGGGCCGAACCATCCAAGGGCACCGGCGTAGGCGCCACGGCCTGTGCGTTCATACTGCTCGATGAGGCGCATGGCGGCCACCTTGGGTGCCCCGGTCATACTGGCAGGGGGAAATGCGCATGCAATGGCCCGCCAAGGACTGTTATCCGGGCGGAGCTTCCCAGTGACCGTGCTGATGAGGTGATGCAGATGACGGTAGGAATACAGGCCAAACAACTCAGGCACGCGCACGGAACCAGGCACACATGTACGGTTGAGGTCGTTGCGGGCCATGTCCACAATCATCACGTTTTCGGCGCGGTCTTTGGGGCTTGAAAGAAGAGCCGCCTGCGTCTGAGCATCGTGAGCGGAATCGGGCTGGCGGCGGGCTGTGCCTTTAATGGGCTGTGACACCAACTGGCCACTGCGGAGTGCCAGAAACCGCTCCATAGACCCCGATACCAGCGCCAGATGGGCAAAACGGAAGCAGGCAGAGAATGGAACAGGTGCGGCAGTGCGAAGCGCCAACCACACCTGCATGGGGTTCAGCTGTACTCCTGTTGCAGTATACTGTTGCGAAAGGTTGATCTCGTATGCATCGCCCGAACGAATATGCTCCTTCAGGGCAAGAACGGTGGACTGGTAATCGGCAGGGGTGAAGTTGGACACGAAAGCAACAGGGGGCAGTGCGCCAGGCAGTGGGGCTTTCTGCTGCTGCCATTTGGCCAGCAGTGCTGTTGGATTTTCAGCCCAGATTACCGGCGACTCGCCTCTTCGCTGATAGACAATCCACTCTGGGCAGAAACAGGCCACCTCGGGCCACGCAACAGGGGCCACTCCACCCAGATCGGCCAGCGGCTCGAAGAGGTTCTTAAGCTCATAAGGCAACAACCCAGCCACCCATGCATTTTCACTCAACGCCTTAGACAGGGCTGAAATTGAGTCGATTGGCATATGGCCAGCGGCTGCAAAAAACTCGAATGATCCGTAGGCATCCGGATAACCGCAGGAATCCAGTAGCAGGCTGTAAGGATAATCTTCAGCCAGTGCGGCCAACCTCTCCAGCTGCTGGGCTGAAGCCATGCAGGAGCGTGTTTGCCACCGTTGGCTCACAGCCCCAGCCGGTAGTTGACCATGGTCTGGATGCGATAGAGCTTGCCGAGCTCTGTGAGCAGGCTTGCAGCAGCTTCCTGCTGGCGGTCTAGGGCCAGCTTGAGGAGCTCAGGATGCTGGAGATGCTCGCCTGTAAGCTCTGTGCTGACGGAGAGTACGGGCTTGCGGCCGCCGTAGCGTACAGCGGAAGCTACCATGAAGCTCTCGTGGTTGAAGCGGTTGAGGCGAATCCAGAGCCGCTCGTCGGTGGAGTCGAGAATACCGATGTCGGTGCGCAGGCCCAGGAACCAGTCGGCGTGGGCCTTCTGCTTGCGCACGAAGGGCAGTTGCTCAACTGTGAGGGTAGATACCTGCTCACCAGCAGTAAGGCCGTATTCGAAGCGGGTGATCTGCACCACGTGTTCGGGGCCCAGCAGATCGCCCAGCAGCTTTTCGGCCAGAATACCTGCGGCATCGCGGCCCATACCGTCCTGCCAGGCAGGAGGTGGTAGTTCGCTGCGAACAAGGTGGAAGAGATTGGCGCGGAGCTCGGTTTCCTGAAATGGCAGCTCGGCAAAGTCGGCTGTTACCTGCTTGTAGAGGCTTTCGGCAGCCGAGACCATCTCGAAAACAACGCGGTAGAGCCAGCCGTTGTAGGGAGAATCAGGGGCGAGCGTGCAGCCGAGACACAGATTGGCGTCGGGCGAGAGATAAAACTGGCCGAAAGGAACAAAGCTGTTGTTCTGGTGGACGGTGTGCCAGAGGGTAAGCTTGTTGCGGGTGAGTTTTTCCAGCAGGCGTACTTCTATACGCAGACCAGCGGCGCTCTGCTCTCCTACGAGTATAACCAACCCAGATTCTGCCCGGAGGCGGTCGGCGCTGGGGCGTTCTACCGCCCGCAGGCCCAACTCCAGAAGGGTGCGTTCCAGTTCGTCGATCTGTGCCATGCGCAAAAAGAAGTAAGCAGAATCAGGGAATGACGAAGTAAAGGCTTACCGTAGAGAAAAACCTTGGCAGCTTGCTGAATTCGTTAACAGATACCCCTTATGCGACAGAAATGGTGTTGACAGGCAACAAAAAAGGGCAGCTTGTGCCGCCCTTTTCAAACAAACAAACAAACAAACAAAACTGAATATCGGAGACGCCTTGCGGCGCACGATGTCTAGGCTTCCGTTTCAAAGATGCTGCCGCAGTTGTATAACTACGACTAACACCTTACAAATATAGAGAAATCGCCTAACGCCAAGCAAGCGGTTCAGGAAAAAATTAAGCTTAAAAGCGTACGAAAAAGTGCTACCAGCGCAGCGACTTGGAAACGAAGGCTTTAGCCGAGACAATGCCCAGCAGAACTATCCGGAAGGCGTCTAAAAGGGGCATAAATAGAATCGCCCAGGAGACATTCAAATGCTGGCCAGCCAGAAGTAAATAGGTAGTTCGCAGTAGGAAAAGACATACAACCCCTCCGATGATGTCATACATCTGTCCGTAGCAAATAGCAATACAGAGGGCCAGGCCCCACACGGCCACACCGGTAACAGAAAAGGCAGCCAGCAAAGCTTGCGAAACGACGCCATATGCGCTACTGGCGCTCACATGGCGGGTTTTCTGCCTGATCAGCTGGCCGAGTGTCGCCTTGGGCTGACTGAGGGCGAAGCTATCGGGATGAAGCGCCACTGCCGTAGCCTGGGGCAGGGCATTGTGGTTGATCAGCAGGTCGTCATCGCCTGAAAGCATATGCGCATGTTCGCGCAGCCCCCCTACCCGTTCGAAGAAGGTGCGATGGTAAGCCAGACACCGCCCTACGGCCATGTAAGGAAACCCTGCCATTGCCGCTCCCAAATACTGCGCTCCGATACAGAATGCATCCCACCTGATGATGACATTCAACAAGCCTGAACGGTACTCGTAGGGACTGTAGCCCAATACCACTTCTTTGCCCTGCGCAAGCGGTGCCGTGAGCGTGGCGAGCCAATCGGGGCCTACTTTGCAGTCGGCATCAGTAAAGGCCACCACGGGGTGACTGGCCGATGCTACGGCTGTCTGTACGGCCCATTTTTTGGGCGACCAGCCCGCGGGTGTTTCGGTAATTGACAGAATGCTAACGTGAGGAAATCGATTGGCGGCAGCCTGCAGCAAAGCATGGGAGCCATCGGTACTGCGATCATCGACAAGCAGCAGTTCGTAGGCAGGGTGTCGCTGACAGGCCCAGGAGGCGAGGTGACGCCGCAGGTTATCTTCCTCGTTGTGCAGGCAGACAATGAGCGTAACTGGCAGGAAGGTTGTCGATGTATCTGGATGAGACAGGCGCTTTGCCAGGCTCGCACGGAGCCATTGCCAGGCCAGAACTGCCAGCAGGGTCGTCTGTACTGTCCAGCAGATCCAGAAAAAAGCAATCATGGACGGAGTCAACGGTCTATCTCGCAAAGGACGATATCGATGGAGCCCAGTATGGCCACGAGATCGGTGATGAGTACGCCACGAGCCAACTCGGGCAAAACAGACAGGTTGCAGAAACTGGGGCCGCGGGCCTTACAGCGCACCGGCACCTCGCTTTTGGGCTCGGCCTGGAAGTAGAAGCCGAGTTCTCCGCGGGCGTTTTCGGCACGAAAATACAATTCGGGCAGTACCGGGCGGGCCTTCTTGGGGCAGTTGGCGCGCGGATCGAAGGCAGGGGTACGTTTGTGAAGCCCCAACAGCCGGTCGATACATTGACGGGCAATGCGCACACTCTGGCGGATTTCTTCCACCCGAACCCAGTAGCGGTTCCAGCAGTCGCCTACAGTGCCAACGCCATCTTTGCCTACAGGGATATCGAACTCCAGTTCGGGATAGACTGAATAGCCATCAACCTTGCGCAGATCCCAGGCCAGGCCAGACGCACGAAGCGCTGGCCCTGAGATACCATAATTGAGAGCCGTAGCAAGCGGCAGTACGCCTACGCCAGCAGTGCGTTCGATGAAGATGCGGTTGGAGGTCATGGCGACGTCGAACTCGGCCAAGCGAGGCTCGAATACATCAAGGAATTCGCGGGCCTTTTCTTCGAAACCAACCGGAAGGTCGAACATAAGGCCACCTACCCAGATGTAGTTGTAGAGCATGCGGGCGCCGGAGGCCCATTCGAGGAGTTGAAGGATGGTCTCGCGGTCGCGCATGGCCCAGAGAAACGGGGACCAGGTACCGACGTCGAGCCCGAAGGTGCCAATGGCAATGAGATGCGAGCCGATACGGTTGAGCTCGGCCACGAGCACGCGGATGTATTCCACACGGGGATCAAGCGTGCCTTCGATGCCACAGAGCCGCTCTACCGCCATGGCCCAGCAATGCTCAGAGTTCATGGCTGCGAGATAGTCGAGCCGGTCGACATACGGAATGCTCTGAGCAAAGGTCATGGTCTCGGCGTGCTTTTCGAAGCAGCGATGCATGTAGCCGAGATGGGGAATGACATCCACGACAAGCTCGCCATCGGTGACGAGTTCAAGGCGCAGCACGCCATGTGTGCTTGGGTGCTGGGGCCCCATATTAAGGATCATTTCCTGCGTACGGAGATCGCCCAGTTGTGTGCGGTTTGGGGCAGAGCGTGCCAGCAGCTCGGAATAGCTGATTTCGTTGCGTTGGTGGTTCTCGAAACGCGGCTGCATAGACGGAAATGAGTCCGGAGACGTTAGGAGTGCAAGGTATGCAAATCCGCCCTGCCCTACGCCCAACGGAGACGCTAACAGCGGCCGAACTGGAATTGTTACAGAACACACACTTTTGCGCACTCCGGCAGTCGGCGCTGGAGAAAGTGGAGAGGCAGCTGGCGGAAGTACAGTTGTTGCTTGAGCAATGGCTGGAAGGGCATTCTGGGCTGCCCGCGCCAGTCTACAACCTTAAGGGACGCATCAGCCGGGGCGAGCATTACAAGACACCTGATGGCCTGTCACTACCCTACCGAGTGCTGGACTGCCCACGGCTGTTCACGCCTGAGTTGACACTGGCCTATCGCGTGGTTTTTGTGTGGGGGCAGGGCTGGAGCCAACACCTCGTGCTGAGTGGAGACGAGAGTGTCGCCCTGCGAAAGGTCCTGTTGGCCAGCCCGTTCAGCGTGCTGGACGTGGAAGCGGACCTACGCCCTACCCCTTGGAGATTGGAGCCCACAGGGCACCTGCTGAATGATGACCGTAACCAACTGAATGCAGCCAATCATGCTTTTCTCAAGCTCTCGCGCTTTCAACCACTGACTGCCGCCAACTGGCAATCGGAGGCCCTGGTGTGGTGGAATGAACTGGGGCAGAAGCTGGTGCGTTGAGGCGTTTGCATTACCCCAGTGAAACACGCAGTTTTGCGGCGCATTCTGATAATCCTATGCCACGATTCCTGACCGGCATCCAGAGTTCGGGCCGCCCTCATCTGGGCAACCTGCTGGGTGCCATTCTGCCCGCCATTGCCAAGAGCGCAACGCAGCCTGACCCCTCCTTTTTCTTCATTGCGGACATGCATACGCTGACCAGCAGCAAAGATGCCGCGCTGAACCGAGAGAACACCTGGCAGGTGGCAGCTGCGTGGCTGGCCTGCGGGCTTGACACCGAAAAAGACTGTTTCTATCGCCAGAGCGATCTGCCCGAAGTGTCAGAACTGACGTGGTATCTGAGCTGTTTCACGCCCTTTCCGATGCTGGCAAACGCCCACAGTTTCAAGGATAAGAGCGAGAATCTGAAGGACGTGAATGCGGGCCTATTTACTTATCCAGTGCTGATGGCAGCAGATATTCTGCTTTATGATGCTACACATGTGCCTGTTGGGAAAGACCAGAAACAACACCTTGAGATTGCCCGCGACATTGCCAGCGCCTTCAATCACCGTATGGGAGCCGAGTTGCTGGTACTGCCCGATGCAGTGATAGACGAGAAGGTAATGACGATACCAGGTACCGATGGCCGAAAGATGAGCAAGTCATATGGCAACATCCTGAATGTCTTTGCGCCTGAAAGAGAGCTGAAGAAGCAAGTGATGAGCATTCAGACGGACAGCACCCCACTGGAGGCTCCCAAAAAGACTGAAGGCGACACGACATTTGCCATCTACAGCCTGGTAGCCAGCCCCGAGCAGACTGCCGAACTGAAACGCCTCTATGAAGGCGGCAACTTTGGCTATGGCCATGCCAAGCAGATGTTGCTGGAGCGCCTGCTGGAGCGCTTCGCGCCTGAGCGGCAACGCTATGCCGAACTGACTGCCAACCCTGACTATGTAGAACAGGAACTGGCCAAGGGTGCGGAAAAGGCGCGCGCCATAGGCCAGGCGACCCTGCGGCGAGTGCGTGAGGTGCTGGGGCTTAAGGTGTGAACGATCCATCTCAGGACAAAAGAAAAGGCGCTCCACTGAGCGCCTTTTTCATATTGTGAGCCACTGGAAGGCTGTCTGAGCAAAAGATCAATTGACGCGAAGGCGACGACCAGGACGCAGAAGCGAACGGGTGGTCATGCCGTTGAGCCGGCAGAGACGAGTGATGCTGGTGCCATAGCGACGCGCAATGTGGCCCAACGTATCGCCGCGACGAATGACGTGGTAGCGAGCCGCCCGAAGTTCGACAAGATGCTTGAACCAGCTTGCATCAATGTGAAAAGTATCTGCGATGATTTCGCCCTCATTGAAATCGATTACCCTGGCGGCATCAAACTGCTGACCGAGGAAACGAAATTCGAAATGGAGGTGGGGGCCCGTGCTCTTCCCTGTGCTGCCACCAAGGCCTATCAACTCGCCAGACCGCACGCGGTCTCCCGACTGTACGAGCACCTTGGAAAGATGGCCGTAGAGCGTCTCTAGACCATCAGGATGCGAAATGACGATGAAATTGCCATATCCGGGTTCCCAGCGTACAACACGCACGATGCCATCCATGGCGGACACAATTGTATCTCCAGTTTGGAGCTTGACATCTGTTCCGAAATGATAGTGTACACCCCAGAAGCGGCGTGGGCCGAACCCTGACGTAACGCGTCCCTGAATTGGGAAGGTGAAACGCTTGCCGTTGGCTGGGTCATTGAGTACTACCTGGAAGGTGTCAGCCATCTTGGTGACATCCTCGCGGTAGATGTTAATGGTGAAAGCATCCCAGCTGGCTGCCTGAAATGAGTCGGCAACAAAGAACTGCTTGAGTTGTCGCAGTTGGAAGGAGGGCGCAGGCCTGCCAGAAGTGTCTGCCACGACAGAAGCCCACGCGCAGCTGGTGCCAAGCAGACAGCCGAGCGAGAGAACTGCCAATGTTCTACGTAGAGAAAAGGTCATGCGTAACTGTTTGAGTTGCGCTGGAGGGCAAAGACCATACCAGCTATACCACAACTGAGTTACGAGTATCGGCTTTTTAGCGGAGATTCGAACAAAGTGTGGAAAACTTTGACACACATATTAAGCTTTGTGCTGGTGTGCCAATGTTCACAACACATTGTGAATCACAGGCCCTTAGACAAATTTGTCTTGTAAGAATCTGTTAGTCTGCTTCAATTTCACCCTCAACTTCCGTCTTGGCCTGCTTGGGGAAGTAGATAGAGAGCACAATACTGCCTGAAAGCACGATGATGATAACTGCCAGTGAGTAGAGTGGCGGAATATGGAGTTCCACCATTTCCAGCAGCATCTTGATGCCAATGAAAATCAGTATGTAGGACAGGCCCTTCTGGAGGAGATAGAACTTGTCCAGAATACCAGACAGCATAAAGAACATTGCCCGCAGGCCCATCACCGCAAAAATATTGGAGGTGTAGACCACGAACTCGTTTTTGGAGATACCGAAAGCTGCTGGAATGGAATCGACTGCAAAAAGCAAGTCGGTGCTTTCGATGAGCAGGACTACCAGAAAAAGCGGCGTGAAGAAGAGACGGCCTTCACGGCGGATGAAGAACTTGCCAGAAGAGTCTTCGTTTACGAACGGCAACCAGCGGCGGGCGTACTTGATAACGATATTGTTATCGGCATCAAGATCCTTATCATCGTCATCGTGGGTCAGCATCTTGATGCCTGAGTACAGCAGGAAGGCCCCGAAGATGATAAGAATCCATTCAAAATGATGGATGATGTATGCGCTGAAGAGAATGAAGATGGCGCGCATGATAATGGCGCCAAGAATGCCCCAGAACAGAATCTTGTGATAGTACATCTCTGGGACACGGAAGTATCGCAGGATGAGAATCATTACAAAGATGTTGTCTACCGAAAGGGCATACTCTGTAAAATAGGCAGCAAAGTATTCAAAGGCCGCCTCGTGTGTGTCATAGTACCAGATTCCCGCACCGAACGCTACTGAGATAGCTACCCAGATACTGGACTGTATGAGTGCTGAACGGGTGGTAACGACCTTGGCTTTCCGGGAAAGAAAACCCAGATCAATCACCAAGAAGGCGATAATCACCACCGCGAACACCAGCATGAGCCAGCTTTCGTTCGAGCCTGAAAACATCTGGGATACGTCTAGTTAGTGTGTTAGTGCGGCGCGGGTCACAATCCAGCGTGTGGTATCCGGAAGTTGCAACGCAAATTAGTCAAATTCTCTAGGTAAAAACACTGTAGTGAAACAGTGCTGTAATTTACCTGTCAGTCGTTAGGCTTGAATCCCCAGAAACGGGGATGCGCGATGCAAACAGTCGCCATGGTATATACGCGGCATAAGCCAAAATAGTGCCCAAAATGGCTCCCAGGAGAATATCGACAGGCCAGTGTACGCCAAGATAAACACGGCTGAGGGCGTTGAGTACTGCCCAGAGGCCGACTGCAATTTTAAGTTTTCGATACCGTATTTGGGGGAGGGCCAGTGTCAGAAACACCGCCAACGCAAAGCAATTGGCTGCATGGCTGGAGACAGAGCCATAAGTGCTGCCACAGGTATCGGGCAGCAGGTGCAACAAAGGCGCTACAGCTTCGTCATGGCACGGGCGCACACGTCCTATCTCAGCCTTCAGCCAGGTAGAGGTCCTGTCGCTCACGAAAATTGTGGCGAAGATGAGCACTAGCATGAACCCACCGCGCCATCTGAATCGCCACAGAAGCCAGACTGCCAGCAGAACGTAGAGTGGAAACCAGGTAAAGCGGTTGGTGACAACCAGAAAGAAAGCATCAAGCCAGCCCGTGTGGAGGCCATTGAACCAGCGGAGGAGGTCCAGGTTGATGTCCAGCAGAAGCATCAGTTACTGAGGTCAGATGCCTGTGAAGCCATACGCCATTCCTGAGGGTACGGCCCTGGTGCAAACCGTTTTTCGGGTGCTTCAGAAACAGCTTCTGATTTCAAAGGGAACCGGTTTACTCCCAGCACAACGTCTGTTCCTGCGGCCAGACGTTCGGCACGAGCAGCCGCAGTAGACTGAATCTGTGTCCGCATAAAGTCCGGACGGTTTTCAGGAGAAAGCGCGTGTAACTGAGCCAGGAGCAGATTGGCGGTATCCATTAGTTGCTGTGTAAGGCGTTCAAAGAAAGCAGCACCAGCGGCGGGGTCGTCTACACGGTGCAACTGAGCCTCGTGACGCAGCACCAGTTGGATGCCCCGGGCATATCGCTGACTGTCATCGGAAGAATGCGTTACTGCAAGAACATCGTGTGGAGGCAACACCACAGCGTCGGCTCCCCCCAGAATCGCAGCCATTGCCCCTGCGGTAGATCGAAGGAGATTAGTATGAGGTTCGGTGGCTGTGAGGTGAAAGGCAGCCATGCGACCTATCACTTTGAGCGTGGCCGTTGGAAAAAGCTGCTCGAGCAGCAGCCTTAGTGCACGAATCTTGGCCAACTCCACGTAAAAATCCCGGCCAGTTGAAACCACAACTGTGATGGTCTTAGGAACTCTGGCGTCCGTCACATGCTTCAGGTGGGCTATTCCAAAGGCTATTTCTTCAACAGCGGAGGCGCCCATTTCGGCAAGCGCTGATATATCAACAGCAGAAGTTGAAGATGAATGAAGTGTCTGACGCTGTGCAAGGGCCAGCATCCGGGCCAGCGAATCATCGACTGGAAGAATATTGTCGGGCAAGGACTCCTGTTGGGCTTCTGAGGCGAGGATGAAGGCCGTCAATCCTTTGGTGGCCAGTTCGGCTGCGAACCATTGTAAATGCTCAGCAGACGCTGTACCAGAGAGCCAGAAGCCTTCTGACCCTCCTTCAATTGCTGATTGAGCTGATTCTTTCCAGTTAGGGGCGTTGAGTTGAATCCACTGAAGTAAGTGCCAGCCGGGAGCTCTCTGCCTCAAATGCGGTAGCAGAGTAGAGGAATCCGCCATTGCAAACGGTTCAATCTGCAGGTTTCCGGGGCGCTGGCGCGTAAGCAATTCAAAGGCATTGGCCGACTTGGACTCCTTGTCCAGCAAGGCTTTCCACTGCTCGGGAGTGCCTGGGGCGAAACCATCAAACAAAGGCATGGGGCGTTAAGGCTTTTGTAACCAAACGGTGACTAACGGGGCACAATTCTACTCAAGAAAAGGCTTCGGGGCATTGAGTAACGGCGGCAGGATATTAGTTTTGTAAAAAGCGCCGGATTTTCTTTATTGCAGGAAACTCAGGCGAAGCGACCCACCCCGACATGCAACATCCATTTCAGGCTGGATTTTATCGCTCTCCGCAGCACATGTTGCGGGGTCTTGTGTATCTTTGCGCCTCCAAGTTCACCCCTGGCCACCACCCCTTTCTGACCACCACCTAAAGCGCATGGAAGTGTTGTTCAACTTCAAGGGGGAAATCAATAACCAGGTGCTGCGCTCCATTCTCCAGACGATGGACGAAAAGATGGAACAGCTTGGCGAGGACCGTTTCCTGCGCAAGAAGATCAACTCGATATTGATCGAGTGCCTTCAGAACCTGATATTCCATGCAGAGAAACCTGCAAATGCAGAAGAAGAGCCGGCGCTCTACATTGCCAAAAACGGCAAGGAGTATGAAATCAGAACCTCGAACCTCACGATAAAGGACAAGGCGGACAGTTTGAAGCGCTACATCGAGCGTATCAACGCCATGAACGATGAAGAGCTGCGGACCTTCTACCAGGAAGTGTTGACCAATGGCAAGTTCAACCCGCAAGGCGGTGCTGGGCTTGGCTTGATCAACATTGCCCGCAAAACCGTGGACCAGAAACTACACTACGACTTCAAACCGGCCAGCAACCACAATGTCATGTTCGAAATGAGCTTCCGCGTGTAAGATGCGGCGGCCGCAAGTTGTAGAACCCTGAAAGCACACCCAAACAGATGAAGCCCCTATACATAGAGTCGACTGACGATACGCCGAAAGTGCACCTGGACCCTGCCAGTGGTGTATTCGAGTTTGTCGGTAACTCCTATCCGGAGAACTCCTCGAAGTTCTACAGCCCGGTGTTGGACTACCTGAAGGAATTTATTGCAGCCAACCCTGGCAAAACGGCAACCTTCAGTTTCAACTTCGATTACTTCAACACGAGCAGTGCCAAGTACATCCTGGAGATACTGCGACTGGTTGAAGACTATCACAAAGTAGGCAACACATGTACCATCAAGTGGTTCTACTTTGAGGAAGACACCGATATGCTGGAAGCTGGTGAAGACTATCAGCGCACAGTACAGGTTCCCTTTGAGCTGATTGAACGGGAAGACACGTTCTGATTAGCTGATTGTTCACGCAGTAAACCGCAACCCCATGTCCGGCTCTAATTCAAAGCAGAATGGTGATGTTGCTTACTCGCGTGAGAGTGAGATTATACAGCATTTCCGCACGCTGTCCAAGCGCAACAAGGAGTTGTCGCCTGAAGCGATGTCGGAAGCCTTGAACGATATGTGTCAGCACTACGAGCGTCTGCTTGATGACTCGAAGTTGTTGACCTCAGTAGGAGACCGTCTCCAGCGGAAGTTGAAGGGTGCCAACCTGATGCTGCGGGAACAGGCCGATGAAATCCGACGTATAAACGGCACGCTGCAAAGCAAAAACGTAGAGCTTCAGCAGACCATTGATGAACTGACAAAAGCCCGAGCCAGCAGAAAGGCTGCCACTATTCTGTTTGTACTGGCCATAACCCTGTTCATCATCTCCGAACTGCTGGAGCAGTATGTAGAAAGCCGAACCACCAGCTTTGAAAATGGCTGGATACTGTCGTGGGGCTTCAAGTTACTACTGGTTATCATCCTGAAGCCATTGGAGAACCTTCTGGAACGCTACTATATCCGAGCAGCTCAGAAGAACATACAGGAAGAAAAGCAGCGTGCTCAGCAAGAAACAGCGACAGCAACGGGTACTGAGACGACGCCAGTTTCAGAGCCCGCTGCTGTCACTGCCGCAGTCGACTCTAATGGTTCGGCTCCTGCTGGCGAAGCTGGCCTTGCAGCCATGACTCCCGCGGCCCGTCGCAAAGCAGCGGCGGCTGCCCGCGCAGCAGCACAGGAAGCCGAAGCCGCTTCCAAACCCCAGACTACGGAATCCTGATTCCGACGGCATGGCTCTGGACGTCTGCCACCTTTCGGTGCTGAACCCACCGAAGCATCCTCGTATTTTCTACCGCGAAGCCTTGAGCCAAGCCCGTGCTGCGTTATCGGTGGGTATTATAGCACAGGCCGCTGGCCCTCATATAACTGAAGAGCGGATAGAGAAGGTAGAACTGACTGGCCTACCCCAGCTAAAGCGCAACAGCTTGAGCAGCCGAATACGCAGAGCCTGGAAGTTACTAGCGCTTGCCAGGCAACGAAAGGCCAAAATAGTACATCTGCATGCGCCCGAGTTATTGCTGCCAGCGTTGATACTGAAGCCCTTCACCCGCTGGAAAGTAGTGTATGACAAGCACGAGGACTATCCACGCCAGCTGCTGGATTCACCAGGTTGGCCCAAATGGCTGCGATTCATACTGGCGGCTGGGGTCCACATAACGGAGTGGCTAGCCGCACCCTTTCTCGATTACGTCTGGTACGCAGAAAAGAGCTACAGAGGCAACCTGCCCATCGCCGCCTCGAAGTGTGCTGTGCTGGGCAACTACTATGCAGGACCCGCCCAGCATCAAGCTGCTGGAGCATCGCGGCCATTCCCTTTTCCTACCCTACTCTATTCGGGTACGCTTGGTGAGACTGGCGGACTGGGACAGTCGCTGGACTTATGGCGCCGCCTCAATCTGCTTTCACCCGTGGGGTTGATTGTTACTGGGCACGCCCCTCTAATGGAAACCGTACCGACAATACGGCAGTTTGCAAGTCAACACCAGCTGGAAGAACGGCTGATGGTTGATGCCAGTGACATGCCAATTGCCTATGACAGGATCATGCGCTGGATAGCGGCCAGCGATGCGGGTCTTGCACTTTACCGACCCTTCCCTTGGCTGGTTACAAAAATCCCCAGCAAATTCTATGAGTACATGAGCCAGGGCAAGCCGTTGATTTTCAACGCTAACCCAAGCTGGAACAGACTGAACTCCCAGTGGCAGTTTGGGTTAGCGCTGGAGGAGACGACCCGTACAGAAACCGTTTTGCAGTGGCTACAGACAACAGCTCCTGGTTGGGTACGCCCACCAGCAGAGATATGGAGCTGGGAAGTGCAGGCAGCACCCCAACTGGCACTGGTAACGCGAAAGCTATTGGGCCGTTAGGAAACCAGCAGGTCGTCGAGGATACGGCCGGCAGCATCGGCAATCACCGTACCAGGACCGAAGACGAAGCGGGCACCCGAGGCAAAGAGGGCATCGTAGTCCTGCTGCGGAATGACACCACCAGCCACCACCATGATATCGGGGCGGCCCAGTTCGCGAAGGGCCTGTACCAACTCTGGCACCAGGGTCTTGTGGGCACCAGCCAGCGTGCTGACGCCTACGATGTGCACGTCGTTCTCTACAGCCTGTCGGGCTGCTTCCTGCGGCGTCTGGAACAGCGGGCCAATGTCGACATCAAAGCCGATGTCGGCAAAGGCAGTGGCAATGACCTTGGCACCCCGGTCATGGCCATCCTGACCCAGTTTCACCACCAGAATGCGCGGGCGGCGACCTTCTAGTTCGGTAAAACGAGCGATTTTCTCGCGGGTGGCTTCAAACGCTTCCATACCCTGAATCTCCTGTGCGTAAACGCCTGCAACAGTGCGGGTGGTTTCGCGATAGCGGCCAAACACTTTTTCGAGTGCGTCGGAGATTTCGCCGAGGGTAGCACGTAGACGTGCAGCCTCTACACTGAGTGCCAGCAGATTGCCTTCGCCAGTTTCGGCGCAACGGGTAAGTGCTTCCAGTGCTTTTGTAACTGCGGCATTGTCACGCTCGGCTCGCAGTTTCTCCAGCCTTTCGATCTGCTTGCGCCGCACGGCATGGTTATCCACTTCCAGAATCGGAATCTCAGACTGCTGGGACACCTTATAGCGATTAACTCCAACCACTACTTCGCGGCCACTGTCTATACGGGCCTGCTTGCGGGCAGCGGCTTCTTCAATGCGCAGTTTGGGCAAGCCCTGCTCAATGGCCAGCGCCATGCCGCCCAGCTGCTCTACTTCTTCAATCAGCGCCCAGGCTTTCTCTGCGAGCTGCTGGGTAAGGTATTCTACATAGTAAGAACCGCCCCAAGGGTCAACGACATCACAGATGCCCGTTTCCAGCTGGAGGTACAGCTGCGTGTTGCGGGCAATGCGGGCCGAGAAGTCGGTAGGCAGCGCAATGGCTTCGTCGAGAGCGTTGGTATGCAGGCTCTGTGTGCCCCCGAAGGCAGCAGCCAATGCCTCTACACAGGTGCGCGCCACGTTATTGAACGGATCCTGTTCAGTAAGGCTGTAACCGCTGGTCTGGCAGTGTGTACGCAGTGCCAGGCTCTTAGGATTTTTCGCACCCATTTCCTGCACAATCTTTGACCAGAGGAGACGCGCTGCACGCATTTTGGCAATCTCCATGAAATGGTTCATGCCAATGGCCCAGAAGAACGAAAGACGGGGCGCAAAATCATCGATATCGAGCCCGGCCTTTAGGCCTGCCCGAAGATACTCGAGGCCATCGGCAAGGGTGTAGGCAAGCTCTAGATCGGCAGTGGCACCAGCCTCCTGCATGTGATACCCGCTGATAGAGATGGAATTAAAGCGGGGCATGTTCTTCGCGGTGTAGGCGAAGATATCTGTAATGATGCGGAGTGACGGCTGAGGCGGGTAGATGAAAGTATTCCGCACCATGAACTCCTTGAGGATGTCGTTCTGGATGGTGCCAGACAGCTTCTCAGGGGAAACACCCTGCTCTTCGGCCGCGACGATGTAGAACGCCATGACTGGCAGAACGGCCCCATTCATGGTCATGGAAACGGAAATCTGATCGAGGGGTATACCATCGAACAGAATCTTCATGTCGAGAACAGAGTCAATGGCAACCCCTGCCTTGCCGACGTCACCAGTTACCCGGGGATTATCAGAGTCGTAGCCACGGTGGGTAGCGAGGTCGAAGGCAACAGAAAGGCCCTTCTGGCCCGCTGCAAGGTTGCGGCGGTAGAAGGCATTGGATTCCTCAGCAGTAGAAAAGCCGGCATACTGTCTGATGGTCCAGGGCTGGCCAGTGTACATGCTGGCATAGGGGCCGCGCAGGTATGGAGGCGCCCCAGCAATGAACTTCAGATGTTCGGCACTGGCGATATCGGCAGCAGTGTATTGCTGCTTTACCGGAATTCCTTCCGGGGTAATCCAGATTTCGTCGGGAGAAGAACCAGCCATCTAGTGAAGGGAATCAGAAAGCCCAAAGATACTTGTAGCGCATGGCAATTCCGGCAGTGAGCGCGAGTACGGCCACGAACATTAGGATAAATGCAGTTCGATGTTGCGCTACCGTCCCTACCCTGCCCCACCAGCTTTCGAGGCGTGGAAGAAGAAGACGCAGCAACAGGAAGGTTATGAAAGTGCCAAGCGCAACGCCCGCCAGCACATCGCCCAGGAAATGCAGCCCCACATATACACGGCTGTAGCCTACCAGCACCACCCCCAGAACAGCCAGTGCCTGCAACCATCTGCGGTCGGCACCAGCCCAAGCGGCCAGAATCAGCATTCCTGTTGCAATAGTGACACTATGGCCACTGGGGAAACTGTTGTGTCGAGCAATTTCCTGCGCGAAGTAATGGATATCGACACCGGAACCTTCAAAAACCCGAAGGGGCCGGTCCCACTCTGAGAAAAATGTTCGCTTGAGATACTGGGCAAACAGCCCTGTGAAAGTGATGACCAGAATGCCAAAGAGCGCCAGCGGGGTACGGCTGCGGGCCATCAGCAGCGTAAGCATGCTGGCAAGGATAAGCGAGTCGCCAAGGTTGGAGATATGCGGCATCAGGGCGTCGCCCAGCCTGGAATGCAGACTGTTGAGGAGCAGAAAACTGCCATGATAGCCCTCCACTGCCAATAACATAAGACCTGCCATGTAGAGCACAACCAGCAGGAGCAGATAAGGGTAATAGGGCCTGAAGAAGCTCGAATCGGTATCGGGAGTAGACTGCATCAGTTGCGGCGGATTACCCACATGAGGGGATCAACGGGAGTTCGCTGATTGTAGATGAGAAAATTCAATGTGGCTCCGCCAGTTCCCTCCTGAAGAGTGCCCAAGGTCTGGAGGGTCTCAATCTCGTCGCCTTCCTTGACCCTTAGATCGCTGGTGGCAAACACATATGTGGTGAGATAGGAGCCGTGGCGCAGGATGATAATGGTGCCTAGCCCTGGCTGTTTACGAGCCAGGGTGACTTTGCCGCCAAAAACAGCGCGGACCTCTGTACCCGGCTCAACAGTAAGGATAACGCCATCGTTCTTCACTTTGCCGCCAGAGACATCCTGCTGAATGCCAAAGCCAGACGTCACGACCCCCTTGTTTTGAGGAATAGGCCAGGGAAGCTTGCCACGGTTTCGCTCAAAAAGGGTGGCCATTTTCAGGCTCTCTTCGCTGACTGGGTTGGCTACTGGCGCAGAGGCAGGTGCTGGCTTTTTCCCTGCTGCAATCGCCCTTTTACGAGCGGCTTCTGCCGCCCGTTTGGCTGCAAGTGCCGCAGCACGCTCGGCCCGCTCGATTTCCTCACGGATGAGCCGCTCGATTTCAGCGTTGATCTTGCGCAGGTTCGCCTTGTATTCAGTAAGCTGGCGGTTATACCCGCTCTCCTTCTGTTTCAGCTGCCTGAAGAGCTTATCCTTTTCAGCACGGGTGGCATCCAACTGCTGACGCTCTTTCTGCCGGGCCGAGAGTAGTTCCTGCTTTTCGCTGCGGCGCTGGTTCAGCTCGCGCATTCGCTTGTCGAGATTGCCTTGCGCCTGCTTTATGAGAAAAATCTGCTGCTTACGGAAGCGGCTGAAGGCATTGAAATAGCGGAGGCGATCGTATGCCTGCTGAAAACTCGCGGAGCTGAGAATCCAGAGCAGCGTATTGAGATTGGTCTGGGACGAATAGGTTTTGTAGGCAATCTGGCCGTAGTTCTGTTGCAGCTTTTTTACATCGCCCCGCATGGCCGTTATGAGCCGGTCCATCTCCAGCATTTCGTTTTCCAGTGCTTCTACCTCCTGGGCGATGTTGGTGACCAGCCGCTCGCGCAGGACAATCTGCTGCTGCAACAACTGCATCTCGGCAAGCGAACGCTTCTGGTTGGTCTTAGCCTGTACGATGAGGCGCCGGGTAAGGTTGACTTCCCGCTCAATTCGCTTGCGGTCGCGCTCCAGTTGTTCGCGCGATTTGCCTTGCCCTACTGCAACGAGAGGCAGCAGAAGGCAAAGCAGGAATACCCAGCAGCGGTCAGTAGCGAATCGACTCATAGTCTGCTGGAATGGAGAATGCCAGACTGAGGGAGGTTGGATTCAGTTCTACCTGCCGGTGGTCAAACGCCACTTGCAGGGTCTTGGGAGCAGAGACGTCTACCAATACCTTACGGGCCATCACCTGCGTATCGAGCGGCTCAAAAGCGGAATAAACCAGGCGTGTAAACGCTTGGGCAGCAGCTGCCTGCTGGGCTTCCACACGGTTGAGCTTGTGGTTGTCGCCCCCTACGAAGTAGTTGAGCGCATAGCGCCCCTGTGCATCGCTGAGCGCAAAGCTGGCAGCACTGCCAGTAGCCTCAGGTGGGCCGGGCAGGTAAAGCGCACTGGCAGTGGTGGCATTGCCAATGAGGAGATCCTGCAGGAGGTCAAAATCCATCCTCAGGCCCAGCTTCTGTTCCAGGAACGCATAGCTGCCAGAAATGTATTGCCGCTTGGTTCGGTCAATCAGCTTGAAAGAATCGGGTGTTGCGAGAATACGAACCCCCTCAAAGCCCAAGAGCGAAAGTGAAGCCCAAACGGCTTTGCCACGAACAACGTGCAGCCTGTAGTTGAAATTCATGCTGCGGTCGTCGTCTGAATAGGAACCAACACCACGCAGAATCAACTGGGCATAGTCCAGATTCTTGACGGTAAGCGCTTTAACGTCAAATTCGCCTTTGGGAGAAGTGGCAGTGGCACCAGCCTGCGGCACAGGGTCAACGCGGGTATACTTGCCACCTTTGCCCTTGCAGGACGCCAGCACACTGGCAAAGGCCAGAAATAGTATAAGAAGGTAGTTACGGCTTGACACGGCTGATTTTTGCCTCAATGCGTGGTTTTTGAACAGAGGATGCAGCTTTAACAGCTGTTTTCCAGGCGGAAAGTGCTTCGCCTGGTTTGGCAGATGCAAGCAATGCATCGCCCTGCAGTTCCCAGGCCAGTGGGTCGGATGTATGCTGCAACAGCGGAGCAATTGCTGTAAGCGCATCGGCAGGTCGTTGCGAATACAACGCGAGGTGGGCTGCAGCCAGTATCACCTCGGGCATCGCAGGGTCTTCGCGTTGAGCCCGCTGTACATCCTGTTGTGCCGACGCGAGGTCGGGGGGATTACGTTTCAACGCTTCCAAGGCCCGAAGCGCCAGCAAATAAGGGCTGGAGGGATCCAATTCCAAGCCGTGGCCAAATGCAGTAGAGCTTTCGGCTTGGCGACCGAGACGCCCCAAGGCATAGCCCTGAAGGGCATGTACTTCGGTGAGCAGTACCGGATCGGTTGGTCCCAGCTTCAGGATTTTCTCCAACAGTGGTAGCCCACGTGCGTCTTCTTCACCCATGATATGAGCTTGGGCAAGCGCAAGATTCAGGGTGATATCGAGCGGATAGGTTTCAAGTGCCAGCTCGGCATCCATTCGAAGCTGGCGCCAATCGCGCCGGACCTTGACCACTTTAAGGAGGCGATCCCAGCCAGGCCTGTTTGAAGGATTCTCCTCAACAAGCTGGCGTAATTCCATTTCAATGTTATCGCCAGCTAGGGTCTGTCCACCCGTCGCTTCAGCGTTGCTGAGTTTCCATTCCGACTGCAAAGTGGATACCGCTGCACTGCGAGGAAACTGCGATACCAGCTTGGGCAACCACTTGTCTATGCGGGCGGCCATCGGTGGCTCGGCACGGTATGGCAGAAGACTGCGCAAATAGCGCACACGAAGATCGGGACCGCTATTAGCCTGCGAGAACCAGCGGTCCAGCAGTGGTTCGGCGTCGGCCACACGGCGCTGCTCGTCATACAACTGAAGCAATTCGTAGAGCGCCTGTTCCTGTTTTGGCACCTGCTTCAATAACGAAAGTAATGCCTGCTCTGCCTGATCTTTGCGGCCATTCCGTAGGCAGGTATCAAAAAGCCAGAAATAGAAGGATTCGTTGGCGGGATCGCGTGAGATATACTTTTTGAGTTCTGCTATGGCCAGGTCCCAATTCCGAGCCTGCACCAGCAACTCCCACTCGCGCTGCACCCATTCCTCGGAAAATCCAGTCTTCTGTATTATCGACTCGAAGATAGGTGGGGCTTGTTGCGGCTGGCCTGCCAAAACATACGTGGCGGCAAGTTGTGCGAGCAGCTGAATATCTTCCGGGGTGCGCGTACGGGCTTTCTGCAGGACTTCAATTGCCTTGGAGTATTCGCGCGACTGCTCGTAGCAGGTTGCCAACAGACGTGTGAACCATACGTTGTCTGGCTCCAGAGTGGCGGCAGCTCTTGCGTAAGGAAGTGCTTTGGAGGGCTGGCGATCATGCAAGAGAATGTCTGCCAGATTGTAGAGGGCTACGGGATGCTGTGGCAGTTTTTTCAACAGCGCCTGATACTGATCAGCCGCTAGCTGGTAATTATCCTGAGCCTGGGCAATCAGCGCTTCATAAAACAAGCCATCGACTTCGGCCTTCTCCGCAGCTGTAAGCTGCCCATAAGCCTGCTGAAATGAAACCGGCTGAGCCCAGACAGCAGATGGGCGGCCCAGCAGCAGCAAAAAACCAAAGAGCAAGCCACTGATAAACAGCAACTTGCTCTTATGCATCATGCAGTCAGAATCAGGCAACGCTGAAGTCGCCGAGGTTGAGGCACTCCGGTTTGCGGGAAAGACTGGCATCGTTTCCGAGTATGGTCTGATCAATGCAGGCGTTGTCTACACTGGCGCGCTCACACAAGATAGCGTTTTTGAGCACGGACGAGCGTACAGAAGCCCCTTTGCCAATGGAAACGTGTGGACCAACGACACTATTTTCCACGTGCGCACCTTCGCCGATAAAGCAGGGCTCGATGACGGTGGAGTTGACGAGTGTAATAGAACGGCCACGTCGCTGGTCGCCTGGGAGGAAGTCGAGAATTTCACGATTGGTGTCCAGGACTGCATCCTTATTGCCGCAATCCATCCAGGCATCCACCCGACCGGGTACAAGCACCGCGCCTTTCCGGCGCATGTTTTCAAGGGCATCGGTGAGTTGGAACTCACCCTTGCTGGTAATGTTGTTATCGAGTAGATGCTTGATTTCACCACGCAGACCTGCACCATCCTTGATATAATAGATACCAATTATGGCAAGGTCTGACACGAAAGCATCGGGTTTCTCTACCATGCCACTGATATGGCCCTGTGCATCGAGCGTTACGACGCCAAATTGCTTGGGGTTCTCGACAGACTTAACCCAAAGCACACCATCGGCCGAGCGGTCCAGCTTGAAATCTGCACGGAAAAGTGTGTCGGCAAAGGCGATAATAAGTTCGTCATCCATGCGAGCTGAAGCGCAATAGACAGCGTGGGCAGTACCCAGAGGCTTATCCTGCTTAAAGATGAGGCCTTTGGCGCCGAGGCGCTCGGCCACCTGAATCAATTGCTTTTCAACAGCCTCGCCGAATTCGCCAGTGATGTAGCAGATTTCATCAATCTTTCCATCGTATAGCCGGGCAATGTCTTCCACCAGGCGCTCTACAATCGGCTTGCCTGCAATAGGAAAGAGGGGCTTTGGCGTAGTGAGGGTGTGCGGCCGGAGGCGTTTGCCCATTCCGGCCATGGGTACAATTACACGCATGAGGTTCTTTTTGCGGGTGTAAAGCTACATCAGACACCGGTATGACCAAACCCACCGGCACCACGAGTTGTGTCCGCGAGGGAATCAGCCAGTTGCCACTGTACAGTTTCATGCCGTGCTACTACCATTTGCGCAATTCGCATACCGGGTTCGATGACAAAAGGCTCGGCAGAAAGATTTATCAAGAGAACGCCAATTTGCCCACGATAGTCAGAATCGATGGTTCCGGGACTGTTGACCATTGAAATGCCATTCTTGAGTGCCAACCCACTTCTGGGCCTGATCTGGGCCTCATAACCTGGTGGCAGCTCGATAGACAAACCCGTCGGCACAAGCATACGCTGCATGGGGGCCAGGGTTACGGGCTGTGGCAAAAAAGCCTGGAGGTCCATACCCGCGGCTCCGGAAGTAGCGTAGGCGGGCATCTGCGCACCATCAGCCACCGTTATTCTCACCTGCAAAGGCTGGTTCATCTGTTGTGTGAATGGTAGTATTCGTTCAGCAAAGTGGCCATCTGAATGTCCAGAGAGGAAATGCCTTTGGGGTCGTGCGTTGACAGGCGTATGCGCACCTGGTTGTAGACATTCCAGATTTCGGCATGGTGGTCGAGCCGCTCGGACAGGAGGGCGAGATAGGAAAGAAAGGCCCAGGCAGCTGCAAAATCGACAAAGGAGAACTGAGCCTCCAGGGCATCAGACGCCAACGCCCATCCCGGCAATTGCGCGAGATGGGCGTTGAGCTGTTCAGTCGTGAGGGGCTGTCGCTTTGACATGCCCAAAGATAGGAGGCTCAGCGGCCGCTTTCCAATTCGGCGAGCCACTCGCGCGCAAACTGCCGGGCGGTCTCGGTAGCTTCACGACCTGCACGGAAAGCCATTTTCCATTCCGCAGGCTTTGCTTCATAAGCTGCATTGGCGAAGTACTTCTTGCCATATCGCGGAACCAGCGCAGCGTTATAGTCTACGCCTTCTGTCGCTGCGAGAAATTCTTTCAAGCGAATTTTTACTATACCCTTGGGGGTCCGATTGGCAGCGGTTGCCTTCTGCCGCGCCTCCCATTGAGCCAGTTCGCGCTTATACTTCGCCATCGCTTGTGCGTACTCCTCGTTGATGGCCTCATTCATTTGGCGAAGCGCTGCGGCTCGATCTGCCTTTTCCTGTGGGGTAAGGTTGCGTTCTGCAGCTTCCGCCTCATCTAGTTGCTGCTTCATGTCATCGGCAGCCTGTTGCAGTTGGCGCTTGACTTCCGGGTTGGTTTGCGCCTGAACACTTTGCAGAAAACTCTTGTAGGTTTCCTTCATGGATTGAATCATCTGCGTCTGAGGGTCGCCCTGAATACTTTCTGGGGCCTTTGGCGGAGTTGGCGGCTCAGAATCGCCCTCGAGATATGGATTGAAGTCGCTTGCAAACTCGGCAGTAGAAACATAGGCTTTGGCAAACATGCCGATACCCCGTACAATACCTGCCCTATCAGCCACCGGCACACTCTTCAATTTGTTGGGATAGGGAAGTATCATGTAACCTCCCTCCAGACTCTCTTTTATAGCTCTTTGCGCATCATCAGGTGAGATGCCAGCGGCAGAGAGGGCATCTTCCCCAGGCAGCAGCCGGTTAAAAGCCATGGTAGCTGCAGCAGCAAAAACAAGCCCTATCAGCCAGATTCTGTACGGTTTCATTTTCTAATCAGTAGTAGGTTCCTGACAAAACTATCTACTGCGCCTCTTCCACAGTATTAACGAATGCTATCCTGTTGCTAAAAAAACAAAAGGCGCCCATGCAGGGCGCCTTGTCGTAATCCGTTTCGGGGTCGCTTAGTTGCGAGGACCTTGTTCCTGGCGCAGTGCGCGGGGAATTTCGATGGTAGCAACCGGTACGTCACCAGCCATGTTGATGGTGAGGTTGTTGAAGCTGATTTCGCGAACCTTGAGGCTGCGGCCCAGAGTGAGCATACTTACGTCGATATCGAGTGAAGCGGGCAAATCTTTGCGCAGGCCGCTCACGCGCATCTTACGAAGCTTCTGGACGAGTTTGCCACCAGCAAGAACGCCGGGCGCCTGACCCGTGAGCTTAACGGGAAGCTCAATTTGGATGGGGCGGTCTTCACGTACCTCGGTAAAGTCTACGTGAAGCATGTTGCCATGTACGGGATCGAACTGCGATTCAGTAATGATGGCATTGTGCTTGGCGCCATCGATGCTCAGTTCCACAACATACACCTCAGGAGTGTAGATGGTTTTCTTGAGGGCGTTCAACTCGGCGCTGAAGTGCTTGGGGCCTTGAGCAGTGTAGAGAACGCACGGGATTTGGCCCTCGGCGCGGAGCTTTTTTACCTGGTTGGTGCCGATTTGGGTACGGCTGGAACCGGTCAACGCAATGGTATTCATGACGTGCGGGATTGACGCTTTTAGTTGAGGAACAGCGAACTAACGGACTCGTAGTTGTGAATGTTGCTGAGCGCCCGCGCAAAAAGTGGCGAAACACTCAGGACTTTGATCTTGTCGATCTGCTTTTTCAGCTGAATGGTGTCTGTAACCAGCAACTCTTCCAACTGCGATTCAGCAATCAGTTCGTAGGCTTGGCCGGAAAGAACAGGGTGCGTGATGGCAGCGCGAACGCTCTTGGCACCCTTTTCCAGTATATAGTTGGCGGCCTTGCAGAGGCTGCCACCTGTGTCAATGATATCGTCTACGATGAGAACGTTCTTGCCCTTGACATCGCCAATCAGCTGCATGGAGCTGACCTGATTGGCACGCTCGCGGTATTTGTCGACCAGAACGAGGTCAGCTTTGAGGTGCTTGGCGTAAGTGCGGGCACGTGCCACGCCACCCATGTCGGGCGAAGCAACTACCAGATCTTCAATATTGAGGCTCTGGATGTAAGGAACGAAGATAGCCGAGGCCTCAAGGTTGTCAAGCGGAATGTCGAAGAACCCCTGTATCTGTCCGGCATGGAGGTCCATCGTTACCACACGGCTTGCACCACCCGCGGTGAGCATATTAGCTACCAGCTTGGAGCCAACAGAAACACGGGGGCGGTCCTTGCGATCCTGCCGGGCATAACCGAAGTAAGGAATAACGACCGTTATGCTTTTGGCAGAAGAGCGACGAGCTGCGTCCATCATCAGCAGCAACTCCATCAGGTTTTCGGCCGGAGGGATGGTGCTCTGTACGATGTATACGTCGTTTCCGCGGAGCGACTCGTGGAAGATTGGCTGTAGCTCACCGTCGGCGAAACGCTGAACGGTAACCTTGCCTAATTCGCAGCCATAGGCAATGGCGATGCGCTCGGCAAGCGAACTTGAAGCGCTACCGGCAAACATCTGAAAGTGACGGGCGGCCATTGCGAAAGGCGATGTTGCGATTAATCCTACTGTTTATGAAGAAAACCGAACCGGGATGCGGTTCGGTTTTCTTCAAAGTTGTGCTTTCCGGGAGTAACTCCGGTTGGCGGGTTGTGTTGCCCGGGGAGGATTCGAACCCCCACTGACTGAACCAAAATCAGCTGTCCTACCCTTAGACGACCAGGCAATGTTCAACGGGAGCGCAAAGTTGTGAGGTTTTCTCGAACCATGCAACCCCTGCTGAAAAATTTTTCAAAGACCGCTGCGGCAAATCTCGCGACCAGCGCAGCAGGCAAGAAAGGGTTTCCTTATACTTGCGGGACGCAAAAATAACGTACAGACAGACATCTACCAAACCCATTCGAATGAAATATCACGCAATTTCTCCTGCGCTGTTCACCCGCAATCGGGAAAAGCTTGTGCGTCAGCTTCTACCGGGTACTGCCGCGATTTTTTTCGGCCATGAGTTGGTGATGGCCAATGTAGATTCCAACTACTCTTTCAAGCAGAACAGCAACTTCTTCTACCTCACTGGGATTGACCAGGAAGACGCCATCCTGTTCCTGTTTCCTGATGCGCCGAAGGACAGTTTCAAGGAAATCCTTTTTGTTCCAAGAACGAACGATCATATCCGCCACTGGGTAGGCTGGAAGTACTCGCAGGAAGAAGCTACAGCGGCCAGTGGCGTACGCACGGTACGCTTCCGCGATGAATTTGAAACTGTGCTGCGGCAGATGGTGTCGCACTTCAACGGCGTATATATAGACACCAACGAGCACGACCGGAATGTGCTCTACTACCCCACCCCTTCGCTGGTATTTGCCGAGCGGATGCGGCGAGAGTTTCCTGCACATCAGCTGCACCGGGCAGCGCCAATCCTTGCCGACCTGCGCCTGCACAAGGAGCCGGAGGAATTAGAGCTGATGAAAAAGGCCATTGACATCACCGAGAAAGGCTTTCGTCGGGTGCTGGGCTTTGTTCGCCCGGGCGTCAAGGAATATGAGATTGAAGCAGAGCTGGCGCATGAGTTTCTGCGCAACCGCGCCACTGGTTTTGCTTACCATCCCATTGTAGCCAGTGGCGCCAACAGCTGCATTCTGCACTACAATGAGAACAACCAGGAATGCCGTGCGGGCGATGTGCTGCTGCTGGACGTTGGTGCCGAATACGCCAACTACGATGCCGACCTGACCCGTACCATTCCGGTGAGTGGCCGGTTTACCGACCGTCAGCGGGCCGTGTATGAAGCGGTACATCGTGTTAAAGATGCCGCCACCCAGCTGCTGCGCCCAGGACGGAAAATGCAGGATTATGTAGACCAGGTAGGCCTGATTATGCAGGATGAACTGCTGAAGCTGGGCCTGTTGACCAGTGAAGACGTGAAGAATGCCACGCCTGAACAGCCGGCCTTCCGCAAATATTTCACGCACGGTATCGGTCACCCGCTGGGCATTGACACCCACGACGTCGGCAGCCGCTACACCGAATTCAAACCGGGGCAGTTGTATACCGTAGAGCCCGGCATTTACATTCCGCAGGAGAACCTGGGCATTCGAATCGAGAATAACGTGTTGATTACCGACAGCGAGCCGCTCGATCTGATGGCGTCCATCCCCTCACATCCTGACGAGATTGAGCGCCTGATGAATGCTTAATGTCGGATTATTGTAAGTGCTTACTATTAGCTCACCGCACCATGAACTTCCGTCTAAACACGTATTTTTCAAAAAGTGCGTCCACAGGCTCTGAAAACCCCTTGACACTAGCAAAAATGCAGTATCATTGTATCAGTTTAGTTAGTTTATGGTTCAACCGGTGTCAGGCAACTGGCATCGGTTTTTTATTGCTCGGCTTCTTCATATTACCCTTGAAAAGCCGCGCGCAATACCAACTGTCCGAATCAGGCTTCTCCCTGGGTGGCGGTTATTTTCAGCCTCTTGGTAACGACCGCCTGAATGGCGGCATCAGTGCCACCGGACAAGGGTTCTTCACACATTATTTCTGCGGCACGCGCACAGGTTACCATCTGGAAGGTGGCCTGAACTACATCCAGAGCACGGAGAATGCGGGGGGCCAGGATGCAGTAGTAGGGCTGGTCGATGGCGGTTCGCTTTCGCAGCTGCAAGCAGGGATTGGCGCCTACCTGAAAATTCGGCCAGTAAACTTCCACCGGAAGCAGGAAATTGCCCTGCTCATTGGCCCCAAGGCCTGGGTAGCGGTGAGTAGCAGCCCTGGCAGTGTGAAAGGACGCACTTTTCAGCCGGCCCTGCATGTTTCGCTGTGGTGGCGTTTTCCGCTGAACAAGACCAACGGCCTTTTCCTGCAACCTGGAGCCGAGTGGTCGCCCACCGGGCCATTTGACAACACGCAGGGCAGCCTGAACGTATTTCTGCGTGCAGGCCTTTCGCTGTGGCGCAGCCTCTAGGTTTTCGCCCCAGTCTGGCCACCAACTCTTACCATTAATTACCTTCGCGCAACCAAACCGACATCCCCAATCGTCATGCAATACCGTATTGAGAACGACACCATGGGCGACATGCAGGTACCGGCCGACCGGTACTGGGGTGCCCAGACCCAGCGCTCGCTTGAGAACTTCACCATCGGTGGGCACCGCATGCCCATTGAGGTGATTCGCGCCTTTGCCCACCTGAAAAAGGCGGCCGCCCTGACCAACGCCGACCTGGGCGTACTGGCCAAAGACAAGGCCGAAATCATCGGCAAAGTGTGCGACGAGATTCTGGCCGGCAAGCTGGACGACCATTTCCCGCTGGTAGTGTGGCAAACGGGCTCGGGCACGCAGAGCAACATGAACGTGAACGAGGTAGTCTCGAACCGTGCCATTGAACTGCTGGGCGGCGAAATGGGCAGCAAGAAGCCTATTCACCCCAATGACGATGTAAACAAGAGCCAGAGCTCGAACGATACCTTCCCGACGGCCATGCACATTGCGGCGTACACAGCCGTAGTGGAACACACCATTCCGCAACTGAAGGTGCTGCATGCCACCCTGAAGGCCAAGAGCGATGCCTTCATGCAGATTGTGAAGATTGGCCGCACCCACCTGATGGATGCCACACCACTAACGCTCGGCCAGGAGTTTTCTGGTTATGCCAAGCAGATTGAGAATAGCATCAAGGCACTGGAGCGCGCACTGCCCCAGGTAGCAGAACTGGCGTTGGGTGGCACCGCAGTGGGCACTGGCATCAACGCCCCCAATGGCTATGCGGAAAAGGTAGCCGCCAAGATTGCCGAGCTCACCAAGCTGCCTTTCCGTTCGGCTGAGAACAAGTTTGAGGCACTGGCGACACACGATGCGCTGGTAGAGCTGTCAGGCGCCCTACGCCGCGTTGCCGTGAGCCTGATGAAGATTGCGAATGACATCCGTCTGCTGGCCTCTGGCCCGCGCAGTGGTATCGGCGAAATCCTGATTCCAGAGAACGAACCTGGCAGCTCCATCATGCCCGGCAAGGTGAACCCCACCCAGGCCGAAGCCATGACCATGGTATGCGCACAGGTAATCGGCAACGATGCAGCTGTGGCAGTAGGTGGCATGAACGGCCATTTTGAGCTGAACGTGTTCAAGCCGGTGATCATCTTCAACGTGCTGATGTCGGCGCGCCTGCTGGCCGATGCCGCAGACTCGTTCAACAAGCACTGTGCAGTTGGAATTGAGCCGAACCACAAGGCCATCCAGAACCACCTGAACAACTCGCTGATGCTGGTGACTGCCCTCAACCCCCACATCGGGTACGACAAGGCTGCCGCCATTGCAAAGAAAGCCCACAAGGAAGGTACCACGCTGAAGGAAGCGGCCATTGCCCTGGGCTACCTTACCGCAGAGGAGTTCGACAAGTATGTAGTGCCCGCCGACATGGTAGGAAACCTGAAGTAAACGCACCCTTCAGTACTGCACAGGGGCCCTCTAGGGCCCCTTTTTTGTGCTTTTGCGATAGTGGTAACAGAAAGTAGCAGGAGATGCGAAATTTACACAGATATAATATTTTCATTTAACTATTGACATATACAAAGCCATTATAGTATGTTTGCATCAACAAAAACGCCGAATACTTACAACAATTGAAAGGAAGCGGCACAAATACTGTAGGGTGGCGAAACATGGCAGCCGCGCCCGCTTGTCTCGCGGGTGGGGGCTTGGAGATAAACTCCCCGGGCCCAGGGAAGCTAATCCCCCCTTGGAGGTTCGAATCCTCCCCCTACAGCGTATGGGTGATTTGGGAACGGCGCGGTGCTCACCGTGCCGTTCTTTTTACAGAACCAGCAAGAGGAGATACAGCAGAAAGCCTGCGTCGCCCCAGGCGCGATAACGACCGAAGGGCTGGAAGATATAGGGCATGGCAATGGGCATCCATTGCCAGACGGCCTGACCCAAGGCCAGCGCCAACGCCCATTGCCTGTGTGGAGACGCAATGCCCCAACCCAGTATCAGCGCCAGCAGCGCAACCACCATACCCAACAGGGTAAGTCCCCAAATGATCAGCTGGGATCGGCCCGTCCCCAGCCCCTGTACCCAGGAGGATTGCCCCTCGGCTTTGTCGGATTGGAGCTCGAACCAGGACAGCGTAAGCAGATTTACGATGGCAGCCAGCACCAACAGCAACGCCGGCAGCCAGTAGCCCTCGAAGCTGTGATGCAGCGAAAGTGGCGCTACGGACACGCCCAAGGTATAGATGCCTGCCACTGCCAGTTCTTTCTGGAGGAGAACCCCTGTACGATTGCCGACCAGCCAAACGAGCATCAGATGCAACAGACACAGCCCCAACACCAGAAAGCCCATGCGCAGCAACCGCTCGGGTGCGCCAAACCACACCCACATGCCCGCGCCTATGGCCACTATCATCCATACAGCGGCAATGCTGCCGAAATGCTCCTGATGAAAGCGATGACGAAACTGCGAGGCAGGTTGGGAGATACGCCGGGCGTCGAGCAGGTGGTCGAGCGTGTAAATGAGCCACACTCCTACCGGCAACAGCAGCACATGGGGAGTGAGGTTTACACCGAGCAATGCTGCGACAAAAGCTGCTGAGCCCAGCGAGCCCAGTGCGACATCCAGACTGAGCGCGCGGGCAAGGGTGAGAATCCGCATGGCGCAAAAGTAAAAAAGCCCGCAGTGTGCGGGCTTTTTCTTCGTGCATTCGGGAGGATTCGAACCCCCAACCTTCTGATCCGTAGTCAGATGCTCTATCCAGTTGAGCTACGAATGCGCCGTTGTTCCGTAACGGGAGTGCAAATATAAGTGGCATTCTACACTCCGCAAGGCCTGTACAGGAAAATTTCAGGTGTATTCTGGAAGTGCCTAAAAATGAAGCGGATTAATTTTTGGCTTTTCATGATACCCGTGCATCCAGTAGTTTTCTGGCATGAAAGGTGTGCAGGCACAGATCAGCCGGATTCTGGTGATACGGATTGGAGGCATCGGGGATGTGGTGATGACGCTGGTAATGCTGCCCAGCCTGCGCGCTGCCTATCCGCATGCCGAAATCCATTACCTGACCGATCCAGGCTCGGTAGGATTTCTGAAGGCTGTGCCAGAGATAGACCGCGTGCTGACGCTGGACCGCCAGAACCCCATACGGGCCATCTGGGAGTTGCGCAGGGCCGGATATGATTTGATACTGGACCTGTGGCAGAACCCCCGCACTGCGCTGATGACAGCACTCTCGGGCGCACGGACGCGTGTGAGTTTTGACAGCAGCAGCCGGCGCTGGGCCTACAACCTGCGCACACCCTTCTCTGAAGGCAAATTCCTGATTCAGCAGTGCCTGGACATGCTTCGGGCGCTGAATATCCCCGTGGTTGAAAACCGGGTGCGTTTCCCGCTGCCGGAAAAAGAGCTGGCGGTAGCTTCCGAAACGTTGCACACGCTGTTCCCCTCGGCAACAGGCATCATCGGGGTATTGCCTACAGGCAATGTAGCCTCCAAACGCTGCGACCCCGACCAGCTGGCAGACTTTGCACAGGCGTTACAGGAACGCTACAGCTGGCCTGTTCTGATAATGGGTGGCCCCGCCGACGAACCCGCCATGCGGGCACTGGAACAGGAACTGACACAACGCGGAACGCACTTTAAGCGCTGTCCTGCTGGAAGCATTCTGCAACTGGGAGCCGTGCTCTCAAAACTGAGTCTGGTACTCGCGAACGACAGTGGCCCCTGTCACATTTCAGCTGCCAGCGGCGCGCCTACTGTAGCACTCTTTGGCCCGTTTACCAGCATGATGGGCGAGTATCGTCCCAATCCCGTTGCCACCGTGCAGCTGGATACACTGGATTGCATCCGATGCCATCTGGACCACTGCCCCAAGGCACACGAGTGCTTCCGGCTGATGCCCGTAGCGCAGGTGCTGGCAGCAGCAGCCGAGGTGCTTGCGCTTAAATCGGAACTGCCAGCAGCAGCTTCTGAATGACGTCGAGCGAGGATACGTTCTCTGCTTCAGCCTCGTAGGTCATCAGGATGCGGTGGTTGAGCACATCCGGCGCAATCTCCTTCACGTCTTCTGGCAGCACATAGGTGCGGCCTGCCATAAAGGCGACGGTACGGGCGGCAAGGTTCATGGCAATGGTAGCGCGTGGCGATGCTCCATACTCGATGTACTGTTTCAGTGCCTCCTGCCCCACAGAGGCTGGGTCGCGGGTTGCCATCACCAGCTTCACGATATACTGCTCGATACGCTCGGCTACTTCAATCTGCTCGATGAGGTCACGGATGCGGAAGATCTGTGTGGCATCCAGCACTGGCTGTATGGTCTGGTCTAGCTTGGTGTGGGCCATGCGCCGCATGATCTGCAGCTCCTCTTCGTATGTGGGATAGTTTACGAAGACACGCATCATGAAACGGTCTACCTGGGCTTCGGGCAGCGGATAAGTGCCCTCCTGGTCTACAGGGTTCTGGGTTGCCAGCACAAGGAATGGCCGTTCCAGCTTGTAAGTAGTCTCGCCGAGCGTCACCTGTTTCTCCTGCATGGCTTCGAGCAGGGCCGCCTGCACTTTGGCGGGCGAGCGGTTGATTTCGTCGGCCAGAATGATGTTGGCGAAAATGGGCCCCTTCTTCACCTCAAAGGTGCTCTCCTTGGGGTTGTAGATCATGGTGCCTACAACGTCAGAAGGCAGAAGGTCGGGCGTAAACTGGATACGATGAAAGCTGAGCTTCAGCGCCTGCGCCAGCGAACTTACAGTAAGGGTTTTGGCCAGTCCCGGCACGCCTTCCAGCAGCACGTGACCATTGGTGAAAAGACCAATCATCAAGCGATTGACCATTTTATGCTGCCCCACTATCACCTTGTGCATCTCTTCAGCAGCCTGGTGCACCAGTTTACTGCATTCCTGTATTTCTTTCTGCAAAGCGGTATGATTAGGGGCAGTGGCAGTCTGTGACATCCGGTTAGTCTTGGTAGGTTGACAGCCAAAGCTACAAAAGACAGGCCAGAATGAATGAACCGGGAACCAGCATGGCGGAAAAGATGCTTCTGGATAAGTATGCTGCCCGCACAACGATTCCCTGAGCCGGAGCCCCAACGACGAAAGCTACTGTTGGAAAGAGCCAAACTCCTGCGAGGCAGGCCGGAAAGCAACAGGTCACAGGAGGACCTACAGGAGGTCGTCAGGTTGTGCTTTCTGCTGGCCGACACCGCACAACTGTATGTTGACTGGGGCCAGAAATCGGCTCATGTGCTACAAAAATTTAACAGCCTAAGCAACCTGTATGACATATCATTCACTTGCATTTCAGCAAAATATAAACTGAATCCAATAAGTCAGTTTCAAACGATTCAGGAGGGGGTTCGAAAACTGGAGGCTCTGCCAGATATTGGTACCGAAGCGACCGAAATTCACTGGGTGAAAGCCCAGATTTACAGCAGGCTTCCTTCTTTGCTGCCCCACCGGCCGTCGCCTCAGTCGCATATACGTCAACTGGCCCAACAGGCCACACAGTGGCTACCCAGCCTGCCAAGCTACTTCGCGAACGAGGTTCTGCATTTTCTATACACAGAAAAGGCGCTTGACCTTTCGGAAGCCAAGCGCCTGTATGCATTGACACAATCGTGCTAGGCCATCGTACGAGGTGGTCGCTCGGTGCTGCGGGCGGTACCCAGTCGTAGTTTATTCTCGTAAACCCCTTTTACAAAGCCCACAAAGAGGGGATGAGGGTTTTCCACCGTACTGCGATATTCGGGGTGAAACTGGCAGCCAACAAAAAACGGGTGCTCGGGCAGCTCAATCATCTCCACGAGATCCTGCTCGGGATTGATCCCAGAGAGCTTCATGCCCGCAGCCTCATACTCCTCGCGGTAGGCATTGTTGAACTCGTAACGGTGGCGGTGGCGCTCCTGAATGTTGTTTCGGCCATAGACCCGCTGCACCAGCGATCCCGGTGCCAAATCGCAGGGCTGAAGGCCCAGACGCATTGTGCCTCCCATCTGCTTCACAGCCTTCTGGCTTTCCATGAGTGAAATGACAGGGTGCGGACAGGTAGCATCAAACTCGGCTGAATTGGCACCCTGTAGGCCCAGCACATTACGTCCATATTCAATCACGGCCATCTGCATGCCGAGACAGATACCCAGGAAAGGAATGCCTTGCTCGCGTGCGTAGCGCACGGCCACAATCTTTCCTTCAATACCACGAGCGCCGAAGCCGGGTGCCACCAGAATGCCGTCCATACCCTTCAGCATTCGGGCCACATTCTCCTCGTTGATATCTTCCGAGTGAACGGAGTCGATGCGCACGTTGAGTTCGTTGGCGGCACCACCGTGCTTCAGCGCTTCCAGGATGGATTTGTATGCATCGTTGAGTTCTACATACTTGCCCACCAGCGCAATCCGCACCTCATCCACTGGGTTCTTGAGGCGGTGCAGGAAGGCCCGCCAACTGGTCAGCTCGGGTTCCTGCCCCATCGGCAACTTGAGTTTCTCCAGTACAACCTTGTCAAACTCTTCCCGCTTGAGAAGCAGGGGCACTTCGTATATGGAATCAGCGTCGCTGGCCTCGATGACACTGTCGTTCTTGAGGTTACAGAAGAGGCCGATTTTACGCTTCAGGTCTTTGTCGAGGCGATGCTCGGTGCGGCAGACGAGGATGTCGGGCTGCACACCGTTTTCCAGCAGCAGCTTTACGGAGTGCTGGGTGGGCTTGGTTTTGAGTTCTCCTGCTGCATTGAGGAAGGGAACGAGCGTAAGGTGGATAACCAGGCTCTGGTGGTCGCCAAGATCGTAGCGGAGCTGGCGTACAGCTTCGATGTAAGGCAGGGCTTCGATATCGCCCACGGTGCCTCCAATCTCGGTGATGACGATATCATACTGCCCCGATTGCCCCAACAGCTGCATCCGGCGCTTGATTTCGTCGGTGATATGCGGGATAACCTGTACGGTTTTGCCCCCGTACTCGCCCATGCGTTCCCGTTTGATTACCGTCTCGTAGATACGACCGGTGGTAACGTTATTGGCCTGGCTGGTAGGAATGTTGAGGTAACGCTCGTAGTGACCGAGGTCAAGGTCGGTTTCGGCACCGTCGTCCGTAACAAACACCTCCCCGTGCTCGTAGGGGTTCAGCGTTCCTGGATCAATGTTGATGTAAGGGTCAAATTTCTGAATGGTGACCCGGTAGCCACGCGCCTGCAACAGCTTGGCAAGCGAAGCCGATACGATACCCTTTCCAAGCGAGGAGACGACGCCCCCCGTAACAAAGATGTATTTACATGAACCTGAGGTGCCGGCGACGGAGTCTGCTCCGTTCACCCCGGCCTGTTCGGTTGGGGCGTTCATGTTTTCAAAATTAGCGAATTCCAGTAAGCCAATGGCAGAAGCGCCCCGGATTAGTTCCAATTGGGTAACAGACATCTGGTTAGGACGTCGGCCAAACGCCAAAAGGCCCCGAAGGGCCTGTTGAGCATGATATACTGATGGCTCAGCGGTCGAGCTGGAACCGGATGGGAATGGTAACCCAAACCGGAACCGCACGCCCACCCTGCGTACCTGGCTTGAACTTCAGCAGGTCGAGGTGCTTTTCCACTTCCTGCGTCAGCAGCTTGTGGGGCGAGGCCAACACAATATGATTGAGTATGGCACCGTCTTTCCCTACCAGAATGCGCATAGTGACCATTCCCTGCACACCCATTTCCTTGAGGGCAATCGGATACCCCATAGCCCGTCTGAAATCGGGCATATTCAATGCTTCCGGTACCTGGCCATCAAAGAACTCGGTTGGAGAAGGGATTTTCTCCGGCTCGATGCCAATTTCTACAGGGCCTGTTGCAGGCGCACCGTCTGGGTCGCCTGTTGGCACCCCTGTGTCTGCCCCATCCTGGTCCTGCAAACCCGGATTCAAGCCAGGGCCTACATCCGGTATGGTTGCATCGGGTTTCGCCTGTTCGTTATGGACTACCTGCAGATTGTTTACATACTGCTGGGTTCGAATCTGCTGGGGTTGGTCTGTTGGCGGGGGCTGTACAGGCTTTGGGGGCTCTACAATCGGCGGAGGATCTATGATGGTTACCACGCGGACTCCAGTTACACCTGTCGGCACAGGCACTTCCAGCGCTTCGTCTCGAAGGGCATTAATGGCGGCGGGCAAAGACAGCAAACCCGCAAAGAGTACGACAGCTGAGGCAAAAGCCCTGGCAGTTCGTTTTGCATATGCCTTGCGTAAGGCATATGCCCCATAGGCTTTGTTCCGCTGGGCGAAAACGATCTCGTCCAAATCGGCACGAAGTCCTTCCTTGTTTTCAGGCGTAGGATTCATAAGGCCAAAGGGTTGGTTTAGGGTTACTAAAAGGTAACAGATCGCAGGCTCAAACGCAACTGGATTGCAATAAAAAAGCCGGCCAACAGCCGGCTTTGCATTCTTTTAGGAGAACTCACTTCAGATTGAACGGAAGTGAAACCCATGTAGCAACGTCCTGAGAGCCAAGCCGGGCGGGATGAAACTTCAGGTTGGAGACCTGGGAAATAATTGCGTTGGCCAAGTCTTTGTTTTTATAACTGACTGCAATAGCCTGTATAACGTTACCCTCTTTGTCTACCAGCAAGCGAGTGAGAACACGCCCCTCACCTTCCGACAGATTCTGCGGCACGAGAACACTCGCGAGGAAGGCTTCCATATTAATGGCGACAGGTGCTTTGTCAACACGGGCAACAGCAGTTACTGAAGTTGCAGACATGCTAACCCCTGCATTGGGTTCAGCTACAGCCAAGGCCTGGGCATAGGCAGTGAGGCTAAAGCTGGCGAGCATTATGGCGCACAATGCGCCGACAAGGCGATGCTTGAGAGAGTTTGTTGTTTGCTTTGCGGCAGCTTTCAGCTCCGGGAAAGCAGCTTTAACCGTTTCCATATTTAAATATACATTATTTCTTAACATTGAGTTTACATTGAAGGACAAGTGAGGAAACATTTTCATAACATGACTATCTAATCAACTGGTTATCAGCAATAAAAAAGCCAGCCTGTTCTCAGGCTGGCTTCGTAGAGTTTCAAGAACTCTTAGTTCTGCAACTGGAAGTTGAAGGGTATAGTAACCCAAACCTTGATGGGCTTACCACCCTGGATACCAGGGGTAAACTTCAGCATCTTGATTTTTTCAACTACTTCCTTCTCAAGGCTGGGGTGAGGCGAACGCAGCACCACGTGACGCAGGTAGTTGCCCTGAGCGTCAACAAGGATACGAACGATAACCTGGCCTTTAATACCAGCTTCCTTGGCAATCGGAGGATAGCCAATCAGTTTCTTGATTGCATCCAGATTGACAGGAGCGGGCTCCTTTTCAACTGGTACGAAAGCGGTTGGCTCGGGATCTTTGTCTTCGACAATTTCAACCGGGCCAGTGCCTTCGCCCTCTTCGTCGCCGATAGAGAATACGGCATTTGGATCACCCTCTACAGTACGTGTACCTGCGTCGACGTTGGTCTTGAAGGTATCAATGTTAACGATAGTCGCTTCTGGTGGAGCTTCCTCGTTACGCACTACAGTGGGAGGCACGAACTGCACCTGCGCACGTGCGGGTGGCGGCGGAGCCTGCACATCCGGTGGTGGCGGGGGCTGCTCGTCGCGGTTCACTGGTGGGGGATCCGCGAGGTCAGCATAGCTGAACTTCTTCTTCTCAACAACTGGGGCTTCTTCTTCAGACTTCAACAGCTCGATGATACGAGGTGCCGAGAGTGCAACAGTGAAAACGGAGCAGCCAATCAGAAACCCGACTAATGTGGACTTACCATACTTCTTGCGAAGTTCGTAAGAGCCATATGCTTTGTTTCGGGCCCTGAATACCAGTTCGTCGAGATCTGCTTTGATTACAGACATGAGCGTACTGTGGAAAGCGATTAATTAATACTGCTTGGGGTTGCGGCAGTACCACCACCAACAGCGGCCTTGTATTCATCAATCAGCTTGAGTTCTTCGGGGAGAGGATCCACGAGCGCGTATTTCTTCTGCTCAGTGATTGCCATCTCGTCCAGAAGGTCTACAGCATTCTTGTACTTGGCCTTGGTGGTGAGTTTGATCAGCACGATCGACGGCTGGGGATCGGCAGCAGTAGCGAACTGCCCGTTGATCTTGGCACGTGTCTCGAGTATTACCTTTCGGACACCGTCCTTGGAGAAGGACGTTGTGTTCAGGCTAATCGGTTGAGACCCATCCGAGGGAACGCCTTGGTACCAGAAGATTTTGTCGCCTTCGTCGACGATCAGAATCAATACTTTCCCTTCGGCAACCTTTGGTGGAGGGGGATCATTCTCTTTAGGTTTTTCAGGAACAACGATCGGCATGGTTACCGGCGTGTTCATGGTCGTAGTAAGAACGAAGAAAGTGAGGAGGAGGAACCCGAGATCCACCATCGGCGTCATGTCGATGCGGGGGTTGCCCTTTTTACCTCGGCCTTTCTTGCCTTTTTTGTGGCCACCATCGCCACCACCTACTTCTGCAGCCATGTTGTGGGTGTAAGTTTAAGGGTGGAACAATGATTATTCGGCAACGGCTTCAGTATTGGTCACAAGGTTGAACTTGTTGATGTTCCGCTCTTGCAACGTATTGATAACCTGCTGCATAACAGGCCAATTGGCATCGGCGTCACCCTTCACTGCAATACGCAGCTGGGGGTTTGAAAGACGGGCGTACACGATCCAGTCGGAGAGTTCGTTCCGGGAGCTGTCGCAGGGGATGCCCGCCGTAGCGGCCGCTTCCTTGCGTTTTTCGGGATCGAGCGCCAGCCACTGTTGAAGGCGGCCAACATCGATACCAACGTCCGGGAGCACCTTGAAGGTGTTCACTTCGTCCTGGGTGAGCTGCAGATTATAGCGTGAAGCCATCTGGCTCAGCATTCTCTCACGTGTATTCTGGTCAGAGACCGAGAAGTAAATCCTGCCGTCTTTAGACACCGTAATCTGCATCAGGTCCTTCTGCGGGATTGGCGTCTCAGCGATGGAGCTGGGGATTGAAACTTCCACCGACTCCTGCGGACGGAATTTCACCGTCAGCATGAAGAACGTAATCAGCAGAAAGGCCAGATCCACCATCGGCGTCATGTCGATGGCCGTGCTTTTTTTCGCAATCTGGGCCTTAGGCATGGATTAGTGCTTTTCGCTGAAGGTTTGTACGATAGAGAAGCCAGCTTCGTCGATGCGATAGGTCATCTCGTCAATTTGGCTGGTGAAGTAGTTGTAGGCTACGGTAGCGATGGTCGAGGTCGAGATACCGAGAGCCGTATTGATCAGAGCCTCAGAGATACCAGAAGCCAGAGCTACGGCATCAGGAGCACCCGCAGTGGCAAGAGCCGAGAAGGCCTTGATCATACCCAGTACGGTACCAATCAGACCTACCAGGGTAGCAACTGATACGATGGTAGCGAGGATTACAAGGTGCTTCTGCAGCATGGGGAGCTCGAGCGCAGTAGCTTCTTCCAGAGACTTCTGGATAGCAATCATCTTTTGCTCTTTGTCCTTTACGTCGGCAACAACGATGTTGGAGCCTTGCGATGCTACAACCTGAGCGCCCTGCTTTTCACGCTTGGACTCTTCGTGCATTTCGCCATACTTAACGAGGGCAGCCTTCACGACATTACCAACGGAGCCGCGCTGCTTATCGCACTCGCTCATGGCCTCGGTGATGTTGTCGTTTTCCAGGTGGAGCTGGATACGCTGAACGAAAACGTCCATGCTGCCTTTGCCACTGGCGCGGCCCAGGGTGATGGTGCGCTCGATGGTAATGGTCACTACCATGAGGAGCATCGCAATGGCGATACCTACCAGCAGACCACCTTTGTATACCAGACCGAGGGTATTGATGTGGTGATGAGTGGTGTCGCCACCTTCGAAGTTCGCGGGGTTACCCAGAACTACGAAGTAGAGGATGTAACCTACGGCGATAGCGCCAAAAATTACGAGCGCGCCGAAGTAGTTCTTCAGCGGATTTGCCGTCTTAACGGCGGTTTTACCAGCGGTAGCTGCGGGCTTCTTTTCCATACAGTTGGGTGGAGTTTGAAGTCGGACTGATTGTTAAGGATGTTTTAACGTGGACGCCAATATATCAGCCAAGGGGGGAAAAGCCAACCCGAATGGTGAAAATTAACGCCCCAAAACGCATTATCAGCGAATGTACGTAGGCCCTTTAGGTTATTGACAGCGGAAGCTGGAGCTTACAGCATCTTCAAATAACCTACTTCCCGCTCTTCCAGTACACGCCAGAAGCCACGCTTAAGGCCTTTCTTGGTCAGCGAGCCAAATGCCACACGATCTAGTGCAGTAACCTCATAACCAAGGTGTTCGAACATACGGCGAACGATGCGGTTACGGCCAGAATGAATCTCTACGCCTACTTCATTCGCGTCGGCACCTTCGATGTAGTCAATACGGTCCACGTTTGCAGGGCCGTCTTCCAGCTCGATGCCCTCCAGCAGCTTCTGCATATCATCCTGTTTTACAGGCTTATCCAGACGAACGGCATACACCTTGCGGACGTTATGGCTGGGATGCGTCAGCTTCTTAGCAAGGTCTCCATCGTTGGTCAGTAGCAGCAGCCCCGTGGTGTTACGATCAAGGCGACCAACAGGATATACGCGCTCGCTGGTGGCATCTCCAATCAGATCCATCACCGTTCGGCGGCCCTCAGGGTCGCTTACCGTACTGAGGTGATTCTTGGGTTTGTTGAGCAGGATATACACAAACTTACGAGGCTGTATCGCCTTGCCATTCAGCAGGATGACATCCTTGTCGGTGTCTACCTTCATGCCCAGTTCGGTGGCCACTTCGCCGTTTACCTTCACCTTGCCTTCGAGAATTAGCTCGTCGGCCTGGCGGCGCGAGCAAACCCCACTCAGAGCGATGTAACGATTGAGGCGAATGACACCGGTTACTGGCCCGGGCATGTCCACTTCTTCTACTTCCTCTTTCCAGCGGCGGCGTGGACGTTCTTCGTATTCGTCTTCCTGCACCTTGTAGCCACGGGCTTTGGCCATACGGCTGGGAACATAGTCGCCTTGTGGCTGGTCATTGCCGGTGAACTTCTCATAGAAAGGCTTTCTCGGCCCACCTTTTCCCTGAGGCTTTCTGCCACGGCCATCGCGGTCGCCCCCACGGAAGGGACGGTCATCGGATCGGCGTTGCGGGCGGTCATCGCGGTTGAACGGCGGGTGGCCTCCGTCGCGGCGGTCGTCACGGTTGTAGCGTGGTGTGCGGTCTCCACCTTCTTCGCGGCGGAAGGGGCGGTCATCGGAGCGGCGTTGCGGGCGGTCTTCGCGGTTGAACGGCGGGCGGCCTCCGTCGCGACGGTCATCACGGTTGTAGCGTGGTGCGCGGTCTCCACCTTCTTCGCGGCGGAAGGGGCGGTCATCGGAGCGGCGTTGCGGGCGGTCTTCGCGGTTGAACGGGGGGCGGCCTCCATCGCGACGGTCGTCACGGTTGTAGCGAGGTGCGCGGTCGCGGTCGCCACCCTGTTCACGACGGAAGGGGCGGTCGTCGGAGCGGCGCTGTGGACGGTCTTCGCGATTGAATGGTGGACGACCTCCGTCGCGGCGGTCATCGCGATTAAAGCGCGGTGCGCGGTCCGAGCCATCGTTGCGGCGGAAGGGTCGGTCCTCGCGGTTGAAGGAGGGGCGATCACCCTCAAATCTATCTTCCTGAAAGCGACGCTGCGGGCGGTCTACTTCAAATTCTTTACGGGGCGGTCGACCGAAGTTGGATACCTTTTTAGGCTTGCTGTGCCGGCTGTTGCTCGTCCGGCTGTTCGGCGCTTCGGTTCTCGAATTGCGCCCTGAGGGCTTCTTCATCTTGTTGAATTTCTTGCAGTCTTGGAAGGTCTTCTGGCCCAGCAATGCCGAAATGCTCCATCAATTGCCGGGTTGTACGGTACAAAAGGGGTCTGCCTGGCATTTGTGCACGGCCGGCAGGTTCAATAAGCTGCTTCTCCAGCAGTTTCTGCAGCGCATAGTCACAGTTCACCCCACGGATGAACTCGATTTCTGCTCTGGTTACGGGTTGTTTATAGGCAATGATGGACAGGGTCTCGAGGGCAGCCCGAGAGAGCTTTTTGTGCGCCCGCTGTAAAGCAGCCACCTGAACAAAAGAAGCGAGTTCGGGGCGGGTCAGCAGTTGAAAACCTCCAGCAATGCGCCTCAGCGAGAAGGCAACCGGCAGTGCATCCAGTTGCTCATCCAGCTCGGATATGGCAGCCTCAATCTGCTCGACTGTGGGCACTTCCACCTCTTTCTGCAGCGCCAGCTGGGCCTGTAACTCCTCGGCCGACAGCGGGGTTTCCGCCACGAAAAGGAGTGCCTGCAGAATCAGCGGCAGTGAAGGAACAGAGGTTTCAGCCATAGAAGCCAGTCAAGAACGCATCAGGCTCAAGAAAATTGCAAAATGGTCCTGATTACCTCAACTCCAATCAAGCCCCAGGGGCTGCGGGCCGAAAACCAGCGGCGCCTCGCTTGGCCAGGGCGTCGGCGTAGTCGTTCCAGCGGTTGCCGGTGTGGCTCTCTACCTTGTGCCAGACAATCTGAATGCCGCAGGTGCGAATAAAGTCACGGTAGCGCTGCGTGATGGGCTTGTTGGCTTTCCATTCGCCAGTGGCCCACTTTTCTATACCGAAGTAGTCGTAGAAAATGTGTGCGCGAAAAACCCCATGCTTCTGGCACCAACGAATGCAGTTGCCCACGGCGAAGAGTTCACCAGCCACTTGGCGGGTACCTTCGCTGTCTTCGGGGCGCACGGGGCCATAGATCTCATGCAGAATGGTGTCGCCCGAGAGAATGACGGCGCCATAGCCTACGGTATCGTCGCGAAAGGAGCCGTCAACGTAGATGGAAACTTCGGCAGGAGCTGCCTTTGGAATGTTGGACATGAGAGAATTACACTTTCTGGGCAGCCCATTCGAGCACAACCGACTGGACCTCGGCCGCTGACAGCGCCGACATGCAGATGCATGTGCCACCTGAACGGCAGTCGTCACAGGACTTATCGAGTACAAGATGGCGGGCCTTCAGTCCTACGGGGGCCCAGCGACCTGGATGCATGGGCCTGATGGGCGGGAACAGCCCCAACACATTGCGGCCAAGGGCCGAAGCAATGTGGAGCGGGCCTGTGCTGGCTGCTATCACTCCATCCGCGTCGTTCAGGAAAGCAATCAGCTGGGCCAGGGACATACGGCCTGTAACGTTCTGAACATTCGGCAGGGCCAGCAGCGCCGGACATTCGCGGGCAATATGTTGGCCTTCGGCTTCGGTGCCGGTAATCCATAACTGGAAGGCCTCTGGCGGCAGCATTCGCGCAAGTTCCAGCCAATGCTTCATGGGCCACTCTCGGGCACTCCCTGCCGACTTGGGGTGCAGCACCAACTGAAACCGGCCATCGTGCATGGCCGCAGTGAACTCGGCCGGGAAAGCTACCTGTGGCGATAGGCCATACAGCAATGGGATGGATGCCAACGGAACGGAGTCGGGCAGTCCAAGGGGCTGCAGCAACTTGAAGTTCAACTGCGCCTCATGAAGGTCGGAATTGCGACGGGAGAACCAGACCAGGTGATTACAATACAGCCAGTGGTGCAGTCGATGCGCCGTTCCAATTCGTTTCTTGATACGGGCAGCTGCCGCACGGCGCGCCACCCATTTGTCGGGCAGCACGTGTAAAATGATATCGGGGCGGGGCCGCTCGATGGCGCCAGGATCTGCTTTTACTTCGTCGTAATCCAGAAACACATCCACATACCGGCAGGCCTCTATGACCGGGCGGGTGTAGCTGCGCCCCAGAAAAGCCACTGTTACCTGGGGCATGCACTCCTTGATAAAACCAGCGAGGGGCAGCGTCAGCACGACATCGCCAATGGCGTCGGGCCTACTGATAAGAATGCAGGGGGCGCCTGAGAGGGTCATGATGAAGACTGGGATGAGTTGCGGGCCTGGCGTATCGCAGTGATATGCTTGGCATACTTAAGAAATGCAGCCTGAGCTGATACCGATGCAATGATCAGTCCGTTGAGGCCATCCAGAAAGCCCATGCGGATGACATAATCGCGCAGGAACTTGAACATGGGGCTGAAAATGAGCTTGAACCAACTGGGCTTTTTGCCAGCTTTCAGCATTACCTGCACCGAGATGTCGGTAAAGCGGTTAGCCTGTGCAATGTGCTCGGTGATGGAGTAGTAGGTATAGTGCAGAATATCCCCCTTAAGGTAGCCAACAGCGGCACCGGGCTTCATCTGCACATAGTCGTGTGGGTTATCGCCCGTCCAATAGCCCTGGCGGCGGTCAAATACCCTGATTTTACGGTCGGGATACCAGCCACCATGCCGTATCCACTGGCCGCAATACGAGGTCAACCGATTCATGCGGTAGCCATCGTGTGTCCAATTGGTCTTCGCTGCCAGCAGTGAGGCGCGCAACTGGGCATCCAGTGCCTCGTCGGCATCCAGCGAAACCACGTGGTCGAACAGGGCGTGGTCAAGCGCAAACTGCTTCTGCTGGATGTGACCCTCGAACGGGTTCTGGAGAAAACGGGGCTTCAGTGGGTGGTTGCGCACCAGCTCTTCGGTGCGGTCAGTTGAGAAAGAATCTACCACCAGCACATCGTCCGCAATGTCCAGAAGTGAATCCAGACACCGAGCGATGTTCTTCTCCTCGTTTTTCGTGATAATCACAGCCGAAAGCTGTACGGGGTGCTTCTGCATCCAGCTGTAAAGGGGGTTGGCGGCCTGAAATTACGAAACGCCCGGCCTAGACCAAACCCGTTTCCCAGGCAGATCGATACACACCCGTCTGCTGGTAGTGCTCGATTAGCGCCGCGTAGAATGGATGGCTGCAAAGTGTAGCTGAATCGCCCACTACCACCAGTCGGGACTTGGCCCGAGTAAGTGCCACGTTCATGCGGCGGGTATCGGACAAAAAGCCAATGATTCCGCTGGCGTTGCTGCGCACCAGCGACAGATAGATGACATCGCGTTCCTGGCCCTGAAAGCCATCGATGGTGCGCACCGAAAGCTGTCGCCCCAATTGGCTGAGTACTGGCGAGCGGGACACCTCGCGGCGGAAGATAGCCACCTGATCACCGTAGGGGGCAATGAGACCGATGGATAGGTTACGGGCCTGAATCTCTTCCAGATGTTCGGCAACGAAGCCCTCCAGGTGCCTGAGCACAAACGCTGCCTCGGAGGGGTTGCTGGTGCTGAGGGTGACCTCACTGGTTTCGTCGTCGAACCCACAGCCGGCCGTGTCGAGGTATTCTACTGCCGCTGGTGGCGTGGCAAAAGGCAGCAGACGGGCCGCCACAGAGCGGGAAGCCTTCAGCTGATCACCATAAAAGTGATGGTTGGGGAAGGCCATGATATCGGCGTGCATGCGATACTGCACCTGCAACATCTGCCATACTGTACGGTCGCGTACCGACTGTCGTTGCAGGAACTTCTCGGCCAGGCTCACGGAAAGGCCTGCTGCTGCGGCTTCCGGGCTTTTGACGGTAGGCGGCAACTGGAAGGGGTCGCCCGCGAAAATGACCCTTTCTGCCTTGAGCAGCGGTATCCAGTTGGCCGGCTCCATGGCCTGCGCCGCTTCGTCTATGAAGACTGTGCGGAACCGCATATCGCGGATCATCATGGCGGCAGCGCCCGTGAGCGTACAGCAAATGGCCTGTGCGCCGCCCAAGACATCCTGCATGATGTAGCGTTCGATGCGCTCGGCATCCTTTCGAAGCAGTTTCGACTCGGTGTAGGCTTCGGCGCGGGCGCGCTTCTCCGCTGGTCCAAAACTGCGTTTGTATTTAGCCGCCTTGGCCTGTGCCTGCTCGGCCAGCTTCAGCAGCTTCTTCCACTCGGCCTGCGCGGGGTGGGCATCAATGCGGGCGTCGAGTGTCAGGCTCAGCAGCTGCTCGTTTACCCGAACCGGGTGCCCCAGCCGCAGGACATTCAGGCCACGGTTGCTGAGACGCTCGGCCAGAACGTCAACGGCTGTGTTGCTGGCTGCGCACACCAGTACCTGCCCCTCGGCCTGCGCTGCCAAACGGATGGCCTCTACCAACGTGGTGGTTTTGCCTGTGCCGGGCGGGCCCAGGAGGAAAGCGCCATCCAATGCGGACAGGGCAAAATCGACTGCCTGTCGCTGGGAGTCGTTCAGGTGTTCGGCAAAACAGCGTTTCTCGGGGCGGTCGAACCGTGCCTGGCTGTAACCCAGCATTACCGAGCGCAAATCGGCTACGCGGCCGGTGTCGGCCCGCTGCACTACCCTGAGTGCAGCTTCCATCTCCCGGTAGCTGCGGTCATCGTAAAAGGCATCCAGCCCTAGTGGGGCATTGTCGAGCCATTCTGGCTCCTCATCGCCGTGCAGTGCAATGGTGATTTCTTCAGGCGACACCCGTGCTACCACGCCAGTAGCTGAAGGATTTCGTTTGTGGCTGGAAGAATCCCAGAACAGACTCACCACCTGTCCCGGCTGAAAAGAATTGCGGTTCAGCGACTCGGGCCTACCCTGCCCCATAGGCGCAAGCGTTACCATCAATGTATCGCCTGGGCCCAGATGGGTATCGCGCCAACGCAGCGGATACCAGCAGGAACCCTGTTTTACGCGTTCAGCCAGAGGAGTGAGCAGCACCTTTTCAGTGTACTGTCGGCGATCTTCCTCCTCTTCAATCTTCAACAACTCGGCCATGCGGGCAATCTCCCGCTGGGCATCGTTCAGAAGTTCGGCCACAGGGCAGCCTTAACGGGCGAAAAGGACACTGAGTGCAGCACGTTGGGCAGGCGTAGCCCGCTGCATGGTACGCCCTTCATTTGAGCCAAGTTTCTGGCCAGAGAACCGCTGCAGGGCGCGCAGGAACGACTCGGCGTTCTGGTAGCCGATTACCCGATTGATCTCCTTGCCGTTGCGGTCAAAGAAAACTACCGTCGGATAGCCCTCAATGTTGTACTGGCTTGCCAGGCGTATGCCTTCACCTTCTTCTGCATTCAGCTTGTAGGCGATGAAATGCTGGCCAGCAAAATCCACCACCTTTTCATCTGCGAATGTGGTACGCGCCATCAACTTGCAGGGGCCACACCAGTCGGCGTAAAAATCAACGAAGAACGGCTTGCCCTGCTTCTTGGCAGCTTCCAACAGGCTGGCCCAATTGCCACTATGAAACCTCATCTCCTGGGCTTTAAGGCCAGAAAATGCAACAAGAAAGGGCAGGATCAGGAACAGTTTCTTCACGGCTTGCTATTGTCTGTTTGTGCAATATAAACGTTAGAACAGTCTAATTCATGCAATAGTGGCCAAATATGCCAGCGTTCTAGGAACTGGAATGAGCTTTCATGTATTTTGCCTTCGATGAAGCGTCTTCTGATTTTCCTGTTTGCAGTGGCCATGCTGGCCCCGGCCGCGCTTTTTGCCCAAACCACCGAAGTGGTGTATCAGCTGTCAGGCATGATTCTGTCTGACAAAAAAGATGAGCCACTGAGCTTCACGCGTGTACGTATTGGCCAGACCCGCAGGCGCACGGTTGCTGACGAAAATGGCTTCTTCAGCATTCCGGTAATCGCTGGCGACACCCTTTACTTTGAGCGCCTGGGCTACAAGCGGGGCATGCTGGTGGTGAGCGAATACCTGAAGCAGTACCAGGGCGACAAGCAGAGCCAGTATATCTACACGATTCAGTATCTGGCCTCTGACGACATTGAACTGCCACTGGTAAACATTTACCCATACAGCAACGCACAGGAGCTGAAGACTGCCATGCTGAACGTGCCGATGATGCCAGACGACCCAGCCAAACTGGCGCAGCGGAATGTGTCGCCAGAACTCATTGCTTACATGATGAACGATCTGCCGCAGAACGATGCCGACCGGGCGGCTGTGGCCCAGCGACGCTACGAAGCGCTATACCGCCAGCGGGGCACGCCGCAGCAGGTACCGCTTTTGGATGCTGTAGCAGTGTTCCGTCTTATTGACTACATCGGCACCAAGTCGAAGCAGAAGCGCGAGAAGTCCTACAACTACTGGCCCGACGAGAAGTAAGCCGTCGCCCCAGCCGTTAAACCTCCTCTGCTCCACTACGTCCTATTGCTGTTATGAAAGGTAAACTGATTGGATTATTTGCAGCGCTGCTGCCTTTTGCTGCCTTTGCCCAAACCGAACAGGTGAGCATACAGCGGATAGAGGCCTTGCAGCAGGTGGTGGCCAACCGGGTCCGTGGAGTAGAAATCCGGTTCGAGAGTGTCTACACTGGTCCTGTCAATGCGCTTTTCAAAGAAGGTCAGTTGGCCGTGTATCTGGTGGACGCCAATGGCAGCTACCTGCGTGCCCGCCCGGGTTCAGGTGAAGCCTATACCGACGCCCAGGGCAACTTTCGGGTATTTGCAACAATCGACCTCTCCAAATCGCCAGCCACATCCCTGCAGCAGGTTTTTCTGCCATTCCATGCATTGGAGCTACCCGAAGGCGCGCATATGCTGAAGGTACGGGTGCGAATAAAGCGCAACCTGCGCGAGGCCGCTGAAGTATTGAACGCCTATGACGAGCGCGAAGGCACTTTCCGCTACGAGATGCCCCGCATGTATCGTGTGCAATTGGGCATAGCCGAAGCTGAAGTAGAGGCAATGGATGCCGCTGGCACCACCTGGGATACCCCCCTACGCGTTGGCAACAACGATCGACAGCTGCCGGATATCGCCTGGCAGATTCGCCTGGAGAGCCTGCGTCTTCAAAGCATTCCCTATCAGTCGGAAGAACGGCGCAACACCCTAACTGGCACCTGGACCGGCGTCTCGCCGGTGGTGTATCTCTCCGAGCTGGATGAGATTGGCCTCTATGTAGTGGACGTGGAAGACATTGGCGAGCCACAACTCATAGGTGGCCTCTTTTTCACTGCGGGCCAACTACGTCAGTTGCAGGAAGAACCCGAGGAAATGCACTTTGGCCGCGTCAAGCGCCTGAAGTTTTCGAGCATCCGAGTGGAATAACCTCGGTTCAGGCGTTACGCTCCAGCCACTGCTGTACCTCTCGCAGCTTCAGCAGCGCCTCCACGGGCGTCATACGGTCAGTATCGAGCCCAGCAAGCAGGTGCTTCAGCCTGCCCAGTTCCGGAGTGTTTACCTGTACTGGCTGCGGCCTGGGAGTGCCATGCCCTTTATCGGGACGATGCATGGCCTCAAAGTGTGCCAGCAGCTGCTTGGCCCGTTGCACCACCGAGCCAGGCATACCGGCCATTTCGGCCACCTGAATACCGAAACTGTGCTCACTACTGCCCGGCAGCAGTTTGCGCAGAAACAGAATGCGCCCATCCACTTCTTTCACCGCCACGTGCGAATTGAAAACGCGCGGCAACTCATCGGCCAGGTCGGCCAGTTCGTGGTAGTGGGTGGCGAAGAGTGTCTTGGCAGCGCAGCGGTCCTGGTTGTGCAGATACTCAACAATAGCCCAGGCAATGGAAACGCCATCATAGGTGCTGGTGCCCCGGCCAATTTCGTCCAGCAGAATCAGGCTGCGGGAAGTTGCGTTGTTGAGTATGCGCGCCGCTTCGTTCATCTCCACCATGAAGGTACTCTCGCCAGCAGCGAGGTTGTCGGAGGCCCCCACGCGGGTAAAGATGCGGTCTACCAACCCCACATAGGCTGCCTTTGCTGGCACATAGGAACCCATCTGGGCCATCAGCACAATCAGCGCCGTCTGGCGCAGCAGCGCTGATTTACCTGCCATGTTGGGCCCGGTTACAATGCAGATCTGCCGCGCCTGATTGTCCAGTTGCAGGTCGTTGGGGATGTAGGGGGTGTCGCGTGGAAGCAGCCGTTCGATGACGGGGTGGCGCCCTTCGGTGATGTCGAGGCGGTCGTCGGTGCCCATCTCTGGGCACACATAGTTCCAGGTCTGTGCGGCTTGGGCCAAGCCCTGCAATACGTCAACTTCCGCCACCCGCTGCGCCACCAGTTGAAGCGTCTGCACCCAAGGCTGCAACTGCTGCACTACCCTTTCAAAGAGCTCGGTCTCGAGTCGTAACAGCTTCTCCTCCGCCGTTAGGATGCGCTCCTCATATACCTTCAGCTCGGGCGTGATGTAACGCTCGGCGCCAGTGAGTGTCTGCTTGCGGATGTAATCAGCGGGCACACGGTCCTTGTGGGCGTTGGTAATCTCGATGTAATAGCCAAAGACCTTGTTGTACGCTACTTTCAGCGAGGAGATGCCCGTACGTTCCATTTCGCGGCGGCGCATCTGCTCCAACACATCGGCGGAGTTGGAGCGCAGGGTTCGCAGTTCGTCCAGTTCTGCGGAGAAGCCAGTGCGAATGACACCGCCCGCCGCCAGATTGGCCGGGCAATCGTCTTCCATTTGCGTGCGCAGCAGCTGGAGGGGCTCATGTATATCTGGAAAAGCACGCACTAGATGGCTGAGGGCGTCGGTCTGGGCGAGGTGCAGCAGTTCCTGCAGCGGTGCTACCAGCTCGAGCGATGCCCGTAGGAAACTGCACTCGCGCGGATTGATGCGTCCGGTAGCGAGTTTGGCGCACAGGCGTTCGAGGTCGCTGAAACGCTGGAGCAATTGGCGGGTTTTGGCACGCAGTGCGTCGTTCTGCAGCAGCGCCCCAACCGCCGCATGCCGCTGGCGTATGGCCGCAAGGTCAATCAAGGGGAAACTGACCCAGCGCCGGAGTAGACGTGCGCCCATTGGCGATAGCGTCTCGTCGAGCATGTCGGCAAAGGCGCGGCCATCGGGATGCAGAGGGGCCAGCAGCTCCAGATTCCGCAACGTGAAGCGGTCAAGAAACAGGTGGCTGTTGTCCTCGAAGCGGTAAATGCGGGATATGTGCCCCAGGCGGTGCTGCTCGTTCTCCTGTAGGTAATGGAGCAATACCCCTGCCGCCAGAGCCCCCAGCGGCTCTTCATCCAGCCCGAAGCCCTTGAGGCTGGCAACTTTGAAATGGCGCAACAGGTGCTGCTCGGCAAAAGCCGACTCAAACACCCAGTCCTCCAGCCGATAAGTATAGTAGTCATCGCCGTAGCGTTCCCGAAAGGTCTTGATGTCGTTGCGGGGCAGCAGCACCTCCTTGGGCTGTAGGGCGGCCAGCAGCTTCTCCATCCGGCCCGCATCGGCAGTGAGGCAGAAGAAATCGCCGGTGGACATTTCGAGAAATGCTGCACCCCACATGCCACTGGCCTTTGCCTGAAACACCGAGGCGAGATAGTTGTTGCGCTTACGGTCCAGCAGCGAATCAGACAGGGCTATCCCAGGTGTTACTATCTCGGTGACTCCTCGTTTGACAATGCCTTTGGCCTGCTTGGGGTCTTCTAACTGGTCGCACACTGCTACCCGTGCACCGGCACGCACCAGTTTGGGCAGATAGGTCTCCAGCGAGTGGTGGGGAAATCCGGCCAGTTCAATCTCGGAGGCAGAGCCATTGCCGCGCTTGGTCAGCACGATGCCAAGAATCTCGGCCGTCTTGATGGCGTCCTCACCGAAGGTTTCATAGAAGTCGCCGACACGGAAAAGCAGAATGGTACCGGGATACTTGGCCTTGATGGACAGGTACTGCCGCATCAAAGGCGTTTCGTTGGCGGCTACCAATGGTTCGCCGTCAAGGCCCAGGTTCAGTTTGCCAGTCATGTAATGTGCCGGAGATAACAGGATAACCACCAAAATTACAGCGGCCCATGGCAGATTGGGGGCAGGAGTTTTCCCCCACAGGCAGGTTATCCACTAGTTTTGCAACATGCGCAAACTGACGATGGATGAGCTGGACCGTGCCAGCCTGGAACAATATCGCCACCAGCAGAAAATCCCACTGGTGGCGGTACTGGATAACCTCAGGAGCCTGCACAATGTAGGCGCCATCTTTCGCAGCGCCGATGCCTTTTCGCTGGAGAAACTGTACCTGTGTGGCTACACCGGCACCCCACCCAACCGCGACATCCACAAATCGGCCTTGGGCAGCACCGAAAGCGTAGCCTGGGAGTATGTGTCGGACACCAGTCTGTGTGTAGCCGCCCTGAAGCAACTGGGTTATCAGGTGCTGATACTGGAGCAGACTACGGAAAGTGTCCTGTTGGATGCCTTTGCGCGGAAGATGGCACAGGCACCCGCACCGCTGGCACTGGTGCTGGGCAATGAAGTAGATGGGGTCAGTGACACCGTATTACCGCTGGCAGATGCCGCACTGGAGATACCCCAGTTCGGCACGAAACACAGTCTGAATGTGTCGGTTGCGGCGGGAATCGCCTTTTATGCGCTGTCGCAGGCGCTGCGCACACACTGAGAGGCTACTTGGCCGAGCGCTCCATCAGAGTATGGTCGCGGCATTCGATAACGCGGGCCGGGTAGCGTTGCAGCAGGTCGTGGGCATGGGTGGCCATGAGTACTGCGGTTCCGGCACGATTCACTTTGTGCAGAATCTCCATGATGTGCTCAGTCACCTCGGGGTCCAGGTTTCCTGTAGGCTCGTCGGCAATGAGCAGGACCGGGTCATTGACTAAGGCGCGTGCTATGGCCGTGCGCTGCTGTTCACCACCTGAAAGTTGATACGGATAACTGGCAGCTTTGTTGGAAAGCCCCACCTGCATGAGCACTTCTGAGAGTCGGGCTTTCATTCGGGTGCTATCCGTCCAGCCACTGGCACGCATGGCGAAGAGTATATTCTCGGCAATGGTACGGTCGGGCAGCAACTGGAAGTCCTGAAAGACAATGCCGAGCTTACGGCGGAGAAACGGCACCTCGCTATCCTTGATCTTGCTGAGGGAAAAATTGGCGACCGTCAGTTGGCCTTTGGTGGGCGTATGGTCGGCGTAGAGCAACCGGAGAAACGAGCTCTTGCCCGCGCCGGTGCGTCCAATAAGGTAGACAAATTCACCCTTTTGTTGGCTGAAAGACACACCAGACAGTATCGTACGGCCACTAAGCTCCAAGGCCAGTTCCTGCGATTCAACAATAGCAGTAGAAGACATGCGTTACGGCGATGAAAAAATCAGAGTTCGAGCTCCAGTTTAGTGATGACGCCGAACGGAATCTGTTCAGCAGCCAGCTCAATCTGTTGATAAACTGCGTCTTCGCCCTCAAGTTGGGAATGCTTGCCACTACGGCCAGGGCGGAAATAATTGATCAGTGTAAAGGACTCGTCCCGCACCTGGATATAATCCGGGATTTTGGCTTTCCCCTTGACTTTCAACACATAAAAAGTGCGTAGTGCCATCTGCGACTAGGGATAAAAAATTGGTTCAGGCGAAAGACGTAAGCAATATGCCCAAAACTGGCACAAAATTAGCGCAGAGGCGGACAGCAATACGAAATTCTTTTTCTAGTTTTGCCCCATAAGACGGGTCATCACACAACCGTACCAGTCCCACCTATCAAGTTTCCATCCATGAAGCGTATTCTGAACGCCAGCTTGCTTACCGCCGCAGTGCTGGGCCTGTACAACTGTACGCCCAAGTTCAAGGGCATCACAGCTTCCGTCAGCCCACGTCCGCTGGAAGTACACGCCGACTCGGTGAAGGGCACCATCCGTGCTTCTATTGCCCCCAAGAAAGAATCGGGCATTGCCAAAGGCATCACCTACAACGGCAAAGTGGTCATTCGTAACAATGCCGACACCCTCCAGAAGGTACAGGTGTCTACCGTTACCATGCGTTACGAAGACTTCCCGGGTGTTGAACAAACCGGTGCTTCACGTGCCGTAACGTTCGGTGCTCCTTACCAGGACGTGATGAACCCCGGCACTCTGCTTGTTGAAAGCAGCTACGAGCGCAAGGGCAAGTCCTTCCAACTTCCCAACTACACGCTGGGCGAATGCTGCATCACCACCTCCCGTCTGCTCTACACCGGCTCTATGGGCGCTGGTGCTGATGCTGCCGGCATGGCTGATACCAACCGATTCAAGCGTTTCGGCGACAACTACAAGGCTACTACCCCTGTTTACGCTGAAGCCCGCTTCCAGTTCCCCAAGGACGTATTCAAGATCCAGCGCGATCAGTATCGTCAAGAGGATATCATCGCCATTGGTGAATTCCTGAAGAAGGGTTACACTGCCAAGAAAGTCAACATCCAAGGCTTTGCATCTCCTGAAGGTGCCTTCGCCCGCAACCAGATGCTGTCTATCAACCGTAGCCGCGAAGTGCAGAAGTGGCTTATCGAGCAGCTGAAGAAGAACGGCTACACCGCCTATCTCGACAGCAGCTTCTTTGCCATCACCACCACCAGCGAAGACTGGGAAGGTTTCAAGGCTAACCTTGACCAGACCAGCTACAGCGAAGATATCAAGCGTCAGATCATCGAAATCGTTAGCGCTGGCTACGAAGAAGATGAGAAAGAGCGCAAGATCATGGCTCTCGTAGGCGGCGCCAACAAGGTTGAGAAAATTCTGGCTCCCCTCCGTCGTGCTACCATCATGATGGAAGCTGAGACCAAGTCACGTTCCATCGACGTACTGGCTGGCATCATCAACGGTTTCATCGCAGGTACTGTATCAGAAGACTCTGTCCGTCGTGCCCTGTCACAAGACGAGTTCCTCTTCGTAATCCGTTCACAGAGCTCGCTCGAGAACAAGATCAAACTGAGCGAAGCCTACGTACGTGCCTACCCCGATGACTACCGTGGCCACAACAACCTCGGTGCATACTACGCCTACAACAACCAGAAGGATAAGGCTTATGAGGCGTTCAGCGCTGCCAACACCAAGCGTGCCAATGACCCCATCATCCTGAACAACCTGTCGAACATCCAGATGGCCCGCGGCAACTGGGAAGATGCTTACGCTTTTGCTGAGAAGTCTTACCAGGTACAGAAGTCTCCCGAAGCTGCCTTCGTACTGGGCGTTCGTGAGCACAAGCGTGCCAACTACACCAAGGCTGCTGCCTACTTCGACGAAGCCAAGGACGTGAAAGGTGGCCGCTACAACGCTGGTCTGGCCAAGCTGCTCTCCAACGACCTCGCTGGTTCCAAGAGCGACCTGGATGCCGAAGTACGTGGCAACAAGGAAAATGCCTGGGCACACTATGTGCTGGCTATCCTCGGTGCCCGCAGTGGTGACACGAACCTGATGGCTGTAAGCCTGAAGCAGGCTGTAACCCTGGACGCCACCCTGGCTACCAAGGCTGCAAGCGACCTCGAATTCCGCTCTTATGCAAACTCGGCTGAGTTCAAGGCAGCCATTGCCCGCTAAGACTCTGTCGATTTCCGACTGACTCAGATACGCATAGCGCCCCGCCAACAGCGGGGCGCTTGTGTTTTTTATATGCCCGAGGAAATCATTCCCCGGCTCATGCGTTATTATCGCACCGCATTTCCCAAACTCGACATGGCCCGTATTCCCATCAGTATAACCACTGGCAAAATCAAGGAAGAGAACCTCATTGTCGGCATAGACCTTGGCACTACCAACAGCCTCATTGCCAAGATGGAAGATGGGAAGCCTGTTGCGCTGGCCGACTTCGGCAAGCCCACGCTGGTGCCTTCGGTGGTACACTTTCGCCAGGATGGCTCGGTGGTGGTGGGCGACGACGCCAAACCTTTTCTCACAACCGACCCAGCCAATACCATCTACTCGGCCAAGCGTCTGATGGGCAAAACCTACCGCGATGTAGATACCCAAACGGATTTCTTCAGCTACCGCATTCTGGACGACGGCACCGACAGCCTGGTGAAAGTGGCTGTACGCGACCGTTACTACACGCCCATTGAGCTTTCCTCGCTCATTCTGAAAGAGCTGAAAGCCCGCGCCGAGCATCGCCTCAAGCAGGAGGTAAAGCAGGCGGTGATTACTGTACCGGCCTACTTCAACGATTCGCAGCGTCAGGCCACGCGCGATGCCGGCAAACTGGCCGGACTGGATGTGCTGCGCATCGTAAATGAGCCTACTGCGGCGGCACTGGCCTATGGGCTGGGTGTAAACCCAAACGAGCAGCGGACGGTAGCAGTGTATGACCTGGGGGGTGGCACCTTTGACGTAACCCTGCTGCGCATCGAAGGCGGCGTCTTTGATGTACTCAGCACGCACGGTGACACCTATCTGGGAGGCGACGATTTTGACCGCGCCATCATGCGTCACTGGATGCAGGAGCATGCAATAGCCGAAAGTGCCCTTCAGGACAAAACCGCTGGCCAGCAGTTGCGACTTGCAGCCGAAGAAGCCAAGAAGACCTTGAGCCAAACTGCGGAGTTTCGGGCCACAATACCGCTGGCAGAGAAGACCATTACCCTTGGCCTGAGCCGGGAGAGGTTTGAGCAGCTGATTGCACCGCTGGTTCAGCGTACACTGGAAAGTTGCCGGGCTGCACTGGAAGATGCGGCACTGGCGCCAGCCGATATTGAAGAGGTGATTCTGGTAGGCGGCTCTACCCGCGTGCCGGCAGTGAAGGCAGCGGTTGCAAAGCTGTTTGGCAAAACAGTAGAAGCACTGCACGACCAGCTGAACCCCGATGAAGTAGTAGCCCTGGGTGCAGCCGTACAGGCTGATATTCTTGCTGGCAACCGCAAGGACCTGTTGCTTCTGGACGTAACCCCGCTGTCGCTGGGGATCGAAACAGCGGGTGGCCTTATGGACGTGCTCATTCCCCGCAACAACAAGATACCGGCGCGTGTGGGCCGCCAGTACACTACGGCACGCGATGGGCAGGCCAATATGCGCATCAGCGTATTTCAGGGAGAACGGGAGCTGGTGAAGGACAACCGCAAGCTGGCAGAGTTTGAACTGAAAGGGATTCCGGCCATGCCCGCTGGCCTGGCCAAAGTGGAAGTGCGCTTCCTGATAGATGCAGACGGAATTCTGCGGGTAGAGGCACAGGAGTTGCGCAGCGGCGTGCAGGCGCATGTGGAAGTGAAGCCCCAGTATGGCCTCACCGACCAGGAGGTAGAGACCATGCTCATGGCATCGCTGACGCACGCACAGGCTGATGTAACGGCCCGTATGGTGCTGGAAGCCCGTAGCGAGGCTGAGCAGATGCTTTACTACGCCGAACGTTTTCTGGCGAAGAACGGCCGCCTGATGACCGAAGCTGAGCAGGCAGGCATGCGCAACTGCATGGAAGCCGTTAGGGATGCCATACAGACTGGTGAGAAAGACGCCATGCACAAAAGCCTGGAAGCGATGGACGCCTATAGCAGACCCTTTGCCGAACGCGTGATGGACGAAGCCGTCAAAGCCGCGATGGTAGGCCGGGCCGTAGGCGAGTAAACACGCGTTATCGGCAGGTTAAAATTTGCGGATAACAGGTGGTTCTCTGGGTCATTCGGTTAGTTTTGCTCGCACAACTAGCCAAATCTGACAAACATGAGTAAAACGCTCTACGCACTGCTGACATTGCTGGTATGTCTGTCTCCTTTGTGGGCAGCAGCGCAGGCCGACCTGTTGCAGTCTGGCCCGATGGTAGGCTACAGCGACATGCGCGAAGTGATGCTGTGGGCACAGACCACAGCCCCGGCCAACGTTTACATCGAATACTGGGAGCAGGGCAAGCCCACCCCGCGTTACCGCACCAATACCGTAGCCACCACCAAGGATGCAGCCTATACAGCACACCTTGTGGCCGACAAGGTTCTGCCGGGCAAAAAATACGACTACGAGCTGTTCATCAACGGCAAGAAAGTAGCACGTCCCTACCCGCTTCAGTTTCAGAGCCAGACGCTGTGGCAGTGGCGCACCGATCCACCGGCAGCCAAGATTGTCATAGGCAGTTGCTTCTACGACTGCGACCCCGATTTTGACCGCCCCGGCAACTGCTACGGCGACAGTCTTGTCGTGTTCAAGTCCATCTACGAACAGAAGCCCGATGCCATGCTGTGGCTGGGTGACAACATCTACCTGCGCGAGCCGGATTGGGGCAGCCGTACTGGCATTCAGTATCGCTACACTCACGGCCGTAGTACGCCCGAATTGCAGGCGCTGCTGGGCAACACCCATCATTACGCAACCTGGGATGACCATGATTTTGGGCCCAACGATGCCGATGGCAGCTACTCCATGAAGACCGTAACGCTGGAGACCTTTAAGCGCTTCTGGGCCAACCCCAACTACGATGCGGCGGGTATCCCCGGCGTAACTGGCACCTTTGAGTGGTCTGATGTGCAGTTCTTCCTGCTGGATGACCGCTACCACCGCGACCCCAATGACCGCCTGACGGGTGATCGCGACCAGTGGGGCAAAATCCAGATTGAGTGGCTTATCTCGGCCCTCAAGACCAGCAAGGCGCCCTTCAAGTTCATCGTTTCAGGTGGCCAGGTGCTCAACACCGCCCTCAAGCCCTATCTGGAAACACATAGCAGCAAGTACCCCGAAGAGCGCAAGTATCTGCTGGACCGCATTGCCGCCGAGCGCATTTCTGGCGTTATCTTCCTCAATGGCGACCGCCACCACAGCGAGCTGTCCATGATTCAGCTGCCCAACTTCTATCCGCTGTACGAAATCACCGTTTCGCCATTGACTGCTGGGCCGGTAGGCGAGCGGGCCCGCAGCGAAGGCAACAGCGCCCGGGTGGAAGGCACCTATTACGGCTGGCGCAACTTCGGCGTGCTGGAGTTCTCAGGCCCACGTACCGACAGAGTGTTGAAAATGACCCTGATGAGTAATCTGGGCAAGCCCATCTGGACGCGTGAATTCAAGGCAAAAGAACTTCAGTTCGGCCGCTGATTGAGCTTGCTCCTAAATACAAAGGGCTCCTGCGAGGAGCCCTTTTTTATTCTCTGAGGAGTGGCTATACCGCCAGCATCTCTTCTGCCTGTCGCTTGGCAATCAGCGCATTGGCTTCCTCCACTACGTCTTTCTCAACACGCAGATTGGAGATGATGAACTCCTGACGGTCTGGGGTGTTTTTGCCCATGTAGTAGCCCAGCAGCTGGACAAGGCTGGTATCCTTGCGCAGCAGCACTGGCTCCAGCCGGATGTCTTTACCGATAAACGCCTCAAACTCCTCAGGCGAAATTTCGCCCAGGCCCTTGAAGCGGGTAATCTCCGGCTTGCCTCCCAGGCGGTTCATGGCCTCCATCTTTTCCGCCTCATCGTAGCAGTAGATGGTCTGCTTCTTGTCACGCACACGGAAAAGCGGTGTCTGCAACAAGTACAGGTGGCCGTTGCGCACCACCTCGGGGAAAAACTGAAGGAAGAACGTGAGCAGCAGCAGGCGAATGTGCATGCCGTCTACGTCGGCATCGGTGGCGATTACGATGTTGTTGTACCGCAGGCCGTCTATCCCCTCCTCTATGTTGAGGGCGTGCTGCAACAGGTTGAACTCCTCATTCTCGTATACGATCTTCTTCGTGAGGCCGTGGCAGTTCAGCGGCTTGCCCTTCAGCGAGAACACTGCCTGCACCTCAGGGTCGCGGGCTTTGGTAAGCGAGCCGGAGGCGCTGTCGCCCTCAGTGATAAAGATGGTGGTATCCTGACGGCGCAGGTGCTTGTCCTGAAAATGCACCTTGCAGTCGCGCAGTTTGCGGTTGTGCAGGTTGGCTTTCTTGGCGCGCTCGGTAGCCAGTTTTTTGATGCCGGCCATGTCCTTGCGCTCGCGCTCGCTCTGCAGAATTTTCTTCAGCAGAATGTCGGCGGCCTCCGGGTTGCGGCGCAGCCAGTTGTCCAGCTCTTTGCCTATAAAGTCGCCTACCCAGGTTCGCAGTGCGGGGCCATCGGGGCCAATATGGGTGCTCCCCAGCTTGGTCTTGGTCTGGCTTTCAAACACTGGCTCCTGCACCCGCACGCTGATGGCAGCTACGATACCGGAGCGGATGTCTGAGGCGTCGAAGTCCTTTTTGTAGAAATCGCGCAGGGTCTTTACTACCGCCTCGCGCAGGGCAGCCTGGTGGGTACCCCCTTGGGTGGTGTGCTGGCCGTTGACAAACGAGAAATACTGCTCGCCGTACTGCTCGCCGTGTGTCATGGCAATTTCAATATCGTTACCGACCATATGAATGATCGGGTAACGGATGGTCTCATCGGTGTTGCGTTGTAGCAGGTCCAGCAGGCCCTTGTCGCTGAAGAAGCGCTGCCCATTCAGCACAATCGTGAGGCCACGGTTGAGGAACACATAGTTCCAGACCATGTTCTCGATGTATTCCTGCCGGAAATGATAGTTGCGGAAGATCGACTCGTCGGGTGTGAAGGTCACCAGGGTGCCATTACGCTCTGAAGAGGCCCCAACAGGTGTTTCTTCTTTCAGTATCCCCTGAGAAAACTCGGCCAGTTTGGTTTCGTTCTGCCGGAACGACTGCACCGTGAACTTGGCCGAAAGCGCATTCACGGCCTTGGTACCCACACCGTTCAGGCCCACCGACTTCTGGAAAGCCGAGGAGTCGTACTTGCCCCCAGTATTGATCTTGCTGACAACGTCCACCACTTTCCCCAGCGGGATGCCCCGGCCATAGTCGCGCACACGCACCTTGTGCTCACTTACCGTAATCTCGATGGTTTTGCCAGCACCCATCACGAACTCGTCAATCGAGTTGTCGATTACTTCCTTGAGCAGAACATAGATGCCATCATCGGCAGCAGAGCCGTCGCCAAGCTTGCCGATATACATGCCCGGGCGCAGGCGGATATGCTCGCGCCAGTCGAGGGATTTAATGGAATCTTCGTTATACGTAACACTCATGGGCTGCCAGACGATAGGGGGATATACAAAGGACGGACCTGATCCGTGCATTTGTGTCTGCAAAGTTCGGTGAAGTTTCGACAGGTACCTCACCGCTGTGGAAAGCCAGTGTGAACCTGTTGAGAAAAGCCACTATCTTGGTTGTTAATGAAGATTACGCTGAAATTTCTGGGAGCGGCCCAAACCGTTACGGGTTCGCGGCACCTCCTCTCCATAGGCGACTTTCGCGTCCTGATTGACTGTGGCCTGTTCCAGGGACTCAAAGAGTTGCGGCTGCGTAACTGGGAAGAATTCCCCGTGAGCCCTGACAGCATTGATGCCATCGTCATTACCCACGCCCACATTGACCACACCGGCTACCTGCCACGCCTGGTGCGCAACGGCTTTAAGGGTCCTATCTATGCGACAGAAGCAACCGCCGATTTGATGGAGCTGTTGTTGCGCGACTCGGCCAAGCTGCAGGAAGAAGATGCAGACTATGCACGCCGCAAGGGATATTCGAAGCACAGCGACCCACAACCCCTGTACACTGAGCAGGATGTGGAGCAGGTGCTGCCTATGATCAAAGTGAAACCCTTTGAAAAGGAGGCCGAAATTCATCCAGGTGTCCGTATCCGCTACCGCGAAGCCGGGCACATACTGGGCGCAGCCAGTGTGGAGTTTTCGGTTGATACCAACTTAGGCCCGAAAAAACTGGTATTCAGTGGCGACATTGGCCCCTATGATGATCCGCTGCTGAACCCGCCTCGCGCTTTTGAGGAAGCGGATGTGCTGGTGGTAGAATCGACCTATGGCAGCCGATGCATGCCCGACACCAATCCAGCCGCCGAGCTGGCACGAGTCATCAACTCAACCTTTGCACGGCGGGGAGTAGTGGTTATCCCTGCTTTTGCCGTTGGCCGCACCCAGCTGATTCTGCAATACCTGCACAAGCTATTGGAGAACAAACAGCTCGACCCCTGTCAGGTTTTCATTGACAGTCCGATGGCGCGCAGTGCCACCAACCTGTACCGCAACTACCTGAGCGACGAACACCTGCGAAGCAAAGGCCTGCCGCTGGATGTGTTCGACCACCCTTCGTTCCGCTATGTGCGTACGATAGAGGAATCAAAAGCCCTCAACGAAATCGAAACCAATGCAGTGATCGTCTCGGCAAGTGGTATGATGACGGGTGGCCGCATTGTGCATCACCTGTTCAACCGACTGCCCCGCCCGTCTGATACCATTCTCTTTGTTGGCTTCCAGGCTGAGGGCACTCGTGGCCGCAACCTGCTGGAAGGTACCGAAACCCTCCACATGTTTGGCCAGGATGTGCCCGTGCGATGCAACGTGGAGAAGATTGACGGCATGAGTGCCCACGGTGACCAGCGCGAACTGATTCAGTGGCTCAAAACCTACAAAGACGCCCCCAAACGCACCTACATCGTGCATGGCGAGACTGAAAGCTCACAAGCGCTTGCTCAATTGATTCGCGAAGAACTGCAATGGCCCAATGTGGAGGTTCCACTCTTTCTGGAAAGCGAACTGCTATTCGACGGAGTCTAGTTGAAAATCTTAACAAGCGTTAAGTCGTTGCGTACGCGCAACCCCCTGTGCACTTTGCACTCTTTATCTTTATTAGAACCCACTTCCAATCCTCACGCATGAAATCTACGCTTGCCTGGGGCGTATCGGCGTTGCTGGCCTTCTCGGCTGTGCAATCCTACGCCCAGACCAAACCTCTGAAAAATGTATACCAGTACGCCGTCAACCTGACTGACGTTAAGGATGACAAACTGAAGGTAGAGCTTGTGCCCCCAGTTCAGACATCCGATGTAGTGGTTTACAACATGCCACAGGTGATTCCTGGCACCTACGCCGACTACGACTTCGGCCGCTTTGTGTCTGACTTTCGCGCACTGGATGCCAAAGGCAACGAACTGAAGGTTACCCGCCTGAACCCCAACCAATGGCAGATTGAGGGTGCCAAGAAGCTGGCGAAAGTGGAATACCTGGTAGAAGACACCTGGGATACTGACATCAAGGAGCAATTTGTTTTCGAGCCAGGCGGGTCAAACTGGGAAGCTGGCAAGAACTTCACGTTCAACAACAGCTGTCTTTTCGGATACTTCGGCGAACAGAAGCGAGCCGAGTATCGCATGACCTTCACCAAGCCTGAAGGTTTCTTCGGCTCTACCAGCATGGTGCCTGCCAAAACCAGTGCCACCCAGGACTACTTCGTGATGCCCAACTACATGGATGTAGTCGACGCCCCAATCATGTACTGCAAGCCCGACACGGCCATGATTCCCCTGGGGGACGCCAATGTACTGGTATCAGTCTACAGCCGTACTGGCAAGAACAAAGCTGCCGATTTGAAGGATGCCATCGCACGAACCGTTACTGCACAGCGTGCATACCTGGGCAAACTGCCAGTAGACCGCTATGCCTTTATCATTTATTTGGCCGATGGCCCCTACAAGTCATCTTCTGCTGGCGCGCTTGAGCACTCTTACTCTTCGCTCTATACCCTCTTCGAGGGCGACTCCAAGCAGATTGCCAACAACGTAGTCAGTGTAGCTGCACACGAATTCTTCCACATCATCACCCCGCTCAATATTCACGCGGAAGAGATTGGAAACTTCGACTATGTAAACCCCAAGATGTCGAAGCATCTGTGGATGTATGAGGGCTGCACTGAGTACTTCGCTCAGCATGCTCAGATCCATGAAGGCCTGATGGACATGGATGAGTTTCTGGCCGAAATGCGTGGCAAGATGGGAACGGCGGACCGTTACAATCTTACTGCCCCCATGACTGTCTTCAGCAAAGGCATTCTGGAGCCCGAGCACGCCCCCAAGTTTGGCAACGTCTACAACAAGGGCGCCCTTATTGGAATGATGCTGGATATCCGTCTACGCGAACTCTCTGGTGGCAAAATGAGCCTCGTAAAGCTGATGATGGAGCTGAGCAAAGTGTATGGCAAAGACAAGTCGTTTCAGGATGACGAGCTGTTTGACAAGATCACCAGCCTCACCTACCCTGAAATCCGCGACTTCTTCCGTCGCTACGTAGAAGGCACTGAGCCCCTGCCCTATGGCGAGTATCTGGCCAAGGTCGGTATTCAGTATGTAGAGTCTGCCAAGAAGAAGGAATTCTCTTTAGGCGGCATTCGTGTAGGCTACAACCCCGACCGTCAGGCTCTGTTCATTGCTGACGTGTCGCGCATGAACGACTTTGGCAAGGCCCTTGGCTATCAGCAAGGCGACGAACTGGTCTCTGTAAATGGTACTGCGCTCTCACTGCAGAATGCCCAGCAGGTGCTTCAGGGTTTCCCTGGCAGCCTCACCGAAGGCCAGGACGTTCAGATTGTGGTACGCCGCAAAAACGCCAATGGCGAACTTGAAGAAAAGACGCTGACGGCAAAAGCCATGGCAGTGGAGGTAGAGCAGCGTCACATGCTGAGCCTCAACCCCAATGCAACCCCCGAGCAGATTGCTCTGCGTGAAGCTTGGCTGAAGAACTAATCTGAACAGCCGTTCAGGTGAAAGGGGACACGGATATGTGTCCCCTTTTTCGTTGTTTCAGCCATGCGAATCATTCCACAATCGGAAGTTCTGCCACCGGGCCTATTACTCCGGGCATACAGCCTGGGCATCTTTCCTATGGGCCGTGATCGCCACGACCCTACAATAGAATGGGTGGAACCAGAGCTGCGTGGCATAATTCCAATGGATTGCTTCAGGGTGTCCAAGAATGTATTGGCACGCATCCGCCGCGCGGAATACACCGTCACCTACAACCAGGCATTTGAGGCCGTAATGACAGGGTGTGCAGCGCGTGAGTCTACCTGGATCAACGACACGATCATCGCCTCATACACCGAACTACACCGACTGGGATATGCCCTGAGCACCGAGGTGTGGCGGCAGGGGCAGTTGGTGGGCGGCAACTACGGGGTGCTTCTGGGCCGTGCCTTCTTTGGCGAAAGCATGTTCAAACGGGCGCCCGAAGCTGACAAAGTAGCCTTGCATTACACCTGGCTGAAGCTGCGTGAACTGGGCATAGAATTGTGGGACACACAGTTCTGGACCGAACATCTGTCACAATTCGGCTGTGTGGAGATGCCACAGGCCGAGTATCTGATTCTGCTGGAGAAAGCCCTGACCGGGCTACTGCCTGCCACTGAAAAGGGCTGAAAAGCAAAAGACCCCTCAGGGAAGGGGTCTTTTTGAATTACCTGTGACGAAGGTGGGAGTCGAACCCACACACCTTGCGGTACACGCCCCTGAAACGTGCGCGTCTACCAATTCCGCCACTTCGCCAGGCTGTTCCGAGCAGCAGCGCTACCGGAACGGGATGCAAATATGGGGGCTGTCAACTGGCTATGCAAACTTTTGCGGGCAAAAAATTGCAGAAAGCTGATTGCCAGCCCCAAAAATCACATGTTCCTGCGATACTGCCCACCCACCTGGTACAGTGCCTGGGTCATTTGGCCCAGAGAACACACCTTGGCAGCTTCCAGCAGTTCGTTGAAGACGTTGCCACCGCTTACGGCGGTCTCCTGTACTTTGCGCAGTGCTGACGCGGCTTCTACCTCATGACGGCTGTGCAGTGTCTGGATGGCCGTAATCTGGCGGTCTTTTTCCTCGTACGTACTGCGGAATACCTCCTGCGGCAGAATGGTGGGGCTGCCATTCGGGCTGAGGAACGTATTCACGCCGATGATCGGCAGCTCGCCCGAGTGCTTCAGCATCTCGTAATACAGGCTTTCTTCCTGAATGCGGTTGCGCTGGTACATGGTTTCCATGGCTCCCAGCACCCCACCCCGCTCGGCTATGCGGCGGAACTCGGTGTAAACGGCCTGCTCCACCAGGTCGGTCAGCTCTTCAATGATGAAGCTGCCCTGTAGCGGGTTCTCATTCTTGGCCAGGCCCAACTCGCGGTTGATGATGAGCTGAATAGCCACTGCCCGGCGCACCGATTCTTCCGTAGGCGTCGTGATGGCCTCGTCGTAGGCATTCGTGTGCAGCGAGTTACAGTTGTCGTAAATCGCGTAGAGCGCCTGTAGCGTGGTACGGATGTCGTTGAAGTCGATTTCCTGGGCGTGGAGCGAGCGGCCCGACGTCTGGATGTGATACTTCAGCATCTGGCTGCGTTCGCTGCCGCCATACTTGAACTTCATGGCCTTGGCCCAGATACGGCGTGCCACGCGGCCAATCACCGAGTATTCGGGATCCATGCCATTGCTGAAGAAGAAACTCAGGTTGGGCGCGAAGTCGTCAATGTTCATGCCCCGGCTCAGATAATACTCCACAAAAGTGAAGCCGTTGCTGAGCGTAAAGGCCAGCTGCGAAATAGGGTTGGCGCCCGCTTCGGCAATGTGGTAACCCGAGATGGATACCGAGTAGAAGTTGCGTACCTGGTTGTCAATGAAACTCTGCTGGATGTCGCCCATCATGCGGAGGGCGAACTCTGTGCTGAAGATGCAGGTGTTCTGGGCCTGGTCTTCCTTGAGGATGTCGGCCTGAACGGTACCGCGCACCACATTCAGCGCATGCTTGCGGCAGTTGGCATAGACGTCGGCTGGCAACACCTGGTCGCCGGTAACGCCCAGCAGCAGCAGGCCCAGTCCATTGTTGCCCTGTGGCAGCTCACCGTGGTAGCGAGGACGGGGAACGCCCTTCTTGGCATAAATGGCGTCAATCTTCCTGCTTACCTCTTCCTCCAGCCCGTTCTGGCGGATGTACAGCTCGCACTGTTGGTCAATCGCCGTATTGAGGAAGAAGGCCAGCAGCATAGGCGCTGGGCCGTTGATCGTCATCGACACAGACGTGCTGGGGTTGCACAGGTCGAAGCCGGAATACAGCTTCTTGGCATCGTCCAGACTGGCGATGGACACGCCGGACATGCCGATTTTGCCATAGATGTCGGGGCGCTTGTCGGGGTTTTCGCCGTAGAGCGTTACCGAGTCAAAAGCCGTGCTGAGGCGGGCCGCAGGCATGCCCTGACTCAGGTAGTGGAAGCGGCGGTTGGTGCGCTCGGGTTCGCCTTCACCTGCAAACATGCGGGTCGGGTCTTCTCCTGTTCGCTTGTAGGGGTACACCCCTGCCGTGTAGGGAAACTCGCCGGGAACATTCTCGCGCATGCTCCAACGGACAATCTCGCCGTAGTCTTTGTACCTCGGCAGTGCCACTTTGGGTATTTGCAGGTGCGAAAGGCTCTCGGTGTAGTTCTTCACCCGGATTTCCTTGCCGCGCACGGTGTAGACAAACTCGTCGTCGCGGTACTTCTTTACTTTCTCGTCCCAGCCACGGAGAATGGCCCGCGTCTCGGCTGTCATGGACTCCTCCACCTTGGCAGCATGCGCAGCCAGCGCCTCATGTGCCGCCGTTACCTCGGCTGGCAGCGCCTGAAGCGCACCTTTCAGCTGGTACAGTTGGGTGGCCTTGGTGGCTTCCAGTTCTACCTGGCGGTCGTAACGGTCGCTGTCTTCTGCAATCTCGGCAAGGTAACGGGTGCGGTCAGGCGGGATGATGTAAATCTTCTCGCTCTGGGCGGCACTGCTGGCCCAACCCGTAGGGAAGGTAACGTTGCACTTCTTCTCCAGCACCCCCAGCACCGCGCGATACAGATTATTCATGCCGGGGTCGTTGAACTGGGCGGCGATGGTGCCATACACGGGCATGTCGTCTACCTTCTCGTTCCAGCGCTGCTGGTTGCGTTGCAGCTGCTTACGCACGTCGCGGAGGGCATCTTTGGCGCCGCGCTTGTCAAACTTGTTGATGGCCACGAGGTCGGCAAAATCCAGCATGTCGATCTTCTCCAGCTGGGTAGCTGCACCGAACTCAGGCGTCATCACATACAGCGAGGCATCGGCCAGTTCGGTAATCTGGCTGTCGCTCTGGCCAATACCTGCCGTCTCCACAATCACCAGATCGAAGCCCGCCAGCCGCATGAGCTGAATGGCATACCTGATGTGGCGGTTGACACTCAGGTTGGCTTCGCGGGTGGCGAAAGAGCGCATGAACACCCGTGGGTTGTGGATGGAGTTCATGCGGATGCGGTCGCCGAGCAACGCACCACCAGTCTTCCGCTTGGAGGGGTCTACGGACAGGATAGCGATGTTCTTGTCCTCGGGCTGATCCAGCAGGAAACGCCGTACCAGCTCATCCGTCAGCGACGACTTGCCTGCTCCACCCGTACCCGTGATGCCGAGTACCGGAGCCTTGGGCGAAAGGCCCGAGGTCTCGAGCGCCTTCAGGAAATCCTCGGCCTGATCGGGGTTGTTCTCCAGATAGGTCACCACCCGCCCCAGGGCCACTGGGTTACGCTTGGCAATCTGCCCAGCTTCGCCGTTGAGGTGGTCGATGGTCAGGAAGTCGCTCTTCTCCAGCAGGTGATTGATCATGCCCTGCAGGCCCATGGCGCGGCCGTCGTCGGGCGAGAAGATGCGGGCGATGCCGTAGGCATGCAGTTCTTCAATCTCAGACGGCAGAATAGTGCCGCCCCCGCCGCCAAAGATGCGGATATGACCTGCACCACGCTCACGCAGCAGGTCGTACATATACTTCAGGTATTCTACGTGGCCACCCTGATAGCTCGTCATGGCAATGGCCTGTGCATCTTCCTGTATCGCGGCATCCACCACCTCGGCTACCGAACGGTTGTGGCCCAGGTGAATCACCTCGGCGCCGCTCGATTGCAGGATGCGGCGCATGATATTGATGCTGGCGTCGTGGCCGTCGAACAGAGACGCCGCGGTGACGATGCGCACCTTATTGCGTGTCTGGTACGGGGTTACGGTATGGACTGAAGACGTTTGCATGGCCGTAAAGTTAGCGAAAAGGGCCCCATTGAGGGCGTTCACCTATAACGAACATCAGTTAGGGTTTTGTCCCACATTTTCAGGCTTTTGTTAACGATTTGACCAAAAAGTACCGCTTGATGGCCCTTCACTGGGGCTGATGTACTTTTGCCCTGTGAAGAAACCCTACCGCTGGACCCTTGCCGCCTATTCCGAACCTACCGCCTCTGCGCTGGCCCAGACCTTGGGCGTGAGCGAAGCTACAGGAGCCGTCCTGGCCCAACGCGGCGTCACCAGCTTTGAAGAAGCACGTGCCTTCTTCCGGCCCGACTGGAACACCCAGCACGATGGCTGGCAGATGCGAGGTATGCAAACAGCCGTTTCCCGGCTGGCACAGGCCATTCACGCCGGCGAGAAAATCCTTGTCTACGGCGACTATGACGTAGATGGCACCACGTCCATCGCGCTTACCTGCGCGCTTTTCCGGCGCTTTGGAGTGGCACACGGTTTCTACGTGCCAGACCGTGTCAGCGAAGGCTACGGCATCTCGCTTCAAGGAATAGACTACGCAGTGGCGCAACAGGCCAGTATTTTGCTGGCGTTCGATTGCGGCACCAAGGAACTGGACAAAGCTGCATATGCAGCCAGCAAAGGGCTGGACCTAATCATCTGCGACCACCATACCCCTGGTGCCGAATTGCCGCAGGCACTGGCGCTGCTGAATCCCCGCCAGCCCGATTGCCCCTACCCTTTCAAGGAACTACCCGGCTGTGGCATAGCCCTCAAACTCATGCAATGCCTGGCCCAGCACATGGGCTGGGAAGTGGATTTCCGCGAATACAGTGAGTTTCCGGCACTGGCCATTGCCTGCGACCTGGTACCCATGCTGGGCGAGAACCGGGTGATTGCTGCCACAGGGCTGCAGAAACTGAAGACCGCGCCCAGTGCAGGAATCGCGGCGCTCATGCGCCTGTCAGACCGGGAGCGCCGCTGGGACGCCTCAGATGCCGTGTTCTACCTTGGCCCCCGGATCAATGCTGCTGGCAGGATGGGCCACGCAAGCAATGCCGTAAAGCTGCTGCTGGGCGACCTGCCCACCGACGACCTGCCCGGCCTGAACCTGGAGCAGCACAACGACGAGCGCCGCGAAGTGGAACAGCAGATGGCGCAGCAGGCCTTTGAGATGATTGATGCCCAAGGCATGCCCGCCCGACGAAGTGTGGTGCTGCACAGCGAAACCTGGCACAAAGGGGTCATCGGCATTGTCGCGGCTAAGGTGGTAGAACGCTACTATCTACCTACCGTGCTGCTTACCCGCAGCAATGGCCACTATGCGGGCTCCTGTCGCAGCATTCAGGGTTTCGACCTCTACGAGGCCCTGACCGCCTGCCGCGAGCACCTGATACAGTTTGGGGGCCACATGTATGCCGCGGGTCTCACCATTGCACCAGAGAACGTAGACGCCTTTACAGAGGCTTTCGAGCAGTATTGCCAACAGAACATTCAGCCACAGCAGCTGGACCCCGTCCTGGAAATCGCCTGTGAGCTGCCCCTTAATGCCATCAACGAAAAGTTTGTGCGCGTGCAGCACCAGATGGCCCCCTTTGGGCCGGGCAACCTGCACCCCTATTACATCGCCCGCGATGTAGAAGTAAAAAGCGCCCGCCTGCTGAAAGACCGCCATCTGAAACTGACGCTTCTTCAGTACCAGCATGTACTGGATGCCATAGGGTTCGACCTCGGCCAATACCATGAGCATCTGGGCCCAGGCGCGCGGATAGACATTGCCTACTACCCTGATTTCAACAGCTACAACGGTCGCATGTCTATTCAGCTCATTCTAAAGGACATTCGCCTGCTCTGAACAGCTCGAGCAATAAAAAAAGCCCCGGAAAACCGGGGCCTTCTAGACTTATTTGTCTGACAATCAGAGCTTCTCCATGATGAAGTCTGTCATCATTCGGTAGAGGTGCAGGCGGGTGTTGCCACCGCTGATACCGTGGTTTCGGTTCGGGTAGAAGAACTGCGTGAACTGCTTATTGGCACGCACCAGCGCATTCACCATCTCCAGCGAGTTCTGGTAGTGCACGTTGTCGTCGCCTGTACCATGCACCAGCAGCAGGTTACCCTTCAGCATGTTGGCAAAGTTGATGGGCGAGTTGTTGTCGTAGCCAGCAGCATTCTCCTGTGGCGTGCGCAGGAAACGCTCGGTATAAATGGTGTCGTAGTAGCGCCAGGTGGTTACCGGAGCCACCGAGATGCCTGTCTTGAACACGTCGGCACCTTTGGTCATACACAGCAGCGTCATGTAGCCACCATAACTCCAGCCCCAGATACCAATACGGCTGGCATCCACATACTTCTGCTTACCGAAGTAACGGCCAGCGGCGATCTGGTCTTCGGTTTCGAGTTTACCCAGATTCAGGTACGTGCACTTTTCAAATACCGAGCCCTTGGCACCTGTGCCACGGCCGTCCACACAGGCCACGATATAGCCTTTAGACGCCAGCATCTGATACCACATACCATTGGCGGGGTCGTAGCTGTTGGTCACCTGCTGGCTTCCGGGTCCACCGTAGACGAACATCAGCAGCGGGTATTTCTTTGTGCTGTCGAAATCGGGCGGCACAATCATCCAGGCGTTCAGCTGTTGGCCATCGGCACCAGGCACTGTCATGAACCGCTTGGGCACAAACCGGTAGCCAGCCAGTCGCTCGCGTAGCTTGGCATTGTCTTCCAGCACCCGGATCTGCTTACCGGCGTTGTCATACAGCACGGTCTGCGTCGGGGACGTAGTATTGGAATGACGATCAATGAAATACGTCATCGCCGAGCTGAAGCTGGCATTATGCATGCCCGGCGCGGTGCTCAGACGCACTTTCTTCTTGCCATCCAGCGTGATGCCATACAGATGACGCTCGGTAGAACCTCCTTCGGTGCTCTGGTAATAGACCATCTTCGTCTTGGCATTGTAGCCATACAGGGACGTAATCTCCCAGTTACCCTTGGTTACCTGCCCCAGCAGTTTCCCTTCCAGACTGTAGCGATAGAGATGATCAAAACCATCACGGTCTGACTTCCAGAGGAATTCCTTTCCGCCGGGCAGGAAAATCAGCGACTCTTCTTCTACGTCCAGCCAGGTCTGGGTGTCTTCGGTGAAGACCACGCGATGCGCACCGGTAGCGGCATCAGCGACAAGGAAATCCAGGTGGTTCTGGTGGCGGTTCAGGCGCAGGATAGCCAGCTTGGTGGGGTCGGCGGTCCATCGTACGCGGGGGATATACTGGTCTTTTTCGGCACCCACATCCATCAGCTGGATTTTGCCTGAAGCAAGGTCGTATACGTGAATGGTAACGGCTGAGTTCTTTTCGCCCGCCTTGGGGTACTTGAACTCATAGCGCACGGGGTACGTCTGACCGCGCATGTAGTCCATGGTGAACATGGGCACTTCGCTCTCGTCGAAACGGTAGAAAGCGATGCGCTTGCCATCTGGCGCCCAGTAGAAGCCTTCCGGAAAACTGAACTCCTCTTCATACACCCAGTCGGTGCTGCCGTTGATGATGCGATTGGCCGCACCATCGGTGGTTACCTGCACCACTTTGCCCGTTGCCAGTTCTGCGTAGTACAGGTTGTTGTTGTAGGTGAAGCCTATGTTCTGGGCGTCGGGCGACAGCGTGGGGTTGCTGATGGGCTTGCCATCAAACACCTTGAAGAGCTTCTTGGCTGCGATGTCGTACACGTAGCAAACGTGGGTGGCCGAGTGGCGATAAATGGGCTTGGACTCTGTCAGCAGCAGCACCCGGCGCTCGTCCTGGCTGAAACTGTAGTCGGAAATCGCCAACGGATTGCCGTTGAGGGCAAACTCAAACGACCGTGCCAGCGTATCCACCACCTTACCCGACTTTACTTCGTACTTCAGCAGCGTGTTGTTGTCGGTGAGGGCGCTGTAATAATTGTCATCTTTCATCCAGGCGTAATCGGCGCTCTGGGCAGGGAAGAACCGGCCGGTCCAGATTTCTTCAAGGGTGATGGGCTGGGTGCCATTTTGGGCACTCACCAGCGCAGGCACCACCAGAAGCAGGGCAAGCAGGCAGCGTGTGAAGAGCTGTTTCATCTGTATTGGTTGAGTATGGACTATCTGCAAGATAACAGAGACCACCCTATCTGACCAGCTTTTCAGGCCAGAGAAATCATACGGTAAGCCCCGTGTATGGCGTTGTTACACCGTGCCCGTGCGCCCCTCCTGCTCCGTCACCGCCTCCGAGATTCTCATTGGCAGCCAACGCCTGCCACTTACTATTCGCCCCAGCCGCGGGCGCAGCATTCGACTGGGCGTGGCCGAAGGGCATGTGTGGCTGGAATCCCCAGGCGGGCGACTCAGCAATCCGGAAGTTTCGTTTATCCAAAGCAAAGCGGGATGGCTGCAACGGGTGTTTGCACAAGTGCAGCAGCACGCTGGCGAGCGCCAACGCATGCGCCTCAACATCATGCGCGAAGCCAGGGTGTTTGGCCGTAATGTGCCCATTGTGTTCCAGAATGGGCCCAAGCTGTTTTACCGCTACACGCCACAACAGCTTACCATCATCGTGACCCCCAGACACCGGGCGCGCCCGCTCCAGTGTATCCGGGCTGTATTGATCCAGATTGCCCGACAGTATCTGGACCGCCGCCTACGCGAACTGGCCGAATATGTGGACCTTACCTTTGCTGATGTGCGCATCAAGGGGCACCGAACCAAATGGGGCAGCTGCTCCACCCTACGCAACATCAACCTCAACTGGTACCTCATCCTGCTGGACAAAGCCCTCATCGACTATGTGCTGCTGCACGAACTCATGCACCTGCACGAAATGAACCACGGCCCACGCTTCTGGGGGTGGGTGGCCCGCTACATGCCCGACTATCAGGCCCGTGTGACGGAACTGCGCCGGCACGAGTGGGTCATAGGCTGCTACGAGGCTGACTGACAGAATACAAACCCTTTACATTACCTTTGCTGGATGGACATTGATGCTATGGCAGCCGAATGGCTGACCCAGTTTGAAGAAGAAGACCGTGCAGCGGTAAAGCGCCCCAAAAAAACACCGCGCTTCCGCTTTGAGGATATCATTCTGTTTGAAGACGACGCCATTCTGGTAGTGAACAAACCCGCTGGCATTACCTCACTTGCCGAACGCAATGTGCCTGAAAGCGGCCTGCTGGAAGTAGCCCGCCGCTACAACCCCGCGCTCAAACTTTGCCACCGTCTCGACCGTCATACCACCGGCCTGCTGCTGTTTGCCAAAGGCGACGACGCTTACCGCAACCTGGCCATGCAGTTTGAGCACCGGGAAACGGAGAAGCACTACAAAGCCATCGTTGGGGGTGTGCAGCACTGGGACGCCCTGTTGATTGATGCCCCGCTGGCCCCGCCTGCCAATGGCAAGGTGCATGTCAACTATGGGCATGGTAAGCCCAGCCTCACGATGGTCAATACCGTTAAGACCTTCCGGCACTACACGCTGGTGGATTGCGCGCCCATCACGGGCCGCTCGCACCAGATACGTGCACACCTTGCGCACATTGGCAGCCCCATCATAGGCGACGAGACCTACGGTGGCGAACCCCTGCTGCTGAGCGTGATGAAGCAGCGCAACTATAAAGCACCTGCTGAAGGCGAGCGCCCCCTGAACGACGGCTATCTGCTCCACGCACACGGACTGGGCTTCCAGCATCCAGTAACCGGAAAGCGCGTAGAGTTCACCGCCCCCTATCCCAAAAACTTCGAGGCCTGCCTGAAGATTCTCGAACGCAATGACGCCTGAACCCCGCCGTTCTGTGATTGTCAGCTTCAGCGGGGGCAAAGACAGCCACCTGATGCTCTGGAAGTTGAAAGAAATGGGGCTTTCCATTTCCGCCCTCTTCTGTACCCTGGAAAGAGAAACTGGCTGTTCCAAATTTCATGGTGTATCGCGGCATATGACCCAAGTGCAGGCCGACCGCATGGGCTTGCCCATTCACTGGCTGGAGGTCCCCACTTATGCGGATAATGCAGTTTATGAGCGTGAGTTGCTGAGTTTGCTGGAAGCCCTCGCTTTTCTGTACGGCACCCGCACAGTTGCCTTTGGAGATCTTTTCCTGGAGCCCATCCGCAGCTGGCGCGATCAGCTGATGAGTCGAAATGCATTTCAGGCTCTCTATCCTCTCTGGCATACTCCTTCATTATCAGTTGCCGAACAATTCTGGGCACTACGTGGAGCCGCAACCATTGTATGCGCTGACCTGGCCGTGATGCCAACTGGCACCGCGGGTCAGAAGTATACGCCAGCGTTTGTAGGCAGTCTAGCCGAAGGGATTGACCCCGCTGGCGAAAACGGGGAGTTCCACACCTATGTCACTGACTTCGAGCTGTATTCAGCACCCATAGCCACCCTCGTCACCGAGCGTAGGCAACAACGCTATGTCGGAAGTGTACCTGCATTACATGAGATAGCAACGCTATCTTTGGCTTGATGAAGCCTCTGATTCTGCTGCATGGTGCCTTAGGCGGGCCCGACCAACTGCAACCCCTTGCCCAACGACTGGAAAGCTGGCGGCCCGTACACATACTGGCCGTACCGGGACATGCCGGGCGCCCAAGCGCACCCAACGATTTTCATATCCCTGCTTTTGCCGAAGCCCTGCATCAAGACCTGATGCAGCTGGGCGTAAGCCAAGCCGACATCTTTGGCTACAGCATGGGCGGCTACATTGCCCTGAAGTTGGCCCTCACGCACCCAGAGGCAGTAAACAGCATCTTCACCCTAGGTACCAAGTGGGAGTGGAATCCAGAGTCGGCTGAAAAAGAGGCCGCACGCCTGAACCCTGAAAAAATCGAGGCCAAGGTACCAGCGTTCGCACAAGCCCTGGCAGCCCGCCATGCCCCATTGGATTGGAAAACCGTGCTGGCAAATACCGCAACCATGATGCGCCAGATGGGGCAACACCCGCCCCTCACTTCCCATCAGCTGCAAGGCGTTACCCAGCGTGTGCGCATCGGCATTGGCGATCGCGATGAGATGGTCGCCCTCAACGAGGCAGTTGAGATGTACGGGAGTCTGCCGTCGGCCTCACTGACCGTTCTGCCCGAAACCAGCCACCCAATAGAGAAGGTATCACTCGACCTGTTGGAAGCCGCCCTGAAAGGCTTCTGGCGCAGCTGACCTTACTCGAAAGTCTCCATCGCCGAGTCGTCCAGCACCATGTTGGGCAGCACATCGGGCATATCCACCCAGTCGAAAGGGGCATTGAAGAGGTAGAGCTTTTCGCTGGCACGGGTAAAGGCCGTATACACCCAGCGCAGGAAAGAAGTGTAGTCTTCCGAGCGCAGGCGCCCCGATAGTGCTGGCTCAAAGCACACGAAAACGTGCTCCCATTGCCCGCCCTGGGCTTTGTGGCCAGTAATGGCATAGCCATGCTTCAGTTGTAGGGCATTGAGATAGGGGTCGGCTTTGGGCTCAAACCGCCGGGCTTTGCGGCCCGAACGCTCGGCCTCCTCTGCCGCCTCCAGGAGAAAGTCGTGACGACGCTGGGTATACAGCTTCTGCGTAATGTCGTACGAGAGCGAAGGGTCTTTGCCCTCCAGCAGGTCCAGCGGCACTTTTGCCGTCACTTCCACAGGCTCCAGGTCCAACCCTTGGAATTCCACTATGGCGTCGCACCACTTGAGGCCATACGACTCTTCTTCTGTACGCCGCAGCACCTTCACTACACGGCCTGCATCCCCGTTTGCAATAAACGGCAGGGCCTCTGTCTGTGCCTGATAAAAGTTGCGCACTACAACCACCAGGTCGTTTTCCATCAACGGCTCGGACTCATCGAAGAAGCGGGCACGAATCGCCTTGTTCACCTGCGAGGCCATCAGGTTGCTGTAGGTGAGCACAATGGCCCGCTCAGGCTTGCTTACATCAAACAGTGAGGTAAAGCGCTCCAGCAGGTCATTGGCATCTTCCAGTGCGACCACATCCGGCGCAATGAAAACAGGTGGCGCTTCCGTATGGCCTTCAGAAAGTGCCGCCCGCACCAGCGTAGCACTGGCCAGTATGCCGCTGTCGAGTGCCTGACGACGCACCTGCGTCATCTCAACAGCCCCGGCCGTAAGGCCAAACTCGCCTTTTAGGTACTGAGGCGACAATGCCGGACTGAAGTCAGAGCCAATAGGCGGTAACTGTGCCCGGTCGCCCACAAAAATCAGGCGATTGTTCAGTCCCGGCGGAAACACATAGTCCATGAGGTCCTGCAACAGGCTGCCACTGGTAGCGCCGAGGTCGCCTCCCTCGCCTATCATGGAGGCCTCGTCTACTATGTACACCGTGCCTTTTGGATCTTCGTTCCTCCGGCGGCGAAACTTGAAGGCCCCGTGGGCATCGGTGGCCGTGTGGTAAATGTACTTGTGAATGGTGCTGGCCGTGCGTGCAGCCCGGCGCGAAATCACCTTTGCTGCCCGTCCCGTAGGAGCCAACAACACGTAGGGGGTTTCCAGCCGCTCCAGCAGCCGCACCAGTGCCCGCATCATGGTAGTCTTGCCCGTACCAGCGGCGCCATTCAGCACGAAGGCCGGCATGGGCTTGTCGGTGAGCAGAAAGCGCGACAGCCCGTGAAAGGCTTTGTACTGGTGAGGCGTGGGCGAGTGTCCGAAGTAGTCCAACAGCTCTTCCAGCAGTTCTTCTGCCGTAGCCGGCCTGCCAGAAGGGCGGCTGTCGTCAGGCATTGCCGATATAGTTGAACGGCGTCAGTTCTTTCAGCTGCGCTTTTACCTCGGCACGTACTGCCAGCCCATCAATAAAGGCATGAAGGCTTTCCTTGGTGACGGCTTCGCCACGGGTCAGTGCTTTCAGCGCCTCGTACGGTTTGTCGAAGCCCTCGCGCCGCAATACAGTCTGAATGGCTTCGGCCAGTACGGCCCAGTTGGCATTGAGGTCTTCCTCCAGACGGGGCGGGTACAGCTCCAACTTGCCAATACCCTTACGCAGCGATTGCAGGGCCAAACAGGTATGCCCCATTGGCACGCCCAGGTTGCGCAGCACAGTGGAGTCAGTCAGGTCCCGCTGGAGGCGCGACACTGGCAGCTTGTTGCTCAAATGATCAAACACTGCGTTGGCAATGCCCAGATTGCCCTCGGCATTCTCAAAGTCGATTGGGTTCACCTTGTGGGGCATGGCACTGCTACCCACCTCGCCGGCTACTACCCGCTGACGGAAATAGCCGAGCGATACGTACGTCCAGACGTCGCGCGCAAAGTCGATGAGGATGACATTGATGCGGCGCAGTGCGTCGAAAAGCGCGGCCAGACCGTCGTAATGGTCTATCTGTGTGGTCGTCTGGCTGCGGTGCAGGCCCAAGGTCTGGCCCACGAAACGGTTGCCAAAGGCCACCCAGTCAATCTCGGGATACGCCACCAGGTGGCCGTTGAAGTTACCCGTAGCACCCCCGAACTTGGCCGGATAGGCCAACTGAACCAGCTGTGCCCGCTGCACCTCCAGCCGCTCCACAAACACATGGAGTTCTTTGCCCATGGTGGTTGGACTGGCGGGCTGGCCGTGTGTCCGCGCCAGCATCGCTACAGGCCGCCAAGTGGCGGCAAGGTCGCGCAGCAGTTTCAGCACTTCGTCCAGCAGCGGCAGATAGGCCTCCTGAATAGAGGCCTTCAGCAGCAGCGGAATCGAAGTATTGTTGACATCCTGGCTGGTAAGGCCAAAATGAACGAACTCGGTCAATTCGGCATGTTGCTGAAAAAAGGGCAACTGGCACATCTTCTCCTTCAGCCAGTACTCCAGCGCCTTCACGTCGTGATTGGTCGTTTTTTCAAACTCTTTCACACGCTGGGCATCTTCCAGCGTAAAGGCATCGGCAAGTGTGCGTACCTGTTGCCGAACCTCCGGAGGCACCGATGCCAACTGAGGCAGCGGCAACTCACAAAGAGCGGCATAGTACTCTACTTCTACCTTGGCCCGTGCCTTAATGAGCGCGTACTCAGAGAAGTAGGCGGCCAGATCGGCCAAAGAACGACGATAGCGGCCATCCAACGGAGAGATGGCGGTGAGGGTGTCCAGTTGCATGCGTGTTGGCTGGCTCAGCCCTGTTGGCCAAATGCTTCCAAAACTTCTGGCGAAACACCCATATTGCTGAACCCACCATCGTGGTAGAGGTTCTGCATCGTGATTTTCCGGGTAAAATCGGAGAAAAGCATCACAACAAAGTCCGCACACTCATCAGCGGTTGCATTGCCCAGAGGGCTCATCTTCTCGCCGAAGTTCAGCATCTGGTCAAAGCCTGCTACACCGCTGCCAGCTGTGGTTGGGGTTGGGCTTTGCGACACCGTGTTGACACGCACTTTGCTCTTCTTGCCGTAGTAATACCCAAACGTGCGTGCAATGCTCTCCAGCAGCGCCTTGGCCTCAGACATGTCGTTGTATTTGGGAAAGGTGCGCTGGGCCGCAATGTAGGACAGGCCCACGATGCTGCCCCATTCGTTCATGAGGTCACGCTGATAGGCGACCTGCATCATCTTATGGAAAGAAACCGCGCTGATGTCATACGTCTTCATCAGGAAGTCGTAGTTCAGGTCAGTGTAAGGGCGGTCTTTGCGCACATTGGGGCTCATGCCAATGGAGTGCAGGATGAAATCAACCTTGCCAAAACGCGCCTGAGCAGCGTCGTAGAGCTTGCCGATGTCTTCAACCGAAGTGGCATCGGCAGCGATGAGCTCAGAGTTGGTCTTTTCCGCCAACGACTTCAGTGTACCCATGCGCAGGGCAACAGGGGCGTTCGTCAGGATAAACTCGGCACCTTCTGCATGGGCCCGTTCAGCCACTTTCCACGCAATCGATTGCTCGTCGAGCGCACCGGTGATGATGCCTTTTTTGCCTTTCAGGAGGTTATGCATGAGATGTCGGTTGGATAGGTCGAATGAAGAAGGCGCTAAAATAACCCTAACACCCGTCAGCCGCAACCCATCTGCCGCTTATTAGCGGTCGTCGCCATCATCGTCATCGTCGTCGCCATCAAGATCCAGAGGGGCAGATTCTGCTTCCTTGGCTTTCTTTTCTTCTTCCGCAGCCTTGGCAGCATCCTCTTCTTCCATAACCTCACCCAACAGAATTGACAACTCTGTTACATCCATTGCGCCGAGGTCGTCGAACTCCGCTTCCATCTCATCTTCAAGCCCAAACTCATCCTCCAGATCGCCAAAGCCGTCGTCGCCCAGAAGGTCGTCGCCAGTATCGGTAGCTGGTGTTGCAGAAGCGGGCTTCTTGCCGCCAGCAGTACCGGCAGAGGCTGCGGTGGCGGCCGAATCAGGAACCACAACCGGCACTGCCCTGCGCACCACTTTGCTGGAGTCTACAGCAGGCCCGCCAAGATCCAGCCGTACAAGCGTCTCGCCTTTCAGCGAATCACGGTATGCAGGTGGCACCCATAACTCAAATTCCACTCGCCGATTGGCCGTTTTATGCTCAGGCGTATCGTTCGGATAGATCGGGCGGGTTTCTCCGTAGCCTATGGCTTTTACCTGGTCTTCCTTCACCTTACTGCGGGCAAGTATCAGGTCCCGGATGTTCATGGCACGCTGCGCCGAAAGCGTCAGGTTGAAGCCATCGTCTCCATCTGAATCCGTATGGCCACCGATGGTAAGACGACAGTACGGGTGTCGTCGCAGGAACTCCCCAATCTCCCGAATCTGGGCCTCTACCTGCGGCTCAATCTCGGAACTGTTCCGCCGAAACTGCATGGACCTGAACACAATGGGCTTTGACAGGTCCAGTGCCGACGAGAAAATCCGTGTGAGCGTGTCTGCTTTCAGGTGCACCCGCTCGTCTATCGTCACCGAGTTGTCGCCCAGAATCAGCAGCCGATAAGTGCGGTTGCCTATGAGCCGGAACTCAAAGTACCCATTGGCATTGATATGAATGGGCGCTACCTCTACCCCGCGCTCCAGGTCTATCGCTTGAATGATGCCTGTTATCGGGTGACCCGAAATACTGTCGATGAGATAGCCCGAGAGCTTGACTACCGCATCGGGCCGGGCATTCATCGGCATTGGAAACGAATACAAGTCCAGATTCCGCGGATCGGACTCCGTCGCCATTGCGTAGTACAGGTTCTCCGCCTTCCCATCGATGGAGAAATAATATTCGTCGCCCGGCGTGTTCACCAGTGGGCCCAGGTTGCGGGGCTCCTCCCAATGGTTAAGCAACCACCGCGATTTGTAGATGTCGAAGCCCCCCTGCCCGTTCACATGGCCCTTGCTGCTGAAGTACAGCGTGTTGTTGATAGGATGGAGAAAGGGAGTTACCTCATCTTCAATTGTATTCACAATTGGCCCAATGTTCTGGGCAGGGCCCCACTGACCGTCTTCCCGCCGCCGGCAATAATAGATATCCGTCTTCCCAAAGCCTCCTGAGCGATTGGAGGCGAAAAACAACGTTTTGCCATCTGTAGAGAGGTTCGGGTGCGAATCCCAATCAGGGCTGTTCACATTCGGCCCCAATGGACGCACATTTCGCCACGAACCCTCTTTCCATTCAGCAACATACAGATCACAAACCCCCATCCCATCTGGGGCATTACAGCGGGTAAAAATCAGCTCGGTGGCATCGGCATTCAGACAAGCCGAACCCTCGTTGTACTGACTGTTGATGATATCCTCAAACCGCTGGGCGTACTCCCATCCCTCCCCGAAAATACTCTGCTGCACATAATACAGGTCCTCGTTCTGCGAAAAGTCAGGCGAGATGGCCTCGTAGGTGTTGCGGCGCGAGGTAAAGATCAGCGGCGTACCCTTGGGGTGCATCGAGGGTGCATAATCTGGGGCAGGGCTGTTGATCTTTTTGCCCATCGCCAGCATTACCCCAGACGGCGGAATCAGTGTATCGATTTTGCGCCGGGCGGCGACAATCTCATAGTAGTAGTCCAGCTGAACAAAGCGGTTGGCACGGCTGGCTGTTAACGAGTCGTAGCTGAGCTTGACCTGCGGATAGTACTTCGACTGGTTCTTGAGCGCCAGGCTGTAATAGAAGATGGCAGCTCCTGTATCCTTTCTGGCCTGTTTCAGCTGCCCGAGGCGCCATACAAGATCCAATTCATTGACTGCGCGGAAATTCTCTACTCCAAAATTCTTTACATAAAGCGACAGCAAGCGATCCAGCTTGGCCCAATCTCCTTCATCCTCGGCATTCAGGATGTCCTCCATCAAATCGCGGTCGGCGTAACGGGCCACGCGGTTGATGTTGGGGAAAACCGTGTAAAACTCGTTGGGTTCGCTTGTCTCCCGCAGGTATACGTTTGGCCCCAGTTGAATCTGCTGGGCATAAGCACTCTGCTGCCACAGACAGTTAAGCCCGCACAGCATCAGTATCAACGCTAAACTGCGTAGAATCAGTAATCTAGAGAGGAGAGGAGGACCCAAAGCACAAACGCTTACCCCAAGTTACTGTGCACCCGCCGGATTACAAGGCTTTTTCAGCCACATGTCCCTGTTTTACCACATTTGCATCCCCTCGACAAGTCTTACACAAAGCACAAACGCCCGGCAGTTTTGCCAGGCGTTTGTATGAAGGGGGAAACTGATAAATCAGTCCTCTTTCTGCAGCTTGCTGTTGTGGCGGCTATACAGGAAGTATACAAGCAGCCCCACTGCAAGCCAGATGGAAACGTACCCGATGGTAGCCAACGGCAGACCCGCAATAAGGCCCAGTGATACCAGTGCACCTGCGATAGGCACAAAAGGAACCAGCGGGGTGCGGAAGGGACGAGGGATCTCAGGACGGGTTTTGCGCAGTACCATGATGCCAATACATACGATGGCGAATGCAAGTAGCGTACCCATCGACACCATGTGGCCCAGTACGCCAATCGGCAGCAGGCCCGCCAGCAATGCAGCTACACAACCCGTGATAACGGTGGGGATGTGAGGCGTACGGAACTTGGCATGCAGTTTACCGAAAGAAGCAGGCAACAGGCCATCTTTACCCATTGAATAGAAAATACGGCTCTGACCCATCATCATCACAAGAATAACCGAGGTCAGACCCAGGATGGCACCGAACTTGATCGGGACGCGCAGCCACGAGAGCTGAGGCACCGCATTGATACCCACTGCGATAGGATCGGGAACACCCAGCTGGCGGTAATCAACGAGACCTACCAGAACCACTGCAACCAGAATGTAGATGATGGTACATACAAAAAGCGAGGCCAGAATGCCTATTGGCATGTCGCGCGCTGGATTTTTGCACTCCTGGGCTGCGGTAGAAACAGCATCAAAGCCGATGTAGGCAAAGAAAATGGTGCCAGCACCCGCCAGAATACCCGACCAGCCAAACTTACCGAACGTCCCGGTGTTCTCTGGAATGAAAGGCACGAAGTTCTCCGCCTTGATGAACCAGATACCAGCCAGAATGAAGATGATGATAACGGTGGTCTTGAGGATTACCAGGAAGTTGTTCGTCTTTGCCGACTCGCTTGTGCCACGGTAGAGAACGAAGGTCACAAGCGCAATAACCAGAACAGCTGGCAGGTTGAACCAGGAGGTGACATGCTCCATGCCTGCGAGGTCTACACCCTTCTCTGTTGCACGGCTTATGAGACCTTCGCTCATGACATTCCAGCCTGGCTTCACCGACAGCATGGCTGCAGTGGCTTCATCCGCAATATTCACCAGCTTCTGGCCATACGCACTGGCAAGCTGTGCCGGAATATGTACGCCAAAGTCGTGAAGGATGCTCACCAGATATCCCGACCAACTGACCGCTACGGTGGAGGCGCCCAGCGCATACTCCAGCGTCAGGGCCCAGCCGATGACGAAGGCTATGAACTCGCCCATCGTGGCGTAGGCATATACATAGGCACTGCCCGCTACCGGAATCATGGAAGCGAACTCGGCATAACACAGACCGGCAAACGCACAACCAACAGCTGCCAGGATGAACGACAGGATGATAGCCGGGCCTGAAACCTGAGAGGCTTCGCCGATGAGTGAAAAGATGCCGGCACCAATGATGGCACCTACACCGAGGGCCGTCAGGTTCATGGCAGAAAGGGTTCGTTTGAAGCCCCCTTCTTGCCCGACACCTGCTTCAGCCACCAGTTTCTCGATGGACTTGGTTTTAAAGAGTTGCATGTGTAGAGGTTAAACTCAGGGTCACTTGTTCGTTAAGGCGCCCCAATATAAAGCATATTTCCGGCCACTCCTCCCGCATCTGGGGTGGAGAGTTGTAATCCGCCGCCACCCAAAAATCAAAGTGCCTGATAAATAGGCCCCTTCCACTTTCACGCAGATTTTTTTGCAGCGGAGGGTTGCGCGCAATGTTCCACCCACTATCTTTGCATCCACAATCGGCACGCGGGAGTAGCTCAGTTGGTAGAGCGCAACCTTGCCAAGGTTGAGGTCGCGAGTTCGAACCTCGTCTCCCGCTCAAAAAAGGCTCGTTTCACGGGCCTTTTTGCATTTTAGCCTGCGCTGCCATTTGCTACCACGCTGGGGTGGCGGAACCGGTAGACGCACGGGACTTAAAATCCCGCGGGCCGTAAGGTCCGTACGGGTTCGATTCCCGTCCCCAGCACCACAAAGCCTCCACTCGGAGGCTTTTTTGGTATATCTGGGCAATGAGAAATCACTGAATTTACCCAATCCCCCAACGGGCGGTGACGCCCACTGAGCTCCAGTCGATGGCGAATTCCAGCTCGCGTTCTGTTGCCAAGGTCAGCGCTTTGGGCAGAGCATCGCGCAGAAACTCGGCCCGCTGGTAGCCCGAAGCCAGGCCCTCGGCGCGCAGCTTCCAGCCAGTACGCTCTTCCGTCAGGTACACTGCGGGCGGTGTCAGCCGCTGCCTGCTGTGCCACTGACCAGGCCGCACCTGCATCAGATTGGCGTCGGCATTGGCAAAGGCATATACGTATATCTGCGTGGCGTCAATTTCCAGGTTCAGCGAAAGGAACTGCAACCCCGCCTGCGACTCCTGGCTCAGGAGCACATCGCGCAGCCGCACCGCCTGGTATGCTACCGGCAGCTGAAACCAGCACCAGCACCCTACCCTGCGCACGCCTGCATGGTCAAACAGCGCCGCCTCGGGGTTACTGGTCACACCGGCATACAGGCAATCCAGCGGGTAGGTTTTGCGGAATTTCTCCAGCCATTTCTCGGCGAGAAACAGTGCGGCTTTACCGGCCGAATCGCTCAGCACCGGCCCGCCAGCCAGTGCCTCGCAGGCCAGATTCAGCGTGGTCTCGGGCAGTATCATTTTGCGGTGGCAGCCTGTTTAATTTCGTCCACCACGGATGGATCCAGCAGCGTGCTGGTGTCGCCCAGATTGCTGGTTTCGCCCTCGGCAATCTTGCGCAGGATGCGGCGCATGATTTTACCGCTGCGGGTTTTGGGCAGGCCCCGCACCACCAACAGCCGGTCGGGCCGGGCAAAAGGGCCAATAAGCTTTGTTATCAGTTCTTTCACCTCGGCGTCGAGATTATGTATCGTGTCGTGCTCGCTGTCCAGTATCACGAAGGCAAAAATGCCCTGTCCCTTTATTTCGTGCGGGTAGCCTACTACGGCGCTTTCCACAATCGCAGGGTGTTCGTTGAGGGCATCCTCCACTTCAGCGGTGCCGATACGGTGGCCCGAGACATTGATGACGTCGTCTACGCGGCCTGTGATGCGGTAGTTGCCCTGGGCATCGCGGCGGGCACCGTCGCCTGTGAAGTAGTAGCCGGGGTAAGTAGTAAAGTAGGTACTGCGGAACCGCTCGTGATCACCGTAGGTGGTGCGGGCCATGCCCGGCCAGGGAGCGCGCATGCACAGGTTGCCCTCCGCCTCCATTTCTTTTATCTCCTCCCCCTTATCATTCATCAGCACGGGCAGTACACCCGGCATGGGCTTGGTGGCAAAAGTGGGGATGTCCTGTGTTACGCCTGCAAAAGCCGATATCAGGATGCCGCCGGTTTCGGTTTGCCACCAGGTATCTACTATCGGGCAGCGCGACTTGCCCACGTGACTGTGGTACCAGTGCCAGGCTTCTTCGTTGATGGGTTCGCCTACGCTGCCCAGTATCCGCAGCGAAGACAGGTCTTTGCCCTCCAGCCACTCGTTTCCGGCGGCCTGTAACGCACGGATGGCAGTGGGGGCAGTATAGAGTATGGTTACACGGTGTTTGTCCACCACCTCCCAGAACCGGCCGTGGTCAGGGTAACTGGGTATGCCTTCAAACAACAGCGTAGTGCCGCCATTCAGCAGGGGGCCGTACGTCAGGTAGGTGTGCCCTGTTATCCAGCCAATATCGGCTGTGCACCAGAACAGATCGTGGGGCTGAATCTGAAATACATTCCGGAAGGTGAAGCCTGCCCAAACCATGTAGCCACCAGTGGTGTGCAATATGCCTTTGGGGCGGCCCGTGCTGCCTGAGGTGTACAGGATGAACAGGGGGTGCTCGGCCTCCACTTGGGCAGGCGCATAAGAATCCACCTCGGCCGGAATCTTGGCCATCTCGTCATCCCACCAGAAATCGCGGCCAGTGTGCATGGTGATGGAGGCGCCTGTGCGGCGCAACACCAACACCTTCTCTATGCTGGGGGTATGATGGAGCGCGTCATCTGCTATTGCTTTCAATGTCACTTCTTTACTGCCACGATAGGTGCCATCGGCAGTAAGCAACAGTTTGCACCGCGAGTCGTTGATACGATCCGAAAGAGCTGTCGCTGAGAAACCACCAAACACTACCGAATGCACAGCACCCATTCGCACACATGCCAGCATGGCAATGACAGCCTCTGGCACCATCGGCATGTAGATGCATACGCGGTCGCCAGCCTCTACCCCCAGCCGTTGCAACACATGTGCAAAGCGGCAAACCTCTAGGTGCAGCTGACTGTATGTAAGCGTTATCGATGCCTCTGATGGGTCGTTGCTCTCCCAGATGATGGCAGGCTTGTCGGCCAGCGTTGGCAGATGGCGATCCAGACAGTTGTATGCAAGATTGGTAGTGCCGCCCGCATACCACCGGAAGTCCACCGACTGAAAGTCTCCCGTGAGCACATCTGTCCACGGCTTGAACCAGTGAAAACTTTGCGCAATGCGGCCCCAGTATGCCTCGGGCTGTCGCATTGCCTCGGCATAGTGTGCTACATAATCAGCTTCGGTACGTATTTCTGGGGTCATAGGGGGCTTGCTAAGGCATTCAAGGTTGCAACAATAAACCTAGTGCACAACCACGAGCGGATTTCTGGCCTGGCGCATGGAAAAAGACAAAAAAGTTGTTCATCTTTGCAGCCCCAACTACTGGTCTGGCGCCGTAGTTCAATGGATAGAATGAGAGTCTCCGGAACTCTAGGTGCAGGTTCGATTCCTGCCGGCGCTACAGAAAACCCTTGGTCCTACCAAGGGTTTTTCGTTTTCAGGCTGTCAGGAGAAGGAGAGCGTCCACCCTGTAGCAGTCAGTTGTGTCCAGAAGTCAGGATATGATTTCCCCACCACTGCTGGTGCTGCAATCTGCAGACCTGGCAGCCACCAGCCAAGAGCGGCAAAGGCCATTGCCATGCGGTGGTCGCCATAGGTTTCAATTGGCGTCTCTGGAAGCCTCAACTCAGCAGGAGGCACAATCCGAAGAGTAGAAGCGGTCACCTCGCATTTGCATCCCAGCTTTTCCAATTCTTGCTTCAATGCTGCAATACGGTCGGTTTCCTTGTGCGGTAAGGTATGAAGGCCCGTCATAAGAACTGGCGTCTCGCCAACTGCTGCCACCATCGCAAATGTCTGTGCGAGGTCGGGCATCAAAGAGAAATCCATTACGGGGGGCAGCCGGATAGCATGCTGCTTTCTGATTCGTACCGAATCATTTTTCAGCTCAATATCCAGCCCGCAGCTTTGCCAAAACGCTATCTGCTGGCGGTCGCCCTGCAGAGAATCTGCGTACAGGCGGCCAATCGTGATTTCTGCGGCAGGCGCAAGCGCAGCCAGTGCAAACCAGTAGGAAGCCCCACTCCAGTCCGATTCTATCGGCAGTTGGGCAGGCAGTAACCCTTTCTGCGTCAACTGGTAACCAGCGTTGGTACCCACCCAGCGATAGCCCAGTTCAGCCAACTGTCCCAGCGTCATCTGCACATAGCTTTCCGTGCTGGCAGCCCCTGCAAGATGAATTTCCGTTCCCTCCTTCAGCAAAGGCGCCAACAACAGCAGCGCGCTCAGCAGTTGACTGCTGGCACTGGCATCTAGCGTAAAACAGGCCGGGCGCCAATCAGGATTGCCCTTTACAACAATCGGCAACCGGTCGCCCTGTATCTGCGCCCCTGCTGCCCGAAGAGCCTGAATAAGTGGGGCCAGCGGGCGCTGCTGCAAACGTTCCGCCCCTTTCAACTCGGTTTCCCCCGGTAGAAAACAGGCCAGCGCAGTGAGGAAGCGGGCGGCAGTACCCGCCATTTGCAAGTCTATGGTTATGCGGCGTAAAGAACTTTCAGTAGGAGGTACCAGATACCAGTCATTGGCAATGCTGTCAACCTGCCAACCCAGCTGCTCCATGAACGTGCGCACCACTGCCGAGTCTTCGCTGTTGGAAGGTTGTTGCAGCTTCACAGCGACGCCATTGGCCAATGCCAGTACCAGCGCCCGATTCGTCAGGCTTTTGGAGCCAGGCACCTGCACTGGACCCGGCACCCACGGTGTACGCTCAGGAGGATACAGCGTTACGGTATCTGAAGCTATCACTCCTTGCCTCCCATTGCCAAAGAAAGACTTTCCAACGCCAGTGGCACCGGAACCTGAACGACAGGTACTGCCTCGCCCAGTCGCTTCAACAGACAGGCTTGCACTTTCCCCCCTTCGTTCTTTTTATCCTGGAGCAGATAGCGCACAAATTGGTCTTTATCGAAATCAGCGGGTAGCGACAGCGGGAACCCATTCTGCCGCAACACAGCTTCAACTTCAGCTACAACCCCGGCGTCAAGCTGACAAAGCTGTACCGACAACCAACACTCCAGCCACAATCCCATTGCCACAGCCTCCCCATGCAGGAATGGCGTTTTGCTTTCCAGCATCACACTTTCAATGGCATGACCGATGGTATGTCCAAAGTTGAGCGTCTTGCGCAGCCCAACTTCCCGCGGGTCTTCATACACCACCCGTTGTTTGATGGCCAAAGATCGTTTGATCAGCTCCAGCGCTTCAGGCTGCCGCATGTGGGTATAGGCATGCGCTTTTAACTCTTGCCACTGCGCGGCATCTGCTATAAGTGCGTGTTTCAGCATCTCGGCATAGCCGGCGCGAAGTTCGCGGTCAGGCAGGGTTTGCAGAAATTCTGTAGCGATGGCCACAGCTTTGGGCTCCTGAAACACTCCAATCAGGTTCTTCCCACCCATGAAATCCACGCCCAGCTTTCCGCCTGTACTGGCATCTACCATGGCCAGCAGTGTAGTAGGGACGAAGACGAACGACACCCCTCGCTTCCAGCAGGCTGCCGCAAATCCGGCAAGATCCGTAGTCATTCCTCCACCCATGCAGCAGACCACGTCCTTCCGCTCCATACCTGCCTCCATGAACTGCTGCCAGAGAGCCTCTACCGTCTCAAGGTGCTTATGCTGTTCGCCAGAGGGCAATACGAAAGTGGTAATACGGGGAAACCATTTTTTAAGCTTCTCGGCATACAGCGTCTGCACACCCTCGTCTACGACAAGCAGACAACGCCGGCCTGCCCATTCAGTAGACAGCTCCAGCAACAGCGCACCAAACGTGGGCGCCCACAGCGTACGGGTTTCAGTTGTCATGTTCGGCCCAAAACTGCACAACGGAACGATATCTCGAGCAAAACGATTAGTTTTTTCGGAATCTGAATAACCAATGGCGCTTCCGCCTTTCGCTTAAAACTGCATTTTTGCAGCCTGTACCCTACGCACAAGTTTACCCAATGATGGAACCTCAGCCTGAGCCTATCGCAGCTCCCAGCTCGCTTTCATTCGCAGACACTGCCAATGCCTTCGAATACAAATCCGATGCTGAGCTGAGACGCTCACACCTGCTGTTCCGGAGTATCCAAAGCAACACCTTGGTAGCCATTGGCCCCCACCTGGTAACCTGGGCACTGAAAGTTGGGCTCCCGATTCAGGGATTGCTCAAGACCTATTTCTTTAACCAGTTCTGCGGTGGCGTTACGATAGCCGACACAGCCCCTACGGCCCAGACACTGTTCCGCTATGGTGTAACGTCCATACTGGACTATGGCGTCGAAGGTGCCAAGAATGATAAAAGCTTTGATGAAACGACGGATGAGTTGCTGCGTGTAGTGAGGCAGTCGGAAGCAAGACCGGAACTCAGTTTCACAGCCATGAAAATGACTGGCATTGGCAGCTTCGATCTCATGGAAAAGAAACAGCGGGGCGACTCCTTGGCCGCGTTTGAGGTTGAGAAATTCCAGAAGATGACTGCCCGGCTTGTTTCCATTTGTGAGGAAGCCGCTGCCCGAGGCCAAAGTGTACTGCTTGATGCTGAAGAAAGCTGGATTCAAGATGAGATAGATCGCCTGGCCGAAGAAATGATGCTGCGCTTCAACCGCACAGCGCCTGTCCTTTACACAACCATTCAACTGTATCGCCACGACCGGCTGGCCTATCTGAAACGGCTAATCGATCGGTCACAGTCCGAGGGCTGGATACTGGCCGTAAAGCTTGTGCGGGGTGCCTATCTGGAAAAGGAAAATAAACGGGCGGAAGCTATGGGCTATCCAACCCCCATGCAGCCTACCAAAGCTGCCACCGACCGCGACTTCGACCTCGCAACCGAACTCTGCCTCCAACACCTGAGCCATGTAGCCATATTGGCTGGCACACACAATGAAAACAGTTGCCGACTGCTGGCCGAGCGAATGCACCAGATGGGAATACCGCATAACCATCCCTGGGTGCATTTTGGACAGTTGTATGGAATGTCAGACAACCTGTCGTTCAACTTGGCAAAGGCAGGCTACAACGCTGCCAAGTACCTGCCTTATGGCCCGCTGAAAGCCGTACTCCCCTACCTTTTCCGGCGTGCGAATGAAAACACCAGCATCGCAGGCCAAACCGGACGCGAGCTGGTGTTGATTGAGCAGGAACTTCAGCGCCGCCGCAAGCAGAAGCGATTGAAAGCCTGAGGCTTATTTAGCTTTTATCGAGCTGGCAAAGTCCATTACACAGCAGTGGCCATAGACCTTGTGTGGACTGTAAGCCACGCCAATTGAGCGGTACTCTGTGTTCAGCAGTGCTACACGGTGCCCACGGCTTGGCACGCCGTCGTCTACCAGCAGCTGAATGACGATGTCTCGGGCGTTTCTATAACCAAAAGAGATGTTCTCTCCAATGGTTCCCATCCAGTTCCCGTAGCGGTTGATACGCCCTCCCATGGTGCTGCCATCGCTGCCATTGTGGCTTACCAGCCCTTTGGCTCCAATGTCGCGGGCATGGTCGCTGGCGGCACGTGTCAACGGCTCGTTTACCTCGTAAGGAGAAAGCGATGGCGTACTTTTGAGCACTTGAATTGCCTCCTCAATGGCCCGTCGCCCTTCACTGGTAATCAGACCCACTTCACCGGGGCGGCGCATCACCTTGTCGCTACCCATATACTGCAACTGCTCTTCCAGATATCGGGAGTAGGCCGCCGGATTCTGTCGCATCAGGTTGATTTCCTCAAAAACAGCGCGAGAAACCTCGTCCATGTAAGATTGCGCCTTGCCCGCAACAACACTCGTGAACAGCAGGAGGAAAAGAAAGAAAGACTTGATACGCATAGGGTTTGTTACGGATGGAGATCTGGTTTGCTAAAAATCGGCGGCATTCTGCCCAAATACAATCCCTCAGCAGCGGTAAATCCACACCATTTCAAGGCGACCACTACCTTTGCTGCTAACCATGCGTGCTATTGCTCTTCTACTTTGGGCGTTCTGCCTTCTATTCCCTGCGGCGTGGGCGCAGCAGGTGCCTGATGCCGCATCTGCTGCCGACTCACTAAAGCCCCGGCAAAAAGTGGCACTGGTGCTGTCTGGTGGAGCGGCCAGAGGCCTGGCACATATTGGTGTCCTGAAAGCCCTTGAAGAGCATCGTATTCCCATCGATTGCATCAGCGGCACCTCCATGGGTGCATTGGTGGGGGCATTTTATGCCGCAGGCTACAGCCCCGCGGAAATAGAACAGATTGCCTACATAGCATCACGCGATTGGCTGGCCCCAGGTTTGGTACTCAATGAAACCTATTACTTCAGCAGAGAACAGGCCGATGCTACTTTTGCCAGCGTTCCTCTTTCTCTCCGTGACTCCGACCGCCTGCTGCCAGAATACCTTGTTGCAGACTATGCAGTCAACTATGGCCTGAATGAGTTCCTGGCCACTGCCTCCAATCGGGCCAAAGGCAACTTTGACAGTCTATTTGTCCCATTCAGAGCCACCGCCAGCGATATTTTTGAACAAAAAAGTATCCTGCTGAAAGCGGGTTCATTGCCATTTGCGGTGAGAGCATCCACCGCGGTGCCCATCTTCTTTCTGCCTGCCAGCGGCGACCGTATGGAAGACCTATTTGATGGAGGCATCTACAACAACTTCCCAGTTGACCTGGCCACTTCTGAGTTCACACCTGACCACATCATTGGTGTTTATGTAGGATCACCGCCCGTCCGTCGCGACCGCTTTCAGTTGCAGCGGGCCTTTTTGGAAAAGCTCATCTCACAAAGCACCGATAGCAAGAGCTGGCAGAAAATGCCAGTGTTTGGGTCGTACATAGAGCCCGACCTGAATGAAATGGGCGGTGCCGACTTCACGGAAGAGAAAGTGCAATATGCCATCCAGCAGGGATATGCCGCCACGATTGCCTGTATCGAAGACATCAAACGTGCTGTGGGATATCGCCAGCAGGACCCCTCCGAACTGGCCGCCAGACGGAAAGCCTTCAGAGAATCTCTTTCCGATGATTTCCAGGTAGCGGCACTGACTTTTACAGGCCTGAAAGAACAGGCCCGGCGGTATGCCCAGCAGATCATGGGCCTGAAGGCGGGGCAAATGACGCTTTCACAGCTACAGAATGGATACAACAAGCTTAAAATCAATGGCGATTACCTGTCAATTTTGCCTGACCTGAGGTATGACAGCACCCTGCAGGCACTTCGTCTGAATGTCCATCTCAAACCTCCTGCGCGCTTCAGTCTGCGGTTTGGTGCTACCCTTTTTACCCCCACTGACCACCAGGTGCAACTGGGGGCTAAGTACCTTAGCTCACGCTTTGAAGGGGGAATTCTCCTTACGCGCGGGTCTTTTGAAAACTCGGCCAGTGGATATGGTAGACTAAACCTCTATGGAATAGCACCCGCTTTTCTTCAGGGCGAACTGGGAACCGTGAGTTGGGACTATCAGCAGAAAGCAGTGGGCGTGCTCCCTGCAAGTTCCAGCGCATTTGCTTCACAGTCTCAGTACTGGTTCAGAGGCTTCGTGGGGCTGCGCCTGCGGCCTGCTGGTCGCTTGGAGGTAGGCATGGCTTATCAAGGAAGCGAATGGGATTATTATCGCACCCCTACCTTTCTGATTACCGACACTTCAGATGCCACCCAGCTCTCGGGGATCAGCATCTTCTCACGCTTTGAGTACTCTACCCTTGACAGGAAGATGTATGCCAGCAAAGGGCGATACTTCTATGGCAGTATCGCTTTTACCAGTGGCTTCGAGGATTTTATACCCGGTGACAATACCCTATCCCGCACCTCCAATGAGCAGCGGTGGTTTCAGGCCAGGCTGCGCATTCAACGCTACTTCTCTACTTTGAAACGCCTTTCCTTTGGGTTTTCAGTAGATGCGTCTTACTCAAATCTGCGCGACTTTTCCAATCCAAGGGCCTCAAGGCTGTTTTCTCCTCGATTCACGCCCTTTCAGGATAGCCCTATCCTATTGCAGGATCAGTACTTCTCGCGCTTTTACATCGCCCCAGGCATGCAACTGGTACTGCACTTGAGCCATCGGCTCGATTTCCGGGCTGAAGGCTATTGGATGCAACGCTTTACACCGCTGGATTTGTCGGCTGGTAGCAGAATGCGCTTCCAACTGAATTTTGCAGATAAAGCCATCGCAGCAACTGCTGGCTTTGCCTATCACACGCCTGTAGGGCCTATCGGACTGTTTCTCAACTACTATGAAGAGCAACGTGTGCCCGTGCGCCCGGTTTTGCACATTGGCTACATGATTTTCACGCGCAATACCTGGGAATAAGCCAGAAGGCTTTCGCTCCTGTTACCAGTCTGGGCCATCTGAATAACGCTGCCTTGCCTTGGAGCGCCGCTTCAGCTGTTGCAGATACTGCTGTTCGCGCTTCGCGATGTCTTCGACACCCTGCACCACTTCGTCGCGGCTCTGCTCTGCGCGGCTGCGATTGTCCGCACCCAGTTCCTGAGGCTTGGGCGGTACATTGCGCGGAGTGGGTGGCGGCGGTGGAGGTGGGGGCTCCGGCGGTGGGGGTGGTGGCAACTTGCGCAGCATCAGCTCAAAGTTGTACCGTGCAGTCTCGTTTGATGGATCAAGTACCAACGCCTCGTGCAGCAGCTCCAATCCCTCCTGAAGCTTCTGGTTCCGGTATGCCAGCAACGCAAGGTTATTCAGTGCCTTGGCCGCTTCCCTGGGCCCCAACCGCTGACGTATGTCGTTGTAGATTTCCTGCGCCTTGGCCAGTTGGTTCATCGCAGCCCAACACTGGGCAATATTGAAGCGGATGTTGTCGCGCTGAAGTGGCAGTTCACCCAATGCCTGCTCATAAGCCGAAATGGCTTTCATGTAGTCGCCCGCCCGGTAGTAGCGCACCGCGTCTTCCAGTGGGTCATCGCCTGTGAAGCCCGCCAATACGGCAAAAGCAATCGCCCAGAGTTTGCGGGAAGGCTTCATGGAGCTACCGGAGTGGGTTTACGTTCGGGCAGGAGGAACAGGCTGGCCAACAGGCACAGGAGTGCTGGCAACAGGAACCATCGGTATCGGTCAGATGGGGCAAGCGTAGCTTTGCTGGCCACGATACCCGCTGGCATGGTCTTGAGGTCAGCAGCCAGAAGGTTCAGATTGTCGCTGCTGCCTTTCAGTTCGTAGTATCCTCGGGCATTGTCTTCCGCCAGTGCCATCAGCGAATCACGTTCCAGAATGGCCCGGGCCAGCTGATTCTTGTCCTTCTTGAAGCCAACTTTGTTGCCTTCGGCATCAAAATCGGGCACAGCCCCTCCTGAAGGAGTGCCCACTCCTACCAGAAAAAGATTGATGCCATATTCGTTGAGTTCGTTGAGCACACTCTGATACTTCTGTCCATGGTGCCCACCATCCGTGAGCAGTACAATGGCACGCGCCATACGTTCGTCAAGACGATCCTGCCCGAGGCTATCCTTGGACTGCTCTGCCATAAAGCGGACGAAGGTCGTCTGTAGGGCAGCTCTCAAGTCAGTTCCAGTGTTACCAAACTGCTGAGTCTCTACCAGATTCAAATACATCTGTAACGCACCTATGTCGCGTGTAAGCGGGCACTGCACATACCCATAGTTGGTAAAGACAATCAGGCCCAGTTGTTCGCCCCGTAATTGCTCTGCGACTTTTCGAATTTCCCGCTTGGCAAGGGCCAGCCGCGATCCGCCAACATCCTCCACATTCATGCTGGCAGAGACATCCAGCAGAAAGTATACCTGACGCCCCAGTACCTGCGAGCCCGCAGTAGAACGGCCGATAGACGGCCCCAGCAATGCAAGTGAAGCAAAGGTCAGCGCTGCCAGTCGCAACGCATTGCGGGAAAGCGGGTAGTGCTTCAGCACATTGTCTTCGCCCACCCACACCCGCAGTGTATAGCGGGCCCGATGCACAATCTTCCACAGTGCCCACACAGCGGGGGGCACCAGAAGCAGATACCAGAGATATTCGGCGTGAATGAGGCGCATGCGCAGGTTAGTGATGCAAAGTACGGGCCAGAAATCAATCTAGGAAACGGAACCGCAAGGCAGCCTCTTTCTGCTTGGCATTGGCATCGACCCAGATAAGTGCGGGTCGCCCTGCCAGCAGAAACACCTGCGGGTGTGCCTGTTCTGGGGCGGAATCGGGTACGGGTGGGCCCAACCACCCTGGCTGGCGTGTGGCCGGAGAGGCACTTGCCATGGTAAGCTTACGGCTGGTACTGCTGCCGCCCTCCTGCCAAACCGCATAGAGCCGCTGTTGCTGGTCGTGCCAACAGATGGAGTATTGGCTGTTCTCTGGCAAAAGCCGGCCAATACTTTGACCCATCTCTCCCCAAAGACCCTGCCCCTCGGGTGTAACAAACTGCAGATACAGGTCGCGTGTTCCTGCTGGCGCCTGGCGTGAGTCAAGCCAGGTAATTGCAAAATGAGCCCCCGCAGACAGAATCCTGGGATTGTCCTGAGAGCCTGAAGCGGTTGGGCTCACGGGCAGACTGCCTCCCGCGCGCAACAAACTACCCAAGCGCCCAACTGCCTGCAGATTCAGCAGCGAATGTTCCGTATTGGCAGGTGATTGCGTCCAGACCGTGAACAAGGCCCCTACATTTGAAGAAGCCACCTCCGGATATCGTTGCATCTCGCCAGAGCGGGCAAGCGGAGTGCCCATCACTGCACCTGTCGCAGGGCCAAAGTTACCATCCAGCTTCAGGTACTGTATGTTGTAGCGCCCGCCCTGTTCGTCCATCCACGCAACCCAGGCCCCACCTGCACGGTCTGTGGTTACCTGTGGCGACGTCTGAAATCCGCTCCCGCCGGCCAATAGCTTTCCGTCCTGCTGAAACGACTGTACACCTGTTGCCGACAACCGTTGACAATACAGGTCAAAGCCATTGCGGAGAAAATCCCGCCCATCGGCCCACACCGCCAGCACATCATTCCCCTGCCCTATGCGAACCAGGCGCAGGCTGTTTTGGGAGCGGGGAGCCAGGCAAACTGCCAGTCCGTCGGCACGCCATTTGAGCTTCCCTGACGTATCGACAAACTGCATGTAAAGGTTGTCATCATTGTTGCGACGGTCTATCCATCCAACATATACCCCACCGGGTACCGCCAATAATACTGGCAGCGACTGCCGGCTACCAGCGGCAGCCCCCACTGGAATACCACTGGTACGCCACAATGGCCGCCCCGTTGCATCCAACCGCTGCAAAAAGATATCGGAATCCTTTTCCCCAGCCCGATAGTCTTCCCAGGCTACAAATGCGTCACGGGCAAAGCCTTGGGCTACCACCGGGTGCTCAACCTTGGCATAATGCTGAATGGAGGGCGCCTGTAACGCAACTCCTTGGTCTGGGGGTAGCATGGCCCCATCGGACAATACATGTCGGGCGCGGGGTAGCCCCTGCTGTTCTGCGGTTTCTATCCAGGCCAGCCAGACACCGCCACGCTCATCACCCACAAGGTCAAAGTCGAGCCCCAACGGCAGGTTACTGGCAATTTTCAGTCCGGATGAAACCCAACGGGTACGGCCCTGTTCGTCCAGCTTCTGTGCGTGCAAGGCGCGCGTTGGTTCGCGCCGGTCTTCCCACGCGATAACTGGCTCCCCCACAAGCGAAGAAAATGTGATCCGAGGTGACAGTTGGTCTCCGGGAGCAACACAGGCTGCACGGCCATCCAGCTCGTAAGCCACTTCTCCAGTGTTCAGGTCAAAACGCTGAAAAAAGATATCTGCATTGCCATTCCTGTAATCCTCCCAAACTACCCAGGCATCTGAACCGCGTTTCAATACTTTGGGACGGGTCTGATCGCTGTAAATGGCACAGATAGGCTTCTGGTAAACGATTTTCCCTGCCTTGCTTACCCTCAGTACGTACAGGTCCTTGTCGATGTTCAAGCCGCCCAGCGCCTCGTACACGCAGATCATTCCCCCAAAACCATCACTGAAGATGGAGGGGTATCGTTGCGCCAGATTGCGCGGAGGCGTCAGGGCCACGCCGCCATTGGCCCATACCTGGCGCCCATCCAAAGCCAACTGCTGGGCAAAGAGTTCCCAGCGTTTGCCACTGCGAAAGTCTTCCCATAACACCAGCAGCCCCTGTGAGGGCGTAGATGCGATTTGTGGATTCTGCTGGACGCCCTGACCAGTCACCACCGGCACACCTGTAGGAGAGAACTGATACACCCCGGCCGAGTTCATGCGCTGGCAAAAGATATCTCGTTCTTTCAGCACGGTATTTTCTTCTTCCCACGCTATGTAAATCCCTCCAACATAGTCGGTTGCTAGCGTAGGCTTTGTCTGCACCCGGCTCTGAACGGTTACTGGCACTCCCTCTGATGCCCAAATGCGCTTCCCATCGGCCGACAAGTGCTGCGCAAAAACCCGCGGCTTGCCATCTCGCAAATCTTCCCATACCACAAAGCAGCCTCCCTGCCCGTCAGCCACCACTTCATGGTTCAGCTGAGCCGAGGCCTTGGTGCTCACAGATACCCCTTCTACAACCCATTCCAACACCCCCTGAGCCGATACCTTTTGAGCCTTCAGCGTTGCAAAATCATCTCCGCTCTGTGTCGCCCTGAACACAATAAACGCACCGCCACGGTTATCGGGTGCAGTGCGGGGTTCTGAAAAAATCGCCTTGCTGGCCGCATACACCCGATGCAGGGTCTGCACAGGAGCACTGGGGGCCTGTGGATACAGCCAGACAGGCAGGCATAAACACAACAGAAAGGCGGTCAGCCACAGCTTATGGTTCAATCCAGACATGGGCGCTGCAAAGATGCACCCCACTTTGCTGCCCACCAACTCCCAATGCTGCTAGTTTTACATACCCATATACTCGCTATGAAACGCATTCTGGAATGTGTGCCCAATTTCAGTGAAGGCACCAACGAACAGACCCTCAAAGCCCTAGCGACTGCCATATCAGCTGTGCCAGATGTGAAGTTGCTGAATATAGACCCTGGCAAGGGCGCCAATCGCACCGTATTCACATTTGCTGGCGAACCGGAAGCAGTTATCGAAGCCGCCTTTCAGGCCATGCGAGTTGCAGCCCAACGAATTGACATGCGCCAACACAAAGGCACACATCCACGCATTGGCGCTACTGATGTGTGTCCGCTGGTACCGGTAAGTGGAATCACCATGAGCGAGACAGTGGTATTGGCCCAGGAACTGGGCGAACGTGTTGGCCGGGAGCTGGGCATACCTGTCTATCTCTACGAAAATGCAGCCGCTACTCCTGCCCGCCGACTACTGGCCGACATTCGCATGGGCGAGTATGAAGGGCTGCCCGAAAAGCTGAAACATCCTGACTGGAAACCGGACTATGGCCCTGTCGATTTCAATGCGCAGAGTGGGGCCACCGTAATTGGCGCCCGTGACTTTTTGGGTGCATTTAATGTCAACCTGAACTCCACCGACCTTCGGCTGGCCCGTTCCATCGCAGCCGAGGTACGCGAAAGCGGCCGCACATTCACTGACACCGATGGCTACACTCACCGCGTACCAGGCGCTTTGCCATCTGTGCGGGCTATTGGATGGTTCATTGAAGAATATGGCGTTACGCAGGTGTCAATGAACCTGACCAACCTGCATCAGACACCACTTCACATTGCTTTTGACGCAGTAGACCGCGCTGCCCAGCGCAGAGGGTTGCGCGTCACAGGTTCCGAGGTAATTGGCCTACTGCCCAAACACGTGTTGGTACAGGCGGGCAGGCATTATCTTCAACGTCAAGGGCAGAGTCCCGATGTAACCGAGCGTCAGGCCATCTTCATTGCCTGCCGTTCGTTGGGGCTCAGTGATGTAAAGCCCTTTGTGCCCGAGGAGCGCATCATCGAGTACCTGCTCGACCGAGATTAACCCTCCGGCTCTAAAGAAGCGGCAGCTGCTCCAGCAAGGTGCGAAAGGCGGTCAGCTGCTCACCATAGCGATCACGTGTTTTTTGCTGCAGCGCCGGCGCAAATTGATTACGATAACGCTCATAATCCGCCATTGTGGCACACGTGTACTGCGTATTGTAGGTCTGCATCGAAGGGTCTTCCACTGGCTGCAGCAGATGTGTAAAACGTGCTTCCAGAAAACATCCCGTGGCCATTACCTCCGGTATGTGAACGGTCCGCATCCAGGTGGCCCATTCTGCTGCCATAGCAACGGGCAGCATTACTGTAACTGAGTAAACAATTGGCATAAAAAAGGCAGCCCGAAAGCTGCCTTCAAGTATACGGAATGCCCGAATCTTATCGGTTGCCGGTAGAGCCCGTGCCGAGTTTCTGCAAGTAGTTGCCCAGCTCTTTACCCCGTTGATACTCGGGGTCAATCTGAAGCACCTTCTGTACATACTCAAATGCTTTCTTGTTGTCCTTCACCACATTAAAGTTGAAGTAAGCAAGGTAGAAATTGGCTTCCACCAGTACTTCCTTGTTCTTAACAGGGTCGGCAGATGCCAGTTCAATCACTTTCTCGTAAAAAGGCTTGGCGAGGCCCAGTTCGGTCTCAGGGTCAATTTCTGCATTCACCCGGGCCAGGTCGGCTACGATCGGGAGGAAGTTGGGACGCTTGGCATCAGCAGCACGGTAGGCCGAGTCAGCGCTCATGAGGATCGTTTTCAGCGTGTCCTTCATTTCAGCAGTCAGCTTTGAGCGATCACCAGTAGGTGCGTAGGCCTTCATTTTTGCTGGGAACACAAACTTGTAGAACAGCGAGGCCAGTGTGTAGTAGGTGTTGACCGAGGGGTCGTTAGCTACAGCTCGGCGTTGCAGGGCAACTGCATCAAGGTAGCGCTTCTCACGGGTCAGCAGCGTTACCACTTCTTGATACAGAGGCGTCAGCGAGTTGTCCATCTCAATCGCTTTCAGCACATCGGCTATACCTTCCTGTACGCGGCCTTCCTTGATGGCAATCTTGCCACGGTACTCGTAGTCTCGCGCGATGAGATACTTAGGGCTGATGCTGGCGAAGTATTTCTGCTGTGCGGCTTTCGCATCAGCAACGTTCCCCATCTCGAAGTTGGAATATACCAGCAGGCGCAGCAGCACATTGCTTGGGCTTTCCTTCATCACAAGGTTGATCTCTTCAACGGCGGCTTTGTAGTCCTTGGAGAGATAGAGAAACTGTGCGTAGCGGTAGCGGGCAGAGATGTCTTTGGCGCCACCAGCAGCGGCTTCACGCAGGGTAACGTACTTGCGGTAGTATTCGCGTGCTTCGGGATACTTCTTGGCCCGGAAATACAGCTCGCCAAGCTCTTGGTAGGCAGGGGCAAAGCTGTTGTCCATTTGAATAGCCTGCATCAGGGCTTCGCCACCTTGCTGCCATTGCTTGTATTTTACATAGTACTGGCCCATGCGGTACAGCGCTTCTACGCTCTTGGGATCAAGCTCAAGAGCACGCTTGTACTCCGCCAAAGGCAGTTCTTCTACGTTCTGCGTAAACCAGGTTTCGCCCAGGAGCAGGTGAATGCGAGGGTTGTTGCCGTCGATCACTTCGGCCTTCTTGAGGAGCAGCGTAGCTTGGTCAAGACCTTCGCGGCCCATCAGCAGCCACGATTCCGCAAGCTCCATCAGGGTGCCAACATCTTCGCTTTGTAGCGAGAGGGCTTTCTCAAGGTTCACTTTGGCCTGGGCATTGTTGCCAGTAAGCACATAATAGCGCCCCAAACCCGCATAGTTGAGCGCAAACTTGGCGCTCCGCTCTATGCCCTGCTCGAACCATTTCTTTGATTCTTCAATCTTACCCGCACTTACTGCCTTGTCTTCTTCCTGTTCAGCTTCCTGAAGGTAAGACAGGCCATAGTAATAATACATCTCAGGCTTGCGCGACTTCTCCAGAAGGGCTGCCAGGTCCTGCCGGGCAGCAGTGTATTCCTGATTCTGGATTTTGCGAATGGCCTGAGGAAGGTCCTGTGCAAACGCCTGAAGCGCCATTGCACCTACCATCGCCACAACGGTGCCCGTTTGCACGGTCCGGAGCCAAATGCGGAAGATGTTCATCTTGTGGAGTTTGTTAAGCCTGCTGTTGCAGTGAATTGACAAAAATAAGGAACCAGGGTTTAATTCAGAGCGGCTGTTTCTGCATTTCCACCAACCGGATGTAGCCCTGGCCAGGGAGCAGATCAGCCTTCAATATGATGCGTTGGCCCGAATCGCCAGCCACAAAAGCCATAAAGCCCGTTCCAAGACCTACTCTGGCTTCGCGTGAATGAATGTATACTCGGCGCATCATCGGATATCGTGACTTTGCACTTTTAGCAAAGTAGGCTGCATAAGGACCAACAAAGACTTTGCCGTCTTTGTCGCTGATCTCCATCACACGAATGACAGAGAGGAAAGTGTTGGCAGTGGTGTCATTACGGTCGCTGATCCAGGCAAGAGGGATGAAGCCAATAGCGTCCTTATTTTTGGACACATAGTCAATCACCTGAGCGTTACCCCCTGCATTGAACATGCGGGCACCAAGGGTAGACTTACCCTGAGTAAGACTATCCAACAGAAACCGAACCGTGCTGGATCCCGGATCGTCTACGACGAGGCGGATGCTGTCGCGCAGCTGCCGTTTGTCGCCATTCAATTGCCCCCATGTAGTAGTGGTTCCGGCAATCAGTGCCTCCAATTGCTGATAAGTCAGCGTCGAATCCTTGCGCGAGGGGTGCCTAATTACCGCAATGGCATCGTATGCTATCAGGGTAGTTCGGGGCCGGATGGTAAGCTTCTCAAACTCTGCTTTTTCTGCGTCGGAAAGCTGACGAGGAACCACCACCAACCGAACGCTGTCGGAGAAAAGCAGATTCATGGCTTCGGCGTCCGAAACGTAATGCGCATCAATCTTGGCTCCCGTGAAAAGCTTTTCGAACACCATCACTTCCGACTCCATCACCGGCTGCATAGCAGGGTCTACGGCAATGTGAATGTGCCCCGTTTTGACGGTGTCCAGTGGTTTGCCATCCTTTCCGGTTTCTGTGCATGCCAGCACAGCAGCCGAAAAAGCAATGGCAATCAAACCATTACGAACAACGGGTAAGAATTGCATGCTGGGAAGTAAGGGCTTTATGCAAACCTATCGATTCTTCGGGAAAATGCCCAGAAACACTGGTACCAAATTGGGACAGCCTCTCAAAAAGTATCGGACAACCCCGTAGACGGATCCCAGAAGAGATTTGCAAAATCCTGCACGCGATTGTCTTCCACTGTAACGCCTTCTGACCGTAAAAAATTGGCCATCACATCTTTACCCCCAAACGCAGGTGCCCCCGTCAGCAGCCCAATCCTGTTTACCACACGGTGCGCTGGAATCATTCCTGCGGTTGCCGCCCCATGCAGGGCATATCCAACCATTCGGGCACTGCCTCTGGCACCCAGGCACCTGGCAATTGCTCCATAGGTAGTGACGCGCCCAAGTGGTATCGCTCTAACGATATCGTATACCCGCTCATAAAACTCCGCCCGATTGAAACGCTCTGCCCTTGTTGCCATGTTGCAAAGTAGCTGGCTTCTCGTTGCCTTTGTACCTTGCATTCGGTATGCCTGAATCTACTATCCGACTTACACAATTCAGCCGCGGTGCTGGCTGTGGCTGCAAAATCGCTCCTGCAGTGCTGCAACAGATACTGGAAAAACTGCCCGCAGTTTCACCAGATCCTCGTTTGGTGGTAGGACATGGCACCCGTGACGACGCTGCGGTTTACCACCTTGGTGGAGGACTCATGCTCGTCTCCACTACCGATTTCTTCACTCCCATTGTTGACGATCCGTTTGACTTTGGGCGAATCGCCGCAGCGAATGCTCTGTCTGACGTCTACGCGATGGGAGGCAAGCCAGTCATGGCTATCGCTATTCTGGGATGGCCAGTGGAAACACTGGCGCCCGATATTGGCGCATTGGTGATGGAAGGCGGCCGCTCTGCCTGTGATGAAATACATATCCCCTTGGCTGGCGGACATAGCATTGACAGCCCTGAACCGTTTTTCGGTCTGGCAGTAACGGGCACACTTACCAGAGAGAATCTAAAGCGGAATGATACCGGCCGTCCTGGAGATTTGCTGCTTCTGACCAAACCAGTGGGAACTGGCCTCATCTCGACAGCCCTGAAGCGCGAAAAGGCCAGCTCAGAAGCAATTGCAGCTGCCACCGCTGCCATGAAGCGCATCAACGTATGCGGGGCAACACTTGGGCAGATGGAAGCCGTACACGCTATGACCGACGTCACTGGCTTTGGTCTGGCTGGCCACCTCCTGGAAATGATCGGCACTGCCATGGATGCACATATATCCTGGCCAGCGCTACCATTGCTGCCCGACGCCCTTGCCTATGCCAGCGCCGACATCTACTCCGATGGCACCATGCGCAACTTCAAAAGCTATGGCAGCCAGTTGACACTCCGCAGCAAGGAAGAACTGTATATGCTTTGCGACCCACAGACCAATGGCGGCCTTCTGGTATCGATAGCCCCTGACATGGCAGAGAAAGTGATAGCGACCCTGCGCGAAATGCACCCAGACGTTCAACCCACCATCATTGGCAGGCTGTCTGAAGGCACCGGCAAGGTAATTACCGAAGGCTGACCTCTCTGTTACTCCGCAGGTTGTGCAGGGTGCTTCAGCTTCAGCAGGCTTAGATCGCTCTTCTCTTGCACAACTGTATTGGATAGCACACCCATCTGGTCTATTTCCAGTTCTACCACATCCCCTGCCTGAATCCACCAGGGCTGATAGTTGGCATCCAGACGCTTGCCAGTGCCATTCAATTCCAGCAGACAGCCGGTACCCACTGTACCGGAGCCAATGAGGTCTGTGGGGAAGATATCTGCCCCGTAGGCACAACGCTCCAGTATCTCAGCGAAAGTCCAGTCCATCTGGGCCATGTTACCTCTGGAAACCTCTTTCCCGTTAACTCTGCACACCATTTCAAGATTGTAGCGGGCGCCAGTATGGCCAGCTGGAGGGGCCACACGGAACGGCTCCAATTCGTCCGGAGTCACCAGCATGGGCCCGATGGCATTGGCGAAGTCTTTACCCTTGGCTGGCCCGAGATTCAGGAGCATTTCTTCCATCTGCAGGGTTCGTGCGCTCCAATCGTTCAGGATGGTGTAGCCGAAAATGTAGTCTTCAGCCTGGGCAGCAGTGATGTTGCGGCCCTGCCGGCCCACCACTACCGCAGCTTCCAGCTCAAAGTCCAGCTTGTCGAAGTGGTCCGGCATGCACTTCACTTCACCCGGTCCGATGATGGAGTGGTGATTCGTGAAGTAAAAAATCGGGTATTGGTCAAACTCCGGAATCATGGGCACATTCCGGTTACGGCGGGCAGCCTCTACGTGCTGGCGGAAGGCATAGGCATCGCGGCAGGAAGCAGGCCGCTGAATGGGCGGCAATATCTTCAGGCCGCTGTAGGCTACAGCATGCTCCTGGTAATCGCCCCGCTTGAAGTCGGTATCCAGCTGGCGCAGCAGTGGCAGAAAGATATCCTGCTCATGAATTACCTGCTCCATAGTCTGTGGCAGGGCCTTGCCCAACGAGGCCACTACCTTATGCAGGTGCAGCACCTGATTATTGTGAAACAGGCCAATGCTGTGCTGGCCTTCTGTATCTAGGAAGGAGACGAACTTCATTACCGCGAAAATAGAACAAAGCTGCAAACGCCGCCTCAGGCGAGGCCATCGCGCAGCAGGCGCTCCGCCAGCAAAGGCAGTCCCTCGGTAGCTGTCCGGGCAATCTTTTCAAGCCTGGGCAGAGCACCCACATTCGGAATGTTGGGATCCACTATATACTTGGCGGCCTCCAGCGGCGCATAGTCCAGCAACCCGGCGGCAGGATACACCGCCAGAGAAGTTCCTACCACAATGAAAGCTTCCGCCAATGCCGTAAGCTGGGCCGCAACAGGATACATCGGAACGTCTTCTCCAAACCAGACAATGTTGGGCCGAAGCTGAAAACCTTTCTCACACAGATCTCCCTTTTTGATGGGCTTTGCGCCTATGTCGTAGACCAGTTCAGGATGAGCGCTGCTGCGTACTGTTCGCAAAATGCCATGCAGATGCAACACATTCGTGCTGCCTGCCTGCTCATGAAGGTCGTCGACGTTCTGGGTTATAACCAGCACATCGTACTTCTCCTCCAGTGCTACCAACGCCCGATGCCCCGCATTGGGCTTTACTTCAGCAGCCTGGGCACGGCGCTGATTGTAGAATTCCAGAACCAGATCTGGGTTGCGGTACCATCCTTCGATAGACGCCACTGTCATGATATCGTGCTCCTCCCACAGACCATTGGCATCGCGGAAGGTTTTTATTCCACTCTCGGCGCTGATGCCAGCCCCCGAAAGCACCACTACAATGGGTTTGCCAGTGAGTTTGGGCGTGAATTCAGCAGACATGCAATCATTTAGTTGTCGGTTTCACTGTCAATATATAGCCAAAAACAACTAAGCGTCCTGAAAAACCTGCTCAAAGACCGAAAGCGACAGTGGTTGCCGGAAGCCATCCACATGAAATGCGTAAAAGCGAAGAATCTGTGCCAGTGCGGTTCGGCGCTCTGCCCCCGGCAATGCCAGTTGCGAGGCGGCCAGCACATCACTTGTCAGAAGCTCGGAAATAAATCGTCCTGTCTGATCTACCCGGAATGCGACTGGCTCCACAATGCCTGTCTGTGGATCAAAGTGTAGCGCCCCTCGGCTGTCGTCAGTCACGTGTGGAAGAAAGCCGAGATGCCCCGAGAGGTGCAGCAAGCAATGGCAACACATTCCGAAAAGCCCTGTTGGAGCCTTATCCATCGCCTGCAATTCATCCAGCAGAAAATCAAACAGCTGCGGATTGGGTTCAGGCTCCAGCAATGAGCAGGTGAATACCTCTGCCAACAGCAGACCATACACCATCTTCACTGGGTGCTGCGTCAGTTCTGTGTAATAACTCCTGAAAGCAGCCTCTGTCAGCGTCTGCAGGTCGCGGCCCTGTTTCTCATAGAACAGAACGTCCAAATGATGCAACGGCTGGAAATAACTGGTCTTCAGCTTGCCTTTTGTGCTGCGTGCGCCTTTGACAATAAAGTCGCGCACCCCAAACTCCCGGGTATACAGTTTGACAATCAGGCTGCTATCCTGATACTTCAGTACCCTGAGTACCAGACACTCAGCCTTCTGTATCATGCCATCATCTTCAGCTTGCCGAAGCCGTTGGGAGATACCACCCAGGCACCAGCACCTTCCGAAGCCAGTTTCAGCACTGCGGCCTCTTCGGCATAGGCTTCCAACAGCTTCTGCACATTCTCTGCTGTCACCAGTTGGCCATTGGCGCCTACAGGCGAAAGTGGATTATCCGGGCACAGTACCACCCGGGCTTCCGGGTAGGCCGCCCGCAACGCGCCAAAAAGCACAATACCCTCTACAGCCAGCTCGGTGCTGCCTGGCACTGCCACCGAAGGGCTAAGCACCACACAGCCCAGCGTGGCAAAATGCCCGTCTATCTTCTGGGTATCTACAAACAAGCCCTGGCTGGTTTGTACCACCATGTTGCGCTGGTGGGCGCCAAAGGCAGCGTTGGCCACCATCGCCTCGCTTAGGTTGGCGCTCACCCGCCGCCCTACAAAAGCCGCCTGTTCGGGCTGCGAAGGCCCATCGTGTACAACAAGCAGCGCATCCCCCAAAGCGGGTGCGTTGGCAAACAGGTCGCGCATGAACAGCCGGTCCGACAGGTTGGCGCTGCGCAGATAGAGAAGCGTGCGTACGGTCATCACTGCAAAGAACGCGACTTTTTCAGAAGAAATTCGCGCCTGCTTGCAACCCAGAAAACTTCCTTCTATCTTTGCACCAGCAAGGCTGTACGGCCAGATCCTTTTTAACTCCATCAGGTCCGGAAGGAAGCAGTGGTCGAAAGTTGATCGGCGCGATACAGTCCTTGCTTTTTTATTGCCCGGACTTTTTCGCAACTCGTTGATTATGAAGTTCTTCATAGATACAGCCAACCTCGAACAAATCCGTGAGGCAGCCTCTCTCGGAGTGCTTGATGGGGTAACGACCAACCCCTCACTGATGGCAAAAGAAGGTGTACGCGATGTCCGTGCACATTACGCCGCCATCTGTGACATTGTCGACGGGGATGTATCTGCCGAAGTAATTGCCACCGAGTATGGCGCAATGGTGGAAGAAGGCCGCGACCTCGCTGCCATACACGAGAACATCGTCGTCAAAATTCCCTTCATCAAGGACGGCGTCAAAGCCATCAAAACCCTTTCGGAAGAAGGCATCCGCATCAACTGCACGCTCATCTTCAGCCCTGCGCAGGCACTTATCGCTGCCAAGGCTGGCGCTACCTACGTCAGTCCCTTTGTGGGCCGCCTGGACGATATCGGCCATGACGGCATGGAGCTGATTGACAGCATCCGCACCATCTTTGACAACTACGATTTCGCCTGCGAAATCCTGGCGGCATCGCTGCGCCACACTGCCCATATCGTTCAGTGCGCTGAAGCCGGTGCCGACGTGGTAACCATGCCCCACAATGTATTGATGGGCCTGTTCAACCACCCGCTCACAGATAAAGGCCTGGCTCAGTTCCTCGCCGATCACGACAAGGCAAAGGCCGCGCTCGCCAAGTAAGGCTCCAGCCTTCAGAAACACAGAAAAGGGACGCGTAAGCGCCCCTTTTTTATTTCTTCTAGGCATCTGCGTTCAGCTTGTGCTATCTGGTATCCACCACAGCACGTAAGGTATTGAGCACTACATCAAAGCCATACACCCCCAATACCAATAATACCCCAGCCAACAAGACTGTCAGCACATATTGCAGCTGATGACCCGGCGCGGATAGGCTGCGCCAGTTGCCCGAAGTCTCTGGCTCTTGAAAGAACAGGACGGCAATCGGGCGCAGGTAGAAATACAGCGATACTACTGTAGCCAGCAACCCCGCCACCAGTAACACAAGGAACAGCGCAGGCCCGCCAGCCTGAATGCCTTCGTAAAGGGAAAGAAAAACGTTCAGCTTGGCAATGAACCCAAATGTAGGCGGCAACCCTACTGATGCCACCAGCAAAACCGTTATCGCCACAGATAGCAGTGGGTGGCGTTTGGCCAACCCCTTCCACTGTTGGATGTCGGCACTGCCGGCAGCTTCAGCCAATAGTTGTGCAGCCAGAAACAGCCCCACTGTCACCAGCGTGTACATCAGCAGATAGGCCAGTGCCGCCGCCCAACCCATGACGCTGGAAGTAACAAAGCCCAACAGTAGAAAACCCATCTGCGAGACTCCGCTGTACGCCAACAGGCGCTTGTAGTTGTTCTGCTGCAAAGCCCCGAAAGTGCCTATCACCAGACTGGCTAAGGCCAGCGCAGCCATTGCCACCATCCAGAAAGGCATAACGTGATATACGACGGGGGCCAACACCAGCAGCAGGCCCACAGCTGCCGCTTTACTAACCGTCGCCAACAGTGCAGCCACTGGCGTTGCACTGCCTTCGTATGCATCAGGCGCCCAGAAATGCAGCGGCGCTGCCGACAGCTTGAAGGCAATCCCCACCAGCACGAAAGAAAGTGCAACCCACGACGACAACCCCGGTTTCAGTTCTCCCAATGCCTCAACAGCCAATGTGCCCGTTTGCCCATACAGCAGCGTAAGACCATACAGAAACAGCCCACTGCTGACGCTGCCAAACAGCAGGTACTTGACCGATGCCTCGGCGCTGCCCATTCCCCTGCGGAAATAGCCTACCAGTACATAGGAGGGCAGGCTCAGCAGTTCCATCAGAATGAACAGCAGAATCAGATTGCGGGCCTGTACCATCAGCATAGCCGCCAGCACCGTAGTCAGCAGAAGAAAATAGAATTCACCCGTGCCCCCACCAGCCGTTTTGCGCAAACCCAATTCTCGCAAGGGACGATACACACCCGCAAAAACCGATACCAGAACCGACAGCAGCAGAATCAGTTGCCGCAGAAAAGAAGTCGCCTGCGCCTGCACCAGAAAGCCATCAAACAGCTTAGGGTTTTGCATGCTGCGCTCAACCTGCTGGCTTAGCTGCATTGCCAGTATAACAATGAGGCCAACAGGCACCGCAACGGCCAGCGTCCTATGCCGCCAGCGAGGCATCAGCCAGTCAACAAGCAGCACCAGCACCAGCAGCGCACAGATACCCAGCTCTGGCAGAAGGGCCAAAGCCCATTCCGGAACCCCGGATATATAATGCTGCAACGTCACTTTCTGCATGTTACTTGCCCAGTTGGGTGATAACCGCACGCCCCTGCTCCAGTGTGGTAGCCGAAAAATGCGCTGCCCAGTCGCCAATGCGGTCCAGCGCCAGCGAGGGCATCAGCCCCAGCACCAGAATGAGCACCACACAGGGCACCAGCAGTACCCATTCACGGGCAGTCAGGTCGGTCAGCTTGGGCGTCCAGGTTTCGCCTCCGTACACAGCATAAGTGCCGAAGAACATTCGCTGGAATGCCCAGAGCATATACACTGCCGACAGAAACACGCCGCTGAGCCCTACAGCAACCGCCACCCACGAGAACAGCCCCACTTTGGTAGCCGAACCAAATGCCCCCAGGAACACCAGAAACTCGGAGACAAACGTACTCATGGCTGGCAGGCCCAATCCTGCAAAACAGCCAAAAAGCATAAAGGCCGTGTAGACGGGCATTTTAGCCCAGAGCCCCTGGAAGTGGGCAATCTGGCGGTCGTGCACCCGATCGTACAGCACACCTACCAGCATAAACAGCATACCGGACACAATACCGTGGTTGAACATCTGGAGCACCGCACCCGAAATGGACGCCGCGTCAAGTGCGGCAATACCCAGCAGCACGTAGCCCATGTGCGACACCGAACTGTATGCAACAAGCCGCTTGAGGTCTTTTTGGGCCAGTGCCAGAAAAGCCCCATACACAATGGAGAAAACCCCAAGCCAGGCCAGCGTACCGGCCAGACTCACCGCTGCATCCGGGAAAATACCGTAGCAGACCCGCAAAATGCCATAGCTACCCACTTTCAGCAGTATGCCTGCCAGAATCACCGAAATTGGCGTGCTGGCCTCCACGTGGGCATCGGGCAGCCAGGTGTGCAGCGGCGCTACCGGCAGCTTGATGGCAAACGCAATGAACAGCAGGCTGAAACCGATCAGGCGCCAGTCCAGGCTCGAGAACAGACTGTGCATCTTCACGTTTGCCGGATTGCTCAGATACAGCAGATTGAAGGTGTGCACCTCCTGCTCCGGGAACAGACGATTGGTTTTAAGCCCCTCCCATACCGATTGCAATATTTCCGGCGTCACTGCCTCTCTGCTCTCTGCCATGTGCATCATCACAGCTGTACCGTAGGGATCTACATAGCTGAAGTGCAATGCGATGATTACCAGTAGCATCAGCACAGAGCCCAGCAGCGTGTACAGGAAGAACTTGATGGCTGCATACTGCCGGCGCTCACCACCCCAGATACCGATGAGGAAGTACATCGGCAGCAGCATCAGTTCGTAGAAAATGTAGAAGAGGAAAAGGTCCAGCGCCAGGAAACACCCCACCAGTGAGGTATTCAGCAGCAACAGCAGCGCGAAGTATCCTTTCCGTCCTTCAGCAAGATTCCACGAGGCAACCGTTGCAAACAGCAACGTGATGGGCGTCAACGCTATCATCAGCAGCGACAGCCCGTCAACACCCAGTGCATAATCCACCTTCAGCACGCCCATGCGGCCCATATTCAGCTGAAACCAGTCGTACGACTCCAGCAGATAGTAATTGCCACCCAGCCCCTCCTGCCCCGGCAGCCCCGCCGGGCAACAGTTGGGCCAGATGTACACCCCCAATACCAGCAGTTGCAGAAACGAGGCCAGCAGCACAAACCATCTGCTGGCACTCTGCCAACGCCCGGGCAGCAGCAGCACCGCAACCATGAAGGGAACCGGCAGAAAGGTGAGGATGCTCAGAGCAAGTATCGAAGTGGGCATAGAATGTCAGCCTCGGTGTGTCATGAATCAGGAAATACCATTAGGGGTTGGCGTAACAGCCTGCGCAGTACTGTACAACAGCACTACCAACAACAAAGCGCCCAGTAAAACCAGCAGCCCCGCCAGCAGGTAGGTTTGCACACGACCCGTTTGTATACGGGTTGCCGCTTTACCCCCAACCAGTGCACTTTGCCCAACACCCGCCACAATGCCATCTACGGCTTTGCGATCCAGAAAGTCCGAAAGAGTTGCCAGGTTCAGGTTGCTTCTGCTGCCCACCGTCAGTTTGGTCAGCAGCAGAATCAGGCCCTCTATCAGCAGCAGTTCCAGTTTTTTCAGCGCTTTCCCCAGCCAGATGCCCGGCTGCACCACCAGCACTCTGTATAGCTCGCTCAGGTAAAGCCCCTCAAAGCTGAGGCGTCGGAAGAAGCCCATCGGCACTGTCTGGTTCAGCAGAGCACCAGTACGCCACCGCACTATTGCGACCAGGATGCCCGTCGTTACCAGCCCTAGCGAAAGCACCAGTGCCCAAAGATGCAGGCCATGCGTGTTGCTTGTTGCAGCAGGTTTGGCCCCGCCGCTAAGCCCCGCCACCAGCCAGCTGCCCGACGCATCCAGGGGCGAAAGCCCAAATGTCACAAACAGGCTCAAAACCGCCAGTATTACCATTGCGGGCCAGAAAGCACGCGGCATATTCAGAGGCGCTGCCTCACGCAGGGTATCATGGCGCCGGTTGCCAGCATACACCAGCAGCAACTGGCGTGTCATATAGTAGGCAGTCAGACCCACCCCCACGAAGGCCAATACCGCGATCCAGCGATAGCCAGGATTCATTGCCGCCATTTCGAGCGCCTGAGCCAGAATCGCGTCCTTGGACAGAAAACCCGACGTCCCCGGCAGGCCAATCAGAGCCGCCGTCAGCACCAGCGTCAGCCAGAACAGGGGTTTTGACAGTGCGCGCAGGCCGCCCATCTGCCGCATGTCCTGCACATCGTAATCCAGGTGGCGTTCATGCGCTTCCTCATGCAACAGGTGAATGACCGCAGCAGCCGAAAGAAACAGCCCACACTTGAAGAACGCATGGGTGATGAGATGAAAGAAGCCCAGTTCTGGGGCCCCCAGGCCAATGCCCAGCAGCATGTAGCCCAGCTGGGATATGGTACTGTAGGCCAGCACCCGTTTGATATCGAACTGGGCCATGGCCGAAAACGCACCATAAACCAGCGTAACTGCCCCCAATCCAGCCACTATTTCCAGTGCCAGCGAGGTGAACAGCGGATAGATCCGGAACACGACATAAATGCCCGCCGCCACCATCGTAGCGGCATGTATCAGCGCCGAAACCGGCGTTGGGCCTGCCATGGCATCCGGAAGCCAGCCAGAAAAAGGCAGCTGGGCCGATTTGGCAACCGCACCAAAGACAAACAGCAGTCCGGCCACCGTCAGCATCAACAGTTCGTCGTCTACCAGTACATCCTGCCAGCGTACGCTGCTGCCAGCTTTCAGCTCGGCAGGAATACCTTCGGCCAGGGTATGCAGCGAACTGTGGCCCGTTACGGTAATGAACAGTGCGATGGCCGCCAGCAGCAGCACATCCCCTACTCTGTTCACCAGGATGGCCTTGAGGGAAGCGACAGTGGCGTCAGGCCGCGTATGCCAGAACCCAACCAGCAGGTAGCTGCTGACACCTACCAACTCCCAGAAAACAAACAGCGTAATCAGGTTTTCGGCTAACACAAGCCCGATCATCGCAGCGCCAAAAAGCGACAATAGCGAGAAAAAGCGGCCTTTGTGTGCATCATGCCCCATGTAAGCACCTGCAAAAACAGCCACCAGCGTAGCACATATGCCCACTGCCGACAGCAAAAGCGCTGCTGGACGGTCTATCCGGAAGCCTATTTCCAGCAGATACCGATCGGCGATATGCAGCCACGGAAAAGTAAAAGATTCCGGCGCACCGCCGCTCCAAAGGCCAAACAGCCATGACAGCGCAGTTGCCGTAACGACTGCAAATACCCCAGCCACTACCAGCCAGGCCATGTTGGCCAGGCGACGAATACCAAGCCCGAAAAGAGCATAGCTGACCAGCGGCAGTAACAACAACAGCAGACAGCGGGTGGCGAATGACATCGGTGGGGGTAAGGCCCCGAGGGTATACCTGAGGCCCTGCAAACTTACAGGCTTTTCCCCACAAAACTTTTGTAGCTTCCGCTTCGTTTTGCCCGTTGAGCCCCATTATCAGCGCATCCGTTTTGCATCATATCACCCCCCGTTCACTGGCCATTCTGGGTAGCACCGGCAGCATTGGCACACAGGCACTTGATGTCGTGAGGGCCCAACCCGGCCGTTTTGTTGTCGAGGCGCTGACAGCCCAGCGCAACGCCGACCTGCTGATTCAGCAGGCGTTGGAATTCCGCCCGCGCATGGTGGTTATTGGCGACACCACCCTGCTGCCGACCGTCCGCGAAGCCCTTGCCGCGCACGGCATTCGATGTGAGGCAGGCCCCGAGGCCCTCGAAGAAGCCGTAACCCTGCCCCAGGTGCAGGTGGTACTGACGGCCCTGGTAGGCGCTGCAGGTCTGAAACCTACTCTGGCCGCTATTCATGCTGGCAAAGACATCGCGCTGGCCAACAAAGAGACGCTGGTGGTGGCGGGCAGGCTGGTAATGCAGGCTGCCAAAGAAAAGGGCGTGCGCATCCTGCCGGTAGACAGCGAGCACTCCGCGCTTTTCCAGTGTCTGGTAGGCGAGGAAAACAACCCCATCGAGAAGCTGATTCTCACAGCATCCGGCGGCCCCTTCCGAGGCTTCACTGCTACGCAACTGCAACAGGTAACGCGCGAGCAGGCACTCAGGCACCCCAACTGGGCAATGGGTGCCAAAATCACCATCGACAGCGCTTCCATGATGAACAAGGGCTTGGAGGTTATCGAAGCCCGCTGGCTTTTCGACGTCCCCGCTGCCGATATCGAAATCGTCGTTCACCCCCAGAGCATCATCCACTCGCTGGTACAGTTCACCGACGGCTCCATCAAGGCACAATTGGGCCTGCCCGATATGAAGCTGCCCATTCAATATGCCCTGGGCTGGCCCCAACGCCTACAGAACGATTTTCCCCGCTTCAGTTTCGCCCGCTACCCCAATCTCACGTTCGAGCAGGTTGACACCGCCGTCTTCCGTTCGGTAGCCTACGCCTATCACGCCCTCGAGCGCTGTGGCAACATGCCTTGCATCCTCAATGCCGCCAACGAAGTTGCCGTTGCGTCTTTCCTGGAAGGCAAACTCCAGTTTGCGCAGATCTACGACCATCTGGAGCATGCTGTCAACACGGTACCGTACCTGCCAGACCCCACACTTAACGAACTTTTGGAAACCGACCGCGCTACACGTGAGCTTGTTTCCGTTCTTGCATAAGCAATCTTCTCTCTCTGCTCTGCAGTTTCCACAATGAGTTTTCTGCTCTTCTACATACTGATACCCCTGATGGGTCTCAGCCTGCTCATTTTCATCCACGAACTGGGCCACTTCCTACCAGCCCGGCTTTTCGGCATGCGGGTAGATAAGTTCTACCTCTTCTTTGACTGGCCCCGCAAGCTCTTTTCTTTCAAGAAAGGGGATACCGAATACGGCATAGGAGCACTGCCCCTCGGCGGTTACGTCAAGATTTCCGGCATGATCGACGAGTCTATGGACACCGAGTTTGCTGGCAAGGCCCCAGAACCTCACGAATTCCGCTCCAAGCCCGTGTGGCAACGTGCCATCGTCATGGCAGGTGGCGTCATCATGAACGTCATTCTGGGTGTTACCATCTTCACTGTACTGAAGTATCAGGAAGGTGAGCAGCGTATTGTACTGGCCAAGCTGCCCAATGGCGTCTATGTGCCTGATAGCACCATCGGCCACGACCTGGGCTTCCGCACAGGAGATGTTCTGGTGTCCTACAAAGGCGAAAAGCTCACCTATTTGCCCAGCAGCGAAAGCGAACTGCAATCCATCCTGTTGGACCGCGGCGCCTACTTCGAAATCCTTCGCGATGGCAAACCCCAGCGTATTGACATCCCCGATGGCTACATGAACAAACTCGGCAAAGACGCCGGTCTGTTTCCGCTGCTTTTCAGTGTTGATCCCCCCACTTACCTTCTGGCCGAAGACTCCACCACGCTGGGATACAAGGCTGGCATCCGTACGGGCGACCACATCATCCGGGTAGACTCCATTCAGGTGGCCTCGCTGTTGCAATTGCGTGCGGCCCTCAGCGACCGGAAGAACAAAACCGTGCAGTTGGTAGTAGAACGTGATGGCAAAGAAGTGCCCCTCACGCTTGCCCTCGATTCCACAGGCACACTCGGCGGTATCCCTACTGACTTTTCCCGCATCTCTGAGAAAATTGAGTATGGTATCGGCGGTGCGTTCATGGCCGGTTCTGCCCGTGCTTTCGGCACCATCACCGACAACTTCCGGGGTTTCGGTAAAATGTTCTCCGGCGACGTAGATGTGCGCAAGGGTCTTGCCGGGCCGCTCAAAATCTTCAAGATTGTGGGTGAAGGTGCCAGCTATGGTGGCTTCTCGCGTTTCTTCACCCTGGTCGCCATGCTCAGTATGGTGCTGGCGTTTGTCAACATCCTGCCCATTCCAGCGCTGGATGGTGGCCACCTGGTGTTCCTTGGTATCGAAGCCATTACCCGCCGCGAGCCTTCCCTGAAGGTGCGCATGGTGGCCCAGCAGATTGGCATGGTCATCATCCTGGGGCTCATGGTTTTCGTCTTCTTCAACGACGCCATTTCCTTCCTGTTCTGACGCCGGCAATACACCCCGCTTGAACTCCTCCCGCTACGTTCGCCAGCAGATTCTGCCCGGAATGGGCCCAAAAGGCCAGCAGAAACTCCGGGAGGCGCATGTATTGGTTATTGGAGCAGGAGGCCTAGGCTGTCCTGTTCTGCAATACCTGGTGTCCGCCGGGGTTGGGCACATTACCCTGCTCGATGACGACCGCATAGAGGAGAGCAACCTGCACCGTCAGGTCTTATACACCCCTGCCGACATCGGCCAACACAAAGCCGCGGTAGCAGCCCAGCGCCTTGGCCAGCTGAACCCCGAGGTCACAGTAACACCCGTATTGGAGCGCCTGACGGTACACAACGCCGACGCCCACATCGCAGCACACGACATAGTGCTGGAGGGCTCCGACAACTTTGCCACCCGCTACCTCACCAACGACCGCTGCGTTAGCCTGGGCAAGCCTCTCATTCAGGGAAGCGTGTTTCAGTACGAAGGCCAGGTGGCACTATGGAACCACCCATTGGGTGGCCCTAACCTCCGCGACCTCTACCCTGCCCCACCGCCACCCGATGCCATGCCCACCTGCGCCGAGGGCGGCGTACTGCCTGCACTCTGTGGCTGGGTCGGCGCGGCAATGGCTTCTGCTGCCCTCCGTTGGCTTGTAACACCAGACGAAATGCCCTCGGGCCTGCTCCTGATGATGGACGCCCAAGCTTTCCGCCAGCGCGAACTACAGCTCGAAGCAGACCCCGACAATCCCCTCAGGCAGACGCCCCTACCCGACCTCTCCGCTGATTACGATCCCACGGCCTGCGCCATTGCGCCAGTACCCGAACTCAGCCCTGAACAGTATCTTTCAGCACCCGCCGACTACCTCCTTATCGACGTGCGGGAAGCATGGGAGCGCGACCTGGATGCGCTGGACAGTCTGCATGTTCCACTTCCCATACTGATGGAACAAGGGCTCCCTACCTACGCCAATACCTATCGGCAACTGGTAGTCTACTGCCAGAGCGGCAAACGAAGCGCCGCTGCCGTGCGACAGCTTACCATGCGCTGGGGCATTCATGCCTTCAGTCTGAAAGGGGGGCTTAATCAGCTGCGTTCACTCTCTCCGCTGGCGAAATAGGCATATCTTCGGGGAAACATCCCTCCTCTGTGCTTGCTGTTCTAGACTGGGTGGTCATTGCCGCCTACCTCCTGCTGTCGCTTAGTATTGGCCTCTATTATACCCGCAAAGCGGGCTCCAGCCTCGACGAATACTTCCTCTCGGGCCGCGACACCTCCTGGTGGCTGGCAGGCCTTAGTATGGTTGCCACCACCTTTGCGGCAGATACGCCACTGGCGGTTACAGAAATGGTACGTGGCGGCGGCATCAGCCAAAACTGGCTGTGGTGGAATATGCTGCTCGGCGGCATGCTTACCACCTACTTTTTCGCGCGCCTTTGGCGGCGGGCCAACGTCACCACCGACCTTGAGTTCATCACGCTGCGCTATTCCGGCCGTGAGGCCCACTGGCTCCGAGGCTTCAAGGCAGTCTATCTCGGCATTCTCCTCAACGCCGTCATCATCGGCTGGGTGAACCTCGCCATGGCCGCCATCCTGCAGGTGTTCTTCGGCCTTGACCCCCAGACTGCCCTACTGTACACAGCCCTCTGCATGCTGCTCACCACCGTCTATGCCTCGCTCTCAGGTCTTCGTGGCGTGCTCGTTACCGATGCCGTGCAGTTCTGCCTGGCAATGGGCGGCTGCATCGTGTTGGCCATCCTCGTCATCCAGTCGCCACAGGTCGGGGGCATGTCGGGTCTGATTGCCAAAGTGCCACCAGCCTCGCTCAACTTTCTGCCTGTCATCGGCGCCGATAACACTACACAGGGCCTTGTGCTGGGCTTGGGAGCCTTCATTGCCTTTGCGGGCGTTCAGTGGTGGGCCAGTTGGTATCCCGGTTCCGAACCCGGTGGCGGAGGCTATGTGGTACAGCGCATCCTTAGTGCCAAGTCCGAAAGCCACGGCCTGGCCGCTACCCTATTCTTCCAGTTGGCACACTATGCCCTGCGCCCCTGGCCCTGGATTCTCGTCGCACTGGCTACGCTGGTCCTCTATCCCGATATCCCTGCCGCCGACCAGAAGCTGGCCTACATCTACACCATTCGCGATTTTCTACCCGTAGGCCTCAAGGGGCTGCTGCTTGTCTCATTCTTCGCTGCGTACATGAGCACCATCAGCAGCCAACTCAACTGGGGTACCAGCTACCTCGTGAACGACCTCTACCGCGCATACATCGCCCCCAACCGCTCTGAGAAAGCCTATGTCAATGCCGGGCGCATTGGCACGGTTGTCATGATGGCCGTGAGCCTGTGGGTCACGACACAGCTGGACAGTGTAGCCGGGGCCTGGCAGTTTCTGATGGAGTGCGGCGCAGGCATGGGCCTTGTCCTTATCCTTCGCTGGTATTGGTGGCGCGTCTCGGCCTGGAGCGAAATCGCTGGCACCATCGCGCCTGCCATCACCTATGGCACCATTGTCATCCTGCGCGAGGTATTTCCGCAGGCAGATTGGCTCCTGTTCCCCGGCTCGTTCTTCCTCACCGTCGGTGTTACCACCCTCGTCTGGATTGCCGTTACCTATCTGGCACCCACCACCGACGCCCAAACCTTACAGGATTTCTACAACCGGGTACAGCCACAGGGAGTCTGGGGCCCCTTCCGCAATCCTGCTTACGACTCCGAGCATACGCCGCTATGGGCCCTGGGCCTCTGCTGGGCCGGCTCTGTGGTGATGGTTTATGGATTTCTCTTTACAGTCGGCAAATTCCTGTTTCAGGACTACACCACTGCCGCTCTACTGCTGATGATGACAATAGCGTCAGGGGCAGGGGTCTATGCCCTGGCCCGACGCTATCCTGTGTTCCGTTGAGGCTGGCCTGGGGTCAGGCGTAGTGGAATACCACCACCTGCTCGATGTCAGGGTGCAGACTCTTGGCTACCGGGCATGCCTTGCAGGCGCGCTCAAAAATAGGGCGCTGGTCTTCCGGCATGGCACTCTCCACGTAAACGTCTACTTCCAGCCGCGCTACCCGACGGGGTGCATCGGCCATGATTTTATTGACCGTACCGCGCATCTTCGGTTCGGCCCATTGCCGACCACGAAACGCAATGGCAGCGGTAGTCAGCTTACACGCCACCAGCGAAGCCGCCAGCATGTCGGTGGGCGATATGGCAGAGCCTTTGCCTTGATTGTCGGTGGGGGCATCGGTTACAAAGCTGCGCCCGCTCTTCACGTGGGTAACCTCGGTCATCAGGTCACCGGTATAGACGATTTCTGCTGTCATTAATTCAGAAGGAATGGCGTGATGAGCTGAAAGGTAGGAATCTCCACCTGAAAAGACTCTCCCGCATGGTGCCCATCCTGCACCGCCATTACGTAATAGCCTGCCATCGTGCCGATTGGCGTATCCAGCACACAGCCGCTTACGTAACTGTGATCTTGACCAGGCCGCAGCACGGGCTGTATGCCCACCACACCATCGCCATCCACCTCGCGGTGGCTACAGTGCGAGTCCACGATGTCCCAGTGACGACGCATCAGCTGAACTGTCTGGTCGCTTTCGTTCCGGATGTGAATGCGGTAGGCAAATACATAGTTGCCTGTCTTTGCACTCGACTGCTCCGGCACAAACAAAGACCGCACCGTGATGCGGATGCCATGAGTTACCCGGGTATTGATCGTCGGATCCATGCGACGTGGGGTTGAAATGAAGGCTATGCCCAGTATAGGACACTTCCGAAGATAATCATTTACCAAAACAAAGCGCCGCCGCATTGCGTGCCCGTCCAGACTCAGCCAACTGAAGCAGGTAGTTGCCGTATGCCTGCAAGCAGTTCTGTATCAGAGAGTCGTTTCCGGCCTTCGAGTTGCACCGATGCCAGACGCAGCCAGCCATCGGCCGTTGCCACCCACAGTTCCTTTCCAACAGCTTTCAGTGCTCCGGGCGTGGGTGCGGCCATCTCTGTCACCACTTTGTTGGCGAAATACACTTTCAGCACCCTACCCTCCCACAGTGTCCAGGCACAGGGAAATGGCGACATTCCCCTTATGAAGTTATAGAGCTGCTCGGTGGGCTTATTCCAGTTGATTTTGGCGGTATCCTTGGTCAGCTTGGGAGCTGCATGACGGGCCGCAGCTGCATCCTGTGGCCGGCTGGGCACATTCCCCTCCAATAGCTGACGGGCCGTATCCACCACCAGCGCCGCCCCCACTTCCATCAGTTGGGCATACAGTTCGCCGGTCGTCATGGCCTCCGGAATCTCTACCTCGCGCTGTGCAATGATATCGCCGGTGTCTATCTCATGTCGAATGAAGAACGTGGTAACGCCCGAGCGCTTCTCGCCATTGATGACCGCCCAGTGAATAGGGGCCGCCCCACGGTAGTCGGGCAATAGCGAGCCATGCAGGTTGATGGAGCCCATCAGCGGCAGTGCCCACACTACCTCGGGCAGCATCCGGAACGCCACCACAAACGCCACATCGGGCTTCAGTGCAGCCAGTTCCTCCAGAAAAGTCTGGCTCTTGAGGTTGGTCGGCTGCAACACTGGCAGGCCCTGCGCCACCGCATATTCCTTTACCGGACTGGGCGTAAGCTGCTGGCCCCGTCCTGCTGGCTTGTCGGGGGCAGTCACTACCCCTACCACTTCCACAAAAGGCGCCTGATGCAGCGCTGCCAGACTGGCCACTGCAAACTCTGGCGTTCCCATGAATACCACCCGCAGCTTCTGCATCAGTTGCCTCCTTTCAGTTGCTGCTCGGCGTGCTCGGCTTCAATCATGGCAATTTCTTCCGCACTGCTGCGGCGCACTACCAGCAGGTCGCCAGCAGCGCCAAACAGCTCCTTCAGCTCATCGCCTTCCAGGAAAGTCAGGTAGCCCGTCCCATCCAGGTACAGGAAGTCGCCCGGCTGAAAACTATGCTTCTCGAAGTACACATAGTGAAACAGGTCGCCGAAAAGGTCCTGCACCTCCTGCGCCTCGGCCGACGACTTCGCATGCCAGGCAAAGTCGGGCACATTGAACAGATGATGCCCGCGTGACATCAGCCACATATCGCCCTCGGAGTCCAGCCCTACCAGGCCTGTCCAGAAAATAAGCGGCGGCGACGTCCGTACAATCTCGGCCATTTCGGGGTCCAGCACCTTGCCAATCACGTCCAGCGGATGGCTCGTCCAGCTGGGCTCATTCACTACGCCCAGCAGGTCGCCATGCTCATCGGCCTCAGCTATGGCAGCCGCCACCTGATACAGCGCCAGGTGTTGTGCGATGGCATCCATGCTCACCCCGGCATAGGCCAGAATCAGGTTGGCTTTCTGCCGCGCCATGTGCTTGCGGAACGACCCACCCCAATGTGCTGTAGCCACGCAGCGTTCCATAACAATAGACGGCACCGGCGAGCCTATCCCGGCAATCTCTACCCGATGTTCGCCAAACACAAGCTCCACCAGCAGCAGGTCTTCCTTTGCCCAGTCTTTCTCTACATTCAACTGTATGCGGCTCTGGGGAATGCCGGTAATCTCCGCCAGTTCGTCTACCAGATTCTGTAGTGGAAAGCGCGGCAGTTCGGTGGCCAGCAGGCCCAATACGGGCCGCTCGCTGGCGGCAAAATCCGGCGTGGACAGGAAAAATTTCTTGAACAGTTGCATAAGCGACTGCAAAGCTAGGGCAAAACACGAGGAGGTACTATTTTACGGGCATCATGCAGCAGGAAATCATATTGCCCAAAGCCACTAAAGGCGACAGCATGCCCCGGTTCGACGATCAGGTCATCTGGATTACTGGGGCCTCTTCCGGCATTGGGGAGGCACTCGCTCGGGCATTGGCACCACTTGGCCCGCGCCTTATTCTCTCCGCACGTCGCGAAGCCGAGCTTGAACGCGTCGCCAGCGACATCAGCGTTGCCCCCGACCGTGTGTTCGTTCTGCCGCTGGATCTTGAAGACCACGACGCGCTGGCCATCGCCGCACGCCATGCCGAGAACATATGGGGCAAGGTGGACATCATGATACACAACGCGGGCATCTCGCAGCGGAGCCTTGTCGCCGAAACCAGCCTGGACGTAGACCGCCGCCTCATCAACCTCAACTACCTCGGCACCGTCGCCCTGACCAAAGCCCTGCTGCCTTCCATGCTCAAGCGCAAGAATGGGCACTTTGTGGTGGTTACCAGCGTCGTGGGCAAATTGGGCACGCCCCTCCGCAGTTCCTATGCTGCCTCCAAGCATGCGCTGCATGGTTTCTTCGACAGCATGCGGGCCGAGCTCGAGGACCAGGGCATTCTCGTAACACTGGCATGCCCTGGTTACATCCGCACCGCTGTGTCGCTTAACGCTCTCACCGCCAACGGTACCCCGCAGGCCCGGATGGACGAAGCTCAGGCAAAAGGCATGGCACCTGAAGTCGCCGCCAAACACCTGGTACGCGCCATCGCAGAAGGCCGGCGCGAAGTTGCCTTTGGAGGCAAGGAAATCTATGCCCTCTACCTGAAGCGATTCTTCCCAGGCATTCTGGCCAACATGCTCAAGAAAGCCAAGGTTACCTAAAGGTCCAGTCCCTTCCGTATTTCCTCCAGTTGCCAGGCGCGCCGTGCATACCAGTTGCGCGCATGCACCTGCACCACCTTCCATCCTCTGGAAGCCAGCGCATTTGTGCGGCCTACGAATACCTCCTGGGCATCTTTAGCCCGCAGGAAGGCCCGCCCCTCCATCAACACCGCCAGCAGGCCATTGCCCTCTGCATCCAGCACTGCCAGTGGAATCTCCAGCGCATGCGTCCCCAGCGACTGCTTTACCTGCCAGCCCTTGGCTGCTACCAGTTGTCGCACCTCCGCCGCGATGGCTTCAATGAGTGATTCTGGGTCTGAGGCCGAAGTAGCCGTACTGTTCCGCTCCTCGCCAGTGGATACACGCCTGGCAAAATCCAGATAAGCTTTCAACAGACGGGGGCCTTGGTTAAGCGTCTGCTCCACAGACAACTGCTCGGGCTCGAAGCTGGTGAACAACACAACCTGTCGCCGCGCCCGAGAAACTGCCACATTCAGGCGCTTTTCGCCGCCAGCCTGGTTCAGCCAGCCAAACCGCGCCGGCACCACCCCCTGGGTATTGGGCGCATAGCCAATGCTGAAGAGAATGACATCCCGCTCGTCACCCTGTACGTTCTCAATGTTCTTTACGAATAGCGGCTCATCTGGCACCTCTGCACCCGGCTCATGGCTTTCTCGCCGTGCACGGATGGCATCTGCCAATGCCGTCTGGCCCTCTGACATCAGCTGCTCCAGACGGGCATCCAGCGCATCCAGTATGGCTTCCTGTTGCAGGTAGTTGAACGTAGCGACCCCTATACTCGCCTCGGGCTGCTCCTGCACCAGACGCAGAATCTCAGCCACTACCGCCTGTGCTTCGCGCTCATTGCGGTTATCCGCCCACGCACCCTGCACGTTGACCAGCCGAATGGGGGGCCGAAACTGCGCGTCAGGCACTGCGGAGGGCACATACTGTAGCCGCTCCTGATAGAAATACCGGTCGCTGAAGGCAATCAGTTCGGGCGAGCGCGAGCGGTAGTGCCGCATCAGCATTCCCTGTGGGAAGGCCCGCTTGGCCAGCTGTAGGGCACTCTCAGCCTCCTGCAGCATGGCAGCGCCTTCCTCTTCATCCTGCTCCGTTTCAAGGCCATCCAGCGGCCGCACACTGAACAGCGACATCGGTGGCAGCTGCTGTTCGTCGCCCGCTACTACGGCCTGCTTGCCCCGCAACAGCACCGGCACCGCCTGCTCCACCGGGCATTGCGATGCTTCATCCACTATCACCAGATCAAACAGCCCCGACTTCATGGGGAAGAGGGTTGCCACTGCTTCCGGCGTAGCCAACACACAAGGCATCAGCCCCGACAGCAGCGAATCCCAGTACAGGCCAATCAGCTTGCGCAAAGGCCACAGCCGCCGCTGCTTTTCCAGCTGATATCCCAGGTCTGTCACAATGCTGCGCTTGCGGGCCTCTACTTCCATCACCAGCTGAAACTGCTGGCTGGACAGCTGCGCAGCTATGGCCTGCCCAGTCTGGCTGCGGCGTTGTTGAAGCGCTTCGGCAAATTGGGCTGTCACCTGTGCAAAACCTCTGCCCGATACCAGCGCCAGCTCGGGATTGTCACGCTCGGCTGCTTCTAGCCATTCCAGCAGATAGGCATCCTGCACTCGCTGCTGCCAGTCTTGGCGATGCCAGAACGGCTGGGTCAGCTTCATCAGGTCGCGCTCTTCAGCCGTCAGTGCTTCCAGTTGCGTGTCTAAAAGCCGCAGATCCTCGCCGTCGGCATGTAAGGTCTGCCTCATGGCCGTCACCTTCGCCTCCCATGTCAGTCCGCCTTGTATTAACGCAACAAGCTCATTTACCTGCTCGGCCGAGAGCCAGGGCTCCAATGATCGAAGTTGGGAAACCCACTCTGTGCGTTGTTTCGCCAGCCCTGCCAGCCACTGCCGCAGGTAAACTCCGGCTTCTTCATGGGTTAGTCTATCTTTTACCAGCCCTGCTCTGGCCAGCACCAGCTGTTGGCGGTTCAGTTCCTGCCTGTACAGTTCCAGTTGCTGCTGCCAGTACGTCCAATCAGCCCCTACCGTGGGCAATGGCAGACCCAATTCCAGCGCAAGTCCCTTCAGCTGTCTGCGCAGATGCACCTCATCAGCGACAGCCTGCCAGAAGGGCTCCTGATCGCCCCCCTCAGGCACACCGGCGGCACGGGCCAGTATGCCGCACTGCGACCGCACTTCCCACCAGTCGGGGTTCAGCAGATTCAGGATCTGCCCCTCCAGATTAATATAGCGAAGGCGCAAGGCATGGGTCTGTACCAGTTGCGCATCGTCCATCCGTTGTAGCGCCGTCCTGTAAGGACTCGCCATCTGTCTGTGCAACTGGCGCTCCAGCACATCCAGCTGCGCATTTACGGCTTCTCGCTGCGCCTCCGACACATTTACTGGCACTATTGGCGTCAGAAGGGCTGCGATTTCCTGTTGCACCTGCTGCCAATCTTCTTCCAACAGCCAGCTTGAGGCCTCATGGCCACTTGCCTGCCATAGCACTTCCAATTGCTGCATACGCGCAGGCAGTTCCCTTACAGCCTGCTGCATTTGTTGCATATCCGCAGCTGACTTTCCAGCAAGCGAGCGCCGTGCGAACCAGGGATGTTCTGGCGCCAGGAGGTCGGAATAGGGGGCCAATGCACGCAGCTTTCGCAAAGCCTCTGCCAGTGTGTGCCGGGTAAACGGCGGCAACGCCTGAAACAGCAATTCCGAAGGCACCTGCGGAAGGGCCGAATACAGTTCCAGCGGCGTGTATCCGCAGGACAAAGTCTGTTGCAGCGCCGTCAGGTAAGACTGCAATTGCTGATGCCCGGCTTCAGCCAACTGCCCTGTACTCTGAAAATCGGGCAAGGCCGCAGCTGAACTGTCCGGCATATCCCGCAGAAGCCGTAATCGAGAACTCAGCTTCCGATAGGTAGCCAGACGGTCTACCTGCGGGTCGTGTATCAGAAAGCTGAAGGGCTGCAACCCCACCTGCCCCAGGCGTGTGTACACCACGTCCAGCGCGGCCTTCTTCTGCGAAACCACCAGCACCCGCTTGCCCTCAGCCAGCGCCTGGCTCACTGCATTTACAATGAACTGTGATTTGCCTGTGCCCGGGGGGCCATCTATCGCAAGGTCGCTGCCCGCAGCAACCCGCAGTAGTGCCTGCTGCTGACTTTCATCCACTGGCAGGGGCCAGAAACGACGCGTATGTGGCAGGTCAGCAACGGTATTGACAATGGCTGGGCTCTGCTGAAACAGATGGCTCAGCGGGAATGACTCCGGGGTCTGAAACAGCACCCGGTAGTCTTCCTGCAAAGCTGAGTCGGCCTGCGGGAAAATGCCCAACACCGCATGTGGCTGCAACCGGATTTCTCCCACCGGCATGCGGGCAAAGTCGCTGGCCAGCAGGCCACGTAGCGGCTCCAGCTTGCGCAGGAACAGTTCGCTGTTGAACGTCACACCTACTTCCTGTTCGCGCAGCACGGCAAACAGGTTGTTCAGCAGCACCTGCACTCCTTCATTGGTTTCCGGAAACTGCTCGAATACGGCATCCGGGAAGGCGGCATCGTTGAACCGCTCGTAGCTGCGAAAGAACGTCTCATTGAAGATGGGGCCATCTTCACTTGGCTCCAGCACCCAGCGGGTTGCGCCGGTTTTGCCGCGTACCAGTTTTACCGGAAACAGCAGCAGCGGACACCGCACAGGAGTGCCATCACGGAAACGCCCCTCGACAAACGGATAGCCTACTGCCAGGTCGTAAGCGCCCGTCTCTCCCAGCCGGAAGTCCAGCTCGCGGAACAGACGCGTCAACCGTCGATCTGCTGTGTGCAGCGCCTCGTCATGGCCCTTCAAGGCTTTCAGGAGCGTCAACTTGCGGCCTTTTACTACCTGCTCCAGCAGCGCGGCAGGATCTTTACCCTCGGCCCAACCCAGGTCAAACAGGTCAGCATCGTACCGCTGGCTGATACGCGCCAGCTTCAGCGACCGGTTGCGCTGGCTCAGATCGGCCAACCGCAGCCGGTAGCGGTTCAGCAGTTCACGATACCCATTTGTCCCTTCTGGCGCTGTCATGCCCGGCAAAGCTACCAAACCACGGCTTTCACCTTTACAACCGAACAATACCCGAAACTTCTATTTTTGTTGAAATAGGCCATCTTCTGGCCGGCAAATCCGATTCTTACCGACCACCTTCCGACCATGAGCAATAAAAATGAGATCGCCATTGTGATGGGCAGCGAGTTCGACATGCTGCATATGCAGGATGCCGCCAAGGTGCTCGACCAATTTGGCGTCAGCTACGAAATCGACATCCTCTTCACTCACCAGGATCCCGAGCGAATGATCACCTTCGCAAAGACTTCGTTAACCCGCGGACTCAAGGTTATCATCGCAGGGGCCAGTGGTGCAGCGCATCTGCCCGGTATCATTGCTGCCTATACACCGCTTCCGGTCATTGGCGTCCCCATCAAAGCAGAATACTCCATCGATGGTCTCGACTCTATCTACTCCATCCTGCAGATGCCGCAGGGTGTGCCGGTAGCTACCATGTCACTCAATGGTGCCCGCAATGCAGCCATTTTCGCATTGCAGATTCTGGGCTGTCATCATTCCAGCTATTTCGAGCTGGTTTCCGCCTACAAGAAGAAACTCAAGGACGACGCTGCCCGTATCGCTGGTAACCTTGCCAACACCAGCTACGAACGCTTTGTGGCTAACCTGAAACAGGCAGGCTACAACTCGTAACCGCACAAAGCTGTTCACTTCAAAGCCCGCTTCTTCGGCGGGCTTTTCTATTTCAGCAGAAACAGTTCGGACACTGCCACCCGTGGCTGTACCCCCGGGTACTGCGACAGAACCTCCAGCCGCACCCGCCAACGCTGCTGGCTTTGCCATGCACCCTTGCTGCTCCATAACCACTGAATGGCATCGGCCACCTCCATTGGTTGAGGGGCTGTGCGGGGCCGGTCCAGAAGCATTATAACCCGGTTCAGCACCTGCCTCGGTTGGGGCTTGCAGTCCAGACAGGTAATCACCAGTCGCACCTGTTTGGGGCGGCCATAGTGCCGCAGCGAGTCGGTAGTGGCGTTCCAGCCCGACAATATCCCGATGGCTTTCAGCGGCTGCTGCACAGTTGCTTCCCACCATGCATTGTTTCCACCATTCAGGCTATCGCTCACCCAGGCCATTGCCGGGTTGCCATCCAGCGCAGCCACAGCCAGGGTCTGTTCGCTGCTGGCTCCACGGGCTTTGGCGCTCTTTACCACGCCTTTGGGCACTTCATACAGCGCAAACAGCAGCTTCCGCTCATATTCCTGCACCTCCCAGCCTGCCGACAGGTTGCCTAGCGACACCAACGACACAGGCCCCGCCTCCAGTTCATACATCCATTCCGTTGGATTGGGTTGCTGAAAACCTTCCAGATTCAGGCTTTCCAGCTGCGGTGCCACCTCCTGCAGTGCCCGCAGGTCCAACAGGAAACGTACACTGCCCACCATCCCCCAGGTTTCTGCACTGTTCTCCAACTGTAGGGTAACCACCCGCTGGGTGTATTCGTCCATCCAGTCGGCTGGCTTCAAAAAGGTTACGTATTGGGCGCGCAGCTGAAAATCCATGGTCAGCAGCCGGGCAGTGCCAGGTGGCACTATCACCTCGTATATCTGCCAATGACGGCCCACACGACTCCCCCACATCGAATCAGGCAGCACCTCCACTTCTTCTGCCTCGCGGGCCAGCGCGCGGCCCTCGGCGGCCATCTCCACCTCTGTAAGAGCCCCTACCTTCCACTCCTCATCGTAATACGGGGCCAGCATCACTACGTCCACTGGCAGCGCCATACGGAACAGGCTGTCCGTGCCGCTGTTCACCACCTGCAACACCTGCGACACGGCCAGTTGGTCGCTGCCAAGGGCCACTACCTGCACCGAAAGTCGCTGCAACTGCAAACCAACGCCCGACCGCACCACCGGAACTCCTACCGACCGCACCAATGAGATGTCGGCGATATCACGCCCCTCTACCATAAGCCCCTGCAATTGCCCGTAGGCGTCACCTGTTGCCATCAGAAGCCCCAGCAATGCCCCCAACATGCGCACTCCCCAAATCATACCGAAAGGTAGCACCTTTGACCGTGTCAGGTATATTTGACAATCGCATGAAGACCTTTCTGGAAGAACTGGCCGAGGCACTCACCGCCGAGTGGGGCACCGACCTCTCAGCCCTTACTGTGATTTTCCCTAACCAGCGGGCGGGGCTGTTCTTCAAGCAGACGCTGGCCAAACAGGCACAGGCCGCAGGCAGGCCACTCTGGGGGCCACGCACGCTTGCTTTCGATGCTTTCCTGCAGCAGGGCGCCGCACTCCAGCAGCCCGACATGCTGACACTGCAACTGAAGCTCTGGCCGCTGTTTCACCAGCTTGTTCCCGGAGAGGCGCTGGAAACCTACATCGGCTGGTCCGACACCCTGGTATCCGACTTCGACCAGGTGGACCTCTACGCCGCCGACGCCAAGCAGCTCTTTACCAACCTGCTGGAGCTGAAAGAAATAGAGGAAGCCTTCCCCACTTCGCTGGAAGACATGGAAGCATTTCGGGAGTTCTGGAAGAGCTTCTCCGTAGAGCCACTGGGGGTGCAGCAGCAGAAATTCCTGCGCCTGTGGGAGATTCTCCCTACGCTGTACCAGCAGTTCCGTGCAACTCTGGAGGCCGAAGGGCTGGGCTACTACGGCATGATCTGCCGCAAGTTTGCCGAAGACCTCCGTGCCGACCGCCCCGTGCCCCTACCCGAAGGGCCCATTGTCTTTGCAGGCTTCAACGCCCTCTCTGCTACCGAAAGCAGCATTGTGCGACTGCTGGAGAAAAAAGGTAAGGCCCGTTTTTATGTAGACGCTGACACCTATTTCGTCAACAAGGTGGAGGGCCATGAGGCTGGGCGCTTCATGCGGCGCTTCCTCACCCCAGCCGAACGCAAAGCCCTGCCAAGCCTGCTGGGCAAAGAACCCCTGCACATCCGCATTCTGGGGGTGCCCATGCAGTCTACTCAGGCCAAGACCGTGGGGCAGCTGCTGGCCGAACAGGCTGCACAACACACGCCCGGTACCGAAACCGCTGTCGTGCTGGGCGACGAAGGCCTGCTGTTTCCTGTGCTGTATTCACTGCCCGAAAGCCTGCCAGCCCTCAACGTTACGATGGGCTATCCGTTGCGGCAGTCTCCGGTGTTCAGCCTTATGCAGTCGCTCATACAGCTGAGCCAGCGGGCGCGCTTTGATGCCAGTGGGCGCGTGGTGGCCTGGTACCACAAAGACCTGTTTCAGGTGTTGCTGCACCCTTTTGTGCAGATCGCAGCCCTGAGCGAAGTACAGGAGCTGATCCGCAAGGCCCGCGAACGTGGCTGGGTGTATGTTCCCGCGGCTGCCACTCAAGAACTCAGAGCCAGTGCAGCGGCAAACCTGCTCTCCATTCTGCTGCGCCCCATGTACCGCGCCAGCGATGCCCTTGTGGTACTTCGCGAAGCCCTGCTGGCGCTGCGCGACCACATCCGAAACACCATTGCCGATGCACGTGCGCGCCAGTTTCCCGACGCCGATCCCGCTGAGCTTCAGCGCCAGACACCCGTCATGGAAGAGGAAATCCTCTTCCACTTCTACAGCCAGCTCACCCGCATCTCCGATGCCCTCACACAGGCCGACCCTGAGGCGGCACAACTGCCACTGGCTACCTTCTGGCGCATTCTCAGTCAGCTGCTCACCAGTGGGCGGGTGCCCTTCAGCGGCGAGCCTCTGCGTGGCGTGCAACTCATGGGTTTGCTGGAAACACGCTGTCTCAACTTCGACCAACTGTATGTGCTGTCGGTAAACGACGGCACCCTGCCTGCGGGCCGAGTGCCAGCCTCGCTGATTCCCTACAACCTGCGCCGGGCCTTTGGCCTGCCTACGCTGGAAGACTCCGACGCCGTATCGGCTTACAACTTCTATCGTCTGCTGCCCCGTGCCCGCAACGCAACCCTCATCTACGACACTGCCGCCAGCAGCCGGGGCATGGGGGGCGGCGAACGCAGCCGATTTATCCTGCAACTGCTCTACGAACTGGCAGCCCACTTTCCCGATACCATCACGCTGGAAGAGCAGGGCCTTACACTTCCCATCCGCAACACCCAGACACCCGACATCACCATCGAGAAAACCCCGGAGGTGATGCAAAAACTGCGCGAGTACCTTGACCCAGGAGCAAACCAGGAACAGCGCCTCATCTACCCCACCGACCTGGGCCGCTACATCACCTGCCCGCTGCAGTTCTATTTCCGTTCAGTGGTGCGCCTCCCCGAACCCGAGCAACTGGTAGAAGAACTGGAAGCTGGCGCTTTTGGTAACGTATTGCACAACACCATAGAGCAGCTCTACAAGCCCTACCTCAATGAGATGCTGAGCAAGGAGCTGATAGAGCAGCTGAAGCCACAAGTGCATGCCACACTCATGGAGGCGTTGGAGAAGGAGCTGCCCGAGAGCCGCCACGGTATCAGAGGCCGCAACCTGCTGCGCGTAAAGGTGCTGGAGCGCCTGGTGCTGCTTATTCTTGAAGAGGATGCCCGCAAAGCGCCCTTCCAGATTGTATCGCTGGAAGAGAAGCTGGCCCGCAGCCTCACTCTGCACGATGGTTCGGTGTTGAAACTGGCGGGCCGCGCCGACCGTATCGACCTGAAAGACGGCGTTTACCAGTTGATTGACTACAAGACAGGCAAAGTGGAAGTGAAGGCACGGTATGAAGACCTGGCCGAACTTTTTGCCTCCCACAAACACAAAGAAGCCTTTCAGGCGCTGTACTATGCCTATCTCTTTGATGCTGATAACCTGAAAGCAAGGCAGCAGTTGGGCATTCAGCTGTACGGCATGCGCGACTTTCTCAAAAAAGGTCCACTCGACCTTTCCCACCTGCTGGAAATAAGCCACGGCTGGGACGACTTTGAGCGCAGACTGCGCCAGCTGCTTGCCGAGATTCTGGACCCCAGCGTGCCCTTCCGGCAGCTGCGCGACGACAAGGTCTGTGGCTACTGCGCCTACTTCAACATCTGCTACCGCAGCTGATCGGCACGGAGTTTCTCCAGCCGGGCATCAAACCGGGCTTTGTCCAGTATGTACTGTGTCTGCTCGCCTTCGGCAATGAGCAGGCTGCCGACATGCGCCTGCCACGTGCAGTCAACCCGGTTGTCCGCTACCGTCACCAACGTAGCCGTAAACCTGACTCTGGCCCCCAGCACCGCCGGGGCTTTGTGATGCACCGACACCGAGCCGCCAACTCCCTCTTCCCCCGCCTCGCGCATGGGCAGCACAAACTGACGGCATACCCATTCGGCTTCGCGCGCCAGTGTAAACGTACTGAGTACCGAGTGCACCAGGCCGCCTTCGGGAAAAGCCGCAAGGTCGGCTTCGCCCACCGTCAGCTCTGTGGTGCAGGTATCGCCCGGCTTCCAGGGATTTACCATACTCAGGCCTTGGCGGGCTGGGCTTTCACGAACGGGTCTTTATCTCCCTTTGCAGCGGCATGCGCCCCCGGCAATTGTTTCCATACCCGGCCCACAAGCCATACACCCAGCAACACAAAGGGTATGCTCAGCAACTGGCCCATGTTCAGGCTCATCGTGCTCTCAAAAGCTACCTGAGGCGCTTTCATGAATTCGATACAGAAACGGAAGCCGAACACCAGAATCAGGAACAGGCCCAGCAGATAGCCCTGGGGAATGTGCCGGTGCAGCCTGCGATACTGCCAGTTGAGAAACAGGAAGATGCACAGATAGGCAAACGACTCGTAGATCTGTGTTGGGTGGCGCGGAATGTTGTCGCCCAGCCGCGTGAAAATGAAGGCCCAAGGCACATCGGTTGGCTCGCCGTAGATTTCGCTGTTGGCCAGGTTGCCCAAGCGAATCATACAGCCAGCCAGCGCCACCGTAATGACAATACGGTCTACCATCCACAGATAGGCAATGTTCGCCTGCTTGCGGGCAAAAAGCCAGAGACCAAACAGAATACCAATGGCAGCGCCGTGGCTGGCAAGCCCCCCTTCCCACACCTTCAGAATCTCGATGGGATTAGACAGATAATAGTCCGGGCTGTAGAAGAGCACATGGCCCAGCCGCGCGCCCAGAAAGGTACTTGCGGCCATATAAAGCGTCAAGGAATCCAGCTGCTCCTGTGTGCGGCCCTCATGCTTGAACATCTTCAGCATCAGGTAGTAACCCAGCACAAACGAGCCAGCGAACAGGATACCGTACCAGCCCAGGCGCAGGAAACCCCACTGAAGAATGAAGGGATCGAAGTCCCAGTTGATATAGGAAAGCATTGCGTAGTACCTGATTCAGGTGCGTAAAGAAACGGCAACCGCGGCCCAATGACAACAGCCAGCCGATAACGGTTTGTTAACCAGTGATGACGGAAACGTGCTCGTCGGCCACTGGTGGCAGATACATCATTTTTTGCAACAGGCGTACCACAGTCACCACATCACGCTGGCAGTATTGCACGATGCGCTCCAGGTCGCGCTCGTGCCAGTACACCCGCGCTACATCCGAGCCGTCTATGTCGCCCTTTGGCGTCGGAATGCCGAACACCTCGGCCAGCAGCGCCAGCCCGGTATACGCCTTGCGGTCGCCAAAGCTCCAGAGTTGCAGGGTGTCGATGTGCGGCACCTCCCAGGGCTTCTTCCCCTGCAGGTTCAGCAGGGCCGGCAGTGGAATGCCCAGCACCAGCATGCGCCGCCCCAGGTACGGAAAGTCGAACTCCATGCCGTTGTGGGCACAGAGGTGATGGATTCGCCGCCGGCCACGGGCCGGCTCGTCGGGTCGCTGGCTCAGCTGACTCAGAAATGCCGCAAATTCCGTCAGCAGCGCGTGCTCGTCGTCGCCGGCAAACGACTTCAGGAAGAACTTCTGCTGCTCGCCCTCGCCTTGCAGCATGCCCACCGACACACACACCACCTTGCCGAACTCGGCAAACAGTCCGGCGCTCTCGCCATACTGCGCCTCGGCGGCATCGGTTTCCTCTACGCGGAACTTCGTCTGGGCTTTGCGCAGCCAATGCTTCTGCAGGGCCTCGGGCACCTGACCGTACGCCGGCCACGCCGGAACTGTTTCGATATCAAGAAACAACACTTGGCCGAGGTCGACCTGCGAGAGTGAAACGGCAGACATAACAGCGGAAAAAGGCAAATTGCGGAAGATATTCGTGGACACTTTCAAAAACTTTCCACGCAAAAGAGTTGTATCGAATGAAGCCGTTGTTTTATCTTTGTGCCCACAAAACACGGAGGATGTAGCTCAGCTGGTTAGAGCGTCGGATTGTGGTTCCGAAGGTCGGGGGTTCGAGCCCCCTCTTCCTCCCCAACAGAAAAGCCCCAAATCGGGGCTTTTTTCATTATACCAGTTTGAGGGGAAACAGCGGTTGCTAGCCAGCCAGCTGCACAATGGTAATGCCTGCGCCGCCACCCTGTGCCGGGCCGTCCATCATGTGGCGAACCTGGTGGTAGTTCTTGCTCAGGTGGTCGCGGATGGCCTGCCGCAGCGCCCCGCTGCCTTTCCCGTGCAGAATCACCAGTTCGTCCAGCCCGCCCAGCAGCGCCTGGTCCATGAAGCGGTCTACCTCGGCCAGAGCCGCCTCCACACGCTGGCCCCGCAGGTCCAGTTCGCGCTTGGCAGTGGCCGACCGCTGTATCTGGCGCACATTGCCACCCTTGCCGCCACTCTTCTTCACATGTTGCACCTTGATGAGGTCGCTGCGGTCTACGGTAATCTGTAGCTCGCCCAGCGCCACCAGTGCCCGGCTGTCGCGCAGTTCCAGCACCTGCGCCGGAAAATCCGAGCCGGGCAGCTTCACCCAGTCGCCCTCGGCAAAGGCCTCGCCCGCCTGCTCCACCACCTCGGGTACTGGGAAGGCTTCTTCATCCACTACGGGCGCAAGAATCAGTTCTTTCTCCAGGTCCTTGCGCAGCTGCTTGGTCACCTGCTTGTCGGCCTGCGCCTCCTTGATCTCGCGGATGGTCTGCTCAATTCGGGCATTTGCCTTGCGCAGCTTGTCGGCGGCTTCCTGGCGGGCTTTCTCCAGCAGCTCGGTTCGCTTGGTCTGGGCCTCGCGCACTGCCTGCTTCTGGGTGGCTACCAGTGAATTGAGCTCCTGTTCGCGCAGAGCAGCCCGCGCCAATGCACTCTGCAATTCGGCCTCCTGCTTCTTCAGGTCTACCAGCAGCGCATCGGCACCCGAACGCGTAGTTCCAGCCTTCTCCTTGGCCTGCTCAATCAGATCGGGCGGAATGCCTGCCCGCTGGGCCATTTCGAACGTAAAGCTGCTGCCCGGAAGCCCCTGCGACAGCCGATAGGTCGGTTGAAGCGTCTCGGTATCGAACAGCATGGCGGCATTGGCGCACCGCTGGTCGCGGGTGGCAAAGTCCTTCAGATTGGAATAGTGCGTCGTAACGGCCCCGTAAGCGCCTGCCGAAAGAAACCGCTCCAGCATGGCTTCCGCCATCGGGCCGCCCAGCTGGGGGTCGGTGCCTGTCCCAAACTCATCTATGAGAAACAGCGAGCGCTTGTCCAGAAACATCAGCATCTCGCGCATGTGGGCGAGGTGTGAACTATAGGTGGACAAGTCGTTGAGAACGCTCTGATCGTCGCCGATATCCACAAACACCTGTTGAAAAAGCCCAAAACGGGCGTCGGGCGAACAGGGCACCAGCAGGCCCGCCTGTAGCATCACCTGCAAGAGCCCCAGCGTTTTCAGCGCAATGGACTTGCCACCCGCATTAGGGCCGCTGATCACCAGCACTTTACGGTCGGGGGTCAGCCGCAGGGTCAGCGGCACCACTTTTTCGCGCCCCAGGCGCAGTACCAGTACCGGATGGCGGGCGTCTACTATCTCTACTTTCTCCAGCCTGCGTTCCAGCGCCGGGAGCAGCCCTCCCATCAACTGGGCCAGTTTGGCCTTCCCCGAAAGCAGGTCTACCGCCGAAAGGAAATCCACAAAGCGTGTGAACAGCGGTATCATCGGCCGGATGCTGTCTGTCAGCTCGGTGAGAATCCGCACCACCTCATTCCGCTCACGCAGGCGCAGTTCACGAATCTCGTTGTTCAGCTCCACCGCCTCCAGCGGCTCCAGATATACGGTCTGGCCAGTAGAGGACACATCGTGAATGATGCCCGGCAGTTTGTTCTTGGCTTCAGCGTGCATGGGCAGCACCAGGCGCTCGCCGCGCAGGGTCAGGTCCCGGTCATCGGCCCAGCCCTGTGCGCGGGCATGGCGCATCATGCGGTCCAGCGCCTGACGCACCGCGTTGCCGCGCTCTATCAGCGATACACGCAGGCGTTTCAGCACCGGCGAGGCGCTATCCAGCATGCGACCGTTGCGGTCTACCACCTCTTCTATGCGGCCAATAAGACGGAAGTCAAACTCCAGACCAGTCATCAGCAGCATCAGCGAGGGCGCTACTTCGGCCCGGGCTTCCAGATAGCCTTTTACCTTGCGCACCACTTCCAGCCAGCGCAGCACCTTCAGCGCCTCTTCTTCCGTGATGTAATTGCCTGGCACCGCCGACTTGCGCAGCAGAAACGTGACACTGGGGATGCTTTGCATCGGCAGGGGCTGGCCCGAGTCCAGCAGTTGCCGGTACTCATGCGTTTGCCGCAGGGCCGTATGCACCTCTTCAAAAGCGTCTTGTGGCTCCAGCAAAAGGGCAGCCTCCTTGCCTTCGTCTGAAAGGCAAAGCTGTGCCAGCCGCTGGCGGATATCGTCGTAGCCCAGCTTTTGGTAGGCGTCTTCAGGATATAGGCGCATAGGCCTCTCGAACAGGAGATTAATTCGCCCCGGTTCCACCCAAGGCATTTTTGTTGCGTTTCATTTGCTCATTCCGCTCACGCATACGCTTCTGTATCTCTCTGCGCTGCTGCCCCATTCCAGCTGGGCCTTCTTTCTGCTTGCGGGTGGGTGCTGTGCCTTTAGAGGGGGGCGCAGCGGAAGGCGAGGCAGCCTGGACAGCGGGCGGTGTAGATACTGGCTGAGCAGCAGCCTTTACTTCCGGCGTACGGGCCCGAACCTTGGCGGCGCTGTCAGCAACAGGCGAAATCAAGCTGTCATACATTACCTCGAACTCATTGGGGTGGTTCTGGTAATACAACAAGGTCTGATTGAAGTCCTCCGCATTGACGTTGTGACGGACCAGGATTTCGGCATACAACTTGGCCGCCAAAGAATCGCGCCGGGTATTTACCTCGTAGTCGCCGGCAGTGCTCATGGCCCCTTCCACCATGTGCATTTCCAACAGCACCTTGAGGAAGGTCGAGTCCGCAAGTCGTTGCCTGCCTGCAGTGTCGGGCACAGTAGAACAGCCAGCAATTAAAGCCGCCATCAGCACCGCCACCGCTGCTACCTTACCACGGAACCTGTCGGCGGAACTCTCCATTGTCGTACTGTAGAATCTGCACCGATTGATTGGACGGCGCACCTGCGAAGTAGAAATTCTGGCTGATACCACGGAAGGGCTTGGCCCGACGCAATGCCTCACGGGCAGATGGCGCATCAGGGGCCGTGCCCAACGCCGTCAGAACCATACGTGTTACGTCATAACCTTGTGTAGCATACACAGACGGCACTGTGGAATAACGCTTCAGATACTGATGGGTGTGGGCATCCAGCGCTACCGAGTCATTGCCTGCCAGATAACAGTCGGTGAGCAGTACGCGGTACTTGAACAGCAGTTCCTTGTCTATGCTACGGAAGGCTCGCCAGCGATCGGTGCCGTAAATCTGCACCTTCACCGAATCGGTGTTCAGCTTGTATAGTGCCCACGAAACCAGTTCCTCGTTCTGAATCGGGATGAAGACGGCATCGAACTTGTTCTGGCGCATGGCACGAATGGCATCGTTGATCTGCGGTATGGCTAATTCACGCTTGGTGGGCACCTTGCGCCGAAACACCTCAATGCTGTCGGCAAGCAGTCCTTGCGTAAACTGTTCTCCCAGCTGTTCACTCTGCCGGGTCTCCTCCATCAGCACCATGTAGCGCTTCTGAGGTTGTTTGGCACGGGCAAACTCGCCAAGTTTCCGAACTGAGGTCAGTTCAGAAGGGTTGGCCAGTAGCGTATACCCCTGCCCCCGTACCAGTTCGTCGGTATCCGACAACGGTACAATCAGCACTGTCTGGTTGGTGTCCAGCTGCTGCATGATGGCACGGGTCACTTTGTTGCGCACGTCACCAATCACCACATGGGGTTTGAAGGCGCGCAAATCCGTAGCGGTCAGCTGGCTGGCACGTATGCTGTCGCCTGCCGAATCAAATGCCCGCAGCGTCACTTTCTTCAGGTTCGGATACATCTCCTCGACGGCCGCCAGCTGCACGCCAGAGAATATCTCCATTGCTATCTGTGCCTGTACATCCTGCAGCGAATCAGGTCGGTCGGCCTGAAATGGCAGCACCACCGCAATACGAACTTCTTCAGCCACATTCAGGCTGCGTGCAGGCGTCAAAGTAGCGGTTGGTGCCACACCTACTGCCCCTCGCATACGGAGTGTGGGTTTGTTTCCTGCCTTCTCGTAGTCGGCAAGTATTTTCTGGGCATCCTGTCGCTTACCAACCTTGGCCAGATGATACAGAAGGGCTTCCAGCACGGTTTCACGCACCGAAGGCCGAGCCTTGTCATAATACACGCGCAGAAACTCTGCATCGGCCTTTTCGTACAGATACTTTCGTACGGCTGTTAAGGCATCCTGCTTGAGCTGCGCATCGACTGCCTGTTCTGACAGCGACAGCAGCAGGTACAGCCCACCTTCACGCTTATCAGGAAACTTCAGCATGCTGAGCGCCTTGTGATACTGTGCAGCATCCGCATAGCGGCTTTCAGGATACTGCTTCAGCAGCTTCTGAAACTCTTCGATTGCGCGCTCGTCTCGGCCATCGCGGTAAAAAGCCAGGCCCGTCATGTACAGGCTGGCCGAGGTAAGCCGGTGTGGGCTGCGGCGCGCCGAGAGGTCGAAAAAACGGGCGGCCTCGGCCCAGTTCTGTGTGCCAAAGTATTTCTGGCCCAGGTTAAAATACTCCTGCGCCTTGCGGTCGTCGCTCTGGGCTTTCACTACAGGGCAGGTGCCAGCCATCAGGCAAAATGCCAACAGTATCAGCGACAGTAGACGGGCTTGTTTCTGCATATGGTTATTCCCATTCGATAGTGGCCGGCGGCTTCGAACTGATGTCGTATACCACGCGGTTCACTCCTTTTACACGGTTGATGATTCTGCTGGAAATCTCGGCCAGCACATCGAAAGGTATATGTGCCCAATCGGCAGTCATGCCGTCGGTGCTGGTGACGGCACGGATGGCCAATACATTCTCGTAGGTGCGCTCATCGCCCATTACGCCCACACTGCTCACGGGCAGCAGCACGGCAAACGCCTGCCAGATTTTGTCGTACAGGCCATGTTCGCGCAGGGTGGAGATATACACGTCGTCTGCTTTCTGCAGCACGGCAATGCGCTCGGGGGTCACTTCGCCTATCACCCGAATGGCCAGTCCGGGCCCTGGGAAAGGATGGCGGCCCAGCAGATGGTCGGCAATGCCCAGCGCTCGGCCTACACGGCGCACTTCGTCCTTGAACAGAAAACGCAGAGGCTCTACCACCTTCAGGTGCATGCGCTCGGGCAGACCACCCACGTTGTGGTGGCTCTTGATGGTTACCGAAGGGCCATTTACCGATACGCTCTCGATAACATCAGGGTAGATGGTACCCTGCGCCAGGAAGTCTATCCCCTGAATGCGCTTGGCTTCAGCCTCAAACACCTCGATGAACAGGCGGCCAATGATTTTGCGCTTCTGCTCGGGGTCGCTTACGCCCTTCAGCTCGCCTAGGAACTTGGCCGAAGCATCCACGCCGTGGATGTTCAGCCCCATGTGTTTGTAGTGGTCCAGCACCTGGTCATACTCGTTCAGGCGCAGCAGACCGTTGTTCACGAAAATACAGTGCAGACGGTCACCAATGGCTTTCTGCAGCAGCACAGCTGCCACGGTGGAGTCCACACCGCCTGACAGCGCACATACCACCGAACCCTCACCAATCTGGGCCTTCAGGGCCTCCACCGTGCTCTCCACAAAGCTCTGGGGCGTCCAGGTAGGCGCGGCGCCGCAGATGTCCAGCACGAAGTTTTTCAGAATCACAGGGCCCTCCACCGAGTGGGTTACCTCGGGGTGGAACTGGATGGCATACACAGGAACCGAGGCGTGCTCATAGGCGGCCACCGGAATGCTGTCGGTATGCGCAATGATGCGGAAGGCCTCAGGCAGCTGCTTGATGGTGTCGCTGTGGCTCATCCACACCTGCGAACCCGTCGAAACCCCTGCCAGCAGGCGGCTGGGTGTGCCATTGGTGTGCAGCGCCGCACGGCCATACTCCCGTACCTGACTGGGGGCTACTACCCCGCCCTCCTGGCTGGCAAGCAGCTGGGCCCCGTAACACACACCCAGAATCGGCACGTTCATCTGGCGTTGGAGCGCCAGTATTTCCACCTTGGGGGCGCCTTCCTGAGACACCGAAGCCGGGCTACCCGACAGGATGATCCCTTTCACGTTGCCATCGGCCTCGAACTTGTGTTTGTACGAGACAATCTCGCAGTACACATTGAGCTCACGCACCCGCCGGGCGATCAGCTGGGTGTACTGGCTTCCGAAGTCAACGATAAGGATTTTCTGGTGCATGGAACACGCAACGGTGGGGTTTGGGCCGTTGGCGCCGCAAAGTTAACCCGCCAGCCTTGCGTAAACAATTTCAGTGCCGCGATTTAACCACTTCCCAATACCGGTCTGGGTAATCGGAAATCAGGCCGTCCACCCCCATTCCCATCAACTCCTGCATCCGGGGCACCTCGTTTACCGTCCAGGGAACCACACGCATGCCTTGGCGGTGGCAATCGGCAATCATCTGTGTGGTCAGCAACTCATGATAGGGGCTGTAAACCGCCGGCACAAAGCCCAAACTATCCAGGTTGGCGCGCAGGCTGACTTTGTTTTCCACCAGCAGCACCAGCGGGATACGCGGATGCGTGCGGTGCAGCACCTGTAGCGTCCACACGTCGAACGACTGCACGAAGACACGACCCGCGAAAGCCGAGTCGGCCACCACCTGTGCCAGCAGCCGGGCAAACCGCTCCGGTGTTGGCGTCAGGCCTTTGGCTTCCCATTCCGGCGTACTTTTGGTTTCGATATTGTAGAACGGCAGGGGGCGGTTCAGTACACGGGCCATGCTGTCGGCATAGTGCATCAGCCAGCCTAGTTCCGGCTTCACTGCCTTCTGCGGCTTTTGTTCGGGAAATCGGGGGTGCCCCTTCAGGCCGCAGTCCAGTGCCTGCACCTGGGCCAGCGTCATCTGATAGACGGCAGGGCCCGGCACCAGTGTATCGCTGGCTTTCCATTCGGCAGGCAGCGTGCAGATTTCCGGACTCATCCACGGCTCGTGCGACAGCACCAGCTGGCTATCGGCCGTTACTACCACATCCAGTTCCAGCGTAGTCACGCCCAGTTCCAGCGCACGCAGCATGGCAGCGGCAGTATTCTCGGGCGCCAGCCCCCTGGCACCCCTGTGGCCCTGCCAATCAAAACCAGCGGGCAGCATCGCTGCCGGAGCCTTACCCGTGCGTTCCACTTGCGTACAGGCTGAAACCCACACTCCTGCACACACTATCCACAGCCCTACTGTCCTTTTCCACATGCTTTCTGTGTTTATCAAGGTTATATCAACACGATATCCATAAGGTTAGTGGGCATCCAGCCAGTTGTCGCCAGTGCCGGTTGAGGCCACCAGCGGCACGCTCAGTTCGGCGGCGTTCTCCATGCCGTCTTTCACCAGCGCACGCACCTCTTCTACTTCTGGCTTGGGCACGTCAAACACCAGTTCGTCATGCACCTGTAGCAGCATACGGGTCTTCAGTCCACGGCGTTTCAGTTCGGCGTGCACTTTAATCATGGCCAGCTTCATGAGGTCGGCGGCCGTGCCCTGTATCGGCGTGTTGATGGCGTTCCGCTCTGCGAAAGACCGCACCGTGGCATTCCGGCTGTTAATGTTGGCCAGATAGTGGCGACGCCCGTACAGCGTTTCGGCAAAGCCATTGGCTTTGGCAATCGTCATGCAGGCGTCCATGAACGTGCGCACCGACGGATACTGCACCCAGTAGCTGTCGATGATGGATTTTGCTTCGCTACGGTCTATACGCAGACGCTGGGCCAGGCCATAGGGTGTGATGCCGTAGATGATGCCGAAGTTGACCATCTTGGCCTTGCGGCGCTGCTCGAAGGTTACTTCACTGGGGGGCACGCCAAACACCTTGGCGGCGGTGGCTTCGTGAATGTCCTGCGCCTCGATGAACGCCTGTCGCAGGGCAGGGTCGCCGGACATATGCGCCATGATGCGCAGCTCGATCTGCGAGTAGTCGGCCGACAGCAGCACGTGGTGCTCGTCGCGCGGAATGAACGCCCGGCGCACCTCGCGCCCCTGCTCCGTCCGTATCGGTATGTTCTGCAGGTTTGGGTTGTTGCTCGACAGGCGGCCCGTCACAGCCACTGCCTGATTGTAGCTCGTGTGCAGGCGGCCCGTCCGCGGCGACACCAGCGTCGGCAGCGCATCCACATATGTGCTCTTCAGCTTCGCCAGCGACCGGAACGCCAGTATGTTCTCCGGCAGCTCGTGCTCCACCGCAAGCGATTCCAGCGTCTCTTCGTCTGTGGCGTACTGGCCTGTAGGGGTCAGCTTGGGCTTGCCACCCAGCTTCAGCTTGTCGAACAGAATCTCCCCCAACTGCTTGGGGCTGTTGATATTGAACCGCTCGCCCGCCAGTTGGTAGATCTTCATCTCCAGCTGTGCCAGCTGCTTCTCCAGGTCCACTGAGTAGTTGGCCAGAAAGTCGCTGTCCAGCCGGATGCCCTCCCACTCCATGTCTACCAGCACTGGTACCAGCGGCATGTCCAGCGTGCGGTATACCTGCTCCAGCTTGGGGTCGGCCAGCTCGGGCTTCAGTATCTCGTGCAGTTGCAGCGCAATGTCGGCGTCCTCGGCTGCGTACTCGGCAATCTTTTCCAGCGGCACATCGCGCATGTTGCCCTGGTTCTTGCCCTTTTTGCCAATGAGCGTTTCGATGGACACCGGTTCGTAGCCCAGGTATTGGCGGGCCAGCGCATCCAGCCCGTGCTTGCCCTCACTGCGAATCACATAATGTTCAAGCATGGTGTCGTGCAGTTCGCCCTGCACCTCCACACCCAGCCCCTTCAGTATGCCCAGGTCATACTTGATGTTCTGGCCAATCTTGGCAATGGCGGGGTCTTCCAGCAGGGGTTTCAGCGCCTGCACGGCAGCTTCGGCATCTGCTGGGTCATTGCAGGGCAGGTAGTAGCCCTCGTGCGCCTTCAGCGCCACCGATATGCCCACCAGTTCTGCATCCAACGTGTCCAACGAGGTCGTTTCTGTATCAAAGCACAGGAACCCAGCCTTGCGTATGGCCGCCACCAGCTCCTGCCGCTGGGCGTCGGTCTGCACTATATGATAGGTATGCGGCACGTCGGCCACCGTTTTGTAGGTCAGCCCTTCCACCGGCTCGGCGGGGGCAGCAGCAGGCTTTGAGGGCGCCGGGGCATCGAACAGCGTCGGGGCGCCATTCGTCGTAGTAGGCGCGTCCTTGAACACGCGCTTCAGCATCGTTCGGAACTCCAGTTCGGTGAACAGCCGCTCCAACGCCGGGCGGTCGGGGGGCGTCAGCTCCACCGCGGCCTCGTCAAACGCTACTGGCACTTCGGTATGAATGGTCGCCAGCTCTTTGCTCATGCGGCCCTGCTGCTCGTTCTCTGTCAGCGTTTTGCGCAGCGCAGGTTTGTCTATCTTATCCAGATTGGCGAAGATGTCCTCTACTGAGGCAAACTGCTCCAGCAGTTGCACGGCCGTTTTGTCGCCCACCTTCGGCACGCCCGGTATGTTGTCCGACGCATCACCCTTCAGGCCCAGAAAGTCGGCTATCTGGTGCGGATACACCCCAAACTTGGCTTTTACCTCGGCTGGCCCATACACCTCATGGGGTTTCCCTCCCAAGCCAGGGCGATAGAGCTTCACGTTCTCCGTTACCAGTTGGGCCATGTCTTTGTCCATGGTCATCAGGTACACCTGATAGCCCTTTTCCTCTGCCCGTTTGCTAAGGGTACCCATCACGTCGTCGGCCTCGTAGCCATCCATCTTCAGACAGGGAATGCCAAAACCATGCAGCATCTTCTGCACATAAGGAATCGCATTTACCAGCGCCTCGGGCGGCGGTTCGCGGTGGGCTTTGTATTGCTCAAACTGCTGTTCGCGCAGGGTGGGCGTTTCGCTCTCGAAGCACACTGCTATGTGCGACGGCTTCTCTTTTTCCAACAGTTCCAGCAGCGTCAGCGCAAAGCCATATACGGCGCTGGTATCCAGCCCATAACTGGTAACACGCGGGTTGTTGACGAACACAAAATGCGCGCGATAGATCAGGGCCATCGCGTCGAGCAGAAACAGGCGCTTGTCGGCAGACATACCCGCAAGATAGCCCTTACTCCGAGCTTTCCTCGGCCCCGCGGTCCCGTTTCAGGGCTCCATCAGCACATCGGCCGCAATGTCAGCACGAAAGCGTACACCGTCATACTGAATGCGGGCGGCATCGGCCAGGGCCAGCTCACGGGCCTGTGGCAACGAGTCGGCCGTAGCGGTTACTGCCAATACGCGTCCACCATTGGTAACCAGCTTGCCGTCGTTCTCGGCTGTACCCGCATGAAACACCACCGAGTGCTGTACGTACTCCAGCCCGGTTATGGTTTTCCCTTTCTCGAAGTGGCCCGGATATCCTTCGCTGACACACACCACCGTTACGGCAGCCTTCGGACTGATCTTCACCTGCTTGCCCGACAGCCGCCCGGTAGCAGCCGCATGAAACAGGTCTATAAGGTCCGAATCTATTCGCGCCATGATGGACTGCGTCTCCGGGTCGCCGAAACGCACATTGTATTCCAGCACATAAGGTTCGCCATGCACCACCATGATGCCTATGAACAGCACACCTACAAACTGCTGACCCTCAACGGCCATGCCGCGCAGAGTGGGCCGTACTACGCGCTCTTCCACCCGCTGGAAAAACACATCGTCGGCGTAGAACACAGGCGATACACTGCCCATGCCGCCCGTATTGGGGCCGCGGTCGCCCTCGCCTACCCGCTTGTAGTCCTTCACGGCTGGCAGCATTACATAATCCTTGCCGTCGCACAGGGCAAACATCGACACCTCGATACCGTCCAGAAACTCTTCTATGACAACCGTAGCCCCGGCCGAACCGAAGATATTATGCTCAAACATGTCAGCCAGGGCAGCTTCCGCCTCTTCCAGCGTCTGACATATATATACGCCTTTGCCCGCCGCCAGTCCATCGGCTTTCACTACATAGGGTGGGCGCAGTTCTTTAAGGTAGGCACGCGCCGCCTGCTGCTGCTCTTCCGTAAAGGCACCATACCGGGCAGTAGGTATTCCGTGACGCAGCATAAAGTCTTTGGCGAACCGCTTGGAACCCTCTAGGCGGGCCGCTCCCTTGTCAGGGCCCATTACCGGAATACCAGCGCGGCGACAGGCATCCGCAACACCAGCTACCAACGGCGCTTCAGGGCCTATTACCACCAGGCCAATACGTTCGTTCAGCGCAAACTGCGCAACAGCATCCGGGTCGGTGCTGTCCAGCGAAAGGTTGGAGCCAAGAGTTGCCGTGCCAGGGTTGCCCGGCGCAACAAACAGCTTCTCGCAATGTGGGCTCTGCGCCAGCTTCCAGGCTAACGCGTGTTCGCGGCCTCCACCGCCCAGCAGCAACACTTTCATGCCCTGAAAATACATCGCCCGCCTCTCTCTTCCCCTATTCCTTGCCCTTTTCCCAAACTTTTTCGCACCAGCAGTGGTTTGTCAAAACCCTTCCGCTATATTTGCAGTCCTTTTACTAAAAGGTCTAGTGATGGAAGACAATCGCGTCTACGAAACCACCTTCATTGTGACCCCTGACCTGTCGTCGGCGGAGTACGACCAAATTGCAGAAAAATTTGGCAAGATTCTGTCTGACAACGGTGCCACGATCATCCATCGGGAGATCTGGGGGTTGAAAAAATTGGCGTACGAAATCAACCGCAAAACCAGCGGTTATTACGTGTACACTGAGTTCACGTCCGCCAATCAAAACCTCATCGCCAAGCTCGAAACCGAGTATCAGTACGATGAGCGTATCATGCGCTACCTCACGGTGAAAATGGAAAAGTTCGCCCTGGAGTACAACATCAAGCGCAAGACCAAACTGAAAAACGCCGCCAAAGCCTGATACAGCCATGGATAACAACCAAGGAAACCGCTCCAACATCGGTGCTGCTCCGCTGAACCCAGCTCTGGCAACCTCGCAGCAGGAGCCCCGCAAGAAGTACTGCCGCTTCAAGAAGGCTGGCATCAAGTACATCGACTACAAGGATCCTGACTTCCTGCTGAAGTTTGTGAACGACCAGGGCAAAATCCTGCCCCGCCGTATCACTGGCACCAGCCTCAAGTACCAGCGTCAGCTGGCCGTCGCTATCAAGCGTGCACGCCACCTGGCCCTGCTGCCCTTCGTAACCGATTCGTTCAAGTAAGCCACCAGGAGGACTACGACATGGAAATCATTCTGAAAGCCGACGTTGAGAAACTGGGGGAAAAGGACGATATCGTAAAGGTACGTGATGGCTACGCCCTCAACTACCTGATCCCGAAAGGCCTCGCCATCATCGCCTCTCCTTCCAACAAGAAGGTACTGGCCGAGAACCTGCGTCAGGCTGCTCACCGTCTGGAGAAAATCAAGCAGGAAGCTACGGTACTCGCCGACAAGCTGAAAGCTGTGAAAATTACCATCGAGACCCTCACCGGCAAAGATGGTAAGCTCTACGGCAGCATCACGCCCATTCAGATCCACAACGCACTGAAGGAGCAGGGCTACGACGTAGACCGCCGCCGCATCAGCATCAAGGAGAACATCACCGCTACGGGCACTTTCAGCGCCCACATCAACCTCCACAAAGAAGTGAAGTTCGAACTTCCTTTCACCGTGGTAGAAAAAGCTGGCGAGTAATCCTCCCTATGTAACAGAAAAAGCCCCGTAACCACGGGGCTTTTTCTGTTTTACCCCCACCTTGTTTCGCCAGGCACAGTACCCGAACTTGCATCCGTTCACAGCACTATATATGTCCGCAATCGAAAAACCCGCAAGCACCCAGTATCCCATACTTCCAGCGCTCCAACGCCGATGGAGCCCCCGTGCCTACAACCCAGAGCGCCCAGTGCCGCAGAATGTGCTTCAGAGTGCCTTCGAAGCTGCCCGCTGGGCCATGTCGTCCTTTAATGAACAACCCTGGCGCTTCATCATCGGTATCAAAGGCCAGGGTGATAGCTGGGAGAAGGTGCTCAGTTGCTACAACGACTGGAACCAGCAATGGGCGCGGCTGGCACCGGTGTTGATACTCGTAGTGGGCCGCACTACTTATACGCTGAACAACAAGCCCAACCCTACCTGGCAGTACGAGTGCGGCATTGCCACAGGGCTGCTGGTAACACAGGCTACCAACGAGCCCGGCATCCAATGTCACACGCTGGGCGGAATCCTCCCCGAAAAAGCCCGGGAGGTTTTCAGCATTCCTGCTGAGTATACACCTGTCAGTGGCATCACCATGGGTTATCAGGCTGATGGTTTTGGCCAGTTACCTGACAGCTTCCACCAGGATGAGCTGAAACCACGCACACGCCACCCGCTGGCCGAACAGGTATTCAATGGGACATGGGCCACACCCGCCAGCCTCTAAGCAGGACGTTGAGATTTAGCGACAAGGAGAAGGATACCCTTCTCCTTGTTCGTTTTAGTCATTTATGTAAGAAAGAGAAGCAGTCGATTTGTTACATGTAAATAATGATATAATTGATTGATAATGAGTTACAAGTGTATATAGTCCGCTGGGCAGAAAAGTGAATTGCCAGCCCCAAAAGACCATTATTTCGCGGCAAATCTTTTCCAATCACACCAATGAAAAAGGTACTTTTCTCTATCCTCTTTGTAGCGTTCGCTTTCGCTGCTAACGCTCAAAGCCAAATCGAACAAGGCCGTATCAGCCTGGGCGGTTCAAGCAACGCTGGCTTCAACAGCAGCCTCGAAGATGGCGGTGGCCGAAACTTCGGTCTGAATGTAATGGCGGGCTACAACTTCATCGAGAAGCTGAACGGCGGCCTGATCCTGAGCATCAACAACATGAAGGCTGGCGAAGGCGATGCCGTCACCACCTACAACATCGGCCCCTACCTGCGCTACTACTTCCCCGTTAGCGACATGATCAGCATCTACCCCCAAGCCTCTTTCGTGTTTGGTGGTAATTCTGTTGAGGGTTCAAAGAGCACCAACGCCTTCAACATTGGCGTAGGCGCTGCCTTCTTTGTTGGTGAGCAGGTATCTATCGACGCTCTGCTGAACTACAACAGCTTCAGCTCTGGCATCGAAGGCGCTGACCGCGCTAACGCAATCGGCCTGAACATCGGCGTGAACGTGTTCTTTGGCAACTAAGCCTACCGAGGTTCATCACCTCTCCGAAAAAGCCTCGCCACTGTGCGGGGCTTTTTCGTTTGTCCTAGCTAGCCGCTTGTTCGCACATCCGACAAGACCACAGTTCAAAGACCAAAGAAGAACCTACATCCGTGTTTATCCCTTACTATATGTTAAATCCACACCCCTCAACTGTTAAAATGCCGCATTAGCTGCATAAATAGGACATCGCAAACAAGATAATATGCAAAGTTAATAACCTGAATAACATACAATTAGACATTAAAACTAAACCTTCGCTAGCCAAACGCTTTTGTGAGATTCAGAAACTTCCTTACTTCGCCCCCGAATCTTTTCCAATCACACCAATGAAAAAGGTACTTTTCTCTCTCCTCTTTGTAGCGTTCGCTTTCGCTGCTAACGCTCAAAGCCAAATCGAACAAGGTCGTATCAGCCTCGGCGGTTACAGCGCTGCTGGCTTCGATCTCGGTCTCGAAGACAACACCCCCACTACTTTCGGTATCGATGCCAAAGTTGGTTACAACTTCATCGACAAGCTGAACGGCGGTCTGATCCTGGGCCTCGGTGTTGTTGACAGCGGCATCGAAGGTGCTGAGTCTGTTACCAACTGGAACGTTGGTCCTTACCTGCGCTACTACTTCCCCGTTAGCGACATGATCAGCATCTATCCCGAGGCTTCGTTCGTACTGAACGGCAACTCGATCGAAGGTTCTGAGACTGGTAACACCCTCGCAGTTGGTGTTGGCGCTGCATTCTTCATCGGCGAGCAAGTGTCTATCGACGCCCTCCTGAACTTCCGCTCGATCAGCTCTGGCGTTGAAGGTGCTGACCGCGCCAACCGCCTCGGCCTGAACATCGGCGTGAACGTGTTCTTCGGCAACTAATTCTGCCGAGGTTCATAACCTCTCTGGAAAAGCCCCGCAATGCGGGGCTTTTCGCTTTTTGGCAGCACAGGGCTGCCTTTTCATTTTTTCCCTTGTACCACTTGACTGATACAAAAAACGGTCATACATTTGCATTACTGTACTGTTACACTATTACAAACCCATGCCCGTCACCAGCCCTGCCGTCGAAGCCCGTGCATTCTTGCCCGTCGCCCGTATGATTGCGGGGCTGTCTGACACCCGTGCCGTACAGCGCTTCGCCGACGTCTTCTTTACCGAAAAGGAGAAGGAGATGCTCGCCGAACGACTGGCCATCTTTCAGCTCCTGGCTGAAGGCCACACACAACGCGAGATTGCAGCCCAACTGGGCTGCAGCGTTGTGACTGTTACCCGTGGGGCCAAAGCCTACCGCGAAAACCGAGCCGCTATCGACCGATGGCTTGGGCTCCCCGCTACCGCCCGGGGAGCCACACGCCGTACTGTCTGATTCGTTCTGTTTTCACCCCAATCCCTTCGACTTATGTTCACCTTGCGGCTCAATCTGCCGTACGGGGATGCTTTGCGCCATTATGCTCTTTTGCGGCAGGCAAACCCCACTCGCCCTTCTTTCATTCTGGAGTCACGCTCGGTCAGTGAAACCTACGGACGCATGTCGCTTGTAGGAACCCTACCAACGCTCTCTATCCGCATTCACCAGGAGGACGTCGTGCTTGAGGCTTTTGTCGACTCGGCCCTACCGATGATTGCGGCCGTACGCGAGGCCTATTACCCCTTTCTCTACCAGGAATCTCAAAATCTGTTGCGCCTGCGCATCCCCAAAGGCCCCTCCCCTGTAGACGAAGCCAACCGCTTCCAGCGCCAGAACGCAGCCAGTGTCATTTCCCTTCTGCTGAAACAGTTTCAGCACCCTGAAAAGTCGTTTGCCGGCTTCTATGGCGCGCTGGCCTACAACTTTGTCTTCCAGTATGAGGACCTGGCCGACCTGCCCGCCGACGAGACGCCCGATGCCGTTCTGCATTTTTACGACACCATCCTGCTCTACAACCACCTGACACAGGAGTGCACGCTTTACTGCACACAGGCCACCGAAGCCGAAGCCAAAAGCAAAGCCCAGTCGGTAGCCGCGCAGTTAGAAGGCGAGATACTCCCCACCACTCCCCCTTCCGTGTCTGAGATAGCTATTACGCCCTCGGCCGAAGTGTTTCAGCAACAGGTGCGGGAAGCCATACGCCTGTGCGAGGAGGGCGAACTGCTGGAGGTTGTCTTTTCGCGCGAGCTGACTGCCGCCGTCTCCGGCGACCCGCTTCAGCTCTACGCTACCTACCGCGAAATCAACCCCGCCCCCTACCTCTTCTTCTTCGACTTTGTCGACGAACAGCTTTGCGGCGCCAGCCCCGAAATGATGGTGCGCGTAGAAAATGGCCGCGTGACCCTTCGCCCCATCAGCGGCAGCGCCCCACGCGGTGCTAATGCAGTGGAAGACCATCACCGCATGTTGGCCCTGCTGAACAGTGAGAAGGAAAAGTCGGAGCTGGACATGCTCGTAGACCTCGGCCGCAACGACCTGGCGCGCGTCTGCAAGCCCGGCGTTCGGGTAGACGACTACCGCGTAATCGAGAAATATTCTGCTGTCATGCACACCGTGGCCCAGGTGAGCGGCGAACTGGCCGACCCCTACACCGGCTACGAAGCACTGGTAGCCTGCCTCAATGCGGGCACCCTTACTGGCGCGCCCAAAGTGGCAGCCATGCAGCACATTGCCCGCGTAGAAGCCACATCCCGTGGCTATTATGGCGGTGTAGTGGGTTACCTGCACCTCACAGGCGAGGTCAACACCGGCATCACCATCCGCACCGCCCACATCCGCCAGGGCCGGCTGCGCTACCGGGCTGGCGCCACCCTGCTGGTAGAATGCGACCCTGCCGCCGAGCTCCGCGAAGTAGCCCTCAAAATGGCAGCCTTCGAACGTGTCCTGAACCACTTCCAGCCTCAAAGCCATGCCGTTGCAGTATAAGCGCATCCTGCTCGTCGACAACTTCGACTCCTTCACCTACAATCTGGTAGACTACTTCCGGCGGCTGGGGTGCCACGTACAGGTGGTGCGCAACACCGTTGAGCCCGCGGCACTGGAAACGCTGGATTTTGACCTGCTGGTGCTGTCGCCCGGCCCATCGGTGCCTCGGCAGGCGGGCAATCTCATGGCCATCATCGAGCGGTTCCACCAGTCCAAGCCCATTCTGGGCGTATGCCTGGGCCATCAGGCGCTGGTGGAATTTTTTGGCGGCCGCATCCAGAAGGTAACACCGCGCCACGGCAAGGCCGAAGCCGTAGTGCACGACGGCGGCACCATCTTCGGCGGTCTGCCCGCCACCATCGAAGTGGCACGCTACCACAGCTGGGCTGCCGCACACGACGGCGTGCCCGACAGCATGGTCGTGAGCGCCCGCGCACAGGACGGCACCATCATGGCCATCCGCCACAAGTTTCTGCCCATCGAGGGGGTACAGTTCCACCCCGAAAGCGTGCTGAGCATGCAGGCCGACACTGGCTACCGGCTGCTGCAGAATGTAGTGGAAGGCCGCCTGGCCAATGGCTTTGGCGACTACCGCCGCCTCATGACGCTGTTGCAGGAAGCCGACCCCGTGCCTGCCGAAGCCTACGAGTCGCTGATCCAGAGCCTCACCCTTCACCACCTCAGTGAAGACCAGAAGCTGGTGCTGCTGGTAGCCCTCGCCTTCCGCATGCGCCAGCCACAGGCCCTGGCCGAGTTCGTGGAGGTGCTGCGCCAGCATGGTACGCTCCGCCACGACCCCATTTACCAGGCTTCCGCTATCGACATCTGCGGCACGGGTGGCAGTGGCCTGCCACGGCTCAACACCAGTACCCTCACCGCACTGCTCCTGTCTGCCCTTGGGCTGCCCGTGCTGAAGCATGGCAACAAAGCCGCCAGTGGGCGTTTCGGCAGCTTCGACCTGCTGGAGGCACTGGGGGTGCCCATTCGTCTCTCCGAAAGCGACATCCGAGCCCGCTACGAGCGCAGCAACCTTGCCTTCCTCTTTGCCCCGGACGCCCACCCTGTGATGGGGCAGTTTGCCGGCAGCCGTGCCCGTATGGGCATCCCCACGCTCTTCAACGTGCTGGGGCCACTCCTCAGCCCCTATAACCCCACACGCCAACTTATCGGCACTGCGTTCGAGCAATATGCCGAACTGATGCTCGAAACCGGCATTCTGCTGGGCAAAGAACAGCTGTATGTGGTGCGGGGAGGCGAGGGGCTCGACGAAATCTCTGTCTCGGCCCCCACCTCGGTATGGGCATATGAACAGGGGGCGCGTCGGCGCTATACCCTTACACCCGAGGCTTTTGGTATACAGCCTGTGGCCCAGGACGACCTCCGCGTAGACACGCCCGCCGACAGCATCCGCATCGCCCGCAACATTCTGGCTGGCAAGCTGGATACCGAGCACTATAAGCTGGTGGCCGCCAACGCCGCCTTTGCCTACAGCCGCTTTGGCGGAATGGCTGGCGAACCCCTGCCACTCGACCGCTGCTACCGCCAGATGGAGGAAGCCCTGCGGGCAGGCGTAGCCGGACAACAACTACAGGAGTACATCACCCAAGCTGCCACCATGCAGGTAGCCTGACCCACATGCGCACCTACCTCGACCATATTCTGGCCCACAAGCGACAGGAAATAGCCGGGATGTATGCCCGCTACGACCTGTCGACGCTGCGCGAAACCGCAACTGTTACCGATGGCCGTTTCTACCGCAACCTGTTGCAAACGAAAGCCGCAGGCCGTCTGGGTCTCATCGCCGAATACAAGCGGCGCAGCCCCAGCGTCGGCGCCATAAAGGAAGATGCCCCGATAGAAACTCAAGTGCAGGCCTACCTGAATGCTGGCGCACAGGCCATCTCGGTGCTGACAGACCACACCTTCTTCGGCGGCAGCTTTGACGATCTCCGTACAGCCGCCGAGCTGGCCGAGCCCACCGGGGTTGCCATCCTCTGCAAGGACTTCATCCTCGACCCCATTCAGATTCTGCTGGCCCGCCAGTATGGCGCACATGCCGTGCTGCTCATTGCCGGCGTGCTCAACCGCCAGCAGCTGACCTCGCTGCGGCAGTTGGCCGAAAGTCTGGGCATGGGCGTACTGGTGGAAACACACTCGCAGGAAGACCTCGCGTTGATTGAGGGCATGGACTTCCCGGTGGTGGGCGTGAACAACCGCGACCTGCAAACCTTCCGGCTCTCGCTCAACCGCGCCAACTGGATAGCCCGTGCGCTGCCCGCCAGTGTGGTCCGCGTTTCCGAAAGCGGCGTAACCTCCCGGCTGGATCTCCGCATCGCTACCGACAGTACCGACGCTCTGCTCATCGGAACAGGTGTCATGCAGAACCACGCCCTTCTGGCCGACATCCAGCAGCCCGAGCCCAGACCTTATTTCCTGAAAGCCTGTGGCATACGCACACCCGAACTCCTCACAGCCACTGCGGCCGATCTCATCGGCCTCAACTTCTCGCCCGCCAGCAAGCGGCGCATAGACCCTGAAGCTCTCACTGCCACCCCGCTGCCTCCCAATGCAGTAGGTGTCTTCTTCCGCAACAGCCTGGCTGACATCCGCGACACGCTGGCCCGCCATCGGTTCCGCTTCGTGCAGCTCTATGCCGAAGAAGTAACGCCCGATTTCGTTGCCAGCCTCGACACCCAGGTGCTGCTGGCCATACGCACCGGCGACGGCCTCTCCGAAGCCCAGCTCCTGGAAACAGCCGAACACTTTGCCCCACATGTTTACGCCTTCGTCCTCGACGGCATGATACCCGGTAGCGGTCAGCCCGGTGGCAGCATTCCAGCTCACTTCCCTTGGCCTTTCCTGCTGGCAGGCGGCATCAACCAGGACACCCTGCACCGTGTGCTCCACTACCCTCACTGCATCGGCGTAGACACCGCCAGCGGCATCGAAACCAACGGACAGGTAGACCCCGCACTGATTCAGACTCTCCGTACCCGGCTCACCGAACTGACAAACTCCTCCGCATATGCCTGAAATCCTGCACCTTACCCGTCTTCGCGAAGCCATCCTGCAAGGAAATGGCCGCTTCGGCGATTTTGGGGGCTGCTATGTGCCAGAAGTGCTGCGCGGCAACATGGACGAAGTGGCTGCTGCTTTCGAAGCCGCTCGCCGCGACCCCGAGTTTCTGCTGGAGCTCCATGCCGCCTGGAACGAGTTCTCCGGTCGCCCCACGCCCCTCACGCCTCTGCCTCGTCTTTCGGCGCAGAACGGCGGCGCCCAGCTCTTCCTCAAGAACGAAGGCCTCAACCTAACTGGCGCCCACAAAATCAACCACTGCGTGGGGCAGATTTTGCTGGCCAAGCGAATGGGCCGCAAACGCATCATCGCCGAAACGGGCGCTGGACAGCACGGCTATGCCTCAGCCACCGTATGCGCACGCTATGGCATGCACTGCACCATTTACATGGGCCGTAAAGACTATGAGCGCCAGCGCCCCAACGTCTTCTGGATGGAACTGCTGGGCGCCGAGGTCATCCCGGTAGACGAAGGCGCGGGCACCCTCAACGACGCCGTCATCGCAGCCTTTCAGGACCTCATCGCCCATCCCGACGACACGTTCTACCTGCTGGGCAGTGCCGTTGGCCCACACCCCTATCCAGTCATGAACACGTGGTTCCAGAAGGTGGTGAGCGAAGAAATGCGCCAGCAGATACTGGCCCAGACCGGCAAGCTGCCCGCCGCGGTAGTGGCATGTGTGGGCGGTGGCAGCAACGCTATGGGCGCGTTCTTCGACTTTCTCGACGAGCCCACCGTGCAGCTCATCGGTGTGGAAGCTGGCGGCACCGGCACCCAACCCGGTCAGCACGCCAGCAAGCTCACCCACGGGCAGCCAGGTATCTTCGAGGGCTACCGCTCCTTCTTTTTGCAGGACGACGAAGGCAACATCTCCGGCACAAGCAGCATCAGTGCCGGGCTCGACTACTGCGGCGTCAGCCCCATTCTGGCCTGGCTGCACCAGCAGGGCCGCGCCACCTTCACCAGCGCCACCGACACCCAAACACTGGAGGCATTGAAACTCCTGGCCCGCACCGAGGGCATCATTCTGGCGCTGGAATCGGCACACGGCCTCGCGGGCGCACTACAAGTGGCGAAAGACCTGCCCAAATCGGCCTCCGTCATCATCAACGGCAGTGGCCGTGGAGAGAAGGACCTCTTCATCACCCTGCCACGCCTGCAACCCGAACAGTTTGAACACTACCTAAGCCAGCAACTGGATGCACACCGCAACCGCTGACCATACCCTGCCCCTCATGGGCCATCTCGTGATTGGCTATCCTACGCTGGAGCAGAGCCTGAACACCGCCCGTGCCTATGCCCGGGCTGGCTTTCGATATCTGGAACTCCAGTTGCCGTTCTCACACCCCACCGCCGATGGGGCGGTCATCACTCAGGCCAACCGGATTGCCATCGCCAATGGCACTACCCCCGAACAGTACTTCGCTGTGCTGCAAACGCTCCGCACCGAATTTCCAGCAACCGAAATCGTGCCCATGACCTATGCCAACAAGGTGTTTCACCTGGGCATGGAGGGCTTTGCCAAACGTCTGTGCAGCCTGGGCATAACCAAGGCCATCCTGCCCGATTTGCCCTTCGACAGCGCCGAAGCCGAACAGCTAGCAGACCTTGGCGTTTATCCAGTGCCCGTACTGGCGGCCAACGTACCTACTAACCGTCTGGCGGCCGCCCTGCACCGCGACCCACCCATGGTGTATCTTATGGCAGGCTACAAGCTCACCGGCAGCGCCTTCGGGCTGGATAACCGCCTCACCGATCTGGTACAGGCCATCCGCCGTCTGTGCCCCGAAACGCAGGTAGGCATTGGCTTTGGCATCTCCACCCGCGCTGAGGTAGAGCAGGTTACCCAGATAGCCGACTTCGCCATCATTGGCTCGGCCCTCCTGCGCGCCGCCGACGAAAACCGCCTGCCAGCCATGCTCGCCGAACTGGCCGGTTAGACAAATTCCTGACAGTCCACACGTTGCGAACACGCCCCCTTTTCAGGCGTGGGTAAGTATCCGACGCTTAACCAACTGGCCACCCCCTCTTTTGACCAATTTAAGCCTACGTACTACCCACAGACTACACTGAATATGGAAGAGCAACTGGACATCGTAACCGTCGTGAAGCAGTACCCTGCCCACCGCGGAGCCCAGGTCAGCTGGAAAGCCAAGGTCGAGCGTATCGAGGCCGACGCGGTTGTGCTGCTGGCCAAACGCAAAATCCTCGCAGACGACCACCTCGACTACCTCGTGCGCATTGAAAACCCTGCGGCCAACATGCAGGAGGGCGACAAGGTGATGGTATCCGGCACTGTGCATGGCGACTTGGCCTTTTTCCGCCAGCCCGGCCTTCAGCAGTTTTGCCTTATGCTGGAAAATGCCAAAATAGAGGTACTCGACGCGCCCGCTTCTGGTGCTGTACGCACTGAGCGCCGCGTACAGGCCGACTGACTATCCGAGGGCTACTTACCCTCGCCGCTTGATGGATTCCCTGCGGCACCGACTCCTGAAACAATGCCTGCATTAAACGCAGCATATTCTTTCAGGGGAACGGTGCCGTTGTCGTTGGGCGCCAGCGGTGCCGGGCGCACCCAGTCTATGTCGCCGCGCACCCACACGTGCACCAGCCCCAGCGCCAGTATCGCGATGAACAGCACGCCTTCCGCCAGCGCAAACCACCCCCAGCCAGCACTGCCAGTTAACAGGTCGGTATCACCCATCGCTACCGCCCAGGGGAACAGCAGCAGCACCTCCACATCGAAAATCAGGAACACCAGCCCCATCAGATAGAACCGCATGTTGAACTGCACCCAGGCGCTGCCCACGGGGTCTTCACCACACTCGTATGGGGCCAGTTTTTCGGGGTTGGGGCGGCGTGGGGCCAGCACACGGTTGGCCACAATCCCCCCCACCAGAAACACCGCACCTGCCAGAAAGAACAGCAGGGCCTTGCCAAACTCAGTAATCTGAAGTGTAGGTTCCACAGGGCTAAGTTACATTACCTGTCCAATATCAGTTGCAGCGCGCCGCGCATACTGTATTTTCGGACCATGGAACTGACTGCCGACGAGCAACGGATGATAGACGCCCTGCGGGAGAAGTTTGCCCGCTCGGGCCAGAACATGGTCTCCTATCTGGAGGGGTTGATTCACGCCCGTTACCTCACCTACTGGGATTATCTGCACCTCGACACTCTGCTGTCGCTACAGGTGCCCCGCACAGATTTCCCCGACGAGCTCATCTTCATCTGCTACCACCAGATCACCGAGCTCTACTTCAAGCTCATCCGCCTGGAGCTGGACCAACTGGCCAGTGCCGCCGACGTCACCTCCAACCCCGAACTCTGGAAGCTGCGCCTCAAGCGCGTAGTGGCGTATTTCCGTCAGCTCACCACCAGTTTCGACACCATGGTCGATGGAATGGACCCTGGCCAGTTTCTGCATTTCCGCATGTCACTCCTACCGGCTTCCGGCTTCCAGAGTGCTCAGTTCCGCGAAATCGAATTACGTCTCACTACCCTGCACCGCCTGGCGGGCGAGGCCGCTGCCACCCTGCCTGATAACACCCCCCTGGATCGGCTTTATCAGCACAGCTACTGGAAGCAGGGCGGCCGCGAACTGGCCACTGGCGAGAAAATCCTGACGCTGCGCATGTTCGAAGAGCGCTATGACCCCGAATTGCAGGCCAGCGCACAGCACTGGCAGCAGCGCAACCTCCTTTATCTCTACCGCAACGCAGGAGAGGCTGTTCGCAACGACGCCGCCATAGCCGACCTCCTGCGCCAGACCGACCTCCAGGCCAACGTCTTCTGGCGCCTGGCTCACTACCGCAGCGCCGTGCGCTATCTCCACAAAAACCCGGAAGACATCGCCGCTACAGGGGGCACCAACTGGCAGCAGTATCTGCCGCCCCGTTTCCAGCGCGTCATCTTCTATCCCGAACTCTGGAGCGAGGAACAAATAGCCGAATGGGGCAAGGCCTGGGTCACCGAACTCTTCAAGCAACAGGTGGAGGCCAACTGGGGCACCGGCCAGCGGCCGCAATAGCAGAAAGCGCGTCCGCCTGCGGCCCGTCAGGCTGCCAATACGCTGACAGCCAACAGCAGCAGCAGCACCAGCACGAGAGTCAGAAGGCGACGCATGGCAAACTGCGGAGTTAAGAGCGCCGGCGGGGCTTCTGCCCCGGCACTCGGTAGGTTTTGGGGTATTGTTTGCGGTGGGTGGCAAACTGCGTGAAGGCCGTAGTGCCTTTGTAAGTAAGCGCAACCACCGGTGTGGTATACAGGTCCACCTTGATGCTCATGGGGATGCCACGGTTCTCGGTGAAGTTGGTGCTGGTAGACGACTTATGCCAGAACAGCTGGCGCTGCGCATCGTAATAGCTCTGGCAGGCAGGCAGATAATACCACCGGGGCGCGGGCTTACCCTTGGCAACGGGTGGCAGCCAGGCAGGGCGGCTTCCCTGGGCAAACACACTGCTGGTGACAATGGCAAGTACCAGCGCAACAAGAGCAAACAGACGGCGAAGCATGGTTCCCATTTTGGATACTGTTACAGACAACACTATTCATGCCAATCTAAAGCAACAGCACCAATTATCCCCCAAAAAGGCCCAGGAAACTTAGGCGTGTGTGTGCAGCGCCGCCGAATCAGGCACCTGCACTTCGCCAGCCCGCACGACACCTTCGGCGTCTACGGAAGCCAACACCACCGCCACCCGCTCATTTACCAGCAACGGGTCATAGGGCGCCAGCACCTTGATATAGTTGTCAGTAAACCCAGCCATTTGGCCATTATGGGGCGCTTCTTCAAACAGGACGGTGCGGGTCTGTCCACAAAACTGCTCATAGAAGTAGCGTCGCTTCTTCACCGACAGTTGCCGCAGGGCTTCGCTGCGCTCGGCCCGCACATGCGGGTACACCGAGTCGGACATTTCGGCTGCCAGCGTGTTGGCCCGTTCACTGTACGGGAACACATGCAGGTACGACACATCCAGCCCGTTCAGAAACTCATAGGTATCCAGAAACTCGGCGTCTGTCTCGCCCGGGAAACCCACAATGACATCCACACCAATGGCGGCATGAGGCATTACCGCTTTGATCTTCGCTACGCGGTCGGCATACAGTTCGCGTTTGTAGCGGCGGCGCATGGCGGCCAGAATGCGGTTGTTGCCACTCTGCAACGGCACATGGAAGTGGGGCTGAAAGCGCCGGGCCTGCGCCACAAACTCGATGATGGGGTCGGTCAGCAGGTTGGGCTCTATCGAAGACACGCGCAGGCGTGGAGCTACGCCTTCAGCTTCGTCCAGTGCCCGCAGCACATCCACCAGCTCGTAGGGGAAATCCATGTGAGCGCCATAGTCGCCTAGGTTGATGCCCGAAATCACGATTTCCTGCACACCCTGCGCGGTCAGATGCCGGGCCTGCTGCACCACGTTCTCCAGTGTTTCGCTCCGGCTGCCCCCACGGGCCAGCGGTATGGTGCAGAACGAACACTTGTAGTCGCACCCGTCCTGTATTTTCAGAAAGGCCCGCGTCCGCTCTTCCAGACTGTAGCTGGGCACAAACGTATTAACCTCACCGATGGGGCTGTGCTTCACCACAGTTGGCTGGCCCGCCTCAAAGCGCTCCAGGTGCTCGAAGAGCGCAAACTTCTCAGCTGCGCCAAACACCGCACTCACGCCCGGTATCTCGGCTATCTCCTGCGGCTTCAGCTGGGCGTAGCATCCCACGATGATGACGAAGGCATCGGGGTTCTGGCGCTTGGCCTGCTGCACCACCTTGCGACACTTCTTGTCGGCGTTGTCCGTAACCGAGCAGGTATTGATGAGGTAGATGTCGGCAGGTTCGTAAAACTCTCGCCGCGCGAAACCCCGCTCGTCAAACTGGCGGGCCAGCGTGCTCGTTTCAGAGAAGTTGAGCTTGCAGCCCAGGGTATAGTACGCTACCGACTTCATCAGAGAGCAATAACGCCAAAGTTCGGCGTTTGGTGTGCGAAGTAATTCCAATTCTGTGACGAAAGCCCACCCCACAGAAAATGAAATGCGTATGTTGCTGATAACCACCCATCCCGTCATGTTTCTTCTCACACCCATCTATCTGGGCAGAACCTTCCTGCTCATGGTGGGGCTGCTGCTTTCAGGCACACTGCATGCACAGCTTACCCCCCGCCAGACAGCCCGTATTGACAGCCTGCTGGCCGCAGCCGTCGCACCATCTGCACCCGGCATAGCAGTGGGCATTGTGCAGAATGGGCAAACCCTGTTGGTACGCACCCGTGGCATGGCCAATCTGGAACACCGCGTACCCGTTACCGACAGCACTGCTTTCAACATCGCGTCCAATGCCAAGCAGTTTACCGCGCTGCTGGTGCTGCAACAGGCCCAGGCGGGAAGGCTGCAACTGGATACTCCCCTGACCGACCTCTTACCGCAGTACCGCTTTCCCGATACACGAGCCGTCACACTAAGGCACCTTATCACCCATACCAGCGGCATACGAGACGCCTACGATCTATGGGCATTACAGGGCCGCACCTGGTGGCAGCTTTTTCTCAGCAACTCCGATGCCTGGAGCCTGTTGGCCCTGCAAACTGAACTCAACTTCCCGCCCGGCTCGGCCTACCTCTACAGCAACAGCAACTATCTGCTGCTGGCACAGGCCCTGGAAAAGACCACTGGCGAGAAATTCCCGGACCTTGCAGACCGTACTTTCGCCGCCATCGGCCTTACCCAAACCCGTTTCATCAGCAACTACATGGCGGTCGTTCCCAACAAAGCCCGCCCCTATGGCAACTGGAACGGCTGGAAGGAATACCCAAGCCTGTACCAACTGCACGGCGACGGCGGCCTGTTCTCCACCCTCCGCGACCAGTTGACATGGGAAAAACAACTGCAACAGAACCCCAGCCAGCTTCCGCCTCAGCTTCTTTCCCACCTGGGCACTGGCGCAATGGAAGTGTATGGTGCGGGTGTGATGTTCGACACCTATGGCGCCCAGCCCATTCAATACCACGATGGTAACACCGGGGCTTATAACGCTTCGTTCCTCCGCTTCCCAAAACAGCGGCTGTCAATTGTGCTGCTCAGCAACAATGGCACAGTTTCCACCAACAACATAGCCCGGCAGATAGCTGATATCGTACTGGCCGACCAGCTGGCTACCCCCCGCAACCCCACCCGCCCTGCAACTCTTGCCGCACGCCCTGCCAACGCTGCCGTTCTGGGTACCTATGCCACCACAACCGGCACCTACATTACCGTCCGCGAAGCCGAGGGCCGGCTTTTCCGCGACATCCCCGGTCGCGACCCTGTGGAGCTGCTCCACGAACAGGGCAACCTGTTCGGCTATGCCAACAACCCAGTGTTGAAAATCGCGTTCTTCCCCGACAGACGCCAGTTTGTCATCTATCACCCCACCCAGCAGCCCATCACTGGCAACCGCATGGACATTCGCCCTGCACCCACCTCTGGCTACAGCACATGGAATGGCACCTACGTAAACGCTGAAACCGGTACCCAGCTCGTTCTGACCAACATCGTGGCCGACTCCGCCCATGTTACACTCAACAGCCAGACCCGTACTGCCCGCATGCTGCTGCCAAATCTCCTGTCCTTCAGTGGTTACACGCTAACGCTTGAACCAGAAGGCCATCTGCTGCTGGCCGGCGACCGCATTCGCCGCGTACGCTTCACCCGCCTCCAGTGATTCATGGCAAAAATCAGTCTTTAGGCTGCGCCTCCTCAGAACACTTGGAATCAGTAGTAGGTAGGTTTGGAGAAACCCGCTTCTCCATGAACCTTCCACTCTGGCTCCGCTGGACACTGTATTGCGCGGCAGGTGAACTCGTGGGCATTGGCGCAGCCGGGGCCATTGCCTGGCTTGCCAACTCGCACATTGGCGAGCCCCACACCCTTCCCGACAAGCTCATCGTGCTTTTTGCCATGATGATCGCGGGCGCCATCGAAGGCACGGTGCTGGGCCTCATGCAGTGGCAGGTATTGCGCCAGCAGGTGCCCACCATGCCTCGCAGCACCTGGGTGGGCTGGACGGTGGCTGTGGCCGTGCTCGGCTGGTTTTTGGGCATGCTGCCGTCGCTGTTCTTCTTCGCCGATGTTCCGGCTGGCGATGCCGCTGCCGCACCACCCGAGATATCCGGCTGGGCGTTTGCCCTGCTGAGTGCCGCCACGGGCCTCACGCTGGGGGCTGTCTTCGGTCTGTTTCAGTGGGTGCCGCTGAAGGAACACGTCGTCAATGCCGCCGACTGGATTCTCGCCAACGCCCTCGGCTGGGGTGTCGGCATCTGCTGGATCTACCTCGGCGCTTCCCTCCCCGACGCAAGCGCCTCACTGGCCTTCAACATCGGCGCAGGCGTTGCTGGCGGACTGCTGGGCGGCCTCTCCGTCGGCGCCATCACCGGCTGGTGGCTCATACGGCTGGAGGCAAGAAGAGGGTGAAAGCGCCTACCTTGCGGCCATGAAGTGGCTGCGCTTTTCGGGTGCTGTATTGATTCAGGCATTCCTGCTGATGATGGTGTGGGCAGGGGTATTCTTTCACGAGGCCACAGGTTGGTCGCCCCCTTCCAACTACTACACACACTGCGACAGCACCGCGGCTGCCCCAGGAGCTACATACTACCTCCTTCCGCAGAATCCGTTCAGCGTGTGGCCCTATGTCGATGGCACCTGTGGCCAGCTGTTTCAGCGGAAAGCGTTTGAAAGAGGGTGCGTGGAATGTCTGGCACCATCGGCATCTGTCTTTCTGGTGGTGGAAGCCGCCGAAAGCACTACCCACTTTTACACGGTTGCAGAGAACGAACACACAACTTCGCCAGCCGATTCCGCCCGCTTTCAACCCTATGAAGGCTTCACCTACACCCGAACATCCTATCTCCTCGGGGTAGCCCTGTACCTGCTTTTGAGCATTACACTGCTTGGCTTCCTCCTGTCGCGTATTACCGTCTGGCGCCTGCATCAGCCGTCTTTCCTCCAGTTGTTCCCATCCTACATCATGGCCGCCGGCTTCTGTTCGTTTTGGGTGCTGCCCATCATCCAAAAGGCGCTGCAACTGGCATTCGATGTCCAGGTCCCCTGAAAACAAAAACTCCCCCAGCCTTGCGACTGAGGGAGCGTTCTGCGGAGAGGGAGGGATTCGAACCCCCGATACTCGTGAGAGTATACCTGATTTCGAGTCAGGCCCATTCGACCACTCTGGCACCTCTCCAGTGCCGCCGCGTCTGCCCCGTGGGGCCGCAGTAGCGGTTTGGGAGCGCAAATATAGCAGTTTCCGGTTTTCCCACTAGTTTGCTGTTCCATCCATGGAAAATCTGCCCAATCCCTCCGACACCCGCGCCCGTCTGGCACCCGACCTCGGCGACATGCCCCCGCACGTCCTCCGCTTCTACACCGAGCAGCTCGTAGACTGGATGGTGCGCCACCTCGCTACCCTGGAGCAGCAGCCCGTGCTGGCACAGCACGCCCCCGGCTGGCTCCGCGACCAGCTGCCCACACAGGCACCCCAGCGCGGCGAGGACCTCCTCGAAGCCTTCGCCGACCTCGAGCGCCTCATCGTGCCCCACCTCACCCACTGGAACCACCCCAGCAACCACGCCTACTTCAACTCCTCCACCTCAGGCCCTGGCATCCTCGCCGAGCTGGCCACGGCCGCCCTCAACATCAACGGAATGCTGTGGTACAGCGGCCCCGCGGCTTCCGAACTGGAAGAAGTAACTCTGGGCTGGCTGCGCCAGCTGCTGGGCCTGCCCACCCAATACTGGGGCATCATTTACGACACCGCCTCCGTCTCCACCCTGCATGCACTGGCCGCCGCCCGCGAGGTAGCCTATCCCACCATACGCCAGCAGGGCAGCATGGCACAGGGCCTCAAGGCGCCCCGAATCTACTGCTCCGAACACGCCCACTCGTCGGTAGACAAAGCCGTGCTGATGCTGGGCCTCGGCCTCGACAGCCTGCGCAAAGTACCCGTAGATGCTCACTTCCGCCTGAAGCCCGAGGCCCTGGCGCAGATGATTGCCGAAGATATTGCCGCCGGCCATCAGCCAGTCGCCGTCGTGGCCACCATCGGCACCACCTCCTGCACCAGTGTAGACCCCGTGCCTGCCATTGCCGACATCTGCCAGCGCCACAACCTCTGGCTGCATGTAGACGCCGCCCACGGTGGTGCCATGGCTCTCGCCCCCGACTTCCGCAACCTCTTCGCGGGCTGGGAGCTGGCCGACTCCATCGTCGTCAATCCCCACAAGTGGATGTTCGTACCCATGGACCTTTCGGTACTCTACACTCCCCGCCGCGACGTCCTGCGCCAGGCTTTCAGCCTCGTGCCCGAATACCTTAAGACGACCATGGAGGACAGCGTCACCAACTATATGGACTATGGCATTCAGCTGGGACGGCGCTTCCGCTCGCTCAAGCTGTGGTTTGCCCTGCGCTACTTCGGCGCCGAGGGCATGGCCCGCCGAATCCGCGAACACGTGCGTCTGGGACGCCTCTTCGGTGAGTGGGTAGACCAGCACCCCGACTTCGACCGTCTGGCGCCCGTGCCCATGAGCACCGTCTGCTTCCGCGCCGCACCCGCTTGGGCCACGGCCGACCGCCTCAATGAACTCAACGAGGCCCTGATGCAGCAGGTCAACGCCACCGGGCAGCTCTTCATCTCCCACACCAAGCTCAATGGCGTATACACCCTGCGCATGGTGGTGAGCCACCTGCACACGCAGGAAAAGCACGTGCAGAAAGCCTTTGCCGTGCTCACCGAACAGCTGAAACTGCTGCGCAACCGCTGGACTGCCTAACTTTGCCATCATGCGTCTGTTCTTCGAAACGGCAGGCAGTGGGCCTGCCCTCGTCATCCTGCACGGGCTGTTCGGCTCGTCCGACAACTGGCGAACCGTGGCCAAACCCCTGGCCGAGCACTTCACCGTCTACTTCGTGGACCAGCGCAACCACGGTCGTTCACCCCACGACCCGCGCCACGACTACCCCAGCATGGCTGCCGACCTGCTGGAGCTCCTCGACAGCGAAGGCATTCCACAGGCTACGCTCCTGGGCCACTCCATGGGCGGCAAAACCGTGATGCAGGCAGCCTTTGAGCAGCCCCACCGCGTGGAAAAGCTCATCGTGGCCGACATGGGCATGAAAGCCTATCGCCCCCACCACAACGACATCATCCGGGCCCTGCGCAGCGTGCCGGTAGCTACACTGGAGAGCCGCCAGCAGGCCGAGCAGCTGTTGGCAGAGAACGGAATTCCCGAGGCCGGCGTGCGCCAGTTTCTGCTGAAAAGCCTCTACCGCCCCGAAACAGGTGGCTTCGCCTGGCGTTTCAACCTGGATGGACTGGTGGCAGCCTATGACTCCATCATACTGGGTGTAGGTCAGCCAGGCGACAGTTACGATGGCCCCACGCTATTTGTGCGCGGCGCGCAGTCAAACTACGTCCGCGACGAAGATGTGCCCACTATCCGCCAGCACTTCTCCAACTTCCAGCTCGACACCATCCCCAATGCCGGGCACTGGGTACACGCCGAACAGCCACGCCTGTTTCTCGAGTCAATGGCGCGGTTTCTGGGCGTCAGCGTCTAGGGGCTACTTCGCGGCTTTGTGGGCATCCACCGCCTTGCGCACGCTCTGGTGCTGTAACAGCAGAGCCTGTGCCGTTTCGTAAGGCAGGCCGGTAGCCTCCATTACATAGCGGGTGCCACGGTCTACCAGTTTGGCGTTGGTCAGCTGCATGTCCACCATGCGGTTGCCGCGCACGTGGCCCAGCCGTATCATGGTGCTGGTGGTCAGCATGTTCAGCACCAGCTTCTGGGCAGTACCTGCCTTCATTCGGGTGCTGCCCGTCACAAATTCAGGGCCTACCACTACCTCGATGGGAAAATCCACCGCCTGCGCAATAGGGCTGCCGCTGTTGCACACCACACAGCCTGTCGGAATACCGGCCAGCCGTGCCGCCTTCACTGCCCCCAGAACATAGGGCGTGGTGCCACTGGCGCTGATGCCTACCACCGTATCCAGCGGGTCCAGTTGGTAGGAAGCCAGGTCTTTCCAGCCCTGCTCGGTGTCGTCTTCGGCGAACTCCACTGCTTTGCGGATGGCAGTATCACCCCCTGCTATCAGCCCCACCACCATACCGTGGGGCACGCCATAGGTAGGCGGGCACTCCGACGCATCCACAATGCCCAGCCGCCCGCTGGTGCCAGCTCCCAGATAAAACAGCCGGCCACCCTGCTGCATCCGTGGCACCAGACTTTCCACCAGCGCCTCTATCTGGCCCAGTGCCGCTTCTATGGCAAGGGGCACGCTGCGGTCTTCGGCGTTGATGCCCCGCAACAGCTGGGCGGTGGTCATCTGCTCCAGCGCTTCATAGCGCGAAGCCTGTTCGGTAGTACGGGAATCCATGTCAGAGAGGTCAGGAGGTGTGAAAGCGTACCAGTCCATCAATGGGCGAAGGCACAGGGATGGGCGCGGGCAGTTCGCGCAGCAGAAACTCGGCCGTCAGCTGGGGCAGAAACGCTGCCGCCACCGATCCAATGGCATAAATAGGCAGACGGACCGTGTGCATGCGGGCTACGGTCAGGTCGGCAAACAGTCCCATACGGTCGCGGATCAACTGCTCTACATAAGGCTCGGTGCGGTGAAGGTGCAGAAACTCGCAAAAGCTGGCCAGCAGCACATTGGGCTTTGCCGCGCTGTACACCTCATTGCGTATGGCCTTCATCGACTGGCCACGCCACTGCTCAAACGCCTGCGCCAATGCCAACGGCAGATCGCCATCCAGGCCGGCTTTCAGCAGCTGTTTGCCCAGGTCGCAGCCCGAGCCCTCGTCGCCAAACAGCCAGCCGTGGCCACCCCGCTGCTCCACAATCTCCTGTCCGTCGTAGCGGCAGGCGTTGGAGCCAGTGCCCAGGATAATCACCAGCCCTTCCGACCGCTGCGCCGACGCCCTGGCTGCTGCCAACAGGTCGTGTTGCACCTGCACCTGCCCCGGTTTCAAGCCCAGTTGCAGGGCTATCAGTTCCTGCATCTGGCGGTTGGTCTCTGCGTCGGCAAACGACGACCCGTAGAATACCACCTCCAGCGGGTGCTGGTCGGCCTGTACCAGCACGGGCAGTACTTCCTGTTGCAGCTGCGCTTCCATTTGTGCCCAACTCATCACATTGGCATTGAAGCCAGCCGTCCGAAAGGCCAGCCGCACTTCAGTGCCGTTCAACAGGCGCCATTCGGTTTTGGTGGCGCCGCTCTCGGCCAACAGCATTCCGGTATGCTCAGCCATTGGCCTGCTGCGCAAAAACGTCGGCAAAGTGATACAACCCGCCCGGCTTGCCCTGTAGCCATTCAGCCGCAAACACTGCACCCAGCGCAAATCCTTCGCGTGAATGTGCCGTGTGGCGTATCTCCAGCGTATCCACCCGCGAGGAATACAGCACCGTGTGGGTACCGGGAATCTCCCCACTGCGGATTACCCCAATGCTCAGCTCCTCAGGCCGTGGAGGGCGCTGCGTGGTGGCGTCCTGCGGCATCAGACTGTGTTTACGTGTCAGCCCATCCTGTATTTGCTTCGCAAGCGTAAGAGCCGTACCGCTGGGGGCATCGGCTTTGTGGCGGTGGTGGCGCTCTTCTATCGCAGGGTCATACTCCGGATAGTGGTTCATCATTTTGGCAAGCAGCTGGTTCAGGTGAAACAACATGTTCACCCCAATGGAGAAGTTGCTGGCATACATCACGGGCGTCCCGTGGGCTTCGGCCAGTTTCTCAATGCTCGACAGCTCCTGATACCAGCCGGTGGTGCCCACTACAATCGGCACCTTCAGCTGAACCAACTGGCGAAGGTTGCCCAACACACTGTCTGGGTGAGTAAACTCAATGTATGCCTCGGTGGGGGCCAGCCCCAGGGTCATCCACGTGCGGTCCAACCGTTGAGCAATCTCGTGCCCACGTTTCTCGGCCTCCGCCTCTATCACCTTACCCATCTTGCCGTAGCCAACCAATGATATACGCATGCCAGCAAGTTAATGCCCCGCCCGCTTCCCTGCCCCCTGAAAAGAAGTAGATTTGCGCACGCACCCACTCTACCCGTCATGACCTCGGACAACGAGAATACCCCGGCAAAAGGCCCTGGCGATTACTGGCCCGCCCAGCAGCCTACTCCTGAGACGCCCAAAGCTCCTGAGCCAAAGCCTGCGGCTCCTTCGCCCGACCCCCTCCCCACTGTCACACGCCCTGCTGACGAAACCACCAGCCCCCCGGCCACCACCAGAGAGTATCTCCGCAGCCGCGAGTTCTGGACGATGATGACCTCGGTCGTTCTTGCAGGTCTCACTGTACTGGCACTGATTCTCTTCCTTATCCTGCCCATCTACACCCGCCACGGCAGCGAGGTCACCGTTCCTGAAGTAACTGGCCTCACCGTCACACAGGCTGAAGAGAAGCTCGCTCTTGCCGATCTCAGCCTGGAAGTCATCGACTCGCAGTACGTTGCCAGCCAGAAGCCCGGCATCGTCATTTCCCAGACACCCCAGGTGCTCGAAAAAGTAAAGCCCGGCCGCACCATCTACCTCACCGTCAACAAACTGACGCCCCCTACCACCAAAATGCCCGACATTCTGGATGTCAACATCCAGCAGGCACGCTACATGCTTGAAACCTGGGGCCTTCGGGTAGGGCGCATCGGCTACCGCGCCGGCGACGCACCCGACCTGGTACTTGCTGCAAAATTCAATGGCAAGGACATCAAGACGGGCGACCCCATACAGGTTGGCTCTGCCATCGACCTCGACGTCAGCCGTGGCGGCCGTGGCGCCAGCGAAGTCGTCACACTTCCCAACCTCGAAGGACTCTCTCTTGGCGAAGCCACTGCCCAGCTCTCCAGTTTGGGCCTGCGCATTGGGCAGGTAAAAACAGGCAACAGCAGTGAACATAAAGGCAAGGGAATTGTGTTCAAGCAATCGCCTGGCGCCGAATCGCAGGTGACCCAGGGTTCTTCTATTGACCTGTTCGTAACTGGGTCTACCGAAGAAGTAACCGAAAACGTAGCCGATCGCCCCGACTCGGACAACTAATGCACCCGCAGATAGACGTACTGGCCATCGCCACCCACCCTGACGACGCCGAGCTCTTCGCCGGTGGCACCCTCATGCGGATGAAGTCACTGGGCTATACCATCGGCATCATCGACCTCACGCAGGGCGAACTGGGCACCCGCGGCACCGCCGAAACCCGCCGTGCTGAGTCGGCCGAAGCCACCCGCATCCTGCAACTGGACGTCCGCGAAAACCTCGGCATGCCCGATGGCTTCTTCCAGAATACCCGCGAGTTCCAGTTGATACTCATTCAGGCACTCCGTCGCTACAGGCCCAGCATCGTACTCGCCAATGCCCCCGAAGACCGCCACCCCGACCATGGACGCGGCTCACAGCTCATCAACGATGCCTGCTTCCTTTCGGGCCTGCGCAAAATCGAAACCACCGACAGCGGCCAGCCACAGGCCGAACACCGCCCCGCCAAGGTGCTCTTCGGCATTCAGGACCGCCACCTCAAACCCAATGTGGTGGTAGACGTCACCCCCTGGTTCGAGCGGAAGATGGAAGCCGTGCTGGCTTACCGCACACAGTTCTATCAGGAGAACGCCAACAACGACAGCGAGCCCCGTACCCATATCTCCGGCGCCGAGTACCTCGAGTATCTCCGGGCCCGCGCCCGCACCATGGGCCACATGATAGGCGCCCATTATGGCGAAGGCTTCATCCTGCCCGACGCTGTCCCCGTCAACGACCTGGTGCAGCAGTTCGCCAGCAAAAAATAACCCGTTCTGCTGCATTTTTCGCAAGCAAGAATCGTTATGATTGCAATCATTTCGATTCTGTAGCGCCATGCAAAAGAAAAACGTTGTGGTGATAGGCGGCGGATTCGGCGGCCTCACCCTCGTGCAGTCTCTGGCGAAAGCCCCGGTCAACATTACCCTGATCGACCGCTCCAACCACCACCTCTTCCAGCCCCTGCTGTATCAGGTAGCCATTGGGGCGCTGTCGCCAGGCGATATCGCAACGCCTCTGCGCTATGTGCTCCAGAATCAGCTCAATGTCGATATCAAGCTGGCCGAAGTCACGGAAATTGACCGCAGCCGCAAACGTATTGCCCTGGACTCTGGCGAACACCTCCACTACGACCAACTTGTGGTGGCCGTCGGCAATGCCCCCACCTACTACGGCAACGACGACTGGCAGCGCAATGCGCCCGGTCTCAAAGAACTCACCGACGCCCTCCGTATCCGCGAGCGCCTGTTCATGACCTTCGAGCGCGCCAGTCAGCTCCGCCTGCCTGAAGAGCGCAAACCTCTGCTCACCTTCGTGGTGGTAGGCGGCGGCCCCACCGGCGTGGAAGTAGCAGGGGCCCTGGCCGAACTCGTCACCTACACCCTCCGCGGCGATTTCCGCAACTTCGGCCCCGACGAAATCTCCATCATCCTCATCGAAGGCGGCGACGGTGTCCTCGCAGGATTCGACCCAGCCCTGCGAGAAGCGGCCCTCCGCGACCTCGAGAAGATGGGCATTCAAGTGCGGCTCAATACCCGCGTCGAGCGCATCTCCGCTACCGAAATTGTGGCTGGCGGCGTCACCTACCCCACTACCAATGTCATCTGGGCAGCAGGCAACCAGGCCTCCCCGCTCCTCGGCCAGCTCGGCGCCCCACAGGACCGCACCGGGCGCGTCATGGTGGCACCCGACCTGGCCCTCCCCGACGACGCCGATGTGTTTGTCATCGGCGATGCCGCCCATGCCCTCGACAGCCACAGCAAACCCCTGCCCGGCATCGCGCCCGTAGCCATGCAGCAGGGCCGCTATCTCGCGTCCGTCATACGCCACAATGCGGCCCGCAGCCAGCGCAAACCTTTCTCCTACTTCGACAAAGGCACTATGGCTACCATTGGCCGTGCCAGCGCCGTAGTGCAGGTGGGCAAAATCAAGCTCACGGGCTTTGTAGCCTGGATGATGTGGGCAGTGGTACACATCTTCTTCCTCATCAACTTCCGCAACCGCCTGCGCGTCATGGTCGAATGGCTGTGGTTCTACGTCACGTTCCGTCCCGGCGCACGCCTCATCTACCGCAAGCGCCGTATCCCTGGCACTGAGGCCGCGCAGGTACAGGTGCAGCAGGAACGCCAGTCTACCCCCATCAGCTGATCGGGGCTGGTTATCAGCTGCATAACAACCAGAAAGGGCTGCCACTGGCAGCCCTTTTCAGTAGGTGGAAAGTCGTCCCTTACTTGGTCTGCTTGGCCAGCATCCACTCGCGGGTATACTCCACCAGATACGGCAGGCCCGCTTTGGTGGTCAGGTCGGGCGAAAAGTTCAGGCTCAGCGTGTTGAACAGCCGCTCACCAGAAAGGTGCTCCATCACTACCTCGTAGGTGTCCAGCCCCTCTTCATCACGGAACATAGCCAGCGCCCCATCTGCCCCCAGCCGCACGCCCCAGCGCACATGCTGCGTAGTAGTGGGCTTGCCGCCTTTCAGATAGGTAATGGCGCCCTGGCCGTTGGCAAACAGCTCCAGTTTGCACTTGCCCAGGTCGTCCATGTACACCCCTACCAGTTGGGGCAGATTGTAGCGGCCACGCACTTCGCCCTGGGGCGAGCGCAGCAGTTGGGTGCTGTCGGCAGCAGGTTTGGGAGTGGCAGTTGCAGTGCCCTGTGCCAGCATCAGCAGTGGCAAACCCAGCAGAAAAAGGGTGCCAAGTAGTTTTTGCATGTCAGTTTTCGGTTCGGTTCAGGTCAGTTCGAATAGTATTGCAGGTATTGGCGTTGGCCGTTGCTGCTCAGGCCCTCGATGATGATGCGGCCACGTGCGCTTTCCAGCAGCTTGGCCAGCTCTTCCACCGTCTCCGGCACATAGTCGTTCATACTCAGGATAATGAAGCCCTCTGGTATGCCAATGCGAGCCAGTCGGCCGCTACGGATGTTCGAGATCCGGTAGCCTCCCTGTACGCGGTAGCGCTGCTTCTCGGCCTTCGACAGCGATGAAATGTCAGCACCCAGTGTCTCAAAACTCACCACCTTCTTCCGCAGCGGAGACGTAGTGCCCTCTTCGTTCTCCAACAGCAGAGAGGGCGCAATTACTTGCCCATCTTTCTTCACTTTCAGCACTACTTTGTCGCCGGGACGGTAATAGCTCAGGTGCTCCAGATACTCCGATTTCGTATTCACCTTCACACCACCGATTTCCAGAATCACATCACCTTTCTTCAGGCCAGCATCTTTGGCCGGGCCATCCTCGGCTATCGCAGAAATCATTACACCCTGTAGGTCGGCGGGGTTCTGGCTGCCAGCCGTGCGGCTGTCAATGTCCACCACTTCGGCGCCCAGAAAGGCCCGCTGCACCTGGCCAAACTCCTTAAGATCGGCCACCACTTTGCGCACGATGTTGGCAGGAATGGCAAATCCGTATCCGTTGTAAGCACCTGTCCGTGTGGCAATTGCGGCATTTATGCCAATCAATTCGCCATTCAGGTTTACCAGCGCACCTCCCGAGTTGCCGGGGTTGATGGCTGCATCGGTCTGGATGAACGACTCAATCGGGAACTGACTGTTCAGTATGTTGATGTTCCGGCCTTTGGCGCTCACGATGCCCGCCGTAACGGTGTATTGCAGGTTGAACGGGTTACCGATGGCCAGCACCCAGTCGCCGATACGCACGCCGTCGCTGTTGGCCAGCGGAATGGACTTCAGGTTGCGGGCGTCAATCTTCAGCACGGCCAAGTCCGTGTTAGGGTCTGTGCCCACCAGCGTCGCAGGAAAGGTCCGCTTGTCCGTCAGCGACACTTCAATCTTGTCGGCATTCTGCACTACGTGGTTGTTCGTTACAATGTAGCCGTCTTCCGACAGAATAACGCCGGAACCTGCGCTGGAAATAGGTCCCCGATTGCCGAAGAAATCCCACAGCGACCAGAAGTCGTCATCGCTCCTTTGCTGCGCATTGCTCACCGTTTGTATGAACACCACCGACTGCGTTCCGGCGGCGGCGGCATCGGCAAATTCACCCGGTGCGCCTACAGCTGCAGCCATTCCCTGGTCGCTGTTGCCCGTCAGACGGGCCGCAAAGCCCGCGGATGGGTACCCATCTTCAGGTACTACCCCAGGCTGTAGCCAGTTCATAGTCAGGTGCCCTAATATTCCACCGAAAAAACCGATTGCCAGCACTACGGCCAGCCGTTTCACTTGCGTGCCCATCATAATCTTGTCTCGCGTGAACAGGTTTGTTTGGGTAACGTCAGGTTTCAAACGTAATTGCAGGTGCAATAATATGCACACCACGTCAATACTCTTCCGGGCGCTGTCCCTTCTTGCACTGCTGGTGGCCAATATGCCTCACCTGCGCGCACAAAGGCTGTCACCGCTAATGGCGGCCGAAGCTCACAACCAGGCCCTCGCAGCCCTGCGTACCCAGTGGCAGGCCGCTACTGTGCCCACGCAGCTCGCAACCCCAGTGGCCGAGTGGGCCCATACAGCTTTGCCCGGCAAACCGACCCTCGCGCCAGCGGTGCTATCCGATTACCTCAAGTTTGCTGCCTCGCTTGATACCCCGGGCAGCCTTATCACACAGTTACAGCACCTGCCGCTCTCTTACGCACAGCGCCAACAGCTGCTGCATCTTTTTGCCCTGCCCGACGATCTGCCGCTGCCCCAACTCCTGGCCCTACTGAACCAGGCCGGAGCAGGAGCCCATCTCGCTGCCAATGACAATACCCTGTCCGGAGCCGAAATCGTAGCACGGGTGGCCGCCATTGGTGCCGCCAGTGTCACTTTCTGGGATGCAGAAGAAAGCCACAGCGCCGAGCCCAAAGTTGATTCCCTGCGCAAAGTCCGCCGTAGCCGCCTCTGGAAAGCCGATGCCGGCGGGTTCCTCAAAGGCCTGCTATTTGGCCTCTTTTACTACGGCAGTGCCCGCACTTTTGGTCAGGTAGCCAATGGCCCCGCATTACTGGTGGCTTCTGCATTTGTAGTGGTGTTTCCGGTACTCGAGAGCATTCAGTATGCCATCAAGCTGCGCAATGGACAGGTAAAGCTGGAAGACGACCCATGGTGGGGGCCGCCCCAGCCTTCACGACAGTTTCAGCGACGGCCAGGAGGCAACACCCTTACCCCACACGGCGGTCAGCCGCAACCCAACGACAACCGCCCCTGAGCCATGCCACGCCCACGCCTGTCTGCCAATGCCTACGCCAATGGCATTCTGGAAGGTCAGTTGGCCCTGCTCAGCCAAGCCATCACATTGGCTGAGAGCAGCCGCATGGACGATCTGGAGCTGACCCAGCAGATCCTTCAGCATCTGCTGCCCCATACAGGCCGCGCCATCCGCATCGGAATCACCGGCTCGCCCGGCGTGGGCAAAAGCACCTTCATCGAGGCCTTTGGCCTGATGCTGGCAAACCAGGGACTGCGGGTAGCCGTTCTGGCCATTGACCCCACCTCTGAGCGCACCGGCGGCAGCATCCTTGGCGACAAGACCCGCATGAACGAGCTCTCGCGCCATCCCAACGCCTTCATCCGCCCCAGCCCATCCGGCGGTGCCCTCGGTGGGGTCAACCGCGCCACACGCGAGTCCATCCTGCTCTGCGAAGCCGCTGGCTATCAGGTCGTGCTTGTCGAAACAGTAGGCGTAGGCCAAAGCGAAACCGCCGTTCGCGACATGACAGACTTCTTCCTGCTCCTCATGCTGGCCGGTGCCGGCGATGAACTGCAGGGCATCAAACGCGGCATCATGGAAATGGCTGACGCCATCGTCATCACCAAAGCCGACGGTGCCAACCTCACGCCCGCCCGGCGTGCCCAGACCGAATACACCGGCGCGCTCTCGCTCTTCCCGCCCACCGATTCTGGCTGGAAGCCAGTAGTACTCACCACCTCAGCCCTGGAGAACACCGGCCTCGACAAAGTGTGGAGCACCATTCGCCAGCATCGCACCGACACCACCGCCAATGGCTGGCACAGCCGCAACCGCCAGACACAGCAGCGCCGCTGGTTCCGCGACACCCTCGAGACCTACCTCCTCCGCCAGTTCTTCAAGAGGCCAGGCGTAGCACAGGCCCTGCACCAGCAGGAAGAGGCTGTAGCAGAGGGCAGCACCAGCCCAACCCAGGCAGCCCTCGCTCTTCTTCGTCAATTCGCCCCAACCGACGCCTTTCCGTCGTAACTTTATTGCCCCATTTTTTGGGGCTTCTCCTCCATGAACTGGTCTGACACCCTCACCATCGTTCTGCTCGGCACCATACCTGCGCTGCTCTGCATTGCCACTGCAACGCTGGTCTTCCGCAGTGACGTTGCCCGCGACCGCCGCGAAGCCGCTCGCGACCTCCGAACCCGGGCCTTTGGCGCCGTCATCCCTTTGCGCATTCAGGCGTATGAACGCGCTATGCTCTACCTCACGCGCTTGCAGCCCGAAAACCTGCTCCTGCGTCAGGACCCCTCTGGTCGCCCTGTCGCAGCGCTCAAGGCCACTTTAGCCGAAGAAATCAAAACCGAATACGACCACAACGCCGTACAGCAATTGTACGTTACCGAAACCAGTTGGGCACTTGTCACCACCGCGCGCGACCACATGTTGCAAGCCCTGGCCGATGCTTCCACTGGCCTCAATGAAAAAGATTCAGGTGTTGTGCTGGCGCAGGCGCTGCTCCGCCACCTGAAAGAAGCGGAGGAAAACCCGATTGAACGGGCCAAATCTGCCCTCCGCGCCGACATGGCGCGCCTTTTGCTGGGCCAGATTTGACCCCATCCGAGCAATCCACACCCCGGTTTTCAACATCTTCTGTATCAACATGCTTTCCGCAGGACTTGTGGCGCCAAAACTGCCACGTTGAACTCATTTTCAAAGCATGCCTGATTCAATTTGCTGATTTACAAAGTGTTACTGAAATAGCCTCGTCTAAGATTATAGGCAAAAGAAAGACAAAACCAATTTTTTTCTTTGCGCGGCTTTCCACACTTTTGACCTCCCGCAACCTTATCCACATACACTGAGAACAGAGAGAGGAAACTATGGCAGAAGGGCACGTAGAGGTTTGGCACAAATGCCTGCAGGTGATTCGGGACAATATCAATGTCCAGAGTTTCCGCACATGGTTTGAGCCAATCAAGCCACTGCGGCTCGATAAAAACGTACTGACCATACAGGTTCCCAGTCAGTTCTTCTACGAGTGGATCGAGGAGCACTACGTGAGCCTGCTCCGCCGCACCATCCGCCACTTCCTTGGGCCCGATGCCAAGCTGGAGTACTCCGTCATCATGGAGAACAGCCCCAACCAGGAGCAGAAAGTCACTGTGTCCATGCCCACCATGAACAGCGACTACCGCAGCACCAATCCGCCGGTAAACCTGCCCCTGAACACCGGGAAAAGCATCCCCAACCCGTTCGTCATCCCCGGCCTCAAGAAGGTCAGCATCAACCCCCAGCTCAATGCCTTCTACACCTTCGAGAACTTCATCGAAGGCGAATGCAACCGCCTGGCGCGCACCGCAGGCATGGCTGTGGCCACCCGCCCCGGCCAGACTGCCTTCAATCCGCTGCTGCTGTACGGCGGCGTAGGCCTGGGTAAAACCCACCTGGCACAGGCCATAGGCAATGAGGTAAAGAAGAACCACCCCAACAAAGTGGTCCTCTACGTCAGCAGCGAGAAGTTCACCAACCAGTTTGTCGACTCCATCAAGAACAACTCCGTCTCCGACTTCATCGCCTTCTACCAACTGGTGGACGTGCTCATCGTAGACGACGTGCAGTTCTTTGCGGGCAAGGAGCGCACGCAGGACATCTTCTTCCATGTCTTCAACCACCTCCACCAGTCCGACCGCCAGCTGATTCTCACCAGCGACTGCCCCCCCAACGAGCTCAAGGGCATGGAAGAGCGCCTGCTCTCCCGCTTCAAGTGGGGCCTCAGTGCCGACCTTCAGGCACCCGACCTCGAAACCCGCATCGCCATCCTACGCAACAAGATGTACCTCGAGGGCATCGACATTGCCCAGGACGTCGTCGAGTACATCGCCCAGAACATCACGTCCAACATTCGCGAACTCGAAGGCGCGCTCATCTCCATTCTGGCTCAAAGCTCCTTCAACCGCAAGGAGATTGACATGGAGCTGGCGCAAACCATCGTCCGCAACTTCGTCAAGAACGCCAACCGCGAAATCAGCATCGACAGCATTCAGAAGATCGTCGCCGACTACTTCCGCCTGCCCGTAGAGAAGCTGAAGGAGAAGACCCGCAAGCGCGAGATTGTACAGGCGCGGCAAATCTCCATGTACTTCGCCAAGCACTACACCAAGTCCAGCCTCAAGACCATCGGGCTGCACTTTGGCGGCCGCGACCACAGTACTGTCATCCACGCGCTCCATACCGTGGACGACCTCATGAGCACGGACAAGGAGTTTCGCCGCTACGTCGACGACATCAAGAAGAAAATCCAGCTGAACAACAGCTGATCGCAAGCACCAACTGGCAGGCCCTGCAGAAACACCGAAAAACCCCAGGGCCGGGTAGTACAGCAGAAAAGGCAGCCATAGGCTGCCTTTTCATGTATCCGGTGCTGCTGGCTCAACGCATGTCTACTACCTGTACATCAGGGTATTGCGAGGCGTTGAATGTAAAGGTGCCATCGCCGAGGTTCGAGTTAGTGCGTACATCCGACAGTTCATAGGTCGTGTTCGAGCCATTGCGGCCCCATACCTTCATCTTCACCGGAATGCCACGGCGCACGTCCACCCACATCTCCACCTTGAAGTAATCGGAACTCTTCTTCTTGGGAAACAGGGTAACTTTCTCAACCTGAACGCCATCGACGGTTTCGCGGGCGTTGTACTGCGCCTTCATGTCGTCTTGATACAGACGGAAGATGCGGTCGAAGCTGAAGCCTTCCTGCGGGTCATAGGCAGTGAGATTCACTTCCTTTTCGGCCTTCAGATAGTTCCAGACGGTGCGACCATCGCACACCAGCAGTTGGTCGGTGAAGTCTACGCGGTACTTGTTCCCGCCTTTGAACTGCAGATTGCCCTGCTTCACCACCGTCTTGGTCTTGGCGGCGGCACGGTTCTCCAATGAATAGCGGAACTTGGCCGTGAAATCCGACAGGCTGTTCATCTTCAGCTTGGCCGACTTCAGCACACGTTCGGCCTGTGGATCGCTAGCGTCGGTCTGAGCCACATAACGGTCAGCTTGGGCTACCACATCTGCGACAGAGAAGGTCAGCAGACCTGCGAGCAGAAGAAAAGAGTACTTCATTGTTTGCTGGTTGACAGGAGCATAGCGCCCCGTTTGCTATAACGTTTGCAAAGATAGGACGTAGTACCCGGACAAAGGTTTAATTAAGACGGGTCTCTTTTCAACGCCATCAACACCTGCTCCAGGGCAGCTTCGTCATACACCAGTACATCTCGGGGCTTTGAGCCACTGGCCGGGCCACAGATACCCGCACGCTCCAGTTGGTCCATGATACGGCCGGCACGGTTGTACCCGATGCTTAGCTTACGCTGAATCAATGAGGTACTGCCCTGCTGTGTTCGTACCATCAGCCGCGCCGATTCCTCAAACAGCGGATCCATTTCGCCCGATTCAAGTGCGTCGTCATGGCCATTGTCGCTCTCGTCAGTGACCACCTCCGGCAACAGATAGGGCTCCGGATAGCCTGTCTGGTTGGCGATGAACATCACCAGCTGCTCAATCTCCGGTGTGTCCACAAAGGCATTCTGAATGCGGATGAGCTCTGTGCCGGTAGACAGCAGCAGGTCGCCACGACCTATCAATTGCTCGGCCCCGTTGGTGTCCAGAATGGTGCGGGAATCTATTTTCGAGATTACACGATACGACAGGCGTGCCGGGAAGTTGGCCTTGATAATGCCCGTGATGACATTCACCGATGGGCGCTGTGTGGCAATAATGAGATGAAGGCCAGCCGCACGGCCCAGCTGCGCCAGGCGGATGATAGGTGCCTCCACTTCCTTGCCCGCCGTCATCATCAGGTCGGCCAGTTCGTCCACTACCAGCACCAGATAGGGCAGGTACTTGTGGCCTTTGCGCGGATTCAACTTCCGGGCCACAAACTTCTCGTTGTACTCTACGATGTTCCGCACGCCCGCTTCTTTCAGCAGTTCATACCGGTTGTCCATCTCGATACACAGGCTCGTCAGCACCTGTACGGCCTGCTTGTTGTCGGTGATGATGGCGTCCTCGTAGTTGGGCAGCTTGGCCAGGAAGTGCTTGCGCAGTGCGTTGTACAGCGTCATCTCCACCTTCTTAGGGTCGATGAGCACAAACTTTACCTGCGACGGGTGCTTCTTGTACAGCAGGCTGGCAATGATGCAGTTGAGGCCTACGCTCTTGCCCTGGCCAGTGGAACCCGCCACCAGCAGGTGGGGCATTTTGGCCAGGTCGGCAATGAACACCTCGTTGCTGATGGTTTTGCCGATGGCGATGGGCAGCGCCGCCTGTGTGTCGCGGAACTTCTCCGTCGCCACCAGCGACCGGAAGCCTACCGTCTCGGGCTTGCTGTTCGGTATCTCAATACCAATGGTGCCTTTGCCCGGCATCGGCGCAATGATACGTATGCCCAACGCCGCCAGGCTCAGCGCAATGTCGTCTTCCAGCCCCTTGATTTTGCTGATGCGCACGCCCGGCGCAGGCACAATCTCGTACAGCGTCACCGTCGGGCCAATCGTGGCCTTGATGCTCGTGATTTCAATATTGTAGTTCTGGAGCGTGCGGATGATGCGGCTTTTGTTGGCCTCCAGTTCGGCACGGTTCACCTCGGCCCCTGCCGTGTCGTAGGGCTTCAGCAGGTCCAGTGTAGGGTAACGGTAATGGCGCAGATCGCGCGTGGGATCATAGGCTTCCCACTCCTCCTCCACAGTGTCGCCAGCACCCAGCACAGGCAGGTCTTCCGGCCGAATGATTTTCTCAAATGTAGCGGGCGCCACCTGCGTCAGGTTGTCGCTGCTGGCTATAGGGAATGGCTGCAGCTCTGGCGAAGTGGGTGGGACAATCTGCGGCTCTGCCTTCGGCGCTTCTATCACAAACTCAATTCGTTCAACCTCGTCCAACGGATTGTCCCAGGCGTCTTCGGACTCGCCTATAACTGTTGCTTCGGGTTCAGCCTCGGGGCGTAAGCCGATATCTGTCTTGCGCTCGGCCTGTGGGATGAGCGTCTCATCTTCTTCCGCCTCCTGCTCCCACACAGGCGGCAACACGGCGTCACCAGTAGCTGGCGTCATCGTGGGTTCCTGTACCTTCCGCACCGACAGAATGAACCCGCCTGCCAGTTCGTCCTCTTCTTCGTCAGTTGCAGCCGGGAACGGCGGCAGGTCTTCAGGCCGCACTACTTCAGTATGCAGCACATCGCCAGGCATGGCGACGCTGTTTTCTGTGGCAGATGCGGTCTCGTCAGGTTCCTGCTGGCTGTCGGGAGTGTCGTCCACCTGTTGGCCAGTCCCGCGCTTCCACAGGCGGGCAAAAGCACCTTTCAGCCCATCGCCCCCTGGTGCGGCAAACTCTTCCACCACGCCAAAAAACGGCAGCTCGGCATTGAACCGGGCCACGGCAAACGCCAACAGACTGAATAACAACACCAGCGCCACACCCGGCAGGCCAATGTATGTTGCAGTCCATTCGGTGAGACTCAGGCCCACGCCCCCACCCCAGTCGGGCGAAGCGAGTTCGAACACGGCCGTGATGAACCCAAAAGCGAAGCTCACCCAATGCAAGCCAAACACTTCATATACAAACAGTTTACGCACCACCGGCCAGATGCGCCACTCCATAACGGCATAGCCCAGCAGAAACAGAAACGGTGGCAAAAACAGCGCCACAAAGCCGTAGCCCTGTGTAATCAGTACGTGCGATACCCAGGCTCCCACTGATCCACCCGAGTTTTGAGCTGCCGTATCGGCAGAAGGAGCAGGTACTGGCCCAAATTCCACTACCGACTGATCTTCCTTCCCAGCGAAAAAGTGCGCCACCAGCGACACCATGAGGAACAGGCTGAAGATCATCAGGAACAGCCCTGTAACCCGACGCAGACGGCGGTACTTGTCAGGGTCTATACGGTCCCAGAAACTGGGTTTGGGTTCCGGCGCAGGGGTTTCCTCTGCCGCCGGGGGCGGTGGGATATTCTGGCCACGCTGCTTGGGCGCATTGCCCCGAGGACGGACAGGCTCTTCGGCCACAGGAGGCATGCTGCCGCCACTGGGCCGGGGGCGGTTTTCTCGCACGGGAGTCTGCGGGGTCTGTACAGGCATACTACTCGACGGACGGAATCCGCCACCTGCAAGCTACTGCCATGCATCGCCATCCCTTTCCGAAAATGCCCCGGAACAATCCACCCGCCTGTGGTACCATACTTCTCTCGTGTGGAAAGCATCCAAATCACGGAACCCCGCTGATTATCCGCAGTTTTTAGCGAATTTCGCACTTCAGTTTGTCGGGGGCACATTGCCCCGACCCGCCCCACAATGGAGCACATTCGCAACTTCTGTATCATCGCCCACATCGACCACGGTAAGTCTACCCTGGCCGACCGTCTGCTGGAAGAAACCAAAACCATCTCGCAGCGCGAAATGATGGCCCAGGTACTCGACGACATGGACCTGGAAAGGGAAAAGGGTATCACCATCAAGAGCCACGCCATCCAAATGGATTACAAGGCCAATGATGGAAAGAAATACACCCTTAACCTCATCGATACCCCCGGACACGTAGACTTCTCCTACGAAGTATCGCGCGCCATTGCCGCCTGCGAAGGTGCACTGCTGGTGGTAGATGCCGCCCAGGGCATTCAGGCGCAAACCATTGCCAACCTGTACCTGGCGCTGGAGAACAACCTGACCATCATCCCGGTCCTCAACAAAATTGACCTGCCTGGTGCCAACGTCGAGCTTATCCGCGACGAAGTGGTGTCGCTGCTCGGCTGCGACCCCGAAGACGTCATCCTGGCCAGCGCCAAGGAAGGCATCGGCGTGCCCGACATCCTCGAAGCCATTGTGAAGCGCGTGTCGCACCCCCGCGGCAACCCCAATGCGCCCCTCAAGGCTCTCATCTTCGACTCGGTCTTCAACTCCTTCCGCGGCACCATCACCTACTTCCGGGTATATGATGGCAGCATACACAAGGGGCAGGCCCTGAAGTTCATGGCCACAGGCTCCACCTACCATGCCGACGAAATCGGCATTCTGCGCCTGAACAAAGAACCCCGCGATGTGGTCTCCTGCGGCGACGTAGGCTATCTCATTACCGGCATCAAGGAGGTAAAGGACGTGAAGGTGGGCGACACCATCACTGCCCTTGAAACGCCTGCCGCCGAAGCCATCCAGGGCTTCAAGGAAGTGAAGCCGATGGTGTTCGCGGGGGTTTACCCCGTTGACACCGACGAGTTTGAAGACCTGCGCTCGGCGCTGGAAAAGCTCAAGCTGAACGACGCCTCGCTGGTATTCGAGCCTGAAACCTCGCTGGCGCTGGGCTTCGGCTTCCGCGTGGGTTTCCTGGGCATGCTCCACATGGAAATTGTACAGGAGCGTCTGGAGCGTGAGTTCGACATGACGGTCATCACCACCGTGCCCAACGTACAGTACAAGGCCTACCTGTCTGACGGCACGCTGCAGATCGTGAACAACCCGTCGGACATGCCCGACCCCGCCAAGACCGACTATCTGGAAGAGCCCTTCATCAAGGCACAGATCATCACCAAGAGCGAGTTCATTGGCCCCATCATGTCGCTGTGCGTAGACAAGCGCGGGGTGTTCAAGAACCAGCACTTCCTCACGCCCGAGCGTGTGGAGATTACCTTCGAACTGCCGCTCTCAGAAGTGGTGTTCGATTTCTACGACCGTCTGAAGTCCATCTCCAAGGGCTACGCCTCGCTCGACTACGAGCTCATCGGCTTCCGCGAGTCCACCCTTGTGAAGATGGACATCCTCCTCAACGGCGACCCCGTGGATGCGCTCTCGGCTGTCATTCACCGCGACAAAGCCTATGCCTGGGGCCGCAAGCTGTGCGAAAAACTGAAGGAGCTGATTCCCAAGCAGCAGTTCGTTATCGCCATTCAGGCCGCCATCGGTGCCAAGATCATTTCCCGCGAAACCATTTCGGCCCTGCGCAAAGACGTGACCGCCAAGTGTTACGGTGGCGACATCAGCCGCAAGCGCAAACTGCTGGAGAAGCAGAAGAAGGGCAAGAAGCGTATGCGCCAGGTAGGCAACGTGGAAGTGCCCCAGAGTGCCTTCATGGCCGTGCTGAAGCTTGATGGCTAAGCCTGTTTTGTGTAGCTCCTGAAATGAAAACGGCCCGCAGTGCGGGCCGTTTCTCTATACAGTGTCCAGTTTACTGGATGAAGTGGAGCACCACGAACACAAGGCCCGCCAGCATGAGCAGGGCACCTACTGAACCACTGGCGAACAGAGCCACGATAAGACCACCCCCGAACAGGATGAGGCCTACCAGCAGGAAGGTACTCATGGCAACACGCTTCATCTTGGTTGCCATACGCTTGAAGAAGCCAGCCTTCTTCTCTGCCTTCTTGGCTACCGTAGCGGTGCCAGCGGTAGTGGCAGGCGCCTCTTCGGCGGTGGCGGCAGTGGTAACGGGGGCTTCAGCTTTGGGAGCAACAGCCGGGGCGCTTACCGCAGGCTTAGCCACAATGGGTGCGCTGACAGGTGCTGCAGGGGCCAGAGCAGGCGTCGTGGTGAGATCGCCAGCGCCCGTTTTACTGTTGGTGGCCGCTACACCGGCATTGTCATTTGCGTGGAGGCCCAGTGCAACAACGCTCAAACTGAGTGAGAGAAGCAGAGATTTCAGGTTTTTCATTGCTAGAACCAATAGTGGGTTAGTCTTAGTGTGTTCAAGTTCGGCAAAAGACGGACCAAAACCGCCCAAAAGCCGCTACTGTTTCTACAAATAGCAACGCCCCGCAGTTGCAGGGCGTTGGCAATTCTTACAGGTAGGTATACAGTGCTCAAGCGTGAGCCATGGCAGCGTCCTTCACATCGGCGAGCCAGCGCTCGGCGTCCAGTGCGGCCATACAGCCACTGCCCGCAGCAGTTACTGCCTGGCGGTAAATGTGATCCTGTACGTCGCCGGCCGCAAACACACCTGGGATATTGGTCTGGGCGGTCTTGCCGTGAGTAATCAGGTAGCCCGACTCGTCCATGTCCAACTGCCCTGCAAAAATGCCTGTGTTGGGCTGGTGGCCAATAGCTACAAAGAAGCCCTGTACCTCCAGGTCTTGTACTTCACCGGTCTTGTTATTCTTCACGCGCACCTTCTCCACAAACTGGTCGCCCAGTACGTCCACGGTCTCGGTGTTCCAGTGTACGGTGATATTGGGTGTGTTGAGGATACGCTGCTGCATAATCTTGCTGGCGCGGAGTTCGTCGCGGCGCACCAGCAGATGCACATTCTTGGCCATTTTCGACAGGTAGTGCGCTTCTTCAGCGGCAGTGTCACCACCACCTACTACCACTACGTCCTTGCCACGGAAGAAGAAACCATCGCATACGGCGCAGGCGCTGACACCGGCACCATACAGGCGCTTCTCGCTTTCCAGACCCAGCCACTTGGCGCTGGCACCCGTCGAGATAATCACGGCATCGGCGGTGAGTTCCTTGCCCCCACTAACCCAAAGGCGCTTGGGGCTGGCAGTAAGGTCTACTTTCTCCACTACATCGTAGCGGATGTCGGTGCCGAAGCGGGCAGCCTGATGACGGAAGTCTTCCATCATCTGGGGGCCCATGATGCCGTCCTTATAGCCGGGGAAGTTCTCTACGTCGCTGGTGAGGGTAAGCTGCCCGCCGGGCTGCATACCGGCATACATTACGGGCTTGAGGCCTGCACGGGCTGCATAAATGGCCGCGGTATAGCCCGCAGGGCCACTGCCAATAATCAGGCATTCAATATGTTCGGGTGCGTTCATCTTGTGAAAAGAGTATCGTATCAGCTAAACAGCGGCGTTTACGAAATAATTCGGTGGAGAAAGCCTCAGGAAGCCACCCGGGTGGCGCTTTCCGCCAGGCGATTGGCGTTTTCCTCCAGTTGCAATGCCTCAATGAACTCGTCCAGGTTGCCCTGCAGAACGGTCGGCAGGTTGTAGACCGTGAGGCCGATACGGTGGTCTGTTACCCGGCTCTGCGGGAAGTTGTACGTCCGGATTTTCGCGCTGCGGTCGCCAGTCGATACCATCGATTTCCGCATCTGTGACATCTCAGCATCGCGCTTCTGCATCTCCATATCGTAGATACGGGCCTTCAGTACTTTCAGGGCCAGGTCGTAGTTCTTGATCTGCGAGCGCTCGTTCTGCATGGACACCACGATGCCGGTAGGCAGGTGGGTCAGGCGCACGGCGCTGTAGGTGGTGTTCACACTCTGGCCGCCGTTGCCGCTGGCGCAGAAGGTATCCTTGCGGATGTCGGCTTCCTTCAGCTCCACCTCCACGTCTTCCACTTCGGGCAGCACGGCCACGGTGGCGGCGCTGGTGTGCACACGGCCCTGGGTTTCGGTGTCGGGCACACGCTGCACACGGTGCACACCGCTCTCGAACTTCAGGCGGCCATAGGCGCCATCGCCACTCACGCTGATGGTGACATCGCGGTAGCCCCCCTGCGTGCCTTCATGAAAGTCGGTAACCTCAAACTTCCAGCCCTGCATTTCGCAGAAACGACGATACATATTGAAGAGGTCGCCAGCAAAGAGCGCAGCCTCATCGCCACCCGTCCCCGACCGGATTTCCAGAATGACGTTCTTGTCGTCGTTCGGGTCCTTGGGGATCAGCAGGCGCTTCACCTTCATTTCCAGTTCTTCTACCTTGGGCTCCAGCAGACCGATTTCCTCTTTCGCCATTTCGCGGAGGTCTTCGTCGGTCTCGGTTTCCAGCAGCTCGCGGGCATTCTCAAGGTTCGAGAGCGCACGGATGTACTCCCGACCAGCCTCTACAATTGTGCCAAGCTCTTTGTACTGCTTGCTCAGCGTCTTTACCTGGTCCATATCCGACACCACTTCTGGCGAACCCAGCAGGTCACCTACTTCTTGGTATCGGGCTTCTATTTCTGACAGTTTTTCAAGCATGGCTACTGGCTAACGCGTTAAGGCTGGGCTATGGTGTACAAAAGTACGGCGTTTTCGGTGAGGAGATACAGAGTACCGGCCTGTAGTACGGCATCGCGAACGGCAGGCAGCACCCCGCCCATGGAGGCGGCTAATGGCAGTTGGGTCAGTTTGCCCATTCGCCACACCCACACTCCTGACCGGCTCAGCAACAGCAGGCCGCCGCCTGGCAGCCCCCCAACCACCCGCCGGAACGCTTCGGGCAGACGGCTGGCCGAAAGGCTGAACTGATATGTACCGAAGGCGTCGAAACACTTCAGGCTCTGGTTTGCTGAGTCTGATACCCAGACCTCCCGCTGGGCAGATACGTATATGTCATTGGGCTTAACCAGCCGCCCCATGCCATAGTCTTTGCCACCGAACGAAAGTTCGTAGCGGCCGAAAACGTCGAAGCGGTACACGGTGGCATCTTCCTGGTTCAGCACGTACAGCTCGCCACTGGGGGCCAGCGCAAAACTGATGGGGTTGAGATACAGTGCATCTGAAGCCCCGGCCCCCGATGTGGCCGGACTGATGGGCTGCGTGTCAAAATCAATCTCGCGGAGGAACCGAAGGGTCGTAGTCAGCAGCACCAGCCGTCGGTTGCCCTCGTCGTGCAGATACAGTTCCTGGCGGTTAAGATACTGCACCTTACCCGGGTGAAAGAGCCCCTCACCTGTGAGGCCAAAGCCCCCTACTTTCTGCACGCTGTCATAGCGGTAGGCCCGCAGAAACCGATACAGGCGATGGTTGCTCCAGTCAGTCACCACCAGGTTACCCTCTTCATCGGCATCCAGCCGGCTGCCGCCAGATACTGCAATCACCGCTGTGGGTTGCAGGGTATCCAGCGTCTGCGCCTCTGCTACACCCAGCAGACACAGGCCTCCCAACAGGCACTCAAGCGCCTTTCGGAGGATAGTACTCAATTGCTGGGCCATTGGCATCAATCCGAAGGTAGGAGAACTTGCTGATCCAGTCGCCGATACAGATCAGTTCCGTGGGACCCACAGGCACCCGCTTCACCAAATGCCGATGACCAAAGACAAAGTGCTGGTAGCTGGCATCGTGTTGCACAAAGTCCTGCACAAACTGCAACAGCCGCTCTTTGGGGCCATAGTCAATCTCGTCGTGCGCCCGGCTTTTGGCCGCGCTGCGCCCACTAAAATACTGCCCCAGAAACAGACCGACGTCGGGGTGTGTGACGCGGAAACACCAGTTGAAGAACGGGTTGACGAAGATCTTCCGCGTAAACTTGAACATGTGGTCGCCGGGGCCCAGGCCATCGCCATGCGCCAGAAAATACTTCCGGCCAAACCACTCGCGGCGCATGGGGGTACGGTGAACTGGTATGCCCAGTTCCTGCGGAAAGTAGTCGCGAGCCCACAGATCATGGTTGCCGATGAAGAACTGAATAGGCACCCCGCCGTCCACTGTCTCAGCCAACGCCCCCAGCAGACGGGTGTGGTACTTCGGCACCGCCCGCCGATACTCGAACCAGAAGTCGAATACATCGCCGAGCAGAATGATCTCCGACGCCTCGTCGCGCGCCTGTTTCAACCACTGAACAAAGTGCTTCTCCCGCGCCAGGCTGCTGGCGTGATCGGGCACGCCCAGGTGCAGGTCGGATGCAACGAACACAGGGCCGGTGGGCCGGCCCTGTGTCAGGATAGGTAAATCGCCAATCTGTATCACGGATATACAGTACCAGCCGTATCAGCGGTGGGTGCAGACTCAGACGTAGCAGCTGCGCCGTTCTGGTGTTCCTCGCCTTTGGTTTCAAACGGCCGGGGCCCCAGAATACGCGCCAGGTCGTCCTGGAATATCACTTCACGCTTCAGCAACTCTTGTGCCAGCGACTCCATCAGGTCACGCTTGGCATTCAGCAGTTGCTTGGTGCGCTCGTAGCAGTTAGCGATAAGAAGGCGCACCTCTTCATCAATAGCTTCAGCGGTCTTTTCGGAGTAAGGCTTGGTAAAGGCTACTTCGGCCTGCGAGTCATAGAACGATACGTTACCGATTCGCTCGTTCATGCCATACACCGTTACGATGCTGTAGGCCACTTTCGTAATGCGTTCGAGGTCGCTGAGGGCACCGGTGCTGATTTTGCCAAACACGATGTCTTCAGCCACACGGCCACCCAGCATCATGCACATGCGGTCAAGCATGTCTTCGTAGCGGTTGATGTAGTTCTCCTTGGGCAGGTACTGGGCATACCCAAGTGCTGCCACGCCGCGAGGAACGATGCTCACCTTCACCAGCGGATCAGCGTGCTCCAGGAACCAGCCTGCAACGGCATGGCCTGCCTCATGGTAGGCGATGATCCGCTTCTCATCGGGGCTGATGATTTTGTTCTTCTTCTCCAGACCGCCTATCACTCGGTCGATGGCGTCCTGGAAATCCTGCATGTCCACCGCATTCTTGTTGTGGCGGGCAGCAATGAGGGCCGCCTCGTTGCAGACGTTCATGATGTCGGCGCCTACGAAACCGGGCGTCTGGGTAGCCAGCTTCTTGATATCGAGGTCGGGCGACTTCACGATTTTCTGCAGGTGCACGCGGAAGATTTCCTCGCGCTCCTTCAGGTCGGGGCGGTCTACTGCTATCTGGCGGTCAAAGCGGCCGGGACGCAGCAGGGCGTTATCCAGCACATCGGGGCGGTTGGTGGCAGCCATCAGAATCACACCGCTGTCGGTGTTGAAGCCGTCCATTTCCACCAGCAGCTGGTTCAGCGTATTCTCGCGCTCGTCGTTGCCGCCGGTCATGTTGGCACGGCCACGGCTGCGACCGATGGCGTCAATTTCGTCGATGAAAATAATGCAGGGAGCTTTCTCCTTGGCCTGCTTGAACAGGTCGCGGACACGGGCTGCGCCCACGCCTACGAACATCTCAACGAAGTCAGAGCCACTGAGGCTGAAGAAAGGCACCTGAGCCTCGCCTGCTACAGCCTTGGCCAGAAGGGTTTTACCAGTACCGGGAGGGCCTACCAGCAGCACACCCTTCGGAATATGGCCACCCAGACGGGTGAAGCGTTGCGGGTTCTTCAAGAAGTCTACCACCTCCACTACTTCCTGCTTGGCTTCGGCCAAACCGGCTACGTCATTGAAGGTGATGCGTACACGGTTCTCTTTGTCGAACAGCGAGGCCTTGCTTTTGCCGATGTTGAAGATCTGCGAGCCACCTACCCCACCACCCATGCGGCGGAACAGGAAGAGCCACACCAGCAGGATGAGACCGATGGGAATCAGGAATTGTAGAATACCGCCAATGATGTCGCGGCGCTCTTCTGCCTCGAGTGGAATGTTGGCTTTTCGAAGATCCGTATCCAGATTACCCAGGTCAACGAAACGGTAGGTGAAGGCAGGGCCCACATCCGCACCGCCCCAGAATCCGGGCTTCGACTTATCCTTGAACTCGGCCAGTTTCTTGGCTTCGGGTGTCAGATATATCTCTGCAATCTCGCGGTTTACGATAACCACTTTCGAGACGACCTTGCGCTCGATCAGTTCGTTCAGCTTGGACGACGTAATCTCCCTGCTGCCGCTGCTGCTGCCGGGGCTTACTGTAATAATGGCGATGAGTATCGCCACAAGTACTAGGCCGTATACCCATAGCAGGTTGCCCGGGCTTCCGGGCAGCTTGTCGCGTTTTCCGTTGTTGTCGGACATTTCTTTGAGTGAGGTTCAGTTGCCTGCCGAGTGAAGTGCAGGCGGGTTCACGCTATAAGTAACAGCGCTCTGCCACTTTCGTTCCAAGCCCAAACTTAACGAAAATGTGAGGCGTTATGGCAGGAAAGAAGAAGCTGCGGAGCGAAAAAGCTGTCAACACCTGACACACCGTCAGACAGAGCCCTGTTGCATCCGCTCGGCAAGCAGCGGCGCCACCCGGTAATCGTCGGCACCACGCACCCGTTGCAATGCCTGCAATACCGCAGCTACGGTATCCAACCCAATTTTATCAGCCCAGTCAAACGGTCCCAATGGGTAGTTCACCCCCAGTTTCATGGCCAGGTCCACGCCCTCGGCGTCGGCATTGCCCTCGCCCACCAGGAAGTAGGCTTCGTTGATGATGCGGCAGATGACACGGGGAGCTACCATACCGATGCGGTCGGGCACGACAATCACCTGCTTGCCCAGCGATTCCAGCAAATTGGCCGAGGCCTTCTCTCGCCAGGCCGATACTTCCCAGCTGTCACGCGACAGGAACCAGGGGTTACCAGCAATACCATACAACTGACACTGAGGCTGTACACCTGCCTCATGCACCATTTCGCTGAGGGTCCGCCGCAGCGCCGACACCAGCACTGTCACTCCTGCCAATGGTGCGTAGCGCTCCAGATGGCGGGCCGTGGGCTGACGGTCCAGCGTCAGGTCTACAATCAGGCTGGCATCTGCCGGAGCAGCGTCATCCAGACGCGAGGGCTCTATCCAGGCAGCTTCCAGCAATACCTGAGGCAGGGGCCAGGCGCGTTCGGCAGCCGTACCTATTACATATATGGGCATATCAACGGGAGAGATCGAGAGCTGTATCGGTGTTGGTGCGCCGCTGTGGCAACAGCAGCAGTCCCAGCCACAGGAATGGCAAAAGTACAATGCGGTAGCGCACCAGCGTACCGAAATTAATCAGTGTAAGGCCCAGAAAGCTTGCCGAAACAAACGCAAACAGCAGAAACCCTGCTGCCCAGTATGAAGGTATGGTTTTGCGTGTCAGCATCCCGCGGAGATCGGCACGCCATAAGAGCCAGAGGGTTGCCCCCAGTTGCACGGCCGCTTCCAGCGCCATCGCCTTACCCGCCAGATTCCCCACTTCCCATAGAAATGGCCGGAATAGTCCCGTGAACATGGCCCAAGGAAACAGTAGCAGCCCATCGACCAGGGAATAGGGCGCATGCCACCCAATGTCAAAATAGCTGTTGCCTCTCACGCCTTTGGCTTCCAGCGCGATCTTGAAATAGCGCATTTCACCTACTATGCGCTCGGGCGTGTAAGATGTCAGGTGCATCAGCAGAAAAGCACCTGCCAGCAGCGCCAGCACCAAGCCCCAGGTTTTCAGGCTGCGCCATCGTTGCCACAGATAGGCCAACATCCACACACCTGCCAGTGCCAGAATCAAGGCCTGCATCAGAAACGGCTTGATGGTAAACGCCAGTAACACTGCCGCCGCCACGCCACTCCATCCCAGAACACCCAGCCTGCGGCCTTTCTGCCATTGTACAGCAGCCCAGACGCCCCAGCCCAGTCCGGCCAATATTACGGGTTCCTTCATTACACCGCCACCCCAGAAAAATACAGACGGAAACCCCAGCAGCAGGCACAGTGCCAGCCACTTACGACCCTCCATCTCCGTCCGGAAGGCATCGTACAGCGCCCACACGCCACTGAACCCCAGGCAGCCCAGCACCACCGCCGACCCGTAATAGGAGCTGCCAAGCGCCAGCAGCAGCAGCGTCAGCACCTTAACAAAAGCAACATGGTACACCGAGTCAAGAGCCAGCATGTTCAGTCGGTGAGCCACCAGCAGGTCTTCAGGCGTTCTTCCCCAGGGTGCAAGCGTCCAGATACGCCAGGCATCCGCGTGCCCTTCCAGCGTCAGTTGTTTCAGATACAGGGCGGCCCAATAAAAATTCAGGCTGTCGTCGGTTGGCAGCAGTTGCCGCCAGCTGACAACCCCCAGGGTTATGCCCCCCAGGAGAAATGCCCCCAGGCCCAATACCAACAAAACACGCTCTAAAAAACTATAATTCAGCAGATTGGACTTTCGCCAGCAGAGCCACAGGGTTGTCGTACCCAGCAGGCATATCAATAGCGCATCCAGCAGCGTGGGTGTTAGTAAAAGCGGCGTCCGATCCATGTTTCCACAAAAGTAAGTGTTGCACCCAAGCAAACGCCAGTATCGGGAATTGCTAAGGCGCTACAAAGGTTCCTAACTTGGACCTCCCATTCGTTATGCAAACAATCGTAGACTCTCCGGTGGCTACCCCACCCGTCCGCCTGGAACTCGACCAGTTGCTGTCCGCCTTTCGCCTCATGTGCCTGGCAGGCGAAATGGCACGCATTTACGACGAGAACCGCGAGATCTGCAAGTATGTCCACAGTACCTCGCGTGGCCATGAGGCCATTCAGCTGGCTGCTGGCATGCAGCTGCTGCCACAGGACTATGCCTATCCCTACTACCGCGACGAGTCCATGCTGCTGGGCATGGGCCTCACTCCCTATGAGCTGATGCTTCAGCTGCTGGCCAAGCGCGACGACCCCTTCTCCGGGGGCCGCACCTATTACAGCCACCCCAGCCTCCGCCGGCCCGAACTTCCCAAGATTCCGCACCAGTCGTCTGCCACCGGCATGCAGGCCATCCCAGCAACCGGCGCCGCCCACGGCTTCAAGTACCGCGAGCAGCAGGGCCTGCCCACTGACGGCCAGCCCCCTGTGGTGCTCTGCTCTCTTGGCGACGGCTCCATTACCGAAGGCGAAGTAGCGGAAGCCTTCCAGATGGCCGTGCTGCACCGCCTGCCCATCATTTACCTTGTACAGGACAACTACTGGGGCATCAGCGCCAGCGGTGACGAAATGCGCGCCATGGATGCCGTGGAGTATGCAAAAGGCTTCAAAGGACTGGAAACCGTGTCGGTCGACGGCAGCGACTTCATCGCCTGCTATCGCACCCTGCACAATGCCCTGCACACCGTTCGCACTGCCCGCCGCCCTATCTTGATTCATGCCACAGTGCCGCTTCTGGGCCACCACACTTCGGGTGTTCGCCGCGAGTGGTATCGCACCCAGGAAGACCTGGACGAAAGCGCCAAGCGCGACCCCTTCGTCCTGCTCCGCGACAAACTCCTGTCCCTGGGCCTCGACGAAGCCTACCTGAATGAGATAGACGAGAAGGCCCGCGCCGAAGCCCGCGCCGACTTCGAACGTGCCAAGGCTGCTGAAGATCCCCGCCCCGAAGACCTCACCACCCATATTTTCGCCCCCACCTCCGTCACTGAGGAAAAAGGCGAGCGCACCCCTGCCGATGGCAAGGAGGTGGTGATGGTGGATGCTGCCCTGCACGCCGTCGACGAACTCATGGCCCAGTATCCGGAAGCCCTGCTCTACGGCCAGGACGTAGGGGGCCGGCTCGGGGGCGTGTTCCGCGAAGCCGCCACGCTGGCCAAAAAGTATGGCGACGGTCGCGTATTCAACACCCCCATTCAGGAAGCTTACATCATCGGAAGTACGGCAGGCATGTCAGCCGTTGGCTGTAAACCCATTGTCGAAGTGCAGTTTGCCGACTATATCTGGCCCGGCCTCAACCAGCTGTTTACAGAGCTCAGCCGCTCCTGCTACCTCAGCAACGGCAAATGGCCTGTTCAGAGCGTCATTCGGGTGCCCATCGGGGCCTACGGCAGCGGGGGCCCTTACCACAGCAGCAGTGTCGAGAGCGTTCTGCTCAACATACGCGGCATCAAAGTCGTGTACCCCAGCAATGCCGCCGATTTCAAAGGTCTTTTCAAAGCTGCCTTTCACGACCCCAATCCTGTGCTGATGCTCGAGCACAAGGGCCTGTACTGGAGCAAAGTACCTGGCACCAAAGATGCCCGCACCATCGAACCTGATGCCGACTACATCATTCCGCTGGGCAAAGGCCGACAGGTGGTAGCCGCCAGCCAGGAACAGATGGACAATGGCAACAGCTGTGTCGTCATCACCTGGGGCATGGGGGTCTACTGGGCCAAGAATGCCGCCGCCGAGCTTGATGGCTCTGTCGAAATCATTGACCTCCGCACCCTTGAGCCCCTCGACTGGGACCTCATCACCGAAGCCGTACTGCGACACGGCAAGGCAATGGTCCTCACCGAAGAACCCCTGCCCAACTCTTTCGCCGAAGCGCTGGCTGGCCGCATTGGTCGCAAACTTTTCCGCAGCCTCGACGCACCCGTCGCTGCTGTTGGCGCCGAATGCATCCCTGCTATACCTTTGAATACCGGCCTGGAACAGGAAGCCCTGCCCAGTGCCGCGAAAGTACGGGAGGCTCTCGTCGCCCTGCTTGGATACTAACCCACCTTACGTGAGTACCAGCCCTGTCACTGAACCCGAAATAGAAGAGGCCGATCACGCCGTCTTCCCCGTCGTGTCCATCATCACCGTGGTGTACAACGACCGGGAGCCCCTGCGCGCTACCATCGCCAGCGTGCTGGAACAGCAGTATCCCTACATAGAGTATATTGTCGTGGACGGCGGCAGCACCGACGGCACCCTCGATGTCATCCGCGAACACGAAGAACACATAGACCGATGGGTGTCAGAGCCGGATAAAGGCCTCTACGATGCCATGAACAAAGGCTTGGACATGGCAACTGGCGACTTTGTCTGGTTTCTCAACGCCGGCGACCTCGCTTATGCGCCCGACACCCTCGAAGAGTTGTTTGCCGGCTATGAGGGCGAAGATGCCATATATGGACAGGCCGCACTCATGAACGCCGAAGGCGTAATAGTGGGAATGCGCAGCCACAAACAGTTGCCCCGTCAGCTCACATGGCGCCACATGCGGCTGGGCATGGTCGTCTGCCATCAGGCGCTGCTCATCCGCCGCACCATCGCCCCGCATTACAATCTACGCTACCGCATTGCAGCCGATATCGACTGGACCATCCGCGCCCTCCGCAAAGCCAAGGGAGTGAAAAACAGCGGCCAGGTGTTATGTAAGTTCCTGCTCGGTGGCACCAGCAGCCGTCAGTGGCGCAAGTCGCTCGTGGAGCGGTTCAGCATTCTGCGCCATCACTTTGGCCTGCCCATGACCGTGCTCAGCCACCTGCAGATCATAGCCGAAAACGTCATTCGTCGCCGCCCTTTCCAGCGCCTCTTGATTCAGAAGCGCGAAAACTGATTCTCTCCTGCCCTGCCGCTTACGATGGACCAAGCTCTGCCACAGGTTATTACCGCTGAGAAAACAGGAGATGCAACCCTCCTCCTCACCCGTGTGGACGACCTCCTCAACTGGGCGCGCCTGTCCTCACTCTGGCCTCTCGGTTTCGGCCTGGCCTGCTGTGCCATCGAAATGATGTCGACCAACGCCAGTGGCTATGACCTAGACCGTATGGGCGTCTTTCCTCGCGGCACACCCCGACAGGCCGACCTCCTCCTCGTTTCCGGCACCGTCACCTTCAAGATGGCCGACCGCATCCGCCGTCTTTATGAGCAGATGGCCGAACCGCGGTATGTCATCTCCATGGGCAGCTGCTCCAACTGCGGTGGCCCCTACTGGCAGCATGGCTACCACGTCGTCAAGGGGGTCGACCGCGTCATCCCGGTAGACGTCTATGTGCCCGGGTGCCCACCACGCCCCGAGGCCCTCATTGGGGGTATACTGAAACTTCAGGAGAAAATCCGCCTGGAATCGGTGCAAATCCGTCCTTTCTAGGCAGTTATACACACCCCGCCATAAGATTGTGGAGTCTTTGACTTGCCCAGTTTAACCTTTTGGAAAAACTTGCGTTAAGTCACTGTTAAGAACCTGTGGGGTGGTTAATGATTGCATTAAACCCTCTTCGAGGTGCTTATCAATGGCGGAACAATCAGATTTTTGCGTCGGAATCCATCTCCACAATCGGTTTATGCATTTCAAACATTTACGAAAACTGGTCTTCCTGCCCCTGTGGCTGTGCCTCGCGGCACTGGCCTACGGTCAGGGTCTGACTACTGGCTCTATGAGCGGTGTGGTCAAAACGCAGAATGGTGAACCCCTTGTTGGTGCAACCGTCAAGGCTGTCCACGTTCCCACGGGGACTACCTATGGCAACCTCACCAACAACGCAGGCTCCTACTATCTGCCGAACATGCGTGTAGGTGGCCCTTACACTGTTACCATCGAGTACGTAGGCTTCAAGACCTTTGTGCAGGAAAACATCCAGCTGGGTCTTGGCCAGGCACTCACCATCAACCCCATCCTGGTAGACGAGTCTGTCCAGATGAGCGAGGTAGTGATCAGCGAAAGCCGGAACGCTGTAATCAGTGCAGGGCGCACAGGTGCGGCTACGGCCGTTACCACCCAGCAGCTGATGGAGCTCCCGACGCTGGGTCGTTCAGTCAACGACTTCTCGCGTCTGTCACCCCAGGGTTCCACTGGTTCTCCCAACTTTGCTGGCTCTAACGGCAAGTACAACAACTTTACCCTTGACGGTGCGCTGGTAAACAACGTATTCGGCCTTGGCGAAGACCCACTGCCCGGTTCAGGTGCAGGTGTGTCGCCTGTGTCTATTGACGCCCTCGACCAAATCAGCGTTCTCATCGCCCCCTACGACGTTCGCCAGTTTGGCTTCACCGGTGGTGGCATCAACGCTACTACCCGCTCTGGCACCAACGAAGTAAGCGGTTCGGCTTACTGGTTTGCGCAGCGTGGTCGCTGGCAGGGCAAGCGTAATGCCGGCCAGAACATCACACTCCCCGAGCTTACCTACAACCAGTACGGCTTGCGCGTGGGTGGCCCCATCATCAAGAACAAACTGTTCTTCTTTGTCAGCGGCGAACTTACCCGCAACGAAGCTCCGTTTGCCAACTTCCGCCCCCGCGAGGCTGGCGAAGGTGCCAACAACACTTCGATTGGTGATATCAGCGCCGACTCACTGCGCACGCTGTCCAACTTCCTGCAAAACAACTTCGGTGTAAACTTCGGTGGCTTCCAGTTCCCCGAAAAAACCGATAACAAGAAACTGCTGGTTCGCCTCGACTGGAACCTGAACAGCAACAACAAGCTGAGCTTCCGTTACAACTACGTTGAAGGGTTCGACCTCCGTGCCCCTTCGGCTTCTGACGATGCCCGCTTCTACGCCAGCAACAACGAGCGCTCGAACGGCCGCAACACCATTCCTTTTGAGTCTGTTGCCTATAAGTATGAGTCGACCATCGCCAGCTACTCGCTGGAATGGAACGCCATCTTCGGCACACGCTTCGCCAACCAGCTGATCGCCACGTACTCCGACGTTGAAGACCGTCAGTACTCGCCCTTCCCCGAATTCCCAACGGTGGAAATCGTGAACGTTGGCTCGTCCATCAGCCGTAACGGCGCTGGTGAAATCACTGGTCTAGACCTTGCTACCGTATTCGGTCCGGATCCTTTCCGCCACAACAACGGCATCATCCAGAACCAGCTCCTCATTCAGGACAACTTCAGCATCTTCCTGGGCAAGCACAACATCACCGCTGGCTTCCAGGCAGAATACTACGAACTGAACAACATCTTCCTCCGGGCACGCTGGGGCCGCTATGTGTTCCGTTCGTTCGACTCGTTCTACAGCAACGTAACCAATACCCGCAATGGCATCCCCCAGACCGCCTACTCCTCTCCGATGAGCTACTGGCTGGGCTACGAACTCGATGGCCGCACCTCAGATGCCGCACTCGAAGCCATGCAGCTTGGTTTCTATGCCCAGGATGAATTCCAGGCCCTGCCTAATCTGAAAGTTACGGCTGGTCTCCGACTGGACATTCCCTTCTACCTCAACGAGCCTATCTTCAACAAAGAAGCCAGCGACCTCTTCAGGCAGCCAATCGGTGAGCTTCCGGGCACACAGTACCTGTTCTCGCCCCGCCTGGGCTTCAACTGGGATGTGTTCGGCGACAAGCGCCTTCAGGTACGTGGTGGTACGGGCATCTTCAGCGGCCGTATTCCCTTCGTGTGGATGACCAACAACGTGGCCAGCACTGGCCTGAACGTGGGCCGTATCCTCACCATCCCTGGCACTGCCAACGGCGATGCTCCCCAGCTGAACGGTCAGTATATCGACTTCGACCCCAACATCGCCCAGCGCTACAAGCCCAGTCCGGCAGTAGGTGGTGCAGGTGCTACCATCCCCCTGAACTTCGCCGACAACAACTTCAAGTGGACACAGGTATGGCGCTCCAGCCTCGGTGTTGACTACGACTTCGGCGATGGCCTCGTAGCAACCCTCGAAGGTGCATTCACCCAGGACATCAATGCGGTTTACCACGTTGATGCCAACCTGAACCCCACTAACGCCAGTGTTAAAGTAGGTCCCGGCAATGCACCAACGGTTCCGGTCATCTCTGGCACCCGTCGCATTGTTACTACGCAGCCTTACAATGCCGAGGTTATTGGTCTGCGCAACAGCAACCAGGGGTATGCCTACTTCATCACGGCACAGCTCCAGAAGGCGTTCAACAAGAACTTCTTCATGTCTGCTGCCTACACCTACACGAACGGCCGTTCGCTTACCAACAACCCTGGTGAAAGTGCAAACTCTGCCTTCCAGGTAAACCCTGTCCTTGGCGACCCCAACCGTCCTCAACTGGGCTTCCTCGGCTTCGGCAACACCCACCGCATCATTGCTACCGCTTCGTATAAGTTCGAGTACAGCAAGTGGACCTCCACCACCATCGCTGGTTTCTACGAACTGGCTACTGGTCCTCGCTACTCATTCACCTATGGCGGCGACCTGAACAATGACGGCGCCAACAACGACCTGATGTACATCCCGGCTGCCCAGAACGAGATCATCCTGGTACCCGATGGTGCCTCTGATCCCCGTACTGCCAACCAAATGTGGCAGCAGCTTGACGCCTTCATCAACCAGGATGAGTACCTCAGCGCCCGTCGTGGCACTTGGGCCGAGCGCAACGGCGCTCAGCAGCCGATGGTTGGCGTGTTCGACCTTCGTATCCTTCAGGATTTCTATGTTGACGTAAAAGGCAAGCGCAACACCATCCAGCTGAGCCTTGAAATTTTCAACTTCGGCAACCTGATTAACGAAAACTGGGGCGTTTACAAGAACACCACCACCCGTTCTCCCCTCCGTGTTGTAGACTTCTCTGGCACCGATCCTGTTTCGGGTGCGACGGGCCTTCCCCGCTTCACCTTCACCCGTGCCAGCAACAGCTCCAACACCCCCCAGATTAACTCGTTCGCCCCCAACCTGAACTCCCGTTACCGGATTCAGTGTGGCATCCGTTATATCTTCAACTAAGCTGAGCCACACCGCAATCTGAAAAGGGCGCTCCACTCCGGAGCGCCCTTTTTCGTTTCTTTGTCACACCGTTCCTTTGGCCCTACTGCCCTGTATGAATCACTTACGCCGGGTGGCACTGCTGCCCCTGCTCTTCCTTCTGCCGCTGGCCACGCTGGCCCAGGAAGCCGACCTCCCCTACCACGATGAGCTCTATCGCTTCATTGACCGCATCGACATAAAAGGCCTGACCGGAAAGCCCATATCCACCGAGATCAAGCCCTATGGCCGCGAGCGCGTGCTGGAAATTCTGCGCGACGCAGACACCAGCCGCATGGGCCGCCGAGACCTTGCCTGGCTTAACCGCAGCCGCTTCCGCATCGACGAGTCCTACGCCCCCGAACGCACTGGCGAAGGCGCACGCTGGTATGAGCGCGGGCTCTTCAACCCCTTCTACACCAACAAGCGCGATCTCTTCACCCACCGCTCCGAAGACTTCAGCCTCTACGTAAACCCCACTTTCTACTGGGCCGTAGGGCAGGACCGCGTAACCCCGGACGGCGGCGCCCAGAAAACCAACAGCCTCTTCCGCAACTCCAATGGACTGCAACTCAGGGGCTCTCTCGTGAAGAAAATCGGCTACTTCGCCGAGGTGGTGGCTACCCAGCAGCAGTTCCCCGCCTACGTCAACAGTGTCATTTCTACGCTGGGAGCTGTACCCGGCGAAGGCAATATCAAGCCCTTCCGCGACAACGCCTGGGACTACTTCTCCTTCCGCGGATACCTTACCTACTCGCCCTTCAAGAACCTGCGCATCAAGTTCGGCCACGACCGTGCTTTCTGGGGCCAGGGCGACCAAAGCCTCGTACTCAGCGACTTCGGGCCTGAGTACCTCATGCTCAACCTCAACTGGCGCTTCTGGAAGCTGGAGTACACCAACCACTTCTCACAGATGGTGGACTTCATCCGCAATAAATCCGATGCCCTCGGCACCTACCCCCGCAAGTACGGCGCCTTTCACATGCTCACCTTCCGGCCCAACGCCAAGCTGTCGTTCAGCGTGTTCGAGAGCACTGTATTCTCTGGTCAGCAGGTCAATGGTCAGCGCGGTTTCGAGCTCCAGTACCTCAATCCGGTCATCTTCTTCCGCTCGGTGGAACAGTATATCGGCAGCCCCGACAACACCCTGCTGGGCGCTATGGCCAAGGCCAACCTCTGGAACCGCCTGCAACTTTACGGCCAGTTTCTCCTCGACGACTTCAATGTTGCCGCCAGCAGGAACGGTAGTGGCTATTGGGGCAACAAGTTCGGCTATCAGCTGGGCCTCAAGTACATAGACGTACTGGGTGTGGAGACGCTCGACGCCCAGGTAGAACTGAACAGCGTGCGCCCCTATACCTACGGCCACTACAACGTCAGCACCAATTACAGCCAGTATGGTCAGTTCCTGGCCCACACCTTCGGCGCCAACGTACGCGATATCAGCCTGACGCTCAACTACCAGCCCATTCCGGCGCTCTATCTGCACCTGCGTGTGCAGCACGTTCAGCAGGGCCGCGACGGCGATGGCCGCAACTGGGGTGGCGACATCTTCCGGTCCAATTCCACACCCCGCCCCTCTGACTATGGCAACACCGTCGGCCAGGGCACCGAATACCGCCTCACTTCCGTCAACGGCCGCGCCACTTACCAGCTCTGGCGCACAGCCCTTTACTTCGACCTCGAAGGCTACTACCGCAAGGAAACTGGCGGCAACTCGCTGGGCCTGCTGGGCGGCCTGCGCTACAACCTGCCCTGGCGCCCCATCCTGCTGTAATGGCAGTTTGCCTCCCGTATCGACAGGTTGCCCACTCCGGCAACCTGTCTGCTTTTAAGGAATTGGAATCGGGCGGGCAGCCCTGCTTCTTGCAGCATGGCCGCCATACGTGTTCCTCTGCCCATTCAGTTGCAGCACCGCCTGCTGCGCATCATTGACCACCAGATGGCCGTGATGGAGCGCAAGATGGCCGAACAGCCGGAGGAGGAAATCCCCAATGCCACGGTCAACAGCCTCAACCGTCTCATCAACACCTACCAGAAGGCTGCCAGTAACCACACGCCCGAGGGCTATTCCGGCATGTTCAAGCAGGTGACAGAATGGACGCAGAAGGCCCAGCCCCACCACATACCCGCGCTGGCCGACATCGTCATCGGCTTCATGGAAGACTTTGGCGGCCAGCTGGAACAGGGCAAACACGCGCAGCCACAGCCCGAGACGGCCCAGCCCAGCGGTACGCCCCCCGTATGGCGTCATACCGGGGCCATCCCCAACCTCATGCAGCAGCCACCCAGCCAGTGGCCCTCGGCACAGAAAGCACGCACTGCCAGTCAGCCGCTTGCACCTGACCGCCCTGCCGATAGCAGTTAAAGCACCACGTTGACGATGCGGCCCGGCACCACCACCATTTTCTTGATGGGGCCGGTCACATGTTTGGCCAGTTCGGGGTCAGCTTCCAGCCGTGCCCGCACTTCGGCTTCCACACCTGCCGCATCCAGCGTCCGCGCCAGCGTGATTTTCCCGCGCGTCTTGCCGTTGATGGAGATGGGATATTCCACTGAGGCCTCTACCAGATACTGCTCCTCATACTTCGGAAACTGCGCCTTCACCACGCTGGTGGTGTGTCCCAGCGCTGCCCACAGTTCTTCACAGATGTGGGGCGCGAACGGACTGAGCGCCAGCACCAGGGGCTCAAGAATGGCCCGCTTGCGGCAGCCCAGGCGCGACAGCTCGTTGGTACAGATCATGAACTGTGGCACTGCCGTGTTGAAGCTCAGCCGCTCGATGTCTTCGGCGGTCTTCTTCAGCGTCTGGTGCAGATATTTCAGTTCTTCAGCAGTAGGGGCTTCGTCGGTAACAGCGAGGTTGCCCTGTTCGTCGGTGAAGAGACGCCAGAACTTCTTCAGGAAGTTGAACACACCCGTAATGCCGTTCGTGTTCCAGGGTTTCGACTGCTCCAGCGGCCCAAGAAACATCTCGTACAGGCGGAAGGTGTCGGCCCCGTACTGCGCGCACAGGTCTTCGGGGTTCACCACGTTGTACTTCGACTTCGACATCTTCTCCACCTCCCAGCCGCATACGTACTTGCCGTCTTCCAGCTCAAACTCAGCAGTGGCATATTCCTCGCGCCAGTTGCGGAAGGCATCAAGGTCCAGCACATCGTCCTTGACGATGTTGACGTCCACGTGCAGGGGGGTGTAGTCGTCCATGCGCTGCAACAGGCCCTTCGACACAAACTTACCCGTCGTCTTGTGGCGATACACGAAGTTGCTGCGCCCCTGTATCATGCCCTGGTTCACCAGCTTGCGGAAGGGCTCTTCGGTGGCGCACAGGCCACGGTCAAAGAGAAACTGTGTCCAGAACCGGCTGTAAAGCAGGTGGCCCACCGCGTGCTCCGAGCCGCCTACGTACAGGTCTACGTTCATCCAGTACTGCTGGCGGGCGGGGTCTACAAACTGCTGGTCGTTTCCCACGCTGAGGTAGCGCAGGAAGTACCACGACGAGCCTGCCCAGCCGGGCATGGTGTTGGTTTCGCGCTGGCTGCCGTCGGGCAGGTGCACCCAGTCGGCCACAGCGGCCAGGGGGCTTTCGGCTGCACCGGTAGGCTTGTAGCTCTCTACCGCGGGCAGTGTCAGCGGCAGCTGGTCTACTGGCAGCGGGTGCGGAATGCCGTTGCGGAACACCATCGGGATGGGCTCGCCCCAGTAGCGCTGGCGTGAGAAAATGGCGTCGCGCAGCCGGTAGGTCACGCGCGCTTTGCCCAGCCCTTTGGCTTCTATCTCCTGTATGGCGCGCTCTATGGCCGCCTTCACCTGTAATCCGTTGAGGAAGTGCGAGTTCACCATCTCCCCCTCTTTGCCCGAAAACGCCTCTTCCTGCACGTTGCCACCCTTCACCACTTCCACAATGGGCAGGGCAAAGTGCTTGGCAAAGGCGTGGTCGCGCTCGTCGTGGCCCGGCACCGCCATGATGGCACCTGTGCCGTAGCCTGCCAGCACGTATTCACTGGTCCACACGGGCAGTTTCTCGCCCGTGAAGGGGTGAATGGCATAGGTGCCGGTGAAAGCGCCTGTCACGGTCTTCACCTCAGTCTGGCGCTCACGCTCGCTCTTGTTGCGGGCTTTCTCGCAGTAGGCGCGGGCCTCTGCGGCAGCATCGCCCTTCAGGAACTCGTCAATGCGCACATGGTCGGGCGCTACCACCAGGAATGTCACGCCGAAAATGGTATCCGGGCGGGTAGTGAACACCTCGATGGGCTCGCCGCCGTCGGCCAGCTGGAACTTCACTGCGGCACCCGCCGAGCGGCCTATCCAGTTGCGCTGCATCTCCACTACGCTCTCAGGCCACTCAAGGGTTTCGAGGCCCTTCAGCAGGCGGTCGGCGTAGGCCGTAATCCGCAACGACCACTGGCGCATCCGCACCCGCTCCACAGGGTAGCCCCCACGCTCGCTCAGGCCGTCCTTCACTTCTTCGTTGGCCAGGACGGTACCCAGCGCCTGGCACCAGTTCACCATCTCGTAGCTGAGGTAGGCCAGACGGTAGTGCAGCAGGGTCTCCTGCTGCTGGTCGGCGGTCATGGCGTTCCAATCGGCGGCGGTGAAAGGCTCGGGCAGCGCGGTAACAGCCTGCACGGCCGCACTTCCTCCCTTCGCCAGGGCGGCGGTCAGCGTAGCGATGGGCTCGGCTTTGTCCGTGGCTTTGTTGTACCACGAGTCAAACAGCTGAAGGAAAATCCACTGCGTCCAGTGATAGAAATCGGGGTCGCTGGTGCGGGTCAGGGTGTCGGGGTCGTGGCCCAGGCCCAGCACGGCCAGCTGCTTCAGGTAGCGGGCGGTGTTCTGCTCGGTGGTGAGGGCCGGGTGCTGGCCCGTCTGGATGGCGTACTGCTCGGCGGGCAGGCCAAACGAGTCGAAGCCCATGGGGTGCAGCACGTTGAAGCCCTGCATCCGCTTGTAGCGGGCCACGATGTCGGTGGCGATATAGCCCAACGGGTGACCTACGTGCAGGCCCGCACCACTAGGGTACGGGAACATGTCCAGTATGTAGTACTTGGGCTTGTGGGTGGCCAGTTTCTCGGCGGCAAAGGTGCGGTTGCTGCTCCAGTAAGCCTGCCAGCGCGGCTCGATCTGCTGTGGGGTATAGGGACCCAGTTTCGACATACGTTTCTCCTTGTTCCTGCCTCCTTTGGGGCAATTCAGGGCGCAAAACTACGGCTTTTGAGCCAAAGCCCCATTCAAAAAGCACCTGGCCTCAGGCCTTTGCGCGTTGTTCAAAATGGTACTTTTGCAGCCGAATCCATACGAACTGACTTTAGTCTCTGCCCGCATGTCTCTCATCGCATCCATTTCCGGCGTCCGCGGCACCATCGGTGGCCAGCCCGGCGACAACCTCACGCCCATCGACGTCGTCAAGTTTGCTGCCGCCTATGGCACATGGCTCAAAAGCCAGAACCTGGGCAACACCGTAGTGCTGGGCCGCGATGCCCGCGTGTCGGGCAGCATGGTGCGCTCGCTCGTTGCCGCCACGCTGCAAGGGCTGGGCATACACGTCGTAGACCTCGACCTCACCACCACCCCCACCGTGGAGGTAGCAGTGCCGATGGAGAAAGCCGCTGGTGGCATCATCCTCACGGCCAGCCACAACCCCGCCCAGTGGAACGCCCTGAAGCTGCTCAACAGCCGCGGCGAGTTCCTCTCCGGTGCCGATGGCGAGGCCATTCTGGCGCTCTATCAGTCGCAGGAGTTCACCTTCGCGCCCTACAACGAGCTGGGCACCTACCGTCTCGACAACACCTACCTCCAGAAGCATATCGACGCCATTCTGGCCCTGAAGCTCGTGAACCGCGATGCCATTGCCCGGAAGGGTTTCAAGGTGGTGGTAGACGCCGTCAACAGCACCGGCGGCGTCTACATGCCCGCCCTCCTCAAGGCGCTGGGCGTCACCGAAGTGGTGGAACTCAACTGCGAGCCCACCGGCATCTTCGCCCACAACCCCGAGCCCCTTCGCCAACACCTGGACCAGATCTGCTCCTACATCCAGCAGAACCCCGGCTACATCGGCGTAGTGGTAGATCCGGATGTAGACCGCCTGGTGTTTGTCTGCGAAGACGGCGAACTCTTCGGCGAGGAATATACCCTCGTGTTGGTGGCCGACTACGTCCTGAGCCAGACGCCCGGCGCCGCCACCGTCAGCAACCTCAGCTCCAGCCGCGCCCTGGCCGATATCGCCGCCAAGCACGGTGGCACGTACCATGCCGCTGCCGTGGGCGAGGTCAACGTAGTGGTGAAGATGAAGGCCAACAACGCGCCCATCGGTGGCGAAGGCAATGGCGGCATCATCTACCCCGAACTGCACTATGGCCGCGACGCCCTCGTAGGCGTGGCACTGGCCCTGACACACCTGGCCAACTCCGGCAAGACGCTGCGCCAGCTCCGCGACGAATACCCCAACTACGAAATGGCCAAGCACAAAGTGGAACTGCGTCCCGGCCTCAACGTAGACGCCATTCTCGACGCCATGGCCACCCACTTCGCCAGCCACCGCGTCAACCGTGAGGACGGCGTGAAGGTGGACCTGCCGGACAGCTGGATACACCTGCGCAAGAGCAATACCGAGCCCATTATCCGCATCTACACCGAAGCCGCTACCGCCGAAAAGGCGCAGGCCCTGGCCGAGGAAGTGCACGGGCTTATCACCGCCGTTGCACCCTCAAACTGAGATTCCGTACCTTTCGAGCCGACAGCCAGACAGAACAACCATGACCACCACCCGCGTTTACCTCGACAACGCCGCCAGCACCCAGCTTGACCCGCGGGTACTGGAAGCCATGCTCCCCTACCTCACCGAGCAGTTTGGCAACCCCAGCTCGGTGCACCACCATGGCCGCCAGCTGCGCGCCGCCATCGAGAAAGCGCGGAAAACCGTGGCCGAGATTCTGAACTGCGCCCCCGCCGAAATCGTCTTCACCAGCGGTGGCACCGAGGCCGACAACTACGCCCTTCGCAGCAGCGTCATTGGTCTGGGCCTGAAGCACATCATCACCAGCCCGCTGGAACACCACGCCGTGGGCCACACCGTGGAGCAGCTGGCACAGCAGCTCGGCATCACCTACACGATGCTGACGCCCGATGCCAAAGGCAACCTCGACCTGAACGAGCTGGAAGATGCCCTGAAGCGCAACCCCAAGTCGTTTGTGTCGCTGATGCACGGCAACAACGAGATAGGCACCCTGAACAACATTCAGGCTATCGGTGAGCTGAGCCGCCAGCACGGCGCGGTCTTCCATACCGACACCACCCAGACGGCAGGCCACCTGCCGCTGGACCTGCAAACGCTGCCCGCCGACTTCCTCGTGGCCAGCGCCCACAAGTTCTACGGCCCCAAAGGGGTAGGCTTCCTCTTCCGCCGCGAAGGGGTGGCCATTCCCAGTATGGTGACCGGTGGGGGCCAGGAGCGCAACCAGCGCGCTGGCACAGAGAACGTGGCATTCATCGTAGGGCTGGCGAAGGCGCTGGAACTCTGCACCACCGAGCAGCAGGCCCATCTGGACCTCTTCTGGAACCTCAAGCGCCGCATGATGGACGGCCTGAAAGCCCTGAGCCAGCAGATTGCTTTCAACGGCGAAACCGACTTTGACAAAGCCCTGCCCTGGGTACTCAACGTGGCTTTCCCCGGTACAGACGAAGAGTCGCTGATGCTCTTCAACCTTGACCTCTACGGCATCAGTGCCTCGGGTGGTTCGGCCTGCACCAGTGGCAGTGTCACGCCCAGCCACGTGCTGTCGGCACTGGGTCACACGCCCCAGCGCATCGCCAACAGTGTGCGCTTCAGCTTCGGCGCACAGAACACCGAGGCCGAGGTAGACTACACGCTGGAGAAGCTGCGCATAATTCTGGAGCCCGTGCTACAGCACGCCTAGCGATACCACAGCCTGACGCATTTGGCTTACTGCGCTACTGCCACTTGTAGGTTTCAGGAAACATACTTGGGCTTACCGCCAATGGCGCTTACATTGGGGTACTTATCTGCACATCCCTGAATGACCAAAAAAAGCTTTTTCTTCTCCTTTGACCTAGGGTTACAGCTGTTTCTGTATGTGCTCCTGGCCCTTGTGCTTTTAACCCGTATCAGCACCCCATTGGCAAATCTCCCAATTGGTGTCCTGTTGCTGATCATTGGCCTGTGGCATCTCTTTAGCTGGCTCATTCACTATGTAATGGGCGACCGTTCGGCCCAACGACGGACGTATGCCTATCTGGTGCTGGGACACATGGTGGTATCTATCATCCTGTTCAATGTCTTTTCGGGAGATGATTTTGCGACAGTATTTCCGCTGGTTCTGACGCTCGGTGTCGGCATTGGCCTCTTTTACCATTACCTCACCTGGAAGGCATTCCGCAGCCGCAACGCCTCCTGATTCTCAGCCCTCATCCGATGTCCACCTCGCCCCGTGGCCTGCGGTTCCTTCGCGCCGACGTCGCCATCCAGACGCTGCTGTACCTGTTCGCATTCCTGTCTGCCTTTCTCTTTGTGCTGAAAATTCAGGTTGGCGGGTTTCTCTTCATAATGGGCATGATTTTCATTGCCCTGTGGCATTTCGTCAGCTGGGGGATACATTTTTTTCTGTTGAAACGGCGCACTCGCGCCCGAAGTCTGTATCTCTGGCTTGTCATTGGCTACATAGCGCTCTACTGGTTGCTGGGCACGATTGCCTCAGGGCTGTCTGACGCCCTCCTCCTGCCCTACTTTGCCGCAGGAGTGCTCTTGGGGTTCTACTACCACATCACGAGCCGCCGCGAACTGAAATCCGAACTGGAGGAACAGCAGAACGGCTGAGCAGCTCCACTGCCGCATCCATTCGCCATTCAAGCACGTGCTAGTAGCGGAAGTGCTTGATTTTCTCACCCTTCTCTCCGATGTCGGTCATGGCTTCAATGCCGATCTGGAGGTGCATTTCGACGAACTTGGCGGTGACTTCGGCGTCAGACTTCTCGGTCTTCACGCCTTCGGGCGTCATGGGGGTGTCAGACACGAGAAGAAGTGCGCCTCGGGCCAGTGAGTTGGCGTGACCTACCACGAAGATGGTGGCGGTTTCCATGTCAATGCCGATGACGGTCTTCTTGCGGAGGGTCTCCTTGAACTCGGTGTCCCACTCCCACACGCGGCGGTTGGTGGTGTAGATAACGCCGGTGCGGTATTCCTGTCCGTGCTCGACGATTTTGTCAGAGACGAACTTGTGCAGCTTGAAACTGGGCAGGGCCGGGACGTCGGGCGGGAAGTAATCGTTGCTGGTTCCCTCGCCGCGAATGGCCGCGATGGGCAGGATGAAGTGGCCGAGTTCGGCGCTGTGCTTTACGCCACCGCACTTGCCCAGAAACAGGATGCCCTTGGGCTGGCGGGCCACCAGGAGGTCCATGATGGTGGCTGCGTTGGCCGAGCCGATACCGAAGTTGACTATGGTGAGGCCGGCGCTGTTGGTCGCGGTCTGCATGGGACGACCCACGCCTTTTACGTCACATTTGAATTTTTCGGCAAAGCGGGTGACGTAGTTGTGGAAGTTGGTGAGCAGGATGTAGTCGCCAAATTCATCCACAGCAGTGCCCGTGTAGCGTGGAAGCCAGTTGCGGGCGATTTCCAGTTTGGTTTCCATAGTTGGCTTCTGTGCAAGATACAGCCCATGGAGGCAATGGCGCAATGGCGATGTGGCAGGTTGCCCTCAGCGCAGATCGAGGCGGTGCTCTACGATGTTCATATCGTCTTCCACCTGTGTGACGACGAGCAGGTAAACCCCCTTGCGGAAGCGGGAGACGTCGAGGAGGAAGGCGTGGTTGCCGGGCTCACCAGAGGGCAGTTTCTCGGTCCAGACCTGCTGGCCGATACCATCGTATACGCGGACGAGGAGCTCCTTCTGGCGGTCGAGCAGGTAGTTCATGTATACTTTTCCAATCTCGCGGTGGAGCGTAAACTCACAGAAAAGAAGGGCCTTCTTGAGTTCGTAGTGAGTGGTAGCAAGGGGGGTTTCCTTGCGGTTGTTGTCGATGGCAACCAGGCGATAGTAGCGCTCGGCCTCGTTGAGCTGGTCTGTGAAGGAGAAGTTTTCTTCGAGCTTGGGGCTTACCCAGAACTGAACCGGGGCGTTGAGGCGGCTCCAATTGGCACCGTCGGCGCTGCGCTCTACGTAGAAATAACCCCACTGGCTGTAATTGCCAAGGGCTTTTGCCTTCCAGGAGAGCTTGACCTGGCGGGCCTTCTCGTCGGCATTGGCTTTGAAAGCGTGAATTTCCAGCGCTGGGGTATCGGCGCGGAAAGCCGCCGCCACCAGCCAGCAAAGGAGAAGCACGGGAGTAAGACGCAATCGGGCGTACAGCAACTGCATAACCGAAGGCAGAATTGTTTGTTGTGTTGTCTGTAGCAACAAATATCGGAGAGAAGTCGGTTTCTTCCACTTTTCCCGATTCACGGGGTGGTCACGTGCCTGAAACGGAAAGTTGCCCACAGTGGGGAAAACCTACACGTGCACGGGGAGGATTTCCCTGCGATTTTTGCCGGGTATGTCTGTACAGGAACAAGAACTGAACCGGCTGGTGGCAGGACGCACCGGGCTGGCACTGCATAACGTAAAAGGCACCATCGGGCTGCTGGACCAGGGCGCCACCGTGCCCTTCATTGCGCGCTACCGCAAAGCCCAGACAGGAGGGCTGGACGAGGAGCAGATACGCGACATTGCCAAGGCGCATCAGTATCTGAAAGACCTGCTGAGCCGCAAAGAGACGATTCTGAGCACAATAGCTGAGCAAGGCAAGCTGACGCCCGAGCTGAAGCAGCAGATAGAACGCTGCTTTGACGCCACCGAGCTGGAAGACCTGTATCTGCCCTACAAGCCCAAGCGCAAAACCAAAGCCACCGTGGCGCTGGAACAGGGGCTAGGGCCGTTGGCCGAGCGCATGATGAGCCAGCAGGACCGTGGCGAAGACAAAAACGCACTGGTACAGCCCTTTGTGACCGGCGAACTGTGCACCAAGAAAGAGGCCATTACTGGGGCGCAGTACATCATCGCCGAGCAGGTGGCCGAGCACAGCGAAATTCGCGGCGTACTGCGCAAGGAACTACAGGAGCGCGGCGTGGCCGTGAGCAAACTGAAGCAGCCCGACCACAAGGAGGCCAGCAAGTTTGAGCTGTATCACGACTTTCAGCTGACGACCAAGCAGATAAAGCCCCACCAGTACCTGGCGCTACAGCGCGGCGAAACGCTGGGCATTCTAACTGTGGGGCTGGAACTGGACGAAGCCGAAGCCGAAGACTTCATAGCCCGGAAAATGGGCTGGAACCACAACCTGCTGTTTGCCGAAGAATACCGCGCGGCACTGAAGATGGGCCTGACGCGCTACCTGCTGCCCAGCCTGGAGCGGGAAGTGCGCAACGCATTGAAGGAGCAGGCCGATGCGCATTCCATCAAGGTGTTTGCGGCCAACCTGCGCAACCTGCTGCTGCAACAGCCGATAGCGAACAAGGTGGTGATGGGGCTGGACCCCGGCTTTGCGTCGGGCTGCAAAGTGGCCGTGGTGGGCCGGCAGGGCGAGTACATGACCGGCGAAGTGATTTACCCGGTAGAACCCAAACGCGACCTGGCCGGCAGCGAACGTACGCTGCTGCGTCTGATTCAGCAGTATGGTGTAGAGCTGATTGCGATAGGCAACGGCACCGCCAGCCGCGAGACCGAGGAGTTTGTGGCTGGCATGCTGCGGAAGCACAAACTGAACGTGCAGTACCTGATTGTGAGCGAAGCGGGGGCGTCGGTGTACAGCGCGTCGGAACTGGCGCGGAAGGAGTTTCCGAATCTGGACGCCACGCAGCGGGGCAACATCAGCATAGCCCGGCGGGTGCAGGACCCCCTGGCCGAGCTGGTGAAGATAGACCCCAAGAGCCTGGGCGTGGGCATGTATCAGCACGACGTGGACGAGCGCATGCTGGAAGACGAACTACAGGCTGTAGTTGAACAGACGGTGAACGACGTGGGCGTAGACCTGAACACAGCTTCGGCGCGGCTGCTGCAGTTTGTGAGCGGCCTAAACGCGCGGTCGGCCGAGGAAGTAGTGGCCTACCGCAACCAGATAGGCCGCTTTACCAAGCGCAAGCAGTTGCTGGACGTGAAAGGCATTGGCGCCAAGGCATTTGAGCAGGCGGCGGGCTTTCTGCGCATCCGTGAGGGCGACGAGCCGCTGGACAACACGGCCATTCACCCCGAGAGCTACGACAAGGTGAAGCTGCTGGCCACCGAACTGAAAGCCGACACCAAGAACTTCCCTGCGCTGGGCCTGAAGCTGAAGCAACTGCCCGAACCCCAGAAGCGCACTCTGCTGGAGAAGGTGGCGGTGGACGAGCATACCTATGCGTTGATCGTAGACAACCTGTTGAAGCCAGGCCGCGACCCCCGCGAAGATGTGCCGGCCCCCATTCTGCGCAGCGACATCAAGCGAATGGAAGACCTGCGCGAAGGCGAGGTACTAAAAGGCACTGTGCGCAACGTGGTAGACTTTGGTGCCTTCGTAGACATCGGCCTGAAGAACGACGCCCTGCTGCACGTGAGCAAAATGCGCACGGGCTACAAGCGCGTGACCAATCCGCTGGAGGTGGTGCAGGTGGGCGACGTCATCACAGTGAAGGTGGACAAGATAGAGCACGAGCGCGGCCGCATCAGTCTGGCGCTGGTGAGCGACAACTAGGGCGCCCTACCCTACGCGATCCTTGTTCTGATACAAGCGCCTCTGCTTCAGGCTTCCTGCGGCAGGGGCGTTTCTGTTTCAGCGGCTGGCTGGGAACTGGCCTTAAGAGCTGGCAATGAAATGCGCAGGGCCATGAGGAAGGTCAGCAGCAGGAAGAAGGCGCAAGTAACATAAGGCATATAGTACAGCACCCCATAGAGTGCGCCACCCAGAATGGGACCGAAGATGCGGGCCAATGCACCGACACTCTGCATCTGGCCGAGGATGCGGCCCTGCTCGTGGGGGTCGGCGAGTTGGGAGACGATGCTGTTGGCGGCGGGCACCACAAGCGACTGGCCGAAAGCCCCGATGGCCACCAGCGCCAGTTCGAGGGTGTAGAGCGCCCAGACAGGAGCGAACGGAATGAGCCCGAGGCCAAGTGCCATAAGCAGGATGCCCCCGCGTAGAATGCGGATTTCGCCAAAACGGCGGGAGAAGAAACCGATGAGCCCACCCTGTATGAGTGCCGCCACCAGCCCCATGAAGGCAAACATATAACTGATGCCCTCGTCGTCGAGGTGGTAATGGTCTTTCCAAAGGAGGGCGTTGACCATCATCTGGGTAGCAAAGGCGAACACCAGCAGGAAGTAGAGCAGGAACATTCGGCCCAGCATGGGACGCTGGATGAGCTCGAAGAGATAGTCGAACTTGAAGAGCTCGAGTTTGGTCTCCTGCTTGGGTTCCTTCAGCGACTCAGGGAGGAAAAACCAGGCCAGTATGAGGTTGAGGGTGCAGAGCCCGGCAGCGAACATACCGACGCCGATGAGGTCGAAATACTTCTTGAGCAGGCCCCCGATGGGCGGGCCGAAGATGAAGCCGAGGCCGAAGGCAGCGCCGATGAGGCCCATTGCCTTGGCCCGGCTGCGGACGTCGGTGACATCGGTGATATAGGCCTGCGCCACGCCGAGGTTAGCCGAGCCGATACCGGCGAGCGCCCGTGCTGTCATGAGAATGAGCAGCGTGGACGAGAAGCCGAAGAGCGCGTAGGCCAATGCGTTGATAGCGATGGAAATAAGCAGCAGTGGGCGGCGGCCATAGCGGTCGGACAGGCTGCCCCAGATAGGCCCAAACACAAACTGCATGATGGAGAAGATGGAGGCCGTAAAACCCACCAGCCAGGGCTCGGCGCCAAGCTCGCGTGAGATGTTGGGCAGGATGGGCAACACCAGTCCAAAGCCCACGAGGTCGAGAAAGACGGTGAGAAAGAGGATGGCGAGGGGCGAACGAAAGAGCGAAAGGGACACGCGCGTGATGAGAAAATCAAAGGCTTGTTAAAGCCCGAGGCAAACTTACCGCTATTGCTGCCTGTGATGTACGATTCACCCACCCGAAAGCGATTTAATAATACTTATAGGCACCCAATGAACTACCTCATGCGCAAGCTGCTATTCCTTCTGCTGCCTTTTCTGTATCAGGCGGCCCATGCCCAGATAGACCTGCCACTGGCGAGCCCCCAGGCCAGTGTAACACAGACGATTGGCCTTACAAACATCACCATCAACTATTCGCGGCCCAGCACCAAAGGGCGCGCCATCTGGGGCAAACTGGTGCCATACAATGAGGTATGGCGCACGGGGGCAAACAACTGTACCCAGATTCTCTTCAATACAGAGGTGCAGCTTGGCAACGTGCGGGTGCCAGCGGGCCGTTACTCACTGTTCACCATTCCAACCGCGGGCGAATGGACAGTAATCGTCAACCGGAACACCAGCCTGTGGGGTTCTTTTGGCTACAACCAGAGCGAAGACGTATGCCGCTTCACGGTGAAGCCCATTGCCGGAGAGTATACCGAGACCTTCACGATTGACTTCTCGAACCTGAAGGAGAACAGTGCCACCATAGACATTCGATGGGACGAGCTGATTCTGCGCATTCCGGTGCAGGTGGAAGTGCAGAACCGCGTAAAAGAAAACATCGTGCGGGCAGTGGATGGTACCTGGCGCACCTATGCTACCGCAGCCAGCTATTATCTGGACAACAACCAGGAATTGCCAACCGCGCTGCAGTACATCGACAAATCGATTGTCCTACAGGAAGATACGTGGAACTACTTCCTGAAGTCGCGCCTGCTGGCCAAGACAGGCGACTACCGGGGCGCGGTGACGGCGGCCGAGAAGTCGCTGCTGCTGGCCAAAGCCACGCAGAACGACTTCTACATCAAGGCAAATGAAACCAACCTTGCCGAGTGGCGGCTGAAAGTGCCCACCGAAGAGCGCCAGCCGAACAACAACGGGCAGCCGAGCAAGCGCAAGTAAGCGTCCCCAGCCTTACGTTAGTCTCTATCATCCGCCTCCAGGGTGCCCGCAAGCTGCCGGGCCGATGGAGGCGGTTCGTTTCGGAACAGGGTGTACTGGCAAAGGAGAGCGGCCAGCGGCACCAGCAGCGTACCTACCAGGTTGTACCAGAGGTACGACATGCCTGTACCAAAGAAGCAGGCCAGTACAGCTGCCTGTGCCACCAGCGCACCCACAAACACGGCATTGCCGCGGATGGTACGCAAGAAAAAGGCCGTAAGGAAAATGCCAAGAATGGTGCCGTAGAAAAGCGAACCCAGGATGTTGACAGTCTCGATGAGGTTACCGAGGCGGGCAGCAAAGCCTGCGGTGAGGATACAGAAAATGCCCCAAAGCAGTGTGCTGATACGGCCGGCCTTGACGTAGTGCTCCTCAGAAGCGTCGGGGCGGATCATGCGGCGGTACACATCCACAATGGTGCTGGAGGTGAGGGAGTTGAGCGCCGCAGAGCACGAAGACATGGACGCTGCGAAGATGACAGCGATGACCAAGCCCACAAGCCCGCGGGGCAAGTTCTGCACCACGAAGGTGAGGAAGACGAAATCGTTGTCGGCGGGGGCCGGTGCACCCGTCGCTTTTTCCACCACAGCCATTGCCTGCTTGCGGAGGGCTTTTTCCTCGCCGAGTGTCTGCTGATACTGCTGCTGAAGTGGTGCAACGTTGGGAAGCGACTGGGCTTCAGCGGCAGCCAGCGCCTCGGCCAGGGCTTTCTTGCGCTGGAAGAGGGCCTGGTGCTGCTGCTCCAGCGCCTGGAACTCGGCGGCATGCGGAGATGCCAGTACCTCGGCGCGCTTCTCGGAATGGAAATACAGCTGGGGCTGGTTGAACTGGTAGAAGGCAAAGACCATTACCCCGACGAAGAGGATAACCACCTGCATGGGCACCTTGATAAAACCATTGAGGATGAGGCCCATGCGGCTTTCCTTTACCGACGGCGCGGTGAGGTAACGCTGCACCTGGCTCTGGTCGGTGCCGAAGTATGAGAGCTGAAGGAAGAAGCCACCGATGATACCGGAATAGAGGGTATAACGGTCTTCCCACCAGTTGGGCGGGGTGGTGATGGCCTGCATGCGGCCCGCGGCGCCTGCCACATCGAGTGCCGAGGTGAAGCTGACGGTTTCGGGCAGGAGGGAGAGCGTGACGCCCAGGGCGGCAAACATGCCGATCCAGATGACGGCCATCTGCTGCATCTGGGTGTAGCCCACGGCTTTGGCCCCGCCAGTAACGGTGTAGACGATGACGGCCAGCCCGATGAAAGTGGTGGTGGCGGTGGTGTTCCAGCCGATGAGCAGGCTAAGGACCAACGCCGGGGCATAGAGTGTGAAACCGGTACTGAGGCCTCGCTGGAGGAGGAAGAGAAACGCTGCAAAAGTGCGCGTCTTGAGGTCGAAGCGACGTTCGAGGTACTCGTAGGCGGTATATACGCCGAGTGTGTGGAAGCGCGGAATGAAGGCTATACACAGCACAATCATGGCCAGAGGAAGGCCAAAATAGAACTGCACGAACCGCATGCCGTCGCTGTAGCCCTGCCCGGTAGTGCTGAGAAAAGTAATGGCGCTGGCCTGCGTCGCCATGACGGAGAGGCCGACCATGTACCAGGGAATTTCTCGGTTGGCAAGAAGATAGGCGCGCATGTCCTTGCTTCGCCCACCTTTCCAGACCCCGTACAGCACGATGGAGACGAGTGTCAGAAAGAGGACAATCCAGTCGATGAGATGCATAGGCTGGAAAGGCTAAGAGAAAGTGTTGGTAAGCCACCAGAGGCCTAAAATGCAGACCACAAGCCAGAATGCCAACAGAAGGTAAAGGTTGCGCCAGCCAATGCGCGGGGGCGTCTCGGGGTCAGTTGCTGCCATTGGCTTTGCTTAGATTCAGGAGGTTGACAAACAAACGATAGGCACCGGGCACACCAGCAGGCAACTGGCGGAAGAAGGCCAACCCAGTGTAGACGAAATGGCCTTTGCCACAGCGGGCGACAAGCAGCGCACCGTCAAGGTCGTTGGAATCGTCATCGAGCACGTCCTGGGTGCGGAAGACAGGCTTCCACTCAGGGCCCCAGGTTTCAGCGAAATACAACCCCCGCTCCTGTACCCAGCCCTGATAGTCGGCTGCGGTAAGACGGTTGGGGAAATTGAGGGCGGGATGGCGGGCGTCGATGGCATTGAGGGCTGCATCTTCTTCCGTGACACGCCCCCGACCAAGTGAGAGGGCGAATGGGCCGAGTTTGTCGGTAACAAGTCCTTGACTGGTGCTGTACTGTTCTACCACAGTACCGCCCGCTTCTGCATAAGCAATGAGGCGAGGCATCCAGGCGCGAAGGCGGCGCTCGGTATTGAAGGCACGCACGCCGATGACGATGGCATCGTAAACGGAAAGATCGCCTGCGAGAAGGGTTTCATCGGCAAGCATGTCCACCTGAAGACCCACCTGTTGCAGCGCTTCAGGCACTTCGTCGCCTGCGCCCATGATGTAGCCAATTCGCTTGGCCACAGATACGAGTTCGACCTTGGTTAGGCGGCTTTGCGCTGGCGGATATAGTGTCTGAATGGGGATATGAGGATATTCGATGCGGATGCGGCCACGGTTCCAGGTGTTGGCGCCCACCTGTACTTCGGCCTGTAAGGTACCTTCCGTAGCGCTTTTTGGCGGTGTCACGGTAAAGGCCAGGACCTGCTCGGCATCGGTATCGGCCAGGTCAAATGGCCGGGAGGTGGGCGAGATCAGCCAGCAGGCTGGGGCTTTGAGGCGGGCTTCGCCTATTTGGGCACCCGCAGTACTGGTGACACGCACTTTTACCTCTTGGGCACCATTGGCAAACACCAGCGCCTGCGACGGCAGACTGACCAGCACTGGCGGTGCAACCTCAATGGGTCGCAGGCGCTCGCCGAAGGTAGGATCCACCCACTTGTAGCGCACGGGCACACTCAGGGAGAGAATCTGCTCTGCCTTTTCGCCAAAGGCCAGTTCGGCCATTACCTGAAAGGGCTCGTACTCGGGCTGCCCCACCAGCTGCTGGTGTGGGTGCTGGAAGCGGAAGCCATTGGCTGGCTGCGACAGCCAGTAGAGCGTGGACGTCCAGGCAAGCGGGTATTGCTCCATGACCCGGGCAGGAACCGACACCACCTGATTGTCGGGCAAGAGGACAAACTCGTCGGCACGGCCTTTGGTATAATCGAGCACACGCACAGGCATCTGTGCAGGACGGCGACGCACAACGGAAAGCGTAACCACGGGATTGACACCAGGCTGAACAGTAAAGGCAGGAGCAGTGGCTTCGAGATAAATGCCTGCGCAGGCAAAAACCAGGTGTGTGATTTCGCGCCGCTTGGTTACGAGAAGGGGTTCGGCTTCGATATTGTCACCGACATCATTCAACAGCCGGAGGGCCTCCAAAAGATGGGGCAAAGCTTTTTCGGGAGCCAGAGGATCGAAGGCCTTTTCGGCCTGAGCAAGCACCTCGCCGACTGCGGGCAGCCCTACGCGGTTCCAGGAGAGGTCAACACCTTCGAGAAGGTCGGATTTGGCAGGTTCACCGCCCCGGTGCTGGAGATAATCCATACGGGCACCCCGGCGGCGTGAAGCGCCAAAGCCCTGACTGCTGTGCTGGCTTCGGCTTCGGCCAGCCACCTCGGTATAGCTTTCGCCAAGAAGGGGATTGTACTGACCAAGGTCTACCCCGAGGACGCCCTGCGGCAACTGGGCAAGGGTTTCGCCACGAAAGCCCTGAAAGGAGTTCCAGAAAATACGTTTGGCCTGCCAGGGGCTGAGGTAACGCAACTGTTCTGGAAACCGCTTGGGGTCGGCAGCAGCGGCAAACGCTTCTTCGGCCAGAATGGCGCTTGCGGTATGGTGGCCGTGGCCGCCTTCTCCTGTGACAGGGAAACGGGTGATGATGGCATCGGGCTGAAGGGAGCGGATGATCCAGACGACATCGCGGAGAATGGAGTCGCGGTTCCAGATACGGAAGGCCTCTTCGGGGGTTTTGGAGAAGCCATAGTCTATGGCACGGGTAAAGAACTGCTCAGCGCCATCGATTCGGCGTGCGGCGAGGAGTTCCTGCGTACGGATGAGGCCCATAAGTGGCCCCTGTTCGGTTCCAATGAGGTTCTGGCCGCCATCGCCACGGGTGAGCGCCAGATAGGCAGTGCGCACTTTTCGGCCCTTTGCCAGCCAGGAAAGCATGGCGGTGTTCTCGTCATCGGGGTGGGCCGCAACATAGAGCACGGTGCCCATAACCTGTGCCTTCTGGATGCCCAGGAGAATGTCGGCGGAAGTGAGCCCCTGCGCCGGAACAGGCTGAGCGCGCAAGAGGGAAAAGAAGGGGCTGACAAGAGCCAGCAGGACGACCAGGAGTCCGGATTTCTTCATGCGAGGAGAAGTAAGACGCTGGCTAAAGGTAGCCTATTCGACCGAGGAATTGGCCGATTCTTCCACCCGTTAAGGATTCGTTTACTTAACGTTTCTGAATTTCCAGCGCTTTGAGGCGAGCCTTGCCCCCCGGCAGCGCATAGACGGTGGCGATAACGTGGAGGTCGGCAGGTGGGGCTACGTAGTAGGTGTCGGGATTGATGCGGCGGAGGCTGTCTTCGATCCGCCGGACGTCGTCGTCGATGCCACGCATGGCATCCTCAAAACGTTTGGCATCGGCCGGGGTAGCGTAGTAGTTCTCAATGCCTGCGGTGAGGTTTAGGTATCCACTGGGGCGGCCCTGGGTTTCGGCTCCTTTGTACAACGCGGCCTCAGAGGTAAGACGGGCCAACAAGAGGCGTTCGCCCTCGCGGGGTTCTGGCTGCTGCTGAAAAATGCCAGTGGGCGCGAAGTAGCCGGTAGAGTCTTTGGCCAGCGTGAGATAGAGCACCTGGTCTTCGGGCAACAGGAGGGTTGTATCGGAGGTATTGGCGAAGAAGTCGTGGCGCAGGCGGGTGTCGGAGAGATCTACAGACTGAAAGTCGAAGCCGAGGACAACGTAGTTGCCGCGCATGAGGTCGCGGGGGTCGCGGGCGATACTGCGCATCTGGAGGGGCTGACCAAAGAGCAGGGGCCACATAGCCATAACGACCATGCCCACCAGAATGGCCAGCTGAAGCCCCGCGGCCAGCAGAAAGAAGCGGTGTTTGGGGGTCATTTGCCGGATTGGTCAGGGTGTTGAGACTTGAGTGCGCGGTTCCAGTAGGAATTGAGGCCCCAGAGCGCCGCACCACCGAGCGCAAAGAGGAAGGAGCCAAAGAGGAAGTCGGCAGAGATCATAAAGAACTTGGTGACCATATAGACGATGAGCATGAACACACCCATCATAAAGTGGTACTTGACGAAATGGCGACGGCCGTACCAAATACGGAACAGTGCCACCCCGATAAAGAGAAGGTTGAAGAAGAGAAAAGCGACGTAACGGGCATATCCTTCGTTGAGGAAAGCCGGGTTATCGGTGGCGTAATTGCCTTCGAGCTGGAGAGAAGCGACCGCAACATGAAACCTGTAGAGGATACCAACTGCCACAAAAATGGGCAGGGCGATAGCCAGGGCAATCCAGGACTCAATACCTGGCTTAACGCGTGCCGAGACAGCCCCCCCCGCCACCAGCGCCAGCAAGCCGATGATTGAGATGCCGCCAGTGTAATAGACATCGCCGGACTCAGAGAACGTGAGGAAGTAGAGCATTGTCCCCAGCCCAAAGAAATGCAGATGGGCAATGCGCTGTGCGAGTTCGGTGCCAATGCGCTGGCGGGCCACTGGCAGCAATGAGACCATAAAGAACAGGCCTCCGGCGATAAACGTCAGATAGGGGAAGATGTCTTCGTCGAACCGGCTGCCGCCATTGGTGATAAGACCTTCGAGGCGCAAGGCAAAGAGCCAGAAGTTGACCACACCCGTAAGGACTGCCCATTTGCCGCCGTAGCGCCACAGCAGCACCAGACTAAGGGCCAGCATAGCATAACCGAAGTATGGGAAGGGGTCGGAAAAGGCGGAGAGCTGCCAGGCGAAAAAGAGCATCTGCACCACAATGTTCTGTAGCTGACTGCGGCACAGGATGACACCCGGCATAGCCCCGATGGCCCACCAGAGCACTCCATTGGGCCAGTGAGAAGAGATGTGGTAAATCTGCGCCTGGAGAAAGAGATTGGCGCCAAAGAGCATGGCGGCAAAGAACAGGGCAAGGTCCAGTTCGAGGGGCTTGTCGTTACGGATGGCGCGCCAGGCAAACCAGTACGCAGCCAGCAACGGCAACAGCGCGACGACCGTCTGGACAGGTGCGCCCATGTTTGCCCAGTTCTCGGAGATGAGCAGCACCAGCGCCGTGAAGATGAAGAAGAGCGCAACCGCCTTGAGGATGAAGCCCGTGCGGAGATACCAAGGCGTGTTATCCTCCGCTGAGCCCAGCAACTGGTAACGTTCGGCCAGTTTCTGGTGCACCTCAGGGGAGATGAGGCCTTCGTCGCGCCAGAGGTCAAGCTCGCGCTTGAAGTGCGGGTTGTGTTTAAGTGGGTTGCTCATGTTTCAGCCGGACAAGCCGGGTAGTATCCACCACCAAGTTAGACGAAACGCGGGGTTTCGGTGTCGCGATGATACTTACAGAGAAAACTTTTCTGTAACAACATCACGAATCAATCTAATTAAAATGACAAAGACTGCCACTGTAGCAATGGCAGTCTTAAAGAGAGTTTCTAAATATAGAATCTTACCTTTCCTGGTAGAAAGAAAAGGACTCTACGTATTTATTGGGGTTTTGCAACATAACCGAGTCCTTCCCAGATCCGTCTTCGTTAATACTGTATATATATTTATTCTGGCTAGACATATTTTGCCCAGAATAATATATTTTACGTGACAGGGGAGACATGGTAACAGCTCCAGGATATCTAACTTTTGCAATCGTAGACAATCCGGTTCCATCAGCATTCATTTTCAGTACTTTATCTCCATTACTATCGACTATAAATAATTGAGAGTTAGCGTGATCATAGTACAAATCTTCACACCACTGCACTCCGGATTGCAATATTGCAACTGGCCGGGACGACTTATCAAGAGGTGCCCTGAATATGGTAGTGCCATTGGCCCAGTACAATATCTTGTTCATTGTATCAACTACAAGGGCCTTATACATCGGATAACCAGCAAAAAGGGTATCTTTTACACCTGTTTTCAGATTATAACGCAGGAAATGTGCTGCCTGCATGAAAATCATAGTATTACTACCAGCAGCAGCAGCGCATCTTGTATTTAAACTGGAGCCTACCTGACTTAGCAATTCAGAAATACCAGATGGATTTCCCATTTTAAAATAAAAAGTTTTTCCATCATATTCAGATACGAAAATATTTTTTGTCAGTGGCTCAATAGCTAATGTATAGTAATTGTGGCCATTATTAATAGAAATTTTCTCAATTTTTTTATCATCTATTGAGTATCTAAATACTCTGCTACTATCATCATCCACAAAGTAAATCGACTGAGGCTTTGATGCCACAATAGGCTCCGGCGTATCGCTTTTGGCACAACTTGCCGCTAATAGCATGACAACCAAGAACATAATAGAAAAAAATTTGCTCATATAATTCATTTGAGATGAAGCACGAAATAGAACAATTAGGCAAATAAAATCATTGTATATAATTGACTTTAACGTTTAATTAAGACATATGTCTATTGAACCGTTTCGACTAGGCATCTTGTGAAGTCATGCCTCTGAAGCAGCGTCAGAATTAGCCCAGAACCTGCAACCCAATTGTGACTATTAATAACATACAAGCGTTAACCACTAAAGCAAACGCTTTGCCGTAGATTCGCTGACGATGTTTCTTCGCTTCTTCCTGCTGCTGCGCAGCCACGGTTTGCCCATTGGCTTTGGCGAGTACCTGACCCTGCTGGAGGGATGCAGGAAAGAACTGCACGGCTATGATGCCGAGACCTTTTACGGCCTGGCGCGCACCGTGCTGGTGAAGCACGAGAAGCACCTGGACCTGTTTGACCGGCTGTTTGCCCTGCACTTCGGCCATGCGCAGGCCATTCCGGCGGAGGTGTTTGCCGAGATACCAGCTGAGTGGCTGGAAAGCGACTTTCTGCGGCAGCTGACCGACGAAGAGAAAGCCGCGCTGGAGAGCCTGGGCGGGTTGGACGCCCTGATGGAACGCCTGAAGCAACTGCTGGACGAGCAGCAGGAGCGCCACGAAGGCGGCAACCGCTGGATTGGCACAGGCGGTACAAGCCCCTTCGGTGCGAACGGCTACAACCCTGAGGGCTACCGGATTGGGCAGGAGGAAAGCCACCACCGGAAGGCGGTGAAAGTGTGGGAGAAACGCGAGTTCAGGAATCTGGACGACGACGAACTGCTGAGCAAACGCAATGTGCGGATGGCCCTGCGCAAGCTCCGTAAGCTGACCCGCGAAGGCAAAGCCGAAGAGCTGGACCTGCCGGGGACCATCCGGCAGACGTCGCGGCAGGCAGGGCTCCTAGATCTATCGTTTCAGCCGAGCCGCCAGAACCGGGTGAAGGTGCTGCTGCTGCTGGACACTGGTGGCAGCATGGACCCCTACGCCCAGATGACTGCCGAGCTGTTTGCAGCCGCCCGACACGAGTTCAAGCACCTGGAATTCTTTTACTTCCACAACTGCGTGTATGAAAGTCTGTGGAAAGACAACCGGCGCCGCCACAGCGCAGGCGGGCGCATGGCCACTCTGGAAGTGCTTCGGAAGTACAACAGCGACTGGAAAGTGGTGTTTGTGGGCGATGCGGCGATGTCGCCCTACGAAGTGATAGCGCCCGGCGGCAGTGTGGAACACTGGAACGAAGAAGCTGGAGAAGTGTGGCTGCGGCGGTTTGTGGCTCAGTTTCCGGCGCTGGTGTGGCTGAACCCCGACCACCCGAAGTACTGGGACAGCACCCGCAGCACACGGCTGATTCGCGACATTGTAGGCGACCGGATGTTCAGCCTGACGCCTGCGGGCATCGGTGAGGCGGTGAAAGTGCTGAAAAACCCCGGGGCCTGGCGCACCTCACATTCTGCCTGAGCCATGCTGCTGCGCCTGTACCGCATACTCCGAGCCAAAGGGGTGCCTGTGACGCTTGGCGAGCACCTGGACCTGATGGCAGGCCTGCGGCAGGAGCTGCATGGCTACACCGTGGAGGGGCTGTTCTCGTTGGGGATGGCGGTGCTGGTGAAGCAGGAGAAGCACCTGGAGGCCTACACAGTGGGGTTTGCGGAGTATGCCACCGGGCTTGAAGCCCTGCCACCTGAAGCCCTTGCAGAAGCCCTGACCGGACTGGATGACCTGCCCCCCGAACAGGCCGCCGAACTGCACGAACTGCTGGAAGCAGGCGAAATGACGCCGCCTGGAGCAGAAGGCAGCAGCCAGACGAACCAGCAGGCTGGGCGGGGAAAAGGCGGTGCAGGCATAGGCGAGCGCACGGAAAACGCCCAGGAAGGTTCGGCGGGGAAAGGCAGCGGGGGCCGAAGCCGGCAGGCGGGCCGCTGGAATGGCAGCGACCTGAAGCAGCTGCGCGACGACCAGCTGCTGGGAGCCCGCAACCTGCAAGTGGCCCTGCGGCAACTGCGCCGCCTGACCCGCGAAGGCCGCGCCCTGGAACTGGACCTGCCCGGCACCCTGCGCGCCACGGCCCGCCAAGGGGGCCTGTTGGACATACGCCTGCGCCCACCCCGCAAAAACCACCTGCGGCTGCTGCTGTTTCTGGACACCGGGGGCAGCATGGATGCCCATGCACGGGTGGCGAGCCAGCTGTTCAGTGCTGCTCGGCATACCTTCAAACGGCTGGAGGTGTTCTACTTCCACAACTTCATTTACGAAGGGGTGTGGAAACGGGAAAATGGCCATGCCAAAGCCGTGACGCTACCTGAGCTGATGCGGCAGTTTGACCGCCGCCACCGCGTGCTGATAGTGGGCGACGCCTCGATGAACCCGTTTGAGCTAGTGGATGCCGCCGATGCCCGGGCCCACGAGCGGCTGGAAGCCCAACCCGGCGTGAAGTGGTTTGCGCGACTGATGCACCACTACCCGCTGGCCGTGTGGTTGAACCCCGAACCCGTGCAATACTGGGAGGGGACGGCTACCATCCGGTGGATACGTGCGCTGGTGCAGAACCGGATGTATCCGCTGACACCCGAGGGCCTGCGCGAGGCCGTGCGCGAACTGAAAAAGCCCCGCGTGTGACACAGGGCTTTTGTTCTATTTAATTGAAAGCCAGAACATCAGAGCGGAATGTTGCCGTGCTTGCGCTGCGGGCGGTCCACCTTCTTGTTCTCCAGACTCTCGAAAGCGCGGATGAGCTTCCAGCGGGTGTCTTCGGGTACGATGACCTCGTCTACATAGCCGTGGTTGGCAGCGCGGTAGGGGTTGGCAAACTTGCGGGTGTACTCGTCCACCTTCTCCTGCAGCTTGGCTTCTGGGTCGGCGGCCTCGGTGATCTCCTTGCGGAAGATGATTTCGGCAGCGCCCTTGGCCCCCATTACTGCGATTTCGGCAGTAGGCCATGCGAAGTTGAGGTCAGCGCCGATGTGCTTGGAGTTCATTACGTCATAGGCACCGCCATAGGCCTTGCGGGTGATGACGGTGATGCGGGGGACGGTGGCCTCGCTGAAGGCGTAGAGCAGCTTGGCGCCGTGGGTGATGATGCCGTTCCACTCCTGGTCGGTGCCGGGGAGGAAGCCGGGTACATCTTCGAACACCAGCAGGGGGATGTTGAAGCAGTCGCAGAAGCGGACGAAACGGGCTGCCTTTACAGAGGCGTCGATATCCAATACACCGGCCTTGTCGGCAGGCTGGTTTGCTACGATACCGAGCACGCGGCCGTCGAGGCGGGCAAAGCCCACGACCATGTTCTGGGCAAAGGCCTCGTGGATTTCGTAGAAGGAGTTCTGGTCTACCACCAGCCGGATGACGTCCTTGATGTCGTACGACAGGTTGCTGTTGAGGGGCACGATGTCGTTGAGGGCGGGAATCTTGGCGTCGCGGGGCTCGGTGGAGAGGTAGCGCGGGGGCTTCTCCTGGTGGTTCTGGGGCAGGTAGCCGAGCAGCTGCTTCAGCTTCTGGATGGCCTCGATTTCGTCAGCGGCGGTGAGGTGGGTAACACCGCTTTTGCTGGCATGGGTGTAGGCACCGCCCAGTTCTTCGCTGGAGACATCTTCGTGGGTGACAGTCTTGACGACGTTGGGGCCGGTAACGAACATATAGGACGACTGCTCCACCATGAGGATGAAGTCGGTCATGGCGGGGCTGTAGACAGCACCGCCTGCGCAGGGGCCCATGATGGCGCTGAGTTGCGGGATGACGCCTGAGGCCTGTACGTTGCGGAAGAAGATGTCGGCATAGCCGCCGAGCGACACCACTCCCTCCTGAATGCGGGCACCGCCGGAGTCGTTGAGGCCGATGATGGGGCAGCCGTTGCGCAAGGCGAGGTCCATGACCTTGCAGATTTTCTCGGCGTGGGCCTGTGACAGCGAGCCACCGAAGACAGTGAAGTCCTGGCTGAAGACGTACACCTGACGGCCGTTGACCGTGCCGTAGCCGGTGATGACGCCATCGCCCAGGAAGCGCTGTTTCTCCAGACCGAACTCGTGGCTGCGGTGGGTCACCAGTTGGCCTATTTCCTGAAAGGAGCCAGCATCGAGCAGGAGGTCTACGCGCTCGCGGGCGGTGAGCTTGCCCTTTTTGTGCTGGGCTTCGATGCGGTCGGCGCCACCTCCTAGAAGGGCTTCTTCCTGCTTGCGCTTGAGTTTCTCTACGGGATGTTCCACAGGGTGGAGAGGGGAGTTCGGTGAAAGGAAAGGGCTGCGATCGGCTGTATATCAGCCCATTTTCTCGAGGACTTCCTCGGTCAGTTCCAGGTTGTGGAAGACCTTGGCCACGTCGTCGTCGTCTTCGAGCTTGTCGATAAGCTTGAGGACTTTCTCTACGTTCTCGCCTTCGAGGCGGACGTAGTTGGCGGGGATGCGCTGGAGCTCGGAGCTTTCGGGCTCCAGCTTCAGGGCTTCGATGCGGGAGGAGACAGCGCCGTAGTTCTCGAAGGGGCAGGTGACGGTGTAAAACTCGCCATCGCTCTCGACGTCTTCGGCACCAGCATCGGCCATTTCGAGGGTCAGGGTTTCTTCGTCAATGGCCGCAACGGGGATGGTCCAGACGCCTTTGCGCTCGAACATGTAGCCTACCGAGCCACTGGTGCCCAGACTGCCGCCACCGCGGGTGAGGGCAGCACGGAGATTGGCCACGGTCCGGTTGATGTTGTCGGTGGTGGTCTCGATCATAAGGGCCACACCGGCAGGGCCGTAGGCTTCGTAGACCTGCTCGGAGTAGTTGGCATCGTCGCCGGCACTCTTATTGATGGCGCGTTCGATAACATCCTTGGGCATGGAGGCCTTCTTGGCGGTGAGGACCGCCAGACGCAGACGGGGGTTGTTGTCGATGTTGGGCCCACCTTCCTTGGCCGCCACGGTGAGTTCGCGGATGAACTTGGTGAACATGGCGCTGCGCTTGCTGTCGAGGACGGCTTTCTTGCGCTTGATCTGGGCCCATTTACTGTGTCCTGCCATACGACGGTGGAGGTAGATTTTGCGGGAAAAACGTGCAAAGATAAGCGTAAGGCGGTGTAGTGCGGCAGCCCGCTGCAAGTGGCGGCAGGCAAAAAAGAGGTGTTAACTTGAAAGCTGAACACAACCCTTTCCGCTACTACCACCATGCGACTGCTGAAACCCCTGCTGCTGGCTGGCGCCCTGCTGATGACTACAGGAACCGCCGCCATCAGTGCCACCCCTACCCCTTCGCCCACAACACAAGGCCGCGACTGCCAGTACGGGCGTTGCCAGGCGCAGACAAAAGCCAACACCCGCTGTGCCAACTGCGTGAGCGGCAAAGGCCACAAGTACTGCAAGACCCACCGCGGCTACCGGCCGAAGTAATCAACTGGTGGTCAGACCCCTGCGAGCTTGAAGCGGTAGCCCCGCTTCCTCAGTTCCTCCTGCACCTTGGCGAGGTGATTGCCCTGAAGCAGGATTTCGCCGTCTTTCACGGCACCCCCTACCCCACAGGCTTTCTTCAATTGTTGGCCCAGTTCTTCCAGCGCACTGTCGGGGCCCACGAAATTGTAGACCACCGTGGCCTGCTTGCCGCCTTTCAGCTTCTTATCGAGGGTGACGCGGAGGTCCTGCTTTGCAGGTGGCAGGACTTCGGCGGCGGAGTCACTGTCAGCGGCACGGGCCTGGGCATCGGGATCGGTGCTGTAGACGAGGCCGCCCAGTTCAGAAAGGCTGCCGAGGCTTTTCTTCGACTTCATGGTGCAAACTTACACAGCGTTGCTATTGCCACTGCCCGGCCTTGAGCCCGGCCAGCAAAGCCTGTTGCAGGCGCTGGGCCACCGGAGCCTTCTCGGAGAACGACCTGCCGGAGAAATCCATCCACGGGAAAACATAGCGGGCCGGGAAGATGCCGCTGATGGCATTGGTGGTGAAGAGTTCGGAGGCGGCCTGCACATCGGCGAAGGAGGTAAGGCGTTCTTCAACGGGGACGCCAAGGAAAGACGCGAGATCCAACACCACCGCCCGCATGACACCCGCCAGCACGCCAGAGGTGAGGGGCGGAGTAATGAGAGCGCCATCTACCACGAGAAACAGATTGGCACGGCCCGACTCGAGGGGATTGCCGGGGATGTCGAGGAGGAGGGCGTCGTCGGCGTCGCGGCGCTGAGCCTCCTGTGCAGCCAGCACATAGGGCAGCGCACTAGTGGTTTTAATGCCGGAGAGCACCGATGGCACCACCCGCCAACCGTCGAACACGGCGAGGCGCTGGGTGCGGTCGGTGGGATACTCGTTGTGGAGGAGTGTGTTGGCTTCGGCGAGCCAGAGACAGTCGTTGGAGACGGGGCGGTAGCCCCCTTCGCCGCCCAGGCGGGCGAGCGTCAGGCGGAGTTTGCCGCCCTGGGCGATGCCCTGACTGTCGACATACTGCTGAAGCAGCTGGCGGAAGGGCTCGGCGGCCTTGAATATCGGGGGGATGGCGAGTTGCAGCCGCTCCATGCCGCGGAGGAGGCGCTGGCGATGGTTCTCAACAAACAGGAGCCGGCCAGACCGTATGCGAAGGGTTTCGAAGAGGCCATCGCCGAGGCGAAAACCACGATTGTGGACAAGTGACTGAGCCTGAGCGCGGGGCACGGGGAGGCCATCGAGCAGGAGGGTATCGGCGGGCATAACGCAATCTCGCAAGAAGGCCGCTTGGCTAGCAATGAATTGTTTATCTTTGCCAGATAGGTTTCGTTATCAATCTGCTAGCCTTCGGTGGCGCTGTGCGAAACCCCATAATCACACCTAAACAGTTCTATCCCTAGTTCAATGGGTCTTTTTGATTTTCTGAAGGGTAAATCTTCCGATAAACCACGCAACAAAACACTGATCGCGATCGATTGGGACCGGGTGCAAGGCATCAACACCGACTTCCAGTTTCTGCAGAAGCACAAAAACCCGGTTATCTGGTTCTTCTACAAGCGTGTATCGCAGACTGACCAGTGGTCGAAGATTACCCAGAAGCACGAGTCGGCACACAAACAGATGCCGGCATATGAGCACCAACTGAGCCTGTACCTGGCTGAGAGCGTAGTGCACGAAGTGGTATCGAACCCGGTGTACAGCAAAGTCATCGTGGTATCGAACGACGATTACCTTCGCGGCCTGGCAAAATTCCTGAGCGAGCGCGGCATTGCTGCTGAAATGCTGGTACTGAGCAAAGGCGGCGCGAAAGATGGCCGTGATGGCAAGCGTGAACGTGGTGACCGCCCCGAGCGCGGTGACCGTGCCGAGCGTGGCGAACGCCGCGAGCGCGAGCCCCGTGAGCCCCGCAGTGAACGCGAACCCCGTGGGGAACGCGAGCCACGCGAGCCGCGTGCAGAACGCCCAGCGCGTGAACCACGCGAACCCCGTGAGCCCCGTGCAGAGCGGCCAGTACGCGAACCACGCCCCACTGCTGAAGGCGAAACCGAAAGCCACGAGGGTGGCGAAGCCCCCAAGCGCACCTCGGAAACCGTCAACCGCGACATTTCGCGTATTACGGACATCTTCCCAAAGCATTTCAACGCTGGTGAAGTGTATTCCAAGAGCGACGTGGAGGCTTTCCCTGCTTTCATCGCAGGCAAACCGCACGAAGAGATCTTTGGCAACGACGACCGCGCCGCCTACATCAGCTGTCTGGTACAAAACCTGGTGATTGAAGACCTGGGCGACGGCAACGTGAAGGTGCTGAAGAATCCCAAGAAGCTGCCGTTGCTGGAACTTGCCATGCTGGTGCCGCCCGCCAAAGGCGAACGCCGTGACCGCGGGGAGCGAAGCGACCGCGGAGACCGTCGTGACCGGGGTGGAGACCGCGATGGCGACCGCCGTCGTGGCCGCCGTGGTGGCCGAGGCGACCGCCGTGATCGTGGTCCCCGCGACGAGAACAGCTACGAAACGCCCAAGTTTGAAGAGGACTCACTTGACCATGCCGCCAAGGCAGCCGAAGAGGCCTACGAAAAAGCCATGCGTGAATCAGAAGCCCAATAAGCTTCTGTCAACACTATGCAAAAGGGCGCCCATGGCGCCCTTTTCTGTTTTGTAAAACGACGGCTGCCTGACTATGCCTTGCCCAGTGCCGGACGAAGCGTGGCGCCAGCCATGGCGGCAAGCCCAGACACCAGGCCACCAATGAATGCCGAAAGAAGAATGACGGCTGCGCGGCTGCCACCCAAGGGCAACAGGCTGGCCATCTGGGTAGACAGCAGCCCTGCATTGGGGATGTCTTTCAGCAGAATAAAGCCCAGCCAAAGCACAAAAACCGCAGCAAAGCCCCCCAGGAAAGCCTTGCCTGCAGGCAGACGACGAAGGAACGCTACAGCAGCTACCACGGGCGCGGCGACCCACCAGAAGGGGATAAGCACCTGAGCCACCAGCGCAGCCACCAGCATAAGGAGGAAAGAGATGAGCATGGACTCAAGATAATGGATCAGCGGAGAATGTACATCTTCCCGATGCCCCGAGTGAAAAACTGGCTGGTATGGGTGTCATCTACCTTGATTTCCTTGCCACCAGGCATGCGCATGACTACGCGGTAGAGATAGGTGCCATTGGCCAGTTTGTCGCCGTACTCATCGGTGCCATCCCAAGCGTAGTCGGTGAGGTTGGTGCCGGGACGAACCTCACCCAAAGCCTTGAGATCGATAACCTTAATGAGCCTACCTGTTACAGTATAGATGTGAATCTGGAAGACCTCGGGCAGCTCACCTCCTGTAAGAGTGTAGACAAACCTTGTAGACGTACTGAACGGATTGGGGTAGTTGACTACCTGAGTGATGCTGCTTTCGTTGATGACCTTGAAGCGCACCGAATAGGGAGTAGCACCCGCCTGGTTGCGGCGCCTGTCGTAGCCTTGAGCCAGCAGAATGTACTCGCCATTGGCAAAAGGGGGCGGGGTAAACCGTACTTGGGCACGGTTCTCGGGCAGAGAGGCCGGGATGAACTCAAGCATCCCACTCTGATAGGAAATACGGCGTCCAGGTCCCAGACTGTCGGCTGGCTTTACAAACACTTCAATTGAGGAGGTGTCGGTGATGGCGAGCTGTGGGTTCTCGTCTTTCACGGCAACCATGATAATCGGCTGCGGAGCCACAATATCGCCATTGACCAGATGCCGACCGTCGAAGGTGATGTCCATGGCCGGACTGAGCCTATCGCCGCGGATGTTGATTTCGGTGGACCAGGAGTTGTTGAAATAGTTACGCTCAGGCACCCTGCGGTTGGGATTGAGGGAAAGTATGAGGGTGTAGCGCCCACCAAGGCCCCGCGTAGGGAAAGACACCGACAGTAGCCCACGGCCCCCAGCATTCACTTTGGGCATTTTGCGCAGGAAGGTAGCCTGAGTAGCGGCGGATTCATTGAGCAGGGTGATCTGTACCTCTATGCTGTCATCTACCACTGAGGTTGGCCCAGCGTTGATGACCGACATTGCCAAAGCCACCTCTGCACCTTCATCTACCGTTGGGCTGTTGAAGGCGAAATCCACATTGGGCTCAAGGATGAGGTCGGTTGCAATTTCCTGGGAGACAGACCAGAAGCCGAACTGAGGGGGTGTACGATTGATGTTGTCGGTAAGAACTGCCTCCAGACGCATGAGAGGCCAGCGCTTTTCGTCGATGAGGGGTTCTATGTTGACGTCATCTGTAAAGAGTGTGGTTTCGTATGCCACTGTATCTGCGCCAGCGAGAGAAAGGCCATGCAACCGGATGCGCAGCTGATCGGTTACGGGAGCGTTCTCGCGAGGTGTGAATGCGTACTTGAAGCGCTTCCAGTTGCCCGCAGGGCCGACGAGGGCCGACTGCACGGTGGCAGTGTTGGTGAAGGTTTTGAGTATGGAAGAAAGCCGCTGGGGGTTAATGGTGAGGATAGGCCGAGGCTCGAAGAGCACCTGAATAGCCGAACCTGGCGCCCCACCCTTTCGGCCCAAAATAATGAATGGCTTATCCTTGGAACGAGTCTGGAGGTCGGCGCTGACCCCAATCTGTTGGGCAGCAGCCCAAGCAGTAGCATTCGCAGGCAAATTGAAGTTGACGGCAGCGTTGGCAGGCGCGTACAGCAAAATGTAATCGCCGTTAGCCGCACCATTAACGAGTGCCGAAAGCTGTGCGTTGATCTGGGTAGAGTCCAGCCAGGCCACCTGGCCCAAGGCGGGAGAAAATGGGGTTTTTACCTCCAGCGTTCGGCCATCAATCCATTCATACCAGATACCGCCACGGAAGTCTTCTGAAAAGCCAGAGAAAGTGATGTTCTGCCCGTTGAAGTTGATCTGCTTTTGCACCGGGCGGGTGTGCAGCACTTCAAAGAGATAGCGCAGGGAGTCATACTGATAAAAACCGGTGGGACTGTCGTAGCGGAGGGTACCGATATTGTTCTGGGTAAACTGAGTGGGGGGCTGCTGGCGCCAGCCCGGACCTTCGGAATTAATGCGGGTAAAAGAAGCGGTGTTCCAAAGAGCCAGCGGGTCGTTGCCGACCTTGACGCGCCAATAATATGTACGGTTGTTCTCGAGCGTAAACGGTACACGCCATGACGCAAACGCAGACGTTCCGATTATTTCAGGCGAACGCTTGAGGGCATCGGGCAACGGAGACGAGAAGGTAGAGACGGAGTCAATTTCGAAATAATAGCTGACCGGCCCGGAGCGCTCGATGCCATACAGTGAGGTTTGCAGCGTAAGGGTGTCCTGCGGGAGCTGCGCATAATTCCACGGATAGAGATGGGTGGCAATATTTTCAGAAAGCACCCTCTGGACAATAACGGTATTGTTTGACTCTACCAACTCGGCCACCTCGACATTGGGATCGGCCTCGATATCAAACAGGTGCACACCTTCGAACCGCTGTTGATTGCGATAGATTTTAAAGTCGAGGGTGTCGACTCCGGCAGTCATCCTCACCCGCTGGGTGTAAACGGTGGTTCGGCCCAACGACTGGACGGTATGCCGCAGGCGGACATTGAAGGAGTCCATCACGGCTAGGCCGCGATTGACCACTGCAACTCGAACCGTGAATGAATCAGCGAAGGCCGTAACGTCGGTTGGATTGACCAGCACCTGTGCCTCAGACAACACGAGATCGGGGCGCTGTGGAATGCGGAGCACAAGGGCAGGGTCGCCCTGAAGATTGAACTGCTGGGTAAGCGCTATGGAGCCGAAGTTGAAGAAAGAGAAGTTGCCTTTGAAGTCTTCATAATACTGCGCAATTGCCCCCTGCATGATTCGGCCGATAGGCACCCCGATGGAGTCGCGGAAGACGCGCTGGTAGAGATAGCCACTAAACCGGCCGAGATCCACCAAGGGTCCTTCACCTGACATAGCAACATAGCCAATGGCCCCGCGGCCAGGTTCTTTCACCCAGCGCTCACCAAAAGTAGAAGCACCTCTGGCGCTGGCAAATCCATTAAAGAAGTTGCCACTGTAGCAACCGTTAGCAATGATGAACGGATAGCGGCCAAAGTTCTGGTATTGGTTTGCTTCCTTAATGTCGATGTCGAACAGATTGGCGGCGGAGTGTCCAAAAAAGGTGATTTGCCCGACCCCCTGGTCTATCAGGGCCTGAATTTCAAGTGAGTTGGCGCCGGAGGTAACATCGGAAACCCGTTTCTGAAGGTAGGAAACCGCACCGTTCAGCGGATTACCTTCGTATACAGCTTCCATGCTATTGGTCAGATAACTGGATATGAGATTCTGTTCACCGACACTGGCACCGCCCCCCAAGTGAATTCCCTGTTTCATCCAGGCATCGTATGGCGCGTGTTCATATTCATTGACTTTCGCCAGATAGGCCATTCCCTCAACATCATCGGCCACAGTCACGCGGCCGATGGCCAGCAGCGGCTTGTTGTCGCGAACAGACTGATCGAAATTGGTTACAAAACCGTAATCGCTGGCCGGAATCCCCCAAACGGGAATTGACATTGCCTCTCGGTCTTTACCGTAGGCACGACCCCAAATCAGGAGATATTTAGGTTTGGGAGCCCAAGCGGCCAATGCCTGCTGGATGAAAAGCTTGATGGCCTGCGGGTGGTAGGTACCGTAGCCAAACTCATTGAAGATATCCTCCACATACACCACTTTGGGGTTATTGATGGGCGAGACTGTGGCGGTGTCGCGGTAGGTGCGATAGGCTTCGGCAGAGTTGGTAAGCGGCCTGGATGCAAGAATGATGTATTCGGTAGCATACGTGTTGGCTGCCAGATTCTTGAATTCGACCCGCTCGATGGACAGCGGCGTCAGCATGGCTGACGCCGCTGTTACCGCCAGTTGTATATTTCCATCGGTATCAGGCAGACGCACGTGGAGGGTATCGCGGGTGCGAGCAGTAGCACGGTCTACCCCGATACGGCCTGTGATGCGCTGATGGCGTGTGAGGTCGAAGACAAAGCCGCTGTCAACGGCAGCGAAATCCATACCGTCAAGGCGGAGATATCGGGGCTGAGGAGGCAATGCACGAAGGCGCATTGCCGAAAAGGCCCTGTCGCCATTGAAGCGTGTCTGCCGGTCGTACTCCAGCCGCGTGTATCCAGCAAAGTATACCAGGCCCCTTGTAGAAAGATTGCGCACATTGTTACTGGTGGTACCATTGACAACACTGGTGTAGGGCAACACCCAGGTATGAACAATAGGCCCTAATCCGCCGACCTGCTTTCTGATATTGAAAGCACTAATCGTATCAAGAACCGTATTCTGCCCAACAACAGACATTTCAAAAATGGGAGCAGAGCTACCAACCTGAGTTGCCGCAACCGGAAATGGAGTGGGAAATGAAACAGCGAACTGATTACCAGACGCCTGCTTACCTGTCCCCATGCCCTCTGACGGTGTGTACTCGGAGTTGAGAGCATATTGAAAGTCGGTTCCACTGGAGGTGCCTGGGCTCTGATAGGTATCGTAGTCGCGGTATGCGGAGACCCGGAAGAAAGGTTCAGGGGTAAGGCCGGTGGTGGAGGTGCCGACTACCTGTTGATAGCGAAGGCCTGGCGCCACGCCCTGCACGAGAAAATAAGCAGCTCTGTTAGAAAACATAGAGAGCAGCGGATTGGTGACACCGCCAGAGGTGATGTGTGCACCTGAGGCGACATCTCGATACATGGTGGAATCCAGAAATGCGGTATTCCGCATACCGTAAAACTCAATGACGTCATCGGCCTGAAAGCGCGAGGCATCGGCACCCCGGGATACATGTATTGGCACCTGACTGCCGCGATGGAATAGCTGAAGCAAGGTGGGATCTACTCCATTGAGCTCGGGCACCTGTGCAATGATATCTGCCGCCGACACACGGTAGATGCCTGTAGTGTTGACGGTGATTTTGGCGTATGGCTTCCCCGTCTCGAACCAGGTGTTTGTAAGGGGCATTGGCTGAGCTGAAAGGGGCACAGGCAGCCAACACAGCAACACCAGCAACAGTCGCAAAGTATAACGGAGGGTAACGGTATGTGTCATAGCGATACCTTATCGAAGGCGAAACGGAGAGAAAACAGATGCGAATAAAAGCCCTGGCGGAGGTCGCCAAGGTTGCTGAGGGCATAGTCTACCTGAAGCGTGTAGGCGTCGATCTGAAGGCGAAGGCCAAGACCCGCGCTGGGGAACACACTCCAATAGCGGGCGCCGTCTTCGCGCTGAAGGCGCTGAAAGTTCTGTAAGCCGCCTCTAAGGAAAATTAGGTTGCGGTAGTTGGCTTCGAGGCCCAGCCGGGGATCCAGGCTGACACGCCCAAACTCTACAAGTGTGTTACGCTTGCCATCGAAGGTTGACTGAACATCCATGGAGATGGCACCACTGAACTGTGACTTGGGGCGAATGCGATAAGCCAAGCCCAGACGGGCCGACGGCAGCGTGAGCTCGGTGTTTTCCTGAGGAACGAAGTTGCCAGTGGAACCGAACTGGCTACCGAACGCATCGACGTTGTAACTCCAGAGATTGAAGGTGCTGGTTAGGTCGGAAACCATGAGGCCGACCGTGAGACGATTACGACGATAGCGCGCAGCAACATCGAGTCCAAAGCCCCAAGCAGTTGCAAAAGGGCCTGCGATTCGATTGATTATCTTGAAATTACCGCCAATCGTAAGCCCCTTTATCCGCGGAATGGCCTGTGCATAGGAGATAAACACAGCCAGGCTGGCTTCGGAGAAAGAGGTAATCTGAGACAGATCCAGAACCCCACCACGGTAAATATTGAGCGTGTTGGGGATGTCATCGATACCAAGACGAATGGCAGAAATCCCGAGCCGACGATTGGAATCGATGCGGGTGGAGAAGCCCAGATAGTCGTACTTGGCAATGCCAGCAAAATATTCGCTGTGCATGACGCCAATTTCGTTGCGGGCATCTATGTCAAGAAGGGCTGCTGGGTTCCAGTAACCAGCGGTAACATCGCCTTCAACTGCGGTGACTGCGTTACCCATCCCAGCGGCCTTTGCCCCTACCCCGATTTTAAGGAATTCATTGGAGTATTTGCGGGCTTCAGTCTGGGCCTGAACATAGAGTGGCAGACCTACCAAAAGCCACAACAGAAGACGGAAGAAACGCATTCGGGTTGAGGGTATGAAAGAACCGCAGCAAGGGCGGTGCCAGCTTTACAGATTAGCTATCAAATGTACGGAGGAAGGGCCTGTGCCAGTCAGACAATTTCGATACCGGCACGGCTTACATCCTTCAAAAGCACCGGATTAACGTAAAGAATCTGGCCTTTCACGGATTGATAGCCCATTCTCGTCAATTCGGCGGCATAGCGCTTCACCTGCTTGTCGTGTGCGGGCAGCGGCTGACCCGATTTGAAATCGATAACCCAGGCATCCTTCCCATCAAGAGACTCCAGAACGCGGTCTGGGCGCAGGACTTCTCCTTCGGGCAGGATAATGTCGCATTCTGACCGAATCTTCCAGTTTCGAGAGAAAAGAGGCGCTACTTCCGGATGAGCGAGCAGGACTTCAACCTGGGCCGCGAGCTGGGCCAGCTGGTTCTCAGACACTATCCCCTGAAACCGGAGCTTCTGGAGTGCAGCGGGGGCATCTCCCGGCACCTTAATCTCGGCCAGCAGGGCATGGAGCAATTGCCCCCAGACAGCAGGAGGCAGGGTCTCGGCCGTAAGGAGCCCCTCAAGCACCTCGGCCCTGCGGCGGATGGTGAGGCGACGGCGCCAGGTATCAGAGCCAGAGGCACGGTAGAGGTGCAGTTCGGTATCGTCAGCAGTAACGGGATGGCTGCCACGCTCCTGCGTGCCAAAGCGCACGATGCCTTCGGAAATGGTAAGACCTGGCAAGGCTTCGCGCATCTGACGGAGCGTTTCTGCGAGTACAGCGCCTACAGATGCCAATCGAGTTTCTGTTTCTGGCTTGAGCTGGGGTGCCAAAAGGTACAGCTGGTCAACGGGGCGTGTGAGGGCTACGTAGAGTAGATTTAGGTTGTCAAGGTGGGTTTGGCGGATTTCGCGGAGATGGTCTTCAGCAAAGACGTCGTTATCTGCAACACGGGGGCGGCCAGGCAGCGGAAGCGTAGGGAAATCGGCATAGGGTTGCTCGGAACTGCTGCCCCAGATGATGGAGTCGTAACGCGGTTCGATATTCCAGTCGGCGTAGGGCAGAATGACCACTGGGAACTCAAGCCCCTTGGCCTTGTGGTGTGTCATGATGGTGACGGCTCCACGCTGATCGCCACTCTCTACGCTTTGAATGGCGCCCTTTCGCTCCCACCATTCGAGCAGGCGGAGCAGGTCGCTGCCCTCTTTCCGACTGAACTCCTGGACGAGGTCGAGAAAGCGGAGGAGATAGGGATCGGCCTCGGCGGAGCCACTGGCAAAGAGCAGGGCTACGATGCGTTCGACGAGTTCGTAGAGCGGGAGGCGCAGCCAGTCGGCGCGGCGGTGGTGCAGTTCGTCAAGACCCAGCGTGGCCCACAGCTCCTCGGCGGTGAGGTCGAGTGCAAGCCGGTCGAGGAGCTGGCTGGGCAACTGACGCTGCCTCAGCACAAAGTGACAGAGATGCGCCCGGTGCACAGCTGAAGCGGCTGGATCGGGGAAGGCGAGCAGGTGCAGCGCGCTGATGAGGGCCTGAATGGTGGGCGAGCCGGAAAGCTGGAGCGCCTCGGCGGAGACTACGGGAATGGGGTCGGCCTGCTCCATGAGCACCCGCACCAGCCGCGAGCCCTCGCTGTTGGAGCGAACCAGCAGGGCGATGTCGTCCCAGGCGTAGCCGGTAGCGCGGAGTCCGCGGAGGATGTCCAGCAGGCGGGCTTCGGCGTTGCGCTTCCAGCCATCGAGCACCTCGCCGGTTTCGGTATCGGCAAACTCGCCGGGCAGAAACTCTACCTGCACATATCCCTTGCCTTCGCGCTCTGTGGCAATTTCCTGCACCAGTCCGTCGGGCAGGAAAGAAGCCAGCAATTCATGGGGCTTCTGTTGCAGCTTCTGCGAAAGCACGGCCGATGCCGCCTGAAAGAAGGCATTGTTGAAGGCGATGATGTTACCGCCAGAGCGCCAGTTGGTGGAGAGGCGTTCGGGACTGATGAGCGTGGAGAACTGCGGGAACTCTTCCTCCAGCCCCTGAAGCAAACTGGCCTCGCCACCCCGCCAGCGGTATACGCTCTGCTTGGCGTCGCCCACTACCAGCACGGTGCCGCCATTGGAAAGGGCTTCGGACAGAAGGGGTTGCAGACTGGCCCACTGGCCCCGGCTGGTGTCCTGAAACTCGTCGAGAAGGAAGTGGCGGTAGCGCACACCTGCCTTCTCGTAAATGAACTGAACGGGATCTTCCTTGACGACCGCGCGGAGCCAGCGGGAGATGTCGGCGGTAAGCATAACGCGGTTCTCGGCGCGGTAGTCGCGGAGCTTCTCGTTGAGGCGGCCCATGAGGGGCAGGGCATACACCATCTTGAGGGCGTCGCCCGCGGCGCGAAGCTTCACAGAGCCGGTTTCCCATACAGCGATGGCCTGCTGGGTAAGGCGCATGAGGTGCTGCTCGGCCAGCTGTTCGATTTGAAGGCGCTTGGGAGCCGATTTCGAAAACCAAGAGGCCGAATCGGTAGCGGCTTTCTGCGCACGGGCTTTGGGTTCGGCCAGTTCGCCGGCAGCAATTCTGGACAGCCAGCCGGCCGGGCCCGAATCGCCGTAGGCAAAATCCTTGACGGAAAGGCCGTTCGCTGCCATCAGCTGTAGCGCCTGAATACCAGGAGCCGCGAGGTCGCGCTCGAAGTCGCGGCGCACCTGGCGGAGGTCGTTTACCAGCTGACGAAAGCGGTCATAGTTGTCTGCGCCCGCAAACAGGACGTCCGCGTTTTCTTCCAGCAGCTTGTTGCCCAGTTCCTGCAGGGCGCTTTCATACGAAAGCCAGGACTTGCCGTCCTCCATGCGGTCGAACACGAAGCGCGACAGCCAGTCGGTGAGGTCTTTGTCTTCGCCTACCTCGTCCAGCAGCTGGTCGGTGGCAAACGCAAGTGCGCCCTTGGCATCCATGTCGATCTCGGTGCCGGCGAGTATGCCCAGTTCGCGCTGGAAGGCCCTGACAACACTGTAGAAGAAGCTGTCGATGGTGCGGACACCAAAGTGTGAATAATCGTGGAGGATGCGGGTGAGGGTTTCGGCAGCGGCGGCACGTAGGTTGAGGCCCGGCAGTTCGCGCTGGAGGTCGACAGCGAGGGCTGTGGCTTTGCCCTGCGAGAGTTCGAAGAGGCGCTCGACGATGCGGCGCTTCATCTCGGCCGTGGCCTTGTTGGTGAAAGTGATGGCGAGGATGCTGCGGAAATCGGCGGGGCGAGGCAGCACCAACAGCAGATACTGGCGCACAAGGGCATAGGTCTTGCCGCTACCCGCCGAACTACGCAGGATGCGGAGCACGTTGGCAGGCTCGTGGCTGGAGCCGCCAGAGAGGTCCAGTGTCTGCTGTGCCATATTCTGAATCAGATTGCGAGACCGTAACGGTCGCGCAGTACCTGAAAATGGTGCCCAGCATGACCCGCCAGCAACGCAGCCTGCACACCCAGCGGAATGCGCAGCGTAGCGTGGGGGATGTGTTTGCGCAGCATGGATTCGTCGAACGTCTTCACGAGGTGAATGTTGGCCTTGCGGGCCAGCACCCAGTCTTCCAGTACATGGGAAAAGGGAAGGCCGCGGACGTTGGAGTGCTCGGCAATGACATTCTCATCGAGCGACGGCTGAATGTCGGTTATACCGCGGGCATATACCAGCATGCGATAGCCGAAAATGCGCTCCCAGTCGGCGACGTGGCCCAGTACTTCCTTCACTGTCCATTTGCCTGGGGCATAGGCATACTCGGCCTGCTCTGCGTTGAGGGCCGCCAGCACAGGCTGCATTTGACGGAGCTGATTTTCCAGTGCGGCAAGCGCCGGAACATCCGGCACGTGGCGCAGGTAGTCGTGATAGTAATCAGACAGGACGGCGTCGTAGAGAATAGGCATTTCGGGCAGCAGTGAGATACTGCCCGAAAGATAGGAGAAAGCCTTTACCGGCGGCGGCGCTTACTCACCAGCGGGGGTGTTGGCATCGTGGCGGGCAATGCTTTCCAGGTGGAGGAGGCGCAGACAGGCGGCGGTGAACTCGTCGCTGAGCCCAAGCTCGTTACCTGTAGCAAGACGGGTCTTGAAGACCTCGCGCCAGCGGGCCAGCTGGAAAAACTGTACGCCGTGGCGGCGCTTGAGTTCGCCAATCTGCTGCACCACTTCCAGGCGGCGTGCGATGGCGGCAAGGAGCTCGCGGTCCATCTCGTCTACCATGGCGCGCATGCGGTTGAGTTCGTGCTGATACAGCTCGTCGTCAGAGGCGGGGCGGCGATAGGCCAGTGAGCCGAGCATCTGTTCAAGGGCGGTGGGGGTCAGCTGCTGGGCGGCATCCGACAGGGCCTTGTCGGGATCGATGTGGCTTTCAAGGATGAGGCCGTCGAAGCCGAGGTCCAGGGCCCGCTGGGCAATTTCGCGCAGGAGCGGACGCGCCCCGGCAATGTGGCTGGGGTCGCAGATGAGGGGCAGGTCGGGGTTGAGGCGTCGCAACTCCAGGGGAATGTCCCACTGCGGGGCATTGCGGTAGCGGCCCTTTCCGTAATACGAGAACCCGCGGTGGCAAGCCGCCACGTCCTGAACACCCGCACCTTTGATGCGCTCGATGGCGCCAATCCATAGTGCCAGGTCCGGGTTGACCGGGTTTTTGATCATGACGGGCATGTCAACGCCACGAAGGGCGTCGGCAATTTCCTGTACTGCAAAAGGACTGACAGTAGTACGGGCGCCAATCCACATGAGGTCTATTCCCGCCTTAAGGGCCAGATCCACATGCTCGGAAGTAGCCACCTCTGTAGCGATTCGCATGCCGGTTTCTTCCTTCACCCGTGCCAGCCACCCCATCCAGTCCTGATGCAGGTTGCCCACGCCCTCAAAAGCGTTGGGGCGGGTGCGGGGTTTCCAGATACCGACACGCAGTGTGCGGATGCCCATTTGCTTGAGGGCCAGTGCCGTGGAAACCATCTGGGTTTCATTTTCGGCACTGCAGGGGCCAGCGATGACAGCTACCTTACCGGGTTCGGCGTCGGCGAGCCAGGCGCTGGCAGGCTTTTCAAGAACAGAAATGAAGGAAGACATGGATGGGAGGAGTCTTGCACTCCTAACGATAATTTTCAAAGATAATTGAAAACGCCAACTCAAAGCGGAATACACATGCCTGCGTTCTACCCCAAAGTGGCCTGTGTGTCCATTTTAAGCAGGCAAAAGGCTGGCAAGGGGCATGGGCTTTGTATCTTGTAAGCCGACCCACGATCAACCTGCCAGAAAAGTTGCGATACAAGGCTCTTCACCTTCTACTGGGCACATGGTTGGCACTTTTGCCAATGGTGCTGATGGCCCAGCCCGAGACACCGGCTCTGCGCCCTGCACCTGTTGCAGCTACTTCCCGCGAGCAATTGGCCATACCCAACACGCCATTCGCAGGCGTTCGCGGAGAATGGGCCCTCCAAACACTCAACAGTCTGTCGCTGGAAGAGAAGATTGCGCAACTTTTTATGGTACAAGCCTTTACCCGCGCATCTTCATACAACCGAAAGGCGATTGAGCTTCTGATCAAGAAGTACAAAATTGGCGGGCTGATCTTCATGCAGGGTGGGCCGATGAACCAGCTGCACCACGCCAACCTGTACCAACGGATGTCGGACCTGCCGCTGCTGATTGGCCAGGACGCCGAGTGGGGCCTCTCCATGCGGCTGGACAGTACGTTGGTATTGCCCAAAAACATGACGCTGGGCGCCATTGAAAACGACTCGCTGCTGTTCCGTTTTGGCCAGGTGCTGGCCGAACAGTGTCGGGCCGTGGGAGTACACATCAACTTTGCGCCAGTAGTAGACGTCAACAACAACTCGCGCAACCCGGTGATCAACGACCGGTCGTTTGGCGAGGACAAACACCGCGTGACGCGCCGCGCGCTGATGCTGATGCAGGGCATGCAGCAGAACGGTGTGATTGCCTGCGCCAAGCACTTCCCCGGCCATGGCGACACGGATACGGACTCGCACTTTGACATGCCGGTAATAGATCACAGCCGCGCCCGACTGGACACGCTGGAGCTGTATCCGTTCCAACAGCTGATACGGGAAGGCGTGATGTCGGTGATGGTGGCGCACCTGTATGTGCCGGCACTGGACACGACGAAGAACCGCCCGACCACACTTTCGCCCATCATTATCCGCGACCTGCTGCAACAGCAGATGGGCTTCGGTGGCCTGGTATTCACGGACGCCCTGAACATGAAGGGCTTGAGCAAATTCTATCCCCCCGGAAAAGCCGAACTGGCAGCCCTGCTGGCAGGCAACGACGTGCTGCTGTACCCTGAAAATGTGCCGCTGGCCATTCAGGTGATCAAACAGGCAGTATTTGACAGCGTGATTACAGAAGCGGAAATAGACCGCCGGGTGCTGAAGATTCTGCTGGCGAAGGAATGGGCCGGCCTGAACCGCAACCGCTATACATCGGCCAGTGCCGCCCGCGAGGTTCTGAACAGCCCCAAAGCCGAAGCCCTGCGTGCCGAGTTGTACCGTGCCAGTGTAACGCTGGCGCAAAACCCTGATACACTGCTGCCCCTGCGAAATCTGGAGCAGCGGATTGCCTACCTGCAACTGGGCTATGACAACCCCGCGCCTTTCTATCAGGCATTGCGGAAGTACAACCGGGTTGACTACTACAACGCCCCAAAAGACATGACACCCGACCAGCTGCGCCTGTTGCTGGACACCCTGGGCAAATACAACACCGTAGTGGTGGGCCTATTGCAGATGACGCGCCGCGTTGAGTTGCAGTATGGGGTACCCGGCATGGTGCAGGACCTGCTGTGCGGTATTTCCAAGACACCCGCCAAGCTGGTGATTGGCGCCTTTGGCAATCCTTACAGCCTGCAATTGATGCCTGTACAGGCGAGTATCATTGTTTCTTACGACGAAACGCCCGAGGCGCAACAGGCGGCAGCAGAAGTGGTATTCGGCGGCCGCGTCCCCCCTGGCGTGATGCCGGTTACCCCCCCCGGCCGCAAGCGTTCGCCCCAGCCCTATGCTGAAGGGTTCGAGCGCTTTGGCTATGCGCGCCCAGACAGCAGAGGACTGAATGCAGCCACGCTGGGCCGGATCGACTCGATTGTATACCGGGCCATAGGCCAGAAGGCAATGCCCGGCTGCGCCATTCTGGTGATGCGTGGCGACCGTGTGGTATTGGACCGCGGCTATGGCTATACAGACTATGACCGCACCCAACCGGTAGACCCCTACTCCACCGTTTACGACCTGGCATCGGTGACAAAGGTGGCAGGAACCACGCTGGCTGCCATGAAACTGGCCGAAAGAGGCCTGCTGGACCTCGAAGCGCCCTTGACAACCTATCTGCCCGAGCTGTCGGCGACGAACAAAACAGGTATCCGCATCAAGCATCTGCTGCAGCACGACGCCGGGCTGCCTGCCTTCAAGCCCTTCTGGAAAGAAGTAGTAAAAAGCGATGGCAGCGGCATTGACTCTGTGTGGATGCGCCGCCAGCTGGAAGGCGACTTCACGGTGCAGATTGGACCAGAGCTGTTTCTGCACAAGGACTTCAGAACACGGCTCCTGAACGAGATTTATCGCTGCGAACTCACCAGCGAGCCAGGCGAGAAGGTAGTGTACTCTGACCTGGGAATGATTCTACTGGCCGAGATTCTGGAGCGGCAGCTAGGCGAGCGACTTGAGTTTTTCCTTCAGCGGGAGTTTTTCCAGCCTATGGGTATGACCAGTACCTATTACCAGCCTGCGCTGAAGTGTCTGCCCCTGACGCCTGATCCTGGTGCACAGACGTTCCCGCCGACGGTGCTGGACACTTACTTCCGCTTTGGCAAAGTGCAGGGTTACGTGAACGACGAAACTGCCACACTGTTGGGCGGCTACAGCGGGCACGCCGGGCTGTTCAGCAATGTGTATGACCTTGGCAAACTGATGCTGATGCTTAAGAATGGTGGAGTATATGGTGGTCGCAGATATCTTTCCGCCAACACCATAGCGCAGTTTACCAAGCGGCGCGGCCCCAACAACCGTCGCGGGCTGGGCTGGGACAAACCAGAAACCGAGCCTACCCGCCCCTCGCCTACTGCGGTAGGCGCCACGGCCAGTGCATTTGGCCACTTAGGCTTTACCGGCACCTGTGTGTGGGTAGACCCAGAGAAAGACCTGGTGTTTGTGCTGCTCTCCAACCGCACCTGGCCCGACCCCAACAACAAACTCTTCAATGACCTGAGCATCCGCACCAAAGTGATGCAGGTGGTGTATGATGCGCTGGAAAACCCTCGCAACCAACCCTAACAGACACATGAAACTGCGTTTTACTCTCCTGCTGCTGGTACTGGGCAGCACGCTGGCTGGCTGCAACAGCAATGCGCCCGAACGTGCCGCCAAAGCCTTTTTCGAAGGCTATCTGAAGAACAGCAAGCCCAAGCCCACCAAGCGCATGAAGGTAGTAGCCGCCGATAGCGGCATAGTTCAACTGGACATATCGGAGTACCTGCTGTGGCTGGGTAAGCTTCCGCATGCTGGCGAAGGCCTGAAACAGGCGGTGCAAGAAATGGCCGATGTGTGCAACGAGCAGATGCGCAAGGAGAAGTTCAAGGGGGGCGACCTCCCGCAATGTCTGATTGCACAGATTGACCCGGTAATTCGCAGCGGCGATACCGTAGGCGACCCCTGTGTGGCTGTTGCTGGCATCAGCAAAAACGACAGTACCGCCCTCGTGATGGTCTACATTTATGAATGTGCCGACAAAGACATCATCGGAGCCTATGGCGGCCTCCGTGTGAAGATGCGTAAAACCGGCAGTGAATGGCTGGTAGATGGCTTTGACTACGACAAGCCCCAGCCGACCGTTACACAGTAAGCCTCAGCCTGCCCAGCCGTCGCGGTCGAGCGTTCGGTACTGTATGGCTTCGGCTACGTGGCTGGGCTGAATGGCCTCAGACTGTTCGAGGTCGGCGATGGTACGTGCCACCTTTAAAATGCGGTCATAGGCCCGCGCCGAGAGGTTGAGGCGCTTCATGGCGGTCTGTAGCAGCTTTTGGCCTGCTTCGTCTACCGCGCAGAGGGTGCGCACCAGCGGCGCAGGCATCTGAGCGTTACTGTAAATGCCGGGGCGATTGAGGAAGCGCTCGGCCTGAATGGCACGGGCGGCCATCACGCGTTCGCGTATGGTGGTGGAGGTATCCTGTGATGGCGCGGACCGCAATTCATCGAAGGGAACAGGTACTACTTCAATGTGGAGGTCAATGCGGTCGAGAAGCGGGCCACTGACTTTGGAGAGATAGCGCCCTACAGCACCAGGTGGGCAGAGACACTCTTTGTCGGGGTGGTTGTAAAAGCCACAAGGGCAGGGGTTCATGCTGGCGATGAGCATGAAGCTGGCGGGATACTCGACATTGAAGCGGGCACGGGAAATGGTGACCCGGCGCTCTTCCAGCGGCTGGCGAAGCACCTCCAGCACGGTTCGCTTGAACTCGGGCAGTTCGTCGAGAAAGAGGACACCGTGGTGTGCCAGACTGATTTCGCCGGGCTGGGGTTGGTTGCCCCCGCCCACCAGTGCGACATCGGAAATGGTATGGTGTGGCGCGCGGAATGGCCTTTGGGCCACCAGCCCCCGCTGTGTACCCAGACGCCCCGCCACCGAGTGTATTTTGGTGGTCTCCAACGCTTCGTGTAGCGACATAGGTGGCAGTATGGTTGGCAGCCGCTTCGCCAGCATGGTTTTGCCCGCACCGGGTGGCCCTACCAGAATTAGATTGTGGCCGCCAGCGGCAGCTACTTCCATGGCCCGCTTTACCTGATACTGACCGCGGACATCGGCAAAGTCGATGTCTACCTCGGTCTGTGCCTGTTCGAAGAGAGCACGTGTGTCGATACGTACCGGCTCAATGCCCGAACCTGTTTGGAGATAGGCTACGGCTTCGCGCAGGGTGTGGATGGGAATGACGTCGAGCCCGTCTACGATGGCGGCCTCTTCGGCGTTGGCGGCTGGAAGGAGAATGCCTTTGCGCCCCTCTTTACGGGCCTGAATGGCGATGGGCAGCACGCCACGCACAGGTTGCAGCTCGCCGTCAAGGCTCAGCTCGCCCATAATGAGGTAGTCGGCCAGTGGCTCGGCAGGTAGTTGTCCGGATGCTGCGAGGATGCCAATTGCGATGGTGAGATCGTAGGCCGAGCCTTCCTTTCGGACGTCGGCAGGAGCCATGTTGAGGGTAAGCTTTCCTCGGGGAAAGTCGAACCGATTGTTACGGATGGCCGCTTCTACCCTGGCGCGGGCCTCTTTCACTGCATTATCTGGCAGGCCGACCAGCTCAAAGCCAAAATTGGAGCCGAGGTTGACCTCGACGGTAATTGTCAGGGCGCTGACCCCATGCACGGCCGCCCCGTAGGTCTTCACCAACATTGGCGAAAAATACGCACTGACAATCAGGAGATTATGGTATAAAAGCGACAAAAGCTGAACGACTGTGCATACAGGGGCAGGCTTGCGGAAAACTTGCTGTGGAGGCGGGGCTGGGAGATGCTAATTTGCAATCATGCGATTTGCAGATGTAGTGGCGCAGCAGGCCGCAAAAAATGCCTTTCTGGCAATGATGCAGGGCGACCGTCTGCCCCACGCCCTGATGCTGCGGGGCCCGGCAGGGGTTGGCAAACTGGCCTTTGCGCTGGCGGCGGCACAGTATCTGGCCTGTCACAATCCTGGCCCTGAAGACGCCTGTGGTACCTGCCCCGCCTGTCACAAAGCCAGTCAGCTGATTCACCCTGACCTACACTTTACCGCACCCATTTTTCTTCAGACCAGCGGAGGCAAAACCGCCACCACCGACGACTGGATGGAAAAGCTGCGCCCCGCCATTCTCGCTAACCCATACTTCTCTCAACAGGAATGGCTGGGCATACTGGAAGCAGAAAACAAGCAGTTGGTAATAGGCATTGCTGAGATTCGCGAGCTGAAGAAAAAACTGCTGCTGAAAGCCTTTGAGGGCCGGCGCAAAGTGCTGGTGCTGTGGCACGCCGAGAAGATGAACACCGAGGCCGCCAATGCCCTGCTGAAGCTGTTGGAAGAGCCCCCAGATAACACCGTACTGCTGCTGGTGGTGGAAGAGCCCGCCCAGCTGTTACCCACAATCGTGAGCCGATGCCAGCTGCTGCGCCTGCGCCGGCTGCCGCAGACGGCCATCGAACAGGCCCTGCGCAACCGTGGGGTTGACGAACTGGTGGCCCGTGAAGCAGCACGACTGGCCGACGGCAGCCTGGCCGGAGCCGATGCCATATTGGAGCATGCCAGTCAGGGTCTGAGCGAGCTGTACCAGAAATGGATGCGCCTATGTTATGAAGGTTCCTTCGGCACATTGCAACAGTGGGCCGATGGCCTGAGCCATGAGCCGAAGGAAACGCAGAAACTGTTTCTGCAATATGCGCTGCACCAGTTGCGCGACACTCTGCTGTTGCAAACTGGCGTAGAAAGCCTGGTGATGCAACCGGCAGCCGAATTGCAGTTTCTTCAACGGTTTGGCAAAGCGCTGGGGATAGATGCCACTTTATATGCAATTGACAAGGTAGAGCAGGCTGTGCACTACCTGCAGCGGAACGCCAATGCCAGCCTGACGCTGCTGACCCTGAGCCTTGACCTACATGCGGCCATGCGGCGCAACCGCGCAGCCTGAGTATCGAACAAAAAAGGGGGCCTCGTGGCCCCCTCTGGATACTAACAAAACAACATGATGATGTAGTGAAAACTACACGGCCACATGGGAGGTTCCCACGTGGCCGTGCATTTGCCGTGCATTTTCAGTTTAGAGCGATTCCAGACAATATCAGTTCGCTGGGACCAAAGAGCCGTTGGCAGCTTTAAGGTCTATTCGAGCTACGTAAACATTGAGGATGGCGTTGTTATAGTCGCTTTGTGCTTCACGGTAACGCGACTCGGCATCGATCACCTCCAGGTTGGAGCCAACACCCTGCTTGTAGCGGGCTTCAGCAACGCGGTAGACGTTCTCAGCAAGGGCCACGTTTCGCTTCTGGATTTCCAGCGTACGGATGGCATTGGCGAAAGAAACACGAGCCTGCTCATATTCGAGCTCAAACGCCTGCGAGGACTGCTGGAGGTCGTTCTGGAGCTTTTCCATACGGAGGCGGGCCTGCTGGATTTTACCACTTTTGGCCAGACCGTCGAAGATGGGAATGTTGAGCTGTAGCCCCACTGCCCCCTGGGTAAAGGTGAAGTCGCGCCGGTACAGTTCGCCAATAGTGGAGCCGAAGGTATTGTACCCATAGTTTGCATAGCCGACCAGTGAGGGGAGATAGCCCGACTGGTACTGCTTCACATCGTATCGGCTGAGCTTGATATTCTGCTGTTGAAGGCGATACTCAATCCTGTTTTCCGCCTTGAAGCCCAGATTGGTTTCGGCCAGGGCATCCGCAGCAATAGACTCTGCATTGTTCTGAAGCGTGTCAGTGAGCGTGAGATTGCTGAGCAGAGGCATCCCCATCTGGAACTTGAGCGCCAGACTGGTAAGGGCGACCTGTGCGGCCGAATTCTCATAGTTGGCTTCCAGGTTGTTGTAGGCCACCTGGAGGCGGTCCACGTCAATCTGCTCGGCAAAGCCGTTGTTCCGCTGAACGGCGACTTCGTCAAGCTGTCGCTTAAGACGCACCATGTTCTCGCGTACAGTGTTTAGCGTAAGATTGTTAACCAGCACAGCATAGTAGGCTTTGCTGACTTTGGTGACAATCTCCACGCGGCTGCGCTCGGCCGATACCTCGGCCAGTTCGCGGTAAACCTTTGCCGCCTGCAACGCAGTAATGTACCTGCCGTCGAAGATGAGCTGGGTAAGCTGTACCTGACCGTTGGAGGTGGCTTTTGGAGAAAACTGCACCCCAACGAACTGACCCGCCGGAGCAGCAGGGTCGAAAAACTGCGCCGGGATGGGCGATACCGGAATCCGATAGTTGAAGTTCATGCCGACGGTTGCATCAACCTGAGGCAAGCCTTGGGCGCGGGTTTCGCGCATGAGGTAATGCGCGATACGCTTGTCGAGCATGGCATTTTTCAGCGCCTCGTTATTGGAGACGGCATAATCAATGCACTGCTGCAGGCTGAAATTGAACTGTTCGGCTTCCTGTGCGTACGAGGCTTTGGTGCCTATGAAAAAAGAAAAGAGGGAGAGTGAGAGCCCCAAGAGGAGTTTCGAGGGTTTCATGAGAGTGTAAGTGAGTAATTCTTAATGTATTCTTCGAGTTTCTCGTAGCCTTTCCGCGTGACAAGCCCAAAGAGGTAATGGGTCATGAACTCGCGGTTGGTATCTATAAGCGGGAACTGATCGGGTGGCAGGAGATCCAGATCCAGAAGCAGGTTGATGCTGGCGGTGTGCATACGAGCCATGAACTCGACATTGACATCCGGGCGATAGAGCCCCTCGGCAATGCCCCGCTCAAGGTTGCGGCGAACGGAATCGCGCACGAAGCCAGTGTGATAGGAGTCGAACTCCTGCCACACGACTGGAAAGTATTTCCGGATTTCAACTGGCAGAATGGGATTCAGGCCGTTAAGTCGCTGGCACTCGAAGTTCTGTATGCTCAGAATTTCGATGATGGCGTCTTCCGACTCTCCCATGATACGCCGGCAACCTTCGCTCTGTTCTGCGATGTACGCCATGGACACAGCCATAACCAACTCTTCCTTGTTACGGAAATGCTGGTAAATGGTTTTCTTCGACATACCAAGCTGTGTAGCGACATCATCCATTGTGATGTTGCGCACGCCGTACTTGAAGAAATAGGCCCGGCAGAATTCGAGGATGCGTTCTTTCATCAGGATAACGGGTGCAAAACTGAGGAAACTTTAAAAAAGTTCGCAGTTTCTTCCGTTACTTTTTTCCGGGAGGTAGGGGCAGGCACCCGAACCGTCAGGCCAGACGGCTCAAGTGTTGCCCCAGAAGTGGCGCCGGAGCGAATAAGATCAGCCCAGCGCAGCAAGACTTTGCTGCAAAGCGGCAATTTTGGCTTCGGCATCGGCCAGCTTCTGGCGCTCGCGCTCCACCACATCGGGCTTGGCATTCGACACAAACCGCTCGTTCGAAAGCTTGGCCTGCACCTGCTGGCGGAAGCCTTCGTTATACTCGATCTCCTTTAGAATGCGCTCTTTCTCACCAGCGGTGTCGACGCCTTCGCCTGCCGGAACGTAAAGCTCATGGCCGCCCCGAAGCACCAGGCTGAACGCGCCAGTCTGGGGCTCGTCTACAAAGGAGTAGCCATCGAGGTTGACGAGGCGGGACACAACGGGCAGGTTGCGGTCGAAGAAAGCGCGGTCGGTGGTGCGGATGCGCAGCTCAATGGGCTGCTGGGCCTTGATGCCTTTCTCGGCGCGGAGGGCACGGAGGGCAGTGGCCATCTCGCGGGCAAGGTCCATATCGGCCAGCAGGGCCAGGGCGTCGGCAGAGAGCTGGGTATCGGCAGCGGGCTCGGCCAGGGGTGCTACGATGACGCAGTCCTTGGCGGCGCGCTCGCCGAAGCTGTGCCAGAGCTCCTCGGTGAGGAAGGGCATGAGCGGGTGCAGGAGCTTCACCAGCTGCTCGAACGAGGCGAGGGTCTGCTCGAAGGTCTTGCGGGGCAGGGGCTCGCCGAAGGGAGGCTTCACGAGCTCAAGGTACCAGGAGCAGAAGTCGTCCCAGACGAGTTTATAGAGCGTCATGACACCCTCTGAGAGACGGAACTGGTCGAATAGCCCCTGTAACTCCACTTCCACCTGCTGAACACGGGTAGCCAGCCACTGGGCGGCCATTTCCTGGCGAGGCTCGGGCGCGGCGTCGGTGAGGTTGGCCTCCCAGCCCTTCACGAGGCGGAAAGCATTCCAGATCTTGTTGGCGAAGTTGCGGCCCTGCTCGCAGTAGGATTCATCGAACAGAAGGTCGTTGCCGGCTGGCGACGACATAAGCATGCCAAAGCGGACGCCATCGGCACCGTACTTCTGGATGAGCTCCAGAGGGTCGGGGCTGTTGCCCAGACTCTTGCTCATCTTGCGGCCCTGTTTGTCGCGCACAATACCGGTGAGGTATACGTTGCGGAAAGGCACCTGCTTCATCCATTCGTTACCGGCCATGATCATGCGAGCCACCCAGAAGAAGAGGATTTCGGGTGCGGTAACGAGGTCGGATGTGGGATAGAAGTACTGTAGGTCTTCGTTGGGGGTGCGGGGTTGGCAGTGCGCCTCTTCGTTGAAGATGGAGGCGTCGAACACTGCGATGGGCCAGAGCCACGAGGAGAACCAGGTGTCGAGGACGTCGTCGTCCTGGCGTAGGTCGGCGGCGGTGATGGCGGGGTTCTCGCGCTGGGCCTGTGCCAGGGCCTCTTCAACTGTAACGGCTACCACGAACGAGCCGTCGGGCAGATACCAGGCCGGAATACGATGACCCCACCAGAGCTGGCGGCTGATACACCAATCTTTCACGTTCTCCATCCAGTGGCGGTAGGTGTTGATGAACTTACCGGGGATGAGCTTTACCTCGCCCTCCTCTACCACTTTCAGCGCTTTCTGTGCCAGCTTAGGCATCTTCACCCACCACTGAAGCGACAGACGGTCTTCGATGACGGCGTCGGTGCGCTCGCTGTGGCCGATGCTGGTGGTATAGTCTTCGGCTTTTTCCAGCAGTCCGGCGGCGTCCAGCTCCTTAGCGATCTCCTTGCGGACGGCAAAGCGGTCTTTGCCCACGTAGTGCGGCAGGCCACAGGCTTCGTTCAGGGTGCCATCTTCGTTGAGCGTGTTGATGATGACGCCCATTTCGGGGTGGCGCTGGTAGATGTCGAAGTCTACGCGGGAATGGGCGGGCGTGACCTTGAGGCAGCCGGTACCGAACTCGCGGTCTACGGCCTCGTCGCCAATGACGGGAATCCAGCGGTCGGTGAGCGGCACACGCACCCGGGAGTTGCTCTTCAGCAGGTGGGCATAGCGCTCGTCTTCGGGGTGCACAGCCACGGCCATGTCGGCCAGAATGGTCTCGGGGCGGGTGGTCGCAACGGTGAGGTGCTGGTCGGTACCCTCGATAGTGTAGCGCACGTGGTAGAGCTTGGCGCGAACTTCCTTATAGATGACCTCCTCGTCGGACACGGCAGTGCGGCCGACGGGGTCCCAGTTGACCATGCGCTCGCCGCGGTAGATGAGGCCCTTGCGGTAAAGGTCTACGAAGACGGCAATAACCGCGGTGTAGAGGTCTTTCTCGGGGCCGGGGCCTTCCTGCATGGTAAAGCTGGTGCGGCGCCAGTCGCAGCTGGCACCGAGGTGGCGCAGCTGCTGCAGAATAATGCCGCCGTATTTCTCTTTCCACTGCCAGGCGTGCTTCAGGAAGTCTTCGCGCGAGAGGTCTTTCTTGGTAATGCCCTGCTCGCGGAGGAGGGCCACTACCTTGGCCTCGGTAGCGATGCTGGCGTGGTCGGTGCCAGCCACCCACAGGGCGTTATAGCCCTGCATGCGCCTGCGGCGGATGAGGACGTCCTGAATGGTGTTGTTGAGCATGTGCCCCATGTGGAGCACGCCAGTGACGTTGGGGGGAGGGATGACGATGGTGTACGGCCCCTTGGGGAAGCGGGTGCGGGCGGGGTCGGCATCGGCGTGAAAAAAGCCCTGCTCGTCCCAGTAGGCGTACCACTTGGGTTCGATGGCACTGGGCTCGTAGGTCTTGGCAATCTCTGACATGGCGTGCAAAAATGGGAGTGCAAAAGTAGGCAAAAGGCCCTCTTGGCTGGCACTCAGTAGCCAAGAGAAGCTTTGAGGGCGCTGAGGGCGTAGAGAGCGGCGGTTTCGGTGCGGAGGCGTGCCTGTCCCAATCCGACGAGGTGCCAGCCGAGTTCCTGCGCCAGTTGGGCTTCTTCGGGTGTGAAGTCGCCCTCGGGGCCAATGGCCAGCGTGGTAAGCAGAGGTTGGGCCGGAGGCAGCAGAGGGGCCAGCGGCGCGGTAGTCTCGCACCAGGCCAGGGCGCCCTTGTACTGGCGCAGCGCCTGGGGCAGCGACATGTACTGCAATTGCGGCAGGCGGCTGCGGTGGCACTGTTTGAGGGCCGCAATCATGATGCGCTCCAGCCGGTCAAGGTTGACATTACCTCGCTCGGTGCGGGTGCAGTCGGCCAGGATGAGTTGGGTTACGCCCAGCTCGACCGATTTCTCCACAATCCATTCAAGGCGGTCGCGGTGTTTCAGGGGCGACACCACAAGCACTACCTCGTGGGCATGCTCGCCCCAATTCGGGTGCTGTACCTCAATGGTGAACGCCACTTTGTCTTTGTGTGCCTTGACAATTGGGCCTTCAACGTAAAGCCCCTTTCCATCCACTGCGCCGATTCGCTGGCCGGGAGCATAACGCATGACACGCGTACAATGCCCGGCATCCTCGGCGGTGAGCCAAGCCCACGGCGCCTCGATATGATCCAGATAGAAGCAATCCATTCTGAATGCAATCTAATGTGCGTTAGGTTCGTTGGTGTGTTTGCAGATATCGAATGCGTATATTTGCGCCCATTGTCGGAACATTGAAACAGCGAACCTGATTCAATGCCAAGACGTTACAACCGAACCCACACGATTTAATCTTCCCATTTCGCGGACAGCCATGAGCAAACTGACGCAGCCAGCGCTGAAGGACATCACCAACGCGCCCAAGGTTAACTACCAACTGGAACCTGCTGAACTGGTAGAGCACGCCCTCCGTCGCGGCGACGGCGTACTGGCCGACAGTGGCGCCCTGGTGGTGAGCACGGGCAAGTTCACCGGTCGCAGCCCGAAGGACAAGTTCGTAGTGAAGGACGCGAACACCGCCGACAAGGTATGGTGGGGTTCGGTAAACAATGAGATCAGCGAAGAGAAGTTCGACCAGCTGTACAAGAAGGTGTGTGCCCACCTTGGCACCAAGGAACTGTACGTGCGCGACTGCTACGCTGGCGCCAACCAGAAGTACCGTATCGGCGTTCGTGTCATCAACGAAAGCCCCTGGGCCAACCTCTTCTGCTACAACCTCTTCCTGCGCCCCAAGCATGAAGAACTGGCAAACTTCAACGCAGACTGGACTATTCTGGCTGCTCCCTCTTTCCATGCCAACCCCGCCGAAGACGGCACCAAGGCTGAAAACTTCTCGATCATCAACTTCACCAAGAAGGTGATTCTGATCGGTGGTTCGGCCTATACCGGTGAAATGAAGAAAGGCATCTTCACCGTAATGAACTACATCCTGCCATTCCAGGGTGTGCTGCCGATGCACTGCTCTGCCAACGTAGGCGACAACGGTGACGTTGCCATCTTCTTCGGCCTGTCGGGCACCGGCAAAACCACGCTGAGCGCCGACCCGAACCGCCAGCTCATTGGCGACGACGAGCACGGCTGGACGGAAAACTCGGTGTTCAACTTCGAAGGCGGCTGCTATGCCAAGTGCATCAACCTGAGCCAGGAGAAGGAACCCCAGATCTGGAACGCCATCAAGTTTGGCTCGCTGGTAGAGAACACCCAGTTCTTCGACGGCACCCGCACCGTGGATTTCGATAACCAGAGTGTTACCGAGAACACCCGTGTGGCCTACCCCATCCACTACATCGACAACGCCCAGGAAGGCAGCGAAGCCGGCCTGCCCCAGAACATCTTCCTGTTGACAGCCGATGCCTTTGGTGTACTGCCCCCCATCAGCAAGCTGACCGTAGGCCAGGCAATGTACCAGTTCCTGAGTGGCTACACCGCCAAGGTAGCTGGCACCGAAGCTGGCGTGAAAGAGCCCCAGGCTACTTTCAGCCCCTGCTACGGCCAGGCGTTCCTGCCCCTGCACCCCACCAAGTACGCCGAAATGCTGGGCGACAAACTGCGCTCGCACAAGGTGAACGTGTGGCTGGTAAACACTGGCTGGACGGGTGGCCCTTACGGTGTAGGCTCGCGCATGAAGCTGGGCTACACCCGCGCCATGATTACCGCCGCCCTCAAAGGCGAACTGGAGAAAGTATCGTTTGAGAACGACCCGATCTTTGGCCTGGCCATGCCGACCACTGCTCCCGGCGTTCCCAGCGAAGTGCTGAACCCGCGCAACACCTGGGCCGACAAGAGCGCCTACGACGCGAAGGCCAACCACCTGGCCCAGCTCTTCAACGAGAACTTCGCCAAGTACAGCGACTTCGCCAGCGACGAGATCAAAGCTGCTGCCCCCAAGGTAATGGCCTGAGTTCGAACCGAACGGAAATGAAAAAGGGGCTTCGATGAAGCCCCTTTTCCTTTTGTGTTACGGGTGGAATCAGTTGCAGAACTGCTCCATTGCCATCTTGAGGTTGCCAGCAATAAGATCGGCGCTGCGACCCTCGATGTGATGACGCTCGAGCATGTGCACCAGCTTGCCGTCTTTGAAGAGGGCAATGCAGGGCGAGCTCGGAGGGAAGGGCAGGAGAAACTCGCGGGCCTTTTTGGTAGCATCGGTGTCTACACCTGCGAAGACCGTAACGATACGGCTGGGCTTGGCAGGAGCCTCTTCCAGCGCTTTGCGTACACCCGGACGGGCAGCGCCAGCGGCACAGCCACATACAGAGTTAACGACCAGCAGCGTGGTGCCTTCGTTGGCATTGAGAACAGATTCTACGGCCTGAGGGTCGCGGAGTTCCTGGAACCCGAGGGTCGTGAGCTCAGCACGCATCGGGGTGGTGATATATTCGGGATACATCGACATAGCGAAGCAAGTAAGGTTGTCGGTTGGTGTAACGCGTAATTCTGCTGTTAAGTATAAAACAAAGCAGCTGGTAGAAGTGTTCGGGCCGCCGAAGGGATGTTATTTCGGTTGCCTTTTGCCGCGTTTTCCCGTAGTTTTCGCAACGGAAAATACTTAGGTAGGGCATTACCGCCCTGCCACTCTATCCCCCTGAAGCTATGCGTCTGACCCTCAAGGTTTGTCTTTCTCTCACGCTGCTCCTGTTACCTACTGTATCCAGCTTTGCCCAAAAAGTGGCAGGCGACCAGGCCAAGCTGCTGCGGGATGCCGACCGCGCGTTCTCTCAGTATGACTACCCCACTGCCGACAAGCTGTATCGCATGGCTATAAAAAAGGATGCGGGCAATTGGCGCATCATGCAACGGATAGCAGAGGTGAACCAGGAGATGATGAAATATGAGGAGTCGTCGAAATGGTATCAAGCCGCACTGGACGTAGAACCTACCGCCAACGATACGCTCTGGTTCAATCTGGGCCGCGTACTGAAGACGATGGAGAACTTCGTGGAGAGTACACGGGCATTTGACCGCTTCATTGAACTGCACCGCCGCAACGACTTCCTGACCCGCCAGGCGCGCATGGAAATCGAAGGCAACAAGTATGCGCAGGTGGAACTGCGCCGCAAGCCCGGCTATCAAGTAACCAAGGCTGGTGTATCGAGCAATAACACCGACTATGACCCCGCGGTGTTTGTGGATGGCAATAATCGCTTTCTCGTGTTTTCCTCCGCACGACGGGGGAGCCTTGGCAAAGAAGTGTACGGCCGCTTTGGTGCCGAGCCATTCACCGACCTCTGGGTTGCCAAAATGAACAGCGACAGCACATTTGGAGGCCCCACCAATATGGGGAAGATGATTAACACCCAGCACAACGATGGCTCGGCGACCTTCACCCCAGATGGCCTGACGATGTACTATGCGATCGCCAACAAAGGAAAGATTGCCAAAGAAGGCAGCGACAACTTTGGGGTTAGTATCTATCAGTCAAAATTTGACAAGGACAAAAAAGTATGGAGCCGATATGAGTTGGCGCCACGACTTAACTCTACCCAGCAAGCCACTGTAGACAGCCGAGGCAAGACCAAAACAGTAGCTGGCTACGACGCACACCCGTTCATTACTGCCGATGGGCAAACGCTATACTTCGTATCTGACCGCCCAGGTGGCCGCGGTGGGCAGGACATCTGGTACTGCACGCGCGTGGGAAATGAGTGGTCTGAGCCGCAGAACGCTGGCCCTGAAGTGAACACGGAGTTCAACGACATTCAGCCTTTTGTGAGCGCCGATGGCCGCACGCTCTATTTCGCATCCGAAGGCCATATTGGCCTTGGCGGCTACGACCTGTACAAGGTGGAAGGCACGCCTGGCAGCTGGGGCCGTGTGGAGAACCTCGGCTATCCGCTGAACACCACTTACGACGAAACCTCTATCATGTGGCTGCAGCCCGAGCAAACGGGCCTCATCACAAGCAACCGCCCCGGTGGTTCGGGCAAGTCGGATATCTACTACTACCGTGTGCTGCCCCGTACACCTGACGAAGGCATCGAGATTACGATTCAGGGCCGTGTGCGCGATGTGAAGACCAAGCAGGCCATTCCGTTTGCAACTGTGCAGCTGTATGAGACCGACGGCTCCGCCCTCACCCCGATTGATACCTTCAAGACCGACCAGACCTCGCAGTACAAGTTTATCCTGAAGCGTGACCGCGACTACAAACTAGTGGGTAACGCGCCCGAGTACCTGGCGAATGAGGTGTTTGTCTCTACCAAGAACATCACCAGCAGCACCCAGTTGGAAGCTGATATTGATATCCTGTTGGAGCGCATCGAGATCAGCCGCCCCATCGTTCTCCAGAACATCTACTACGACTTTGACAAGGCCGAATTGCGTCCAGTGTCTATCACCGAGCTGGAGCGGATTGTAACGCTTATGCGTGAGAACCCAGGCATTACCATCCAAATTGGCTCACACACAGATACCAACGGCTCGGAGAAGTACAATCTGAACCTGTCGGAACGCCGGGCACGCTCGGTTGTGAACTATCTGGTGGAGAAGGGCATTGCCAAGAACCGCATCAAGTCGTTCGGTTTTGGCGAATCGCAGCCGCTGGTGTACCCTGAAATGTCGGACGCTGACGAGCAGACAAACCGCCGCAGCGAGTTCCGCATCCTGACGCTGGATCTGCCGTCAGGCCGGTAAACACAGATAAATGCAGTAAAACGGCAGGCTGACGCCTGCCGTTTTCGTTTCTTTGCGGCATGAGCAGTGCCAACGACCTGTATGCCCAGCGAGGCGTATCTGCCGACAAGCAGGACGTCCATAAAGCCATTGCCCACCTGGACAAAGGGCTGTATCCCAACGCTTTCTGTAAGATTCTACCGGATGTAGCTGGCGACCCAGCCTGGTGCAGCCTGCTGCATGCCGACACCGCAGGTACAAAAACCGTACTGGCCTATCTCTACTGGAAAGAAACCGGCAATCTGGATGTATGGAAGGGCATAGTACAGGACGCCATTGTCATGAACCTGGACGACATGGCCTGCGCTGGCGTGTTGAACGGCTTTGTGCTGTCGAACACGATTGGGCGCAACAAATCGGTGATTCCAGGGGAAGTGGTGGCAGCACTCATTGGAGGCGCTACAGAGTTTGCCGAACAAATGGCTGCGCTGGGCATTGAAGTGACACTGGCTGGCGGCGAGACCGCCGACGTAGGCGATATCGTGCGTACGGCCGATGTGGGCTTTACAGCACTGGCACGCCTGCCCCGTGCACAGGTGAAGAGCATTGACATACAGCCGGGCGACGTGATTGTGGGGCTGGCCAGCGACGGCCAAGCCACCTACGAACGCAGCTATAACAGCGGCATCGGTTCCAATGGTCTCACCTTTGCCCGCCACGAACTGCTGGATAAGCATTACGCCGAAGCCTATCCCGAGTCCTTTGACCCTGCATTGGACCGCCACGTGCTCTATACAGGCCGTCACCGCCTCACCGACCGCGTGGACAGCCTACCTATAGACATTGGCCGCGCCATTCTCTCACCAACCCGCACCTATGTGCCAGTGCTGAAAGCGCTGCCCCAGGAGCTGTGGCCGCTCATCAATGGCATTATCCACTGCACAGGTGGAGGGCAAAGCAAGGTGCTGCACTTTACGAAAGCGGGCCTGCGCATTGTGAAGGACAACCTACTGGACATACCCCCGCTCTTCCGCCTGATACAGTACCAGAACAACAGCGATTGGGAGAACCTCTTCAAGGTATTCAACATGGGCCAGCGACTGGAGTTCTACGTGCGTCCAGAAGGCGCCCAGGTGATCATCGACACTGCCCTGCGGTTTGGTATCCAAGCGCAGATTACAGGCCGCGTAGAGAAGTGGGAAGGTCCCAGCGAAGTGCGCCTGACCAACCCAGTCACGAGTGACATTTACCACTACATCCGTCAGTAGGCTCCGTCGCTGGAGAAGCCTCGAAACAAACAGGACTCAACTCCAACCCAAACGATGAAATGCAAAAAGCCCCGGTAAACCGGGGCTTTTTGCTAGACTGTCGTATTCGTATCAGCGAGCGGAGAGCTTCTCCATCTCTGTGCGGGCTGCAAATTTGAACTGCGATTTGCCACTGGAGAGTGTGCCAAACAGCTTCTTTGCACGCTCGTTGTCGCCAGCCTTTTTAGCAGACAGAGCCTGCGTAAACTGGAAAGCGGCTACGAGGTTAGCGTTGTTGTTGGCTGCAGCGATAGCGCGCTCAGCGGTGGCGACAGCAGCGGGATAACGACCCAGCTGATATTCGGCCTGTGCCTTGATGCCCAGAACGGTGGGATTGTTGGGGGTCTTGGCGAGGATCTTGTCGGCAGTAGCGAGGGCACCAGCGTAGTCGCCGTTGCGGAACTGCAGGTTGATAATGCTTGAGAGAACCTTGGCGCGCTTGGCTTCATCCTTCACCTGGTCGGCAGCCTTGTTCAGGTTGGCGATTGCTTGGGGAACCTGACCTTTACGAGACTGGATGTTAGCCAGCATCATGTAGCCAAGGTAGTTGTTGGGTTCCAGCTGAATGGCCTTGTTGGCGTAGGTAATGGCATCTTCCAGCACGTTAGCCTTAAGGTAACCACTGGCGATACGAAGCTGATAGCCTGCACCACTGGTGGCCTGGAAAGCAGCAACACGGCGCTGGTAAGGAGTACCTGCAACGTTCTTCCATGCTTCATTGGCTTTGGTCTGGTCGCCAGCCTTGTAATAGGCAACCCCGAGGCTGTACCAGTACTTGGCAACCTGATTGGGGTTCATGTTGGCAGCCTTGGCGCGGTCGATGGCACGCTGGTAGCTGGTAACAGCACCAGTGTAGTTGTTGAGGGCTACGAGGATGTCGCCGTCAACTGCGAGCACGCGGGGATCTTCGCCAGCGGTAGACTTAACCTTGTTGAGTTCGGCTTGGGCCTCCTGAGGACGGTTCTGCTTGAGCAGCAGGTTTACAGCAGCAAGCTTGTATTGGAGCTTTTTGTTAGCGTCCTTCTCAACATCATAAGCGGCATTGAGGGCTTGTGCGGCGCCAGGGTAGTTGCGCAGCTGGATGTAGGCCACCGCCATTTTCACATGGGGGTTAGCAATATCCTTGTTCAACACAGCAGCCTGACGGAAAGACTGTACAGCTTCGTTGAACTTCTTGAGCTTCATTTCGCTCTGGCCACGGTCGTAGAAATACCGGAAGTTGGTCTTCTCTACAGCGATGGCTTCATTGTAAGCCTGAATGGCCCCATTATGATCGCCACGCTTCGCAGCTTCCTTGCCTTTCAGATAGGCTTGGCGCCCCGGACCAGCGGTCTGGGCCACGAGCATCGCAGGCAGCAGGAGTGCGGCCACGGCAACCACCAGGCCGAAGGCGCGGAGGGTTGCGAGCTTGAATCCTTTCATTGCGTTCAGAGCTTTCATTCGAAGTAACGAATACGGTTGCAGTCTCTAGAGGTAACGCCTTAACGGCGGGTAGGTTTAATTCTCCTGTTACAAATGTAAAGGAAAAAGGCGACTGACCAAAGCCAAAAGAGAGTTAATCGCAGAAACCACGTACGCAGAATTTCCCACAGCCATCATTCTTTGGAGTTGTGCTTGCCGTAGAAAGCTATTAAAGCGGAACTTTGCCAGACTATGACACCCAAGTTTAATCTGGTAGAAGAACTGCGCTGGCGGGGCATGTATTATGACGCCACCCCAGGCGCAGAGGAACTAGTTAAAAAAGAATGTGTTACATGTTACGTTGGTTTTGACCCGACAGCGGATTCGCTTCACATTGGCAGCCTGGCAACCGCAATGCTGCTGATACATGCCCAACGCGCTGGACATAAACCACTTGCACTGGTAGGCGGGGCCACTGGAATGGTAGGCGACCCTACGGGCAAATCGGCAGAGCGCAAGCTGCTGACTACCGACGAACTGCAAGCCAATCTGGCTGGTATTCAGCGGCAACTGGAAGCCATGCTGGACTTTGGCGACATCCCCAACCGGGCAGAGGTAGTGAACAACTATGACTGGATTGGCCCCATGTCGTTCATAGAGTTCCTGCGCGATGTAGGCAAACATCTGTCTGTGAACTACATGATGTCGAAAGACTCCGTACAGAAGCGTCTGGAATTTGGCCTCTCCTTCACAGAGTTTTCCTACCAACTGCTTCAGGCCTACGACTTTGTGCACCTGTACAAGCACCGGAACTGCAAACTGCAGATGGGAGGGTCGGACCAATGGGGGAACATCACAGCGGGTACTGAGCTGATTCGCAGGATGTTGGGCGAAGCCGGTAGCGATGCGGAAGCCATCACAGGCCCACTGCTTACCAAGGCCGATGGCACCAAGTTTGGCAAGAGCGAGGGTGGCGCCAATATCTGGCTAGACCCCAAGCGGACCTCTCCCTACAAGTTTTACCAGTATCTGCTGAACACAGGTGATGCCGACGTGGAAAAGCTGGTGAAGGTGTTCAGCCTACAGAGCAGGGAAGCCATGGAAGCGGCTCTGAATGAGGGCAAAGCGAAGCCAGAGGCGCGTATTCCGCAGCGTTTCATCGCAGAGGAGCTTACTGCCCGCGTGCATGGAACCGAAGGACTGCGACAGGCAGAAGCGGCCAGCGAAGTGCTGTTTGGCAATGCTCCGGTAGCCATGCTGGAGCAAATGGGCCCAGAAGCAGTAGCCGACCTGTTTGACGGTGTGCCCACTGGCCAGTTTGCGAAAACACGCCTGGAAGAAGGCGCTCCCCTACTCGACCTACTGGTGGAAGCGCAAGCCTTTTCTTCAAAGGGGGAAGCCCGAAAGATGATTCAGGGTGGTGGCCTGCGCCTGAACAAGGAAAAAGTGGCTGATGAGAAGCTGGTGGTGAATGATGCCGCCCTTATTGCGGGGCGCTATCTGCTGTTCCAGAAAGGTAAACGGAACTACCACGTTGTGGAAGCCATCTGATATTTTTGCGTTCAAGGGAAAGTTGCTAAGTTTGCAGCCCCAACGCACGGAAAGGTGCCAGAGTGGTTGAACGGGCTCGCCTGGAAAGCGGGTATACGCTAAAACGTATCGAGGGTTCGAATCCCTCCCTTTCCGCAACCAAAAAGAAAACGGCTGGTCTAAGACCAGCCGTTTCTGTTGTAAGGGGGTTGATCGGTTCCCTACTTACTTCGTGATATCAGCGAGCGTTTTCTCGATGATGGAAATACCCAGATCGATGTCGGCCTTGGAGATGATGAGGCCTGGACGGAAGCGGATGCTACGGGGGCCACAGCCAAGGAACATGGTGTTATAAGCCTCGAGACCGCGGTCGATGAAGGCATTGCGATGCTGCGTGGTGGGCAGGTCGAACGCGATGATGAGGCCACGGCCACGGACGTTGGTCACCTGCGGAAACTTCTGTGCTACCTCATGAAGCTTGCCCAGGAAGTACTCGCCAACCACTGCGGCATTCTCCACGAGATTGTCCTCCGCAATGATGCTGAGGATTTTCTCGGCGCGGACCATGTCAACCAGGCTGCCTCCCCATGTGCTGTTGATACGCGAGGGAACTGTGAAACAGTTGGTTTCGACTTCGTCGATACGGGGCCCAGCGAGAATACCGCTGATCTGCATCTTCTTGGCGAAGGCCACGATATCGGGCCGGGCTTCAGGGCCAAAGTGCTCGTGTGCCCAGAACTTGCCTGTGCAGCCAACGCCTACCTGCACTTCGTCGAAAATGAGCAGGGCCTCATTTTCATCGCAGAGTTGGCGAAGGGTAACCATGAACTCCTTGCGGAAGTGGTTGTCGCCACCCTCGGCCTGGATGGGCTCGATGATGATGGCACAGATTTCGTCCTTGTGCTCCTGAAACGCCATCTTGATCTGGTTGATTGCCAGCTGCTCGCGCTGGATCAGATCGTCGTGATTGGCGTCGGTGTAGGGGAAATGAATCTTGGGGTTCAGGACGCGGGGCCAGTCGTTAAACTTGGCGAAGTAGCGGATCTTGGCGGGGTCGGTGTTCGTGAGCGACATGGTGTAGCCGCTACGCCCGTGGAAAGCCTCCTGGAAGTGCAGCACTTTGGTGCCCTTCTCGTGACGATAGCCCTTCTTGAAGTTCTTCTGCACCTTCCAGTCCATTGCCACCTTCAGGGCGTTCTCTACGGCCAGTGCACCGCCCGAGATGAAAAAGGCGTACTTGAACCAGTCGCGCTTGGCTACACGAGCGAAGGTGTCGAGGAACTGTGCGTACTGGGTGGTGTAGATATCGGAGTTGGAAGGGTTGACCAGAGCCGCCTGCAGCAGGTTCTTCTGGAACTCCTTGTCCTCCATCATCTTGGGGTGATTGTACCCCACCGGAATGGTAGCGAAGCAGGTGAAGAAATCGAGCAGCTTGCGGTCGTGCTTGGAGTCGTAGACATAGATGCCCTGACTCTTCTCGAGGTCCATGACAAGATCCATACCATCCTTGAGGATGTGCTTTTTCAGAATCTTGTCTACTTCTGAGGGTGCGATGGTTGCGCTCATGGCTATAGCAAAAGGGAGTATGGTCGACAGTACAAACAGATACGGCGAGGGGCTACCCATATACGTGGGTAATACACGCACACACATAGCGTGTGGCACACAACAACAAAAGACAATACAGGGAGGGCTAAGCGCCAGCGGGCTTAGAATACCGATTCCAGCCGACCAGAAAGGTCGAGGTAGAACAGGAGGTGCGACAGCTTATGTATGACTGCGGCTACCATCGGTAGGAGCTAGACAGGAGTAGCCTGTAGTGCAAGTATATGCAGGGCTCTGCAAAATTCCTAGAGGCTGAAATGCTCGGCGGCCTGTGGTCGGCGGAAGAACAGCAGGCCAGCATCAAAGAGATCAATGGAGACGGTAACGTCGGGGTCGGCAAGGAGGGAGTGCCAGGCCTGGAGCATATCGGGCGACCAGCGGATATCATCCACCTGCACGCATGCGCCTGGTATGAGGTGGGGCTTAAGGGCCTGCCAGTAAGCCAGCGTAGCAGCCGAAGTATGGTGCCCATCTAGGAGGACAAAATCCCACGGCCCTTGCGCAGCAGGCGTATCCAGAAACTGCTGGAAAGTACCGGTATGAAAAGCAATCCGGGCGTCGCCTGTTACCTGCTGGGCCGTTTGCCGGGCAATGGCCGCCAACTCGGGGCTTCCTTCAACCGTTTGAATATCAGCCGCTGGCGCCCCTAAAGCCAACCAGCATGTACCCACGCCAATATTGGAACCGAACTCGAGCACGCGCATGGGTTTCAGAAAAGCCAACAGCCGCGCCAGCCGGGCACCATCGGCCGGGGTACGTGCGGAAGAACTGGCGATACGGCCCAATGGAACTGTGCGTTCCCGCTGTCCGTCAGCGTCGTAGCCTGCGCCGTAGTCGACAATACGTATGGGTTGACCCGAAGCCTTCCAGTGCCTGTAGACTGCCAACAGAGTATCACTGCCTGGGAATCCCTGCGGTCGGAGGACCTGCTCGATCAACTGAAAGACGAAAGGGGAATGCACCCCGTGTCTTGTCTTTTTTCGCCATCGCCATTTCAGCCACTCGCCAGTTCTGAAAACGAGGAGGGCGAAGAGACGGAATACGCGTGTCATTACTCCTGCATGGGCACGGGGGCTTCTACAGGTTCTGAACCTGGGGGCAGACCGCCGTACTTGTCAATTAGGTAATCGTCGTACATATCGGCATACGTAGCGATGCGCGCGAGGATATTGAGGGCTTCTTCCACATCCATTCCACGGGCCTCGCGAATGGTTTTAAGCCAAACAAGGTCCTTGTACAGCGAAAATGCTACTCCGAAAAGCTTATCATTCAGCAGAAGCAATTCTTCGAAAAGGGCCAGCCGACTGGCCGTGTTAGGCACACGCATTACCGGGCTCATCACCTGATAATAAGCGCGGCCCTGTCGCTCAATATGCCAGAGGTCAATCCAGACTGATGCGGAGCCCTGTGCCAGGTTCCACTGCCCACGCTGCTCGCCCCGACAAGACTCAGGGTCAAGCTCCAGACGGCGAATTGAGTCTTCAATGATCTGGTAGTAGGCATCCAGATTTTCCATGTAACAGACAGTAGATAGGTTGCAGAAGGTCGTAGGCCGATATTACAGGTTTTTCGGGATGTTTAAATCGGCCAATAGTTAAAAAAGGGCTGCTCAACGCAAAAACGCCCCTGATGCGGTAGCCATCTCCTGTGCAGCCACTCTTGCAGCTTCGGGATAGGTAGCAGAGTTGCTGGAGGCGTAAAGAATGGAGCGGCTGGCATTGATGAGAAGTCCGCCATCGGGAGTAGCAGCTGCCCGGCACACCGCCTCCAGATCGCCGCCCTGAGCGCCCACACCTGGTACAAGAAACCAAGCATGGGGAGCGTCCTGCCGTATGTCGGCCAGGTGCGAAGCCTGGGTGGCGCCTGTCACGAAGCCCAAATGACCCTTGGAGGCCCACTGCTGACTGGTACGCACAACATGCCGATAGAGGGGCTTGCCGTCGGCCTGCGGGAGGAACTGGAAGTCGGCTGCACCAGGATTGCTGGTAAGTGCCAGCAGAAACACCCACTTGCCTTCCTGTTGCAGGAAAGGCGTAACAGAGTCTGAGCCCATGTAGGGACTAACCGTGATGGCATCAAAAGGCAACGCATCAAAAACGGCAGTGGCATACATGGTAGAGGTGTTGCCAATGTCGCCGCGCTTGGCATCCGCAATGCGGAGCGTATCAGTTGGCAGCAGCGCCGCTACCTCGGCGAGCAAATCCCACCCCCGGGGCCCCAATGCCTCGAAGAAAGCGAAGTTGACCTTGTAAGCAACAGCCAGATCGGCAGTGGCCTCAATGATTCGCTGGCAGAACTCTCTCACCCCGACGCCTGCGGGCATTTTGGCGCTGTCAGGATCGATACCAACGCAGAGCATGGACCGGCGTGAATGAACCAGCGAAGAGAGCTGTTGGGGTGTCATGGGCTAAAGCGGGTTATATGAAAACGGCCTGCTAGGCAGGCCGTTTGAAACATTCAGCGTTACATCAGAGCGGCAACATCATGTAGGCCAGCAGGGCAATAATGCCAATGGCCATGAGAAGAGCGTAGTTCTGTACGAGACCTGTCTGGAAGCGGCGGAGGCGTTCGCCAGTAACAGCCAGTACAGCACCGGTACCATCCACTATGCCGTCGATGACTTTCCGGTCGAAGGGTACAACTGCGTGTTCAGAAACCCAAACGAAGGGACGGATGATCATGCGGTTGTACAGTTCGTCTACATAGAACTTGTTCTCAAGCGTGCGGTACATGCCCCCGAAGAGCCCTTTCACCTTGTTGTCGCCAGCGAGGTCGAAACGGCTGTAGAGACGGTAGGCAATACCAACGCCCAGGAAGGCGATGAGGATGGAAACACCAATGAGCATCCACTCGGTGGCTACGTCGGCGTGTACAACACGGTTGACGATGGGGCCACCTTCGCGGGCCAGCCAGCTGTTGGTGATGAAGTTGTAGTGTCCGTGGCCGATAACCTCAGGAATGCCTACGTATCCACCGAAGATAGCCAGCACTGCGAGTATCCACAGGGGAATGGTCATGGCAGGCGACGACTCGTGTGGATGGTGATCGTGGTTCTCGTAGCGCTCCTGGCCCAGGAAGGTCAGGTAGGTGAGACGGGTCATATAAAAGGCCGTCAGCAGGGCGGTGAACATGCCAATGCCGTAGACCATGTAATACAGGGTAGACTCATGGCCATTGGCGAAAACCTTGCCCAGGATTTCGTCTTTGGAGAAGAAGCCCGACAGGCCCGGTATACCCGCAATTGCCAGCGTGGAAATGGCGAATGTCCAGAACGTGGAAGGCATGTACTTTTTGAGACCACCCATGGTACGGATGTCCTGTGGGTCGTGGGCCGCATGGGCATGCTCCATGGCGTGAATGACCGAACCGCTACCGAGGAAGAGGCAGGCCTTGAAGAAGGCGTGCGTCATTACGTGGAAGATGGCGGTGGAGAATGCACCAGCACCCAGGGCCATGAACATGAAGCCCAGCTGCGAAACGGTGGAGTAAGCCAGCACCTTCTTGATGTCGTTCTGAGCAATGGCGATAAGTGCCGCCATGATGGCCGTGAGACCACCTATCACGCACACCACCATCATTACGGCTGGCGCCTGAAGATAAATGATGCTGAGGCGAGAGATTAGATAAATACCGCTGGTAACCATGGTAGCGGCGTGGATAAGCGCCGATACAGGGGTTGGGCCGGCCATAGCGTCTGGCAGCCACACATACAGAGGAATCTGAGCGCTCTTGCCAGTTGCAGCGATGAATACCAGCAGGGTTACCCAGAAAGCGATATCGCCAGTGAAGGCAGAAGAAGCCAGGATGGCATCGTACTTCAGCGAACCGACGGTTGCGAAGATGATGAAAATGGCCACGAGAAAGGCGAAGTCGCCCACACGGTTGGCCACGAAGGCTTTCTGTGCGGCTTTGGCCTTCTCCATATCGGTATACCAGAAGCCGATGAGGAAGTAAGAGCATGCACCTACACCCTCCCACCCCAGGAACGTAACGATGAGGTTATCGCCCAGAATGAGGTTGTTCATCGCAAAGATGAACAGGTTGAGGTAGAGGAAGAACTTGTAGTACCCCTTATCGCCATGCATGTAGCTGGACGAATAGAGGTGGATCACCGAGCCTACGCCTGTGACGATCATGCCCATGAGGAGGGACAGTTCGTCGAGCTTGTAGCCGAAGTCGAGCGACAGGTTCTGCGTCTGCATCCAGGGAAGGATGGAGAACGTTACCGGAGTGCCGTTGTAAGAGAAGTATATAGAGCAGACGAGGATGAAGGGGATGAACACCGCAAGGGTAGCGATGGTCCCAATTAGTTTTTCCTGCTGCCGGAAGCCCTGCGACAGGAAGCCGCCCAGGCCAATTACCACTGCACCCAGCAATGGCAAGAGTATGATTAGCGCGTTCAGATCCATGAGTCGCAGATTACCACTTGAAGATGTTTACCTCGTTGATATTGATGTCCTGCCGGTTGCGGAACAGGGCAATGATGATGGCCAGGCCAACGACTGCCTCGGCGGCGGCCACGCACATGACAAAGAACACGAGCATGGTGCCCGAAGCATTGTCGTACATGCGGGAGAACGTAACCAGCGAGAGGTTTACCGCGTTGAGCATAAGCTCGACGCAGGCAAACACGATGATGGCGTTACGGCGGGTGAGCACCCCAATCAGGCCGATGACGAAGATGGCGGCACTGATGGCGAGGTACAGGTAGAGCGTCTGGGTATTTGCCATAAGGTCAGCTGTGCTGGAGGGTTCAGTTGTGGCGTTTGGCAATGACTACTGCGCCGATAAGGGCCGCCAGCAGCACCACGGAAATCATTTCAAAAGGGAACACATAGCTGGTCATCAGCTCGCGCCCGATGGCCTCAACCTTGCCATAGGCAAAATTTGGGCTGTTTGAGCCATTGAGCGCCGGCAGGCCCTTGTTGAGGGCGTACAGGAGTTGGCCCAGCAGAACAAGTCCCAACGTCATTGCGCCCAAGCGCCTGCTGTCCCACCGGAAGGGTTCCATGTGGCTTTCGTCCAGATTGAGGAGCATGACCACAAACAGGAAGAGCACCATAATGGCCCCTGCGTATACGATGATCTGGATGGCGAACAGGAACTCGGCATGCAGGGTGAGATACATCCCGGCGATGGCGAAGAAGTTCAGCACCAGCAGAAGAATGGCATACAGCGGGTTACGGCTGAAGATGAGACCACAACCGGAAGCCACGGCCAGAATGCCCAGCAGGATAAGAGGTAGATTGTCCAGCGACATAGGCGCAGTGTTAATAAGGCTGATGACAGGGCATGGGTATCCCTGGTTTCAGAATCGCCCGCAAGATGCAGGATTACGCCCAAACATTCAAGAAAGGGCGCATTTCTACTTGCCCACTTTTGGATGCGGGGGTTGTTGGGTGGCCTGTGTGCTTCGGCCGTGCCGGGTTGCCAGTTGAGACAAACCGCCTGTGAATGAGGCTACCTGCGGTTCCAAGACTTCAAAAAACGTGAAATCGACAGCCTCTACTATTGGTACTGCTTTTACAATAAGTGTGGCCCCGGCGGGGGTCAGTCGCGGCAAGCGGGCGCGGGGGTCGGCGGGGTGTACGACCCGCTCCACCCACCCGGCAGCCTCCAGCCGTCGGATTACCGAACTTACGAGCATGACATCCAGCTCGGCCATTTCGGCCAGCCGAGCTTGAGTGGGGGCTTGGCCCTTCTCTTCCATCCAGCGGAGAACGGCCAGCAGCACAAACTGCGTGTGCGTGATGCCGAAGGGCTTGAGGGCCTGTGTCTGCTGGCGCTGCCAGGCCTGGCTCACCTGCCAGAGCAAAAACCCCGGACTCTCACCCGGCTGCTCAAAGCCGAACGCCGAATCGGAGTGTGTAGTTGGTTCTGCCATGTGAATCAGCCCTGTTGCTTCAGAAGTGCATCAAGACGGGCCAGTTGGCGCTCGTGATGCGCAAAGTGCATGGGGATGAGCTTATACCACTGACGGGCATTGAGATGTGAAAAGCGGGGATGCAGACGGGTACCCGTCTGCCTGGCGGCCAAGAGTTGGGGCAACACCTCGCGCATGGCATTTTCGCATTGGGCCAGGCCTTCCAGCAGTTTGGCTTTATTCTCGGGCTGCGGCGGCGTGTATTGCGGAGACGGCGGCACCTTGATTCGCACGGGTGGCAACATGCCCAGCAGAAGCGCCAGGCGGGCAAACAGCCTGGCGCTTCCTTCGTTGGGAGTCGCGGGGTCCAGACATTCCTTGGCCAGACGTAACTGAAAGTGAAGTGAAGCGCCAATGAGATGCTGATACACCTGTCCGATGGTCCAGCCCTCTGCTTCCAGTTTCTGGGCCAATTGGGCTTCGGAATACCCCTCCAGCCGCTTGCGATAACGTGCCAGCAGGGCCTGGGTTCGAAGAAAAATGGCTTGAGGATTGCTCATACCGCAATACTAAACACAGTTATAATAATTGTGCTTACTATCTATCAAATAATTTTTTTGTGCAAAGGGGTTGCCACGAAAGAATGGACCACTATTTTTGCAAGCCCAATCGCTACAGCGGCTGGGCATTGAAAACGGCGCAAGCCAACGAGGGAGCTTAGCTCAGCTGGTTCAGAGCATCTGCCTTACAAGCAGAGGGTCGGGGGTTCGAATCCCTCAGCTCCCACTTTCGTTCTTACTTCTCTTTGGGAGCTTAGCTCAGCTGGTTCAGAGCATCTGCCTTACAAGCAGAGGGTCGGGGGTTCGAATCCCTCAGCTCCCACATCTCTTTATGATTCGTTTTCATCATCACCATCACAGCAGCCTCGAGGCCTTGAAGCCTTGCTGGATGTGAGGGTATGCACAGAAAACGACTCACTACCACCTAACTTCAAAAAGCCTCGTGAATGCTCACGGGGCTTTTTTGTTTTACGTCTACCCTATCCTATTCCTTCCGATATGTCTCTCCTGACCATTGCCATCCAGAAATCGGGGCGCCTGAGTGAAGACACGCTGCGTCTGCTGGCCGACTGCGGCATCAAGGTGCCAGCCGGTGGCACGGGCAAACTGAAAGCGGCTGCCACAGGCTTCCCCGCCGAAGTGCTGTTCCTTCGCGATGACGACATCCCACAGTACGTATCAGATGGCGTAGCGGATGTAGGCATCCTGGGCCGCAACGTGGTATTGGAGAAAGCCAAGCCCGTCAGAGAAGTGTCGACGCTGGATTTTGGCAAGTGCCGCCTGTCGCTGGCCGTGCGCCAGAATACCGAATACAGCGGGCTGGATTACTTCCGGGGGAAACGGATTGCCACCAGCTATGTAAAGATTCTCGGCGAGTTTCTGGCCAGCAAGGGGATCGAAGCCGAACTGCACGAGATCAGCGGCTCGGTGGAGATTGCACCGTCCATCGGGCTGGCCGACGCCATTTTCGATATCGTAAGCACCGGCAGCACCCTGCTGACCAACGGCCTGCGTGAAGTGGAAACCGTGTTGCACAGCCAGGCTGTACTGGTAAGCAGCCAGCGCCTGACCGCCGAAAAGCAGACGCTGCTGGACAAATTGATGTTCCGCATAGAGGCCGTGCACAAGAGCCGCGGACACAAGTACATCCTGCTGAATGCACCAAACGAGAAGCTCGAAGAGATCTGTGGTCTGATTCCGGGCATGAAAGCCCCGACCATTCTGCCGCTGGCCGAGCCCGGCTGGAGCTCTGTGCACAGCGTCATCTCTGAAGCTGACTTCTGGGAGCGCATTACCGCCTTGCGGGAAGCTGGCGCACAGGGGATTCTGGTAGTACCCATTGAAAAAATGATCCTCTGAGCCATGCAGACCTATGTAAACCCTGCACGTAGCGAATGGCCTCAGCTGCTGCAACGCCCTTACAGCGAAACCTCGGCCGAACTGACAGAACGCGTGTCCGCTGTGCTGAAACAGGTGCGCCTGGAAGGCGACAAAGCCCTGCTGGCACTGACCGAACGCTTTGACGGCGTGCGCTTGGAAAACCTGAAGGTAAGCGCCGCCGAACTGGCCGAAGCCGGCAGCCAACTGAGCACAGAGCTGAAGGAAGCCATTGGCACTGCCCGCGCCAACATCGAGAAGTTTCATGCCGCCCAGCGCAGCAAGGGGCTGGAGGTAGAGACACAGCCGGGTGTGATATGCCGCCGCAAGCAGGTGGCCATCGAGTCGGTGGGGCTGTACATTCCTGGCGGATCGGCGCCGCTTTTCTCTACCCTGCTGATGCTGGGTGTACCGGCAGTGCTGGCTGGCTGCCGCAACATCACGCTCTGCTCGCCGCCCGACAAAAGCGGCAAACTGCACCCTGCCATCCTGTATACCGCCCATCTGCTGGGCCTGACCGAGGTGTACAAAGTGGGCGGCAGCCAGGCCATAGCCGCCCTGGCCTATGGCACGGAAAGCATCCCTAAAGCCAGCAAGATTTTTGGACCTGGCAACCAATACGTTACAGCAGCCAAGCAGCTGGTATCGGCGCAGGGCACGGCCATTGACATGCCGGCTGGGCCATCGGAGGTGCTGGTAATTGCAACCGAAGGAGCTGATGCCGCCTTCGTGGCTGCCGACCTGCTGAGCCAGGCCGAGCACGGCCCAGACAGCCAAGTGATACTCGTGAGCGACAGCGCCGCGCGCGTGGAAAGCATCGTTGCCGAGGTGAACAGCCAGGTGCTGAAGCTGCCCCGTAAAGAGATTGCGCAGCAGGCGCTGGCCAACAGCCGGGCTTTTGTGCTGCCTACCCTGCAAGACCTCATAGACCTCTCGAACCTGTATGCGCCCGAACACCTGATACTGGCCGGGAAAGATGCCGATGTAGACTGGCTGGCCGAGCGTGTGGTGAATGCCGGTTCGGTGTTTATGGGCAACTGGGCCCCCGAAAGTGTGGGCGACTATGCCAGCGGCACCAACCACACCCTGCCCACCAACGGCTTTGCCACTGCCTACAGCGGCGTGAGCCTCGACAGCTTCTGCAAGCAGATTACCTTCCAGCGCCTGACGCCCGAAGGCCTGCGGGCACTGGGCCCCGTAGTAGAGCGAATGGCTGATGCAGAACAGCTTTTTGCGCACAAAAACGCCGTAACCTTGCGGCTCAACGCCCTCAACCGCTAAGACTCATGGCCTTCGAACTGAACCGCATCATTCGCCCGAACATCCAGAAAATGGTGCCCTATGCCACCGCCCGCGATGAATTCAAGGACACGGGCGATGGCAAGGAGCGAATCATGCTGGATGCCAACGAAAACCCCTACGACACCGGCTATAACCGCTACCCTGACCCACTGGCGAAGGAAGTGAAAGAGAAGCTGGCACGAATCAAAGGGGTGCAGCCCAGCCAGATTTTTCTGGGCAATGGCAGCGATGAGTGCATCGACGCCCTGATGCGCAGTGTATGCCAACCCGGCAAGGACGCCATTCTGATTCAGCCGCCAACCTATGGCATGTACGAGGTATGGGCCTCCATTCAGGACGTCTCGGTGATTCGTGTGCCGCTGGATGCTGATTTCATGCCGGATGCCGACAGGATTCTGAAGGCCATCACGCCGGAAACGAAGATTGTATTCTTCTGCTCGCCCAACAACCCGACGGGCAACCTGCAGCCCAAGGCGGTGATGGAGCGTGTGCTGCGCGAATGGCAGGACGGCATTGTGGTAGTGGATGAAGCCTATGCAGACTTTGCGCCGGAAGGCTCGCTGCTGCCCGACCTTGCCGATTACCCCAACCTGGTGATCCTACAAACGTTCAGCAAAGCCTGGGGCATGGCAGGCATCCGTCTGGGCATGGCCTTTGCCTCGCCCGAACTGGTGGCGGTGCTCAACAAAGTGAAGGCCCCCTACAACATCAACCAGATGACACAGCAGGCAGCGCTGAACGGCCTGGCGTATCAAGAAGTAACAGAGGGGCTGATGAAGATTCTGCTCTCGGAACGCCGACGCCTGACCGCTGAACTGGAAAAGCTGCCCAAAGTGGAAAAGGTGTACCCCTCGGACGCCAACTTCCTGCTGGTACGCGTAACCGGCGGTCATGAAGCCTATCAGTATCTCCTGAAACAGGACATTGTGGTACGCGACCGCAGCAAACTGCAGGAATGCCTTGGCTGTCTGCGCATCTCCATCGGTACGCCGCAGGAGAACGACCAGCTGCTGGAAGCACTGGCCAATTTCTAGAACCCATCCCGACATATGTCGAAACCAAAACTCCTCTTTATAGACCGCGACGGCACCCTGATAGTGGAGCCGTTGCCCGACCGGCAGATCGACTCGCTGGAAAAACTCCAATACATACCCGGTGTATTCACCTGGCTGGGCAAAATAGCCCGCGAGCTGGACTACACGCTGGTGATGGTGAGCAACCAGGACGGCCTGGGCACGTCTTCGTTCCCCGAAGACACCTTCTGGCCTGCCCACACCCGGATGCTGGAAACGCTTAAAGGCGAAGGCATTGCGTTTGCCGCAGAGCATATTGACCGTTCGTTTCCGCACGAGAATCTGCCCACCCGCAAGCCCGGTACTGCGCTGCTGACCGAGTACATGGACGGCAGCTATGACCTGGGCAGCAGCTGGGTGATCGGCGACCGGATGACCGACATACAGCTGGCGAACAATCTGGGGGCAAAGGGCATCCTGATTAAAACTGGCTTTGACAGCAGCCCGGAAGGTGTAGAAGCGCCACATGTGGTGGTGGACACCTGGCAGGAAATCTACCACCTGCTGAAGCGCCCCGCGCGAGTGGCCGAACACCGCCGAAAAACCAACGAGACCGACATCGCCATCCGGCTGAACCTCGATGGCACCGGCAAGGCCAACATCCATACAGGGCTGGGTTTTTTTGACCACATGCTGGACCAGCTGGCGCGCCATGGCGGGCTGGATCTGGACATACAGGTAGCAGGTGACCTGCACATAGACGAGCACCACACCATCGAAGACACTGCGCTGGCACTGGGCGAATGCTTTGACAAAGCCCTGGGCAACAAGCGCGGTATAGCCCGCTACGGCTTTCTGCTGCCAATGGACGACTGTCTGGCACAGGTAGGCATTGATTTTGGCGGGCGTCCGTGGTGTGTGTGGAAGGCCGAGTTCCGTCGGGAGAAGATTGGCGAGATGCCCACGGAGATGTTCTTCCACTTCTTCAAGAGCTTTTCTGACACCGCACGCTGCAACCTGAACATACAGGCCGAGGGCGACAACGAGCACCACAAGATCGAGGCCATCTTCAAAGGCTGGGCACGGGCCATTCGCATGGCTGTGCACCGCGACCCCGAACGCGACGACCTGCCCAGTACCAAGGGTGTACTGTAGCCGGAAATAGCCGTGGGACCGAGGGGCGGCAAGTGCTAGTTTTACAGCATGCAGTTGCGTCGCAAATCCGCCCCTCTTGTTCCGCCGGGCATGGCCCGTCTGGCACTGGTCCTTTTGATACTGACACTGGCCTACCACCTGCTGACCCAGTTCAAAAGTCTGCTGGTGCCCGTAGCCTATGCTGCCGTACTGGCATGCCTGCTGCTGCCAGTGGTCAGGTGGTTGCGCAAACGTCGTGTGCCCGATGCCTTGGCGGTGACAATTGGCATTCTGCTGGCAGGTGCAGTGTGCTTTGGGGTTTTCTACTTTGTGGGCACACAGGCAACAGCCCTACAGGAAGACTATCAATTGCTGCGCGAGAACTACCTGAAACTGCTGGACGAACTGGACGTGTGGATGCAGGCACATCTGGACTGGAAGTATCAGCAGAACCTTGATGCCCTACAGCATAGGCTGGCAGAAGCAGGCGACGAGCTTGCCGCAGTAGCAGGCTCCACACTGCTGCTCACCACCGATGTGATTACCGTGCTGGTGCTGATTCCGATTTACGCCTTCTGTATCCTCATTTACCGCAAGCGGCTGGTAAACGCCTTCGGCCTGATGGCTGGCAGCAGTCAGGCACCTGTGATGCGCGGCGTGGCCGAGCGCATCCGGAAAACGATGGGCTTGTACATTGTGGGGTTATTGGTGGTGATGTGCGTAGTGTTTACGCTGCTGTTCACCGGTCTGTTGATACTGGACGTACCACATGCGCTGTTTTTTGCGATGGTAGCCGCATTGGCCAACATCATCCCTTATGTGGGGATCCTGATGAGTGCCCTTGCAACCTCTGGCTACGCGATGCTGAGCACCGGGCACGGCTGGATGTTCCTGGCAGTGCTGGCGGTGTTCTGGGGTGTGCACGTGCTGGAATCGAACTTCGTGGCGCCTTTTGTCATTGGCCGCTATGTGCGGGTGAATGCTTTTGCCGCACTGCTGGGCGTGATACTTGGCGGCATGGTCTGGGGCATCCCCGGCATGATTCTGTCGCTGCCTACGCTTGCCGCACTGAAAATTGCCAGCACCGCTTCGCCCAATCTGCGGGCCCTGACGGTGCTACTGGGCGATGACCGCGACGAAGACTGAGGGAAGTCTCAGTGACGTAGGCGGTTCAACTGATCCAGAATGACCGTACGGTAGCGGTCGTATGCCAAGAGTACGATGGCCAATGCCACAGCAGCCTCGGCGGCGGCAATGACCATGACAAAAAGAGCGAACGTCTGCCCCTCAAGCGGATTATTGGCTGAAGTAGCAAAGCCAGCCAAATTGAGGTTGGAGGCATTGAGCATCAGCTCAACGCCAAACAGGATGGCCACCGCGTTTCGGCGGGTGAGCACCAGATACACCCCGATGGATAACAGTATGGCGGATAGGACGAAATAGTACTGTGCCATATCAGAGCAGGGGTTCTTCGGGTTCCTGTGTGTTGTTGCCTGTAACGGCCAGGGTCTCGCGGGGTTGTGACGCTTCGCGCCGCGAGAGGAAAGCTGCACCCAGCAGTGCTGCCAACAGCAGGATGGAGAGGAGTTCGAAGGGCAGAATCCATTCGGTCAGCAGCCCTTTGCCCAGCTCCACCACCGTGGGGGGGGAGGTGGCGCCGGAGTTTACCTGTGGCCGATAGCCCAGCAGCAGCACTGCCAGCAGGGTAATGGCAACCAGTGGGCCGCCCACCCTATTCACCAGCCCTGTGCGGGGGGCGGTGTCCATGGTATCGGGCAAAGATTCGACGGGCAGTTCGCGGTTGGACAGCATGACGCCAAACAGCAGCAGAATGAGAATGCCCCCGACATAGACGATGAGCTGAGAGACGGCGAGGAAGTCGGCAAGGGCAAAGACAAACAGCCCCGCGACGCCAAAGAAGCAGAGGAAAAGCCAAAAAGCCGCCCGCACGATGTTGCGCGAGAAGGCGACCGCGAGCGCCGAGCCCAGCATCACTGCCGAGAAGAGCCAGAAGACGATATCAAGCAGATTCATCGGGTTCGGGCTTGGCTGGTTTTGAGACAGGCGGCTTCAGGCCGGGTGGCAGCTTGGTGCCTGCGGGTGGCGCAGCAGCCTTGGGGGCATCGGCAGCGGGCGCATCGGTAGCTGGCTTGGCAACAGGCGGCTTCAGGCCGGGTGGCAGCTTGGTGCCTGCGGGTGGCGCAGCAGCCTTGGGGGCATCGGCAGCGGGCGCATCGGTAGCTGGCTTGGCAACAGGTGGCTTGAGGCCGGGTGGCAGCTTGGTGCCTGCGGGTGGCGCAGCCTCAACAACGGGGGCGACAACTGGCTGCTCGGCGGCGACTGCTGCCTGTTTGGCAGCACGCTTGGCGGCTTCGAAGCTGTCCAGTTCGGCCTGCTTCACCCTCGCCAACTCGGGCGAGAGGTTACCGAAGTGGTAGATGAAGTTCTCGCGGTCATACTCGGCGAAGTCGTAGTGCTTGGTCATGGTGAGGCACTCGGTGGGGCATACCGTGGTGCAGAGCCCACAGTAGCAGCACTTCGCCATGTCGATGTCGAACGTGGGCAGGTAGAACTTCTTGCGCGAGCCATCGGAGGTTACGCCAAGGTCGTCTACGGCTTTGATCTTCTCAATCGTGATGCAGTCTACAGGGCAGATGCGGGCGCACTGGTCGCAGCCGATGCAGTCTTCCGTTTCCAGGTACAGCCTGTAGCGGCCTACATCGGGCACTGCTATCTGCTGGTGGGGATACTGCACAGTGACAGGGCCAACCGGCTGCTGGAAGTAGCCTTCTTCCATCACGTGCAGCGGCTTTTCGCGGCCTGCTTTTCCGCGCAGCCCACGCTTCAGATGGCCCCACGTCAGGCGCAGGCCAGCCAGCGTACTGGTAGTGGCATGCACAATGCTGGCAAAATATGACCGGGAGGCGGGCGTCACGTATTGAACAATGAGTAGCGGCTCAAAGATAGTGCAGTGCACCGAGGTCTTAACCGCAGCAGGGGATAAGAAATTCCTAGTTTGCTGCACTAATCCCCTATCACATGGCGACTGTAGACATACTGAAACTGATATTGATTGGACTGGCCGCTGGATCGCTTTCAGGTCTGGTGGGCGTGGGTGGCGGCGTCATTATCGTTCCTGCGCTGATTCTGGCTTTGGGTTTCACTCAAAAGATGGCGCAGGGCACCTCCCTGCTGATGTTCATCCTTCCTTTTGGCATCATGGGTGTGCTCAACTACTATCGCCAGGGGAACGTAAGCATTCAGACTGCGCTGCTGATGGGTATTGGCTTTTTTGCGGGGTCGTTCTTCGGGTCGAAGCTGGCGCTGTCATTACCAGAAGAAACCGTACGCAGGATTTTTGCAGTAGTCATCATTCTTGTCGGGGTGAAGCTGCTGCTGGGTAAGTGAGGCGGGCCTCAACCCTTTACAGGCACGAATTCCACACGCTTGAAACCCAGGCGTTTGAAGAGTGGTTCAAGAAACTGGCGGGCCTGCTGTGAACTTTGAAGCAGAATACCCTGCTTGATGGCAGCTTCACGTATCTGCAGCTCGGCCTTTCGGTAGGCAGATTCCAATATCTCGGCTTTCTGCTTGTCGGAGAAGCGGTTGAAGAACGAGTCGTCGAACTGGGCGTCGAACACCTGGGTATTCTGGTGGTCGATGCGGAAGGTGCAGATTTCAGGCTCGGGCAGGCGCACCCGTACCAGCGTATCCAGCACCTCAATGGCCGAGGAGTCCAGTTTGGCCAGGTCTATACAGCCAATAGCCTCGCCTGACACCACCAGCAGCACCTCGCCAGTACGGCTGGGAGCAAACCGCTGGAAGCTCTCGAACATGGAGGGGAGCTTGGTTTTGTCCTCAAACTTGTGACGGAAGACATCCTTTAGGAAGAAGTGGGCCAGTTCCAGACGGCCTACCAGACGCACCTGCTCCACGACGGTCTGGCTGGTGACAGTTTCAGTGATGATGGAGCCCCCCCCACCAAGTCCGGTGCGTAGCATAAAGAACCCCGCCACCGCTGCCACCGTCAGGATTCCCACCAGAATGGCCAGCCACTTAAGTATGTCTTTCGGCATCATAGGCGTGAAAGATACACGTAACCAGTGGCTTCTGGAAGCGTGGGGACTAAGTGGCCGCCACCAACAAGGTCCGTAAACTGTAGTGGGGCCAGCAGGGCTTTTTCGTACCTTTGCACCCTATTTCATACGGAATGAGCGCCGAGAAAATCATCTATTCGATGGCGGGCGTGGGCAAAATCCACCCGCCGAACAAACAGGTACTGAAGGACATCTACCTGTCCTATTTCTATGGTGCAAAAATCGGGGTACTGGGTCTGAACGGCGCTGGTAAGTCGACACTGCTGCGCATCATGGCAGGCGTAGATCCCAACTTCATTGGGGAAGCCAAGCTGAGCCCCGGCTACACGGTAGGCTATCTGGAGCAGGAGCCCAAGCTGGACCCTGACAAGACCGTACGCGAGGTGGTGGAAGAAGGCGCTGCCGAGATCAAGGCGCTGCTGAACGAATATGAAGCTGTGAACAACGCCTTCGCCGAGCCCGATGCCGACTTTGACAAGCTGATTGAAAAGCAGGCCGCCCTGCAGGACAAGATAGACGCAGCCGATGCCTGGAACCTGGATACCCGGCTGGAGCGCGCCATGGAAGCCCTGCGCTGCCCCCCACCCGATTCCAAGATCGCACCGCTGTCGGGTGGTGAAAAGCGCCGCGTGGCCCTGTGCCGCCTGCTGATTCAGTCGCCGGACATTCTGCTGCTGGACGAACCTACCAACCACCTGGACGCCGAGTCTATCGCATGGCTGGAACACCACCTGCAGGAATACAAGGGCACGGTCATCGCCGTAACCCACGACCGCTACTTCCTGGACAACGTAGCCGGCTGGATCCTGGAACTGGACCGCGGCGAAGGCATCCCCTACAAAGGCAACTATTCTTCGTGGCTGGAGCAGAAGCAGAACCGCCTGAAGCAGGAAGAGAAGCAGGAAAGCAAGCGCCAGAAAACACTGGAGCGCGAACTGGAGTGGATTCGGATGGCCCCCAAGGCGCGCCATGCCAAGAGCAAGGCGCGTATTGCCAACTACGAAAAGATGGCCTCGCAGGAGGGCAATGACCGCGAAAAGGAACTGGAAATTTTCATTCCGTCTGGTCCCCGTCTCGGCGACAAGGTAATCCAGTTTGAAGGCGTATCGAAGAAGATGGGCGACCGCGAGCTGTACGGCGGCGTTGACTTCATGTTGCCCAAGGGGGCTGTGCTGGGCGTCATCGGCCCGAACGGCGCGGGCAAAACCACGCTCTTCCGCATGGTTATTGGTACCGAATCGCCTGATGCTGGCAAAATCACCATTGGCGAGACTGTGAAACTGGGCTATGTGGAACAGGGACACGACTCGCTGAACCCCAACGACGACGTCTTTACCGCCATCACCGAAGGCAACGAGGAGATTTCGCTGGGTAACCGCTCGGTGAACGGCCGCGCCTACGTGGCCCGTTTCAACTTCACGGGTGCCGACCAGGGCAAGAAAGTGTCTACGCTGTCGGGTGGTGAACGCAACCGCCTGCACCTGGCCCGCGTACTCAAGAGCGGCTCCAACGTGCTGCTGCTTGACGAACCGACCAACGACATTGACGTAAACACGCTGCGCGCGCTGGAAGAAGCCATTGAGAACTTCGGTGGCTCTGCCATCATCATTTCCCACGACCGCTGGTTCTTGGACCGGGTGTCGACCCACATTCTGGCGTTCGAGAACGATGGCGTTATTTTCTACGAAGGCAACTACAGTGAGTATGAGGAATTCCGCCGCAAGCAGGGCAAACTGCCCGACTTCAAGGCAGTGAAGCACCGCACGCTTAACTGATAGCCCCACCCATAAGCGAAAAGCCGGAATCTGACAGGATTCCGGCTTTTTGTTTGCACCAACAGCCTGCGTTTCAACACCTTTTGTGCGTGTTTTCGGGTGCGTCCCTACTCAAAAAACACGGGAACCACCTACCCCAAAGCAGCCCCTGTCTGCTGGAAGAAACAGCCTAACATGCAGTATCAAACTTCCAACTTCCCATGGACCACTCAACTGAAGGCGTAACGCTGTATGCGGCGTTTGTAAACGACGTACTCAACATGTTTGAAGGCAAGCCGGCCGACTTGGAAAAACTGAAGGAAATGGCCAGTGGGCTGGACCTTTCAAAGTTTGACAACAAGGTGCCGATGCAGGTGTATAACGAAATGTGCAACTACGTGCTGCAGGAGATAGGCCCGGCCAACACTCGCCTGCTGGGCAAGCGAATCGGTGCAACTGCCTTTCAGGGCATGGTAGCCAACAACCTGATACCGGAGAAAGCCACGCCCCACCAGGTAATGGACGCGCTGGTGACGGTAGCCAAAGTGATGATACAGGACCCCAAGGGCCGTGGCTGGGAAATACTGGAAAGCCACCCCAAACGTATGGTCATGCGCCGCACGCAGACATTCAACGGCGTAATGCAGATAGGGCTGCTTTTGGGCCTGTTGGAGAAGAGCTCGGCCATTTCACCCCGTGTAGAGCGTATCAATGCTGTTGAGAATGGGGCCGACTACGACGACTACGGCCTGACTTGGCTGTAAGCCGAGATGTGAAGGAAGCCGCCCTGGCAATCAGGATTCCGGGGCGGGCTCCCACAACTCGACGCAATTGCCTTCGAGGTCAAGTATCCAGGCAAATTTGCCATACTCGCTGACCTCCATGCCCCGCTCTTCGATCACCTGCACCCCTTCTGCACGCAATACCGGGAGCAGGGCCTCCAGATCGGCGACCCGGAAATTGAACATAAATGGTTTGGAGCTGGGGTTGAGGTAGTTGGTTCTTTCGGGCAGCGGACACCAGACACTCTGGCCAGCAACCTCTTTGCCAGGTTCGGCTTTCCAGACGAACATGGCACCATAGCTGTCGTCGACATCAATGCCTAGATGTGTGCGATACCAAGCCGCCAGAGCCGTGGGGTTTTCAGCTTTGAAGAGCACCCCGCCAAAACCTGTTACGCGTTTCATTTCTTTTTCCCGCTGGCAATCAAGTAGATATTCTGTTCCATACGAGTGCGTTTGGGGCTGGGCTTCTCGATGTAGCGCCCAAGCTCCTGGCCGTTCCGCTCAAAAACGAAAGTAGGGGTAAAGCGGATATTGTATTTGGCCGCCAGCCCCTTCTCATCACGTTTGGTAGTGTCCAGTGTGATGATTTCCACTTTCTGCACAGGCATGTGGGGTTGCAGGGCAAAGAACCGGGGCACCTCACGCTTGCTGTCATGGCACCAGGTGCCGACGAACATCTTCACTGAAAAGCTGTCTACCCGCTTGAGAGAATCAAGATAGGTGGGCATGGGGCGATAGCTGTCGTCCACTTTCTTCTTCCAGGCTACCATATCGATAAAGCCCTGTCGGTCGAAATAACCCTGAACAAATTGATATTTCTTGGAACAAGCCGAAGAAATCAGGAGCAACAGGCAACCAGAAAGCAGCCAGAACAGTCTTTTCATACAAGAAGTGTGATAGCAATGGCGCAAGATAGGGGCCGAAGCGAATTGCACTAGATTTGTAGATACAAACTCATCTGATCGCAGAACCCTATGGGCTTTTTCAAGACCTTATTTGCGGCATTCTTTGGCTTTCTGCTGGGAATAGCCGTGCTGTTTCTACTGGGGCTGTTCATTCTGGCGGGCATCGCCAGCAGCCTGGATGAAGAACCCACGCTGGTGGTAGAACCCAACTCGGTGTTGACGCTGGACCTGAGCCGGCCTATTGCCGAGCGCGGCTATGACGACCCTTTCCTGAAGCTGATGGGCGAGACTTCGCCACTGGGCCTCACCGAAATTCTGGCCGCCATTGAAGCTGCCAAAACCGATGACAACATCAAGGGCATCTACCTGAACACTGCCATGGTGGGCGGCGGCATGGCCTCGATGGAAAGCATCCGTGAGGCGCTGGTAGACTTCAAGAAGAGCGGGAAGTTCATCTACTCCTACAGCGAACTCTACACTGAGGGCGCTTACTACCTGGCTTCTACAGCCGACAGCGTTTTCCTGTATCCCGAAGGCTTGATGGAGTGGAACGGCCTGACTTCTACCCCCTACTTCCTGAAAGGCATGTTTGAGAAAGTGGGTGTACAGCCCATGCTCTTCAAGGTGGGCACCTACAAAAGCTACGGCGAGACGTTTACAAATTCGAAGATGTCGGATGCCGCCCGCGAACAGTCGACCGTACTGCTGGGAGACATCTGGGGCCGCATGCTTGAGCATATTGCTGTCAGCCGCAAGCGCGAAGCAGCCGAACTGAGCAAGCTAGCCACCGACCTTGCCGTCGGCGACGCGCAATCGGCCCTGAAACACAAGCTGGTAGACCGTCTGGCCTATGAGGACCAAGTGCTCAATCTGCTGAAAGCCAAAGCACACGGCAAACCCTATGTATTTGGCGACACCACCAGTGCCGAGCTGAAAGGCCTGAAACTACGTAAGGTGCCGGTGGCACGCTACGCCAAGTCGGCCATGGCAATGCGCCCCATCAAGTCGGACCGCATTGCCGTAGTCTACGCCCAGGGCGAAATCAACACTGGCAGCGGTGACGAGCAGAGTATTGGCTCTACCACGCTGGTGGAAACCCTGCGCCGCCTCCGTGACGATGACAAAGTGAAAGCGGTGGTACTGCGTGTAAACAGCCCCGGCGGCAGCGCACTGGCCTCTGACATGATTGCCCGCGAAATGGAACTGCTCAAGGCCCAGAAGCCAGTTATCGCCTCATTTGGCGATGTGGCTGCCTCAGGCGGCTATTACATCTCTGCTGGCGCCAACAAGATTGTAGCCCAACCAATGACCATCACGGGCTCTATCGGCATCTTCGGCCTGTGGTTCAACACCGAAAAGCTGTTCACCGACAAACTGGGAGTAACCTTTGACCGCGTAACCACCAACCCCTACGCCGACCTCGGCAACCCCAACCGCCCTATGACAGACGTGGAGAAGATGTTCGTACAGAACAACGTGAACCAGGGCTACTGGGACTTCGTGCGCATTGTGCGAAATGGCCGCAATTTTGCCGACAGCACTGCGGTAGACAAGATTGCGCAGGGCCGCGTATGGTCGGGTACCCGTGCCAAGGAGCTGAAGCTGGTGGATGAGTTCGGCGGCCTGCAAACAGCCATTGAACTGGCAGCCAAAGAAGCCAAGCTCACGGAATACAGTGTCATGAGCTATCCTGCGGTAAAGACCACCCTACAGAAGCTGACCGAAGATCTCTCCAGCCGCGTGAAAAGCATGTTCAGTGCCGAACTGCCCGCCGAAGTACTGGAGATGCGCCGCCTGATGGGCACCTACAACGACCCACGTGGCCTGTACGCCCGCATGCCGGAAACGTATCATATCCACTAAGCGGCCTCGAATTCAGAAGAAGCCCTGCCGGTTCCGGTGGGGCTTTCTGTTTTATCCACGTCTGAGATCGTAACACCTGCCGCATACCGTAATAATCCGAGGATAACCTGGCTCCCACCCACTCCCACAAGCAGCCTTTCCCGCCTACGTCAGGCTTACCCACAAACTGGAAAACAGCGGCACGTATACCCTGCGGACAAGTGCGCCTGAAAGCCAGAAACATAGCGTCTAACTTGCCTGTGCAGCTGCCAATTAGACGCTATGCGGCCACGGTTCTCCACGAGAGCCTGACAGCCTCAGGGTGTGCAAATCTAAATCCGTGGAAAGATGTGGGAGGAAGTGGGAAGAAGTGTTAGGTTTGTATGGGGTTTGAAGCCCCAGAACCCTACACTGCATGACTCCCCTCTTCGGCGAATACCCGGTGAAGCTGGACGCGAAAGGCCGCTTTCTGCTGCCTGCGGCCCTGCTGAAGCTGTTGCCCCCAGCGGCGCAGGGCGAGTTTGTAGTGAACCGAGGGCTGGATCCCTGCCTGGTAATCTATCCGCAAGCCACGTGGCTGGCCGAACTGTCCCGCATTCAGGCCCTGAACCCCTACCAGCCCGAGAACAGGGCATTTGCACGGCTGTTTCAGGCGGGCGCGCAGCCAGTGGCACTGGACAGCGCCAAGCGCCTGCTGGTACCCAAACGCCTGCTGGAGCAGGCCGAGATTGGCACAGAAGCCGTGCTGATAGGCGCGCTGGACCGGATAGAACTTTGGTCGCAGGCCCGGTACGACGCCTGGCTGGCCGAGCAGACACCGAATCTGGCTACGCTGGCAGCCAAAGTAATGGGCGAGAAAGGAGGCACGGCATGAGTGCTCAGCCCTACCATGTGCCTGTAATGCTGGCCGAGTGCCTGGAGTGGCTGAACCTAAAGGCCAACGGCCTGTATGCTGACCTGACTTTCGGTGGTGGTGGACACAGCCGCGCCATACTGGAGCGCCTGACTGCCGGAGGACATCTCTTCGCCTTTGACCAGGACCCTGACGCCCAAGCCAACGACCTGAAGAGCACACAGTTCACACTGATACGCGACAATTTCCGGCACTTGTCCACGTACTTCGGGCCTTCTGCACAGGCTGTCCACCAGATTCAACAGGGTTTTCCACAGAAATATGTGGATACTGAGCCGCTGCTGCTTGACGGCATTCTGGCTGACCTGGGCGTGTCGTCGCACCAGTTTGACGCCGCCGAGCGGGGATTCTCTTACCGCGCCGATGCGCCACTGGACATGCGGATGAACCCCGACAGCGACCAGCCTACCGCCGCCGATCTGCTGGCCACACTGGAGCCCCACGAACTGATACGCATACTGCGGGAGTATGGCGAAGTGCCTACGCCACACCGGTATGCACACGCCATTCTGGCCGCAAGGCCCACAACTACCCAGCAACTGTTTCAGGCGGTAGAGCCCATTCTGCCCCGCAAGGGCGGTATGTCGGTGCTGTCGCAGATTTTCCAGGCGCTGCGCATCGTAGTGAACGATGAAATGGCCGTACTGGAAGAAATGCTGGAAAGTGCCGTGCAAACCCTGAAGCCCGGCGGCCGACTGGTAGTGATGAGCTACCACTCGCTGGAAGACCGTCTGGTAAAGCACCTGTTCCAGACGGGCAATCTGGAAGGTCGCATCGAAACCGACCTCTACGGTAACCGGCTGACGGCCTGGAAGCCCCTGCACCGCAAGACCATCACGGCCAGCGAGGCCGAAACCGCCCACAATCCCCGTGCCCGCAGTGCTCGCCTGCGTGCCGCCGAACGAATTGCCTGACACCCCATGCGTCCCAACCGATTCAACACCCCCAAGTTTGAGACGGCCGCCGAAGCGTTCGAGCAGGGTCCACTGCCCGAACCCAAAGCGCCCGGTCGCTTCAGCAAGGTAGCCAAGGTGCTGCGTGGCCTGTTGGTACAGAACAATCTGCTGGGCCAGTTCCAGAAAAACTTCACGTTTGCGCTGTTTCTGACGCTGGTAGCACTGGTATACATCTGGAACTCGCACAGAGCCACCCAGCAGGCGCAACACGCCGAACGTCTGAGCCGCGAACTGAAAGAACTGAAGACAGAGCGTATGACGCTGAACGCCCAGTTGAGTACCGCCCGTCAGCAGAGCCAGCTGGCAGGTATCGTGGACAGCCTGGGGCTGCAACCCCTGCGCCGTCCGCCCTATAAGCTGAAGGTTGCCGCACCTCAATCGGAGGAAACACGATGAACATGGTATCTGACCAGATTCTCAAGCGCATTTACCTGCTGTTTGCTTGCTTTCTGCTGTTCAGCACGCTGATTGTGTGGCGTATCGTGCACCTGCAATTTGTGCAGGGCGAACGCTGGAAGCAGGTGCAGGCCACCGAGCGTGTGTACTACAAGAAGGTGCCTGCCGACCGCGGCGCCATTCTGGCCAGCGATGGCACCATCATGGCTGTAACACTGCCCTTCTATCGCGTGGCCATCGACGCCACCGTACTGACACGTGGTCGTTATGCCGCATTGGAAGACTCGCTGGACCTGCTGTGCCGCAAGCTGGCCAAGCACTTCGGCGGTGGCGAGTTCGACGCCCGCTACTTCAAGAACAAGTTCAAAAAGGCCATGCAGGAGCGCGACCGTCACGTGTACCTGTTCCCATACAAGCGCATCCTGAACTACCCCGAAATGCGGCTTCTGCGCAGCTTCCCGGTACTGAACCGTGGGCGCTACAAAGGGGGCCTTATTGTGGAGAAAATACAGAACAAGCGGTTCTATCCGTTCCGCGACATGGCCCGTATTACACTGGGGCTGGTGATTGACGACTCGATTCCGGCCAAGGGCATCGAGCACTCGTTCAACGCCATGCTGCGCGGCAAAGACGGCCTGATGCTGGTGCAGCGCATACCCGGCGGTGTGGAAGTTCCCCTTAGCGAGTATGGTGAAGTGGAAGCCCGCGATGGATATGACGTTCACACCACCATTGACGTACACATGCAGGATGTGGTATCCACTGCCCTGCGACAGGGCATGGAGCGTACGGGCAGCAGAGCGGGTGTAGCGATTCTGATGGAAGTGGCTACCGGCGAAATCAAGGCCGTAGCCAACTATCCCGAAAACCTGAACAATGCCATGGCTACCCTCTGGGAGCCAGGTTCTACTTTCAAGCTGGCAAGTGTAATGGCCGCCATTGAGGATGGCTATGCTACCCCTGATACAAGAATCGAGACGGGCAACGGTACGGTTACCTACTACGACCGCGTCATACGCGATGCGCACGGCAGTGGCAACATCACCCTGCAACAGGCGTTTGAACGCTCGAGCAACGTAGCCATCAGCAAGCTCATCTGGCAGCATTACCGCAGCCGTCCGGGTGCCTTCATCCAGCGGCTGGAAGACATGGGCCTGCTGAGCCCAGTCGGGTGCCAGATTACTGGCGAGCCAGCTCCATACGTGATCCGGCCCTCAGACCGCCACTGGAGCGGCCCCACCCTACCGCTGCTCAGCACTGGCTACAGTATCATGCAGACCCCCCTGCAAACACTGGCCTTCTTCAACGCCGTGGCCAATAACGGTCGCCTGATGCGCCCTCTGCTGGTGCGGCAGATAACCAACAACAGCCAGGTAGTAGCCCGTTACCGTCCCACGGTTCTGCGCGAGCAGATTTGCTCTGAAACAACCCTGCGTCGGGTGCGTGCCATGCTGGAAGGTGTGGTGGAAAACGGTACTGCCCGCAACATCAAAGGCACCTATTACCGCATTGCAGGCAAAACCGGCACCGCCAAGAAGCTGGAAAACGGCGTATATCAGAAGAAATACCGGGCCAGCTTCTGCGGCTATTTCCCGGCAGAGAACCCGCGCTACTCATGTATAGTGGTAGTAGATGAGCCGACCAACGGCGAGTTCTACGGTGCGGATGTGGCGGCCCCCATTTTCAAACAGATTGCCGATAACATACACGCCACCGACATGCGCTCGCAGCGCGAAGAGCGGTTTGCCTCCCGTATCAATGGCCGTCGGATTGCCTATCCCGTAACGCGCACCGTAGCGCTGGACGACGCCCGCCAGGTGTATGACGCACTCAGCATCTCAACACCCGGACAGCCCGAGTCGGCCTATGTGCGCGCGCGCCAGAGTGGGGCCACCGTCAGCCTGAGCTCCATGCGGACACCCCGCGAGTTAGTACCCGACGTAACTGGCATGACTGCCAAGGACGCGCTGGCATTACTGGAAAACCTGGGCCTGAGCGTGCGCCTCCGTGGCCACGGCAAGGTGCGGGAGCAAAGCCTGCCCGCGGGCACCCGCATCCGCGACAACCTGGCCATTGACCTGACCCTCGACAGCCAACCCTGACCGACCTTCCATGAAACCGCTACAGGACCTGCTATACGGCGTACACATCACCGAAGTGAATGGCCCCGCCGGCCCACAGGTGACGAACGTCCATTTTGATTCGCGGCAGGTGCAGGACGGCAATCTGTTTGTGGCTGTCCGCGGCACCAGTACCGACGGCCACACCTTCATCTCGGCAGCAGAAGATCGTGGCGCCCGCGTGGTGGTATGCGAAACCCTGCCCGACAAGCGCCGGGATGACGTAACGTATGTGCGGGTGCAGTCGTCAGCCGAAGCACTGGGCCAGATTGCCAGTAACTGGTACAACCGCCCCAGCGACCGCCTGAAGATTGTAGGCGTAACAGGCACCAACGGCAAGACCACCGTCAGCACCGTACTGTACAATCTGTTCCGCTCGCTGGGCTACCGCTGTGGCCTGGTAAGCACCGTCGCCATCAAAATCGAGGACGAAGAGCAGCCCGCCAAGCTCACCACCCCCGATGCCCTCGCCCTTCAGCATGCCTTCGCCGACATGGTGGAAGCTGGCTGCCAGTACTGCTTCATGGAGGTGAGCTCCATTGCAGTGGACCAGCGCCGTATTGCAGGCACACACTTTGTGGGCGCCATTTTCACCAACCTCACCCACGACCACCTCGATTACCACAAGACCTTCGCCAATTACCTGAAGGCCAAGCAGCAGTTTTTCGACGGCCTGTCGCCCCGGGCTTTTGCCCTCACCAACGCCGATGACCGCAACGGGCATATCATGGTGCAGAATACCCGTGCCCGTGTGAAGACCTATGCCCTGCATGGTGTAGCCGACTATGCCGCCCGGCTGCTGGAAAACCGTATTGAGGGCCTGCATCTGCAGGTGAATGGCCAGCAGGTGTGGTTTCAGTTGCCGGGCGAGTTCAACGCCTATAACCTCATGGCCGTCTATGGTGCTGCCGTGGAACTGGGGGAAGACAGCCAGCAGGTACTGATAGCCCTGAGCGAACTGCGGGGCGCCCGTGGCCGCTTCGAGGCGGTGCCCCTGCCCAACGATGTATCGGGCATCGTAGACTACGCCCATACCCCCGACGCCCTGCTGAACGTGCTGCAAACAGCCCGCGACCTCATGCACAAGGGCCGTATCATCTGCCTGGTGGGCTGTGGCGGCGACCGCGACCGCACCAAACGCCCCGAAATGGCCCGGATTGCTACCGAATGTGCCGATGTGGTGGTGCTGACCAGCGACAACCCACGTACGGAATCACCGGGCGCCATCCTCGATGAGATGGAAGCTGGCGTACCCACCCACCTGCGCAAGAAGGTGATGCGGATAGAAGACCGCCGCGAAGCCATCCGTGCCGCTGCCCGCCTGGCCGAACCCGGCGACCTGCTGCTGGTGGCAGGCAAAGGGCACGAGACCTATCAGGAAATCAACGGCGTACGCCACCCCTTCGACGATCGCGAAGAACTCATCCAGGCTTTCAAACTCCTCTACTGATGCTCTACCATCTACTCGACTGGCTGAACGAACTGTTCGACTTCCCGGGCGGCGGGGTGTTCCGCTACATCAGCTTCCGGGCCATTCTGGGTGCGGTGTTCTCGCTGGTGATATCGCTCATCATCGGCAAACAGATTATTGCGCTGCTGAAACGGAAACTGATCGGCGAGGCCATTCGCGACCACGGCCCCGAAAGCCATAAGAGCAAGAAAGGTACCCCGACGATGGGCGGGGTCATTATCATCGCAGCCATTGTGATCCCCACCCTGCTGTGGGGCGACCTCACCAATGCCTATGTATTGATGGTGCTGCTCAGTACCCTTTGGATGGGAGCAGTGGGCTTCACCGACGACTACATCAAGGTTTTCAAGAAGGACAAAGCTGGCCTGAAGGGTAAGTTCAAGATTGTAGGCCAGGTGGGCCTGGGGCTTATCGTGGGTCTGGTGATGATTTTCCACCCCGACTTCCAGGGCTCCAAACCCCACGTAATGTCAGATGGCAGCATACGTCCGAACCTTCCACTCCGTGAAGCAGGATTCCAGTATGGCGATACGCTGGTACTGGCAGGCGGTACCCCTTGCAGCGGCCCTCAACACCGACCACGTAAGGTGTGCGACAGTTACGTGATCCGGCGCAGCGCCAATGACAGCACCGTGCGGGAACTGGCACTTATCATTCCTGTCCGCGATCAACAGCGGGTGTTTGAAGAGCTGTTTGGCTCGGCCGAAGTGGGCTTTGCCACCAAAACCAACATCCCGTTCCTGAAAGACAAGCAGTTCAATTATGGACAGTTGGCGTTTTGGACAGAAGACGAATCGGGCATGTGGGCCAAAGGCATCTATCTGCTGGTGGTTATTTTTATAGTCACGGCGGTGAGCAACGGCGTGAATATTACCGATGGTCTGGACGGCCTTGCCGCCGGCACTACCGCAATTGTTACTGCCGCTCTGGGCATCCTGGCCTATGTGTCGGGCAACCTGGTATTCTCGCGTTACCTCAATATTGCGTTCATCCCCAACTCGGGCGAGTTGGTAGTGTTCTGTGCCGCTTTGCTGGGAGCCTGCGTCGGCTTCCTGTGGTACAATACCTTCCCGGCGCAGGTGTTCATGGGCGACACAGGCTCATTGGCGCTGGGCGGCGCTGTGGGTGTGTTGGCCCTGATGATCAAGATCGAACTGCTGCTGCCGCTGCTCTGCGGGGTCTACTTTGTCGAGAACCTGTCGGTCATTTTGCAGGTGGGCTACTTCAAGTACACGAAACGGAAGTATGGCGAAGGCCGCAGAATCTTCCGGATGGCACCAATTCACCACCATTTCGAACTGGGCGGCACCCATGAAGCCAAGATTGTGATGCGCTTCATGATTGTCACCATCCTGCTGGTAATTCTTGCATTTGCTACCCTGAAACTCCGCTGATATTGCGCATCACACTTGCCAACAATTACGATGTTCCACGGTCTTTTTGGTGTGGGGAAATACCTATCCACACTGCTCGGAGAGTGTGAACAACGCGATTCTTCTAACTAGGCAGTTCCGCCGATTTTTGTTCCACGACTCCCCGAACTCCCAACCGTCACCAATTCCATTCTGTGGCTGAGAAACTCCTGATACTGGGCGCTGGCGAAAGCGGCGTAGGTGCGGCCATCCTGGCCCGCAAGCTCGGCATGCAGGTGTATGTGTCGGACGGCGGGAGCATTGCGCCGCGTTTTCGCGACGAACTGGAGAAACGGGGCATCCCCTACGAGCAGGGGCGCCATAGCGCCGAACTGGTGGAGGCTGCCACACTGGTGGTGAAAAGCCCCGGCATCCCCGAGAAAGCCGAGGTAATCAAGCAGCTGCGCAAACGCAAGGTGCCCATCATCAGCGAAATCGAGTTTGGCTATCGCCATGCCGAAGGGGCCAAAATCATCGCCATCACCGGCACCAACGGCAAAACAACTACTACCAGCCTCGTCTACGAGATGCTGCGCCATGCCGGGTTTGACGTAGGACTGGGCGGCAACATCGGAAACAGCTTTGCAGCTATGGTTGCCGAAGAGCCCCATGCCTGGTATGTGCTGGAAGTAAGCAGCTTTCAGCTGGACGATATTGACCGGTTCCGCCCGCATGTGGCCGTACTGACCAACATCACCGATAACCACCTCGACCGGTACAATTACAATCTGTCTGAGTATGCCCGGGCCAAGTTCAACATGGCCCGGAACATGCAGGACACCGACTATTTCATTTACGGCCTCGACAGCGAAGTGCTGGTGCAGGAAATGGCAAAGCACACCATTCATGCCCAGAAGCTGGCGTTCAGCCGCAACCACACCCCCAGTGACCAGCACCCCGACATTGTGGCGTGGCTGGACACCGACGACGACACCCAGGAACCAATTATTCTGATCGATATGGAACGCAGGAAAAAGCGCGGGGCACTTGCCATCCCACCCGCACAACAAAAACTGAAAGGCAAGCACAACGAGTACAACACCATGGCAGCAGGGATTGTAGGCCGCGTGCTGGAAATCCGTAATGAGCTGGTGCGGGAAAGCATGCAGAACTTTGAAGCACTGGAGCACCGGCTTGAGAAAGTGCGCGAAGTGAATGGCGTAGCCTTCATCAATGACAGCAAAGCCACCAGCGTGAATGCAGCCTGGTATGCCCTCGACAGCATCCCCGGCGAGCAGAGCGTCATCTGGATTGTGGGCGGCGTAGACAAAGGCAATGACTACGGCATGGTAATGGACCTCGTAACCGAAAAGGTGAAAGCCATCATTATGCTGGGCAAAGACGTTGCCAAGATCCAGACAGCCTTCAACGGCGCTGTGAAAGTGCTGCGCCACGCCATGAGCATGGAAAGCGCAGTACAGATGGCAGTACAGGAAGCCCGCAAAGGCGATACCGTACTGCTGAGCCCCGCCTGCGCCAGCTTCGATATGTTTGCCAATTACGAAGAGCGCGGCAAGCGTTTCAAAGACTGCGTAGAGCGTCTGGACTGACCACGGCCAGACACACACAGTCTGCGCTTACCTTCTGTATCAGATACCTGCGTTTCCAGTGTAACGCAGACTGTCAATGCCTGAATAACCAAACCGCCCCAAGGCTGAACCCTGGGGCGGTTTTCTTTTCAGTGCCGCTGCTGCTTGCGGCGGCGCAGCTCGTTGAGTGCCTGCTTTTCACGCTCGCGCTCCAACCGCTGATAAACAAAGTGCGGGGCGATCAGCAGTACCCCGGCATAGGCCAGATACTCGCCCCAGGGCTTGCCCATGAACAGCGCCGCAAAACCTGCCAGCGCCACCACTACGCCTAGCCCCAACAGTAGTTTGAAGGCCGTTTTCATACCCGAATATAACTAACGGCCCTCGTAATAGTTGAGGAAGCGCAGCCCAAGCAGGCGGTCGTAGCGGTCACCGAAGCGGCGATAGTAGACGAGAATGGTATAGGTGTTGTCAGTTTCAAAGAAGCTGCCTTCGAAGCGGGTTTCGTCGGGTGGTGTACCCGGCCTGGCGTCTGCATCACGAACCACGTACAGGTAGTTGTAAATACCCTGCTTCAGGAGAGGCTCCACCACATAGGCCTGCTCATCTGCTGACCATTCCAGCTTATACTCTGGAAGGCACTGCCAGCGGGTGAACGCCCCCAGAAGGTAGATTTCCTGATTGCGTGGCAACGGATCGGCCTGAAGGCGGAACCGGGTACGCACGTAGTCGCCTTCCAGCGCGCCCAGATAGCGGTCGAGCGGCGTGAGGCCGGTATAGAACAGGCCGTTGAAGTCGGGATTGGCCAGATAGCCCATACGATTTCGGGGCTGGTCGGGATACAACAGTACCCTGATGGGGCTGGCGTTGCGGTCTACCTGCTGCACCTGCATGCCATTCTGGTTGAGGCTGCGCATGTCTACCACCCGGAACTCGTTGCCACCCGGAAACTGGTTACCCGGCTCCAGACTGTACTCGATTTTGCCCGGCATGAGGAATGAAGGCCGCATTTCGAGGGCGGCGTTGTCCCAGCGGAAGTTCTGGAGCACCGTTACCTTGAGTTCTCGGTAGGCATCGGTGATGGGCACCGCCGTAGGAACCAGCGAAAAAGCCACACGCTGCAGCTTAAAGCGGTCTGTTACGCTGAGGGCCAGCCCCGCTTCCGGCGCAATGCCAATGGCATCTTCTGCAACCACCAGACGCCGCACAAACAGCGGACGCTCCTCCTCGCCCTGAGGGTGCACCACCAACAGGTAGTTGCCGCTCACTTTGAACCAGCCGCCCTGGGAAGTGCCCGGAACCGTAGCTGTGTAATGCGCATAGTTGACCTTCGTCTGGCGTGCCCCCTGATAGGTCAGGATACGGTCGTTGGGGAAGCCGTTGAAATACTCGATGGGCATGAGGCGGCTCACCTCCCAATTGGCATCGCAATGCACCAGCCGAAACTGGAGGTCGTTTCGGGGCGCCCCCAGCAAGTCAAATGCGAGTGTGAGCGGCTGCTCGGGGCGGGAGAGATACAGCACGGGGTAGCCCAGTTCGCTTTCCCCTCGATACAGCTGCACCGAGCGTACGTCGTCAGAGGCATCCCAGTCGTAGGTGGGCAAATCCTGCGCCCAACTCCATACAGGCACCAGGGTCAGCAGGCACAACAGAAACCAACGGGTCATGCCCGAAACTACGCTTTTTCGAGCGCGCGCACCTGCTCACTCAGCTCTTCCCAGGCTGCCATTGCTTTCAGCAGGGCTTCTTCGGCCTTGCCCTTCTCGCGGTCAATCTCGGCCAGCTTGTAGAAGTCGGCCTGATGAGAAGGGTTCTGAAGTTCACTTTCCAGATGGGCCATTTTCGTTTCCCACTCGCTTACCTCCTGCTCGGCTTTGCGCAGCTGGGTTTGCAGCGTCTTTAGCTTGCGGCGCTGCTCGTCGGTAAGTTGGGGCTTGGCGGCTGGAGAGGTTTTGAGGGCGTGGGGCGACTGGGCCAATTTTGGTGGCGTCTGGCTGCTCTTGTCTTTGTCCTTTTCCTTGAGTTGGGCTGCCTTTTCCTTTTGCCAGGCTTCAAACTCGGTGTAGCTGCCGGGATACTCCTTGATCTTGCGGTCTTCGAGGTACCAGATTTTATTGGTGGCCAACGAGAGGAAATGGCGGTCGTGACTGACAACGATGTAGGTACCTTCGTAGTCGCTGAGAGCCTGAGCCAGAATCTGGATACTCTGCATATCCAGGTGGTTGGTAGGTTCGTCCAGCAGCAGGAAGTTGGCTTCAGACAGCAGCGTCTTGGCCAGCGCCACGCGCGACCGCTCCCCACCACTCAACACCTTAACAGGCTTGTAGACGTCGTCGCCGGTGAAGAGGAAACCACCCAGAATACTGCGCACATAGGTTTCGCCCTTCTCATAGGCAAAGTCTTTGCACTCATCCAGAATGGTTTTCTGGGGGCTCAGGGCTTCCAGCTGGTGCTGCGCATAGAAAGAAGGTGCTACGTTATAGCCCAGCTTGCGCTCGCCGGTGAAGGTATCGTGGTCGGCCAGAATACGCAGCACAGTGGACTTGCCCAGACCGTTGGCACCGATGAGGCCGATCTTATCGCCCCGCATGATGGTGGCCTCGGCACCATCCAGAATGTGCTTGGGGCCGAACGACTTGGAGATGTCCTTTACCGTAAGAATCTCGTTACCTGGCTTCACGGAAGGCTGGAAACGGAAGCTCACTACAGCTTCGTCAGACTCCGGCTCTTCGATACGGTCCAGCTTCTCGAGCATTTTGACACGCGACTGCGCCTGGGTAGCCTTGGAGGCCTTGGCCTTGAAGCGCTCGATGAACCGCTCGGCATCGGCGATGTACTTCTGTTGGTTTTCGTAAGACGCCTGCTGGATGACCCGGCGCTGCTCGCGCTCGGTGAGGTAGAAGGCGTAGTTGCCGCTGTAGTGGTTGAGCTTGCTGTGCGACACCTCGACAATCTTGTCGACCATGCGGTTGAGGAACTCGCGGTCGTGGCTGACGATGACGTAGGCGGCACCCGCACGGCGCAGGTAATCTTCCAGCCACTGGATACTGGGCAGGTCAAGGTGGTTGGTCGGTTCGTCCAGCAGCAGCAGGTCAGGACCTTGCAACAGGATGCGTGCCAGAATGGCCCGCATACGCCAGCCTCCGGAGAAAGTGTCGTAGGGTTGGTGCTGGTCTTCGGTGGAGAAGCCCAGGCCACCCAGCATTGCACCGGTACGGGCATCTATTTCGTATCCGCCCTTGCGTTCGAAGGCTTCCTGCAGCTCGCCCAGCTCGTTGAGAATCTGGTCAGTGACTTCGGTCTCCAGGCGCTTGAGCAGCGCATCAATCTTGTCCTGCATGGCCAGCAGGTCTGAGAAGCCGGCGCGGGCTACCTCAAAGATGGTAGAAGAGCTCTCGAAGCCGAGAAGGTCCTGGTTCAGGAAGCCAATCTTGATGCTGCTGGCACGGGTCACGGTGCCTTCCGTGGCCTGATACTCGCCGGCGATGAGGCGCAGCAGGGTAGATTTACCCGTACCGTTGCGGCCGATGAGGCCTACTTTGTCGCCGGGCTGAATGTCCCAGTTGGCGTTCCGGTAAAGGAAACGGCCTGCAAATTCGAAAGAGACGTCGTTTATCGTAACCATACCAAGGGCTGACGGGTGTCAGCAAAAACCGGCCGCAAAGTTCGGGAAGAAGTGCAGAGGAATTACCGAACCCCCGCTTTGAAACGGCAGAAAGTTGACCTTATCCCCTTTTTTCGGATTTTAACATGAGGAGAGTTCGATATCGGGTAGGTTTAATCCGAATTTTTAACAAATTTGCACAGAACCCTGACGCACACCTCTTGTCAGGGCACTACTAACGGCAGGCGCATGGGCCCCAATCGCATCTCAGCCTCGCTCGACAACGAGACGATCGACGATATCCAGGCTTCCCTGGAGAAGGTGCGTACCAGCTTGCCCTTTTTGCTCCAGTTGGTTGGATCGGATCGTCCCTCTCTGGTACACATCGGAGATGAGCTGTCGCCTTTCCTGCAACAGTCAGTGCAGGACGCCCAGCAGAACCCTGATCTCGTACCTCCGTCGCTGGATGTAGACGAATTGGAGCGCGATTACAAACTCTTCCTGCAGCTGACCAAAATTATGGAGCCGCTGGAAGAATTGCTGACGCTGTTGCACGACACCAGTCTCGCAGCAGGCTCTGACGCCTTCGACACGGCCCTGATTTTCTACAAGAACGTGCGCATGGCTGCACGTCTGGGCGACCCTAAGGCCCAACAGGTATTGGACGATCTGAAGGGGAAGGTGCCTACCTGGAAAAGCCAGCTTTAGCTGGTAGTTGAATTGCTGTTGCTATGCAAACAGCATCCGCACTACCTAACTAAGGACAAACCCTGAGCAGCCGAAGTCTTAGCCGAAGATTTCACGGAACACTCCATCGATACGTTCCACGTATTGCACGCGGATGTCCAATCCCTTGGGCAACATGAGTTCGCCAGCAGCAGCGCTGACGAACACTGTACGAAAGCCCAGCTTGGCGGCTTCGGCTATACGCTGCTCCAAACGTGCTACAGGCCGCACTTCGCCCGTGAGGCCCACTTCAGCGGCAAAAGCCACTTTGGCCTCCAGTGGCACATCATAGGCACTGCTGACGATGGCGGCCATCAGGGCCAGGTCCAGGGCAGGGTCGTCGAGACGAATGCCGCCAGCCAGGTTCACAAAGACGTCCTTCGAACCCAGTTTCAGCCCGGCTTTCTTTTCCAGCACGGCCAGCAACATGTTCAGGCGGCGCAGGTCAAAACCCGTGGCCGACCGCTGGGCCGTGCCATAAGCGGCATCGGACACCAGCGCCTGCGTTTCCACCAGCAGGGGCCGGTGCGCCTGCAAGGTAGCTGACACCGCCACCCCCGACAGTCCGCCCGCTGCGCCGCTCAGAAACAGTTCGGACGGATTGGGCACCTCGCGCAGGCCCTGCTCGCGCATTTCGTAGATGCCCATCTCGGGCGTGGCGCCAAAGCGGTTTTTGCTGCTGCGCACAATGCGATAGCCGCCGTGGCGCTCGCCCTCAAACTCCAGCACCACGTCCACCATGTGCTCCAGCACCTTGGGCCCGGCAATCATGCCTTCCTTGTTCACGTGGCCCACCAGCAGAATACTGGTACCCGTCTCCTTGGCATAGCGCATGAGACGCCCCGTGCACTCGCGCACCTGGGCCACGCTGCCGGGGGCGCTTTCAACTTCGTCGAGGAAGAGCGTCTGCACGGAGTCGATGACCATAAGCGCCGGCTCCAACTGACGCGCATGGGCAAAGACGGCATCCAGAGCGGTTTCGGCGAGTACGTAAAGGTCGTCGTTCTGGAAGGGCAGACGTTCGGCGCGCAGGCGCACCTGCTGCTCGCTCTCCTCGCCGGTTACATATAATATGGTGTGCCCCTTCATTTGCAACGAGAGTTGCAGCAGCAGGGTACTCTTGCCAATACCAGGCTCGCCGCCCAGCAGAATGAGCGAGCCGGGGACGATGCCACCATCGAGTACGCGGTCGAACTCTCGGTCGGGCATGGGGATGCGGGGCGCCTGCTCAAAGTCGATTTCCCGGATGCGCTTGGGCGCACTCTCGCGAACAGCACCTGCCACCTGCCTGCGGCCCACATGCACCGCTGCCGGTGCCGCAGCCCCTACCTGCAGTTCTTCTACCAGCGTATGCCACTCGCCGCAGCCGTTGCACCGGCCCTGCCATTTGGAGTGTTGTGTACCACAGGCCGAACACGTGTACACCGACTTGGCTTTGCGCGAGAGAGACATGCCACAAAGGTAGCGGGGAAAAGAGAAGGGTTTTCCGCTTCACATCGTCGGCTTTCAACAGCCACCCAATCCCATCTGCCGCACATCTTCGCGGCATGGTAAAACAGGCTTCGGGGGCTGAGGGCGAGGCCCTGGCGCTGGACTATCTGCTGCTGAAAGGCTACACCCTGCTGCACCGCAACTGGCGGCACGGCGGCCAGCTGGAACTGGACCTCGTGATGATGGACGGCCCCGAGCTGGTGATAGTGGAAGTAAAAACCCTCTCGAGCCTGACTGCACGTATGCCGGAAGACAACCTGAGCCCCGCCAAACTGCGCAAGCTTTATGAGGCTGCCGAAGCCTTCTGCGCGCTGCACCATGTGCAGGCAGTGATGCGCTTTGACCTCGTGGCCGTACAACTGCACAGCCATCGCCCGCCCACCATCCGCCACCACGAAAACATCGGCTGACAGCAAAACGCCTTTTTGCTATTTTTGCGACCTATGACTCCTGATCAACATAAAGAGCTTCGTAACAGGGTAGAGACTCTGGGGAGGTATCTTTGACGTCGCTGGTAAAAAAGAACAGCTAGCACAAAACGAGGAAGCCTCAGCCGCGCCCGGTTTTTGGGATGACCCCAAAGCCGCTGAAGCCCTGCTGAAAGGCAACCGCCAACTGAAATTCTGGACCGAAGCCTTCGACAGTGTGGCCGCCAAGGTGGACGACCTGGACGTACTGGTAGAGTTCTGGAATGCCGACGAGGCCACCGACACCGAAGTTGAGAACGCGTACAAGGCTGCTTACACTGCCCTGGAAGAGCTGGAATTTAAGAACATGCTCTCGGCAGAGGAAGATGCCATGGACTGCGTGGTGGAAATCAACTCGGGCGCGGGTGGCACGGAAAGCCAGGACTGGGCCGAAATGCTGATGCGCATGTACCTGATGTATGCCCAGAAGCACGGCTACAAAGCCTCGCTGATAGACGAGCAACCGGGCGAAGGCGCGGGTATCCGCAGTGCGTCCATCGAGGTTTCAGGCTCGTTTGCCTATGGCTACCTGAAAGGCGAAAGCGGCGTGCACCGTCTGGTGCGCGTGAGCCCCTTCGACAGCCAGGCCCGACGGCACACGTCCTTTGCTTCCGTATTCGTGTTTCCACTGGCCGACGACACCATTGAGATTGAAATCAATGCGGCCGACCTGGAGTGGGACACCTTCCGGGCAGGTGGCAAAGGTGGCCAGAACGTGAACAAGGTGGAAACGGCCGTGCGCGTGGTGCACAAGCCTTCGGGCATTGTGGTAGAATGCCAGCAGGAGCGCAGCCAGCACCAGAACCGCGAGAAGGCCATTCAGGTGCTGAAGTCGCGCCTGTACCAGCTGGAAATCGAGAAGCGCGAGGCTGCCAAAGCCGAAATTGAAGCCGGCAAGAAGAAGATCGAATGGGGTTCGCAGATCCGGAACTATGTGTTCCACCCCTACAAACTGGTGAAAGACCTGCGCACAAGCGTGGAGACGTCTGACATTCAGTCGGTAATGGACGGCGAACTGGACGACTTCATCAAGGCCTACCTGATGGAAATGAGTAAGCACTGAGCCTTGCAACGTATCCGAAAGCAGAACAGGCTCCCCTCTCCGGAAGCCTGTTCTGTTTCAGCGCTTGGCAAGTGCCACCCGAAAGTCCTTGCTGATGCGCACCCGGCCTTCGTCGGCCAGCGCGCGCAAAACACGTACCCGCTGCTCACCCGTACCAATGGCCAGCGATTCCAGCAGGCCAGCATAGCCACGGGGTGCGGCTTCCAGCACCGCAAGTATAGCTGCCGCAACATCGGCATCAGCCACCCCAATCTGGCGTGTGTGGGTACAGACATCGCAGACACCGCAGGGGTCGGGGCGCGTTTCGCCGAAATACTGGCGGATGAGTACCTGACGGCACTGCCTGGTAGTTTCGGCATATTCGGCCATACGCGATAGCCGTGCGGCGGCACCTGCTTTCCGGCGCTCCAGGGCATCCCAGTCCAGCAGCTGGCGGTTGAGTTCGTCTTTCCGCCGCTGGAAATACAACTTCCATTCGCCTGCATGCGCATAGCGGATAAAGCCCTGCTGTGCCAGATAGCGCAGGCGCTGCCCCACCCCATGCGTGGGAATACCCAGTTGCTGTGCCCATACTGCCTCTTCCACTTTCAGCGGCTCGCTGAACTCCGAACCACCGGTACGGCGGAGAATCAGCTCCAGCAGGTCGCGGGTAGGGTCAGGCAGCCGGGACATATGCTCGCGAATAGCACCAAGGTCGCGGATGGAGACTTCCGGGGAAGTACCACTGCGGTCATCGCCCCGTACAATCTTCAATGCCCCTGCCCCCTCCAGCAGCTTCAGCACGGCATCCACGCTGGCGGGCGGCACCTGCATACGTTCGGCCCATTCACTGGGCACACAGCCGATAGGCCGCTGCGGATCGGGCGGCAGACTACCCACGTCCGAGAAGTCGTACAGCCCACTGATGACCTGCTGCACTGTGGGCCAGTCGGGGTAGTTCTGGGCCATCATCTGCTCCTGTCGGTCGGCTTCCTGCGGATCGAAGAGCAGGGCCGCCACGGCCGTAAGGCCATCGCGCCCTGCACGGCCTGCCTCCTGATAGTAGCTTTCCAGATTGCCGGGCATGTTCCAGTGCACCACCAGGCGCACGTCGGCTTTGTCTATGCCCATGCCGAAAGCGTTGGTAGCCACCACTACGCGTGTGGTGTCGTTGAGCCAGGCGTCCTGCACGCGTTGCCGCTCCCAGCCCGAAAGCCCTGCGTGATACGCCTGCGCCGATATGCCCGTTGCCCGAATGGCCTCAGCCAGGCTCTCGGCAGTAGCGCGGGTGCGCACATATACTACTGCACTGCCTTTGTATCGCCCCAGAAAACGGTACAGCGCGGCATGGCGATCGGGGGTCTGCACTACGCCAAAACGCAGGTTGGGCCGCTCGAAACTGGCAGCAAATACGCCGGGCTGCCGTAACCCCAGTTGCACCACAATATCCTCCTGCACTTCCGGAGTAGCAGTGGCCGTTACCGCCAGCACTGGCACGGCGGGCATGCGGGCATGGAAGTCGCGGATGAGGCGATAGGCTGGGCGGAAGTCGTAGCCCCACTGGCTGATACAGTGGGCCTCGTCCACGGCCAGCAGCGACACTGGCAGCAGCGCCAGTTCGTTGCGAAAGCTTTCCAGCATCAGCCGTTCTGGGGCCACGTAGAGGAACTTCACCCGGCCAGAGCGCACCTCATGCAGGCGGCGCTGCTGCTCGTCGAAGGGCAGGGTGCTGTTGATGAAGGTAGCCGAGAGCCCTCGTGCCACAAGGGCCTGCTGTTGGTCGGCCATGAGGGCAATGAGCGGCGACACCACCACAGTGAGGCCACCACGTGCCAGCCCGGCCATCTGGTAGCACAGGCTCTTACCACCACCTGTTGGCAGCAGCGCCAGTACGTCACGTCCCTGCACGCTGGCCTCCACGATTTCGCGCTGGAGGGGACGAAAAGAGTCGAAGCCCCAGTAGCGCTGGAGCAGCAGATCTATATCGGCGACGGTACTCATACGCTGGCAGCAGGGTCGTCGAACACAGGAGCCATGGGCGTTACTATCTGGCCGTCTCGCAGGTGAATGCTGCGGTTGGCCATACGGCCGAAGGTTTCGTTGTGAGTGGCTACCAGCAGCGCCACGCCGCGCTCCTGGGCCAATTGCTGGAACAGCCCGAAAAGGGCGTCGCCATTGCGGGTATCGAGGTTGCCGGTGGGCTCGTCGGCCAGAATGAGGCGTGGGTCGTTGAGGAGGGCGCGGGCCACAGCCACCCGCTGCTGCTCGCCGCCGGACAGCTGCCCGGGGCGGTGGTCAAGCCGGTGGCCCAGTTGCAGATACTTTAGGAGATCGCGGGCCTTGGCGAGGGCTTTGGCCTTGGACTCGCCTGCGATGAGGGCGGGCATGGCGGCGTTTTCCTCGGCGGTGAACTCTGCCAGCAGGTGGTGAAACTGAAAGACGAAGCCAATGTGACGGTTACGGAAGCGGGCGAGGTCGGCGCCAGAGAGCCCACCGAGCGGCTTGCCGTCGAAGGCGATGCTGCCGGCATCGGGGCGGTCGAGCGTGCCTGCAATCTGCAACAGAGTGGTTTTGCCAGCACCCGAAGCGCCCAAGAGGGCTACCAGTTCGCCGGGCGCTACGGTGAGCGACACGCCGCGCAGCACCTCCACGGTTCCGTATCGTTTGTGTATGTCTGTCAGTTCCAGCATTGGGGCAAAGGTACGGAGGGTACTTGCGATATAGGCGAAATGGGTTGCTTAAATGACGGCGTGCTCTACCTGCACGCCAACAAGCGCTTTCGGCTGCTGGAGTTCCAATTGCCGTGAGTAGCCACTTCTGGCAGGTTTTTACGACCTTTACGTCGGAATGAACCCACTGACCGACGCCGACCCCACGCCGACGCCCGCCAGGCCCTCTCCCAGCCAGCGCCTGAAACAGGTAGCGCAGATGCAGCTTGTACGCTACATTTTCTCAGCTGGCATCGCCACTCTGGTAGATGTGTGTGTCTTTGCTGTGCTCTTCAACCTCTATTTCAGCCAGCCCTATTACGACCTGGGGATTGCCTTCAAGCCCAGCAAAGAGTTGCTCTCCCTCACCATCAGCTACACGCTGGGAGGCATCGTACACTTTGCTGTAAGCCGACTGCTGGTGTTTCAGGAAGCGTCAGGCCGCAAGCGCGAACAGTTGAGCCGCTTCCTTGTAGTGGTAATCGTGGTCTTCTTCTTGAACCATTTCCTTACCAAAGCGCTGCTGAACTGGCTTCCGCTGCTCACCTTCCTCCCCGCTGATTTTATCTCGGTTCTGGCCAGAGGCATTTCGGCGGGTACAGTTGGCATTGCCAGCTTTGTATTTCACAAGCATTTCACATTCAGAGTGAAACGCAACACCGATACTAGCGAAGAGGCTCAGTAACGGATACCCAACTGTCGGTACAGAAAGTGCAATAGCCACGCGGGGCCGATCAGCAGAAACTGCAGGTCCTTGAAAAAACTGGGCTTTTTGCCTTCGATGTTGTGGCCTATGAACTGGCCTACCCAGGCCCCCACGAAAATGCCTGCGCAGATGAGGGGAATATTGAATTCCTCCAGCTGCATGCGTGCCAGAATGGCCACCATGACCATTGTATAAACTGTCATGCCGATACCGAGCATGGGGCTGAGGCGGAAGTAGAACACCAAGGCGACCAATTGCAGCAGCATGGCCACGTTGATGGCCGGATGCACCTGAATGGCCGCAGGCAGCGGAATGCTCCAGAGCAGGCCCAGAATGCTGAAATAAATGAGCGGCACACAGATCCAGTGAATGAGCTTATTGGTGCTGTTCTGGTGGCTCTCGCCGTATTCGGCAAACCATTGGTCGGCAGTTTTCATGACAGTGAGACGGGAAAAGAGGTGACGCTGTCTACAAGATAGCGAGAAGCCGGACACACAGGAGCGAACGAACGTAAGGGAAACGGCTTGCAGGTAGGGGTGTTTTACTATCTTTGGCGCACGTTTGGGGTGGCATCCAACCCCGGCGTGCACCAACTCAACCCAAGCAAACGCACCGCATGCGTACCATACAGTTCCGCGAGGCCCTGCGCGAGGCCATGATTGAGGAAATGAAGCGCGACGAACGCGTGTTCCTCATGGGCGAAGAAGTTGCTGAGTACAACGGCGCCTACAAGGTCAGCGAGGGCATGCTGGACATCTTCGGCCCCAAGCGGGTCATTGACACGCCGATTTCCGAGCTGGGCTTCGCCGGCCTCGGTGTGGGCGCAGCCATGGTGGGTCTTCGCCCCATCATCGAGTTCATGACGTTCAACTTCTCACTGGTAGCCATTGATGCCGTTATCAACAGCGCAGCCAAGATGTACAACATGAGCGGCGGCCAGTACAGCTGCCCCATGGTGTTCCGCGGCCCAAGCGGTTCGGCTGGCCAGCTGGCAGCCCAGCACAGCCAGAGCTTTGAAAGCTGGTATGGCCAGGTGCCGGGCCTCATCGTCGTGAGCCCCACCACTCCCTACAATGCCAAAGGCCTGCTGAAGAGCGCCATCCGCAATGAGAACACGGTAATCTTCATGGAGTCGGAGCAGATGTATGGCCACAAAGGCGAAGTGCCCGAAGGCGAATACCTGCTGCCACTGGGCAAATGCCAGGTAGTAAAAGAAGGCACCGACGTAACCATCGTGACCTTCGGCAAAATGTACCACGTGGTGAAAGATGCCGTAGACGCCCTGGCCAAGGAAGGCATTAATGCCGAGTTCATCGACATTCTGAGCATCCGTCCGCTGGACCTCGAAACCATTGTCCGCTCTGTCATGAAGACGGGTCGCTGCGTGGTGGTAGACGAGTCGTGGCCGATGTTCTCTGTCAGCAGCGAAGTAGCTTACGGCGTACAGCGCTATGCATTCGACCACCTCGATGCCCCCGTAGTACGTGTAAACGGCGCCGACGTGCCCATGAGCTACGCCAGCACACTGGTAGCAGCCTACCTGCCCAGCGTAGAACGCGTGGTAAAGGCCGTGAAGGAAGTAACCTACAAGTAATGGCTGGCAAAAGCCGGAGCATTCAACTGATTGGGGCTGCCCTGTATGTGGCAGCCCTCCTTGTTTGTATTGTAGCGGCCAGCACCACCCAGTTGGCCGACTCTTTGGATGTAGCTCTGTTGCTGGCACCTCTTGTGTTCTTCACAGGAGGCGTGGTAGCCATCATCCAGAAACGGATACTGCGGGGCGTACTGCTTCTGGCCTTTCCGGTGCTGGTGTTTGGTGCCTATCGGCTGTTTTTGGTACCCCGGCTGTATCTCCTGCTATACAGGGCCGACTGGGAAGCCACCGTGCTGGCCCTTCAAAAGGAAGGCATACGTGAGGCTGGGCAGCAACAGCGGTATCTCAGCAGCCATCTGCCCAACCCCCTGTGCCGTGATGCCCAGTTGGAACTTCTGAAAGGCGAATTGGATCTGCCAGTGGTTGTTATCCCTTACCAGAAAACGGAATTTGGCTTCCGAGGCTATCTATACTGCCCCAATGGCGACTGTACCAAACAACTGCGACAGGTAGAATTCAGCGCTTTTCAACTGGGGTTGCAGTACGAGCCTCTGGCCGATGGCTGGCAACTGGTAAAACTCACCTATAACACCCCTCTTTCCGAATGAAAGAGTCACGGCCCTGCATCATTGGCGCTGGCCCTGCGGGCAGTTCAGCCGCCCTTTTTCTGGCCAAGCTGGGCATTCCCAGCCTGTTGACCGACCGCTCCACCTTTCCGCGGGACAAAATATGCGGCGACGCCCTCAGCGGCAAAGTGGTGGAGGTACTGAACAAACTGGACCCCGCCCTTCGGCAGGAACTGGATACTGCTCCGTTTCATGTAGGCTCATGGGGCGTAAGATTCGTGGCGCCCAATGGCAAAGACGTGCGCGTGCCCTTCAAACAGCAGTACAATGCAGCCGCAGAAATGTCGCCCGGCTACATTGCCAAGCGGCTGGACTTCGACAACTGGTTGTTCCAGAAAGCCGCCGCCCACCCACTGGTGGAAGTACGCACCGGCCATGCCCTGAAAACCGTGCAGCGCACAAGCGAAGGCATGCAACTGACCTTCGACAACGGCAGCGAGCTGACCACCCCGCTGGTGCTGGCCGCTGATGGTGCTCACAGTGTGGTGGCCAAACAGCTGCATGGCTTTACCGTGGAACCAGCACATTACTGTGCGGGTATACGGGCCTACTACAGGGGTGTAGAAGGGCTGGAAAAAGACAACTTCATAGAGCTGCACTTTGTGAAAGACGCCCTGCCGGGGTATCTGTGGGTGTTTCCGCTGCCAGATGGCCGGGCCAATGTGGGCGTGGGCATGCGGTCGGACTTCGTGTCGCGGCGAAAAGTGAACCTGAAAACGCTGCTGACCACCCTGCTGGAAAACAGCCCCGAGTTGAAACCGCGCTTTGCCAACGCCGTGCTGGAAGGCCCTGTGCAGGGTTTTGGTCTGCCGTTGGGCTCGAAGAAACGGAGCATCAGCGGCGATGGCTACCTGCTGCTGGGCGACGCTGGCTCGCTGATAGACCCCTTCACAGGCGAAGGCATCGGCAATGCCATGATATCGGGCTTGCTGGCAGCGCCTGTGGTGCAGAAAGCCCTGGAAACAGGCAATGTATCGGCCGCCGTCCTAAAGGTTTACGACGATGCCTTATACCACCGCCTGTGGTCGGAACTGCAACTGGGCAAAGTGATGCAGGAACTGGTGCGTGTGCCCTGGCTGTTCAATTTCGTGGTGAACAAAGCCCAACGCAACCGAACCCTCCGCGAAACCATCTCCTCAATGTTTGAGGACATAGAACTGCGCCAGAAACTGAAACAGCCGTCGTTTTATCTGAAACTGCTTTTCGATTGAGCCCCTATGACCAAGCGCATGCTGCTGCTGATTGCCGGAGCCACCATGGCCTCGCTGTTGTTGTTTCTTGTGCTGGACCTGGGAACAGGGCCCACCACCGAACTGAACGACAGTGAACTTGCAGGCATCAAAGGCGCCACGGCCGAAGAAACCGAAGTGCTGCAGGACCGCGAACGCAAAGACCACCGCTTCCGCGTAGCCGACGACAGCCCCCTGCCCGACTCGCTGCGCAAAGAGTTTGAGGGGCTCAGCTATTATCCCTATGCCCCTGCATTACGCGTTAAGGGCGTTATTCTGCTGGCAAGCGGCATTGAGGCCACTGTCGATACAAGCCTGAAAGCCAAAGGAGGCGTAGACCTCGTTTCCGCGGGAACAGTAGTTTTCCGCCTGAATGGGCAGGAGCAGCGTCTGAAAGCCTGGTGGGAAGAGGGCTCGAACCGGAAGGTACTTTTTGTGGCTTTCCGCGACAGCACCTCGGGCACCGAAACCTATGGCGGTGGGCGCTATCTCTCCATCCCGCTTTCAGCCGACAGCCTGACACTGGACTTCAACCGGGCCTATCACCCCTATTGTGTGTACGACCCTGCCTATATCTGCCCTGTGCCTCCAAAAGAAAATACGCTGCCGCTGGCCGTAAGGGCCGGCGAAAAACTGGGCCGCCAGTACTACTGAGCCTAGCGATTGGCCTCTCGGGTTTCACTGGCCAGCCAGGAAAGGTAAGCAGGGTTGCCCCCGACGATGGGCATAGCTACCACACAGGGGCAATTGTAGCTGTGGAGGCGCTTGACTTCTTCGGTCACCGCATCCAACAAATCGGCCCGAGTCTTTAGTATAAGTACTGCCTCGGTGCTCTCCTGTACTTCGTCTGCCCACCAGTATATGGATTCCATCTGGTCGAAGATGTTGGCGCAGGCGGCAAGGCGCAGTTCCACCAATCGGCGGCCAATCAACTGTGCCTCAGCCTTGTCCTTCGTCGTGATATAGAGAAACCGGAATTCCATTCTCCATACTACGAATCGGAATGCGGAAAGTCCAGCCCCCATTAAACAGGATGCACTAAGTTTGCCCCGCAACTGTTACCCTGCCATGCTGTATACGCCCAAGCCCGATCAGGAACCCACAGCGAACCTCGCACACCTTCGGCAGGAATATGCCCAGGCGTCGCTGGACATTACCGATGTAGCGGCAGATCCCTACCAGCAGTTTGCAGCGTGGTTTGCGCAGGCCCAGGAAGCCGGGCCCAAGGAGCCCAACGCCATGCACCTTGCCACCGCCGATGCCGATGGCCGCCCCTCTGGCCGCATTGTGCTGCTCAAGGGTTTTTCTATTGGTGAAGGGTTTGTGTTTTTCACCAACTACGAGAGCCGAAAAGGCCGCCAGCTGCACGAAAACCCTCACGCCAGCCTCACTTTTTTCTGGCCGGAGCTTGAGCGCCAGGTTCGGATCGAAGGGCTTATCCAACCGATATCAGCCTTGGCATCGGATGCCTACTTTGCATCGCGCCCACGGGGTTCGCAGATTGGCGCTGTGGCCTCGCCACAAAGCCGCACACTGACCTCGCGCGAGGAACTGGAGGGATACTTCAAACAGATAGAAGCCCAATACGGCGATGGTCCCATTCCCCGCCCGGCCAACTGGGGCGGCTATGCCTTAAGGCCGGTATTGGTGGAATTCTGGCAGGGGCGTCCCAGCAGACTGCACGACCGAATTGCCTACGAATTGCAGGACTATGGCACATGGAAACTGTTCCGCATGGCGCCGTGAGTGTCAGCGTGCACGCCCGGCCATCTCGGCATCGTAGCCGGTCAGCTCTACGTAGCCCACGCCTTTCACAGACTTGCCATTGCGGGTGCCGGAAAGGCTGACGGCGCCCTCCCAGTAACGAATACTCGTCTGCAACTCCTGGTCGGGTTGCTGCGGCGTTATCTGTAGGATCAGCTTGTCTTTGGGCACCGTCAGTGTCCATTGCGAAGGATAACGCACTTTACTTTTCGGGTGGATCCACCAGTCGGTTACTTTCAGGTCGGCCTCACCGAAAGCAATACTGGAAATCCGGCCCTGTGCGTCTACTGCACTGCCGGAACTGGAAACATCGGGCGTGCCATCTTTCTTCCGCAGTTGGTAATACATTAGCTCAGTGTTGTCGTCCAGTTGCAGCGAGAACCAGTCCCAGCCAACCTGTTCGGCAGATAGCGCACTGGTGCTCCATTCGCGGTCCATCCACGAAGTGCCCTCCACGGCAAAGGTATCGCCCTGCACTACCACAAACCCCTTTGCGCTCATGCGAGGATAGGAGTAATAGTAACTGGCATTGCCCGCCTGTGCACTCTTGCGGCTCAAGCCACGGTCGCCCTGCAACACAAGCGGCTTGAGAGAGTCTACGGAAAGATGCAGGACTACGCCATCCTGGGCCGCATGTACTGTAGTGGGAAAAATGCCGGAAGAGTTGCTACTGCGCAGCTCCCAGTCTTCCAGCCACACTGCAACGGGTGCCGCTTTAGCTCCGGCATTGTGGTTGTCGCCACGGGCAAAGCGCTCGAAGGAGAAGAAACGCTTCTCCTGTATGTCGCTGAGAGCGAAGTGGCCCATGTATAAGTCCTGTGCAGCCCAGTTACTGTTGCGGGAAGAAAGCACGCCTTTAGGCATCAGAGCCGACCGGAAGTAGGTCAGCTGAAAGCCGAATCGTCGGCCGGACTTCGATACCAGATTGCCGGTGTAATACCACCACTCGGTCTTGAATCCAGCATGAGGGCCGTGATCGGCAGGGAACCGGAAGGGTCGTACAGCAAGCGCGCGTTCATAACCAAGTGTATCGCTGTTGGCCATCGCTTCGCCAACGGTAAGGTTGCCGGAAGTAATTGCCTGCGGGGGGTCGGCCAGCAGCCACCAGCCGCCGGAAGCAAGGCCCAACAGCACCAGCAGAATCCAGAAGAGAGAGGCGGTACCCTTACGTTTCATCATGGCATCAGTTGTCTTCGCGGAGCGCTGCCGCAGGTGAGGTTTTGCTCTGCTTCCAGGCAGGATACAGGCCCGCGGCCACAGCGGCGACGATGGCCAGAAGGAGCCCCTGCACCATCAGGTCGGGGCTGGGTTCAAACTGAAGTGTCCAGCCGAAGCTGCGGCGGTTGATGACAAATACCAGGAACCACGACAGCGCTAGACCCAGTGGCTGGGCGGCAATACCCGCAACAAGCCCCAGGAGTCCGGTATGGAGCGCACCCAACTTCAGCAACTGGCCGGGTGTGAGGCCTACCGCCCGCAGCACCGCCTGTTCCCGGCTGCGCTCCAGTTGCAGGGCCAGCATGGCACTAAGCACGCCGACGAATGCTACCAGCAGCGTAAGCAGCCGCAGCGCCCCTGTGATGGCAAACGTGCGGTCGAACACCTCCAGCGAAGTAGCCAGCAGCTTCCGGTTGCTGCGCACCTGTAACTCCTGGCCCAGGGTTGCTGTCGTGCGCGTGACCAGCTCTGTCAGGCTGTCGCTGTCTACACCCTCGCGGCCAAAGATGGCCAGGCCACCCACCCCAGTATCGTTCCACCAGCGCTCATACGTCGGGCGGTCTATGTAGACGATGCCGAGGTCGGAACCGTAGTCGTAGAAAACACCCGCAATGCGGAAAGCCCGAAGACCGAAAGCGGTCGGCAGGGAAATGGAGTCGCCGACAGCTTTGCCGAAACGGAAGGCAAACGGCTCGGAAACCCACACCTCCCCAGCCATGAACTGTTTCCAGGCTGTTGCCGGATTTCCTTCGGCAAAACGGATGCGCTCCGGCGGCAGTGAAGAAGTGCGCAAATCCTCGTGGCCCAGCGCCACCAGTTGTGTTGTTTTCCCCTCTACCTCCACCAGAATACCGCGAATGGTGTGTACCGCACGTACCTGCGGCATCTCGCGTACAGCCTGTACAACCGCCGGAAGCAGTGTGGCATCGTTGCGGCGCGCCACCGGAGTGGGTGGCGATAGATATACGTCAGCATCCAGTGCCGCTTCCAGCCACACGGTAACCGTGGTACGGAAACTACGCACCATCACGCCGACGCCAATGGTAGCAGCCACGGCTACCGTGAGTGCAGCTACTGCAACTGAGGTGCGACTGAGCGAAGCATGCACATCGCGCGCAGCCATCGCCCCTGTCAGGCCAAACAGACGTTTCATTACTGGCTTCAGCAGCCGCGAAACCAAGGCAGTGATTGGCGGAACTATGAACGCAAAGGCAAGCACAAAGGACAGCACGCCAACATAACTGAGCGCAATGTTTTTGCCGGAAAACAGCATCAGCAAGGTGCCGACAAACGCCGAAAGCACCGCATAAAGCACCAGCCTGGGCAGGAACCGACGCACCCCTTGCTCCAGGCCAGAACGCAGGAGCGTGGCCCGTGGAGATATGTTGGCAGCCGCAGCAGCTGGGAACCAGGCGCTGAGCAGTGCACAGCCCAGCCCCAACAGCAGCCCCTTGATCGGCACCCACGGTTCAACTCCGGCAGCCTGTACCTCCAGTACAAAGTAAAGGTCGTTAATGCTTTGACTCACCAGCTTGGTGAGTATAGCCCCAAGAGCAATGCCCATTCCGGCGCCCAGCACAGACCCCACAAATGCCAATGCCGCTACTTCTGTCAGCACCTGCCGGCGGATTTCCCCACCCGTAACACCCTGGGCACGCAACAGACCTATCAGCGGCAGGCGCTGCACCAGACCGAACGTTGTGGTATTGTAGATCAGCAGCATGCCCACGACCAGCGCCAGCAGACTCAAAGCTGTCAGGTTGAGGCGGAAAGCTGCCGTCATTTCAGAGAGTCGTTCGTTGCGGGTTTCGGCACGCTCTACCTGCACGCCCTGTGGCAGCAACTGCTGTATGCGCTGCTCTTCCTGTTCAAGCGAAGGGCCAGTTTGCGACAGCAGCAGGTCTATCCGATTCAACTGCCCAATTCGGCCGCTGACTTCCTGCGCAGTGGCAATGTCAGTGAGAATGAGGCTTTCGGTGACACGGCGGGTGTAGTCATCGGCGGGGTCCAGCAGCCCAATCAGCTTGAGCCGTATGGTACGCCCCTCCAGCCGGAAGGCAAGTGAATCGCCAACTGAGGCGCCAACTGACAGCGCTCCCAGCTTTGACATGACGATGGTGCGCGGCAGGGCTACGAGTGGCGACAGTGGGAATACGGTGGAGTCGCGCAGCTCACCGAGATAATTCCGAAACGGAGCCTCGGCAAAAGGATCAACACCCAGCAGCCGGAACATACGGCGGGAGGTGTCGGAAGCCTGTAGATACTCTTCTACGATAGGGGCTGTGTTTCGGAGGCCCTTCCGGTTGCGCAGTGTGTGATACAGACTGTCGGGCAGCGTACCAGAAACAGCCACAATCCGGTGTGAAGCCTTGCCAGTTAGCCTGTCGGTACTAAGTTCGAAAGCCCGTGTTGCAGCCGAGTTTGCAGCATCTATACCTACTACAAGCGCCACACCCAATGCCATGCCCAGGATGGACAGGCTCAACTGCCAAGGGTGCCGCAACCAATGCCTCCAGCCACTGAGCCACAACAAGCGGCTCATCGGCTCACCTCCGGCGCTGTCTGTGTCTGTGCAGACGTAGCCGGCAGATGCACCAGCATACCGTTCTGCATCTCATAAGAGTTATCTGCCAGGCGGGTGAGGCCACGGTCGTGCGTTACCAGTACCAGTGTACGGCCCCGGCGGCGAATCAGGCGCTCGAACAGCTCTATCACTCCGGCAGCCGTTTTCTCATCCAGGTTACCCGTAGGTTCGTCGGCCAGTACAATGGCAGGCTCGTGCACCAGCGCGCGGGCAATGGCCACCCGCTGCTGTTCGCCACCAGAAAGCCGGTCAGGATAGGTGTTCACGCGTTCGGAAAGGCCTACCTCAGCCAACAGCTCCAACGCACGCAACGTGGCCTCCTGTGCTGGCACCTTCAACAGTTCCAGCGGCAGCATTACATTCTCCAACACCGTGAGGGTTGGGATGAGGTTGAAGAACTGGAACACAAAGCCGATTTTCTGGCGGCGCACCAGCGTGCGCTCTTTCTCGCTCAGCTGCGAAAACTCGCGGTTATCCAGCTGAATGGAACCACTGGAGGGCATGTCCATGCCACCCAACATGTTCAGGAGTGTAGACTTGCCACTGCCGCTGCGCCCCAACAGCACAACCGTTTCGCCCGCAGCCACATCCAGGTCTACGCCTTGTAGGATAGCGCGGAAGTGGGTGCCTTCTGAATAGTTTTTGTGCAGGTTGCGTACCTGCAGAATGGGGCGTGAAGATGACGGGAGCGGCATTTTAATACAACCTTAACTCGCTTGAATAGGTTCTTGCAAACCTCGCATTTTGCCGCGTTTGGGGCACCCAGCTAACAAAAGATAACGCAGAGGACGGCGGGAATAGAGTTGTCCACACGCCTAGGATGAGTGTGGAAGAGTGACGGCCCAGACCATGTACATGGCACCTACCTTTGAGTATGCAGCAAACTGTTGTATCTCAGCCCTCCAGTATAGGCGCGCCCACCTCAGGCCTGGGGTTCGGGCAGGCCTACCAGATACAGCTGCCCCAGTTCGAAGGCCCCTTCGACCTGCTGCTGTTCTTCATCCAGCGCGATGAACTGAACATACACGACATCCCCATCTCGCGCATCACGTCCGACTTCCTGCTGTATCTGCAACAGATGCAGGACCAGCAGATAGAACTGGCAGGCGAGTTCATGCTGATGGCCGCACAGCTGATGAAGATCAAAGCGGCCATGCTGCTGCCACGCCCCAAGCCCGTGGAAGGCGAAGACGTGGACCCCCGTACCGAACTGGTAGACCGCCTGCTGGAATACAAACGCTACAAACTGGCAGCCGACGAACTGGAGAAAAAAGAGCAGGACCGTGCCGCCCTGCAAACCCGCGGCTATGCTACCGAAGAGCTGAACCATGTGCATGACACCCATGAGCCCGAACCCGGCGACGAGTTGGTGGGCCTTTCGGTGTATAACCTCTTTAAGGTGTACGAACGCCTCATCCGCAAAGCACAGACCCGAAACCAGGACCCGCGCCACGTCATCCAGCGCTATCCATACACTCTGGAGCAGGTAAAAGAAGAGATAGTGGAACTGGTGGACAAATGGGAGAAGATAGAATTTGGCGCCTACGTAGCCCTGCGAGCCGAACTTATGTACATCATTTTCAGCTTTCTGGGCATACTGGAACTGGTGCAGCAGCGTCGGCTGAAGGTGGTGGCAGGCGAGGGCCATAACCAGTTCTGGCTCATGCGCATGCCAGAAGCCGAAGCAGCCTGAGGCAGCCAGTACTACCTCTGGCTTATCTTTACTGACATGGAAACCCACGACAAAACCCTCTACCAGATTTACAATCTATTGATTCTGATTCTGGGAGGGCTGTTTACGTTGGCGCTTTCGGGGTTTTTCTGGGGCACCGAGGAAGAACTCACCGAGCAGTTGTCCTATGGCGTAATGAGCTACGCCATCAACAGGATGATTGTCGGCTGGATCACAGGATTTTTTGTTGTCGGAGGACTGTACCTGTTGAATGCCACGCTGAATCGCAGCCTGCATTGGGACATCCCAAACGAAACACTACTGCGCCGCGCCACTCTGCAGTACACAATTTTATTTGTGCTGGTCATCATCACCGTACTGATGTTTGTGGTGCTGCCGCGGGCAGGCGGCGCATAGAGCCGAACTCAACATCAACAAAAAGCCGAAGCTCAGTTCCAGCTTCGGCTTTTTGTTTTTTGGCGAAAATCGTAGTTACTCTACCCCGTGCTGCGACAGCAGATACACCAGCGAAGCCATAGCGGCAGCGCCCAACTCCAGCTCACGCTTGTTTACCTTGTCAAAGGTATCGGCATCGGTGTGGTGAAGGTCAAAGTACCGCTGTCCATCGGGATTGAGGCCAATGAGAACAGTGCCCTGGGGGGCCAGCGGGCCAATGTCAGCTCCGCCGCCGCCATTCCGCCACTGATCGGTCAGGTATGGCTTGAACAGATGGCGCCAGGCGAAAATTCGTTCAAACTGCATGGCTTTGGGGGCGGAGATACCGAAGCCACGCGGGGTAAACCCACCGGCATCGCTCTCGATGGCGGCAATATGCTTTTCACCCTTGGCCTTTGCGCTGTCGGCATATGCATTGCCCCCGCGCAGGCCGTTTTCCTCGTTCATGAACAGCACCGCACGAATGGTACGCCGGGGTTTGATACCCAGCGCCTTGAACACCCGCAGGGCCTCGATGCTCTGCACCACACCCGTGCCGTCGTCATGGGCGCCCTGGCCCACGTCCCAGCTGTCAAGGTGGCCACCCACCACCACAATTTCCTCTGGCCGCTCGCTGCCTGAGATTTCGCCAATCACATTGTAGCTGTCGACATCGGGCCGCATTTCGCAGTTGGTGCGGAGATACACTTTCAGTTTGGGGTCGGCTTTCAGGGCAGCTGACAGCCGGTCTACGCTCTGGATGCCCAATGCCGCGGCAGGAATCTTGGGCTGGGCTTCATCATAGCGCAGGGCACCAGTGTGGGGGTGGTCGTCCAGCGCCTGGGTCAGAGAGCGGGTAAGCACTGCCACCGCGCCTTTAGAGGCCGCAACCGAGGGGCCAGCACGACGGATGTCGCCCGCCTGGCCATAGCCGGTCCCGGGGGTAATGTTGCGCGGGTCCATTGGCTTGTTGAAGAACACAATCCGGCCACGCACCTGCTCTTCAGGCATTGCCTTCAGGGCCTCCACGGTAGGAACCTCAATTACCTCGGCAGAAATGCCCTTGGGGCCCGTACCTACTGAATTGCCCAGCGCCAGCACGTTCAGCTTCACCATCACTTTGCCAGAGGTGAAACTGCACTCTTCCTTGGCGCCGCGCACCCAATGAGGCACTTTAACGGGCTGCAGCCATACTCGGTCAAAGCCATACTGGGTCATCATGGCACGCCCCCACTCTACCGCCTTGGCGGCCTGCGGCGAGCCCGACAGCCGTGCGCCAATATTCAGGCAGAGGTCCCCCAGGAGAGGATAGGCCTTGCCGTTGGTCAGTACCTCATCGTAGATCTTTCGGATGACAACCGAGTCGGGCGTCTGGGCGGTGGCCGTAGCACTCGCCAGCCCTGTGAGCAGGGCCAAAAGCCCCATTGTTCGTCTGATGTGCATAGCCAAACCTACCAAAAAAGGGAGAAGTGGAAAAAGTGTGAGGCCCGATTTGCATCTTCACGCCATGCAAGTCCGCTTTCTCACACTCCTGCTGGCACTGGCGCTTTCCCCAGCCGTTCTGCTGGCGCAAACCATCGAGTACCTGGTCGGCTTTCAGAACCGCGTACACCACGAGGCAGCAATCACCCTGACGGTCAGTGGCCTGACCGCTGGCAAAGCCCAGGACATCCGCATGGCGCGCAGTTCACCTGGCCGCTACGCGCTACATGAGTTTGCCAAAAACGTCTATTCTGTTCAGGCCAAAGATGGCAAAGGCAAATTGCTGACATTGGAGCGCCCCGACCCCTATTCCTGGCGGGTAGCAGGCCACGATGGCACCATCGTATTCACCTACACACTCTTTGGCGACCGCGCCGACGGCACCTATGCCGGCATTCAGGAGAACTATGCTCACCTGAACATTCCTGCCACGTTCGCCTACCCGGCCGGCCTGGATGCGCGGCCACGGAAAGTGCGGTTTCTGATCCCAGAAGGTGCTGACTGGAAGGTCATTACCCAGCTCAAAGAAGAACAGGACGGCACCTACAGCGCGCCCCATCTGCAATACTTTATGGATAGCCCGGTGGGCCTTGGCGCCTTCACCATCCGCAGCTGGCAGATGCCCCAGAAAGCCGATGGCTCCGGTCCTGTGCAGACCATCAGACTGGCCGTACTCCATACTGGCACCGAGGCTGAGGTTGACAGTCTGGCCGCAGTAACCCAGCGGGCCGTACGGGCACAACAGGCAGTGTTCGGTGAACTGCCCACCTTTGATTACGGCGTCTACACATTCATCGCCAACTACATGCCGACTGCTGCTGGTGATGGCATGGAACACCGCAACAGCACCAGCCTAACCTCCTCGGCTCCTCTTTCGCGGAATTTCATGGGGCTTGCAGGAACGGTATCCCACGAATTTTTTCACTGCTGGAATGTCGAGCGCATTCGTCCTGCCACACTGGAACCGTTCGCCTTTGACCGCGCCAATATGTCGGGCGAGCTGTGGCTGGCCGAAGGTTTCACCTCCTACTACGACGACCTGGCCCTGCGCAGGGCCGGGGCTTACAGTAAGGAGGAGTACATCGAGATACTGGGGCAAAGCATCAGCTTCTTTCTGGCATCTCCTGCCCGCAATTATGGTGGCCCGGTTTACATGAGTCGGCAGGCACCGTTCGTAGACGCGGGCGTCAGCATAGACCCCACCAACCGCAACTCCACATTCTTCAGCTACTACCCTTATGGAGCAGCCATTGCCATGGCACTGGACATGAGCATCCGCACGCAGTTTCCAGGCAAGTCGCTCGACAACTTCATGCAGGTAATGTGGCAGCGACACGGTAAGCCTGAAAAGCCCTACACGCTGGCAGACGTCCAGAACGCGCTGGCAGCTGTCACAAACCCCGCATTTGCGGCAGACTTTTTCACCCGATATATCCACGGCTCGGAAGCACCGGATTATGTCTCTCTTTTCCTGAAAATGGGGCTGCAGTTTGCCCGTACCAACCCCGAACGGCCGCTTCTGGGCTACTCTGGCAACCAAACCAAGGATGGTGGCCTGTTGGTAGCAGGTTATACGCAGGTTGGCTCGGCTCTTTATGCTGCCGGTATCGATAAAGGGGATATCCTCAAAAAGCTGGGCGATTATGAACTAATCAATCTTGACCAACTCACCTTGGCCCTAAAAGACCGCAAGCCAGGCGATAAATTACAATTGACCTTTGTGCGCAATGGTGAGACCCGCCAAGCCGAGGTGATTCTTGCAGCTGACCCCTCGTACACATTGACGCTGAATGGGCCTGCCAACGATGCACTCAAGCTGTGGATTGGTAGCAGGTTTTAATCTATCTTTCAGACACGCGCCGACCGATCCGGCGCCAAACCGATCTGCCTATCCATGAACAAACCCGCTGTCATTGCCTTTTGGCATCGTCGCGACCTGCGCCTCAATGACAATGCCGGGCTTTACCATGCTCTTAAAGCCGCCAAAGAGCAGGGAGTGAAGGTCCTGCCGGTGTTTATTTTCGACACCGACATCCTTGACCACCTGCCCAATCTGGACCACCGCGTCATTTTCATACACAGGTATGCATCGCGCCTGGCGCTGGATTACATCGTACGCGGCAGTATGCTGGTGGCTCAGCACGGCAAGCCCCTGGAGATATGGGAACAGCTGATGCAGCAATATGACATCAAGGCTGTCTACACCAACCGCGACTATGAGCCTTACGCCCTTGAGCGCGACCGAGCCATCGAAGGCCTTCTGAGGCAGCAAGGTGCCTCCTTTCACCACTTCAAAGACCATGTGGTGTTTGACGGCAGCGAGCTGATGACCCAGTTAGGAACCCCCTTTAAGGTTTTTACCCCCTATAAAACTGCCTGGCTGGAGAAAGTGACACCGGAAATGCTGAAGCCCTTCGCCTCCGAAGAAAACCTGGACGCGCTGCTGAAAGTACCCGTCGTAGAGCCAATCCCCAGTCTGGCCGACATGGGTTTCGAAGATTCAGCTGACGCTGATGCACTTTTTCCGTCTTCGTACATCCCCGACACGCTGATGCGCTATTATGCCACCCGACGTGATTTCCCTTCGGCACCCGAAGGGACGTCCCGGCTGGGTGTACACCTGCGGTTTGGCACTGTCAGCATCCGGTCGCTGGCCAACCGGGCCAACCTGCTGAGCAAGGCGTATCTCAACGAGCTCATCTGGCGCGATTTCTACTCGATGGTGCTACAGCACTTCCCGCATGTGGTGGGCGGGGCCTTCAAACCGGAATATGACGCCATTCCCTGGCGCGACGCACCGGAAGACCTCGAACGCTGGAAAACCGGCACCACTGGCTATCCCATGGTAGATGCAGGCATGCGCGAACTCGCTACCACAGGCTACATGCACAACCGTGTACGCATGGTGGTAGCGTCCTTCCTGACCAAACACCTGATGATTGACTGGCGTCAGGGCGAAGCCTGGTTTGCGGAAAAACTGCTGGATTATGATCTGGCCAGCAACAACGGGGGCTGGCAATGGGCCGCTGGAACCGGCTGCGATGCCCAACCGTACTTTCGCATCTTCAACCCGGCATCACAACAGGAGAAGTTCGACCCACAACAACAGTACATACGCAAATGGCTGCCCGAATTGGGCACCAGTCGCTACCCTCAGCCGATGGTAGATCACAGCCAGGCGCGCGAGCGGGCGCTGGAGACGTTCAAGCGGGTATTGTCGCGCTAATCAGTAAAAAAGATTGCACAGATACCGCAAGTTCCTATCTTTGCACCCTCAAACTTTCACGTCATGGGAAAAGCCCTGCAACGCCGTAACCTCCTTCTGGCCGTGCGTATGAAGCTGAAGCTTCAGGCGCGCAAAAACAACGCCCCCGCTCGTGGCGTAGAAAAATCGCTTCAGGAAGCCAATAAAGTGGTTCTGGATAGCGTACTCGCCAAAATTACTGCCACCAAGGCTTAATTGCCCTTGTCACGCATACGCAAGTCGAAGCGCCTTCTGGCGCTTTTTGCGTTTATATATCCCGCGCACGGAACCTGCCACCTGCTTTGCGCCGTTGACGCCTTAACATGAACAAGAAAAAAATCGTAGTTGCAGTGACAGGCGCCAGTGGCAGCATTTATGCCAAACGCCTGTTCGACCATCTGGCAGCCCTGGACCCCGACGGTTCCCGGCTGGAGGTGGGCGTTGTGCTCAGTCGTAATGCCCCCACGGTGTGGGAACAGGAGCTGGGACAAACTCTGCAACTGCCCTATAAAGTGTATGGCACCAGCGATTTCTTCGCGCCTTTTGCCTCTGGCAGTGCCCGCTATACAGAAATGGTGATACTTCCCTGTTCGATGGGCACGCTGGGCCGTATTGCGGCTGGCACCAGCGACGACCTCACAACCCGCGCTGCTGATGTTATCCTGAAAGAGCGCCGCCGCCTTATCTGCGTAGTGCGCGACACGCCGTACAACCTCATGCACATCGAGAACATGCGGACAGTGACCATGGCAGGGGGCATCATTCTGCCGGCCTCCCCCTCTTTTTACTCACGACCTGACAGCTTCGACGCCCTGGCCGACACCGTGGTACACCGCGTACTGGACCTCATGGGTCTGCCTCTGCCCCAGGGAAATGTATACCGGTGGGGCGAAGACCAGTAGCCAATCGCTTGTCCACACTGTTGACGGGTTTCCCGACAAGCCTCGGACGGGTGTGAATACATTCCCCACTTTCGGCCTACGAGTGGAAGCCAGTCCTGCTAGTTTTGTATTGTCCGGTTTGTCCTCTACCACCTGCCGGCCCAACTCTATTATTTCCGTATGATGCACCGCATTGCCAGCCTTTTTTGGGTTTCCCTGCTGTGCCTGACGTTGGTTTCCTGCTCTCAGGAGAGCCAGCAGGAAGCAGCTGACAAAGCCGAGAAAGGCACTCTGATGGAAGGCTCCATTGGCCGGAGCGAACTGAAGGTGAAGCCAAAGTGGAAGCAGGTCCTGTCGGTCAAGAACAAAAAGACCACCAAGACCAAGCATTTCAAGATTTCCGGCAACGAATGGAAAATCCGCTGGCGCACCAAGCCGTCGGCACAGAATCCCGACGAAGAGTTCATCATCATTCTCTACGATAAGAATGACGAGAACGTGTCTGAAATAATCGCCAATGTTAATGGCGCGGATGAAGATTTCGCCTTCCTCGAAGGCAAAGGCGAGTATTATCTCTCCATCAACACCGCCCAGAACTACGAAATCACTGTAGAGGAGCATAAGTAAGCTGCTTTGCACCTGATACTGTTAAAAGCCGACGTACTGGTCGGCTTTTTGTATTTTCAGGGCCCCAACCCTCCTGCCCCATGAATGCTATGCTTCTGATTGCGCTGGCTATCGCCCCAGGCCTGGCGATCATGATCTATGTGTTCTACATGGACAAGTTCGAGAAGGAGCCGCTGCACCTGCTGGCCAAGACCTTCTTTCTAGGCGTGCTTTGTACCCTGCCAGCCGTCTTTCTGGGTCAAATGATGCAGAACGTAGCGCCCACCTTCTACTCCTTCATGGGCAAACCCGCTTTTGACGCTTTTGTGCTGGCCGGGCTGATAGAGGAATATTGCAAGTTTGCCGTCCTCTTCTTCTTCGCCTACCCCAAGCGCGACTTCAACGAGCCCTATGATGGCATCACCTACTCCGTGATGGCGGCGATGGGCTTTGCCACATTTGAAAACGTGCTGTATGTATACCAGGGAGGTCTGGGTGTAGCCTTCATGCGGATGCTCACCGCAGTGCCTGCCCATGCGACCTTTGGCATCCTGATGGGCTACTTTGTGGGGTTGGCCAAATTCCGCCCAGCTTCGCGCTGGAAACTGCTGATGGCAGGCTTTCTTGTTGCCGCAGGCTTCCATGGCGCCTACGACTACTTTCTGATGCAGAACAACTATCAGCTGCTGGCGTTGGGCGCCCTTATCTCGCTGCTGGTGGGGGTTTGGCTCTCGTACAAAGCCATCCGCATTCACAACGACAACTCGCCCCATCGCCCAGGTGTCCCCCCACCCGACACCTGGGTTTAGAAGAAAAATAGGCCGCTAACTACTTTTTTGACATTGAGTTAACTGTCAGTTAGAATTAGCACTATTTTTGCGGCCAATTTTTGGGACAATCCCAACCGCTCACATGGCAGGTAACATCACCCTCTCGATCATCAAGCCGGATGCTGTGCGCAACGGCTATGCTGGCCAGATTCTGGACCAGATCACAACTGCAGGCTTCAAAATCCGCGCGATGAAGCTGCTGCAACTGAATGAGCACAGTGCTGGCATGTTCTACGACATCCACCGCGAGCGCCCGTTCTTCAAGGACCTCGTCAGCTTCATGACCTCAGGCCCCTGCATTCCGCTGGTGCTGGAGAAAGAAAATGCCGTTGCTGATTTCCGTGCAATCGTAGGCGCCACCGACCCTGCCAAGGCTGAAGCTGGTACCATCCGTGCCCGTTTCGCCAAGAGCATCGACGCCAACGCCATTCACGGCTCCGACAGCGACGAAAACGCCATTCGCGAAAGCCGCTTCTTCTTCGCTGAACTCGAAATGGTATCGGCGTCTTAAGTCGCCCCCCTTTCGCAAGCGCTACACCTGTGTGCTTTTCTGCACACAGGTGTTTTCGTTTCTGCACAGCCTGATACTGTCAATTTCTGTTAACGATTTTTTAGTCTTGTTGGCGAAACTAACGGACAGCTTCGTGCATTCTTCTACAGGCTTCGCGCTCTTCCACACTCAACTGCTTGCCCCTTTGCGCAATTTTATCCTCCTGGGCCTGTTTGCACTGATGCCCCTTGCCGCGCTGGCGCAAACCTCCAGCAAACCCGAACGGCCAAAAACCCGAACGCTAAGTGGCTATGTGCGAGACGCCTCCAATGGCGAGGCACTGCCCGGCCTCACTGTTCGGGTAGAAGGCACCCCCATTGGGGCAACCTCCAACACCTATGGGTTCTATTCCATCGCCGTGCCCGCCAGCACACCTGCAACCGTTTCGTTCTCCTATGTCGGCTACACCCCCGTACGTCTGGCAGTGAACCTCAAGGCTGACAGCAGTGCCGTGGTTCGGTTGATGCCCGAAGGTCGCCAGCTGGAAGAAGTAGTCATCACTGGCGAGCGTATTCAGGACGCTGTGGAGCAAACCCAAATGAGCGCCAACCGCCTGACGATTTCCCAGATCCGGTCTGTGCCTGCCATTTTCGGAGAAGTTGACCCCCTGAAAGTGCTGCAATTGCTGCCGGGGATTAAAGTAGGCACCGAGGCCACGGCAGGTTTCTATGTACGCGGTGGCGGCTCTGACCAGAACCTTATTCTGCTGGACGAAGCCACCGTCTACAACGCAGCTCACATCGGCGGTCTCTTCTCCATCTTCAACCCCGATGCCGTGAAGGGATTGCAGGTGTACAAGGCAGGCTTCCCCGCCAAATACGGCGGCCGCCTCAGTTCCATTCTCGATGTACAACTGCGCGAAGGCAACCAGGAAGACTACGCCTTCTCGGGCGGCATTGGTCTTATTTCCAGTCGCCTCACATTTGAAGGCCCCATCCAGAAAGGCCGCAGTTCTTTCATTGTATCTGGCCGACGCACCTACGTAGACATCTTCACCCGTATCGTCAACAGAGCCAATGAAGGAAACCGGGATTTCAATCCCATTCCAGATTACTATTTCTATGATCTGAACCTGAAAGCCAACTACGAACTTGGCAAGCGCGACCGCCTCTTCCTGTCGGGCTACTTTGGCCGCGACATCTTCGGTTTCAGGTCAGAGAACTTCAATTTCGATTTTGGCTGGGGAAACACTACTGCCACTCTTCGCTGGAACCACCTGTTCTCCGAGCGTCTCTTTGCCAACACCACGCTGGTTTACAGCAACTACAAATACGACATCAATACTGCCTTTGCCTCGTTCTCCCAGAGCCTGTTCTCCAGCATAGAGGACGTAGCAGCCAAGGTAGACTTCGACTGGTTCCCTACCCCCAAGCACACCGTGAAGTTCGGTGTCAATTACACATATCATATTTTCACGCCCAGTGGGCTCGACAGCGAAAACAGCTCTACTGGCACCAACTTTTCTTTTACCCAGCGCCTGTACGGACAGGAAGTTGCGGCCTACCTGTCTGATGACATTGATATTTCCGATAAGCTGTCGCTGAACCCAGGTATTCGCCTGTCGGGCTTCCTGACCGACGGCGTATGGTATGGCGGGCTGGAGCCACGCATGGCGGCGCGCTATCAGTTCAATGAAAAGTGGGCAACAAAGGCAAGTATCGGACGCATGTATCAATACGTGCACCTTGCCACCAACAGCACGGCTTCGCTGCCCACCGACATCTGGTATCCTACCACCCGTCAGGTAGCCCCCCAGTACTCCGATCAGATAGCCGCTGGCGTAACACGCATTCTGCCCAAATGGGGCGTAACGCTCAACCTTGAACTGTATTACAAGAAGATGTACTCGCAGGTAGAACTGCGCGATGGCGCCAACATCTTCGCCAACCAGAACCTGGGGCAGGAATTTACCTTCGGTGAAGGGCGCAGCTATGGAGCCGAGTTTCTGGCCGAAAAACGAGAAGGCAAAACCACCGGCTGGATTTCCTATACCCTTTCCTGGACCGACCGCCTCTTCCCCAACCTCAACATCGGGCAAAATGGTGCCCCCGGTCAGGGCCGTGTATTCCCCTTCCGTTACGACCGTCGCCACGATATTTCCGTCGTAGTCACCCGCGAGCTTACACCCCGCCTGTCAGCCACCCTCACCTTTGTCTTCCGCACCGGCGAGGCCGTTACGGTACCCAAAGACCGCTTTGCATTCTTCGACCTTGATGGCGCAGGCAGTGGCACGGTTGTCCGCCCTCCGGGTTCTGCGGCCATCTTCATCCCAGGGCAGGCTGTAGGCACTTACTATGACCGCAACAGCTACCGCATGCCTAACTACCACCGGGCCGATCTCTCTGTCACCTGGAAGTTCCGGCCCAAGAAGCCTACCCGCAGCAGCGAACTGAACCTCAGCATCTATAATCTCTACGACTATCGCAACCCCTTCTTTTTCTACATAGAAGGTGAAGAAAACAGCGCAGGGCAGATTGTCCGCTACCAGGCCAAGGTGGTTTCGCTCTTTCCGCTCATTCCTTCACTTACCTGGAATTTCAAGTTCTGAGCCCAATGACACGCTTTTTCCGCAACACCCTTATCGCGGCAGCATTGGGCTTGGAAACCCTGCTGCTGACCGCCTGTGGCAGCTTTGAACAGAATATCGACATTGACCTGCCAGAGGGCCCGCCAGACTATGTGGTGGAATGCTACCTTGAGCCCGACTCGCTGGCACACTTGAGCCTGACGACAACCATTCCCTACTTCGAAACGCCCGAGCTTCTGCCTGTGGTAATAGGAGCCAATGTCTCCATCTCTTACAACGGCACAACCCTGCCCCTGACCTTTCAGCCAGCCAATACCCCCGGCAATTACTTCCGAACGGGCGAGTATCGCTCGGCTACGCCCATCCCGGCCGACTACGGCGCCACGTACGAGTTGCTCATTGTGCTACCCGACGGCAAGCGCATCACGGGTACCACTACCATGCCGCGCCCCGTCAGCATCGACACCATCAAGCCGGCATTTGACCGTGGCGAGGCACAGCTGAATGTAGAATGGAAAGACCCTGACCGCAGCGCCATCAACTACTATCGCTTCGTTTTCAGCGAACCCGGCAAGCCTGACTCCGTCTTCACTTTTGCCCGCGACGACCAACAGCGTGGAGGAGCCGAAGTCGACTTCACTTTTACCCCCTTCCGCTGGCAGCCCCGCGACACCGTAAAAGTGGAGCTCTACCATACCACACAGTCATACTATGACTTCTACCGTTCGGTTCGTGGCGCTGTCAGCGGCAACAATAACCCCTTCCGCGAGCCCAGTACCGTACGCTCCAATATCACGGGCGGAATTGGGGTGTTCACGGCACTCTCCAAACGGCAAAAGGTGGTGATTATTCCGGTTCCGTAATGGCTTCTGTCGTATCTTAGCGCATTACCCCCGGCCTCGGGGAAACGCATCCGTTACGTGGTTACATGAGCCAGGACAACGAAGTAAAATCCGGCGCACAAAGCGCTGAACCCCAGAATAAAAGCAATTATACTGCCGACAATATCCAGGTACTGGAAGGGCTGGAAGCCGTGCGCAAGCGGCCAGCCATGTACATCGGCGACATCGGCGTGCGGGGCCTGCACCACCTGGTGTATGAAGTAGTCGACAACTCAATCGACGAAGCCCTGGCCGGGTATTGCAAAAACATCTTTGTCACCATCCAGAAGGACAACGCCATCAAGGTGCGTGATGATGGCCGTGGCATTCCGGTTGACATTCACCCAAAAGAGAAAAAGTCGGCACTGGAAGTGGTCATGACCGTCCTGCACGCTGGCGGCAAGTTCGATAAAGACACCTACAAAGTTTCAGGAGGTCTGCACGGGGTGGGCGTTTCCTGCGTGAATGCCCTTTCCGACGTATGTCAGGTACAGGTGCACCGCGACGGCAAAATCTGGTTTCAGGAGTACCACCGTGGCGTACCTGTAGAGCCTGTCAAGACCATTGGCACCACTGACTACCGTGGCACAGAAACCACCTTCTGGCCCGACAGCAGCATCTTCACTACCACCGAGTATCGCTTCGATACTCTGGCCAGCCGCTTGCGCGAACTTGCCTACCTGAACCGCGGCATCAGCATTACGCTCACCGATGAGCGCGAGCCTGCACGTAATGCCGACGGCCAGATCATTGAGGGAGAGTACCTGTCGCAGAATTTCTTCTCGGAAGGCGGCCTTCGCGAGTTCGTGAAATTTCTCGACTCCAACCGCGAGCCCCTCATTCCAGAGCCCATCTATATCGAGGGTATTGACGACGACAACCTCTACCCACTGGAAATCGCTATCCAGTACAATACGTCGTACAACGAAAACATTCACTCGTACGTCAACAACATCAACACCCACGAGGGTGGCACGCACGTCATGGGCTTCAAGAAGGCCCTTACGCGCTCGCTGAAGGCATACGCCGACAGCCAGAAACTGACCGAGAAACTGAAGTTCGAGATTACAGGCGATGACTTCCGCGAAGGTCTCACCTGCATCATCTCCATCAAGGTGCCCGAGCCACAGTTCGAGGGCCAGACCAAGACCAAACTAGGCAACTCAGATGTTGCGGGCGTTGTGGAAAGCATCGTAAACAAGCAGCTTTCCTACTTCCTTGAGGAAAACCCCAAGCTGGCCCGCCTTATCGTAGGCAAAGTGATACTGGCAGCAGAAGCACGTTATGCCGCCAAGAAAGCCCGCGAACTGGTGCAGCGCAAAAGCGCTGGCTTCGGTGGGGGCCTGCCCGGCAAACTGGCCGACTGCGCCAGCAACAAGTCGGAAGAATGCGAACTCTTCCTCGTGGAAGGTGACTCCGCAGGTGGATCGGCCAAGCAGGGCCGCGACCGCCGCTTCCAGGCCATCCTGCCTCTGCGGGGCAAAATCCTCAACGTAGAGAAAGCGCACCCCAGCAAAATCTACGAGAACGAGGAAATCAAGAACATCATCACTGCCACTGGTATCAAGGGCATTGGGGTTTCAGAAGAGGTGTCGCTGGAGAACCTCCGCTACGACAAGATCATCATCATGACCGATGCTGACGTCGACGGCTCACACATCCGCACCCTGCTGCTCACGTTCTTCTACCGCTACCTGCAACCGCTGGTGGAGGAAGGTCACATGTACATAGCCCAGCCACCTCTCTATCTTGTGAAAAAGGGCAAGGAAGAGCGCTATTGCTGGAACGAAGAACAGCGCAAGGCCGCTGTAGCCGAACTGGCCCAGGGCGACGAAAGCAAGGTAAACATCCAGCGCTACAAGGGTTTGGGTGAAATGAACCCAGAGCAGCTGTGGGAAACTACCATGGATCCCGAACGTCGGGTGCTGCAGAAAGTCACCATCGACAATGCCATTGAGGCCGACATGACCTTCAGCATGCTGATGGGAGACGAAGTAGCCCCACGCCGCGAGTTCATCGAGCGCAACGCCAAGTACGCCCGCATCGACGCCTGACATTTATCTATGCCAGGCCTCGGATCATTACGAGCCAACACACAAAAAGAAAGGCCCCGTTTCCGGGGCCTTTTCAGTTGCGTCTTCAAACAGCTTAGTTCATCAGCTGATCGAAGGTGAGCGATACGTAGTAAATCGCACCCAGCTCAGGACCACCGAAGTTGGTGAAGTAGCGGTGGTTCAGCAGGTTCTGGCCACCAATCTTCACGATGGTCTTGATGTTGGGCAGCTTGTAGCTGACCTGGGCATCCAACGTGCTGAAGGCAGGCACACGGCCAATGGCGAAGGAGCTTTCCCAGAGGAATGCATCCTGCCAGCGCCAGGTGACGTTGAACGCACCGTTCTTGAAGATTCGGCGGCTGCCGAAGCTCAGATTGGCCTTGTGCTCAGGCGTGTTGAACGAGTAGATCAGGCTTTCCTGGCCGGTCACATCCGTGTTCAGCTTGTTCCAGTTGTAGTTGGTGCTCACAAACAGGTTGGCAGGCAGCGAATACTCCGCACCGAAGACAAAGCCTTGGGCGTTCACACGCTTGTCGCTGTTGGTGTAGGGATAGAACGTAGACGCAATGCTGGGGTTTGTGTTGGGGCCGGCCAGTGTGGAGTTGCTGAGGCGAGGGCTCTGCAGCAGTACATTGGTGTTGTAGAAGCCAGCAGGAGCGGTAGGCAGTGGCCCGCCAGCACCATCAGGGTCAACAAGCGTAGCATCATTTACGTCGCCGACTACACGACGAACGAATACCTGCGAAATGAAGTCACTGTAGTCGCTGTAGTAGTAGGCCATATCAATGAACAACTTCTCATCGATGAGTGCCTTGTAGCCCACTTCAAATGTAGCCACACGCTCCGGCTTTACAGGAGTGGCGTTGAAAGGGACCAGCAGGCTCCGGGAAGCGAGAACAGCCGTGGGGTTGTTAAAGCCACCATTAGCCCGTACATAAGCGGCGGCAGCCAGTACCGATGCTTCGGTAAAGGTGTTGCTGTTCAGCTGGTAGCGGTCGATGGTTACACTGGGCAGGCCACCCAGCAGGCGAGAGGTCACAACATCCAGGTTGATGTATTGGCCCTGTGTGGTGGGGAAGCGGAAACCCGTCTGATACGAAACGCGGAGGTTGTGGTTCTTAATGAACTGCCACTGCGCCGCAAAACGTGGGTTGATCTGGCCTTCGAAGTTCTGGTTCTTGTCGTAGCGAACCGAAGCCGTCAGGCGCAGGTTGTTATCGAACAGACGCTTACCAGCCTGGAGGAAGGCGCCGTATTCGTTGATGGAGATGTCGCCCGCGGCATCGTCGAGGATGGTGCCACCGGTGCTCATCTGGAACTGGCGGAAGCTGGCACCGAACTGCAGATCCATGAAGTCGATCTGGTTCTTGAAGTCGTACTGACCTTCTACATGCACCAGACCCGAGCGGTCGTTGAACTTACCACCGGCCGGGATGAGGGCGTTGGTACCGTTGTTGAAGGCGGTACGGAAGGCATCGGAACCCGGCTGGAAACGACCACCATCGGCAGTGGTCCGAGCGAAGTTATGAGCGCCTGAACGAAGTGCAGATGGCAGTTGGTTGTTGTCTGAAATACCCCCGATAGCGGCAAAAAGAGCAGCCGGGTTGGTTCCGCCAGCACTCAGAGTATTAAAAAGCGCACCGATATAGGAGGTAGTGTAGGTAGGTAACCAGCCAGTGGCAGCGCTTGTCGGAGAGTAAGCTTCGTTGATAGCCGCACCTGTAGCATCTGCAATGTACGAGTTGCCGGAGTTCTCGAAGGTGTAGTAACCGCGGAGGAAGTAGTTATCGCCCTTCAGTTCGGCCTTGAACTGCTGGATGGAGAAATCCTTCAGTGAATAGCGCTGCGCACCCGTGTAAACCGAGGTACCAAAGCCACCGTTGTATTGCAGAATGGCTTCTGCATTGTCGGTGATACGGTAGTGCAGGGCAAGGCCACCTTTTACGTTGCGGGCATTGTAATCTACCAAATAACGTTCGTCATACCCAGTACGGCTGACAAACTGGTTGGGCACAAGACGTGCCAGTAGCTGGTCGTCAGTAAGGCCCAACGTTGATTTCAAAGCGAGATAGGTACCAGAGATGGGTGTGCCAGCGGGATTGTTGAGCGCGGCCCTGAACCCAGCATTTCCTGAAATGAGTTGCATGTTGAACTCTGACTCATCGCCGAGGGTGTGTACGCCGTTGTAGGCTGGGTTGATGCTGAGATCACCCTGACGGCCCGTGTTCAGATCGGTGAACGTGCGGCCATTCCAGTCTTCGGCGGCGAAATACGACAGGTTGACCTTGAAGGCAAACTTGTCGTTGAAGGCGCGGGCATAACGCAGCGAGCCTTCCCATACCGGCATGGTAGGACCTGTAGGGCGGGTAACGTGTGCCCCCGACTTAACAAATGCACTGAGTCCCTGGAAGTTGAACGGATCCTTGGACTGCATGACAATGGCGCCAGAAAACGCCTGCGGGCCATACAGCGCCGATGACGCACCCGGCACGAATTCCACGCTCTGGATATCCAGTTCCGAGGGGCCGTTAAGGTTCGAGATTGGGAAGTTCAGTACAGGTGCCTGGGCATCCATACCGTCGATAATCTGCACAAAACGAGTATTGCCCGTGCTGTTGAAGCCACGGGTGTTGTAGATCTGGAAGCCGATGGAGCTGGTAGCTACGTCAACGCCTTTCAGGTTCTGGAGACCCTGGTAATAGTTGGCCGATGCCGTCTGCTGCACCGCCACTGCATCCATTTTCTCGATGGTCACAGGCGCGTCAATCACACGCTCCGACACCCTTGAAGCCGACACTACCACCTCATTGCCCATTACATCCTGTACGGCCAGAGAGATGTTGAGTTTACCCCCTGCCTTCGCCTCTACTACCTGGCTGGCATAGCCCACGTAGGAGATACGGAGTTGAATGGGGCCCTGGTCGTTGATGGTGAGGCGGAAGTTGCCATCCTTGTCAGTAAGGGTGCCTGATACCTTGCCTACCACACTGATGTTGACACCAATCATGGGTTCGTTTGTCTCGGCATCCACCACCCGACCGGTGATGACGTTGACCTGTGCCCAAGCCGATGTAGCTGTGGCACAGCATAGCAGCAGCACGAGCAGCCGCTGCAACCAAGCGTAAAGGTGTTTTTGCATAAAGGGATGTTTGGGGAGAATTGTGTGCACCTTGCAAAGCCTTCGCTTTACAAAGCCATAACAAGTTACAGGGAATAGAAACCCCTGTCAACGCCCCCTCAACCTAATGAATCAGGGATTCATCCTGAAACAGGCCGCAGGGCCAAGTCAATCTATCGAAATCGTTGCCTCAGGCTGACTGAGATGCCAGCCGTAGCCAATGGCCCCTACAGCTACATTGACCAATAGCGCGGAGGCATGGCCTAAAATGGCAATCTGCGCCGTTTCCGATTCCGGAATACCGAAGCTGGCACCTCCAATCATAATTGCTGCATGATACGAGCCAATGCCACCAGGCACTGGAACCGCCATACCCACTGCTCCAAAAACAGTGAGAACTACCGCAGTGTAGAAGCTGCTGTCAGAAAGCCCGGAGATAGCCAGCATGATCAACCACATGTTGATGCAGTAGCCCGCCCATATCGCAACAGAGTAAGCCGCGAAACCCATAGGGTGTCGCAGACGGCGTACGCTCAGCACGGCATCCAGCGTCTGAAATCCAAAGCCTATCACCTTACCCAGGATTGGCAGTTTCATCACGCGCTCTTTCTGCCAAATGACCACCGCAAACCCAGCAATGGCCGCCACTATCAGCCCAACAAGCCACAGAGAGGCCCCAGGCAGCTTCACACGCGCCAGCAGCAACAACATCTTGTCGGCCTCCAGCCCCAACAGAGCCAGTACCAGCAGTCCCAGAAACAACACATCGGCCGCCCTTTCGGTAACTACCGTACCCAATGAGCCCGTGAGCGATGCGCGGTCAGAGCGCAACAGCAGGGTGCAACGCACTACCTCGCCCGCTCGTGGAAGGCCATAGTTTACCATGTAACCCGCCATTAGTGCATGAAAAGCCGGCAACGCACGCACCTTGGCCCCCGCCGCAGCCAACAGTTGCCTCCAGCGTTCAGAACGCGCAAAATGCGCCGCCAACATCAGCGGCAGCGACGCCGCTACTATCCAGTAGTTGGTGCGGTCGTGCATGGCTTCCAGATCGGCCCATTTTACATCTCTGAGGGCGAGATAGAGCAACAACAACCCCAGCCCAAAAAACAGCACCAGCTTCAGGGCATTCCACCAATTGGCCTTCATGCCTACTGGTTGGCTAAGCGGTTGTACTCATCCGGAAACACCACCACGGGCTCATGGACACGTGCCTCTTCGGGGGTCATCAGGGCGTAGGCAATTACAATAATAATGTCGCCCACAGCCACCAGCCGTGCCGCAGGACCGTTGAGGCAAATGGTGCCACTACCCCGCTCGCCCCGAATGATATAGGTCTCGAAGCGGGCGCCATTGTTCACGTTGACAATCTGCACCTTCTGGTTCACCAGCAGATCGGCCGCGTCTATCAGGTCTTCGTCGATGGTAATACTGCCAACATAGTTGAGCTCGGCAGCCGTGACGCGTACCCGGTGGATTTTGGACTTGAGAACTTCCAACAGCATGGCAGACCGCTTGGGAATGAATACTACAGACTAACGTAAAAAGCCCGCGAAAATAGGCATTACCCGAATACCGGAATATTATCGATGAGGCGGGTGCCCCCCAGATATACCGCAGCCACCACTACGGGGTTGTCGGCAGCTATTGCCTGATGGACAGGAGCCAGCGTTTCGCCGTGCACTACCTCTATATAGTCGAGCCGGAAAGCCACCTCCTGCTCCAACTGGCGTTTGAAAGCAAGTATTGCCGTTTCGGCTGAAGCGCCGCTGCGCAAGGAATCAGCAGCTTCCATCAACAACCGGGAGAAAACAGGGGCCAGCGCACGGTGCTCGACCGACAGGTAGCGGTTGCGCGAACTCATGGCCAGGCCGTCCTGCTCGCGTTCGGTAGGCTCCACTTTGATGTCCACTGGCAGCAGCAGGTCGCGCACCAGCCTGCGAATGACCACCGTCTGCTGAAAATCCTTCTGGCCGAAGTAGGCAGCATCGCACTGTACGGCATTCAGCAGCTTGGTCACCACCAACGCTACGCCGTCGAAATGGCCCGGGCGGGTCTTGCCCTCCAGCATGGCCGAAATGCCCGGCAACTGAATGCGGAGATCATCACCAGGGGCATAGATCACATCGGTAGTGGGCGTAAAAACAATGGCAGCCCCCTGATCTTCCAGAAGCCGCAGGTCAGCCTCCAGTGTGCGGGGATATTTGGCGAAGTCTTCGTTGGGGCCAAACTGGGTAGGGTTGACGAAAATGCTGACTACCACTTTATGGCCATCGCGCTGTGCTGCCCGCACCAGCGAGAGGTGGCCCTGATGAAGAGCACCCATCGTGGGCACGAAGCCAACGGTGGCGCCAGCTGCCCGCAGATTTCGGACAGCGGCCCGCAGGCCTGACAGATCGGATACGGTAATCATTGTCATTTCGTTAACATAATGCCTCTCAGGAGGGTCGCCTTGCACAGAAGCTAGCATGGCATTGCAAAGGCGGGCGAAAGTTATTAAATTTGCCTGCTTACCTACGCTAGCTGAACCCTACGTTCTGCCTATGGAAAAATTGCGGATCCTGTATGCCACCATGGAAATCGATCCGTTCCTGCGTATCAGTGACGCAGCCGATTTCCTGAGACTTCTACCCCAGGGCCTGCAGGAGAAAGGGCACGAGATCAGAATCCTGATGCCCAAGTTTGGTGTGATTAACGAGCGCCGTAACCGCCTCCACGAGGTAGTACGACTGTCGGGCATTAACATCAAGGTAGGCGGAGAGGAAAAGCCCCTGACCATCAAGGTGGCAACTATCCCTAACGCCCGCCTTCAGGTCTATTTCCTCGACAATGAGGATTACTTCCACCGGAAGTCGGTCCTCACGGACCCCAAAAGCAAGTCGTTCCATGACGACAACGACGAACGCTCAATCTTCTTCTGTAAGGGCGTTATCGAAACCGTCAAGAAGCTGGGCTGGACACCGCATATCATCCACTGCCACGGCTGGATGACAGCGATGATTCCGCTGTACCTGAAGACACACTTCAAGGACGACCCAATTTTCAAGCACAGCAAGGTGGTCTATACTGTCTATGACAATGAGGCCAACTACCCATTACCTGCCGGTTTTGCGGAGAAGGCCAAGCTGGACGGTATTCCCCCCAAGCTGATTGAAGCTTATTCTGGCACCTCCTACCTGGACGTTAGTTCAGGAGGCATGCGCCTGGCCGATGCCGTTACCAAAGGCCGTCCGAAAGTGGACGACCACCTGGAAGCCGTAATCAAGCAGCACAAGCTCGACGTCTCCTACGACCTCAACGGTCAGGACCCCGAGCAATATGTTGAATACTACAATCAGCTGTACCAAGACATTCTGGGCTGATTCTCTCACTACTCACACACGTGACAACAAGCAGATTCCTCAAGCCGCTGGCGCTATTTGCCATAGTGGCTTCTTTTGCATCCGTCTCCTGTAACGAACTTGGCACACTCGGCGAAGACATTACAGGCAGCCTCGATATTGAATATGTAGACCGCACTGCCGACACCCTTCTTACACAAGAAATCGGCGCCCTCTACACCGATGCCTACGGCGCTCCTACCAGTTCGCTTGGCCAGGGTTTCACCACGCAGGGCAACTTCCAGCTCGAGTCCATGATTGGCCAGGTGCGCGACCCCAAGTTTGGCACCATGACGGCGGGCACCTACACAGAATTCAACTACGTCATTTCCAAGCCCACCTCATACGGCGTGGATGTCGTGCTCGACTCCGTGATGATGACCCTGCGCATTGGCACCCGTTATGGCAACGCGCTGGATCCACAACAGCTGATTGTTGAGACCCTGGCCGATACGCTGGCGCATACACTTGGCCAAAAACGATTCAAAGCTGACACCACTGTCGCCCGAACTGGCGGCAACCTGGCCGCCAGTCTTGCCCCACTGGTGTTCCCCGACACCGTTACCTTCCGCCAGGTCAAGCTTCAGCTACCCAACAGCTATGCAGCCCCGCTGTTTGCCGAGCCAGTAAACGTGCTGAACGACAGCCTCCAAAACGTCATCCGGCGTAAGCAGATCCTTAAGGGATTCTTCATTGGCACCAGCGGAATTCCCGCTGGGCAGAAAGGAGCCATTTACACCCTTCAACACGCAGTCTTGAGTGGAAGCGGGGCTTCTTACCCGACTCAGATTACGATTTACTACCGGGCGAAGAACACGGCGACCGACACTCTCACCAGGCGATCTTTGATACTCATCAGCGGATTTCAGTCGCAGCACTACACCAATATCCAGCGCAGCGAAACTGCTGGCACCCTGTTGGACTCCATCATTAACCAAACGGCTCCACTTGGGCCGCAATACGCTTATCTGCAGAACGGTACAACCTCCAGTATGTATATGTCGCTGGCGGGGGTCCGCACCACCGGCGTAGATGGGGTAATCAATGCTGCAACCCTGACACTCAAGGTAGCGCCCAATTCATTCGGCGACGACTCTACTTACTTCCCTCCAGCGCAGCTTTACCTATTCCTCAGCAAGGAAAACAGCCGGGAGATTGACTACGATCAGGCAGTAACCATCGCCTCGTACAACGTCAAGTTGAAAGGCTATGAGTTTTCGCTCCGTAATTACATTCAACTGCTGATTGGCAACCGGATAACCAATCGTGGACTGGTTATCATCGATCCACGCACTGGCTACCGCTACGGCCGCGTTATTGTAGGCACACCTGCCAACACCGACCCCAACCTGCGGCCCTTCCTGCGTGTATACTATACCAAACTACCCTCCTGATTCTGGCACAGCTATTGCCATTCTCAGCACCGACCCCTCAAAGGCTCACTCTAGAACACAACTAAACTATGTGCGGAATTGTTGGCTACATCGGCCATCGCGAGGCCTATCCCATTCTGATCAAAGGCCTCAAGCGGCTGGAATATCGCGGATATGACTCAGCAGGTATTGCCCTGCTGAATGGCGGCATTCAGGTGCACAAGCGTAAGGGCAAAGTGCAGGACCTTGAAGACATCATGGTCGGGAAGGACACGCACTCTACCATCGGTATCGGCCACACGCGCTGGGCTACCCACGGTGAACCGAGCGATGCCAATGCGCACCCCCACGTCAGCCACACACTCAATTTCGCCATTATCCATAATGGCATTATCGAGAATTACCTCTCGCTAAAGAAGCGCCTCCAGCACCGTGGCTATCAGTTTGTTTCCCAAACTGATACTGAGGTACTTGTACACCTGATTGAAGAAATCTACAAGGTGGGGGATGTTAGTCCGGAAGAAGCTGTCCGTTTCGCGCTTTCCAAAGTGCATGGTGCCTTCGGCCTCGTAGTGCTGGTAAAGACCGAGCCCGGTATGCTTATCGCCGCTCGCCGCGCCAGCCCCATCGTACTCGGTATTGGTCAAGACGAATATTTTGTTGCCTCGGATGCTACTCCTATTGTGGAGTACACCAAGAATGTCATTTACCTGAATGACGATGACATTGCCATCATTCGCCGCAATGAGCTCACCATCAAGACGCTGAAGAATCTACCGCGTAATCCCGAAGTACAGACGCTGGAGATTGAACTGGATGCTATTGAAAAAGGTGGCTACGAACACTTCATGCTCAAGGAGATCTTCGAGCAGCCCCGTTCGATTCATGATTCGCTCCGTGGCCGTGTCCGCGAGGACCTGATGGCTGTACGTCTGGGCGGCCTGGAGCCAGTGATGAATCAATTGAGCAGCACCGACAAGCTGACTATCGTAGCCTGCGGCACCAGTTGGCATGCGGGCCTTGTGGGCGAGTACCTTTTCGAGGACCTTGCACGCCTGCCAGTGGAGGTAGAGTATGCCTCTGAGTTTCGCTACCGCAATCCGATCATCCGCAGCAATGACGTTGTCATTGCCATCAGCCAGAGTGGCGAAACAGCTGACACGCTTGCTGCCATTCAGTTGGCAAAAGCCAATGGTGCGCTGGTGCTGGGTGTCTGCAACGTAGTGGGTGCCAGCATCCCCCGCGAAACCCACGCGGGTGTATATACCCATGCCGGCCCCGAAATCGGCGTCGCCAGTACCAAAGCTTTTACTGCCCAGGTGACCGCACTTACCCTCATGGCCATCATGGTGGGGCGCGAACGTGGTACGCTCTCAGAAGCCCGCAGCAAGGAGTTGGTAAAAGGCCTGCTGTCTGTTCCCGAATTGGTACAGAAGGTGCTTGACAATGTGAACGATCAGGTAAAGGCCATATCCGAACGCTTCTATGAGGCCAGCAACTTCCTGTACCTCGGCCGTGGCCTCAACTTCCCCGTTGCACTGGAAGGCGCACTCAAGCTGAAAGAGATCTCCTACATTCATGCAGAGGGTTATCCCGCTGCCGAGATGAAGCACGGTCCTATCGCCCTCATCGATGAAAACATGCCGGTAGTGTTCGTTGCTACGAAGGACAAGTCGTATGAGAAAATAGTATCCAACGTACAGGAGGTAAAGGCGCGTAAAGGCGTCATCATCGCTGTTGTTACCGAAGGCGATACATTCATCCGCAACATGGCTGACTATGTAATCGAAATCCCCGAGGTAGACGACGCACTGGTGCCCCTGTTGTCTGTGGTACCGCTACAGCTGTTGTCGTATTACATTGCGGTGCTGCGCGGCTGTAATGTTGACCAGCCTCGCAACCTGGCAAAGTCGGTGACCGTGGAGTAACCCGCTGCCACAAGTCTGCCCTATCGCTGGCCGATGATGTTCTGCATACGCTGCAGAAGGTCATCGGCCAGTTTGTTTCTATCGAAATGGGCTACGGCCAATTCTCTGGCATTCTGGCCCATCTGCCTTCTCAACTCGGCATCTGCAACCAAGGCAGCCAAACGCTCGGCAAAAGCCGATACATCACCCTGCCGTGCAGTATACCCGGCATTGAAAGCGCGGATATAGTTGGCCTGCCACCCTTCGTAATTCAGCACCACAGGCAGTCCTGCTGCCAGATAATCATAAAACTTATTGGCGCTGTTGGCTTCCAGCGCTTTTACTGGAGCAAAGGTCACTACGCCAATATCTCCCTGAGACAATACGGTCGGCATCTCATCCTTTGGCACCGGCGCATAAAAATGAACACAATCCTCCAATTGCCATTCCTGCACAAGCCTTTGTAAGTTGTTCAGTTCACTGCCATCACCGTAAATACTGCACTGCCAGGGTGGCAACACCCGAGCTTTTAATTGGGATAAAGCCGCCAGCAATTGCTCGGGCGCATTAGCGGGCCCAAGTGACCCTGTGTATAGAATGTGGACAATCTCTGCTTGCCCCCTTGGCCCTGTGGGCCGAAAAAACCCAGAATTTGTCCCATTATGAGACACGTGTAGTTTCACTTTGGGAACGCCGTGTCCTTCAATCTGGTCGCGAATACCTTCTGAAAGGCAGGAGATGAAAGAGGCACGCCGATAGAGCCGCTCCACCCAACGGTGAAGGCCCCACAACAACAGTCGGTTCTTCAGAATACCCATTGCCTCGGGCACATCGGGCCACACATCACCAATCTCGAACACGAAAGGCACCCGATGAAATGCGGCAATCTGCAAGCCTAGTTCGCCTATCGTAGGCGGAGTAGAAAAGGCCAACACTACGTCAGGCCGCATCCTGCGCCAACCTGTCTGCATCCACATGCGCCAGAAAATGCGCAGAAACGCCCAAATACGCCGTAGAAAACCCATACGCTGGTGGTAGGGCTCATTCACCGCAACAACCTCAATGCCGTTCACGGTACCGTGCCACACACTGGTTTCCAGTGCCGGATGGCCCTTCGGAAAAAGTGCCGTAGTTGTAATCAACGTCACCCTACAGCCTGACTCTACCCATCGGGTTGCAAGCTCCAGATTCCTGTCATTCCCCCAGCCACCTGGCGGACAGAAATACTGATGCAGATACAGGATGTGCATCCTGCAAGTTCGCAGCTATCGTCAGTTTGACGACAGAGTACTGGCGATTTCGCGCTTCTCAGCAGCTTCGGCCTTCAAGGACTCTTCAGCCGCTGCGGTGCGCACCAGTTCGGCTGCACGCTCTTCCGCAACCAAGCTGCGCTGCTCTGCCAGTTCCTTCATGCGCTGCTTCCGGGCACCCGTACGATACATCACGAAGAAAACGCCAAAAGTCAACAGCACGAAACCGAAACCTATTCCCAGATTCAGCGCTGACCATACTCTCGCTGTCTGAATAAGCCAGAGAGCTGCCGCACCACCAAGAAGTGTAATGCCCCCAGTGATGATAGCCACAAAGCGCTGGCTGACCCCAAGGTAAACCAAGTGGTGGGTAACGTGGTCACGCCCCCCTACAAACGGGCTCTGTCCACGGCCCAATCGCGCGAAAGTGACAAAAGTGGTGTCCAGAATGGTCATCAGGAATACCAACAACGGCAGAAGAACATGGCCCAGTGGCTGCAAGAGACTGTCCTGTTGGCCTACCAGCGGTTGGTTCCAGAAGTACTCAATGCCAACGAAAGCCAGCAGAGCACCCAGAAACTGACTGCCAGTGTCGCCCATATACAGTTTAGAGGGATGCCAGTTCAGGATGAGAAATCCGATATGTGCCCCGATCATGCCCACCATGGTGTAGAACATGAAACTGTTGGTATCGCCCAACATCGCCATCAGAACCGCCGTAGTGGAAAGTACGCCCAGCGATACGCTCCCGCTGACGCCATCCATGTTGTCGATCATGTTGAAGCTGTTCATGATGCCAACAACCCACAGGAGGGTAAGCGCGTAATCGACGAGTGTGATGCCCGTTGCTTGAATGCTCACCCCAAAGGCAATCATGAGAATGCCACACAGAAACTGGCCTGAGAACTTGAGGAGTGGACGGGTATTGTAGGCATCATCAGCAAGGCCTACCACAAACCCCAACACCGAAGCAATCAGCAAGGGAGTAAAAAGGCGATCGGGCAGTGTAGTAGCCCCTTCGTGAAAGGCGAGATAAAAGCCGGGAATAGCCAAAAATACCATGAAGAACACAATACCACCCACGAGTGGCTTGGAGCGGCTGGCCCAACGGACCTCTGCTTTGTTTCCGGCACTGAGGGCCCCCATCTTCTTGAAGAAGCGAATGAAAATGAGGTTAAGTGCCAGGCTGCCTGCAAGAGACAGCAATAACAGGGCGGCAACGTTCAACATGTTGGTTCAGTTTAGTAGTGGTTCACAGCGTCACCATTGGCAGAAAGGATGGCTGTTATTAACCAGTCCTCAAAAATAGTGCTAAAAAGACGATGACCTGACCAATCAAATGGTTAGAAAGGCGAAATACTAAAAATAGGCTTTGAGCTGGACGCGGGCAGAGTGAATCACCGGAATACCAACAGCTGCCCGTCCATCGTACACCACATTCAGTTCAAGCAGACTTGAGAGATACTGAACCCACAGAAGATTCCATAACCCATTGCGGCCGGGCTGCAAGCCATCCAGCAGTTCAAAGCGCGCCGAGGCAGCAGGCTGGCCCAGCATATCATTCTGAAGCACCTCCAGGCGAGCCGTCAGCGTATTGCGGGCTTTATAGTTCCACCGGCTTTCGAAGATGAGTTTGTGCGAGCGGAGGTCCGCATTGGTTTCGGCCTGGGCGGCCCGCAGTTCCTTGTATCTGAAATCGTAGCCAAATGACAACCTGGCTTTCCGGCTCAATTGATACCCCACAGATGGGTTAATCCCAACGAAGGAAATGGCGTACACGCGCCCTGGAAGGCTTTCGTTTAGCGAACGGCGTTTCCCAAGCTGAAACAGATTTTCAAGTCCATAGCGTTCGTTCAGGTTGTAACGCTGGCGGGCATTGAAGGTCTGAGTGGCCCGTAAATCCGAGCCAACGGCCAGCAGGTTCAGCGAGCGGGTAGCCAGCCACGAAAATGAAAGATCACCCTTGGGGTTGTTTCGGAATAAGAAGACATCCTGCCGCACCTGTAACGTCTGTGAGAGCAGGCTGCTGTCGGCCCGTTCTGGCATGTCGAAGGAAATCAGATAGGAGCCAAACAGATCGGTAGGGTCGCGACGGCGCTGCTCCAGCCGGAAACTTGATTGGGCTGTTGTCTGCCGCAGCACCCGCTTCAGCCAGCCTGTCCCGCTTTCAGCCAACTGGGCAAAGTCCAACCGAAGTGAGCCACCAAGGCTCAGGCGTATGGCCGGAATCAGTGTAGGTGTAGGAGCCAGCAACCGAATGTAATTCGCCAGCAGCGGATTAACCGTTGGCTCAAACTCGTTCAACTCCTCTATGCCGTTCCCATTGTAGTCTATCCAGTCATACTGCCCCAGCCCAGGCGTTACTTTGATATAGAGGATTTCGCGCCTCGCTACCTGCTCGGTCGAGACTTCGTAGATGGCACTGCCCTGCCAGCTGCGACTTGGCGCACTGTAAGCGGCCTGCAGGTTGGATAACAGTGTCCGCTCGGGCCCCAGACCTTCCTGCACAAAGGCGTTGTCCAGTAAATCATAACGATAGTAGGTAGTTTGAGTAGAGAGGGTCAGGCCCTCACGGGGACGCCAGGCCAGCATGGCATAAGGCTTCCATGATCGCGACTTCTCGCGGTAGCTGCCCAGAAGGAATGCACGATCGTAGCGCCAGGTCAACCCTACATCATACGAGAGCTTGCGGCCCTCTCCGCCCCGGAAGTATGGCTTCAGGTCTACAAAATCGAAGCTTCCCTGCGCGCGTTCGCCGGGCAGAACCTCCTCGCGCCGATCCTCAATCCATATCTCGGCCCCTAGCCTGCCAATGGGAGCCGAAGCAGCCCCGAAGCGGTGAAAAAGATCGCCGTTGTTGCGTATCCAACTGGAGGTAGTACCCCTCAAAACGTTGCTGGTGCGGATATACTGCAACAGATTGGAACCCGCCACGCGGCTGCTGTCGGTGCTTTGAAACTCAGCATAGAAGCGCTGGGTACGCAGACTGTCATCCTGAGCACGATAGCCGCCGCCTATCTTTAACGAATAGCGGGTCTGTGCGGTCAGCTGCACAAAGCCTTCTACCAGCCGCTCGGTACCCCTGGCTCCCAGATCGTTGATGTTCCATTCCCGGCCATACTCCCGTACATACACACGATCTACATTCTGGAAAGTTGCGTCTACATATTGAGCAGCTACCTCAGCCGAAAGCCGGAGTCCTCTGTTCAACAGGAGCGAGTCGACGCGCAGACCCGTACGGTTGGCATAACCCTGTCGAGTAGCAAGGCCACTGTCGGCAAAACGATTTCGGTTGTCACGTGAGAACGCGTTCTGTGAGAACAACCGCAACTGGCTGGAGAGCCGCCATTCCATTCCAACAGCACCCACCTGGATTTCCCGCGGCAACGGCACCGTTCGCTGTGGCGCATAGTCACCCTGCGGAACCCCTGCCACTGGCGGCACCCACCGGAACACCGCCCCATTAACCAAAGCAGAATCGCGCACATAGTCACCCCTGTTGGGGCCTACCAGCGCAAAAGATACCCGATATACCGCCCGCTGGGGATTGACCGAACGCACAAAAATGCCTGGGTACGTGGTACCTCCCACCAGGGTATCGCGCCTTTCGTACCGGATTTCGCCTGAGACAAAACCCACTGAGTCGCCACCGGCAATGACACCCGACGTCTGGTCGCCTCGTATACTGCGCAACTGGGCGAGGTCATTGGCTGAGAGCTGAAGATTAACTGGCGCATCGGGGTCGTCGGCTTCGCGAGCATAGGAAGCTGTGAGTGTCAGACGGTCATTGAAATAGCGCCCGGCATAGGTGCCAAATAACAGCGACCGCGAAAAATTCTGCACCGCATACTCAAAGTCTACCACAATACGGGTGTTGACCTCGATGAGGTTGGCGGGCGTGAAGGTGAGTTCGCCTGTGTTGTAGTCAATGACATAGTCGCGGTTTTCACCGCGCACCAGCAGGCGCCCATTGAGGTAGACCTTTTCGGAACCCGCCAATACAATGATGAATGGCTCATTCTCGGAGCCCCGAAGCCTGTAAGGGCCCTGTCTACCATTCTGCCCCTGAAATGAGTTGGTGGCGAAGCGGCCTTTGCTGGCCGATCCCGACACCATCCACTGGCTGCGCTCGCCTTTCCGCTCAATTGAAATGCCTTGTACGTTACGGTACAGATCGGCAAAGCGGGTACCTCGCTGGGCCAACTGCATATCACCAAAGGTCACCGTCTGACGGTCCTTTTTCAGCCGTATGAATATGCGGTCGAAGTCCGACAGCTGTTGGGTAGCACCAGAAGGTTGTATCGGGATGTTCTCATCGGTCATGGCGGCGGCGATTTCAATATCGTCACCGACGGTGCCGTTGAGTTGCAGGCGGAAGTCGGACGTAACGCCAAGGTCGCGGTTGGAGCCTACCGTCACCGCGCGCGAAATACTGCCACTGCGCTGGATACGAGAAGAGGAAAAGAAGGGAGTACCACTCCGTCCATCCGTTTGGGCAGGATTCAACAGTTGATATGCACTGGTGTCCTGCATGGCTCCCCCGGCGGGTTCCGGCACGAACACCGGCTGCTGGCGCAACCGCAAAGGCCCTGGCCCTGCGCTGCCAGCGGGAAACACCCTGTAGCTGATTGTTACAGCCAACTGGCGATAGACTTTCTCCTGAAAAGCCACTACACCCCTGAAGTAGTCGATTCGATAATCTACATCACGTCGAAGAATGGAGCCCCCCATCAGGATGCGCTCAGAAAATGGCAGCAGATTGCCCTGCGGCAGTTGAAGGGTGTCGCCGCTGCGTCCCCCGGCCACCTGATGGGTCAGGCTGTCGGCTTGCTGAGCATACGCTCCTTCCCAAACAAAGCTGGACAGCAGTAGACACACCGACCAAAGGACGACGCTACTGGCGGGCAGCTGAAACCGAAGAGACAGGAGCATGTAATGGCAGCCGGATGACAAAAGTAGTACCACGGCCTACTACACTGGTGAAGCTGATGTCGCCGTTCATGTTCTCGACAATGCGGCGGGAGATAGCCAGCCCCAGGCCCATACCTGAGTTCTTTGTAGAGAAATTGGGCTCAAAGATGCGATGCTGGATGTCTTCAGGCACGCCAGCTCCTGTGTCAGCGATGGAAATGAACGCCTGGCTACCCTCGACATTCAGGCTGATGCTGATGCTGCCTTTCACTGGCATGGCTTGCAGGGCATTCTGCATGAGGTTCACCAGCACACGGGTGAGCTGCTCGGCATCAACCTCGGCATGAAGGCGGCGGTCTGTCATACTGAGCGATACCTCGGCCTGCTCATTTTCTGCGTAGAGGTCATACACCTGGCCCACAATATCCTGAAGGCAGTGTACGGCCTTGCGGTCCTGCGGCATGGAGGCGAAGTTGGAGAACGAGCTGGCGATGGTGCTGAGCGAGTCTATCTGTGTGAGCAATGTATTGGCCAGCTTCTCCACCTGTGGTGGGCGGCCCTCCTTACCTCCAAACATGGAATCCAGCGCGCGAATCAGCTGTTGGATACTCAGCCGCATGGGGGTCAACGGGTTCTTGATCTCGTGGGCAATCTGGCGGGCCATCTCACGCCAGGCAAGTTCGCGCTGGGTTTTGGCCAGCACTTTTTCACTCTCCTCCAGTTCCTTGAGCATGTGGTTGTAGGAAGTGATGATGGAGCCGATTTCATCGTTCGACTTCCACTCCAGAGGCTCGTTGCGGGCGCCAAGACTCGTCTTGTCTATTTTCTGCTTCAGCAGTCGCAGTGGATTGGTGAGGCTCTTGGATACAAACAGCCCCCCCACGATGACGCCGAGAATGAGAATTACATACAGGTTAACCAGATAGGCGGTAAACTTCCGCACCTGATTTTCCAGCAGATCCTGGCTCGAAAGCAGGGGCAGGTTCAGATAACCACGTATCTCCCCTCGGGCATCCAGCAGGGAGATGTAACCTGAGAGATACTTGAGGCCACCGATTGTTTCTTCCAGCACTATCTCTGACCGCTGGCCCAACCGTAAGGCCTCATACGCTTCCGGGTTCATGAAACTGCTGCCCAGTGCGCCCTGATACACCCTGCGTCGGGTAGTGTTGAAAAGGCGGCCATCGAGCGTGTACACGTTAATGTCAGCCAGCAGGAGATTGGAGATGCGATTGATATAATCCAGGGCAGGGGCAGGATCGGAATTGGGGTTGCGCAGCGCGTGCAGCGAAACCGTATCGCCTTCAACAAGTATGGTCACGGTCTGGAGCGTCTGCTGGAGATCCGACCGAGCGTCTTCAACGTAGAGATCGGTGAAGAGCTTCATCGAGGGCAGCCACAGGGCCAACAGCGGAATGAAGCCAATCATGGCCAGATAAAACTGAACCCGCACACCAAAACTGATACCACGCGACTCCTTTCGGCGGCGCAGAAGCCTGCGCAACAACCCCGGCAGCAGATACACGCCGTATAGCAGAATAAAGAAGTAGTACAGCAGCGAAAAGGCGGTCAGTCGCTCAAACCAGGTGGGCCTTGCAGCCTGTACCATCACCATACGGCCATCGGGCTGGGGCAACAGATAAGCCAGATGGGTAGCCGTCTCCTGATAGATTGGCTCTTTGAGTTGCTGGTTAACGAGGCGAGTAGGCAACGCACTGTTGCCATCGCGCCGAATGAGCAGCCCATTGCGGTAAATACCCACTTCGTACTCGGGTGGCAGACTCAGCTTCTGACGCAGCGAGAAATCCACCATCAGCGAAGGCAGCTGCCGCACGGCGGAAGTCGCTTTGGGGTGCAGCTCGATCTGGAGATAGCGTCGACCCGTCCAGGGACTGTTGACCATGAACTGCCCCACGTAGATAAACTTGCCACTGCCTTCGCGGGTATCGGGCACGAAGAACAGATTGTGCGAGAGCGTGCGCCCAGCACGCTTCTTCTGGAAGCTGAGCTGCGAGTATGGGGCCCACGGCTGATTATCTACGCGCGTGCCCCGTGAGTCATAGGCAAACACCCGGAAGTCGTAGCCTGGGAAGTTGCTCGCAAGGTGATTGGTGACCAGACGCGAAAGAAAAACACGAGGCAGTGTATCTGTCAGTGCCAGGGTTGAGTCCTGTACCCAGAGGCTGCGGTCGGTCTGGATATTTTGGGCTACCTCGTCGAAGATATACTCCGCAATGAGGTCCTGGCTTTTGGCATACTTAGCCGCGTAGAACACCAGGTTGTTTTCTGTAACCCGGCGCAATGCCCGTGCAATGGCCAGGTTGGTGGTAGCTGCCAATGCAGCCACCAACAGCAGTGTAGAGACAAGGCTGAAGTTAAGACGCGGCGAAGGCTGCTGTTCGCGCAGGAGAAACACAAGGGAAATGAATGCGCCGAAGCCAATAACATCTACCCAGGGCACCTGAAAGAGCGCCAGCAAAAGACAGGTAAGCCCTACCAGTGCCCAACGGCTGTCGAAGCCCGGATGCGTCTGCCGGGTAAGCTCGCGGCTGACTCCTGCCAGGAAATACACGATTAGAAAGACCGCCAGCAGCAGAAGGGCGACGTCCAGAAACAGTAACGCAGACTGGTAATTCAGCAGATAGAGGTCAGTGAACGCCAGATACGTTTTGCTGTTGATGGCCAGTTCTTCGAAGAAATGGAAGAAATAAAAATAGAGGCCGCAGGAAGCTGCTACCGTCACAATGTGGAAAGCAAGCCAACCGCCAAAACCCCAGCGGCTGAGGCGCGAAGCCAGTGTGTGGGGGGCAAACAGCCTGTAGAGGCGCAGCACCACTACCAGCACCAACAGTGCGTTGAGGGTCAGGTCGCCCAGAGAGGGCGTCAGCTCGTCAAGGGCCAGTACCCGTGGCGAAAAGAGTTCGAGCAAGACGTACCGGCCAGGCAGGTCGAACATCAGCAAGAGCGCCCGTGCCAACAGTAATGTAACGATCAGAAAGACTTCGCGGAGCAGACGATTACGAACAGTGCGCCGCAGCTGCTGCGCCAGCCATACAAACCCCAGCAGTATTGCCACGAATGCCAACGACACCACCAATCTTTTATAGGGCTGTCGTAAGGGTGTGGTGTCGGTAATCCGGATGCTGAAGAGATGCGTCCCTATCCCATCTGCAATATTCACACCCTGACGCACCGGCAATGTCCCAAAAGACTGCGCAGTAATTTCCGAGACTACTTCAGGCGCAGTGCTGTACCGACCCAGGAACACATAGTCTGACAGGTATTCGTTCTGAATTGGATACGATACACGCAACGGTACCAGCGTCAGCCGGGTCAGACTGCCCTTCTGCTTGCGAATGGAGTAATACACCTGGTTCTGGTATTCCAGCAGGTAGTTACGGGGGCGCTGAAGATGCTCGCGCAACACACCTTCGTTAGGGACAAACTGCTGCGAACTCCAGTATTCTACCCGGCCATCGCTCCGCACATCCAACATCACAATATCGGGGCGGCTGCCATTCTGTCCACCAGGGACTTGTTGCTCCCGAGCATCTCGAATTGTCTCGATGAAGTCGGCCTGTACATCGGTCTGGAGGTCGGCCAGCAATTCGGCATCTGAGGTCTGGTACTCGGCCAGTCCAATCAGCAGTGAGACCCCCAAACAAAACAAGGCGAGCCACCCTGCCAGGTGGCGCAACAACTGGTTACGCATGGCCCACACCCCAGCCAATGGTTAATTGCGCGACATTTTACGCAGAATGGCCCGCGACTGCTCGCGCAACTCCTGCTGGCGGCGAAGATTCATTTCCAGCATCACTTCAAATCGGGGCATTACATAGAAAGGAACCTTCAGGTTACGACGGGCATAACTGCCATCGGGCTGCTGGACGATAAACTGGAAGGCCGTGATGGGATAGTCTGACCGGAGGTAATAATCCTTGATATTCTCCCAGGGCAGCAGGTCTTGATGCGGCGACTGTATCAGCAACGGAAAGCGTGTGAGGTAAATGCCGTCCTGTGTGATGAACTGCGTACCAAAATTCTGTGCCGCTGCATACATCACCCACAGGGCAATCATCAGCAAGAGGCAGTCGAAGCCCATTTGCAACATCCGGTCTTCTGCCATGCTCCACAGCTTCATGCCGTTGATTCCACCCAGATAGCTGGCGAAAAAGAAACAGCCGCCCACAAACAGCACAAGACTGCCAAGAAAAGTGAATATGGTAAAGAAGACCAACCCTGTTTTCTTCCACTGCAACACCACACCCTTGAACTGACGACGATACATAATAGACGCCACCAACAGTGCCGGGGCAAACACCATGCTCAGGCCAATGGCCAACAGGTTTACCAGTTCATACATCATGGCGGCGAAGGCTTCCATAGCAAAATAACAAACCGAGCGTTTGGTGCAAACACTTGTTAGTGAAAGACACCCGGTTGTGGAAAAGGCTGCAAGCCAATGCCCCAACCATCAGTACACCTTGCCAGGCTGAAGGTAGTTGCGAACGTAGTCGGCGATGCCTTCTTCCAGTGAATGGAAAGGCTGGTCATAGCCTATGCCGCGCAGCTTGCCCATTTCAGCCTGGGTGTAATACTGATACCCGTCTCTGATATCCAACGGCATATCGACAAATAAAATTTCGCGGGGCACCCCCATTGCGTCAAACACCCCATTGGCGAGATCGGCAAAACTACGCGCCTGCCCGGTTCCTGTATTGTAGATTCCGGAGTTCTTGCGCGTCGTCATCAGGAAGTGCATAATCTGACACAGGTCCAGCACGTAGATGAAGTCGCGCAGTTGGCCGCCGTCAGCATAGTCGGGCCGGTGTGAGCGAAACAGCTTCACCTGCCCTGTTTCCTTGATCTGGTTGTAGGCGTGGAATATCACGCTGGCCATGCGGCCTTTATGGTATTCGTTGGGGCCATACACATTGAAGAACTTCAGCCCTGCCCAGAAGAAAGGCGTCTCCTTCTGGTCCAGCACCCATAGGTCAAAGTCCTGCTTCGACTGTGCGTAGGGGTTCTGGGGCTTCAGCGTCGGAATCACGTTGTGGCTGTCGGAGAAGCCTTGATCGCCACGACCATAGGTGGCTGCGCTGCTGGCATATACCAGCGGAATCTGATACTGCACACAGCGCTGCCAAATGGCCTTGGAATAGTTCAGATTCAGGCGATTGAACAGCTCCACATCCTTCTCGGCCGTGTCGGTGCGTGCCCCAAGGTGCAGGATGAACTCAATCTGCTTCTCGTTGCGGTCTATCCATTCGGGCAGCTCTTCACGCGGCACCAGAGCGGTGTAGGTCTTGGTAGCGAAGTTGCGTTGCTTATCAGCACGGGTAAAGTCGTCAGACAGCACCAGGTCTTTGAAGCCCAGCTGATTCAGATAGCCCGTCATTACACTGCCAATGAACCCGGCAGCACCTGTGACAATAATCATGGAAGAGACGAATTGTAAAACCGAGAGACAAACATACGCAGCCTGCCTGAATGGCTTCTGCAAAAAAGCAGAGGCCCCATTGTGGGGCCTCTGTATCAGCAGTTAGCGCGAGCTGTAGTTGGGGGCTTCACTGGTAATCTGAATGTTGTGGGCATGGCTTTCGCGCAGGCCTGCACCGGTAATCTGTACCATCTGGGCCTTTTTCAGCGCCTCGACGTTGGCCGAGCCTGTGTAGCCCATACCTGCCCGCAGGCCGCCTACCATCTGGTAAATCACTTCTGAGAGCTTCCCTTTATAGGGCACACGACCCACAATGCCTTCAGGCACCAGCTTTTTGATGTCGGCTTCTACGTCCTGGAAGTAACGATCCTTCGAGCCCTCGTTCATCGCCTCTACCGAACCCATGCCACGGTAGCTCTTGAACTTGCGGCCTTCGAAGAGAATGGTTTCGCCGGGGCTCTCTTCCGTACCGGCGAAGAGGTTGCCCATCATGGCTACATCGGCGCCAGCTGCAATCGCCTTGACGAAATCACCGCTGTACTTGATACCCCCATCTGCAATGATGGGGATGCCTTTCTTGGCCGCTGCTGCAGCTGCTTCCATCACGGCGGTAAGCTGCGGCACGCCCACACCCGTCACCACACGTGTGGTGCAGATACTACCGGGGCCCACCCCCACTTTCACCGCACTGACGCCCGCTTTTATAAGAGCCTCTGTAGCCTCGCCAGTGGCTACATTGCCTGCCACCATCTGTAAGTCCTTGTACTTTTTCCGGATGTCGCGCACCATCTTCAACACGCCTTCGCTATGGCCGTGGGCTGTGTCTACACATACTACATCCACCCCTGCTTTCAGCAGGCCTTCGATACGGTCGAAGGTGTCGGTAGTGACGCCTACGGCCGCACCCACACGCAGTCGGCCCATTTCATCCTTGCAGGCATGAGGGAAGTCCTTGCGCTTCAGTATGTCCTTGTAAGTGATGAGCCCCACCAGGCGGCCATTCTTGTCTACCACCGGCAGCTTTTCAATCTTGAACTTTCGAAGTACCTCTTCAGCCTTCTCAAGATTGGTCCCCTCTGGCACGGTGATAAGGTTGTCTTTGGTCATCACCTCGCTGATTTTCTTCTTCGAGGGAGAGTGGAAGCGAATGTCGCGGTTGGTGAGGATACCGACAAGCTTGCGGCTGGTGCTGTCTACTATTGGAATCCCGCCAATCTTGTGCTCAGCCATCACCCGGAACGCATCGGCCAGCGTCTGCTCGGGAGTCAGCGTCAGCGGGTCCACAATCAGGCCCGATACATAGCGCTTGACACGACGCACCTGGTCGGCCTGCTTCTCGATGCTCATGTTCTTGTGCAAAATGCCAATACCGCCTTCCGAAGCCATGGCAATTGCGAGCTGATACTCAGTCACAGTATCCATCGCCGCACTCATGATGGGGATGTTAAGGGTGATGTCTCGGGTCAGCTTGGTGGTAACATCCACGTCACGTGGCAGAACTTCGGAGTGGGCAGGCAGGAGCAGAACGTCATCGTAGGTCAGCCCTTGCATACGGATCTTGTTGGAAGTCGCCATTGTGATGAAGAGGTGGGTTAGGTAAGAACGTGCCGGATAAATTGTGTTCAAAACGCCTTTCACACGGGCGATGGTATGCATACTGGCAAAAAAAGTAACTCAGGTGGCAGGCTACTGTTCTACCTGTTTGTGTTTCAGTTTTTTCACCTTCTACCTTCATTATCATATTCCCAGATACCGGTAATCACAGACCCCTTTGAGGATGGCGACCTCACTGTAAGCCCAGGGTGGCTGGGCACCCTCAATCGCTTTCGGCACATAACAGGTGGGCGTTTACAGTTAGACGGAAATCCACAGGATGAGACGCTGCACCTTGCAACACACTGGCCTATACCGTTAAAAAAACACACCCTGCGTTGGCAGCTGCGTCTGGACACATCGCTGGATTCACTTTCCAACCGCAACAGCTTCCGCCTGCACCTTGCAAGCGACAACCCGTTGCTTCGGTCGCCAACTTCGAAAGGCTACACGCTGGAACTTGGCAGTAACCGTTATGGCAATGTGCCAACGATCTGGCGCGAGGATGGCGGAGCCCGAACCCTGCTGGCCATTGGCGAAACCGCCCTCCCATTGTCTGGGCAAACGATTTTTCTTCAGGTAGAGGTGGATGCTGTTGGTTGCTGGCAGATTCGCCACTCCACAGATGGACTACTGTATGTCCAGGATGCCATGGCATTTGACAGCACCTATTCGGCATCTCAATACACTGGCTTCTCGGTGCAGCACACACCAGCCAGCCGCGATCAATTCTGGTTCGATGACTTCCGGGCCCAAGCCTTAGCCGATAGCACACCACCCCAACTCCTCCGCATTGAAGCCACCAATGCCCAAACCCTTGAACTCCAGTTCTCCGAAGCACTGAGCCGTCCTTTGCTGCCGCTCTTGGCCTCCCTGAGCCTCTCCGGCGGGCCTGGCATATCAAGTTTTCGCATTCTGAGTTATTCTGAGTGGAAACTGGAAGTACAGCTGACCAGCCCGCTCCTGTCGCTTAAGCCCTACCAGCTTCGCTGTCAGCAGATACCTGACCGCGCTGGCAACCTTCTGTCTGATACCGTGGCGACGGTTCTCTGGGCCGACGCCCAACTACCTCTCCCGGGGCAACTGGTCTTTTCAGAGCTCATGCTGGCGCCTCCCACAGAAGGCAGTCGGTATGTCGAACTGCTGAACAATTCTACGCGTGCACTTCGCCTTACCGAACTTCAGCTTGTGCGCATACGAGATGGCGCCAGGACGGTTGTTCATTTGCCCAATGACATTCTGCTGCCCGGCCAGGTGGCGGCATTCACCAGCGACACCACCTGGGTGAAGAACCATTATTTGCCGCCAGATACTGCCGACATTCGCCTGCTGCAAAAACCCCTGCCGCCCATACTCCCTACCGATCTTCTGGCCCTTGAGACATCCTCCGGGCTTACACTGGCCACGCAACGCTGGCAACCCGCATTACATTCCTCATTCCTGCGCTCCATCAATGGAATAGCGCTGGAATGGACAGGCAAACGCTGGCGCACAGCGGCATCTTTGCACCATTTTGGCACCCCAGGCTGGCGCTCACAATCACATGAAGCCCCTGTAGCCTGCCATCTCAGTGGCCCGCATTTTTCACCCAATGGCGATGGCCATCTAGAAACACAAACTCTACGGCTGCTGGCGCCCGAAGGCACTCGGCTGGACCTGCAACTCATTGCAGGCAACGGCCTGGCACAGTCTGCCAGTCTGGCTTCAACCCTGCTCCTGAATGGCGAAACTCTACTGGAATGGGACGGCCGAGATGCAAACGGACAAATACTGCCCTCGGGGCCGTATGTATGGCTCATTTCCTATCAGACTGCCGATGGAGAAACAGGCAGTCTGCGGGCAGCATTCATTCTTCAAAGCCACCGCTAGGCGCTGCGGCGCTCAGAACCCAGAATATTGTTCCGGTTGGCGTGGTGGTTCAGCAAAATGAACAGCAGCACGGTAAACGCAATCAGCGAACTGCCGCCATAGGAGAAGAATGGCAGCGGAATGCCAATAACCGGCATTACACCTACAGCCATACCTATGTTGATGGCCACGTGCACAAAGAAAATGCTGGCCACAATGTACCCGTAGATACGCCCATACTGGGTCTTGGTGTTCTCGGCCAGATACAGGAGACGGGCCAAAAACACAAATAGCAACACCAGCAATACGGTACTGCCCAGCCAGCCATACTCCTCTCCGATGGTGCAGAAAATGAAGTCGGTATCCTGCTGAGGCACAAAATCGAACTTTGTTTGCGTACCCTTCAGGAAGCCTTTGCCTGTAAAGCCCCCCGAGCCTATGGCAATCTTACTTTGGGTAATGTTCCAGCCGGTACCGAGCGGGTCGGTCTGTGGGTCAAAGAGGGCGCGCACCCGCACCTGCTGGTGGGGCTTCAGCACGTCAGTCATCAGGAAATCGACGCTCAATACCAGTCCCGAGAATGCAATCATCAGCAGCAGATGCAGCCCCCAGAACTTGCGCCGAAACAGAAAGAAGAACGACAAAACCGCCAGTGCCACCACAATACCAATCACCACGAACTTCGACATCGTGAGCGCCATTATGACGAACACAGCTGCCAGAAAACCCAGAATAAGATACCAGGGCGACAGTCCTTCGCGGAAGAGCATCAGAATGAACGCACTGCTAACCAGCGCACTGCCGGTATCGGGCTGTAACATGATAAGCCCCGCAGGCACCAGAATGAGCGCAGCCAACCCCAACTGGTCTGTGGTTCGTTTCAGCGAGAAATTGTAGCGCGTCATAAAGGCCGCTACAGCCATAGCCGTACCTATTTTGGCAAACTCGGCAGGCTGCACCTTGAATGGCCCACCGAGGTCTATCCAAGCTCGGGCCCCATTCACATCACGCCCCACCACCAACACAAGCATCAAAAGTGCTATCGTGGCCCCGTACGCCAGGTAGCTGATAAGCTGGGTGAATTTCGTATCCAGCAACAGAATTATACCTCCAATCAGCAGCGCAATGGGGATAAAGATGAACTGCTTGCCGTAGTTATAGTCTACGTTGAAAATAGAGATGTTGGGATCGCGCACCGACGCCGCATAGACGTTGATCCATCCGAAAAAGACGAAGAACAGATATAGACCAACCGTAAGCCAATCTACGTTGATGGAGCGGCGGTTCATGAAATGGACTGTGTGGCGTGGGTTTGCAGTAAAGTTACATTCGCAGAACGGCGTCTCATCACATGCGCATCGAATTTCACAAATACCACGGAGCAGGCAATGACTTCGTCCTGGTGGACAACCGCAAAATCGGCCTCCCCGCCAACGCTGACGCATTGTACGAACACATCTGCCACAGGCGCTTCGGCATCGGGGCCGATGGCTTTATTCTGCTGCAGGCCGCCGAAGGCTATGACTTTGAGATGCGCTACTACAATTCCGATGGCCGTCTGAGCAGCATGTGCGGCAATGGCTCGCGCTGTGCTGTGGCGTTGGCCAAACGACTCGGCTTCTTTCAAGGTGACAACTGCCGGTTTCTGGCCTTCGATGGCCCGCATCTGGCACAGCTGGAAGGAGAGGATGTAGTAGTACAGATGAACATACAGGCCGAGGCGGCTCCAGTGGGCCCCGATGCTTGGTTCATCCACACAGGGTCGCCCCACCATGTGTGCGTATTGCCTCAGGGCACTGATATCACTGCCTGGCCAGTGGTAGAGCAGGGCAGGGCCATTCGCAACAGCGAAGCCTACCAGCCTGGTGGAACCAATGTCAACTTCCTGCTGCCTACAGGCCACAATCAATTGACGCTCCGTACCTACGAGCGCGGTGTAGAAGACGAAACCCTGGCCTGCGGCACGGGCGTAACAGCAGCAGCGTTAGTGTATGCAACCCGCCTTTTCCCCCAGCCGCCCCCATACACCATCGCCGTGCAGGCGATGGGAGGGCAACTGGCCGTGAGCCAGGACACAAACGGAACCGTCTGGCTGAAAGGACCCGCAACAGCTGTCTTTCAGGGAGTTATTGAGGTTGCGCAGCCCTGAGGCGTTGAACACCGCGGCAAAAGCCCTAACTTGGGGCTGTCGAAACGGGTATACTCCCGTTCATTACATATACTCCTCTACTTATGGGATGCACCTCCTGCGGAACCGGCGGATGTAGCCGGCTGGGTGTGACCGATTGGCTGGAAAACATGCTTCCGCCCGGCATACCTGAAGAGCAGAACATATACGAACTGAAGTTCAAAACCACCCGCAAGCAGTTCTTCCGGAACGATGCCGGGCTGGATATCATCACTGGCGACCTTGTCGTCGTAGCCTGCGACCGTGGTTTTGACATTGGCATGGTGACGATGGGCGGCGAACTGGCCCGCCTACAGATGCGCAAGAAAAAGGTGAGCCTGAAAGAGGTGGGCACCATTCTGCGTGTAGCCTCGGACGCCGAAATCAGCCTGCTGGAACAGGCGCGCAGCCGCGAATACACCACCCTGACACGCACCCGCACCATCGTAGACGAACTGCGGCTTGACATGAAGGTGTCCGATGTAGAGTTTCAGGCAGACGGCACCAAGGCCATCTTCTACTACACCAGCGAAACGCGCGTAGACTTCCGCCAGCTGATCAAGCAGCTGGCCCATGAGTTCCGCATCCGGGTGGAAATGCGGCAGATTGGCATGCGCCAGGAAGCCGCCATTGTAGGTGGCGTAGGCTCCTGTGGCCGCGAGCTGTGCTGCTCGTCGTGGCTCACCGACTTCCGGAGCGTCAACACCTCGGCCGCCCGCTACCAGCAGATTTCGCTGAACCCAGCCAAAATCACTGGCATGTGTGGCCGCCTCAAGTGCTGCCTCAACTACGAACTGGAAACCTACATGGATGCCCTCAAGGACATCCCACAGGTAAAACACATCCAGACCGAACTGGGCCAGGCCACCCTTCAGAAGACCGACATCTTCAAGCGCACCATGTGGTTCAGCTACGTGGGCGAGGAGAACTGGACAGCACTGCCCGTAGAGCAGGTCATTGAGCTGGTTAAGCTGAACAAGCAGGGCATTCGCCCACCCAGTCTGCATGCACTGGACGAAGAAGCCGCCGCCAAACAGGCCGCAGCGCCCCAGAAGGCTTCACTCGACTTTGTGGACGTAGTGGGCCAGAGCAGTCTGCACGAACGAATGACCCCCACACCACGCCGACGCAAGGATGGACGCAAACCTACTGTCGTTGGCTCCAGTGGAGATAAGTCGGGCAACCGGCAGCAGCGCCCGCCACGTGGAGAAGGCAGCGCAACGCCCCGCGCCGAAGGCCGCAGCACTGACAGCGACAACAAAGAAGGCGGAGACCGCAACCGAAACCGACGCAGAGGTGGCCGCAACCGCGGAAACCGCAGTGGAGGAGAAGGCGCCAAACCAGCTCCTTCGGCCGAGTAACAGCTTATTTCGCTGCAGCCTGTATCGAAAACTGCACCAGCTGAACGCCTTTCAGCGTGTCGGTACGCATGTACTGCACCAAACTGAACTGATAGGTGCCGGGGGTACGGAACCGTGCCTCCTCGTTCAGCACCGCTGTGGCTGATACCGTACCCGTCAAAGGGTTCTTGGTGCCAAGCCACTTGCCATCACTGGTAGCCAACAGAAACTCTGCACGGCCCTGCTGCACCTTACCCGCGGGATCCTTCACCGTGTAACGTACCCACAGGTTGTTGAAAGGGTAATCTTCCGTTACCTCCAGCTTCAGTACCAGTTGGCGGGGCAGCGTGTCATTGGCCTCATACTGCAGCAGCAGCGAGTCGGCGATAGGCCAGCCCTGTTCGGGGTTCAGCTGCTTTTCGCCTATTGCCTCAGGCGACTGGCAGCCAGTCAGCCCCAGCAGCAGAAACAGAACAGGCAAGAGTTGGAGTCGGATCATTGGAGTATGAGGATAATGGCTGTTACTGCACAGAGCAGGCCTGCCAGGGCAAAAGCATCAAAACGTTCGCGGTAAAGCAGGCGGCCCGCCAGAGCCCCTGTCAGCAGCAGGCCAATGCTGAAGCTGGGAAAAAATACCGTGCCGGGCAGCTCTTTCAGTGCTTCAATCAGCGTAATGATGGAGAAGTAGTTGGGAATACCGATACAGATGCCTGCAACCACATCGCGCCAGTGCAGGCGTACTTGGCCCCGCACCAGCCGAACGACCGTCAGCGTCAGGCCAATGAACGCCGCCACGCCAAATACGATAAGCGAGAAAGCAGGGCCAGGGAATGCCGGATACCACTCGTCAAAGAGTTTAAAGTTGGTATCAATCAGGCCATTGCCTACAAACAGTGAGATCCCCAAAAACAGAATCTGTGTGGGCTTCAACGTGGAACCATGTTGCGCGTTCCCGCGCACCAGTTGGTAGTTCACCAACACAATGGCTGCAAATGCCAGCACCACGCCCAGCCACTGCATCAGGCCGGGTTTCTCGTGAAAAGCTACAATGGACACCAGAAAGGGCACTACCAGGCTGATTTTGGACACCAGCGTGGTGTAGCCTACCCCTACCCGCGCCGAACCCAACGCAATGAGCGAGAACACCGAAATGAAAAGAACTCCCTGCAACATCCCCAGCCCTAGAGCGGGTCCGGGGTTCAGTGCCGCCTGCGCGCTGGACGGATCAAAAAGCGCCCCCACCACCAGACACACCAGATAGTTGACCGAGATGACCATCGTTCGGTCGCAGCCCCGGCGGTCAGCTTCGCGCAGCAGCACATACAGCCCGGCCGAGAGCAGGATGGTCAGCAGCAGTGCAATCATGCCAGTCGGTTGCCGTATTGGGTTTCGTAATACTGCTGATATCCGCCAGTCTTTACGGCGGTCACCCAGTCTTCGTTGTTCAGGTACCAGTCAATGGTGCGCTCCAGCCCTTCCTCAAACTGCAGCGAGGGCGCCCACCCCAGTTCTGTCTCCAGCTTGGTGGGGTCTATGGCGTAGCGCAGGTCGTGGCCCGGTCGGTCGGTCACGTAGGTAATCTGTCCAGCGGTTGCCCCAGCGGCGCGGCCCAGCTTGCGGTCTATCGTCTGGCACAGCAGGTGCACCAGGTCAATGTTCTTCCACTCGTTTTTGCCACCGATGTTATAGGTCTTGCCTACCCGGCCTTTGTGCAGTATCAGGTCAATGGCCGAGCAGTGGTCTTCTACCCACAGCCAGTCGCGCACGTTTTCGCCCTTGCCATACACTGGCAGCGGCTTCCCATCGCGGGCGTTGAGTATCATCAACGGAATCAGCTTCTCCGGAAACTGCATCGGGCCGTAGTTGTTCGAGCAGTTGCTCAGCACCACTGGCATATGATAGGTGTGGCCCCAGGCCCGCACCAGATGGTCGCTTCCGGCTTTGCTGGCGCTGTAGGGGCTGCGCGGGTCGTAGGGAGTGGTCTCCACAAAAAAGCCCGTTTCACCCAGCGAGCCGTACACTTCGTCGGTAGACACGTGGTAGAACCGCACGTCCTGCCGAGTACCCCACCATTGGCGGGCCGCCTGCAACAGCGTGGCTGTGCCCAGCACGTTGGTGCGCACAAATGCCAGCGGGTCCAATATCGAGCGGTCTACATGGCTTTCGGCTGCCAGGTGTATCACGGCATCTATGCTGTACTGCTCCATTACTTGGCTTACTGCCGCCAGATCGCAGATGTCGGCTTTCACGAAGGTGTAGTTGGGCGCATGCTCAATGTCGCGCAGGCTGGCCAGGTTGCCAGCGTAGGTAAGCACGTCCAGATTGACGATGCGATACTGCGGATAGCGCTTCACCATGCGGCGCACCAGATGCCCACCAATGAAACCTGCCCCTCCGGTAATGAGTATGTTCATGCCTGCGCAGAAATCGTGTAAGAGTGCAAAGGTACACCCCTGCTACCTACTTGCCACCCACAGGGCATCTTTCCCCAGCATTCCTTTCCGCACCAGGGCCTGCGCCTGAGTGGCAGAAAGGCGCGGAGCCAGCACATCGGCTTCGGGAGCCGCGTCAGGGCCACGCAGCACATGGATTTCGTCCCAGCAGTCGGCCGCCAGAAACGCCTGTAGCGTAGCAGCCCCGCCTTCCACCAGCACCGAGCCCACGCCATAGGTGCGGAAAAGGTGTGGTACCCACTCGCTGGGCTCATTGCCCCACTTCAGTAGGTCAATCTCCCGCAGACTACCCTCCGTGCGCTCCTCGCCTTCCAGCAACAGCCAGGTTTCGCTGCCATCGGCCAGCAGGTGCAGGTCGGGGTGTTCCAATATCCGCCTGCCGGGGTCCAGCACCAGCCGCAGGGGCTGGCGGCCTGTGTGGGTCAGCCGCACCGTAAGCTGGGGGTTATCGGCGATGGCCGTACTCGCCCCCACCAGCACAGCCTGCACCTGCGCGCGAAGGGTGTGGGTGTACTGGTTGGTCTCGGCGCCGGTAATCATCAACCGGCCAGCCGCCGCATCGCGGTTGCCCATTTTCCCATCGGCGGTCTCGGCCCACTTCAGTATCACATACGGCCGCTTGCGCTGCTGGTTCACCCAGAATGCCCGGTTTATCTCCAGAAAGGGGGCGGTATCCTCATTCACGATTACCTCAACGCCCGCTTCCCGCAGCCGGGCAATGCCCGCACCCATCACCTTCACATTGGGATCTATGCTGCCCACCACCACGCGGGGCACCCCCTTCTGCACAATCAACTCGGAACAGGGCGGGGTTTTGCCCTGATGGTTGCACGGTTCCAGACTTACATAAATCGTGCTGCGCGAAAGCAGTTCGGGGTGGGTGCAGTTGGCAAACGCGTTAACCTCGGCATGCGGCCCACCGAAGCGCTCGTGCCAGCCTTCCCCGACAATGCGGCCATCGGCAACAAGGAGAGCCCCTACGCGCGGATTGGGAAATACGGCGTTGCCACCGCGCAGGGCCAGGTCCAGCGTGCGGCGCAGAAACTGTTCGTCGGCAGGCGTCAGCACACTCATGTGCGGCTCACCAAAAGGTTCTCGGTCACGGCGCGACTCAGCAGCAGTTCGCGGGTGTCGCCACCTTTTCTACCCACCTGTACCAGCCGCGAGGCATCGAAGTCTATATGCTCCAGCACGGTCAGTTCCTCGCCTATACGTAGGCCTAGGCGGTCCAGATACCGAAGGAAGTCGGGCGAGGTATGCACCAGCCCTGCTACCACTACCTGCACCCCTGTTTCCGTAACAGACAGGTTCTCGGTCTGGCGTGAGGCCATGCGACCATCCGCATCCGGGATGGGATCGCCGTGGGGATCGAACTTTGGGTGGCCCAGAAAAGCATCCAGGGCTTCTACCAGCTGCGGGCTGTGAATGTGCTCCAGCTGCTCGGCCATATCATGCACCTCGTCCCACTTGAAGCCCAGCTTTTCTACCAGGAACACCTCCCACAGACGGTGCTTGCGCAGCGTGTTCAGCGCCAGCTTTCGACCTTCTGGGGTCAGAATCACACCCTTGTATGGTATGTGTGTAAGCAGGCCCTTCTCGTTCAGGCGCTTCACCATGTCCGTCACGCTGGCGGGAGTGGTGTTGAGAGCGGCCGCCAAGGCATTGGTAGTCACCGCATGACCACCATTACCTCTCTCTGCACTGGAGAGTCTGAGAATGGCTTTCAGGTAATTTTCTTCCGTACTGGTGGCCTGGGGCTGCATTGTAGAGCGGATCTGGCGTCGTGAGGATGGATACTACAAAGGTACAACTAAGGCAAAGACCATGCCCGCCATCCGGCAATCCCTACTTCGTTTTACCCAATTGGTTCTACTGTACTGAAATGCCAGGCGCCCAAAGTTTCATTGGCGTAATTTCGCACCCCATGACAGACGCCGCATGACGCAGAAACTGGCAGGCTGGAGGGCCGCTTTGCTGGAGAGAGGTCACCTCGCCGGAATGGATGGTTTGCGCGGAATTGCCGTATTGAGCGTCGTATTCTGCCACAACTTCAAGAATACCCACCTCGGAAGCCTCACCTTCTACGAACGGATGAAAAGCTATGCAGGCGGCGGCGGGGTCGAGCTGTTTTTTGTACTCAGCGGGTTTCTGGTCAGCTACCCTTTCCTCCGTGCTGCACTTGAGCAGGCACCTGCGCCACAACTGACCCCATACTTCCGGAACCGCATGCTTCGGGTTCTCCCACTCTACTTCATCACTACGGCCATCTTCGGTCTGCTGATGTGGTTAACAGCCAGTCCTTATGTATCCCTGATCCTACCGGCTATCCCGTATTACCTCACTCTCACCATCAACCTCTTCAGCGAACACAATGTCATCAACAGCGTCACGTGGTCTGTTGCAACTGAATTCCAGTTCTACCTGACGCTGCCGCTGCTGATGTACGCCTTCATGCAGCTCGAGCGAAAGCACCATCTCTATTTTCTGTCCGGATTGATTCTGGTTGCCATTGCTTACCAGACTGCTGTCTGGCTTCTGCTGCCCGAGATACAGTCCGATGCCTTGCTGTACCGTTCATGGGCCTACACCAACACTCTGGCCCGCTACGCACAGTTTGGCACTGGCATGCTGATGGCCTATTGTTACCTCGCCTTTCCAAGTCTGAAACCCAAGACCTACGCACTCGTTGCTGTGCTGGCACTGATGATACTGGCCATTTTTTGCTCCCGGACGGTTTACCTGCCTTTCAGCATGGATGCCTGGCAGTATTTTGGGTCTACGCTGTTGGGCACACTCACGTTTGCCCTGATTACAGCTTACTGCCTCTATCATCCCTGCTCTCGTGCCAGCCGCTTCATCGACAACCCGGTGTTTACCTTCTTTGGCAAGATTTCCTACAGCGTCTATCTACTGCACCGCCCGATACACGACCAGTTCGTCAAAGGGGTTGTACCCTACGGCTTCACCAACATCTGGGCACTCTGCTTCTCCACCCTGCTGATCATCACGGTTGTCAGCACGGCCAGCTACCTCTTCATCGAACGGCCCTTTCTCCTGCTGAAGAAGCCGAAATAACGCTTCTGCCATTTTGTCACAAATCGACGGCCTTTTGCGTTATCTTTGCACGCTGTCGATTGCCACATGAGCCAGAACACACAGAAAGTATTCACGCCCAGCGCCGTACCCACCACTGGCGGCCACACCGATACCCTTGCCCCCGAACTGGAGGGCCTCGTCAAGACCATCGATGAGAGCCGACAGGGCGAAGCCTATCAGGGGGATGCCCGCCTGCGCAATGCCTATGTGGAAACCTATGGCTGCCAGATGAACTTCTCCGACACTGAGATCATCGCTTCGGTACTCACAGGTATGGGCTACGGCTTCACGCGCGACGAACTCTCTGCCGACCTCGTGCTGCTGAACACCTGCGCCATCCGCGAAAACGCAGAAGAGAAAATCTGGAACCGCCTCCGCAGCCTGAAATCGGCCAAGAACAAACGCCCCAACCTGATGGTAGGCGTAATGGGCTGCATGGCCGAACGGCTGAAAACCAAGCTGCTGGACGAAGAAAAGCTGGTGGATCTCGTCGTAGGCCCCGACGCCTACCGCGCCCTGCCCGAGCTGATTGCCGAGGTAGAGTCGGGTCAGCGCGCCGTCAATGTGCTGCTCTCCCGCGAGGAAACCTACGCCGACATTGCACCCATCCGCCTCAACACCAATGGCGTATCTGCCTTTGTGTCCATCATGCGTGGCTGCAACAACATGTGCTCGTTCTGCGTGGTGCCCTTCACCCGAGGCCGCGAGCGCTCACGCGACCCCAAGAGCATCGTAGCCGAAGTGCAGGAGCTGGTGCAGCAGGGCTACAAAGAAGTAACACTGCTGGGCCAGAATGTAGACTCCTACCATTACGAAGGCACCAATTTCGCGCACCTCCTGGCCATGACCGCCGAAGTAGACAGCCAGCTGCGCATCCGCTTCAGCACCTCGCACCCCAAGGACATGACCGACGAGGTATTGGAGACCATGGCCCGTTATCCCAACATCTGCAACTTCATTCACCTGCCAGTGCAGAGTGGCTCCAGCCGCATATTGGAAGCCATGAACCGTGGCTACACCCGCGAGTGGTATCTCCAGCGCATTCAGCGCATCCGCGCAATCATGCCCGACTGTGCCCTGTCTACCGACATCATAGCCGGCTTCTGCTCCGAGACCGAAGCGGAGCACCAGGAGACCCTGTCGTTGATGCGCGAAGTCGGCTTCGACCACGCCTTCATGTTCTTCTACTCCGAGCGGCCCGGCACCCTTGCAGCCCGCAAAATGACCGACGATGTACCCGAGGAAGTAAAGAAGCGCCGCCTCACTGAGATTATCGAACTGCAGAACCAGCTGAGCCGCGAAAGCAATGCCCGCGATGTAGGCAAGGTGTTTACTGTGCTCATCGAAGGCGACAGCCGTCGCAGCGACCAGCAGTATGCCGGCCGCAACGACCAGAACAAGATGGTGGTCTTCGACAAAGCGGGCACACAGTATACCCCTGGCACTTACGTACAGGTGCGCGTCACTTCCTCTACCAGCGCCACCCTCATTGGCGAACTAGCCACCGCCTGACACTCCCTACCAACGCTCCTCTCTCCCTACGCAACGAATGTCAACCAGTAGGCAAACCATCAAGCAGCGCTTCGGCATCGTCGGCGACAGCCCCAAGCTGAACACCGCCCTCGACATTGCTTTGCAGGTAGCCCCCACCGAGGTTACCGTGCTGGTAGTGGGCGAAAACGGCTCGGGCAAAGACGTCTTTGCCAGCATGATCCACCAGCTGTCGCTGCGCAAACACCGCCCTTTCATTGCCATCAACTGCGGTGCCATTCCCGAGGGCACCATCGACAGCGAACTCTTCGGCCACGAGAAAGGCTCGTTCACCAGCGCCTACGACAGCCGAAAAGGCTACTTCGAAGAGGTAAACGGCGGCATCATCTTTCTGGATGAAATAGCCGAAATGCCCCTCCACACCCAGAGCCGTCTGCTCCGCGTGCTGGAAAACGGTGAGTATCTGCGCGTAGGCAGCAGCAAGGTCCAGAAGACAGACGTGCGTGTGGTAGCGGCTACCAACAAGAATCTGGTAGAGCAGATTCGCCAGGGCAAGTTCCGCGAAGACCTCTACTTCCGCCTGAACACCATCACGATATACGTGCCCCCGCTGCGTGAGCGCGGGTCCGACATCGAACTGCTCTTCCGCTACTTCGCCAACGAGTTTGCAACCCGCTATGGCCGCGAACCCATCGTGCTGGACGAAGGCGCCCGCGCATTGCTGTACGAATACCACTGGCCTGGCAACGTCCGCGAACTCCGCAATTTCGTAGAGAAGCTCACCGTACTCTCACCGCAGGCGCAGGTTTCAGCACAGATGATGCGCCAGCACCTGCCACTGAACGAGAGCAAACTGCCCGTGCACCTGCCTTCAAGCAACGACGCCCGCCGCGAGGAAAGCACCGCTGGCACGGTAGAGGGCCTGGACCCCAAGCTGCTGGTACGCATGTTCTACGAAATCAAGACCGAACTGGCCGACCTGCGGCGCACAGTAGCCGCCCTCACCGAAGCGCCCTTCGACACCATCCCCACTCCCGCCTACCCGCCCCGGCGCGAAAACGACGTCGCCTACCCCGAGGTCATCATCCATCCGCCCGCGGGCTCCAATGCACTGGCGGTAAGAACACCCCAGGCAGATCCGCGCTATGGAAGAGGCTATGGCGCGGACGCCTACCCTGCCGACCAGCCTCCATTGCTGGAAGAATCGCTGTCGCTGGAGCGCAAGGAGCGCGACCTCATTGCCAAAGCGTTGTCCAAGTACAACCACAACCGCAAAAAAGCGGCCGCCGAACTTGGTATCTCTGAACGCACTCTTTACCGGAAAATCAAAAGCTACGGCTTGGAACACTGATATGGCCTGCGAAAACTGCCGTTGTGAAAATCGCCCCCCCAGCCGCCTGAAGCGCTGGGGCCGCGCTGCCCTCTGGATGCTCCTGGCCAGCCTCGTTGCCTGGTCGCAAACGGGCTGCTTTTATTCCTTCAGTGGTGCGTCGGTGCCCGAAGACGTACAGACATTCACAGTTGAGCTCTTCCAGAACACTTCTCCACTGGTTTCGCCCTCTGCCGCACAGGAACTGACAGAAGCTGTGCGTAACAAATTCCAGACTCAGAGCCGCCTTCGCCTCGTCAATTCAGGCGGCGACCTCCAGATCACTGGTGTCATTGTAGACTATTATGTGCAGCCCGCCAACATCGTTGCCGGCAACACCGCGGCGGAAAACCGCCTCTACATGCGCGTGAAAATCACCGTAGAAAGCAGTAAGCACCCCGAAGACAACCTCGACAAGGTGTTTGAGCAGTTCGCCAACTATCCGGCCAATGTCAGTCTGGCAACCGTCGAAAGTACGCTCCTGGCCGATCTGAACGACCGACTCTCACAGGACATTTTTAATCAGGCGTTGTCTGATTGGTAAGGAATTACGCTATTTTTGGTAGTTATCAGGCGCTGAATACTTAAAAACCCTCAGGCGGACGGTGAATCCCCTGCACCTCTACAACCGATCAAGCGCTGGCCCACTGGGTCAGCAGGAGCGCAGTGTGCTGCAACAGCAGCTGGCGAAGTTTCCGTATTTCTCCCTGCTCCACATCATTCAGGCGCGGGAACTGAAATTGGGAGCCGAGGCAGTTGGTGAAGGCGATCCCATTGCCAAAGCCGCACTCTATGCCCACGATCGTGCCCGTCTGGCCGAGTTCGTAGAGCGCCCCATTGCCCCTCCTTCCGAAAACTCCGAACCCACCGGCAGCCGCGAACCCTTGCCGATTGGCGGACGCAAATCCGGCTTTCTGGAAGATGCGCCCTCCGAACCCACCAGCCCCAATGCGGGCGGTGTCAACCCGCGCTTCGTCATGCCGGCGCAGCGCAAATCCTCGTTCGTGCCCTCCTATCTACAGGACGACGAGAACTACTACCCCGACCCGGTTCTGCCAGCTACACCCGTCGCCAGCCGTGTAGATCCTGAGTTGGCAGCAAAGCCTACTACCGAACCCCGCGCCCCTGAGCCGCTGCCCGTTGCTGAAAAAGTGACCCCAGCCGTTGCAGATGCGCCAGCAGTTTCGGCGGAGGAAGAACCACTGTTTGCGCCCGAAGAGCCCCCAGTAACAACACCAGCAACTACAGTTGTTGCCCCTGTTGCTGAAGCAGAAAACAAGCCAGAGGCCCCTGTTGTCCCTGTTCAGGCGGCTTCTCCAGCATCAGCCAGCTCCGACGCCTTCAACGTAAAGCTGCAAACACTGTTGCAGGTGCGTGTAGGCATGTATGTGCCACTGTCTGCCCAGCTGGCCAAGGAAATTCGCAAGCATCTGGAGGAATGGGCCACTGTCTCTGTTGCAGCGCAGATTACAGGCAAAACGGTGGCTACCGCCACTGCTCCTGTTGCTGCTGACGCGCCCGCTATCGAAAAGCCCGAACCCGCGGCCTTTGTTCCGCCTCCGGCACCCGAGCCTGTTGTGGCGGCAGTTGAAGAAGTAGTTGCAGCTGCACCCGCGGTGCCCGCGCCTACAGAACCGGCTGAGGTGCCAGAGAGCCCGACAGAGGCCAGGCGAACCCTCCCGCCGCCGCCGCCCGAGCCAGAGCTTACACCTGAGCAGAAAGCCGAAGAGGAGCGGTTGGCTGCCGAAGCCCTGGAGCAGCACAACCGTCAGATGGGTGCCGACCCATCAATGGACGACCTGCGCCGCAAACTGCTGAGCCTCATCAACCAGCAACTTAGCAGTCCCACGCCCGAGCCATCGGAGCCAGTTGCAGCCGCACCCACGGTTGAGGTACCCCCGGTTGTCGCAGTCGAACCTGCAGTTGCCGCTACTGCTGCGCCCGAGGACACTGACCCCAGCCTGCTGGCGCTCAAAAAACGCCTGGAGATGGTGGAAACACCAGCCCCCCCTACAGAAGAAGTACCCACCCGCAAGCTGGAGCCCTTTTTTGCGCCTGCACCGGAACAGCCGGCTGCACTGCCTGAAGCCAAAACCGACGCTGCACCTGCTCCTGCCGACAACGACCTCAAAGGCTCTTCTGAGTCTATGCGCCGCTTTGTACAGCCTTCTTTCGACATCAAGCCGGAAACGCTGTATGTAGAGGGCCGCAATCGCCGCAGCGGTGACCCCACCGAAGAACCAGCAGCCCCGCTTGCCGCTGCCGAGCCTGAAGTAGCACCCGCAGAACCTGTTACCAGCAACCCTGCTACCGAGCTTACTCCATCATCTGCAAAGCCTGAGACGCATCAGTTTCCTGAACTTGAGGCTCTGAAGCCGTCGAACGAGCACCTGAAACCCACCCCTCGCGCCGAGCAGTTGGGCGGAGAAAGCAGTTTCCGTCGCTTTGTAGAGCCCGATTTCTCGGCCGAAACCAGCGTGCGCCTGCGCAACCGACCCACGGGTTTCGACGCACCAGCCACCCGACACGAACCCGAGGCCCCCAAGCCCGAAGCTGCGCCTGCAACCGAACCGATGGCTGATGTGCCCGTGGCTGCCTCACCGGAACCCGCCCGCTCAGAGTCAGCTTTGCCAGAAACACCTTCTGCAGTTGCTGCAACGCTGGAGTCCCCTGCGGTGGCGCCCAAGCCGGTGGAAGAGATAGGCCCAATACAGCCCATCAGCACCGATTCATTCCGCAGATTTGTCCCGCTTGAAACCGATACGCGGATTGTAATGCGTATGGGTGAAGCAGCAGAACCTGCCGTAGAACCAGCCCAGGCAACTCCCGCAGGTACTCCCGTTGGCCGCATTACCGATGAAGGAGCCGACCGTTTTGTGGCGGTAGAGAAAGCGACTGCGCACCTCAGCCCCGAGGCCGTAGACCCTGCGCCGAAAGACCCCACCATGACGACCGACTCGTTCCGCCGCTTCGTCGAGCCTGAGTTTGGCCGTCTGCGTTTAGCACCCACCCTGCACCGCGACTTCGACGAAACAGCCCCGGCTGTTGCTGAAACAGCATCCGCTGATGTGGCACCAACACTCCCCGCCGAGCCCATTGCCCTCCGCGAGAGTGACCTTGGGGTGGAAATCGTCATCAAGCCCGAGCAGATGCGCTACTTCCGCGAGATTCCGGTTCAGAAACCGGAAACCCCTGTCGAAGTACCCACTACCGAAACCTCTGTAGCAGCGGAAGAGACGCCCGGTCAGCCTCTTGTGGAAGAGAAGCCACATATTCCTGCCGAGCCCAACGAAATCATGCTGAAAGACCGGGAGCTGCGCCGCCTCATGGGCCCCGAAACCTTCCAGCACCTGGAAAAAGCCTTCGAAGCCCCACCAACTGCTACCAACCGCGCCGCTGAAATACTGGCAACTCCACTGCCTACCCTGTCGGCCGAGCCTGTTATGGGGGAGGTAATAGAGGCCAGCGAAAGTGCGCTGCCATCTACTGGCGAGGCTGGCCGCCAGACCGAAGATTTTGCGGTTCGCATCAGTGCCTTCCGCGAAAATCTTTCCAAGATTCGCAGCAAAGGCATGCCGCTGCCCGATGAAATCAACCTGCGAAGCATTCAGCAGAAGTTCCTCGATCGCGTAGTGCGCGACATGACCGGCGAGCAGGGCCGCGAACCCAATGCCGCTGGAACTACCACGCTCGCCGATCCCCGTGCTGGCTACGACGTCGAACGCGATGCTCCAGACTCACCGCTGCCAGTGGTTGCCACCAACGTCGATGACCTTATTACACGCTTTGCCGAGTTTGAGCCACGCTTGGGCTCGCTGAAAACCGAAGGCAGTGTCGAAACCCTCAGCGATGAAGAAACCGAAGCTGCCGCAGCCGCTGAAATGGAAGCAGCCTCCGAAACACTGGCCGAAATCCTGGTCAAACAGGGCAACATTGAAAAAGCCCGTCAGGTATACCAGAAGCTCCAGTTGAAATTCCCGGAAAAAAGCACGTACTTTGCCGACCTTATCAACCGACTGCAGTAATCACCGCATATGTCCGCATTCGTTATCACTCTGGTTGTCCTGCTGACACTCCTCGCGATTCTTCTGATTGGCCTGGTCCTGATCCAGAACAGCAAAGGCGGTGGTCTGGTCTCCAACACCTCTGGCGCCAACGCCGCGCAACAGATTTTCGGTGCTCGCAAAGGTGCCGAGGTTGTCGAAAAGCTTACCTGGGGCATGATGGCTGGCATCTTTGTTATGACCTTCGCCATCAACATCATGATGTCGCAGTCTGTTCGCGAAAGTGCTCCCCAGAATGGCCTGCAACTCTCCCCCGAAGTAGAGCAGAGCCTGCAGACCACTCCCAACATACCTGCTCCGGCACCCCAACAGGGTACACCGGCCCCCGCCGATACCACTGCCGGCCAGAAGTAATTCTGCCTACAGCCTACAGGAGAAGCCACCCACTACGGTGGCTTTTCCATTTGTTACGAGTCAGAATGCCCTAACTTTGCGCACCGACCAACCTACCGGCATCATGATCGCTTCTCCTGTATCCTTCGCCGAAACCCCCATCCGTTACGACCGCAGCCGCCTTTCCGACGCCGAATTGCTGGCGCTTTACGAGGCCATACTGCTGCCCCGCATGATTGAGGACAAAATGCTCATCCTCCTGCGGCAGAACAAAATCAGCAAGTGGTTCAGCGGCATTGGGCAGGAAGGCGTCGCAGTGGGCGTTACCATGGCCCTCCGGCACACCGACTATATCTACCCTCTGCACCGCAACCTGGGGGTCTTCACCAGCCGCGATGTAGACCTGACGCAACTGTTTGCGCAGTGGCAGGGCAAGAAGTCTGGCTTCACCAAAGGCCGCGACCGCTCTTTCCACTTTGGCAGCCCCGAGCACCGCATCATCGGCATGATCTCGCACTTGGGCGCCATGCTCAGCGTGGCCGACGGCACCTCGCTGGCCAGCAATCTTAAAGGTGAAGAGTTCATCTCGCTGGTGTTCAGCGGCGACGGCGGAGCCTCCGAGGGCGACTTCCACGAGGCCATCAACGTAGCAGCTGTTTGGGATCTCCCCGTCATTTTCCTCGTAGAGAACAACGGCTATGGTCTTTCCACCCCCAGCCACGAGCAGTTCCGCTGCCGCCAGTTCATTGACAAAGCCATTGGCTACGGAATCGAGGGCGTGCAGGTAGACGGCAACAACATTCTGGAGGTGTACGAGACCACCAAGCGGATTGCCGAGAAAATGCGCCGCGACCGCAAGCCCATTCTTCTGGAAGCCATGACCTTCCGGATGCGGGGCCATGAAGAAGCCAGCGGCACCAAGTACGTACCCAAAGAGCTGCAGGAAGTATGGTCACGCAAGGATCCCGTTGAGAACTACGAGCGCTGGCTGGTAGAACAGGGCCTGCTGACCCAGCAGCGCATTGACGAACTGCGCGCCACCATCAAGCAACAGATTGAATCTGCCCTGGCCACCACCTTCGCGCTGCCCGAAATCGTGGCAGACACCGAAGAGGAAATGCGCGACGTATACGCCCAGAACGTACCCGCACCTGTGGCCCCAAACCACAGCAGCATGAAGGAGATGCGTTTCATCGACGCCATTTCCGACGGCCTGCGCGAAGCCATGCGCCGCGACTCCAAGCTGGTGCTCATGGGCCAGGACATCGCCGAGTATGGCGGCGTATTCAAAATCACGCAGGGCTTCGTGGAAGAGTTTGGCAAAGGCCGTGTCCGCAACACTCCCCTCTGCGAAAGCGCCATCGTAGGCACCACGCTGGGCCTGGCACTCGAAGGCATGCCCAGCATGATGGAAATGCAGTTTGCCGACTTCGTGTCCTGCGGCTTCAACCAGATTGTCAACAACCTGGCCAAGACCCACTACCGCTGGAACCTGCCCGTACCGGCCGTCATCCGCATGCCAACGGGCGCAGGCACTGCTGCTGGCCCCTTCCACAGCCAAAGCAACGAGGCGTGGTTCTTCCACACCCCCGGCCTTAAGATCGTTTACCCCAGCTCGGCGTACGATGCCAAGGGCCTGCTCACCGCGGCCCTCGCCGACCCCAACCCGGTCATGTACTTCGAGCACAAACTGCTCTATCGCTCCATCAGCGGCCTGGTACCCGAAGGCTACTACACCCTGCCCATCGGCAAAGCTGCTATTGTTCAGGAAGGCGACACCCTCACCATCGTTACATACGGTACGGGCGTGCATTGGGCGGTAAATCTGGCTAAGGAAATGCCCGAAGCCGGTATTGAAGTAGTGGACCTTCGCACACTCCTGCCCTGGGACCGCGAAACCGTCTACCGCTCGGTGAAGAAAACCGGTCGCTGCCTGGTACTGCACGAAGACACCCTGACAGGCGGCATCGGTGGCGAAATCGCCGCTGCCATTGGCGAAGACCTTTTCCGCTCGCTCGATGCCCCGGTCATGCGCGTCGGCTCAATGGACACCCCCGTGCCCTTCAACCCCGAGCTGGAGAAGAACTTCCTGCCTGTTGCCCGCCTCAAGGCCAAGGTGCAGGAACTCCTCGCCTACTGAGCCGTCAGGCCCAACGTCTTACTGCGCAACGAGCCGTCATTCAGAAACTGTTGATGGTTCGTTGCGCCGTTTATTCCATCTTTGCATTTACAGAGCCTCAGGCTCCCGTTTGCCGTTATGAAGACCTTCACGCTTCCACTCCGCTGTTGTTGCTGTTGATTCCTGCGCCGCCCGGCCGCGCCTGTTCAGCTTTTGCACAACTCATTATCTCTGGAATCCTGTGGAACACAAACTGCATCTTCATAACACCCTCACCCGTCAGAAAGAACGCTTCGAGCCGCTGAACCCGCCCTTCGTGGGCATGTACCTCTGCGGACCCACCGTCTACGGCGACCCGCACCTGGGCCACGCCCGTTCGGCCATCAGCTTCGACATCCTGTTCCGCTGGCTCAAGTACAGCGGCTACAAGGTGCGCTATGTCCGCAACATCACCGACGTAGGCCACCTCACGGGCGACAGCGACGAAGGCGAGGACAAAATCTCCAAGCAGGCACGGCTGGAACAGCTGGAGCCCATGGAGGTAGCCCAGTATTATACCGACCGCTACCACCACCTCATGGCCCGGCTCAACGTCAGCCGTCCGTCCATCGAGCCCCGCGCTACCGGCCACATACCCGAACAGATTGCCCTAGTACAGCAGATTCTCGACAACGGCTTTGCCTACGTGAGCAGGGGCTCGGTGTATTTCGACGTACAGGCCTACCGAAAGGCCTATCCCTACGGCGAACTCTCTGGCCGCGACCAGGTGGAAGAAGCCATTCAGGGCACCCGCGACCTGGACGGCCAGGAAGAAAAGCGCCACCCCAGCGACTTCGCGCTCTGGAAAAACGCCTCGCCCGAGCATCTCATGAAATGGGAAAGTCCCTGGGGTGTGGGCTTCCCCGGCTGGCACATCGAATGCACGGCCATGAGCACCAAATACCTGGGCGCACAGTTCGACATCCACGCCGGTGGCCTCGACCTCATGTTCCCGCACCACGAGGCCGAGATTGCCCAGTCCAACGCCTGCCAGCACCATCACCACCCCACCCAGCCGGGGAACGAGGCCCGTTATTGGCTGCACAATAACATGGTCACCATCGGCGGCCAGAAGATGGGCAAGTCCCTGGGCAACTTCATCACGCTGGAGGAATTCTTCACAGGCACCCACCGGCTGCTGACGCAGGCCTTCAGCCCCATGGCTATCCGGTTCTTTGTGCTGCAAAGCCACTACCGCTCTACGCTCGACTTCTCCGACGAAGCCCTGCGCGCCAGCGAAAAGGCCTACCGCCGCCTCATGGCGGCCCTGCGCCTGCTAGACAGCATCAAGCCCACCGCCGGCGCCACTACTGGCTTTGACATTCCCGCGCTGGAAGCACGCCTCACCGCCGCCCTCAACGACGACCTCAACACCGCCATCGCCATCGCCGAGCTGTTTGAGGCCGCCAAGTGGCTGCACGCCCTGCACCAGGGACAGGAGCAGATTTCCGAAGCCGACCTGACCGCCCTCCGTACCCTGCTGAAGGGCTTTGTTACGGATGTGCTGGGCCTGTCAGATGACGAAGCCAGCGACCAGACCACCGCTCTGGACGCCGCCCTGCAACTGCTGGTAGAGCTCCGCGCCGATGCCCGCAAGGCCAAGAACTTCGCCATCTCCGACCAGATCCGCGACCGCCTGGCCGCAGCTGGCGTGCAACTGAAAGACGGACCGGCGGGCACCACCTGGGTGGTGGAGTAAGCTATCCGTTCATGACATGAAAACGGGCTGCCATTGGCAGCCCGTTTCTGTATCAGTACCCGTGCAAGGCTTACTTCTCGCGGAAGAAGATATTGAGCGGCCAAGCCTCAAAGCCAAAGTTCTCGCGGATCTTCGTTTCCAGAAAACGCTTGTAGTTTTCCTTCACCAGCTTGGGGTGGTTACAGAACATCAGGAAAGTGGGCACGCGGCCTTCTACCTGCGTAATGAACTTGATACGGATGAGCTTGCCACGCTGCGAAGGCGGGGGTGTCTGCTCTATGATGGGAATGAGCACTTCGTTCAGCTCGCGCGTTGGCACAATGCGGTTGCGCTGGTCGTAGATCTCCTTCGCCTTCTCCAGCGCTTTGTGCAGACGCACCTTCTCCAGCGCGGAGATAAAAAGGATGGGGATATTGGAGAGTGGCGCAATTCGAGCCTCTATCTGGGTGCGCAGGTCCCGGTCGGCCGTAGGGGTCTTGGGCACAGTGTCCCACTTGTTGGCCAGGATGATCAGCGGCTTGCGCTGCTTGTCTATCTGGTGCAGAATGGCTAGGTCCTGGGCTTCTATGCCTGCGTTAGCGTCCACCATCAGCATCACTATATCGGCTTCCTGAATGGCCCGCAGGGTGCGGATGACCGAATAGAACTCCACGTTGTCGTTCACCCGGGCCTTGCGCCGCATACCTGCCGTATCTATCAGGTAAAAGTCGAAGCCAAAGGCTTTGTAGCGAGTGGCGATAGAGTCGCGGGTAGTACCTGCGATGGGCGTGACAATATGCTGCTGCTTCCCCAGCAGTGCATTGATGAGGCTGCTCTTGCCTACGTTGGGGCGACCTACTATGGCAATCTTGGGTACGCCTTCTTCCAAGACAGGTTCGGCATCGGTGGGCAGCAGACGCACCACTTCATCCAGCAGGTCACCCGTACCCGCTCCCGTCATTGCCGAGATGGGAAATGCTTCTGAAAGACCCAGCGCATAGAACTCGGCCGAGCGCAGCTCGCGCGCGTAGTTGTCCACCTTGTTTACGCCCAGCACCACCTTGGCGTCTGTCTTCTTCCGGCGGCGGATGACGTCCAGAATATCCTCATCGGCAGGTGTCAGGCCGTCCTTCACGTCCACGATAAATACAACTACATTGGCCTCCTGAAGGGCAATCTCTACCTGCTCACGTATGGCAGCCTCGAACACATCGGCACTGTCTGGCACATAGCCGCCAGTGTCTATTACCGTAAAGAAACGCCCACCCCATGTGGCATTGCCTGTGTTGCGGTCACGCGTAACGCCCGGCATATCCTCTACTATGGCCTGCCGCTGCTCTATCAATCGATTAAACAGGGTGCTTTTGCCCACATTGGGCCGTCCTACTATTGCTACAATACCTTCCATGGAAACTCTGCCGCGAGTGCGGGACCACAAAGGTACACGCTTTGCCCGCAATGGCACGATAGTTGGTTAATTACCACGTAACTTGGTCCCCAAACCAGTACTAACCACTGCCAGAATTATGAAAAAACTTCTGTCTGTTTTTGCCTTCCTCTTGGTTGGCTCCACCGCCTTTGCCCAATTGGTACCCGTCACTTTTGGCCCTAAAGTCGGCATCAACTACTCGACTCTCATCAAAGACAACGTAGACCTTTCCTCAACCTACCGTTTGGGCTTTGTTGCTGGGGGCTTCGCCCGGGTGAACATCCGCAAGCTCTATATTCAGCCTGAGGTTTACTTCACGAGCCGTAACAGCGATGTCACCATCGGCGGCACCACGTTCAAGTCTCAAATCCAGAGCGTTGATATTCCCGTAATGCTGGGCTACAAGATTGTAGACCTGAAGCTGGTAAACGTACGCATGATGCTGGGCCCCGTAGCGTCGCTCACCGCCTCCACTGGTGGCGACCTCGTAGCCGAGAACATCAACGACTTCTCCTGGGGTGGCCAGGCAGGTGTGGGCGTTGACATTGCCAAAATCACTATCGACCTCCGCTACGAGTGGACGTTCAACCGTTTCAAGGAGTCGGGCGGCGCTGGAAAGCCCAGCAATGGCCTCTTCCAACTCGGCGTGGGCTTCAAGATCCTCTGAGTCGGCTACGACGCTGACAAAAAACAGGCCCATGTGGGCCTGTTTTTTTTGTTTATTACTACTTTCGTATATCAAGTAAAGCTGCCCCAACCATTGAAAAAGACTGTCTCAGCGCTGCTGCTTACTTTGTTCTGCTTAACAGCCCAAGCTCAAAACTTTCACTTCACCCTGGGGCCTAAAATTGGGCTTAATTACACGGGTATTGTATGGCCCAAGGGAGAGGTCTCTACCACCTTCAAAGTCAATTATCAGCTTGGATTCTCATTTCGGATTACCTACCGCAGATTCTTTCTTCAGTTAGAATCAAATTACGTTGAGCGAAGTTGTGTGGTAGATGCACGCCGCCCTCCCAATCAGGCCTACAACTTCCCGATCACTCAGACAGCTTTCGACATCCCGTTACTGATTGGCTACAAAGTATTTGCAAAGGAAAAGGTCAGCATCTGGCCGCTGCTGGGAGCTTATTTCTCAACTCCTGGCACTTTCATTGAGGGGGTGTCTACTACCAGGGCTTTCGCCAACTACGGCTACGGGTATCATTTGGGTGTTGGCGCCAGCTATGATCGATTGAATCTTGACCTCCGCTATGACATTGGCTTGCAGCGCTACAGAGCAACGGACCCCGACTTTGGATATCCCAAAGACTACGGCTATCAGCTGTCGCTGACTTACTTTCTGTTCTGAGAGGCTACAGCACCTCCAGTTGCCCCAGATACGCCTCAGCCTGATACAACAGTGCACTGCGGTCTTCTGGCGCCATGCGGTCCAGCGTACCGTACATCATGGCCATACGGGGGTTACGGGCAAATACCTCGCGGTTACGAGCCAGAAAATGCCAGTACAGGCTGTTGAACGGACATGCGCTTTTGCCATGCTTTTTCCGCGGATCGTACGCACAGCCTTTGCAGTAGTCGCTCATTCGGTGGAGATACGCCCCACCTGACACATAGGGCTTGGTCGCAATGACACCCCCATCGGCGTACTGACTCATTCCGTGGGTATTGGGGAGCTGCACCCACTCAAGCGCATCGGCATAGATGCCCAGATACCAGGCATTCACCTCGGCAGGCTCCAGCCCAGCCAGTGCTGCGAAGTTGCCTACCACCATCAGCCGCTGAATATGGTGCGCATAGGCATTGCGCAGGCTCTGCCCTATGGTTACTGAGAGGCAACGCATGTGCGTCTGGCCCGTCCAGAACCATGCAGGCAGGGGCCTGTGTGCCCCCAGATGATTGCGCAGCGCATACTCCGGCATCAGCGCCCAGTAGATACCCCGCACATACTCGCGCCAGCCCAGTATCTGCCGCACGAAACCTTCTACCGATGCAAGTGGAAAACGCTGCGGCGCCTGCTGCCATGCCTGCACCACGGCCTCCAATACTTCCGCGGGCGACAGCAGTTTCAGATTCAGCGCCACACTCAGCGCGCTGTGGTGCAGCAGCGTTTCTCTTGCCACCATCGCATCCTGCAGCGCCCCAAAGCCCGCCAGCTGATGTTCCACAAAGTGCGCCAGCAGCGCCAGTGCCTGGGTGCGGGTATACGGCAGGCTCAGGTCGCCCTGCCAGGCCCCAAAGTGCGGAATACCCGCCGCCTTGATATCTGCCAGCACATCCTCGGGCACGGGTGCCATATCCGGATACTTGGGAAACACATAGCCGGCGGGCGGCGGAGGCTGCCGGTTTTCGCTGTCATAGTTCCAGGCACCACCCACTGGCTCCCCTGCAGCATCCATCAGAAGCCCCGTCCGCTTTCGCATCATTCGATAAAAGCTCTCCATCAGCCACTGCTTCTTGCCTTTGAAGTGCTGGGCCAGCGTGTTCCTTTCTGTCAGGAAGTGTTCGGTGTCGCACACGCTCACCTCCAGTCCCTGCCCCCGCAGCCTGTCAGCCAGTTGAACCAGCTCCTGATCCAGGCGGTATTCATCGGGCAACTGATACTCCACCTTGCGCGCACCGGTTTCTCCCACAAGCTGCGCCAGATTCGCCTCAAAGCCGTGCTGGTTGTCGGCATCCACAATCCGATAATACCGCACCCGATGCCCCTGCTGCTGCAACCAACTGGCAAATGCCCGCATGGCCGCGAAGAAAAGCTGGATTTTCTGCACGTGATGAAGCACATATTCCTGCTCGCTGCGCACTTCCATCAGCACGTACTGCACCCGGTCGTCTACCGTGCGGTACCAACTGTGGTGCGCGTTCAGCTGATCTCCCAGTATCAGGCGCAATGTCTCTGTCTTTAGCGGCATCTCTTGGCTACAACATCCCAGGCGGACCGGTTCCCACTGTTCGCCCACGCACAGAAAGTGTCCGCTTCCGAACATCCCTCTTAACAAAAAACCGCTCAAGCACCTCAATTCACGCGATTCTACGTTCTGGCACACCCATTGACATATTACCGGCATACCGTGCAACCGGCCACTCACTCACCACTCTTTCTCTCACTCTCACCTCACACTCATATGAAAACGCTCCGCACCACCGTACTGCTGTCTCTGTTCACGCTGGTTGGCTTTGCTGCCAAAGCCCAACAAGCTCCCATCCCACCGACGCCACCTGCCCCTGCCTTCATGACGGTTCAGCTCAGTGCCGATGTGCGCGAGAGCATCCGAACTGCCTATCTGGTTGCCGCCGAGTACCATGGCAACTGGACGCTAAACACAGACTATGTATTTGTGAAAGGCACCAACGGCTACGCCTTCGACCTTCTGCCCATTGATGACAGCAACCGCGAGGTAAAGGTTGTCGGCTTCCGTCAGGACACCCTGCACGACCGCCTGATGGTTCTCCTGCTCCTGCCCGACGGCACCCCTGCCGTTACTTTTGTCGCCAGCGAATTAGACCTCCCCAGCCTGCTTTCACACCCCAGCGCACTGGAACTCTGAGCCGCCTGCCCACACACACACTCTCTCTCTCTCTCACCACACTCAAGCCCTGCCCCATCTGGCAGGGCTTTTTTATTGCTGCGTGGTATCTTGCCTCACATGTTGTCCAGCCCTTTCCCACACCTGCTGCGCTTTCGTGCACTGCTATACTGGCATATCGCCTTGGCTGCCATCACGCTGCTCATCTTCAGCGCCTTTCATAATGCCTGGGCCAGTGTAGGTTTTCTTACCGGGGTAGTATTGGTGATTGCGGTTGGCAAATGCGGCCTTTACTGCTGGGCACTCTACCGAAGCATCGTTAATGCGGCACAGAGCAACACCTATTTCTATCAGTTCCTGATGGCGCTGGCAGGCCTGATCATGACGGCCATCTTTTCTTTCGCACTCGATTTCTTCTGTCTCTACACATTTAACCCAAAGTCGCTGGAAGGTGTGGACCCCAAGGCCGATGTCTGGCTGCACCTGTTCGACTGCTGGTATTTCTCCGTGCTCAACTTCAGTTTCTTTGGTGTGGCCGAAATCCTGCCCCGGTCTTACCCCACCAAGTTCCTGCTGACCCTGGAGGCGCTCATCTCCTTTCTCACGGTCATGTTCATCCTGTCCGACTTCATTTCCCTGCGCGACTCCATCCATGCCAGCCGAGCCGGAGCCCCACCACCACCGCCCCGAAAAGGTTGATACTTTTGCAACTCCACTGGACGCCAATTATCTTTAACTGGCATTCCTTTATCCAACATGGCGTTACCGGACGCTCCTGAACAGGAGCCCTACACTCCCCCTGCCGACACACCGGCTCCCGATTCGGCAACCCCACCTCCGACCGCCGAAGCCAGCGCCTCGCCACCCTCTCCAGAGCCCCGCGCAAGCAGTACGCGCAAAGCCTGGCGGCTCAGGTTTCTGGGCTCGGCCGAGCAGTTTCTGGGCATCCAGTTGCTCAACATGCTCCTGTCCATCATTTCCCTAGGGCTCTATTATCCCTGGGCAAAAGCCAACTCACTTCGTTACTTCGCCCAGTACACCGAACTCGCCGGCAGCCGTTTCGTTTTCCACGGCACCGGGCAGGAGCTCTTCCGTGGTTACATGCGGGCGTTGGCCATTGCCATTGGCTTTGGAGCGGTTATCCTGGTGTTGCTCTACTCTGGCGAGGCCCAGTTGGCCTTGGCAGGTCAGGCATTGGGCTATGTGCTACAGGCTGTTCTGGTGCCGCTGGCGCTTTACGGCATGCTGCGTTACCGTCTGTCACGTACCAGTTGGCGTGGCATTCACGGCGGCTATCGCGGTACGCAGTCCGATCTCTTCAAAGTATATATCCGGGGTCAGGTACTAACCATCCTGACCCTCGGCCTGTACTTCCCCTGGTTCATCAACGACCTTCGCCGCGAAGTACTGTCCAACATCCGCATAGGCAGCCTGCGCATGCGCTACACGGGCGAGGGGCTCGATCTCCTCTGGCTGTATGTCAAACTGGTCCTGCTTGTGCTACCCACCTTTGGGTTTTACTTCTTCTGGCACTGGCGCGACATGAAGGTTTATCTTATCAACCACATCGTGCTGGAGCAGGAAGGCGAATATGTAGAGGCCGAGTCGTTCATGACCGTCAGCGACTACATGTCCACCACCATCACCAATGCTCTCATGAAGCAGTTTTCTGTTGGACTTTTGAGTCCTGTAGCCGCTATCCGCGCTTACGAACTCTACGTTTCCTCCATCCGCATCTCTTCCAACTTCGATCCCGACGCTGTCGTCCAGACCGAAGACGACTTCCGCGACGCAACCTCCGAAGACCTGGCCGACATGTTTGACGTTGGCATCAACTGATGAGTACCCACCCGAACGTCCCCGTATTCACAGGTCGTTATTTCAATGGCCTGACGTCCAAGGTGCATCATGCCACCATTCTGCTGGAGGCCGACTCCGTAGTCATCGGCTGGCTCGACCCTGAAGGCCAGCCCCTGCGCGTCGACTGGGAAATAGACCGCATTCACCGCAATGATGCCAACATCAGCGGAAAAGCGGTGCTCACTTACGGCAGCTTCCCCTATCAGACACTGGAGGTAGACCACCCCCAGTTCATCCAGTTTCTGGCGAATACCTATCCCAAGGCCAATTTTACCCAGAACACCTATCGCCAGCTTACCCGCACCGGGTGGAAAGGAATTGCCTTTTCGGCCAGTGCCATTGTGCTTTCGCTGGTCATGTTCTTCCTCTATGGCCTACCCTTCATCACCACGCAGTTTGTAGAACACCTGCCTATCGAGAGCGAAAAACAGATAGGGGCTCCTACCCGTGGCCAGATGGTAGGCGATGCCTTCATTGACGCCCGCCGTACCCGCCTGATGAACCAGTTTTTTGCCGAGCTGGAAAAAGACGACCCGTACAATACCCGTATCTACGTCGTCAACGATTCCCTCGTCAATGCCTTCGCCCTCCCAGGTGGCTACATCTTTGTTTACAAAGGCCTGCTCGACCGCATGGAGAATCCCGAAGAACTGGTGGCACTTCTGGGCCATGAGTTCGGCCATGTGCGCAAGCGCCATTCCACCCGCGCCATCGCACGCATACTCTCCAGCTACCTGCTGCTCAACATCATCACCAACGATGTAGGCGGCATTTCTGCTACAGTTGTCGACAATGCCAATGCGCTGTATCAGCTCAAGTTCTCACGCGAGTTTGAGACCGAAGCCGATGAAAGCGGCATGGACATGCTCGAAGAAAACCACCTGGACCCCCAGGGCATGGTGCAGATGTTCTCACGCCTGAAGGCTGCCGGCGGCGACATTCCCAAAGAGATGGAATGGGCCAGTACCCACCCGATCGTAGACAATCGTATCGAAGCCGCCGAAGCCCGCATACGCGACCGTCAATACAGCCACCGCCCGACGCCTGCCCGCCTGATCGAGCTGTGGAAAGCCATCAAGGTCCCTTCAACTGCCGACAACTTCAAAACCTGGGCTGAGTTTTCGGAAGAAGAGAAGCAGCAGGAAGCCGACATTACCCGGTATTTCGAAGATGGCCAGTACCATCCGCCAGTGGAAGAAATTCCTGGCAAGCACGACGAATCCCAAACGGTGGAGCAACCGGCCAAGAGCCCTCCCGAACCCGAGAAAACCAGTAACAGTTCACCCCTCAGCAACAACTGATCTACCGCGCAAATGCACAGCGGCCACAGTTTCCTGTGGCCGCTGTCTTTTCTGTAGGCGCTGAAGCAATTGGGTGTCACTCAGTCGGCCAGCTGGCGGGCGGCCATGCGGCGCTGAGCCAGGTTCAGCAGAAACACCCCCAGCACGGTAAGCGAACCGCCAACAACAAAGGCCAGCGTAAGGTCTTCGCCCATCACCAGTACCGCCCAAAGGGTGGCCACCACCGGCTGCATGTTCATGTAGATGGAAACCTGCGAGCTCTTCAGTTTCACAAGTGCATAGACAATCAGCAGGAAGGAGATCACCGAGTGGATGATAATCATGTACAGCAGGCCTGTCCAGCCAGAAGCTGGCACTGCGGCGTAGTCCAGACTGGGTAGGCGCCACAGCATGATGGGCAGGAACAGCAGCGCCCCCATCGCCATCATGGCTGCCGACATCTGCACGGGGTCGAGGTTGGCTGCCAGCCTGCGGTTGTACACCATATAGATGCTCCAGAAAATGACAGCCACCAGTGAAATGAGGTTGCCCAGCTGCACATCAGAGCCAAAGTCCAGGCTTTTCTGACTGAAAATGAAACCCACCCCCGTCAGGGCCACCACTACCCCCAACAGCTTGCCGGCGCTCATGGCTTCGGCTCTGGCAATGAATACCGAAATCAGCAGCACAAACATTGGCGTAATGGCATACATCAGTGCGCCGTTGGCCGCGGTGGTCAGCTTCAGGCCTGCGGCAAAAAAGTACTGATTCCCCGCCATGCCCAGCAGCATCATCAGAACCATGAACCTCCATAAGTCTGCAGTCGGCTTGAAAGTCCGGAAGCCTCCCTTCAGGAAGAACAGCGGCGTCAGCACCAGAAAGCCCCCCAGCATACGTAGCGATACCAGCACCTCCGGGTCAAACGCCACAGAGGCATTCCGGGCATAGGAATATCCGATACCGATAATGAGGGTATGAATCACCATGGCCAGATGGCCCTTCCAGCTGTCGTCGGGCGCAGCAATCGGGGCAGGCACTGGTTCCTTGGGGGTGGGCACAGCTGTGATGAGAATGGGTGGCGCCTTCTCCTCCGCCACTACCGGAGCGGCGGTTTCGGGCAAGGGGGTGTTCATGCGTGTGGAGCGAGTGCAGTTAGCGTGTGGTAGGCTTTCAGGTATCGGTTCAGGCGCGGCAGATCGGCAGCAGTCACCTCTGTCAAGCGGGTCAGGGTCAAGTTGTCACGCAGGTCGGCCAGCTTCACACGCACAGCCTGCGGATTGGCCTTCACCCGGTTCAGGTATACATCATATTCTTCGGTTTCGTCCTTTGTCAGGGCTTGCACGGCCTCCACTAAATGGGGCGGAAAGCCTTGTGCCAGCAGATCGTCGGCTGTAGTGTCGGTATCCTCCAGCACATCGTGCAACAGGGCCACCACTTTGTCCTCCGGGTTGGGAAGTGCGGCCGCAACACGCATCACATGAAACAGATACGGCATACCCATGCGATCTACCTGTCCCAGGTGGGCATTTGTGGACAGTGCCAGCGCGCGGGCCAGCAGCGTTTCGATACTCATAGCTGGACGGGACAAAGTTGTACAAATGCTACCAGTCTCCCAACGGCCTTTGCAAACATTATCCTTCGGTTAAGTATTGCAACAAAAACGCCGAAAACACCGCTTTCATGCATTAATCCCAACATTTAGACGCTTTTCAGGGATGTTTCGCAACATACCCTGTAAAACGCTTACGGAAATTCACTAGTTTTGCCAACGGGGTACAGGTGTATCCCTACAAAGAGGAACCCGCCATGGAGCGCACCACAGATCAGATGAAGTCTTTTTATGAGGCTTGGCTCGGCACGCAGAAGCAGCTGACCCAGCAATGGATGCAGGGGATGAACAATCTCCAGCAGCAGATGACCGGCAACTTTCAGGAGCAGGGCAAGCAGCTCTATGGCCAGGTAGCCGATCAGCAGGTATCCATGTACAAGCAGTGGATGGAGTCGGTACAGCGTGCGCAGCAGGGCGTGGCAAGCCTCATGGGCCTGCCTACCATGGCCGCAATGCCCGGCTTTGCCATGACGGAGCAGGGCTTCAACGCCATGCGTGACATGTGGGAACAGCAGATGAAAGCCTTCGGCTTGCCCTCTGTTGCTACCTCGCAGCAAGACATGATGGGCAACTTCGGCAAGCTCCGAAGCGATATGCTGGGCCAGGTTTTCGGCATGTACGACAACTGGACCAATCTCTACCGCCACTCGGCTGAAGCCATGGGCCGCATGCAACAGGACCTGCTGAAGAATGCCAAGCCCGGTATGCCCAAAGAGGCCGCCGACTTTGCGGCCCGCAGCACCGAAGCCTACCTCAAGGTGCTGGAGTTCTGGATGCCTGTGATGAAACAGATGCAGGAGAAGACCCTCACACCCGAGCAGTTCCAGCAGATGCTGCACCCCAGCCGATACAAAGAAGTAATGGACCGCGTGTTCTCCTTCGCTTCGGCCGAGAACGTACAGCAGTTCAACGCTCAGATGACCAAACTCGTGGAAGGCCTCTCTGGCAACGCGCAGCACACCGCCAAACGTTACCAGGAGATGCTCGAGCGTCATAGCCAACTGCTGCCCGAGCTCATGGCAGGCGACCCACAGGCGGCCGTAAAAATCTACGAGAACCTCTACGATACCTACCAGAAGAACCTGGATCCTATGCTCAAGGCTTCGCTCGGAGGCCGCGACGCAGAAGCAATCGGCATCGTTAAGGACATGATGGCCAAGTACGCCGACTACATGGGCCGCGTAACGCAGTTCCAGTACAAAGTGTACGTGACTGGCCAAAAGACGCTCGAAGGAGTGGCTGACAAAGCCTACAAAGCCTATCAGAAGAGCCACGAGGCAGGCAGCTTCAACGAGTTCTTCCAGCAGTGGGCGGCCGCCAACGAGTCGGCGTTCCGCGACCTCTTCCAGGCTGAAGAGTATACCCACGTGCAGAACGACCTCATGAATGTCGGCATGGAAATCCGTACCGATTTCCAGCGCCTCATGGAAATCATGATGGCCGACTACCCCGTAGTACCCCGCAGCGAAATGAATGAAATGGCAAAAACCGTGAACGACCTCAAGGCCCGCCTCTATGAACTGGAGAAAGCCCTGGGCAAGAACGGCGCTGCCGATACAACAGAAGCGCCCGCTGCCAAGCGCACGGCACCTGCCAAGAAGTAATTCTTTTCTATACAGTGAAGCGGCTCCTGGGATGTTCGGGGGCCGCTTTTATTTTACCCTGGCGAACAAACTGCAATAATCAGTCGAGGCCGCTGACGCTTTGCAGTTCCAGCAACGTGAAATAGCTGTTGGTGGTACGCGGCCGGGTTGGCAATCCCAGATCGAATTCATAGTACCGATCATACCGGATGATGAGCCCCACTTTCGGTGCGTAGATTTCGTATGTCTCGAAATCGAATGCCAGCGTCTTTCGGCGGCGCCACAACACCTTGGCGCAACGTTCGTAAGTCACTCCGTTGAGCGTTACGGTTGTGTCGGTGAGTAAATAACTGGCCTGCTGGCTGCCCAGGTTGTTGTACAGGTTGATGTTCCACTGCTGGCTGCCGGTTACTGGATAAGCCAGCACCAACCGCCGGATATTTCCCTCCTGACGCTCTGCATACGGCGACAGGTAGCCATGATGCCACACCTCTTCCAAGTCAAAGCCCGTGTTCGCAGAGGAAGAAGTATCGCGGCGCACTGGATACAGCGTCCGGCCATTCAGTTCAAAAGGCGCCAGGTAGGTCTCCCTGAGAAAATAACTGCGCCCAATAACGCCCAGTGTCGTCACATTGCTGTCGCGCACAGCATAAACCCGCTCCCCACCTTGCCGAATCGGGAAGAATTCCTCCAGACTGGGAGACAGCGGCTCCGCTTCCTGCACGCACCCAGGCAGCAGAAGCATTCCCAACAACACTATCGACAGCAGACGCATAGACAAAAATAAACGCTTTGTTCAGGCCGTGGCATACTGGCCTGTAGAAAGCAAAACCAGTGTACATGCCTCTACAACATGAATGCCAGCTTGTTCAGCCAGATCAGCGAGGTCGGGGTTCTCAGCCCCAGGATTAAACACAATACGACGAGGCTTCAGCGCCAGAATAGCCGGAATCAAAGGGGCCTGCCGAGCCGCACCCAGGTACATCGTCAAGGTGTCAATCGGCTCGGTCACCTCAGCCAATGACTTTCGGATTGGCACCCCCGCCACTTCGCCTGAGTCAAGACCAACTGCAATGACGGCCTCGTCGTGTTGGCGCAACATACGGATCGCCTTATTGGAATATCGTTCGGGGTTGGTGCTGGCACCCAAAACCAGTGTAAATGCACTCATTTGCGTGATTGTTCTGAATTATACACACCCGTGTACTTTGTGAACACAGTATTTTTCTCAAAAGATTTCACTAAATACTTGTATCATATTGGTATTTGCTATTTTTGTCGCGGATTTCAACTCAATTCCGCACACAATGAAGAAGATTTTCGGTCTCCTGTTCCTCGCTGGTATGTTCGCCGTAGTAGCTTGCGGTCCCAAAGAAGCTGACAAGCCCGCTGAAGCTCCTGCTGATAGCGCTGCTGCTGCTCCCGCTCCTGCTCCTGCTGACAGTGGCGCTGCCAAGGCTGACAGCACTGCTCCTGCCGCTGCTGCTCCTGCTGCTCACTAATTGTGAGCGCCAGCTAGGGCGCGTGCATTACGCACAAGGAACAAAAAATACCCGCTTCATCCCCGAAGCGGGTATTTTATTAACGGGCTGCCCTATACCAGCATCTCTGACCCAATACAATTCCTGTAGCCCACAATAAGACGGGCCTGCTCCGTAAGAAGCAGGCCCGTTTGGATTTCAATCAGGTCCGGACGTCAGTCCGTATCAGGAGCCACTCTTGGTAGCGCGTGAGGTCTTCTTACCACTGCGCTTCACGTATGTCTCCTGGGTTTCGGTATTCAGCTCTACGCGCAGCAGTTCCGAATCCTTGGCATCCAGGTTCAGCAGTTCTGACGCAATGGGGTCTTCAATGTACTTCTGAACGGCACGGTTCAGCGGGCGGGCACCAAACTGCTGGTCAAAGCCCTTATCTGCCAGAAACTCGCGCACTTCATCAGACACCTCGAAGCGATAGCCCAGCGCTTCTACACGCTTGCCTACCTTCGCCACAGCGATATCGACAATCTGGAGGATGTGTTCTTTCTCAAGCGCCTTGAAGATGATGACATCGTCAATGCGGTTCAGGAACTCGGGGCGGAACACCTTGCGCAGCGCGCTTTCCAGCGTGCCCTTCATGTTCTCGTAGCTCCGGGCCACCTTGGCCGAAGTAGCAAAGCCAACGCCAGTGCCGAACTCCTTCAGTTCTTTGGCACCCACGTTCGAGGTCATGATGATGATGGTGTTGCGGAAGTCTACCCGGCGGCCCAGACCATCGGTCAGGATACCGTCGTCCAGCACCTGCAACAGCAGGTTGAAGACGTCCGGGTGGGCTTTCTCGATTTCGTCCAACAGGATGACACTGTAGGGCTTCCGGCGGACCTTCTCGGTCAGCTGGCCGCCTTCCTCGTAGCCTACATAGCCGGGGGGCGCACCAATGAGGCGCGACACGGAGAACTTCTCCATGTACTCCGACATGTCTACCCGCACCAGCGAGTCGTCGCCTTCGAACAGGTAGTTCGCCAGTGCCTTGGCCAGCTCAGTCTTACCCACACCCGTCTGGCCCAGGAAGATGAACGAGCCAATGGGCTTGTTCGGGTCCTTCAGGCCCGTACGTGAGCGCTGAATGGCTCGCACCAGTTTTTCGATGGCCTCATCTTGGCCTATGATGCGGGCCTTCAGTTCGTTGGCCATTGCCAGCAGACGGTTTGCATCGCCTTCGGCAATCTTGTTCACCGGAATACCCGTCATCATGGCTACCACGGCAGCCACGTCTTCTTCCGTTACGGTGTAGCGCTTGCTGCGGGTTTCTTCTTCCCACGCCAGCTTGGCCAGTTCCAGTTCTTCCAGCAGGCGCTTCTCCTGGTCGCGGAGTTGGGCAGCCTCCTCATAACGCTGGCTCTTGACTACACGGTTCTTTTCCTCTTTCACCTGCTCTATGCGGGCTTCGAGGTCCAGAATATTCTTCGGTACATGGATGTTGCTGATGTGCACGCGGCTGCCAGCTTCGTCCAGTACGTCTATTGCCTTGTCCGGGAACTGCTTGTCCGACACATAGCGGTCAGACAGCGTGACGCACGCCTTGATGGCGTCGTCGGTGTAGTTCACGTTGTGGTGGTTCTCGTACTTCTCCTTGATGTTCTGCAGAATCTGCACCGTCTCGTCAGGAGAGGTCGGGTCCACCATAATCTTCTGGAAGCGACGCTCCAGCGCACCGTCTTTCTCGATGAACTGGCGGTATTCGTCCAGCGTGGTAGCACCAATGCACTGGATTTCGCCACGGGCCAGCGCCGGCTTGAACATGTTGCTCGCGTCCAATGAGCCGCTTGCACCGCCTGCGCCCACTATCGTGTGCAGCTCATCGATGAAGAGAATCACGTCAGGGCTCTTTTCCAGTTCGGCCAGTACTGCCTTCATGCGCTCTTCAAACTGGCCGCGGTACTTGGTACCAGCCACCAGCGAGGCAATGTCGAGGCTCACCACACGCTTATTGAACAACACACGGCTCACCTTGCGCTGTACAATGCGCAGCGCAAGGCCTTCGGCGATGGCAGTCTTACCGACGCCAGGCTCACCAATAAGTACCGGATTGTTCTTCTTGCGGCGGCTGAGCACCTGGGCTACACGCTCGATTTCCTTGTCACGACCAATGATAGGGTCCAGGCGGCCTTCTTCAGCCATCCGGGTCAGGTCGCGACCAAAATTGTCCAGAACAGGCGTCTTGGACTTAACGTTCTTCTTCGGACGGTCGGGGTCCCCACCACCTTGGGCGGCACCTGCGCCGGGATCCGACGGCTCTGACGGCAACGCCATCTTGATGCCATCACCGTTCTGTTCCAGCTCGGAACGAACGATTTCGTATGTGACGCCGAAACGCGAAAGAATCTGCGCGGCGATGTTGTCTTCGTCACGAAGCAGCGAAAGCAGCAAATGCTCGGTACCAATCACATCGCTCTTGAAAAGCTTAGCTTCCAGATACGTGATTTTCAGCACCTTTTCGGCCTGCTTGGTCAGAGGAATATTGCCGATGTTGACGTTGGTATTCGTCACCCGCACCGATTCCTCTATCGTCTTGCGCAGCTTCTGCAGGTCAATCCCCAAATTAACCAGCATTTTGATGGCCATACCCTCGCCTTCACGAATCAGCCCCAACAAGAGGTGTTCCGTGCCGATGTAGTCATGACCCAGCCGCAATGCCTCTTCCCTGCTGTAGGAAATCACATCGCGTACACGGTTCGAGAAGTTGGCCTCCATAACAGGTGATACTCTTTACTTGAATGCCTTTGGAATACAACTGAGAATATCGGCAAAAAGTTGGCCACCTCGGAGGTTGGCATGCCTGCCTGCCAATTTGCCTTACTGGCCGAAATACGTGCTGTAGATCAGCAGACCCAGCGCTATCAGCAAAAGATTTGCCAGCGACACCGGGATGAATGACTTCCAGCCAATATCCATCAGTTGGTTGTACTTGAAACGGGGCAGCGTCCAGCGTACCCACAGGAAGACGAAAATCATGAAAATCGTCTTGACCGAGAACCATGAGATACCCCAGAGCGCCTGTGCCAGTGGGCTCCAGTTGGCTACTCCCAGCGCTTCTTCACCAATACCCAAGTAGCCACCCAGGAACAGCGTGCTGATGATACCCGAGCCAATAACTACGTGCATGTATTCGGCCACGTAGAACGCACCGAACTTCATCGAAGAGTACTCGGTGTGGAAACCGGCTACCAGTTCCTGTTCGGCTTCCGCCAGATCAAAGGGTGCCCGGTTACATTCTGCAAAAACGCAGGTAACGAAAATGAGGAACCCAATCGGGTTCAGTATGATGAACCAGCCACTGCTGCGCTGGGCCTCTACAATGGTGGTAAGGCGCAGGAATTCAGATCCCTCGGGCGCAAAGTGGTTGGCCAGCAGAATCACGCTGACCACCGCAATACCCATCGACAGTTCATAGGAAATCATCTGGGCCGAACTGCGCAGGCCACCCAGCAGCGAGTACTTGCTGTTCGAGCTCCAGCCTGCCAGCGTAACGCTGTACACCGCGATGGAACCCAGCGCCAGCGTGTACAGAATCCCGATGTTCGCATCGAAAATCTGCAACCCCTTGGCGAACGGCAGGATCGCCATTGCCGATATGGCCAACGTAACGCCAATCACTGGCGAAATGAAGTGGATGAAACGGTTGGCGCCAGAAGGCACAATGTCTTCCTGCAGAATCAGCTTCACGGCGTCAGCGGCCGGTTGCAGAAGCCCCCAGGGGCCTACGCGGTTGGGACCCACGCGTTGCTGAATCCACGCTGAAACCTTGCGCTCGGCAAAGGTGACATAGGCAGCAGCCGTCAGAATCGTAAACAGTACGATGACGATGAACAGGACAGTACTCAGGATATCCATACGCGCAAAAATAGGCCCCTATGCGTACGGAACAAACTCCCTACCCCGGAAAATGCATCAACGTGGCGGGAAACTTTGCACCGAGCCCCTCAGCACCGTGTGGGTACGCGGCCCTTCATTGCACAGAAGGTCCACCAGCGACAGATTTGGCGCAAAACCTTCAAACTGCTGGAAGTATGGAACTGTCACAAACCAGCCAGGGGCAGCGGTATCCATTCCCAAGTTTTCTGCCACATTGTCAGCAGATGTTTCAAAAACCAGCCCAAGGCGTTTCCCCATGTACTGAATCAGCGCCACATTCAGCTCCAACAGCCGCTCGTGCGGCATCATCAGTATCCGTGCAAGGTCTTCTGCGTAGTGCAGATAGAAAGGGGAGCGCCGAAGGGCCGCGTCAATGCTGCGTATATGGGTACGGTTCCAAGGTTCCCGGTAAGTAAGCCGAGCCTCTGCAAGAGGCGTCTTCAAACCGTCCTGAGATACGGTAATACTCAGACGCTGAATGCCTTCTGGCCGCTTGATATACGCGCGGCTGTAGTGTGTCTGCTTGCGGTAAAACCCACCGGTACCCAGCACCAGTGGCTGGCCCTCCTGATGCCCAGCATAGGCCAGCGCCCACCAGGCAACCGATGGCAGATAATATGGCGGCAGTATCAGCGGACTCAACATGGCCCGCAAAAGTAGCTACTCTAGCTTTCTGCCAGATACGCGTCTAAATCTGCCAACACGGCCCGGGTCTCGGTCAGTGCGCTGCGGATAGCCTCCATACAGCTGTTTGCCTGATAGCGGGTAACATATACCAGTGCTGGAAACTCTTTCACACTCGTCAACTGCGGTATGTTCTTCAGTGCCCGCACGCCCGTGCGGGCAGGATCAAAGGTCCCATTGGCCAGCAGAAAGGCGCGTTTACCCGCATTCACTTCCTCGGCATACACACCATACTGCAGCTCCACCACTTTGTAGTGTGCTTCAAACAGGGCAAGCACCCTACGCTGCAAAGGCTTGTTGCGCAGCAGCTTCCATTGGTCGTTGCCAGTGATGGTTTCGTAGAACGGTGTCCGATGCGAGAAATACAGAAACTGATAGAACACCCTGTAGAAGCACTCGCGCTGTTCGGCAGTCAGCGACGCCAGACTGCTGTAGCTCCCTACTTCTCCTGTACAGGCGATAATGTTGGTATACCCCAGACTGTCCGACTCTAGCTCGCCTAGTTTCTCAATCAGGTCCTGCCGCAGGGAAGCCAGCAACTGGCGTTCCTGCTCCGCGTTTTCACGGCTCTTTTTCCATTGCTCAAAAGCAAACGACATTGTTATGCCGATGAAAATCACCAGAATCTCGGTGGCATAGCGGCCCCACGGTATTCGGGTAAACCAGTCGCGAATAGGTGCTCTCTGCTTGGGCGTCATATCAACGGTTGGCGAGATAATGGTCGAGTTCGGTTATGACTTTGCGGGTAGAGGCCAACGCTCTTGCGATTACCCCCCGACAGGCAAACGCATTGGCCCGTGTGCTGAACAGCATGGTCTGCATCTCGGGCGCGCGCAGCACTGCCTGTAGATTTGTCACCGCCCGCATACCACTCACATTGCCAGGGGCCTGCGCATGTGCCAGCGTATAGGGGCGCTTGTGCTGCCGCACTACCTCGCTGAAATTCCCATACTGCCATTCTACCACTTTGTAGTCGCTTTCATACAACCTTAGGATGTCCCGCTTCAGTGAGTCCTGTCGTATCAGTTTCCACTGGTCGTTCCCCGTAATCACTTCATAAGAGGGGGTTGTCTGTTCAAAGAAAAAATCCTGCTCCAACAGTTGAAAGGCACACTGGATTTGGTCATCCGACAGGCGCTGCGCCGCCATAATCTGCGGCAACTGCCGTGTACACTCTATCACCTCTGAGTAGCCCAGACTGTCCGACTCCAGCTCCTCCAGCTTCTCCTGAAGGTCCTGCCGCAGGGCCCCCAGCAGCAGACGCTCCTGCTCGGCATTCTCGCGGCCCTTCTTCCACTGGTCAAAGGCAAACGACACCGTGATGCCAATGAAAATAACCAGAATTTCGGTGGCATAGCGCCCCCAGGGTATGCGCAGGTACCATTTTGTGCGATGCACAGGAGTAGGCACCAAAGGCAGTAGTGGGTCGGACATGGAAAGCAGAAATGGCGGGTTTTCACAAATTACCAAACAATCCACCAGCCCATGCCTTCTTTTAAGGAATCCCTGCCCCATTATGAGCCGGCAAACCGTGCCGAGTTGCGCCAGTGGCTCGCCGATAACCATGAAACCTCAAAAGGTATCTGGCTGGTATTAAGGAAAAAGAAAGCAGAAGGAGAATACATTCCCTACACCGAGGTGGTGGACGAGGTCCTCTGCTTTGGCTGGATTGACAGCGTTACAAACACCATCGACGCCACCCGCTACAAGCTGATGCTAACCCCGCGCAAGAAGGGCAGTGGATGGTCAAAGGTGAACAAGGCCAAATTGGAGCTGCTGCTCCAGCAGGGTCTGATGCATCCTTCTGGCATGTTGGCAATTGAAAAGGCCAAACAGGATGGCTCGTGGGAGAAACTGGACCAGATAGAGGCGCTCTCCGTGCCCGACGAGCTCGCAGCTGCACTTGCCAGCCACCCACCTGCGGCCGAACGCTTTGCCGCCTTCTCGCCCTCCAGCCGCCGCGCCATCCTCGAATGGCTGAGCAATGCCAAAACGCCCACCACCCGCAGCAAACGCCTGAAGGAAATTGCCGAACTGGCTGCATTGGGCATCCGCGCAAACTACCCCGCCGACGCCCACAAGCGTCCACCGAAATCCTGACTCCTTTCTCCCCTAAACGACAACAGCCAGGCTTTCGCCCGGCTGTTGCGCTGTATGGTCTGTAGGAATTACATACCCATGTCCATGCCACCACCCATGCCAGCAGGCATCTTGGGGGCATCTTTCTCAGGCTCGTCGGTGATCACGCACTCGGTGGTGAGCAGCAAGCCAGAGATGGAAGCGGCGTTCTCGAGGGCCGAACGGGTAACCTTCGTCGGGTCGATAACACCAGCACCAATCAGGTTTTCGTAAACCTCAGTGCGGGCATTGTAGCCGAAGTCGCCTTCGCCTTCCTTCACCTTCTGGATGATGACAGCACCTTCCAGACCGGCGTTCGACACGATAGTGCGGATGGGGGCTTCCAGTGCACGGCGGATGATGCTCACGCCAATGCCTACGTCACCCTTCAGCAGGTTGTCGTTAATGCCGCCACGGCCGGGCTCCAGCGCCTTCTGGGCACGCAGCAGAGCCACGCCACCACCAGGAACGATGCCTTCTTCTACCGCAGCGCGGGTTGCGTGCAGGGCGTCTTCAACGCGGGCCTTCTTCTCCTTCATTTCCACTTCGGTGGGGGCACCGATGTAGAGCACGGCAACACCGCCGCTCAGTTTGGCCAGACGCTCGTTCAGCTTCTCTTTATCGTAGTCGCTGGTCGTGGTCTCAATCTGAGCCTTGATTTGGTTTACACGAGCCTTGATGTCGTCAGCTTTGCCAGCGCCACCTACTACCGTGGTGTTGTCCTTGTCAATGCTCACTTTCGAGCAACGGCCCAGGTAATCAATCGTAGCGCTCTCCAGCTTGTAGCCGCGCTCTTCGCTGATTACGGTACCGCCAGTCAGAATGGCGATATCTTCCAGCATGGCCTTGCGGCGGTCGCCAAAGCCTGGCGCCTTTACGGCAGCTACTTTCAGCGAACCACGCAGCTTGTTCACTACCAGCGTAGCCAGGGCTTCGCCGTCTACGTCTTCAGCGATGATGACGAGCGGACGGCTGGTGCGTACTACGGCTTCCAGCACGGGCAGCAGCTCCTTCATCGAGCTGATCTTCTTGTCGTAGATCAGCAGATAGGGCTCGTCCAGCTCGACAGTCATGTTGTCGGGGTTGGTCACGAAGTAGGGGGAGATGTAGCCGCGGTCGAACTGCATACCCTCTACGGTGTCCAGATAGGTCTCGATGCCCTTGGCTTCTTCAACGGTGATTACACCGTCTTTGCCAACCTTGTCCATAGCCTGGGCCAGCAGATCGCCAATCTCGTGGTCGTTGTTGGCAGAGAGGGTGCCTACCTGTGCAATTTCCTTGCTGTTCGAGATGGGCTTGCTCAGCTTCTTCAGCTCAGCTACCACCACTTTCACGGCTTCTTCGATACCGCGCTTCAGCTCCATGGGGTTGGCGCCAGCGGTTACGTTCTTGATGCCTTCGCGGTAGATGGCCTGGGCCAGTACAGTGGCAGTAGTGGTGCCGTCACCGGCGGCGTCGTTGGTCTTGGAAGCAACTTCCTTCACCATTTGGGCGCCCATGTTCTCGATGGCGTCCTTCAGCTCGATTTCCTTGGCTACGGTAACACCGTCCTTGGTTACCAGCGGCGCGCCAAACTTCTTGTCGATAACGACGTTACGGCCGCGGGGGCCCAGCGTTACCTTTACGGCGTTTGCCAGAGCGTCAACACCAGCCTTCAGTTTCTCGCGGGCTTCGATGTCAAACTTGATCAGTTTTGCTGCCATGATATTGTGCAGTTAAAGGGGTGTTAGAGGATTGGAAAGGCGGTTCAGATGATAGCGTAGAGGTCAGACTCCTTCATGATAAGGTAGTCGTTGCCCTCAATCGAAATCTCCGTGCCGGAGTACTTGCCATACAGTACAGTCTGGCCAACCTTCACCGTGGTGGGTTCGTCCTTTTTGCCAGGGCCTACTGCCACTACGGTCCCACGCTGGGGCTTCTCCTTGGCGCTGTCAGGAATAATGATACCCGAAGCGGTCTTTTCTTCGGCAGGTGCGGGCTGAATCACCACGCGGTCTGCCAGAGGTTGAATCGAGAGTGCCATATATGTATAGCGGTTTGATGATAATGTTGACGTGCGCTCCTTAGCGAAACACGTGCCACCCACCCACACATGTACACCCTGTCAGTTCTTCCTGCCACTTGCTCCTCACAGCCCTGCCACTCTGTCCTTTTTTTGTGAATACTTTTTAGTTCGGTAATTTCAGAACCAATCATACATTTGCACCGTATGGCTCCTGAAATACACACCCCTACCCCACTCCAGGAATTCGTCGAGGCCGCAGGTATCAGCCTCGAACGACTTGGAGCACCCAAGATGGCAGGCCGTATTCTTGGCTATCTCCTTGCAGCAGATGCCCAGCACATCTCTTTCGACGACCTCTGCCTGGCGCTCGGTGCCAGCAAAAGCTCCATCTCCACCAGTCTGCGTCTCCTCGCCGACAGCCAGATGGTAAGCCCCTATACCCTGCCCGGAATCCGCAAAACATACTATCGATTCCACTTTCAGGAGTTCTACACCGCCTTTGAGGAGAAGATGAACCACTCGGTAGCATTCCGAAAACTCTTCGAACAGGCTCTCGCGCTCTACGGCACCCGCGACGACGACCGAAGCCGCAACCTCGCCGAGATGGTCGATTTCTATTGCTGGCTCGAAGCTGAACTGCCACGCCTCTTTCTACAGTGGCGCACGCGCAACAACCCTGCATCGTAATCACTCACACCCAATATGAATACGTTTCTCACCCCTACCCTCCTCTCCGGCAAAGTAGCCGTCGTGGCCGGTGCCTCACGCGGTGCAGGCAAAGGCATTGCGCTGGAACTGGCCCGCTGTGGTGCCACTGTCTACGTTACAGGCCGCAGCACCCCAACCACACGCACCGACAATGTGCAGGGTTCGGTCCAGCAGACTGCGGAAGAAATCCGAGCATTTGGAGGCACCGCCATCCCAGTCATCTGCGACCACGGTTCCGAAGCTGCCAACTCCGCCCTATTCCAGCAGGTGTGGCGCGAGGAAGGACGTATTGACATCGCCGTCCTCAACGCCTGGAGCGGCAACGAGGGCTTCGATGGCAAAGCCTACGCCGACGACGGCAGCAGCTACTTCACCCCTGTGTGGGAGCAAAGCACCAGCCACTGGACGCGCATGATTGACGGTGGCGCCAAGCTGCACTATCTGGCAGCACGTGCCGCCATACCCTATCTGCTCCAGCAGGGGCACGGGCTGCTTATCTCCACCACCTTTTACGACCGCAACCGTTTCCTCGGCAGTGTCTTCTACGACCTCGCCAAGTACACCATCAGCCGGCTGGCATTTGGCATGGCGCAACACCTGAAGCCGCACGGCATTCCCTATATCGCGCTGTCGCCGGGCTTCATGCGCACCGAGCGCGTGCTTGACGCCCACCCGCCAGACGAACTGGAGCAGACCGAATCAACCGCTTACATTGGCCGTGCGGTAGTGGCCCTGGCCCAAGCCGACCGTCAGTCACTTATGGCTCGCATCAACGAACCGCAGGTGGTAGGCGAACTGGCCCGCGAGTTTGGCTTCACCGACGTGGATGGCCGCCAGCCCGAGCCCTTCCGTATGCCCGACTGACCCTACCCGCAGCTCTCACCCGCCCTCAGCAAAAGACCCGGTCACACCACCGGGTCTTCTTCTTTTTTGAAGTTCTTCAGCACCAGCTTATCGGCCATGGCGCCCCACAGCTTGTTCAACCACACAGCCAGTTTGCCCTGCCCGGTAAGTATCAGGGTGCGCTTGCGTGCCACTGTCGCATTGTAGACATGCAGTGCGCACTCTTCGGCGGTCATCATGCTGGCTTCCTCGCGGTAGCTGGCGCCCGCGCCTTTCACCTGGCTGTACGACCTGCCATCGGCCATCAGGGCATTTTCCCGGATACGGCTCTGTGTAAAACCCGGACAGGCGGTCAGCACATGTACGCCGCGCTCCAGCAGTTCGGTGCGCAGCACTTCCAGAAAGCCGTTCAGCGCAAACTTGCTGCCACTGTAAGCCGTACGGCCCGGCAGCCCCCGAAACCCGGCAATGCTGCTGATGCCCACCACGCTGCCCTTCGTCTTTTCCAGGTGCTTCACCGCAGGCTGTATGGTATGCAGCGCCCCCCAGAAGTTCACGTCAAACACCCGGCGCAGGGCGTCCATCTGCGCACTGTCAAAGCGTGCCCGCTGCGATATACCCGCATTGGCAATCACTACATCTATCTGTCCATAGGCATTCAGTGCCTCATCCACCATGCGCTGCCCGTCTTCGGGGCGGGTTACATCCATGGGCACCACCAGCGGTCGCTTGCCGGTTTCTTTCTCCAGTGCATCGGCAAGCACGTTCAGGGCGGCTTCATCGCGCGCGCCCAGCACCACACGGCTGCCCTTGCGGGCAAATACCTCGGCCAGGGCCTTACCGATGCCGCTGCTGGCACCAGTGATGAGTACTACTTTGTCCTGCATGGCTGCAAGATACACCCCGGCCTCACTCCCCAAAACAGAAACAGGCACCTCGTGGAGGTGCCTGTCGTGTAGTTGCAGCTGGAAGCAGCTTATTGGGCCACTTTGAAGCCGATATAGGTAAACCGGCGCAGCAGATACTCGGGGTTCGTCAGCGTAGCATTGCCTGAGGGATTGGCGCCCGTCACGTGGAAATCGCTGAATGCAGCGTTCTGGTTGATGAATACACCACCTGTCAGGTTGAAGCCAACCGGCGTGCCGGCATCGGCCATCGCCTCGGCAATCTCTACCATCACCTCCTCGCTGGTCGTGTAGGCTCCGCAGGAAATGGCACCGTGCAGCTTGGCGCTTTCAGCGGCCAGCGCAATAGACTGCTGCGTGCTGTCGGTCGGGATCACATAGAACACACCGCCAAACATCTCTCGCAGGTAGACGTCCTTTTTGTCGGCAGGCACTTCCACAATCACTGGCGTGAAGAGTCGGGCTTCGGGGAATTCGGGGTTCGGCACCGGAACGGCATCCAGCAGCACCTTGCCAATACCAGGCTTGCGGGCGGTGTCTACACGCTCGGCTGTGGCATCGGCCTGTATGGCCCCCAGTACGGCAGGGCCAGCCTTTGGGTTTTCTGCAAGGCCCTTAACGGCAGCTACCAGCGCTTCCATCACCTTATCATAGGCCACCACTTCGCCGCCCACTTTCACCCCACTCTTGGGGATGTAGAAGTTCTGGGGTTTCGTACACATCTGGCCGCTGTACAGCATCATCGACATCGCCAGGTTCTGCACCACAGCGTTCAGGTCGTTGCAGCTGTCCAGAATAATCGAGTTGATACCGCTCTTCTCGGTGAAACACTGCTTGCCGGGCAGGCTCTCCAGCCAGTTACCGAAGCTGGTGCTCCCGGTGTAGTCTATCAGCTTCACGTCGGGATGCTCGGCCAGCGGCTTCGTGATGGGCGCGCTGGTGGTATCGGGGGCCAGCATCAGTACGTCGGGCGAAAAGCCGTGGGCCTTTAGCACCTTCTGAATTTCAGCCACGCCAATGGCCAGCGAGTAAATGCCCAGTGGGTGCGGCTTCACAATCACCGTATTTCCCGTAATAAGGCTGGCGTAAACCCCAGGCAGGGTATTCCACAGCGGGAAGGTGGAGCAGGCCACCGCCAGGCTCACGCCCTTGGGTACCGGACGGTAATATTTCTTCAGCACCAGATTGGTCTTGCCAGCGGGCTTGTCCCAGGTTACTTCGTCGGGGTAACGGGTCAGCTCCTGAATACCCAGGGCAATTACCTCCATGCAGCGGTCAGCCGCGTGGGGGCCACTCGCCTGGAAGGCCATCATGTAGCCTTGGCCAGTGCCGTGCATGGTGGCATAGGCAATCTCGAAGAACTTGGCCTTCATGGCTTCCAGTGCTTCCACCAGAATGCCGGCGCGGGTCTTCACATCGGTCTTCTTCCACTGCTGCCAGGCAGCAGCACTCTTGGCTACGTAATCGGCAGGGCTCTTAAGGGCTGGATAAGTAATGCCCAGCTTCTGCCGAGTGAAGGCCGACACCTCGTCGCTGGTAATCTGCGTGTCGGCACTCTGCAGCAGGCGGCTGAAGGGCTTGCCCAGCTGTGCTTCAAATTCAGCTTTGCCCTCCGCATCTGCCGTCTCGCCATATACTTTGGGCGATGGCATCTCCGGATACTGTGCATAGAACTCGCGGCTGTGGAAAGCCTTCAGCGCTGCTTCAATGGCAGCTTTGTGCTTCTCAAACAAGTCAGCAACCGTAACTACGGGCAGCTTCAATACAGACATATGGGTAAGGATGTGCGGTAATCAATTTTGAAGGCCTCAAGATACAAAAACCCAGTCCCATCCATTAATTGGTAATTTCAACCCACTTCTGCCATTCCGTCAGCCTTCACTTACGGCACGAATCTTGTTTGTTGTTTCACCATCTTTTCCATCTTTCACACATGCGTAATTCTCTCCTTCTCTCCGCGGGCCTCTTCGCCCTCGTAGCCTGCACCAAGGCTCCTGAAGCGCCACAAGCGCAGGTATCTGACGCCCAGGCTGCCCCCGCAGTCGCTGGTACCGAAGTCGCCATCGACACCGCCAAAAGCCAGGTGAAGTGGATCGGCACTAAAGTAACCGGCCGTCATGAAGGTACTTTTGCCGTTACCAATGGCAAATTCATTGTGAACGACAGCGCACTCGTAGGCGGTGAATTCACCCTCTCCGTAGCCAGCCTCAACGTAACTGACCTGCAGGGCGAGTGGAAGCAGAAGCTCACTGGCCACCTCCTCAGCGCCGACTTCCTCGATGCCCAGAACCACCCCGAAGCCAAGTTCGTTATCACTGAGGTAAAGGCACAGCCCGGTGCAAATGGTGCTACACACCTCGTGAAAGGCAACCTGACACTCCGTGGTGTTACCAAGGCGATTGAAATCCCTGCTACCGTTACCCGCAATGGCAACGACATTGCCGTAGCTGCAAACTTCAACCTCAACCGCAAAGACTTCGGCATTGCGTACGAAGGCAAGAAGGATGACCTCATCCGCGACGAGGTGAACCTGAATATCGATGTCAAGACTGCTGCGGCTGCCGCAACACAAGCTGCCCAGTAAGCAGCCTGGCATTCAAAGGTATGGGAGGCCTCAACTGGCCTCCTTTTTTATTTTCAATTAAAAATGAAAATATTAACTTCGCAACGTTGAATCGCCGGAAACGATAACCCTGCCTTTCCGCGTTACTATAGCTCAATCTTTACTATGATGGTTGCTACCCAAACCACTGCCACTACCTACAAGGTTAAAGACATTACGCTGGCCGAATGGGGCCGCAAAGAAATCCGGCTCGCTGAAGCGGAAATGCCTGGCCTGATGGCACTGCGCGAAAAGTACGGCAAGTCCAAGCCCCTCGCTGGCGCCCGTATCGCTGGCTGTCTTCACATGACAATCCAGACCGCCGTCCTCATCGAAACCCTCGTAGAACTTGGCGCCGAAGTGCAGTGGTCGTCCTGCAACATCTTCTCTACCCAGGATCACGCTGCTGCTGCTATCGCTGCCGCTGGCATTCCTGTCTACGCCTGGAAAGGAATGACCGAAGGTGAGTACGACTGGTGTATCGAGCAGACACTCTATTTCGGCCCCGACCGTAAGCCTCTGAATATGATCCTCGACGATGGTGGCGATCTCACCAACATCGTCCTCGATGGCAAAGCCGACATTGTTAAAGAGCTCCGCGGCATCTCTGAAGAAACCACCACTGGCGTTATGCGCCTGTATGAGCGCATGCGCGCTGGCAAACTGCCCGTGCCCGCCATCAACGTGAACGACAGCGTTACCAAGTCGAAATTCGACAACAAATATGGCTGCCGCGAATCGTGTGTCGACGCCATCCGCCGTGCCACCGACGTTATGGTAGCCGGCAAGGTTGCCGTTGTTGCTGGTTATGGCGACGTAGGAAAAGGCTCGGCTGCCAGCCTGTCTGCCTCCGGCGCCCGTGTCATCGTAACGGAAATTGACCCCATCTGCGCCCTCCAGGCCGCAATGGACGGCTACGAGGTGAAGCCCATGGATAAGGCTATCCCCGAAGCTGACATCATCGTTACTGCCACTGGCAACCGCGATATCATCATTGGCCGCCACTTCAAACTCATGAAGGACAAGGCCATTGTGGGCAACATCGGCCACTTCGACAACGAAATCGACGTAGCCTGGCTCAAAGCCAACTATGGCCACACCCACATCAACATCAAGCCGCAGGTAGACCTCTACAATGTAGATGGCAAGGAAATCATCCTGCTGTCAGAAGGCCGCCTGATGAACCTTGGCAACGCAATGGGCCACCCCTCATTCGTAATGTCAAACTCGTTCACCAACCAGACCCTCGCGCAGATGGAACTCTGGAACAACCATACGAGCTACAAAAACGAAGTCTACACCCTGCCCAAACACCTCGACGAGGAGGTAGCCCGTCTGCACCTCGCCAAGATTGGTGTTGAACTGGAGGTCCTCACCGAAGACCAGGCCAACTACATTGGCGTACCCGTTCAGGGCCCCTTCAAAGGCGATGCCTATCGTTATTGAGAATCTTTAAGGTTAATATCTTCGCAAGCCCGGCTAATGGCCGGGTTTTTGCGTTTATTGTAACATGATTCCGTCCATTGTCAGAGAAAACCTACTGATTGGAACAGCCTTTCTGCTGTTGCCCGTTCTGGGATGGAGTCTGGGCTATGCGCTCGTGTTCCGCTTTGCCGAAACCACGGCCCACTTCTCCTGGTATCACCTCCTGGCGCCCCTAACTGCACAACTCACCTACGCTCTCCTCTGTCGCATCAGCGAGCGCAACGGCTGGAACATGTTCCTCGAGCCTTTCATCGTCTCATTTGCGGCGATCTTCTGTTCGGGTGTAACCTATAGCCTCCCTGGCGGAGAGGGCCTCCTCCCTGGCTTGGCAACCTGTGCTGCACTGGGACTGTCATATTGGCTGTTTGTTGCCAAAGACAGCACTTCAATCAAATAAGCTGACATGGAGGACCTGCTGGGAACTCTAATACTGCTTGCAGCCTATTTCGGTATCCCCTGCGTAGGCTGGCTGGCGGGCTTCGGCATCATGCATACCGCTGCAGACCTTCCCGTAGTACTGGCCTACCTCAATGACCGGCCGCGCCTGCACCTGTTGCATTTTCTTGTCCCATTGGCCGGCCAGTTCCTGTATGCAGGCCTGTATTTTCTTCAGGATCGCCAGAACTGGAATCTTTTCTCCCAGCCTTTTGCCGCAGCGTTCATTGCCCTGGCAGCCGCAATCGTCTTCTATGGGATTCCTGAAGGCAAAGGCCGTTGGCTGGCGCCTGCCGTCATGGCCTTGGGCATTCTGCTCTTTTATTTCCTGATGCCCAAAGGAAACATGCGCCTGTTCTGAGGGGCACCTTTTCGCTGCCGCACTGCGTTTAACTCTCATGTCTGCACCAGCCTCTGCCATTGTCGTGGGAGCAGGAGTGGCCGGCCTGGCCGCCGCCTGTCGTCTGGCACACAAAGGGTACGCCACCACCCTGCTCGAAGCCAACAGCTATCCGGGCGGCAAGCTCTCAGAGTTTGTACTGGAAGCGCCTGGCGGCACCTACCGCTTCGACGCCGGCCCCTCGCTCTTCACCCTGCCCCAATACCTAGAGCGCCTCTTCGCAGACTGTGGCCAGTCGCTCGGCGACTACCTCCAGCTCCACCGGCTGGACCCCATGTTCCACTATTTCTGGCCCGACGACACCCGCCTTGATGTCGCCGCCAGTCCCGAAGCCTTTGCCCAGGAGTGCAACCGTCTCTTTGATGTGCCCGCCGCCGATGTCCTGCACCACCTGCACCGCGCCCGCGAGATTCATGAAATCACGCACCACGTATTTCTCGACCGTTCGCTGCACCGGCTTGCCACCTACCTCCGCTGGCCCACCCTGCTCAGCATCCTCCGCCTGCCGCGTATAGACGGCACCCGTTCGCTGCACAGCGCCAATGCCGCCCGCCTGCGCCACCCAAAAATCGTCCAACTGTTCGATCGCTATGCCACCTACAACGGCAGCGACCCCTACCGGGCCCCGGCCACACTTTCCCTGATCCCGCATGTCGAATTTGGCTTTGGTGCATGGTTCCCACATGGTGGCATGCACGCCATTACGCTGGCATTGGTGCGCCTGGCCGAAAAATTGGGAGTCAACATCCAGTTCAATACCCCCGTTTCTCGCATTCTGCACCGGAATGGCAAAACGACGGGGGTCGAAACCCCTTTCGGTCCACTCTTCGCACAGGTTGTCGTCAGCAACATGGACGTCACGCCTACCTACCGCCGCCTCCTGCCTGACCTCCCTGCTCCCGAGCGCCTGCTGGCGCAGGAGAAATCCACCTCCGGACTTATTTTCTATTGGGGAATCCGCAAGGCTTTCCCGCAGCTGGGGCTCCACAACGTCTTCTTCTCCAGCAACTACCAGCGCGAGTTCGACGACATGTTCCTCCGGCGCACCGTACCCGCCGAGCCCACCATCTACCTCAATATCTCCAGCAAAATGGCACCAGCCGACGCCCCAGAGGGCTGCGAAAACTGGTTCGTCATGATCAACACCCCGCCTGACACCGGTCAGGACTGGCCTGCACTTATTGCAACCGCCCGCCAGACCATTCTGCAACAGCTGTCCGCTCGTCTCGGCACCGACATCGCGCCTCTAATCGAATGTGAAAGCCTGCTAGAACCGCGCCTGATTCAGCAGCGCACCAGCAGCCTCGGCGGCTCACTCTATGGCAACGCCAGCAACTCGCGCTTCGCGGCCTTCCTGCGCCACTCCAACCACTCCGGCCGTCTAAAGGGCCTTTACTTTGCTGGCGGAAGTGTGCATCCCGGCGGCGGTATTCCTCTCTGCCTCCAAAGCGCTGCTATTGCCGTAAACGGCATTCCCAAGCCTTAGCGTTTGCCCATAGGCAGGTACTCTGGCTTCAGGATGCCCTTCAGCACATCGTATGACAGCGTGAATTCGGTAGGCCCCATGGCATAGGAACCTGCATCGTAGGCATTGTAGCGCACCAACAGGCCCTGTTCCGTCAGCGCTACTTTCTCCGACACAAAGAAGCCGTTCTCTTCAAAAAAGATGAACCCCTGCTCCACCAGCGAGCTGTCGGCAGGAATCTCACGTTCGTCACGAAATGCAGCCTCTGCTACCCGTGCCAGCACCTGTTCCTGCCCCGGCTTCACCAGTTCCTTCAGCGTCAGCTGACGGCCAGTCGTCCGCCAGAAACTTGCCAGTTGCACGGTCGTATTAGGGTGCGCCCCACCAGCATAGGAGTCGTCGTGGAAGTACAGCGAAATCAGCGAGTCGGTTACCCACAATACCTTGGCGTCGCGCTCTATGTACCAGTGCCCCATCAGCTCCGCATTGGCCTTGACCGCGCTGGTATATTCCGCCCGCATGAATTCGAAGACCTCCCGAACCGTCTGGGCCTTCACTTCGTCGTCATACACATGAAATAACCGCTCCTTCAGCCAATGGTTGGCGACTGCCAGCCCTGCCTGCGTGGTATCCAACTGGGGGTAAGCCATCTGCACCCGTACGGCACACCCCTCGCTGTCGCAGGGTGGCAGTTCGTACCTGTCCTTGATGGGTGCCCCTGAATAGAGCGGAAACGTAGCAGGGGGCTGATCAGCAGCCTTTTGCGCACAGCTTTCCAGCAACAACACGGCACTCAGCAGCAACAGCAAATAATGATACATGGCAAAAATTCAGGCTGCGAAGATGAACAGATTCCAGCACCCAAATGCGGTAAAATCCACCACTTAAGAAACATTGTGTAAAGGAATGTGAAGCCGTAAAAGAAAAGCTGCCATCTTGAGGTCAACTAACAGCTAATCCTTAAACAGCTATGCTTCGTGCCACCCTCCTCGGCCGGATTCTCGCACTGGCCTTCCTCGTACTCCCCGCTGTAGCTTTCGCACAGATGGGCGACGACAACATAGACCAGCGTGTTGTCCGCTTCATGACTGAAAAAGGCTACAAGTACACCAACCTCTCGAACGGCGACTTCAAGTGCACGTTCAACGTAGAGGGCGGCCGTACCCAGCTCGTATTCGTCCGCTCGGTTACCTACAAGTACTCCGGCCTCGAAATCCGCGAGGTTTACTGCCCTATCTACAATGACACCAAGCGCCCCTCGCAGGAAATCATGCAGCAACTGCTCACCGACAACAGCCGCCGCAAGATTGGTGCATGGGAAATCAACTACAGCGAGTCCAGCGGCAAATACATGATCTGCTTCTCTGTAAAGATCTCAGCCAACGCCGATGCCGCTACCCTCAATGCCATGATCGACCTCGCCTCGGAAGTAGCCGACGAAATCGAGAAAGACATCTACGGCACCGACGACTACTGAGAATCCACCTCGAGAGCCCGTCTGTAAACGACCGATCCTCTCTATTACAACCGAAAAAGGCCCCGATATCGGGGCCTTTTTCATTATATACCTTTATCTGATTACTGCTTGACGTATACCTCGCCACCAGCTTTCAGAAACTCTTCCGATTTCTCACGCATGCCCTGCTCGGCCTCCTGGCTGGCGGCATAGTCGCGAATCTGCTGCGTAATCTCCATCGAGCAGAATTTCGGGCCACACATCGAACAGAAGTGCGCCACTTTGGCGTTCTCGCTGGGCAGCGTCTCGTCGTGGAATTCACGGGCCGTATCAGGGTCCAGCGCCAGGTTGAACTGGTCTTCCCAGCGGAATTCAAACCGCGCCTTCGACAGGGCATCGTCGCGCAGTTGTGCACCAGGATGCCCCTTCGCCAGGTCGGCGGCGTGGGCGGCGATCTTATAGGTAATCACGCCGTCCTTTACATCCTTCTTGTTCGGCAGGCCCAGGTGCTCCTTTGGCGTCACATAGCACAGCATGGCGGTGCCAAACCAGCCGATCATGGCAGCGCCAATGGCCGAGGTAATGTGGTCGTAACCCGGCGCAATGTCCGTTGTCAACGGCCCCAGGGTATAGAAAGGCGCTTCGCCACAGTGCTTCAGCTGCTTTTCCATGTTCTCCTGAATCATGTGCATCGGCACGTGGCCCGGGCCCTCAATCATCACCTGCACGTCGTGCTTCCAGGCTATCTGCGTCAGTTCGCCCAGCGTTTCCAGCTCGCCGAACTGTGCAGCGTCGTTGGCATCGGCTATCGAGCCCGGCCGCAGACCATCGCCCAGCGAAAAGGCCACGTCGTACGCCTTCATGATTTCGCAGATCTCCTCAAAGTGCGTATACAGGAAGTTTTCCTGGTGGTGGGCCAGACACCACTTGGCCATGATGCTGCCACCCCGGCTCACGATGCCGGTCACGCGCTTGGCCGTCCACGGAATGTAGCGCAGGCGCACTCCGGCGTGGATGGTGAAGTAGTCTACGCCCTGCTCGGCCTGCTCAATCAGCGTATCGCGGAAGAGCTCCCAGGTCAGGTCTTCGGCCTTGCCGCCCACTTTCTCCAGCGCCTGATAGATGGGCACCGTACCGATGGGCACCGGGCTGTTGCGCAGAATCCATTCGCGTGTCTCGTGGATGTTCTTGCCAGTAGACAGGTCCATGATGGTGTCGGCGCCCCAACGGCAGGCCCACACCGCCTTCTCCACTTCTTCAGCAATACTTGACGACACGGCCGAGTTGCCGATGTTGGCGTTGATCTTCACCAGAAAGTTGCGGCCAATGATCATCGGCTCGCTCTCCGGGTGGTTGATGTTGGCCGGAATGATGGCGCGGCCGCTCGCTACTTCTTCCCGGATGAACTCGGGCGTGATTTCAAACTTGGGGGTACGGGCGCCCCAGCTGTGGCCGGGGTGCTGTTTGGCCGCCTGTTCGCGGGCAGCCTGCAAACGCTGGTTTTCACGAATGGCGATGTACTCCATCTCCGGCGTGATGATGCCTTTGCGGGCATAGTGCATCTGCGTCACGTTCTGGCCAGCCTTCGCACGCAGCGGAAAGTCACGGCGCGAAAGATTCGGGAATCGGATGACATCCAGCTCGGTCTCGGCCAGACGCTCGCGGGCATAGGCGCTGCTGGGGGCGTTCAGGCGCTCAACGTCGCCACGCCCTTCTATCCAGCCCTGCCGCACTGGCGAAATCCCCTGCGTGATATCAATCTGTACAGAAGGGTCAGTGTAGGGCCCCGACGTGTCGTATACCGTAATCGGCGGGTTGTCCTTCAGGCTGATTTCCCGCATCGCTACCTGTACGTCCGGGAAGCGCTCGGAAGGGACATACACCTTGCGCGAGGCCGGGAACGGATCGCGCGTAATGGCAGACATATCGGGAAGTGCTACAGGCTTGGCCATGCAGGTAAGTTCTTTAGGTTAAGGTTAGAACAGGACAACAAAGGTAGAACGGAAATAGCGCCGAAATACCGTTCTTTTTCGGCCTTCAACCGTCGTTTTTGCTGCCTCAATCCGGCACTGTTGTGCCCATTCTGGCGTTATTCAGACATCGCCCCGACAACTGCCATACTCACGCTCACACCATGTCTGAAAACTCTCCCCAGGAAAAGCTCCCTACCAGCAAAATCGAACGCGCCAGCAAGTTTCTGAAGACTGGTGCCAAGATGGGCGGCAACTACCTGAAGTATTACGGCCAGAAGGCCCTGCTCCAAAACCCCAGCCGCGAAAGCCTGGACCAGGCCAACGCCGAAGACCTCCTCGAAGGCATGACCGAGCTGCGGGGCACTGCCCTCAAGGTGGCCCAGATGATGAGTATGGACCAGGTGAACCTCTCGCCCACCTTCACCAACGTGCTGGCAAAGGCCCAGTATCAGGTGCCGCCCATGTCGGCGCCACTGGCCATGCAGGTGTTCAGCAAGTCGCTGGGTCAGTCGCCCGAACAGCTGTTCGACCGCTTCGAGCCCCAGGCCGTGAAGGCCGCCTCGATGGGCCAGGTGCACATGGCGTGGAAAGACGGGCAGCAGCTGGCCGTCAAAATCCAGTATCCGGGCGTGGCCGACAGCATTCAGAGCGACCTCCGCATCGTCAAGGCCGTGGTGCCCCGCTTTGTCAACACCACCACCGCCGAAATCGAGCCCTACTTTGAGGAGGTGGAAGCCCGGCTGCTCGAAGAAGCCGATTACGCCCACGAGCTCCGCGTGTCCATGGAATTTGCCCAGCTCTGCGGCCATATTCCCGGCGTGGTCTTCCCCCAGTATCTGCCGCAGTATTCCTCCGACCGTGTCCTCACCATGACCTGGCTCGAGGGCATGCACCTCAAGGACTTCCTTGCCGCCGTGCCCACCGACATTGTGCAGAAAGCCGCCCAGAACCTTTGGGACCTTTATGCCTTTCAGGTGCACGAGATGAAGCGCGTACAGGCCGACCCCCATCCCGGCAACTTCCTCTTCCGCCCCGATGGCACCGTCGGCGTGCTCGACTTCGGCTGCACCAAGCAGATGTCCGATGCCCTGTACCGCGATTACTTCTGCCTCGCTGACCCCACCATTCTATCGGACAGCAACCGCCTGCTCGCCGCGCTCCGCAAGCTCGATATTATTCGCCCCGACGACTCGCCTGCCAAAATCGAGCAGGTGGCCAGCATCTTCTCACGGCTCGTGGGCCTGCTCACCGCACCCCTGCGCGAAGGCCGCTTCTACTTCAACAACCCAGACTACTTCAAGGCCATCAGCGACCTCGGCTTCGAGATCAAAGACCTCAAAGAAGTGCGCGGCAGCAAGGAGTTTCTCTTCGTCAACCGCACCTTCTTCGGCCTCTTCACCCTCATGCAGGCAATGGACGCCACCGTCGACACCCGCACCCACTACCTCGACTGGCTCTTCCGCCCCACCACCGCCTGAGCGCCCACTCAGCGCCTACCGCTTTTCTTTTGTGTGTTGCAATGAAAAACGGAGCAGTTGACCGCTGCTCCGTTTTCTGTTTCTGGGTATCCCAGGTCAGGCGCTGGGCGTTTCTTCCTCTTTTGTGGTTGCCGCCGGAGCCACTTCCACCGCCGCTGACGTCCGAAACAGAAAACCCAACAGCAGCCCGAACAGCGACACTGCCAGCAGTGTACTGCTCACTGTTTTCATGGCAATGGTGCCAACGTCGTTGGGTGTATTCTTGATGACGTCGCGCATCTGCCGGAACCCTTCGTCGGTCTTCTTCCAGTTTTCCTCCGTCAGGTTGGGGTTTCCCTTCTGCTTCTGCCATTCAGAAAGCTGGAATTCGGCCTGCTCCAGTGCATACGTCGGATGGGCGTACTTGTTGAACCACACCTCGTGCGGCACAGCAGTCAGCCCGGCAATGAAGCCTGCAATTAGCGTATGAATCAACGCCGCGTACATCGACATCGGCCGCACCTGCTTGCGCACCGCCAGTATCAGGCCCAGCACCAGCGCGCCAGTACCCAGCTGCGTCAGCCCCCAGATCACTACGTTGGCTACATTATCCTGCCCGGCGTACACCTGATAGTTCACCTGGAACATCAGCGTGCGCAAAATGCCAATCAGCACGCCCCATACCAGGACGGCCTTCCACACAATTCGGTTGGGATTGTTCATCGTTGGTCTCAGAGCGATTCGGTTCCGTGGGGCAGATAGCGCATGAAGTTGGGGTCGGCCACACGCTCCAGCTCGGTCTGCCACGCCTTGATGGCTTCGTCACCAAAGAGCAGGTGCACCGGCGGCTTGTCGTGCTGGCTGGCCGAGAGCAGCACGCGGGCTATCTGCCGTGGGTTGCCGGGCTGTTTGCCCGTCACCGAGTTCAGGTAGGTGTCGGTGCGTTTGTTCACGTCCAGATACGCGCTGTCGGTGGCATGCACTCCTTCGCCCCGCACAATCGAGCGGCCCGCCCAGTCGGTACGGTACGGCCCCGGCTCCACCACGCTCACCCGTATGCCCAGGTGCTTCACTTCCTGCGCCAGGCTCTCGCTGAAGCCCACTACCGCAAACTTGCTGGCGCTGTAAATGGGCAGCCCCGCCATGCCACGCAGGCCCGCAATGCTTGCCACGTTGAAGATGTAGCCATACTGCTGCGCCCGCATCAGTGGCAGCACAGCTCTCGTCATCGCTACCAGACCAAAGAAGTTGGTCTCCATCTGGTCGCGCACCAGTGCCATCGACGTTTCCTCCACCGTGCCTTCCAGGCCATAGCCAGCGTTGTTCATCAGCACGTCTATACGCCCAAAGGCGTTCTTGGCGGCCTCTACGGCGGTGGTTATCTGCACATCGTCGCGCACGTCCAGCCGCTGTATCAGCAGTTGCCCGGGCTGGGCAAGCGGCTTCAGGTCGTCCAGTTGCTCGGGCTTACGCGCTGTAGCCACCAGCTTGTGGCCTGCTTGCAGCACTTCTTCGGCCAGCACACGGCCTATGCCCGTGCTGCAGCCAGTGACAAACCATACCTGTTGCTTCATAGCACAAACCTACACCATTCGCCCGCAAAGTGTTCCGCTGTGACGCCAGGTACAGGGTCAGCCTGCACTATTCGTAGCCAAACTGCCGCAGGCGCCCTTCGGTGTTCTTCCAGTTCTCAGCCACCCGCACATACAGGTTCAGGAATACCCGCCGGTCCAGAAACACCTCGATGTCGCGCCGCGCCTGTGTCCCGATCTTCTTCAGTGCCACCGCACCCTTGCCTATCAGTATGCCCTTCTGGCTCTGCCGCTCCACATGTATCTCGGCATCTATATAGGTAACGTTCTCGCGCTCTTCAAACAGCAGGATGGTCACCTCCGTCGAATACGGGATTTCCTCCGAGTAGTTGAGGAAGATTTTCTCGCGAATGATTTCTGCCACGAAGAAGCGTTCGGGGCGGTCGGTCAGCTGGTCTTTGTCGAAATAGGGCGGGCCTTCGGGCAGCAGCGCCACAATCTCCTGTATCAGCGCCTCGGTGTTGAATTTGTGCAGCGCCGACACCGGCACGGCCGCTTTTACCGTCGGCACGGCCTCGCGCCACAGGTCGCGCGTCGCCACGATGCGGTCAGGGTCCGAGAGGTCGCTCTTGTTCACGGCCAGCACCACCGGTGCCTGATACTTGCGCAGGCGCTCCACTAGTTCAGCGTCACCGCTGTCAGTGGGTTTGTCGCCGGGGTTCACCACCAGTACAATCACCTCGGCATCCGACATCGCACTTTCCACGGCGCCCATCATTTTTTCCTGGAGTTTATAGCGTGGCGCAATCACGCCCGGCGTGTCCTGAAACACCAGTTGGTAGTGCGGCTCGTTCAGAATACCGAGAATCCGATGGCGGGTGGTCTGGGCTTTGTGTGTGACGATACTCAGCTTCTGGCCCAGTAACGCATTGAGCAGCGTAGACTTACCCGCGTTGGGCTTGCCCACGAGCGACACAAAGCCGGAGGTATGGGGTGTATTTTCCAAGAAAAGTGCAGTTCAGGCTTGCAAGTTGCAAAAAAGGCCGTATCTTTGTGTCCTCAAATCGCGGGATGGAGCAGTGGTAGCTCGTCGGGCTCATAACCCGAAGGTCGTAGGTTCGAGTCCTACTCCCGCAACTACCGGAGGAAAAACCCCTCCACGTTGACATTAAGGGCATTTAGCTAGGTCGTCTCAAAATTCTCACAACGGCGCACCGGATTGATTGAGTCGGAAACCAATCGTTCCAGCCGGAGAAAATGTTACGATACAAGCCTGCCAAGCTCTACGACTGCGGCGGTGATTTAAGCCGCCGCTGGTTCGTTCAGTATTATGTCGAACACCCCCTTACCGGAAAGGATATACCCTTCCGGGTTGAAAAGGGAATCAACCACACACAAAGCGCAAAAGAACGCCGTAGAATCGGCAACGGTATCGCTGCGCACCTGAATCAGCTGCTCGCTGACGGCGCACTGAATCCGTTTGCCGAGCTGGCACCGCCTGCCCCCAAGCAGACGCTGCTCACTGCCCTCCAGGAGCGCGTGGACGCCTACAAGCGCCCACCCTTCCGGGAGAAGACCTGGCGCAGCTACCAGAACTTCCTCAACCGTCTGGAGGACTTTCTGAAAGAGCGCCAGCTGCACGACATCGGCCAGACGGACTTCACCGCCGGGCTCGCCCGCCAGTTCTCCGACTGGCTCCAGCAGTCGCGCACAGGCCGTTCCATCAACAACGTGGTGGCCGGGCTGCGCACGCTCTTCACCCAGCATTACGACCGGCTGGACGAGCCGCCGGGCAACCCCTTCGCCAAAATCGGCAAGCTGCCCGAGGACCTCAAGATCCGCCGCCCCTTCACGCCCGAGCACCAGCAGGCCCTGCGCAACTGGATGCGCCTGCACGACCCCGCCCTACTCCTCTACATCACGCTGGAGCACGACTGCTTCATCCGCCCCATAGAGCTCCGCAGCCTCATGATCGAGGACATCCTCCTGGAGCGCCGCATGATCCGCATCAAGGCCAGCGTGGCCAAGAGCCGCCGGGAAGAGTTCGTAGCCATTCCGCCTAAAGCCTACGAGCTGCTGAGCGCCGCGCGCCTGAGCACCTATCCGCCCACGTGGTACCTGTTTGGCGGTGTAGGCACGGGCATGCCGTCCATCCGCAATGGCCGCCCTGCCCCCTCTGCTGCGCTGGAACCGGGCAAGGGCAAGATGGGCATCAACGTGGCCAATTACCGCCACAGCGTGGCCCTCAAAGCCACCGGCTTGAAACAGGAGGGCTACAGCCTCTACAGCTGGAAAGACACCGGCGCCAGCAACGCCGACCAAGCGGGCATCTCACTCACGGCCCTGCAGAAGCAGATGCGCCACACCGACCCCAAGATCACCATGCGCTACCTCAACCGCCAGCGCCAGATCATTGCCGAGGAGTTCTTGACTTTTGAGGTGGGATAAGCCAGATAAGCAGACAATCTGTATTTTTCAGACAAATACAGACGCATGCTACCTACTCTAGCCTCTAACCAGAAAGTCTATGTTGAAATTTCTCATGTGAACCATGGGGGTCCAGGATGGGATCTAGGCCAAAGAATATGGAGCCCAACTGTTGCAAAAGACGGCAGAGCAGTATGGAAAATAATGGAAAGTGTTAATCCTGGCGATATTATACTTCATCTAATCACATTAGGTGATGATCAAAAATATTTTACAGGGTTCTCGTTCGCCAATACCAATTTAAAAAGAGACCTTATTGGACCTCCCGATAAAAGAGAATGGGCATATGCTAGAGTATTTCAATATATTGATCTTGTTGATTATACAAAATTTATCGAACCTATAAAAGCTTCGGATTTCTTTACTTCAAACTTAAATGAATTAGTCATAATACTAAATAGCCCGAATAGAGAACAAGAGTTCTACATACAATACTCGTCCCGCGAATTACGTGTTAAGCAGTCCTATCTATCAGCGTGTAGCAAAAAAGTATATTCATTGCTTTACAATTATTCAAATAGCAGTACTGGCGAACAGCATCCTAAACTCAAAGACAAACAGGAAGAAGAGGTGTTGATTGTAGATAATCAACTATCTCCTGACAGATCAGCGGTTATTGTTAACAGAATTATTCGCGATACAAAGCTAAGTACGGAGGTTAAAAACAAAATGAATCATTCCTGCCAAATATGCAGGAAAACAATTATAAAATACGACGGAACTAAATACTCGGAAGCGCATCACATAAAACCACTCGGGAGCCCCCATAATGGACCAGATATTGAACAGAATCTACTTGTTCTATGTCCTAACCATCATGCTGAATTTGACTTTGGGTCCATCGCCATAGATATATCAAACTATACTATCGTACATATTGATAGCGATAACCCACTTAATGGCAGAAAGCCTCAGTCACTCGAACCGAATTTTTTCCAGAAAGAGTATTTACGCTATCATTACGAGAACATATTCAAGAAAATGGCACAAGAAGAGCCGCGTGACGAATAGCCCCTATCTTCGCTCCAACCATGTTGGACGACGAACTGAAGCTACCGCCCGGGGACGAGCAGGAGCGCCTCGGCAATCTGGTGGTGTACACCGCCGAGCAGCCCGGCCAGGACTATTCCTTCCTGCTGTCCACTATGACGCTGCTCTACCTGGTGGACGTCGAGAGTATGGCCCGCACGGGTGCCCGCATCTCACCGCTGAAGTACCACGCCTGGCCGCAGGGGCCGGTCGCGCCACGCCTGCACCTGTTCACGCATCACTGGCCCTACAGTCACTATCTCTACAACTTCGTGATGTTCTGGAGGCCTGAGTTCTATCCGGGCCATCAATCCCACCTCCTCATATCCAAGGTGCCCTTCGACACCGATCCCTTCACGCCCGGAGAGCTCCGCATACTGGAGGAGGTCGTCGCGCGGTATCGCCATACGCCGCTGCTTTCCTTGCAGGCAATCGCCCGGCGCGCCGGTGGCCACTGGAGCCGCACGGTGGAACGGCACGGCCTCTTCGGCCAGTTCCGCCGGGGCGTCACTGCCACCAGGGTTCCCATCGAGTTTCAGTAACGGGTGCGCGGCCCAAACAGCGCCGCTCATTTCGTTAGGCGGTAAACCTCACTGCCAAGACTGAAGTAGGCCGTCCATAAAGCCCTGCTTCATATCAGCCCAATTCTTCACCAGCAGAATCACCGCAACGAACACAAGAATTGTGCGAGGCGTGAGCCGGAAGCGTTGTTTGCTTTCTGCTTGCCCTTCCTGCATAGGCACATCGGGGCGTGAATCGGGAGAGGCTTTCATAATATCTTTGGTCAAGTTACATTGCCATCCGTAAAGTCCAAAATCTAACGCCCAAACAGCGCCGCCTGACTCTTCAGCGCCGTGGCAATGCCCCGCTGGAGGCGTTCGCGCTCTTCGCGCAGCTCCAGTATTTCCCGGCTCAGCTGGTCTTTCTCGGCCTTCGTGCGGGCGCCCCGGAGGCGGTCGCCCAGTTGTTGCAGTTCGCGGTCTATCTCGTAGATCCTGCGTTGGCTCGGCCCGGTGTCGGCCCGGCTTTCGGTTTCGGTGGTCTGCACGTTCAGGGCCAGGGGGCGGTCGCGGTCAAAGAGCAGGTTGTCCACCTTCTTCTGCACCAGGGCAAAGAAGTCGTCCTTGGTCAGCTGCAGGGTGCGGGGCGTGGTCAGCAGATACTGGAATATCTCGTCCTCGTGGGCGTTGGTCAGCCGGTCGGGATAGCGGCGGCGCAGCTCCCCTACCCAGGTGGCCTTTGTCTCGAGATACGGAAACTGCTTCTGCACGTCGGCGGGCTGGCGCATCAGGTCCAGAAACTTGCCGCGCGGGTTCAGGTGGCTCAGCAGCTCCAGCTTCTCCAGCCGGTTGCCGAACACCTGGCGCAGCCCCTTCTTTTCCATGGGTGGCACCGCCCGGCCCGGATCGCCGTCGCGCAGCAGGGCATAGGTGCGCACGTCTTCGGCCAGCGTCTCCGCCGTGGCCAGCCGATTGGCGTAGCCCTTTGAGAAAGCCACCGCCTCGGCCTCTGTGCCCTCAAACACCTTGGCCGGAATCGTGGGCCTGCGCAGGCGCCTCATCGCCTCCAGACGCGAGTGGCCAGAGAGCACGTAATACTGCCCGGTTTCCGGCTCCTGCCACACGGTAATGGGGTCCAGTCTGCGCGGATCAAAGTCGGCCAGAATGCGCTGCACACTTTCTTCGGAGAAGTGGGCCTCCCTGCCCTGGAAGCGCTCCGGGTCGGCCTGAATCTCAGCCACCGGCAACCAGCTGGCAAAACACTCCGGCGCGGGCGGGCAGTGCTGCGCCCGGGGCCGGGGAGCTGGAGCCGGGCGCGCCCCGGGCGTGGTCAGCGCCGAGCCACTGGCCTGCATCCGGGCCACCAGCTGCTGCAACCTCCGGCGGTTGGCCGCTGTGTCGTCAGCAAAGAAAAACCGCCCTCGGCGGTCCCATACGAATCCCCGCTCAGATAGCTGGAGGATGTCCTCCCGGCTTGGCTGGGAGGCAGGAAAGAAACGCACCTCCCGCAGGGGTGCGTGCTGCTCGATGCGCATAGTTATCGTTTCAACAGAAGGGCACCGGCGCCGCCCACTGCGGCACCGATCAGGATTGGCTTTGCGCTCTTGCCTAGTGTGCGCCGCAGCCGTCCAAACCACTTCAGGCGCTTCACCTCCACCCGCCCGGCGCTGTCTATGCGCACCTGGGCAAAGTCTTCGGGAAGCGGATACCGGCTCACCGTCCACTGGCCAGCCGTGTCAAGCGTTGCAATCTCCACCCCGCGCACGGGGTCCAGCGTCACGTGGTGCAGCAGCCGGGGCGCCTGCTCCAGCTGCTTCCGTTTCGCGGGCTCTTTCTTTCGGGGGACAACGACCACGCGGGGCGTTTCCTCCTGAACGATCGGCGCAGGCGGCACATACACCGGCGGGCGCAGCGTGTCGGGCCGCACCACCGGGCCGGTAACTGGGGGCTGCACGCTGCACCAGCACACGCTCAGCAGCACCAGCACCCCTACCGTCAGCAGCAGCCAGCGTATCATCGGGCGTCAGCGCTTGCGATGAGTCCCAGCCCGGCGGCCACCTCCAGCACCTGCATGGCAGTGAGCTGGTGGGTCAGCGCCTGGTACACGGCAATGCCGAACACCACCGCCCCGGCCAGCGTCGTGGCCGGATTTTCCAAGGCACGCGCATAGAGCCGTTTCAGTGTAGTTTTCAGTCGCTTCATCGTCTGACAGAGGGTTGAGGTACGGTCAGGGCTTCGAGGGTAGAGATGCGGCGCTCGTGCTCCTTCAGGATCGTGCGCAGCTCGGTGCCCGAACTGGCGGCCTCCAGGCGAATCATCTTCACCTCATCGGCCAGCAGGCGCGTCTGCGCGTAGAAGTCCTTGAGGAACCACGCGACGGTGGCCAGCAGCGCCACAATGCACCAGGCGGCCACACGGAGGGTCAGGTCTTTGGTCATGATTTCGAGAGATAGGGAGTGAAAGGCATTGTGTCGTAGCCGCCCTGGTCCAGGGCAGCTTTCAGGGCGGGCAGGCGGTCGGGCCGCACAAAGGCGCCGCCTTCGGTGCCGTGCAGCGAAGCCTCCAGCCGCAGGCGCTGCTCGTAGGTGTACACCGGCTCGATGGTCAGGGGCTTCTTTGCGTTCGGGGCGGGTGGCACGGGTGTCAGCGCCACCAGGTAGCCCAGCACCACCTTGGGCGGTGTACTGTAGCCGGTGCGTTGGCTGTAGGCGTCAATCCGGCTCACGTCTATGCCCTGCCCCTGCGCCATCAGTTTGATGTTGCGCAGGTTATCGCCCCAGAAGTATTCCTCAAAGCCCATCGGGGGCTGCGCTGCTTCCATTGGATAGGGCTCCAGCAGGGTGTTGCCCTCCAGCGGCACAAAGTGGCGGATGGGCAGGGGCGCTTCGGGCAGGCGCTCCAGATCACCCGGCTCGGCAGGCGCCGCCGGATGCACCAGAATGTACAGGCGGCCCTCGTAGTCGCGCATCGGCGCACCGGACCACCGGGTGCAGCTGGGTTCAACCTGCTGGTGAATCTGGGTGAAGACGGCGTTCAGCGCATCGTATTCTTCCAGCGTCTGGCAAAGGCGGTACATACGTCAGTAGGGTTTGAAGTACTGGCCGAAGGTGGCGGTGTTCTCCAGCAGGTAGCGGTTCACACGGTCGCAGAGGATCGACGGGTCGTTCAGCCCGCCGCACCAGGGGCTCACGTCCACTCCCAGGTTCAGCACGCACATGTACACCAGGTTCACGTTCGCGTGGTTGTTCAGGGTGTTGGTCAGGCGGCAGCGCCCCAGCGAGAAAGGCCGGTCGAAGGTGGCGTAAGGATCTGGCGGCAGCTTGGCCTCGCCGGGGGGCACAAGCCCACCGCCGCCGGTACTGGTGGCCAGCGTGCCACCCATCGGCCAGAGCCGGTTTCGGCCAATCATGTACGGGGGCTGCAGAAAGGCATTCTCGCCCTGCTTGGTCAGCATTCCCGCGTATCCAGCAAAGCTCAGCGCGTTGCCGTTGTTATAGATGTTGTGGGCGTTGGTGGCGTGACTGCCGCCGTAGTAGCGGATAGAAATGGCGTTTGTCCCGCCGCCGCTGTTGAGCAGCAGTAGGCCGTAAGGGCTACCCGTGTTGGAGCTGCCTACGTCCGTAACGAAGTCCTCAAAGGTGGCCAGCCCCTGCTGCTGCCCGGAGGTGCCCGAAAGGAAATTGTTCACCCCGAAGAAGAAGGCCATGCTGCCCGTCAGGCCCGTCACCGGGTCGGGCGTGCCGTCTTCCAGCTGCGTCTGCATCCAGTTCGTTTGGGCAACCCCGGTGCGGACATAGCTGGAGTAAAACGGGCTGACGTCCTGGTCGGTCGGAATGAGCCGGAAACGCTTCGTGGGGTCCAGCTGGCGCAGCACCTTCTGGTTGGCCGACTGGTCGAACCACTCTGCCACCATCTTCTGCCCGGCCACCGGCTCCACAATCGTCATCTGGTTCTCCACCGCGTAGTAGAGGCCCTTACAGACACTCGCAGGCAGCAGCGCCGGGTTCAGCGGCAGGTCGGCCACGATGGACCGATATGGCAGCAGCTCCGGGGCGATACGCGGGTCGCCGGTCGAGAAGTCCAGCGGCGCCTTGCCGTCCAGAATGGCCGTCAGGTCCACGTCGCCGCGCAGCAGGCTGCCACCTACGCGCACCGACGAAACGCCCGGCCTGGGGATGCGGATACTCATGCGCCCTCCACCCGTTGATAGGTAATCACCAGATTCAGCGGCGAGGAGTCTATGCTCTTCACCCCGAACGTGCCCACCAGCTGGCCAATGCCCTGCTGAAACTGCGGTGCATCGATTGTCAGGCTGTCGCCCGGCGGAATGGGCAGGCCACCGTCGAACATGGCGGTTACCGTCCCGGCGTTGTACAGGTTCAGCGACACGGCGCTGCCGTAGTCCTGAATCGTGCTGGCCTCGCCATAGACGCGGCGCACGGTCGTCTGCACGCGGATCTTATTCACGTGCCCCTCCTTTCGGAGAGGTACCAGAGCCCCGCGACGAGGAGGCCGAGGGCGAGCCAGTCCCCTTTTTTTTTGCCAGCGCAAACACCTCCTCCACCCGGCGCGTCCAGCCCCGGATGAAGTCCGAGGCGCCGCTCACGTTCTGCAGGAAGCGGAGCCGCGCCTGGTAGAGCGCCGTTGCCAGCGCCTCCCCGTTCACGCGGTTCACTGCCGCCAGCGTCTGCGGCCCCATTGCACCGTCCACGGCCAGCGTCTGGCCAAACTGCTGGTTCAGCACACGCTGGAGCACGCTCACGGCATTGCCCGGCCCGCTACCCCATGCGAAGTCTGCCAGCTGGTTGGCTACGCCCTGGTGCAGGATGCGGTCGCCCAGCACCGAATCCCAGAAGCCCATCTTGAAGATGGCCGTCCAGGTGGTGAGGGGCATGGCCGAAAACAGCGGTTCCGTAGCCTCATAGCCCACCCGCGCCGCCAGCCCCACAAACGTCTTCCAGGTAACGCCCCGGTTGGTGTGGTAGCCGTACCGGTCGAAGAAGGCTTTGGTGTCCGGGTCGCGCAGGGCCAGGTCGCGGACGTTGCCGCTCTTGCCGCCTTCGTGTTTCAGCACCAGCGGAACGAGTATGCGGTAATCTGCCATGTCATTTCAGGAGTTTGGGGAGAATGAAGATGCCGCCGCCTACCAGCACCAGCATGCCCAGCGCATCGCCGACGCCGCTCAGCAGGCCGCCCTGGCTCTTGGAAGCCTGTTCGGTGGCCGCCTGCACAAACTGCCGGAAGCGGCCCTTGGCCTCCTGCGGCAGCTGGTTATACAGGAAGGTGTAGTCGTCCATCAGCTGCACGTTGTCGGCCTTGGCTTCGCCGAAGAGCGAGCGCCAGAGCACCGAGCCCAGGTACACCACCCCGGCGGCAGTGAGGGCGCCCACGGCCAGCGTACCGGCCCAGCCCAGCGGCGCCAGCAGGGGCAGAAACCCCACACGGGCACCACTGATACCGATGAGCTTCTTGAACTCCTCCCACAGCCCGGAGGTAATGCGGGAAAGGTTGTCGAAGATGCCGCTGTTGGCCATGGACTGCTGGCGGGCGTTGTACCGGCTGGCCAGCGATTCCGTCCGCTGGCTCACGGTACTGTACCGGCTCGCGGGCACGCCCTGCGCCTGAAGCTGCTGCACCAGGTAGCGGTTCAGGTTCAGCTGCTGGTAATTCAGCTGGTCCATCTCCACGGCCTCCAGCATGGCTTTCAGGTTGGCGGCCTCGCTTTCGGGCAGCACGGCCAGCGCCGCCGATCGCTGCACTGCCACCTGCGTCAGGGGCACGTAGCGCGGCTTGGTGTAGTTCAGCTGCGCCAGAAACGCCTGCCCGGCGCTGTTGCGCACCAGCCCTTTGAACGTGCCCAGGTACCGCCCCTTCTCCGGGACGGTAGTGCGGGCGTCGCTCTGGTTGGGGCCTTCCCACACCTGCGCCACCACCGCATCGGTACGGGTGTAGAGCAGCATCCCAGGCCGCAGAATGCGCTCGGCCAGGGCTGCCGTGGTCAGGTTCAGGCTTTGGGCTGGGGTCAGGTCCATAGTGGGGTTAGAGCTTGAGGAAACCGAGCAGGGTATTCAGCTGGGCCTCGTCCATCGCAGAAAGCGCTTCCATTGCCTTCACGGCCCGCTCGCCCAGCTTCTGGGTCAGGATGGCCGTGGCGTGGGTCAGGCGGTCGGCCTGGTCTTCGGTCAGGTTCACCTCCAGCCCGCCCTCTACCTGGGTGCTGGGGCCAGAGACAGCCGGAGCGCCTGGCGCCGCGAACGGAATGCCCATGCCCTGGGCAAGGCCCGCAATCACAGGCAGCCATTCGGTCATGCCGCTGGGCTTGTTCTTCAGCTCCTCCAGCTCCTTCTTCAGCTCGCGGATCTCCCGCTCCTTTTCCTGTTCCAGAAAGCGGCGTTCCATCTTCGCCATGCGTTCCATCAGCAGGGTGTTCTGGGTCAGGGTGTCGCGCAGCAGGTCGCTATCTTCTTCCTCGTATTCGGGGGCGGCGCCAGCAACGGCAGCGCCCTCGCCGGGGATGCGCAGCTTCCAGGTGACGGCGCTCTTGTGGCCGTTCTTCTCCCGCCATGCACGCACAGTGTATTCGCCGGGCGGAAAGTTTTCGGCCTCCTGGGCGAAGAACTCCGACGCCTTGGTCTCGGAATAGTCTGGGTCGTAGTCGGCGATACGGTTCGCCGAGTGCAGGATCGAGAGATAACGGTAGCCGCCCTCTTCAATCTTTCGGACAATCAGTTCGGCGCTGAACATCGCTTTAGCAGGCTTTGGAGGGTTTGCGGTAGAAGAACAGGAAGGGCAGGTAGCGGCCCGCCTGTGTCAGGTTGTTGGGAGAGGCGAAGCGCACCTTGCAGCGGGTGAAGTCCAGCTGCAGGGGTTCGGGAAACCACACAGGCGAAATGCCCGACGGGTTGTTCTCGCGGATCAGCGTCTTCAGGTGCAGGTCCTGTATCACCTCCTCCTGTTCGGAGTACAGCGTCAGGTACATGTTGTCCAGGTCGGCTGCCGCGACGGTCAGTTTGCCGTTGGGCGTGTAGAAAGTGCCATAGTCGCCCGGCGCCAGCATCAGGCCCACAATCAGGTTCTTCGAGAGAAACGAGTCGTTCTCGAAGACAAACTCCTTTTCGTTGGCACTGATACCGCACTCCAGGTTGACCGCCTTGCACAGCGAGCCCAGGGGCAGGTTGGGGATAGGGAAGTTCATGGCAGGGCGTGGGGGTTACGCAAAGGGCCAGGCAGCGCCAGTAGCACCGCCCGGCCTTCTTGCGGCATTCTTACAGGCCGTACTCGGCTTTGAAGATCTTCTCGCGGTTGCGTGCAGCGCCCGCCAGGCGGAAGCCGTGGGCATAGAGCACCACACGGTTGTCGTGCGTGGCATTGGTTTCCTGAATGTCCAGGCCCTTGATGGCCGGGATCTTCAGCGTCCACTTGTTGTCCGAGTCACCGAAGAGGATGATGCGGGGCTCCACGGCCTGGAGACCAAAGCCGTACTGGAACTCCGAGTCCTGCTTGGCGTACTTCACCTCGGCAGGGGCTGCCGACAGGTAGGCCGCCACCACTTCGCCGCGCTGCTGCGCAGGCACGTGCTTGAAGGCCAGCGCCGGGTAGCTGGAGTAAAACTCCCGCTGGTTCGAGCTGAAGGTCAGCTTGCCTTCGTAGAGGGCGTTCAGGTGGTCCACGTTGTACGTGCCGCCGGTGAAGATGCCCTGGTTTACGTAGGTCTGGAGGCCGCCGATGGCTACCTCGTCGGTGCGCTGGCAGCGCTTGAGCATCAGCCCTACCTGGGTGATGACGAAGGCGTCCTGCTGGCTCAGCAGCTGGTCGAAGAGCGCCGACGCTTTCTTGTCGTTGAGGGCGAACTCGTAGTTCGTCACGTTGTCCTCCAGCACGAGCTCCTCGCGCAGGTACGACTCCGTGATGGAAGTCACAAAAGACTTGTACTTCCCGTTGAGGTCCATCAGGATCTGACGGTTACGGGCCACGTCGCCCGGAAGAAAAGCTTGCATGGCTTTAGGGGGAATTGCAGTGAGAGAATGGGGAGGAAGGGGCGCTTAGTGGCCGTCGGCCATGCCGGGGCCGAATACGCCGGTGGCCTCGGTCTGCGGGTCCATCAGGCCCGACACAGCCGTCTCGGCGGTCGAGTCAATCAGCGGCAGCACCTGCGGCCCCGGCAGAGCGTAGGGCGCACGGCCTATGCCCAGGATGCCGCCCGTGAAGCCCTGCACCAGCCGGAAGCCTGCGTAGGCAATCATGCCATAGCCTGCGTAGCTCACCAGCTCGTTACGGTTCTTCGACAGGAAGACACCCACAGCCGCCGGGAGCAGCGGGCGCAGTTTCTCCGGCACCACGTTGGCCACGGCAGGCATACTCAGCACCTTGGTTTCGAGCATTGCAGCACCGGCTGCGCCCAGGGCAAGGCCACCCGCCTTGGGCAGCAGCTTGCGGAAGTTGATCTTGGTTGCCATAAGGCGGGGGGTAGAAGGTTAGGTTGATCGGTGTGGTATCGTTACGGCTGCGGCGCTCAGCGACGGCGCCGCCGGGTCGTTTTCTTCGCTTTCTTCTTCGCGGTCGTGGTCTTGGCCTTCAGCTTCTTGGAGGTCGTGGCCAGCACCGTCTTCGCAGCGCGGGATACTTTGGCCTTCGCCTCCTGCAGCTTGGCGTTGTTGTCGCGCACCACCTCCCGCACGCGGGACTGGTAGTTCTTCAGCGTCGTGGCCGAAGCGCCTGCCTTGGGCGCCTTCGGAATCTTTCGCAGGGTTACACTCATGTCAGTAGGAAATCAGGGTTGGGGGAATCAGCTGGCCAGTGCGAGAAGGGCCGGAATGGCCAGCGCCAGCAGGCCGCCATTCCCGGCAGGTTCGGCACCGGGCGTCTGCGTGCCCGGCTGGGGGTTCGTCGGTGTCGGCTGCCCACTGCCGCCGGGGGTCTGGGCCGCCTGCTGCGCCTGCACCTGGGCATACCACGCGAAGGCCTGGTTCAGTTCGGCCCGCAGCTGCGCCAGCGGCACCTGGTTGTCCGCAGCCATGCCCACCATGCTGGCCAGGAAGGCAGGCAGGTAATACCGCAGGTCCTGGTCGCGCGAGAGCTCGTAGTGCTTCGGCAGTTGGGCGTCGAAATACTCCCGCTTGGCCTTCCAGGCTGGGAGGTCGCTGCGCAGCAGGGCCAGCAGCACCGCTTCGTAGGCCGGAATGTTCAGCCCGGCGAAGTACTGCTTCGCCATCTCGAAGCGCCCGTTACTGGTGGCGTTCCACCGCGCCGACTTCTGGATTTGCGCCCGGCGGTCGTCTCCACCCGTGGGCGGGTTGTTGCGGAAATACAGGATGGCCTGGTCGGCAGGGTCGTGCAGCCACAGCAGGCAGACCATGCTCTCCTTGTAGCGCTCCTCCACTTCTTCGCTGAAGGGGCCGGGGCCGAAAAGACTGTCCAGGCCCAGAGCGCTGCCAATGCCTTTCAGCGTGTCCCACACCTTTCCGGCCACTTCTGCCACCGTACCCGCAGCCGTAGCCACGGAAATGGGGTCGAAGCCTACCGCCGGAGGGCCGAAGGCCGCCTGTACGGCCAGCCGCACCTGCGCCACATCCTGCACCTGCCGCGTATTGATCGCGCGTTCCATCGTGGCCAGCACCGCCAGCACTTTCTGCGTATTTGCGCCGAAGGCCTGCGGCGAAGCCAGCACCGTGGCACGGGCTTTCTGCACTTCTTTCAGCAGCTGACGCTGAAGGTCGGCCACCTGCCCTATCGAGGGCGACATCTGCGGGCACCGGACGCCCGGACCCGCCAGCGAGGCAATCGTCGTTGTGTTCATATCAAGGGTCCGGCTTGCGGGTTGTTCCTCATTGAAGCCGTCCAGACAGGCGTCCAGCACGTAGCGCCGCCCGCCCAGCATCGCCACCACGTACACGTGCTGGAAATCCGGCTTCTCGTATTGTGCGAAGCGGAAGACGTGCGGAATCCCCAGATTCCGCAGCACCGCCGCGATCAGGATCGAATAGCTCTTGCAGTCACCGTAGCCGTCGTGCAGCGTCCGCGCCGGGCGCTTCACCATCTGCCGGTCCATCGGGTCGGCGATGTAGCGCACCGTCTGCCGCGTCATCGCCCAGATGGCCTTCAGCGCATCTTCCCGCTCCAGGCCCTGGAACAGCTGCGCCAGTCCGGCCACTTCCTGCCAGCTCTCCTGGTAGGTGCGCAGAATCTCGCGCATGATGGCCTCCGTGCCGCCCCTGTACTGGCGCATCACTACCCCCTTCGGTGGGGGCACCAGCCGCCGCACCTGTTCAGGAGTCAATGCCTGCATAGTTCAGACAGTTGGGGAGAAGCGAAGACGAATTGCTGCACGTGGGCTCTCCGGCGGCAATGCCTGCCGGTTTCGTCAGCAGGGGATTGGGCAGGTTCAGCGTCAGGCGCACCGGCACGCTCACAGTGCCCATCTGCACCGTGCCGTCGGCCACCAGCTCCAGCACGCCGCTGTTGAAGCCTTCCAGCAGGGCGCCCACCTGGGCGGTGAGAATGGCCAGCTGAATGGCAAAGACTTTCGTGCCGGGTGTCAGGGTCAGGGGCTCGGTCAGGCGGAACTCGCCCACCTGGGCGTTGGTCGCTTTCAGGCGCAGCAGGCCGTAGAAGCCTGTCAGCTGGAAGCTTTGGGCCGTGGGATTCACGGCTTCCACCTGCACCGTTGCGTTGATGCGCTCCAGCGTAACCGCGCCAAAGGCAGCCGCTTTCGGGCGAAACTCAATCCGCCCGAAGTTGCTGCCCGCTCGCGAAAGCAGGAGAAAAGCGCCGATACCGATAGCCACGAGTAGCATAGGGGCAAGTTTCCCCTACTCCCGCGCGGGCGTGTCGCATATTGTCGTGCTTATTAAAATTTCCTAAAAACTAGCGCTCTTCACTACCCCTAGCATTCATAAGTCGCTTTCTTTCTTTGTACTTGTTAATTGTTTCCGACTTTAATGCACCACCTCTTCCAAAATTAGTCAAATCAGCTATTAAATTTAGTATATTATTTTCCGATTCGCCCGAAAAATCTCTAAAAAAGTAATACATAATACTCTTAATCGCCGCCTGCTCCCTGAATTTAGAGCTAGTAAAAGCACGCCCACCTTTAATAAGGTAAGTATCCCAATCTGCGCCGCGCAAATCAATATACACAAATAATGCAATAAACTTTGCAAAATCATTAACATTATCGGCAAATAAAATTGTATCCAAATATTGCTTTAATATGGCAGTCAACTTCTTAGTGCCAACTTCAGAAAATAAAAATAGCTGCGCCAATATCGGCAGCATATTAACCGAATTCTCAGCATTAAGAACCATTACATCAGGCGCAGTATATCTATTTTTTTCAATCCATTGACAAGTAAACTGACGATATATTAAAGCAAAAAATATATTATATTTAATCAATTTATCATAACTATTATATTTCAAATCACGGCTTGCGATTTCTTCACTATTCTTGAGCACATTAGATGCTATCTTCAACACACGAAATAGCTTCTCCATGACTCCAATATTAGCACTAACTTTTTTCACCTTCTTTCTAGAATCACTAATAGCATCCAATTGCATATTTAATACACTCTCAATTTCAGATTCAGTAGGCTTAGTAATGCTTATTTCATCAACAATATTAGCCGAATTGGGTGTATCAAACAAGCTATCACCTCCAAAATACAAATCAATACTACTATAATCAACATCACCAAAATATTCATTATATATTGATTCCAATTGACCCATCACAAAATCAAAGACTCTAATATCTCCTCTATGCTTGCCAGTATAATAATCTAATTCTTTATCAAAATAATAAAAGTTTTCCGGACTTAGCACTTCTTCTTTAAAAGCAGCATCATTCTCTATTTTGAGCATTATGAAATACTCGAAAAAGCAATCGAATCGAAAACTGACAAAGCCCTCAAAATTAACTAGCAAACCAGTAATTAGAAGGTCGTCAAGAATTATCTCTGGGTTGAAATCCCACCCCCTGTCATTAAAATATTTAGAAATAAAATTGATCAATTCAATTCTTGAAAACTCATTATAATCACCCTTATTTTTGTACATCTGGAAAGCTATTTCGGTAAGTAGATTTATATTATTTCTAAAATCGAACCTAGAAGAGTATCTTTGTGACTTTGAGCGCTTACCTAGAGATTTCTCAATAAAATTTTCAACCATAGTTGAATTATTAATTGGCGTATAATCTTCTTGTTTCTCAATAATCCAAAAATACATTGAAATCGCAAGTGGATTGCTTGGTATATTAAGAGTCTTAAATGTAGCAACAAGCTTATTTACAAAAACTTTATCATCATCTTTGTTGAACCATTTTTGAGCAAGCTGCCTAATTTGTTTAATTTTGAATTTGGAAAGATAATAACTTTCAGCGTTAGCAAAAGGAACGTGACCAAAAATTGCAGAAACATATTCTTTTTCAAATTTTGTTGTAAAAGTACACACAATCCTAACAGACGGATATTGGGCACAAAATTCGTTAACTCTATTAAGAATTAACTCACTCTCGTCACTTAAAGAAATATCATCAACTAAAAGAGTAATATTACCACTTAATAATAATGACCTAATAATTGAATTACTAAGTAACGCCTTTTTCCTTATAATATCATAAACGCTATCTTCTTTATCAAAATCTCTTTTTTCAATTAACACCGGGACAGATTTATTATCAGACTCTAATATATCTATACAGATTTTATATAATAGAGTAGATTTGCCAGATTCTTTTACGCCAAAAATAAGTGAGTTATGTACGCTCTTCACAATCGCATCGACATCACAAGGCCTATACTTTTCTTCTCTATTCGGATCATCAATTTCTATGCATGGCGCAACGAATATTTTATCAAAATCTTTAGGCGCAATTGAATCAGTAGAATTTGAAAGAATCCTTGAATCAAAATGCAATTTATAGGCATCTTTCAGCCTACTCTTTATTGACTGAACCTCTTTTAATTTATTACTCTCTGAATCGCCAGGATACATAAACGTATACACACCGTTATCATCTCCATAATCCAAATCCCTGACAAAACAATCTCTTGTATCGCTAAATCTCCATGTGATCTGCTCTATTGATTTTGGCTCTAGATTAAGTTGTAACATAACCAGCCTTTGCTTATACTCAATACTATCAACTTTTCTATTTCCAACTGAAAAACTCGGCACAACGAGCTTAACACAGCTACCAGCAATACTAGACATTATTTCAAAATGCGTGTTGTGTGTATGCCCAAAGCAAACTAAATCAAAATTCTTCTTTACAAATAACTCAACACTTCCCTTATTATATGCAGACATAAATTCAAATGCATAGTGAGTAATAAGTATCTTAAAAGCACAAGATTTCAACAGGCTCAAAGCTTTTTGCAGACATGCCTCAGGTATTACAATTCTTCCGTTATCATCTAGTTCATGATGATAACGCCATGAATTATTAATGGAAACAATACCAACACTCAAATCTTTAAAATTAAAGATTTTAACGTCTATCAAATCGTCAATAATATATGCATCAGCTGAATTATAAAAATTTTTCTTAAACTCATTAAATGATTTAATTCCTTCAATTATACTAATCTCTTTCTCATAAAACTGATCCAAAATATTGTTACCATGCAACTTACTTTCAAGTCCTTCCAAAGTATATTTACTAGCTGGATGGCTAACGATATCATGATTTCCACATGTTAAAATAAAGCCAGTTTCTGGAAATAGTTTTCTAAGAAAATAACCAGCTTGTTGGAATTCATTTACCGCATCCTTCCCATATCCGCCACGATCGATAATATCTCCATTAACAATCACAAAATCAATATTAGCTAGTACAGGGTCAGTTCCCCTTAGTTTTGTAAGGCTCTGATGTATATCATCGTAGTAGCTTGCCTTATCACTTGAAAAGTGAATATCAGAAATGCACAAAATTTTCATCATATCGGGGATCAATCTCTTGCCAAGTAACATTAACACGGACTAATATGCAAGTACATCTTATCATCATATGTCGAAAAAGACTCATACTGCACACAATACATTGATTATCAATCAGTAAGTGGCGGATTTTTATATAAGCCTGAACTGTAAGCCAACTAATAATCTACCAAGCCTTTCTCATACTGGCTGCCACACTTGCGCAGACAGGCATCCACTTCGGCCAGTAGCTGGCGGTCGTGCAGGCGCTGTTTCAGCCGGTCCAGATCGCCGTAGAGTTCCACCAGCTGGTTCCGCAGCTCGATGTTGTGCTCGGCCAGCCGGGCAATGTCGCGGCGGCGTTCCCGCTCCACCGCCGACACCCGTTTGCTCTGCCAGCGGATGAACTGGAGCACCGCCACACAGAGCCCCGCTCCCAGCGGCGCCGATACCAGCAGCAGTGTTTCGGGCGTCATACGGGCCTCCCTTCTTCCTTCACTTCCTCAAAGGCCACGTCCTGGGCCACAGCATCCCACCGATTGGCGGCAGACACCCGGCGCGACGGCGGCACCGGCTTCGGCAGGGGCTGAGGCGTCAGCGTCTCCTGCTCCCGGCTCTCTTCGATGGCCCGCAGCAGGTGCAGCCCGGCAAAGCCTACCAGCAGCGCACCCAGCCCAATTTCACCGAGACGCATGGCGGTCCTCCTTTCCGTTCAGGGCCTCGCTCAGTTCGCGCTTCCGCCGGGCTTCCTTGCGGTCCAGCCAGCGGCCATAGAGCATGGCTCCCACCACCGCCGCCGCAGGCGACAGGCAGAAAGCCGTAAAAAATAGATAGTCGATAACGGTCACAGATACCTCCGTTGTTGGGGGATGTCGAAGAGAAAGGGTTGCGAGCCGCTGAGGATTTCGCGGCAGTTCTGCTCGGTGGCAGTGTCTCCGGTGGTCACTTCATAGACCACCACATCGGCGGGCGCCAGCTCTTCCATCCACTTGTAGTAGCAGGCCAGCGCTTCTTTCTTGTTGGGGAAGTTTTGCCAGCGCTGCCGCTGGTTGCACACCACCCGGTAGGCTACGGCGCTCATGGTTTAAGGAAAATGAGAGTAGAGTACACGGCAGCAATAGTGGATAGCGTCCCGTTCACGGACACGGCGCCTCCAGACTGCCACCTATCAATAAGTATCAGTCGCCCACTAGGCTGCGCCCGTAGAATCACTTGGTGAGGCGCCAGCTTCAAGAGCCATTCCCTGAAGCATTGTGTTGCTTCCTCCAGGCTGTAGAAGTCTCGCTTGTTCCCCAGCGTTGGGCATTCGACCAGATAGGGCTTCAGAAGCGCTACTGGCTTTATTGGAGCTGCGGGCTTAATTGGAATGGCTTTCGCCTCGTCCGTAACTACTGGCTTCGTCTTCTCTCGAATGCGCAGGTAAAGAGAGAAGGCACCCCAGTAAAGGGCCGTCACACCCGTAAGGCTGTACACAACCATATCCCAAGGCGTCATACTCATGGGTGGCCCTCCTGATTCGGGTCGTTGGTCAACATCGCTATCGTGGTTTGTGGTGAATACCCTACAAGCAGACAAGCCCGGCGCCACTGAGGGCCGGGCCTGTGCTGGTGCGTGCATCGGCGGGGAGCAGAGCGTTAGAAACACGCGCTACCAGTTCAACACTGCTCCACATCCCCCCGCCGATGCAGGCGAGTTGATTAGCTTGTACCGTGAACTGGGTCTTCATAAGCGGCGCGTGTTATGAAGGCAATAATCACCCATTAGCTTCATTTTAGAAAGCCATAAGCTCTTACAATATCAACATAGTGGTGATTATTTCTCGCCCTAGGGTTGATTTCTTTGAATCGTGGACAAGAAATCAATCTCGGATGTGCTACGCTCGCTACGAGCGAAATCCCGCTACTCCCAGGCGGATGTCGCTGCGTATCTGGATCTTGTCACAAACGCATACTGGAAGATTGAAACCGGCCAAACAGAGCTTAAGGTGGATGTGCTCATGAAGCTGGCCGAGTTCTATGGGATACCAGCAACAGAGTTTCTCGCGATGCTTCAAGATGGCTCAACAGAGAGGATAAAATTCGCCAAAAGCGAATTACCATCTGGAACCCGCCTGCTTCCCTTTGCGTCAGTCCGTGCGCAGGCGGGCTTTGTTGATGCGTTCATCCCTCAAGACCAGATGCAGCATTGGGAGAAGGTCGCAATCCCAGACGCTGACGATCTCCCCAAGGATTCCTTCGCAATTGAGGTAAAAGGCGACAGCATGATCCCGAAGATCATGCCGCGTGATACGGTGGTGGTCTCTCCAATTGACCCCAGCCGGTGGCCCGAGCTGGTGAGTGGCCAGCTGTACCTGATATGCTACGACGAAACGATAACCGTAAAGCGGGTGCGCAACCGCATCAACCAGTCGGAAGCCCTTGAGCTGGTGAGTGAGAACCCCAACTATGAACCGATGTCGGTACCTGCACAGAAGATTCGGCAGGTCTTCAAGGTCCACCGCATCATCTCACGGGTGGATTGAAAGTGCCGCACACTTAAACAAAGTGACCTCCAACTACCCTCACCATTACCGATAATAGAGGTCATACATTTAAAACTAACAGACATAACCAATGGCACTCCTCAGCTTTTTTACCCAGATGCTAAGTCAAGCAGGAACTATGCTGGCCACTGTTTTCTCCGGCCATTGGATTCAAAGAATGAACCATAAATTCAATGCGCAAAATGCAGTTATTGAAAAGAATACCTCAACAAATTCAGATATCATTTTACTACACAAGTTCCTAAAAGAAATAGAAAAAAGCATGGCGTATTTAACAAACACGCAAAACGAAGAGTATGAGATAAAAAAATTGATACAAGTAAAGAAAATTGAATATTATGGAGAAAAAGTAAAATCTAATCTAATTACAATAAAAATCGACCTGGACTACATCAAAAGAACAGACAGCATACTGTATATAAAGCTAAATAATTTAGAGGAAAGGATTAGCAAAATATTTGATAATCTAAACATTGCATATGAAGTATTTTGGAAATCCGGGCCACAAGAAGTAGCATCAGATATTATTTTTCTGGGTCACAGTCTATCCATAAAAAGCATCATAAAACTACTCGAAAAGGCAATAAATGAAATCGCAAAATCACAAAGCAACTTAAATCAAACCAATATCAAAAATTATCTAACATCAGGGTTGATTGAAGATGAAGATGATACTGAAAATCAAAATCAAGTACTAATACGTCTTAAAAAAATAATCGAGTATAATCAAAAAATAATAATACAAGACGAAGATTTGATTAATTTATATTCAAAATTAAACAGCAATCATACATTATATAATATGCTAAAAGAGTCCCTTAGAAACGCCAAATATCAGGAACTACCAAGAATCTATATAAATTGCTACATGGAAGCAATAAAGTATAAAGAATTTCAGGATTTCGCCAATAATGAGATAAATATTTTAACAGATAAATATAATCAGAGTTTGCTTAAAAATTAACTTACCGACTAGATTACGTTTCACCCCATAAACATTATGGTGATCTAATCAGCTAATAAGAAGATGGCAAATCCTTCCCCTACCCAGGATCACGTCCTGCGGCGCATACGCGAGAAGTTTAGGTTCAGCCAAGGAGACATAGCCACCTATCTGGACATGACGCAGGCTAATTACCAGCGCATTGAGTCAGGTAAGACTATCCTATCCTTCGAGGTTCTCTGTAAGCTGGCCGAGTTATACGGGATAAGTGTAAGTGACATCGCGGGCATGGTCAGCACCAATGACGAAGACTATCATCCTGATAACAATAGCAGCCGACTACAAGGTCAGGCCGAAGCTTTGAGGCGCCTACGCACAATGCGCGGGAAAACTCAGCAACAGATCGCTGACGAGCTGGGTATCACTCTGCGCTCGTACTCGGATATAGAAAGAGGTATTACGCAGCTCAGCCATCAGAGAGCATCACAGCTGGCAAGTATTTACCAACTATCCGAGGATATGATCTGGAGAGCAATAAACGCCGAAAGAGTCTCATGGAAAAACAATATACCAGCTACCACTCACCTGCTTCCCTATGCCTCTATTCAGGCTCAGGCCGGATTTCAGGATACTATCATCCCACAGGACACAATCGACAACTGGGAGCGCATTGCAGTGCATGACGCGCTGGGCTTCCCTGACGATGCCTTCGCAATAGAGGTTATCGGAGACAGCATGACGCCCCGAATACAGCCCCGCGACCAGATTGTCGTATCCCCGGTTGACCCTGGCAAGTGGGCAGACCTCCCTACCGGCAAGATCTATCTCGTATGCTTCGGCTATAGCCTGGTGGTAAAGCGTATCCGCAACCGTATCCACACAGCTGGAGAGGTGGACCTTATCAGCGACAACAACCTCTACGAGCCACAGACTATCCCGCTGAAGTCTCTACGACAGGTTTTCAAGGTCCACATGATACTTTCCCGCCTCGATTGAGGCCCTTCTGGCCCTCAGTAGTGCCGTCTGCCCCTCACTATAACCCGATTTTCCCTCCGTAGGGTGTGATTTGCCGACGTTAGAAACTTGACAAACAACAAATGAATCCGTAGCATTACATACTAATCAGGCCGAAGAATCAAGAACATGTGGACTGACGCAGAAACAACCACTGACTTACTAGGATACTCAGTTCACAGTGAGCTGCTATTAGATCTTGTCCTTGATGATAGTATCTTGCCAGTAACTATAGGTATTCATGGTGATTGGGGGAGCGGTAAAACTAGCATACTTCGTATGCTGCAAAAAACATTGACAAATAAAGATTTACATGATAACCCTGAAAAAAAGAAAAAAATAGAAAATGTAGCTTGTATTTATTTTAATGGTTGGTTGTTTGAAGGATATGACGATGCAAAATCCGCGCTATTAAGCTCGATATTAGCAGAACTAGAACAAAATAAGAAAATAACAACCTTAGGAAAAGAATTAATTAAAAAATTAATTGGAAAAGTAAATTGGATGCGAATAGCAAAAAATGCATCACAGCATTATTTACTACCAGTAATATCAGCCTATTTAACTGGAGATCCCGGATTTATGAGCATTATACAAAGCACATTCACCGGAAAAAAGACCAAAGAAATACTCGACAAAACTTCAACGGGGGATTTAATTAACCCTAGCAATAATTCATCCGAAAGTATAAATATTAGAAATTTCAGAGAACAATTTGAAGAACTAATTAAAGTTAGCAATATCGAAAAATTAGTAATAATTATAGATGACCTAGACAGATGTTCACCAAAACGAATAATTGAAAATTTAGAAGCGATTAAATTATTTTTAAGTGTGAATAATACAGCCTTTATTATCGGAGCAGATTCAAGAATAATAAAACATGCTGTACATGAGTTATACAACTCAACTGAATTAATCGATAATACTTACCTGATAACAGAGTACTTAGAAAAAGTAATACAAATACCCTATCATTTACCAGTTCTTTCACCAGCAGAAGTTGATACATACGTAACTCTTTTATTTTGTCATCTTGATTGTAATCCAGAGGATTTCACATTAATATATAATGATTATCATGATAAGATAAAAAAAGGAGAGGAAAATACATATGGCTACAATGATATTAAAAAGATTGTAAAAAATATACCACCAGGACTAGCTGAAAAATTATTCTTTCTGAATTCTTCGATTCAGATTATTACCGAGGGCCTAAAAGGGAATCCAAGACAGATAAAAAGGTTCTTGAATTCATTCCTATTGAGAAAAAAAATGGCAAAAATAGCAAAAGTTAAAGGAATTGATGATGCAGTTCTTCTAAAATTAATGATGCTGGAATATTTTCATACTGAACATTATAAAGAACTATTTGAATTGCAGCAAAGTCAAAATGGCAAACCTGTAGAGTTGGTTAGTTTGGAGGAAGAATCGTCAAATAAAAATATAAAGCAAAGCCAAAAGAAAAATAAGTTACGTAACGATTGGGATCAACCCTTAATAAAATCGTGGCTTAAGATTGAGCCAAAATTACAAGATATTGAACTACAGAATTACTATTGGCTTTCAAGAGATAAACTTGCATCTTCGGTTTCAAATCTTAAATTAATATCTACGGAAATCCGTGATCTGTTCAAATTAATAACAGAAAAGGAATTAGATGACCATAAGAAAAATATTAGCTCAAAAGTCAAAAAATTAAATGAGGCTGAAATAGAATTACTATTCAAATTAATGTCTGATACCGCAAATTCAGAAGAAAGGGTTAATAAATATCTAGAGGTATTAGCTATTTTAGCATTAGATGGTTTGCCTCAATCTATACAGTACATAGAAAGAATACTATCTAAGTCAAACCTCACTTTAATTTCCGCATCCACCGTAATAAGACTACAAACAGTAGTGCATATGAATAAGCCTCAAAGTGTCGAAGTAATTCTGAATTCACTTGACGAGATTAGAAAATTAAATAATCAAGCAAGCGAAGCTCTAAATAATAACTGAAGAAATGGGAACATCTGCAAGCTATACCGCACCAACCACTGCAAATTGGCCTTCTTATAAAAGAAGCGTCACAATCGCAATTTCCACTGGGAACGAAGGAAGCACTGAGGAAAAATACTATCGAGTCATCAAAAAATACTTAATAGCCTCAGGAACAAAAAGTGTAGCTAAAGGAAAAACCAATAGTAATTTAGGCGGCTTGTATGGAGAAATACTTAACACTGCATTAAACAACATTGCTATTTTAGCAGAAGAATTAGAAAATAATTCGCTAAGTAAATATGAAGAGCTATTTAGTGGCAGCTCTATTTCCGAAATTAAAAATAAAATGATAACAATGCTTTGTGGTGATGGAGGAGTTATTGATGAAGGAGATGCAAGAATAGCTATGGATGATTTATTAATAAGCATTCTAAAAGATGCGGCCAGCCCCCAAAAAGTAAGAGAGATAATGACCGAAACCATGAGCGTAAGCAAATTAACAGAATTTATCCTTAAATTTATCGGTAAGTATCTTTTTAATCAGATAAGTCGTCACAGCTATGAAGAGATAGTTCAAAAAACCAGTATAAATGATGCTGAAAAGTTTTGTTTAAACTTAAGGAAAGTAATCGATGCATCAATAGACGATTATTTAGCTAAGAAAGCTGATAAATTAAAGAAAACTAAAACCATTCATGATATAATAAAACAGGTGAGGATCAAAATCAAAAAAATCTTTAAGCTCGACAACAATGTTTAAGGCAACAATCACAACCGGTCAAAATGGCCATAACCAAATTACTCTGAATAGTAATGGAGAAGCAAAATCCATTGCGTTCAAAGACAAAGATGGGAATTTAGTTTATTTCCATGACAACTCAAGAATTAACAGCAAAATAATAACTGATTTTCTAACAATTAGTATCATAACTTATTTTATTGATCGCACTGTATTAAGGAAAAATGCGCCAGATAACTGGACAAGAGATTTAAGAGTTTCTTTTCCTGTTTCAGATATCAATGTCTGGCTACCACAAAAAAATAAACTCGAAAAATGCCTTAGGTTTTTAACTGGCGATATTTGGGAAATTAGTTTTCACAAAAGTGAAATTCAAATACTTGATAAAGAAGTAAACTCACTTACTAATAATACACAATTTACACACGTGTCTCTTTTCTCAGGAGGTCTTGATTCATTCATTGGAGCAATAAATACACTTGAAGAAAGCAAATCAAACAAAGTTTTACTAGTCGGGCATAGAGACAATGCTGGAAGCAATGGTGTTGGCCAAGACCAATTAGAATGTTTTACTGAGCTCAAAAAAAAATATAACCGAAATACTAATGAAAGGGTAAAATTGATTCAGACTATAGCAGGTATTAAAAGACAAAAAAGTAGTGATCAAAATAAACAAAAATATGAGGGTACTTTTCGTAGTAGATCAATAATCTTTATCGGGCTAGGGCTCGTTATAGCTCATGGCGTAGGAGAGAACGTTGCACTCTTAATACCCGAAAATGGAAGTATTGCAATTAACGCACCATTAACACCATCTAGAGGTGGATCATGCAGTACGAGAACTGTACATCCATACTATATAGAAATGCTAAATGAAATACTAGGATCCGTGGGAATACAGAACAAGATCATAAACCCACTAAAAGGTAAAACTAAAGGCGAATCCGTCAGCGAATGTGCCAATCAGGATATGATGGTAAAATATTACAAAAAAACAAACTCCTGCGCAAAAAGAGGTCATAACGCTATTTGGCGCAATAGAACGGCCTCGCATTGTGGCAAATGCATGCCATGTATTTATAGAAGAGCTGCATTACATAGAATTAATAAAGATATCGGAAGAGAATATGGCTTTGACTTTTGTAAAGGTGAAGTCAGTCTTACTGAAAGAAAAAAGTTTGCAAATGACTTTAAGGCATGTATTTCTGCTTTACGTAGCAGAAACAATATGGAATACTTCAAAAGAAGGATAATTGGAACAGGAGAAATAGGTAATAATAGTTTAGAAGAACAGTCATCAATTTTTATGCGAGCGCTAGATGAAATTGCAGTCCTAATAAACAAAAAAGGAGAAGATTGGCTGAAAGAAATAATAAAACTACCAGATGGTAAATCTAATTGATGGGCATTGCCATATAGACCAGTATGCTAATCCATTAGCAATATTAGATTTATGTGAAAGGAATAAAATTGTTACAATTGCAGTTAGTAATCTTCCTAGTCTATATCAGCAAGGACTACCTTTTATTTCAAAATTTCACTATACCAAGCCAGCAATTGGGCTACATCCTCTTCTTGCGAACTACCATTCAACTAAAGAGCTTAATATTTTCGAAAAAATAATTACCGAAACATACTATATAGGTGAAGTAGGCTTAGATTTCTCATCAATCGGAAATATTAGTAAAAATAAACAGATAGAAACATTTAAATTTGTATTAAACATACTAAAAAACTTTCCACAACGGTATATAACAATACACTCAAGAGGCGCAGAAACCCAAGTACTTGACTTATTGATAAAATATAATATAAAATCTACTATCTTTCACTGGTACTCAGGACCTGAACATTTAGTACCTGAGATTATAAGAGCCGGAAATTTTTTCTCAATTAATATCAAAATGCTAAAATCGAAAAAAGGAAGATCAATTATAAGTTTAATTCCATCTAGTAATATATTAGCGGAATCAGATGGACCATTTATAAAAATTGGCCAACGTATAATTATGCCAACGGATTGTTTTAGCATAATTAATGAATTATCCGAAATTTACAATATATCTCCTGATAAACTTAATCAAATGACGAATAAATTGTTACAAAAAATACTAGGGTAATAAGTTTGTATTGATCCGCCTCTTACATAATCGTATTGTAAATTGATTGATGCAAGGCTTACAAATTAGCCCTGAAGGAGGTCAAGAGCCTGGCGCTGCAATATCAGAAGCAGCTGGAGCTGCAAAAGGTACCAGTGCGGCTATTCAACGGCCAAGAGATACTCCTCTCACCAGGCAGCCACAACAAGCTTCATGCCGCGGTTATACACGAGTTCGCCCCACGTTTCGCCAAACCCAAAGCCGTTCTACTTTACATGGGCGATACGGCGAGTAGCCGGGCAGAAGGTGGCAAGCAGCTGATTTTCGAAGAAGAGAAACTCCGGGCACTGGGAGTTAGCGAAGGCTTCTTTGTGAAGATGCCCGACATCATCATCCTGGAGGAAGAAAGAAACTGGCTCTTCCTTATAGAAGCCGTAACGAGCCACGGCCCAGTATCTCCCAAGCGATGGACCGAGTTGGAAGAGCTGCTCCAGCACGCAACCGCAGGCCGCGTTTACGTGACTGCCTTCCTTGACTTCAAGACTTTTGTCAAGTACTCGAAAGACATCGCCTGGGATACCGAAGTATGGATAGCTGAATCACCAGACCATATGATCCACTTCAATGGGGATCGGTTCTTGGGGCCGAGATGAGTTGTTAAAATACAAATTAACCTAATTAGTATTAACCAAAAAGCAATCAAAATATGATCCGCTATTGCTAGAATAATGAAATATCATTAATCTAAAAATATATCAAACTAAAATTAATTTTATCGCAATTTTAATTATGATATAGTATATGGCTCCTCAAATACTGGTTTCCATCTAAAATCTGAGGTATTGATAACATAACTCAAATCCGCTAAATCTACTATCTTATTATCAGACGTATATCGGTACAACTTAAATAAACGGGTTCCTGTAATATTATTTGTACCAACAGACTTTAACTCGCCCTTCATTTCCAAATGCTCCATAACTCCCCTAATAATTTTACCATCCTCAGAAACCACACTATCTACTCGTATCTTATCTAACAATGATTTAGACGCCTCAACCAACGCACACTGTGATTCAACATTCACTGTTGAGAAGTAAAAAACTCTCAGTTCAGCTACCGCATTCAAAATTTCATCAAGTTTGTTTATTTCCATGAGTTGAGGATTTACAATTTTCACACGCAATCTTAGCAAAAAAACAAATCTACACAAATGGGAAAGAAAAGGATATAGCAAAACGGTTATCCTACCCCCCTCCACCCCTCAAAAACCGTCTCAAAATCTTGTCTCAAAAACGGGGAAAAACGCTACTTTAGGGCTCTGTTCGGGCCCGCTGAGGGCGTTTTGAGGCACTGGCGACTGTCCTACTCCCGCAACTAATACCTACACACCGGCTACAGTGCCGGTGTTGTCATTTATGGCAAGTGGGCGCGGCCTACCACAGCAAAACACCACGCTACTACATCCTGTGCTACGGGTGAACACCACCGGCGCCCGTCGCCTCAACTGACCCATCGCTTTCCCTGCCCTGTAAGTAGCACGCCCTGCCGCACCGCAGGGCGTGCGGCGTTTAGGAGCTGCAGAAACCAACCGTGCTCACGAATCACTTATCGAAACCTCTCCCCGCGCAAACGACACCAATCGCCCCACTCAGTTGTAAAAGAATTTACACCTACCTCTTTCTGGCCATGCGATTCCTCTGTCTCTCGCTCTTCCTGTACCCCACCACTGCCGCTGCACAGTGGGTGCTGAAAGCGCCAGCAAATGCAACACTCGCCTCACAGCGGATACGCACCCCATCCAACATCTACAACTGGACCTCCCGGGGCGACTCCCTCTATCTCCAGCAGGAAGGACCGCCGCCAGCATCCATACAACTCATCACCGTGGAGTCGTCCGGGCGCCTTCGGCCTACTACCCCTCCATTATTGCTCCAGGCGGCAGCAAGTGAACTGACTGTCGCAGAGGGCACTCCCCGGCTATACCCCGCCCACCCGGCACAAGGCCTCTCAGACTCACTCCACCAGCTGGATCCTACAGCCGGACTCACATTGGCGCTACAACGACTGCCCGAGATTCCCGCTGTCTATTTCTTGCAGCAAAACAGAGCAGCACTCCCCGCCCCTACCCTTCAGACGGTAGCAGCCCGGCTTGCCACCGCTACTGATGCCACCGCCCTGATGTTACGCGCATACGCCGCAGCCAGTGCCCTCGAGGCCCCACGCACAGGCCAGCCCCTGCCGGTACGCCAGGTGCCAACCACCACTTCCGACACCCTACCCCTCGCAACTGAAGGCAAACGCACCCTTGTGGCACTCCTGAGTGCGGGCTGCGGCTTCTCGCTGGCAAGCCTGACCGAACTGGATGCGTTAGCGCAACAGCCTGATCTGGCCATCGTGCGGGTATGGACCGACCCCGAACTCTCTGACAAGGCCAGCCGAGACGACCGCTGGGACCGCTACGGATACCTCCAGGCAGCCCTTCGCTACAAAGTCTCGCCCAGTTTCTTCCTGCTGGACACACAAGGTCGGCTCCTCCGCCAATGGACCGGATACAGAAAAGGCAGTCTGGTCAAAGCCCTGAAGTAAGCTGTCCTGCTGTATCGGCAAAAGCCCCCTAGAACCGGGCCGCCAGGCTCGCCGTTACGAACTGGTTGACGCGGCCGGGGTTGCCATCACGGTCACGGAACTGCTTCTCCGGCGAAGCCAGCAGCCGGTATTCCAGCCGAAAGCGCACGTTGTCGGCGGGCGTGAAGTCGGCCCCCACTGAGCCGCCATAGGCCGTGAAGCCCGGCACACCGGCAGCCCGGCTCGCAATCAGCACACCCTGTGCATCGCGGAAGTACTCCACCCGGCCCGAAACCGCCCAGTGATCCGCCACCCGGTACCGCGCCATCGCGTTGGCCGTGAACCATATATCCGCTGACCGCCCATCCCGATACTCCTGTCGGCCTATGTCGAACAGCGCCAGCACTTCCATACGCTCGCCCGCCTGCCACCACACATACATATCTGAAAACCAGCGGTAGCCGCGCCCATTGTCTGAAATACCTGCGCTGGTATCTGCGGCCACCTGCTCGCTGCCCGCATAGGTGCTCCAGTTCAGCAGCAGACGGCTGTGGGGTTTGTATTGCAGCTGCGTCGCCACGCTCTTTGCCCCGTTGTTCTCCCGGATGTTCTGCCAGCCGTTCAGCACAAACACCGCCAGTGTCAGCTTGTTGCTCAGTGGGTACGTCAGCTTGGCTCCCGTCACGTAGTAGGGTGAGTTCTCCGCGCTCAGCGACCGCGTGTAGGTCAGCTGGTCCAGACTGATGGCGCCCTCGTAGCCATACGGCGACGGCAGCACCCCGGCGTCCAGCCACAGGTCGTCGCTTTTCAGCAGCTTCACCCCCACGCTGGCCTCAAACAGGTTGCGCAGGCCCACAGGCTCGGCGGCGTAGTTGGCCTCGAAGTACGTACCGAAGCCCAGCGCCAGACGGCCACGCACCCGCTCTGCACTGTACAGCGCGTCCAGCATCGCCAGGTTTACACTGAACTCGTTGTGGCGGTTGCTGCTGTAGAAAAACGGCTGCCGATTGCCCGGCTCCCTGCGTGCCAGGTCGTAGCCATAGTAGCCATCCACAATGAAGTGCAGCGACAGCGTATTGCCACCTGCATTGCGCAGAGAGTCACCCCGCACGTCCTGCGCGTGCAGGCTCAGGGCGTGTGACAGCAGAACCCACAACTGGAATGATAACCAGGCGCGCACATTCATACGGCAAGATTAGCGAACTAGGAAAGACAAACCGCGCTACTGGAGCTGGGTGGGTGCCGCCGGGCAGGGCGCGCCTTGCGGCACACATGCGACTTATTCTAACAGGTCATTTTTAGCTCATTAATAAGAGCAGGTCCGCACCCTCGTCGCCAGGCCCATCCCCAACGCTGGTTATGAATGAATTAGCAACCAGAGAAACAACCACCCCACCCCCCCTAATGCAACTTTTTACAGGTGCCACCCCTCTTTAATAGGTAACCCATCTGTTGATATGCGCCGTCTATCTGCCCGTCACCTGCCGTTTGCGCTGGTCATTGCCCTGCTGCTTGTCCTCGGTACGCATGTTGTGGCCCGTGCACAATCTGCCACCACGCCCGCTCCGCCCATCACTGGCGGCACGGTCACAGGCAGCGTCACCAGTCCTGATGGCCCGGTGGCCTTTGCCCAGGTGGGCATTGTGGGCCAGCAGCAGGGCACCCTCACCAACGACGAAGGCCGTTTCTCGCTGGCGGTAGACACCTGGCCCGCCACACTGGTGGTGCGCTACCTCGGCTACCGCAGCGATACGCTGCGCCTGACCAAAGCCCCCGCCGGCGCCGTCACCCTTACCCTCCAGACCGCCGACATCCAGTTGAGCGAGGTAGTCATCACCGATGTCAACTACGGCCTTCAACTGGCCCGCAAAGCCTTCGAACGGCTGAAAGACAGCCTGAAGACCGGTGACCCCACCACCGTCTTCTATCGTATGTTTGCCTATGCCGACAGCACCTGTCTGGAAGCCCACGAGGTGTTTACCGAAGGAGAAGTTCGGCCCCACCAGCTGGACTCGCTGACTATCGTGACGGGCCGCTATGCCCGCCTCACCGCCGACGAAGCCGAGGGCAAGCCCCCAGTGCGTTTCAACGGACTGTTGAAACTGGCACGCCTGCCTTACTACTATCCTTATGCCGGAGGAAAAAACCTGGTGCCTCTCTCGCCCGACGGGCTGGAGTTCTTCCGGTTTGAATACAAGGGCAGCATTACCCAGGATGGGCGGGCGCTGGGCAAGGTGGCCTTTCAGCGTAGCGGACGGAACAAACGCCCAGGTGCGGCCTCGGGCGTCCTGTACATCGACGAACAGACGGGCAACCTCTTTCGCATCGAAAGCGAGCTTACAGGCATCATCAATACCTCCTTTCTACTAAAGGAAAACCAGGGCCTGCCCTGGATCCACTATGATTTCCGGCCCGACGCCGACCGTACCGTTCTCGCCAGCATCAGCAGCGGGCTGGCAGTGGAATACCGGTTTCTGGCGAAACGGAGCCTCATCCGGGCGCAGGCGGTATTCCTGCTGCTGCCGGGCCTGCCTCCGCAGCTGAAAGCCAAAGCCACCGAGCGCCAGAAGGTGCTGCTGGCCCTGAGCAAACGCCCCCTCACCAAAGAAGAAAAGGCACTGACAGGCGAGCAGCTGCTGATTCGACTGGCAGGCTACGACCCGGCATTCTGGACCTACTCGGCAGCCGTCATCACCCCAACGCCCAGCCAGGCTGCGGCACTTGCCAACTTCGAGAAACAGGGTAAATTCAGCCGGGCTCAATAGCCCTTCTCAGTTACCCTGTTTCTATTATGCGTGTTGCTTTTCTTCGCTGTCTGCTGCCTCTTCTGCTGGGGGTGGTTACCTGTGCCTACGGCCAATCGCAGTTTGTACAGGGGTTGGTGCAGGGCCCCGATGGCGCCATTGCGTTTGCCCAGATCGGCATACTGGGGCAGCCTCGCGGCACCCTCACCAACGAGGAAGGTCGCTTTGTGCTGGGGGTAGATGCCTGGCCCGCCACACTGGTGGTGCGCCATCTGGGCTACCGGAGCGACACCCTGCGCCTGGCAGCGCCCACAAGCGAACCTCTGCGTATACAACTGCAAGCCAGCGACATACAGCTGAGCGAAGTGGTGATTACCGAGCGTAACTATGGCATGCTGCTGGCCCGCAAAGCCCTGAACCGCCTGCAGAAAGCGAACAAGGCGGGCCGACAGGACGCAGCCGTGTTCTTTCGGATGTTTGGCTACAGCGACACCGTATGCGTGGAAACGCACGAACTGTTTGCCCAAAGCCGACGCCAGGCCGACGCTCTGGCACCTCTGGAAGCCATCACCGGGCGATATGGCTATCTTACCGAGGCCGAAAGCGGACAGCCCGACCTGCGGCTGGAGCAGTTTTTCCAGCTGGGGAATATGCCCTATGCCTACCTGAAGAAGAATGCCGCCTTCTGTATTCCGCTGTCGCCCGACGGCCTGAAGCAGTTTTATTTCACCTATGAAGGCAGCCTGCGGCAGGATGGGCGCTCGCTTGGGAAAGTGGCCTTCAAGCGGGCGCCAGGCGTGCGTGGACCCGGTTATTCTCAGGGCCTGCTGTTCATAGACGAGGAGACGGGCAACCTGCACCGGGTAGAAGCCGACCTGTATGACATGGTAACGCTGCTGTTCCAGATCAAACGTGAGACGGTGCGGCTGCACATGGACTACAGTTTCAGGCCCGAAGGCGACTACACCGCACTGGACAACATCCAGGCCCGCTTTCAGGGAGCATATGTGGTGCAGGGCAAGACCGGACAGATAGACGTGCAGTCGGTGTTTCTGGTGCTGCCGGGGCTGCCGGAAGCGTTGGCCCTTAAAGCACGGGAACGACGGAAGCTGATGGCAAAGCTGAATAACCAGCGCCCTACCGCCGAAGAGCAACAACTGACGGAAGACCAGCGGCTGATTCGCATGGCGGGATATGACCCGGCGTTCTGGCAGCATGCGGGGCAGACCATCGCGCCCACACCGACACAGGCCCGCCTGCTGGCCGACTTCGAGCGGCGGGGCAAGTTTGACAAGTGACGCAGAGTTTCTTACCCTCCTACTTTGAAATACCCTATAATATGGCATAATTGGCGCCAAAAGAAAAGATTACATGACTATTTTATCCAGATTTCTGGCGATTGCTACCCTGTTTGGTGCCCCATATTTACTCTCAGCCCAATCACCCCAACTCCTTTCCGGAATTATCCGACAAAACGGTGAACCAGCTCCTTTTATCCGCGTGCAGACACTTGGCCAATCGGACTGGACTTACACGAATATGGAGGGCATATTTTCACTTCCTGCACCAGACACCTCTTTGCAACTTGTCATAGGCGCAATCGGCTATCAAACTGATACTGTTGCGATTGAGAACCTCAAGGACACCGTCCAACTGAGTATCGAGCCTCAGATGCGTGAGTACGGAGAAGCATCTCCGGATTATGGAAAAAAATTGGTTGAGAAGTGCCTAACTCGACTATTGGACTCTATTGGCATATCACCACGTACGGGGGTAATGTTTCAGCGCCTTTTGCTGCTGGATGGGACAAGCCCGCTCAAGCTTCAAGAGCTCTTTGTCGAAGCCAGTATCAGTCCCTGGAAAATTCGCTCTAAAGGCGTTATCAGCGCACGTGAAGGTTGGGTGCCGGTCAAAGATGCGCGCATTCAAAGCATGGTGGATATGGCTGATCCCAATGATATTCTGATTACAGACTTTGTTGTGAGCGATGCAAAAGATAAAGACCCGGCGCCTCTTTCGGTGGCTACAAAGGATTACTTTACCTATTCTTATGAAGGCGCATTGATGTTTCAGGGGAGAAAGCTGGGGTTTGTCACTTTCAATAGAATCAAGCCTTCCGGCCGTAAAGGATACATCAGTGGCTTAATCGTAATTGACGAGGAAAGTGGTGACCTATATCGCCTGAGTGGAAAATTATACCCACCAAGTGTCATTGGCGTAGACGAGGATGAGGTCGAAGCGGCTCAGGTGCAGGAATTCCGGCTGGTAGGGGGCCGAAGCTCACTAGAGCTCCAGGTATTCCATGTCAAAGTTCCATTCAAATTTCTGGGGCTAAAGGCAATTATCGAATCGCTACAATGTGTCGTAGTTAAAGAAGGGCTTCCCACCGAACTGGCCCAACAGATTGCCACCCGCGAAAGTCTTAAGGCAAAGCTTCCGCCTGTCAAAAAGCGGCTGCAACACATGCGCCGGATGTCTGACACTTATTACCTGGGCGTAACTTTAGCACCTTATGATGCCTCATTCTGGAAAGCTCGAGCGTACCTGTTTACCCCACTGAAAGATGAGATCCTACTGATGGATAAACTTGATGAGTACGGGCTTTTCAATAGACGCTGGAATGGCGTAGATTGAAACACATGGGCAGCTGGGCAAGTTTGGGATGTGATGCCATAAGTGCAGTTAACTGCACATTTTGATCCAGTCGACGGCCCCAGCCAGGCCTAAACTGCTAAATGAGCACCTAAATACACATTCGTCACTAAGCCCGCCAGCCGCGTATCTTCGGGTAATGGCTGCCTCTCCTACTTTAACGCTGCGCCGCGTGACGCCTGCCGATGTACGCGCCCTGCGGCAGGTAAGTATTGACACCTTCGAGGAGACGTTTGCGCACCTCAACAGCCCTGCCGACATGGCCGCCTTTCGTGAGCAGCAGCTGTCGGAAGCACGGCTGCTGGCCGAAGTGAACAACCCTGACTCGGCCTTCTACTTCGCCGAACTGGACGGTATCGTGGCGGGCTTCCTGAAGCTGAACTTCGGCAGCGCCCAAACCGAGCCCGACCATGCCGGCACCGTGGAGATCGAGCGCATCTATGTGCGCAAGGCCTTTCAGGGGCTGCGGGTGGGTTACAAACTGTATGAATACGCGCTGGCGGTGGCACAGGAATGCCGCGCGCCCTATCTATGGCTGGGGGTATGGGAGCACAATGCCAAAGCCATTGCCTTTTACGAGCGCTTGGGCTTTGTGGCGTTTGGACAGCACGACTTTGTGCTGGGCAGCGACGTGCAGACCGACCTGCTGATGAAGCGCGAACTGGCCGACTGACCCGCGGGGGCTGTGATCAGCGGCGCAGGGGATGAGCGGGCTGCGGGGCGGCACCCGTGCGGGGCGCGGCAGCAGGGGAACCCGCGGGCGGAGACATGCCCTGCATCGTGTGAGCTGCTGGCAGGGCGGCAGGTTCTGCGTTGGGGTGTGGTGGGCGTGGCGCAGAGGCTTTCTCCTGCTGACGGGCTTCGCGGGCCTGCTCCCGGGCTTCCTCACGGGCTTCCTCACGGGCTTCTTCGCGCAGCTGGCGGTCTACCTGCCGCGAGAGCTGTGCGCACAGGCGCGTTTGCGAAGCACAGAGCTGCGAAAGCTGGCGGAGTGTGCGGAAATCGGTGGCGGAGACGTCGTCAGCCGCCTCAAGCTTTTCTTCCAGCAGGTCGACGCGGTTGTTGAAGAGGGTTTCGAGGCGCTCCTGCAGGCGGAGGGCGGAATGGAGGAGTTCGGCGGTGAGGCTGTGCATATGAAGCGCAACATCCGAGGGCGTTCTGGGAGGGACAAGCGGCGGCGACAGAAAGTCGGAAACATACCAGCTCAAACGACCGCCGAAAACTTTGCCACCTTAATAGATGTATAACCATTCTAAATCATCCAAAAGCAGGAAAAGTTGAATTCGCCACCCGTTATTCGCTACTCAGCACTCAAGCAACATCCCAAAGCCCTAATTGTTATAATATTTACCTGACACGACTCGCCTCATACTCAACCTGCTACTAATCTTACCGAAATTTGAGTAGCAGATATGAGATGAATCACCCAAAATAGGCTATAGCCAGGCCCGTTACTGGCTAACTTTCATCATGCTCCAATGCCTCCTCGTCGACGACGATCCAGCCGCCAGCTTACTCCTGACCACCCTGGTAGAGGACAATCCGGAGCTGCAACTATCCGGGGCGTTTGCTACCGCCGAAGAAGCCCTTCGCTTCCTCCGAAGCCACCCCGTAGACCTGCTTCTGCTAGATATAGAACTGCCCGACTTTTCTGGCTTTGAGCTACTGCAAACACTGGCCAGCCCGGTGCAGGTCATTGTCATCAGCAGCAAATCAGAGTATGCGGTCCGCAGTTTCGATCTGCACGTGTCTGACTTTCTGCTGAAACCAGTCACCAAACCACGCTTCCTGCAAGCTGTGCACCGTGTGCTGGAAGACCGCGCCAAACAACAGCCCAAAACCGATGACGCACTCAAAAGCGTTTTCATCCGGCAGGACCGCCAGTATATCCGCGTCGAGGTAGCCGCCATCCAGTGGCTCGAAGCCGATGGCAATACCGTAAAAGTCCACACCCGCGACAAGGAGTATCTCGTGACAACACCCCTTCGCGAGCTCGAGAACCTCCTGCCCCAGGAAACCTTCCAACGGGTGCACCGCTCGTTCGTCCTCAACCTCAGGGCCATAGACCTGCTGCAACCCGGCATGGCCGTGGTTGGCAACAAGGTGGTCCCCGTCAGCAAAAGCAGCATGCCCGTGCTGGAGAAGCGCCTCCGCATGATTGACTGAAAACTACATCCATTCAGACCCAAATCTGTTCCATTCAGACTGTCTAACCAGCCAATGAGACAGTAAATCCAGCGCCAGCGGAGCCGAGAGCCGTACTTGCCATCGTACTGAAAGCCAACACCCACCAGCTTCAGACGATCAACAGCTACAGGAACCTCTCAACCCCGACTGCCATGGATACCCCCTCTCTTCTCCAGAACGAGCCTCGGCTCGAGACGCTGCTGGCCGAACTGGCCGAACTGAAGCGCGACAAAGACGAACTGGAGCGCAAACGGTATATCGACGCCAGTCTGGCCCGCTTTGCCCAACTGATGCGCTGGCAGGTAGGCCAAACCCTCGAAGCCTGGGCGCAGCAGCTCCTCATCGAGCTCATTGGCTACATCGACGGCTTACAGGCGTCGCTCTATCGCCTCAATGAAAACGGCGACTCGCTGGAGTGGGTCGGGGGGTATGCCTGCCCAGAGCAGGTACGCAAGCGGCTGGCAATTGGCGAAGGGCTGGTGGGCCAGGTAGCCCGCACTGGTCAGCCCCACTACTACGACGAGCCCGGCGCCTTTGAGGCCTACACCTATTCCAGCCTTTCGCAGCTGGAAGCAAAAGTACTGCTCATTCAGCCGCTCATTTACAACGAGAAGGTGGAAGGGGTATTGGAAATCAGCAGTCTGCATCCGTTGACAGCCGGGCACCAGGAGCTTATCCGCGCCCTCAGCGAGTCGCTGGCCGCCAACCTCAGCAGCATCGGCAGTCAGGTGGTAATGCAGCGTCTCTACCGCGAGGCACAGGACACCACCCAACGGCTTCAGGCACAGGAAGAGGAAATGCGCCAGAACCTGGAAGAACTGGAAGCCACCCAGGACGAAATGCGCCGCGTGCAGGGCGAATTGCAGGTGCGCCAGGAGCAGTTCCGCAAGATGGCTGACAGCGTGCCTGGCGTCATTTTCCAGCTGCGCCGCATGGCCGATGGCCGTGCCGAGTTCCTGTATGTATCCGGCGGCAGCCGCCAGGTGCTGGAGCATACTCCTGATAACCTGCTCGGCAACAGTAACCTCTTCTTTGAACTGGTACACCTGGAAGACCAGGCCGGGCTGCAACAAGCCCTCAATGCCAGTGCCACCCAGGCGCAGGAACTCAACTGGGATGGTCGCCTCCGCTGGCAGGATGGCCGTCTGAAGTGGGCCCGTATCGAAGCCTATCCCGAACGTGAGGAAACGGGCGCAACGGTCTGGAATGGTGTCCTCTATGACATCACAGAGCAGAAGGAAATAGAAGTGGCCCTGCAGAAGCAGAATGCCGAGCTGGAACAGCAGCAGGCCCGCCTGAAGCAGAACACCGACGAGCTGGAACGCACCCAGCAGGAAGTTCGCCGCATCAATGCCGAAATACAGAGCCAGATGGACGCCATCAGCAAGAGCTCGGCCATGATCGAGTTTACGCCCGACGGCACCGTTGTCACGGCCAACGACAACTTCCAGCGTATCTGTGGCTACACTCTGGGCGAGCTCAAGGGCAAGCACCATTCCAGTTTCGTGCCCAAAGCGCACGCCAACAGCCAGGAGTACAAAGACTTCTGGGCGGCCCTTCGCCGCGGCGAATACCAGCACGGCGAGTTTGAGCGCCAAAACGCCGCTGGCGAAACCTTCTGGATCATGGGCAGCTACAATCCCATTCTGGGCAGCGATGGCAAAGTGACCAAGGTGCTGAAGTTCTGCACCGACATCACCGAGCAGAAGCTGCAGCAGGAGCAGGTACGCCAGGCGCTGGAAGAAGTGCAGGCTGCCGAAGAGGAACTGCGCCAGAACGCCGAGGAACTGGAAGCCACCCAGGAGGAAATGAAGCGGATGAACCTGGAAATGCAGGGCCGCCTCGAAGCCATCAACCGCTCCAGCGCCGTGGTGGAAATGAGCCTCGATGGCCAGATTCTTTTCGCCAACGACAACTTTCTGTCAGTTGTGGGCTACACCCTGCCCGAGGTACAGGGCCAGCACCACCGGATGTTCGTCAGCGACGAGCTGGCCGAATCGGCCGACTATGCCGCCTTCTGGGCCAAGCTGCAAACCGGCCAGTATGTGGCAGGTGAGTTTCAGCGCAAAGCCAAGGATGGCCACGCCATCTGGATTTACGGCAGCTACAACCCCATTTTCGGCAACGACGGCAAGGCTTACAAGGTGATGAAGTTCTGCAACGACATCACCGAGCAGAAGGCCCAGCAGGAAAAGGTTCGCCTGGCCTACGACGAACTGCAATCGGCTGAAGAAGAACTGCGCCAGAACGCCGAAGAGCTTCAGGCCAGTCAGGAGGAGATGAAGCGTCTGAACCTGGAGATCCAGGGCCAGCTGAACGCCATTCACCGCAGCACCGCCGTCATCGAGTTCGACCTCAATGGCACCATCCTCTTCGCCAATGACGCCTTCCTGAAAGTGGTGGGCTATGCAGCTGACGAAGTGAAGGGCCGCCACCACCGCCTGTTCGTTGACACTGCCTATGCCACCACACAAGGCTACCGCGATATGTGGGATACCCTCCGCCAGGGCGAATTCGTGCAGGGCGAATTTGAGCGCGTGGGCAAAGACGGCAAACGCATCTGGATTGTCGGCAGCTACAACCCCATCATGGGCACCGACGGCAAGCCTTACAAGGTGATCAAGTTCTGCACCGACATCACCGCCCAGAAGAACCAGCAGGAGCAGCTGCGTCAGGCCTTTGAGGAAATGCAGGCCACTGAGGAAGAGCTGCGCCAGAACATGGAGGAAATGCAGGCTGCGCAGGACCAGATGGCCAAGATGCAGGTAGAGCTCCGCGGCCAGATTGCTGCCCTCAATAACGCCGCCATTGTATCCGAAGCCAACCTCGCCGGCGACATCATCTTCGCCAACGACGAGTTTGTGCGCCTGGCCAAGTACACCCGCGAAGAACTGATAGGCCAGAACCACCGCATTCTGAAGAGCGGCCACCAGCCCGACGAAATCTTCCAGGACCTGTGGCGCACGGTATCGCGCGGGCAGGTATGGCGTGGCGAGGTGAAGAACCGCGCCAAGGACGGCACCTACTACTGGGTGGCTGCTACCATCACCCCTGTCATCGGCCCCGAAGGCAAGCCCATCAAGTACATCGGTGTGCGCTTCGACATCACGGCCCTGAAGGAGAAAGAAGAAGCCATCAACAAGATGCTGCAACAGGCGCAGGCTGCTGAGGAAGAGCTGCGCCAGAACGCCGAAGAACTGGAAAGCACGCAGGAGGAAATGCGCCGCATCAACCTTGAGATTCAGGGCCAGCTCACGGCCATCAACCGCTCCAACGCAGTAGTGGAACTGAGCCTCGACGGCACCATCCTCAGTGCCAATGCCAACTTCCTGGCCGTCACAGGCTACCGCCTCGACGAGATTGAAGGCCGCCCGCACAGCCACTTTGTCCCTGCCGACTATGCCCGCAGCGCCGAGTATCAGGCTTTCTGGGACAAGCTCCGTGCTGGCGAATACGTAGCTGGCGAGTTTGAGCGCGTGGGCAAAGGCGGCCGCAAGGTTTACATCTGGGGCAGCTACAACCCCATCTTCGGGGCCGACGGCAAGCCCTACAAGGTCACCAAGTTCTGCAACGATATCACCGAGCAGAAGGCCCAGCAGGAACAGCTGCGCAAGACCATGGAGGAGGTGCAGGCAGCCGAAGAGGAACTGCGCCAGAACGCCGAAGAACTGGAAGCCACTCAGGACGAAATGAAGCGTCTGAACCTGGAGATGCAGGGCCAGCTGAGCGCCATCAACAAGAGCACCGCTGTGGTGCACCTGGATATGGACGGCATGGTACAGGACGCCAACGAACTGTTCCTGAGCATCCTGGGCTACACCCGCGAGGAAGTGGTGGGCCGCCACCACCGGGAGTTCGTACCCGCCGACCAGCGCGAGGGCCTCGAGTACAAGAACTTCTGGATGATGCTGCGCAACGGCGTCTTCCGCTCGGGCGAGTTTCGCCGGGTGGCCAAGGACGGCACCGAGATATGGATTGTAGGCAGTTACAACCCCATCATGGGCCCCAACGGCAAGCCCTACAAGGTCATCAAGTTCTGCAACGACATCACTGCCCAGAAGATGCAGCAGCAGGAGGTGCGCGCCATGCTGGAACAGGTGCAGGCCGCCGAAGAAGAGCTGCGCCAGACCGCCGAGCAGAACCACGCTGCACAGGAGCAGCTGCAACGCGTAAACCAGGAGTTCCAGCACCAGTGGGGCGCCCTCCAGCGCATCACCCCCATGGTGGAGCTCACCGCCGAAGGCCGCATTGCCACCTGCAACGACCTCTTTGCCCAACTGGCTGGCTATGACAAAGCCACCCTCCTGGGGCAGGCCATCGGCCACCTGCTTCCCGACACCGACTTTACCCTGCTGAGCCAGAGCCTCCGCCTGGGGCAGACCATCCACGGCACCTACCACGTCAGCGTGTCATCGGGCGGGCAGACCTGGGTAACCGGCGGCTTCTCGCTGGTGCCGGCTACCGACCGTCGCCCGGCCCGCATCTTCTTCACCTGTCAGACGGTGGGCGCACCTTCGTCGCAGGAAGAAGAGCTGTCTACTGCCCTGCGCCTGGCCGAGCGCGGCCTCACCGAGCAGCAGCAGGAAATAGCCCAGCTGCGCGCCGAGCGCGAACTGCTGGCCCGCCAGCTGGCCGACTGCCAGCGCGGCAACAACGCCACCGACGCCACCCTCTAAGGCCCTTCATTCCCCCACCCCAACCAACCTACCGCCATGTTTACCGACGGACACACCCCCGCCGCTGGCGACAACGGGAATGGCAGAGCCCCCGCCGTAGACGCCGCCGTAAAAGCTCTGGCCCAACTGGTGCACACCAATGGGAACGGCAACGGAAATGGCCACTACGCCCCGGCGCAGTCCAACGGCCACCACCCCGAACCCAGCACTCCTGCCCGGCAGGTGGCGCTGGACCGCAACCACCTGGAACAGGCCCTGCGCTGGCGCGAAGGCACCCTGCTCTCCACCTGGGCCTCTGACGCCATGCAGGAGTTGGCCTCGGCACTGGCCGAGTGGAAAGTGCTGCAGGCAGCCTTCTACCAGCACATGGAGGCCACAAGCAACCGCCCCGCACACCTGCAACTCATCGGGGGCTATGCCCTGCCACCTGATGCACCCCGCGAGGTAGGCATCGGAGTGGGCGTAGTGGGCCAGGCAGCCCTCTCCTTCCAGATGAAAGCCTACGACCTGACCACCAGTGGCAGGGCCCGGGGCGAAGCCAGCCTGTTCGCCATCCGTGCGTCGTCGCTGGTGGTGTACCCCATGGTGCAGAACGACCTCCTGCTGGGCGTGTTTGAGTTCAACACTCTTTATCCCATTCCCGCCCACGAGCTGGAACAGGTGAAGCCCCTGCTGCGTGTCATCAGCCAGCTGTTCCACACCATCCGCAGCCAAACACGCATTCAGGAACTGCTGGAAGAGGCCAACGCCCGCAACAGCCAGCTGGAAGCCCAGGAGACCGTGCTGAAGCTGAAGATCGAAGAGCTGAACCGCATACAGCACGAGCTGCTGGACGCCCGCAGCGAACTGGAACTGAACAACCAGCAACTGGAAACCCGTATCCAGGAGCGCACCGGCGAGCTGGAAGAAGCCATTCACAGCCTGCGCAATGCCCAGAGCCAACTCATCATCTCAGAGAAAATGGCCTCGCTGGGTACGCTCATCGCGGGTGTGGCCCACGAAATCAACACGCCGATTGGCGCAGTGAAGGCCGCCGCCACCAACGTACTCGACATCATGGGCGACTTCCTGCGCCAGACCGAGACGCTTATGGCCAACCTGCCCCACGAACTGAAGCCCAACCTGCACGACGTTGTCACCTACTTCCTCGAAAACACCGAGCTGCTCTCGGCCAAGGAAGAGCGCCAGAAAACCCGCGCTTTCACAAAAGCACTGGAAGGCATGGGCCTATCCAACGCCGATCTGCTGGCCGAGGAACTGGTAGTGGCAGGTTACTACGGGGCGCTGGAGCCGCTGAAGCCGCTGCTGGAATCGGACATGGCGCGGCAGGTGCTGCTGTACATCCGCAATCAGGGCCTGCTGTTCCGCAACCTGCGCAACATCCTCGTGGCCGCCCAGAAGACCAGCAAGGTGGTGATTGCCCTCAAGAGCTACACCCACACCTCGCATGCCGAAGAGCGCGTACCGATGGACCTGCGCGAGAACATCGAGACGGTGATGATTCTGTATCACAACCAGCTGAAGCAGGGCATCACGGTGCAGTCGCACTTCGACGATGTCCCCTCCATCATGGGCAACCCCGACGAGCTGAGCCAGGTGTGGACCAACCTGATCCAGAACGCGGCCCAGGCCATGAACTCGCAGGGCAACCTCACCGTGAGCCTGTACAACCGCGGCACCCACGCCGAAATCCGGGTACAGGACAGCGGCAAAGGCATCCCGCCGGAAATCATGGCCCGCATCTTCGAGCCCTTCTTCACCACCAAGGGCCGCGGCGAAGGCACCGGCCTGGGCCTCGATATCTGCCGCAAAATCGTAGAGAAGCACAAAGGCAAAATCTACGCCCAGAGCCAGCCCGGCCAAACCGTCTTCATCGTTGAAATTCCCTTCCAAGCCTAACCCCGCACTCCTGCCATGAACAAGCGCCCTGTCATCCTGTGTGTCGACGACGAGCAGATCATCCTCGACACCCTTTCGTCGCAGCTGCGGCTGGCCTTCGAGGGCCGCGTAAAGCTAGAAACCGCCTCGTCGGTAGAAGAAGCCTGGGAAGTGATTGAAGAACTGAAAGAAGACGGCCTGGACCTCCGGCTCGTCATCTCCGACTGGCTGATGCCGCCCCACCGCGGCGACCAGTTTCTCAGCGACCTCCACGCCACCTGGCCCGATGTGAAACTGGTGATGCTCTCAGGCCAGGCCGACGAGGACGCCACCGAGCGCGTCAAGCGCCTGAGTTCGCTGATGGCCTTCCTGCGCAAGCCGTGGGACAAAGAAGAAATCATTGCCCTGGCCAACTCCGTGCTGGCTGCCTGACCCAGCGTTTCTACACACCCTGCTGTTATCTCCTGCCCCTATTTAACTGCCACCGCCATGAACAAGCCCTATATCATCTGCGTGGACGACGAACCCACGGTACTGGAGTCGCTGCTGACACAACTGCGTGCGCATCTGGGCAGCATGTGCCTGTATGAAGGCGCCCAGAGCGGCGAAGAAGCGCTGGAGCTGCTGGACGACATCATTGGCCGTGGCCACGAGGTAGCCGTCTTCATCTCTGACCAGATGATGCCCGGCCTGAAAGGGCACGAGCTGCTGGCCATTGTGCACAGCCGCCTGCCCGACACCGTGAAGGTGCTGCTGACGGGCGTAACCACCACCGAGGAACTGGGCCGCGCCGTCAACGAAGCCAAGATTTACCGCTACATCGCCAAGCCCTGGGAGAAACTGGACCTTCAGATGACCGCCGAAGAGGCCCTGAAGACCTACCTCCAGCGGCGCGAGATCGAGTCGTACACCCTTACGCTCGAAAGTCTGGTGACTGCCTCGCAGCTGATGGTGAAGGAAAACTCGCTGGAGAGCCTCACGATGGGCATTCTGAAGCACCTGCAGGACGCAACCGGCGCCGACCGCGGCGGCATTCTCATTTTCGACGGCCATGAGCCCATCAGCCAGCTCTTCTATGACCTGTCGAAGAAGCCCTTCCCCTACACCGACGACCGTGAGGCCTTCCCCACCACGCTCTTCGAGGTAGCCAGCTACTGCGACGACACCCTGCTGATTCTGAACCCGGACAACTGCTCGCTTATCAAGCCGTCGTATGTGCAGCAGTACAACCCCAAGAGCATCTGCTGCAAGCCGCTGTACCACAACGAGCGCCTGTCGGGCGTCATCTACCTGGAGTCTACCCGCCAGAAGAACTTCTTCCACAAGGGGCGCCTGCGCTTCGTAGAGCTGCTGGCCATTGACGCCAGCCTCAACATCGAGCGCATCAAGATGATCCTGAACCTGGAGCGCACCATCGCCGACCGCACGGCCGAGGTCAGCCGCCAGAAGCAGATCATCGAAGCGAAGTCGCGCGACCTGCTGGACAGCATCACCTACGCCTGCCGCCTCCAGAACAGCCTGATGGAGCCCGTGGAGGTCATCCGGCCCGTGTTCCCCTCTGCCTTCGTGTACTACAAGCCCAAGGACATCATCAGTGGCGACTTCTACTGGTTCAAGGAAACCGAGCAGCACGTGCACTTTGCCGTGGTAGACTGCACGGGCCACGGCGTGCCCGGTGGCATGCTCTCGGTGATGGGCCTCAACCTGCTGAACCAGATAGTACTGGACCAGGAAGTGCACGTGCCTGGCACCGTACTGGAAGGCCTCAACCGCCACTTCACCACCCGCATGGGCAACAACAGCGGTGGTCAGCGCTATTACGACAGCATGGACGTTGCCCTCTGCTGCTTCGACAAACACACACAGCAACTGGCGTTCGCTGGAGCCAAGCGCCCGCTCTTCCTGCTACGTGGCGGTGAACTCATCGAATTCAAGGGCGACAACTACGCCCTGGGTGGCAGCCCCCTGCACAGCGAAGACGCCTATGCCTTCGACACCAAATTCATCAATATGCTGCCCGGCGACCGCGTCTTCATCTTCAGCGATGGCATCACCGACCAGTTTGGCGGCAACCGCGACAAGAAGTATTCCTCGCGCCGTCTGCGCGACTTCCTGCTCCGCACAGCCACCATGCCGCTGGACGATGTGCACAGCGCCCTGGAACAGGAGCTGGAAGACTGGCGCGGCGACAACGACCAGACTGACGACCTCCTCCTCATTGGCCTGGAATTTCCCAACGACGACAACAAACGCCAGGCCGCCTGATCCTGCCACTTCCCTGCTTCTGACGCCCCTCTGTTACACTCCATTTTCGGAACCTCTCAACCTCTCTAAGCCATGTTACGCTCCAACCCCAGCTACGACGACACTGCCCACAAGCGCAACCTGCTGCTGGCAGAATCGGCAACCTTCTCCGGCATCGATCGGCTGGTGATTGTCAACCCAGACCTGATGATCCTGCGGCACTACGTGTGTATCACCCCTGGCGAAATCAACTATGACAACCACCGCGTTGAGGGCAGCAGCATACTGGAGCATTGCAGCCGCGCCGAGATACCCGCCCTGCGCGAGCTGTTCAAGCGGGTGTTTGCTGGTGAGCGCCTGCACCAGATTGCCCAGGTGCGCGATGAAGGCAATACCCTGTGGCTGACCGAATATTACCCGATGTACGGTGGTGATGGCCGTATTGTGGCAGCTGCCTGCGCCGCCCGCCGCCTGGAACATCCCATCCGGCAAACGACGGCCGTGCCCTTCATGCCCACAGGCCAACCGATTGAATGCAGCCCGGTAAGCCACACACCCAACCTGGTGCGGCCAGAAACCGCCCCGCAGCCCGACAACACCCAGGCTCTGGCCGACCGCCTGCTCCGTAGCGAAAAGTATGGGGTAATGGGCCGTCTGCTTGCGGGCATCATTCACGAGCTGAACACGCCGGTGGGGGCCATCAACGGCGCCACCGACAACCTGCTGGAATTCAGCACCCACCTGCCCTCGCGACTATCGCTGGCCCGGGCCGAACTGGGCCCCGAAGGCTTTGATCTGCTGGAGTATCTGCTGAGCGTGGTGAACCTGCAACCGCTGGAAATGGACTCCAAAACGAAGCGCGCACGCACCCGCGCCGTAGAAGCACACCTGGCCGAACAGGGCCTGGACAACCTGATGGAGCAGGCCGACCGACTGGCTGAGCTCATGAACCCCGACGACATCCCTACCATTGCACGGCTGCTGAAGCGCCCCGGCGCCTTCCCGGCCCTGCAGATCGCCGGCCTCTTCGGGCAACTGCGCCGTACGGCTTCCTCTTTGCGCACCTCGGCCCAGAAAGCCACCAAGTGGGTCAACAGCATCAAGCAGTATACCCAGAACAGTGACAGCGCCATTGAGTTGGTAGAGCTGAACCACAGCCTGCAACAGATGCTGCTGGTATATCACAACCGCATCAAGTATGGTGTGCAGCTACAGGTGAACCTGCCAGGCTCGGTGCCTGTAAAAGCCAACCCCGGTCAACTGGCGCAGGTGTGGTCGGCGGTGCTGGCCCATGTGCTGGATGCCATGCAGGCCAAAGGTCAGCTGGAGGTGAGCAGCCAGGTGTACGACAGCAACGTGAAAGTGCTGATACAGCACGATGGCGCGGCCTTCAGCGACGAACTCATCGCCAGCCTCAGCGCCCCGATGATACCCGCCGAAGCCATCGCCGACACGGAAGGCGGCATCACGCTGGGTTATGCCCAGCAGCTGCTGGCCAAATGGAAAGGACTGCTGAGGAGTGTAACAATCGACGGCCGCCACGGGCTGGAAATTCACCTGCCAATAGCGCCCGTAGGCTGATATCAAAGGGCACTATCCTGAAACAGCCGGAAGCTGGTGAAGAGGGTTATCAGCTCCTGCCGGATAGTCTGAAAGAGGCCCGCCTTTGGTGCGGGCCTTTTTCATTTGGGAACCGTGCTGTTGGCAGCATTTTCGGCCCAATACATCAGGAAAGTATGGCAATGGGCCACACAAAACCGGCAAACATTCGGGCAGCGGCATTCCCTGCCTGCAATGGCGGCAGAAGCCTTACAACTGGCTATCCAGAAACTGCAGAAAGCTGGTGCAGATCGCAACCAGTTCCTGCCGGGAGGTCTGCGTGAGGCCAGCTTTGGTGCGGGTCTGCTTTTTTGCCCGGGTTTCCAGGTCGTCGAGACGGGTATCGGAGGCCAACTGGTAGTAAACCGGACGCAGCTTGTGCAGGTCGCTCAGCAGTTCCTCGGGGTTCAGCGGTTCCTGCGCCAGCAGTTCCAGCACGTGGGCAGTGAGGGCTCGGGTGTGCTGCAGGTACATCTGCTGGCGTTCGGCGTTGCCGGCAAACAGCTCTTCGAGGCTGGCTAGAGAATACTGGCGGTCGCCCTTGAGTTTGGTTTTGGGAGCCTTGGCCTTGCGGGCACTGGGCTTGGCACTGGCCGCAGCCCCTTCGCGGCTCACGATAATCTGCGACAGGGTTTCTGACAGGGCATCGAGGCCGAAAGGCTTCACGAGGTAACGATTGGCGCCAAGGGCATAGGCTTTGCGGCGGTCTTCATCCCCAGCAAATGCCGAAGCGGCTACTATTTGCTGCACATGATACTTACGGGGATGCTTGCGCACCTCGGCTATTACCCCAAAGCCATCCAGAATGGGCATGCGCAGGTCTACCAGCAGGGCGTCGAAGTCCTCTTTGGTGAGCCATTCCAGGGCCTCCTGGCCATTGCCGACGATACGATACTCCACTTTCAGCTGCTTCAGCAACTCGGCTACGAGTATCTGATTGGCCGGATAGTCTTCGGCTACCAGCACACGGGCACCTTCCAGCGACTTGCGTTCGCGGGCCACTACCGGGCGCTCTGGTGCGGGGGCTTCCGCCGACCGATACGGGATGTGAATGGTAAACTGTGTGCCCTTGCCCACCACCGACTGCACCGCTACCGTTCCCCCCATGGCCTCTACAAGGCTGCGCACAATGCTGAGCCCCAAACCTGTGCCTCCAAACTTGGGGGCAGTAAAGAGCGAAGCCCGGCTGAAGGCCTCGAACAGGTAAGGCACGTGCTCGGACGGGATGCCGATGCCCGTGTCGGCTACTTCAAACTGCAGCTTCTTCTGCTCGGCCAGATAAGTGGCCTTCACCTGAATGCCGCCAGTGGTAGTAAACTTGATGGAGTTGTGGAGCAGGTTGCCCAATACCTGTTGCAGGCGCACATTGTCGCCGGTAAAGAAATCCGGGAAACCGGGCTGTACCTGAAACTTGAGCTGAAGGCGCTTCTTGCGAGCCATCGGAGCAAACAGTTCCTGCAGGCGTTCGATGAGCAGGGCGGTTTCGATAGGGTCGCTGTGGAGGGTGATTCCCTCGTTCATAAAGCGCGAGATACTGAGCAGGTCGTTCATGATGGCCTGCAGGGTGTGCGCGCTGTCGAGCAGACGGTTGAGATAACCCTTCTGGCGGCCAGTCATGTGCTCCTGCCCAATGAGCTCGGCAAAGCCGATGATACCATGCAAGGGCGTACGGATTTCGTGGCTCACGTTGGCCAGAAACACCTCGCGGGCCTTGCTGGCTTCTTCAGCGCTGCGCTTGGCTTCCAGCAGCTTGTTCATCATCTCCACGTTCTCGGTAACGTTGAGGCCCACACAGAGTACTTCATCGTAGCTGCCGTCGGGCTTTTGGATGGGAATGAAGTAATGATCGAACACGAGGCCCCAGTAGGAGTAGCGCCCCCGCACCAGACGGCCTTCCAGGGCCTGCTGCACCTCGTACTGGCTACCGGGCACCAGTGCGTCCAGTGGCTTGCCGATAATCTGGGCCGGCGTGAGATCCACAGCCGCAAGCGTCTGCCCTCGCGAGAGCAGCACCTCACCGGTACGGTTCACGAGATAAATGATGCCCGGGAAGTGGTCTACTATGTAGGTAAGCTGCTGTTGCAGTTCGTAGAGTTTGCGCTGGTTGGCTTTTTCTTCGGAGATGTCTTCCAGCACTTTCAAGGCGAAGATTTCGCCCGCGGCATTTCGGACAGGCACCCCATGATAGCGGTAGCGGCGGCGCTTGCCACGGTCTACCACTTCGAGGTCTTCGCCAAAAATGTAGGCCCCCCGCAGTGCCGCCTCGCTGGGGTAACGATCGAGCGGAAACGGCTCTTCGGTGTCAGCGACGTAGGACTCGGGTATCTCGCGGCCTGAGGTGGCGAGCATGCCGTGCTCTACCAGCACTTTCATGTGGGTGCGGGCAAAGCGGTTGGCGAAGAAGAAGGTGCGCGAGTCGTTGCCAATGAGGATACCCAAGGGGATCTCGTCGAGGAAGGTCTGGAGCTGGCGGTTACCGGCTTCCAGCTTTCGGGTCATCTCGTTGAGGGCATCGATGTTGAGCTGAAGGGCCTGCTCTTTCACCCGCAATTCACCTATGAGGCGGTCCAGTTCCTGCTGCTGCTCCACCTGCCGTGTGAGGTCGAACATAATGCCGATATGGCGCAGTACATTCCCTTCGAGGTCAAAGATGGGGGTGAAGGTTGTTTGCAGATAGACGGGCCGCAGCTCCTTGTGCTGTTTGATGAGCATGCCGCGCCAGGGCTTTTTGCTGGAAATAGTGAACCAGAGATCTTCAAAATGAGAGCGATCATGGTAGGGTGAGCTCAGCAGATATTCCTGGTCTTTGGCATAGACTTCTTCTTTGGGGAAGCCGACGATTTCGGAATAGAGGTCGTTGAGGTAGACGATGTGGCCAGCGGCGTCGAGCTCCATAACGATGGCCGAGTTGTCGAGCGCCCGCAGCCGGCCTTCCAGTTGCTTCTGTACCTCGCGCAACTGCTTCATGTAAAACTCGTTCTGCTGGTTCAGGTCGGCCAGCTCGTTGCGCTGCTGGCGCAGCTTGGTCACCATCTGGCGCAGGCGTTGCTGGTGGGTGCGGTCTTTGTCGATATCGATCATGGCACCCAGCAGCTTCATCGGCTCCTGATTCGACCGGCCTGCGAGCTTAATGGTAATCTGCCGGAACCAGCGATAGATACCCATCTTGGTGAGCAGCCGGATTTCGGAAGTATACTCGGTGATGTCGGGGTTGGAGATGAACTCCACCCAGTCCTGCGCCATACGGGCGTAGTCGTCGGGATGCAGCGAATCGCGCCAGGCAGAGATGAAAATGGCCAGTTCCTCCTGCGAATGAAGGCCGAGCGCCGAGAGATACTGGTCGTTGACCTTCATGGACGCCGGGCTTGGGTACTGCTCGCCAGCCTCCATTTCCATTTCGAAAATGCCTTCGCGAATGGCACGGCTGAGCGTCTGATACTTAAGCAGTGCGGCTTCCAGGTCCATCTGCCGGTTCACCTCCTGTGTCACATCGCGCGAGTGCTTCACTACCCCTACCACATCGTGGGCCGAGTTGCGCAGGGGTGTGTACTGTATGTCGAAATGGATGGTGCCGGAGCGGTCGGGCGACGGATAGCTGGTACGAATGGTGAAAGCTTCGCCCCCCAGTGCCCGGTCATAGATGTCCTTGAAGTAGACCTTGTGCGGCTCCAGCATGAGATCAAAGACGCTCTGCCCCACAGTTGGTGGCAGCTTCTGCGAGTCCATGTAGTCGTACCACGACTGATTGAATGCCAGCAGCCTGTACTCGCGGTCGAATACGGTGATGTAGTCGCTGGTGGCATCGAGGATGGTGCGGTTGAGATTGGCGGCACTCTCTGCCTTCCGGGCCAACTCTATCAGATGGGTGATGTCGCGGGAGGAAGAACAGATGGCGATAACCGCGCCAGATTTGTCACAAACCGGTATGTACTCATGCTCCAGCACATGAATGCCGTCCGGGAAAGGATATTCCTTCTGATAGCTGAAATGCTCGCCCCGCAAGCCTCTATTCAGCAGCTCATAGGCTTCATCCCGAATTTCCGGCACCAGATACTCCAGCACATTGCGGCCCTGCTGGGGCTCCATACCCAAATGTCGCACGAGGTCGGCCCAACGGGAGTTGTAGTTCATCACTCTGAGGTCGGGCGACACCACCACCATCCAGGCATCGAGGCCATCTGACACACTGGTGAGGATGTTGTTGGTCCACTCCACCTGCTGCTTCTGGGTGCGGAGTTCGTCGTTGAGCGATTGCAGGGAGTCGAGCATGGCCTCCAGCTCTTCCGAGTTCTGGGCCAGTTCTTCTACCGCCTGCTGCAACTGGTCGTTGGATTCCCGCAGCTCTACGTTTGCGGCCTGCAGGCTTGACTCCAGCTCTTTTTCATAGGAAATGTCGTAGCAGAGAAAGAGAATACGGGAAATCTGCCCGGCGGCATCCACAATGGGGGTATAAGCTCCTTTTACCCATCGTTCTTTGCCATTGGCGCCCAGCCGCACAAACTGGCCTGCCACGGTTTGTCCTGACAGCAGCCGCTGCCAGAACTCATTCTCCGGCTGGCCCTGGTCCTGCTCCAGCAGGTACTCGCGGCGGTTATGGCCGATCATCTCCTGCGGCGCATATCCAGCAAAGCGGGCAAAGAGAGCGTTTACATACTGAATCTGCCCATCGAGCGAAATCTCCGCGACACCAATGGGCTGATCTGATAGCTGGTGGAGATCATGTTGCTGGCTATCGGCATCGGGCGGAAAGTCTTGGTGCAGGCTGGGAATGGCCGACACGAGATAGGCCTCGGCGCCACCGCCGGGCTGTGTCATTGGCTGCCAGGACAACTGGAAGAAATAGCTTCCCAGCGTGAGGCTGGGGCTGGCTTTAGGGGGAGGCAGCAGGCGAACCGCCGCCAGGGGCGCGGCTGAACCGAGCAACGCTTCCAATTCGGATGCGTACGAAAGCAGATGCCCGTCGCGGCCAACCAGCAGATGATAAACCTGTTGCGCCATGCAAGAGAGGAAAGACCATCATTTTAGTAAAAAATAGCCCACTCTTGACACCGCAACCTGCCAATGGACAGCGTTGCCCTGCGAATGGAAACAGCCAGCCTTTGAAGGGCTGGCTGCTGCTTCAAGATTTGGTAGCGGGCTTATTTGAGCACGCCCAGTTGCTTGCCCACCTGGGTGAACGCGGAAATGGCGCGGTCGAGGTGGTGGGTATCATGAGCGGCCGAAAGCTGCACACGGATACGCGCCTGCCCTTTGGGCACTACAGGGTAGTAGAAACCGATGACGTAAATACCCAGCTTCAGCAGTTCTTCGGCAAACTTCTGGGCCAGCGGTGCATCGTAGAGCATGATGGGAACAATGGGGTGCACCCCGGGCTTGATGTCGAAGCCCGCAGCAGTCATCTTCTCACGGAAGTAGTGGGTGTTCTGCTCCAGCTTATCGCGCAGGTTGGTGGTTTCGCTCAGCAGCTTGAACACTTCAATGCTGGCACCTACCACACTGGGCGGCAGGGCGTTGGAGAAGAGGTAAGGGCGCGACCGCTGGCGCAGCATCTCGATGATTTCCTTTCGGCCAGTGGTGAAGCCACCCAGGGCCCCACCCAGCGCCTTGCCCAGCGTGCCCGTGATGATGTCTACACGGCCCATGACATTGGTGTGCTCGATGGTGCCTCGGCCGGTTTTGCCCAGGAAGCCCGTGGCGTGGCATTCGTCTACCATGACGAGGGCGCGGTATTTGTCGGCGAGGTCGCAGATTTTGTCCAGCTGGGCGATGGTGCCGTCCATGGAGAAGCAGCCGTCGGTGACGATGATGCGGTGCTTGCAGTGCTGGGTTTTCTGCAGGCAGGCTTCCAGCTCGGCCATGTCGTTGTGGGCGTAGCGGTGACGCTCGGCTTTGCAAAGACGCACACCGTCAATGATGGAAGCGTGGTTGAGAGCATCGGAGATGATGGCGCTGTCTTCGCCGAAGAGCGGCTCGAACACACCACCGTTGGCATCGAAGCAGGCGGCGTAGAGAATGGTATCTTCCGTGCCGAGGAACTTGGCGATAGCGGCCTCCAGCTCCTTGTGAATGTCCTGTGTGCCGCAGATGAAGCGCACCGAGCTCATGCCGAAGCCGTGGCTGTCGATGGCGCGCTTGGCAGCCTCTACAACGCGCGGATGCGAGCTGAGGCCCAGGTAGTTGTTGGCGCAGAAGTTGAGCACCTCGGCACCATCCTGCAGCCGGATTTCCACGGCCTGGGGCGAAGCGATGATGCGTTCGTTCTTGAAGAGTCCGGCCTCCTGGATTTCCTTGAGGGTCTGGACCAGTTCCGGCTTCAGGGTATCGTACATGACAGTGCGTCGGTTTGGATTGCCGCAAAGATAGGGGCCCAGGCCATGTTGCAGCTACTCTGCCCTGTCAGCCGAAAAGAATGATTCAGGGGCAACACACCAGCGATGGGAACTGTGAAGATTTGCCGTACCTTATATAGAGTAACCGATCCTGAACCTATTCTTTCCTGTCATATCGCCCATGCCCCTGCGGAACATCAGCCTTGAGATGATGGCCCATGCGCTGCACTGCTCGCCGGATGCCCTGGCCATAGCCGACCCCGACGACCGTGTGCTGTATGTAAACCCGGCCTTTGAGCGTATCTATGGCTACACCTCTGCCGAGGTTGTGGGCAAGCCCAGCGCCGTCTTCCGCGCGCCAGGGCACGACACAGAGCAGGCCGCACACATCCTGCCCGAGACCCTGGCCCACAACGGCTGGCAGGGCGAAGTACTGAACCGCCGAAAAGACGGCTCGAAGTTCTTCATACAACTCACTACCAGCCCTGTATATGACGCCGATGGAAAACTGATTGCGCTGATTGGTATAGCCCGCGACATCACCGAACGCAAAGCCCAGGAGCAGACCCTGGCTACCCAGCAGGCGCAGATACAGCAGCAGAAAAACACCATAGAGCAGCGGAACCACGAGCTTACCACCTCCTTGAATCTGGCCCGGCGGCTACAGGAAGTGGCCCTGCCCGAACGTGACCTGCTGCTGAAGCACTTCCCCGAAGTAGTGATTTACAACCGGCCCTATGGTATACTGGCCGGCACCTTCTACTGGTTCTCCAAACAGTTTGACCGGCTGTTTCTGGCTGTGGGTGAATGTCCGGCGGATGGCGCCGCAGGGGCCTACCTCACGCTGCTGGTAAACACCCTGCTGAACCAACTGGTGAACGAGGAATACAACCTGGACCCCGACGATGTGCTGGAACAGCTGCAAACCCGCCTGCTGAAGATTTTTGGCAACGGGCCCGGCACCGCCGACCTGCTGAAGGGTGTACGCATCGGGCTGGCCAGCTTCGCAAGTGACCTGAGCTCGGTAGCGTTTGCCGGTGCGGGACTGTCGCTGCTGGTGTCGCGTGGAGGCGTGATGGAAACACTGGAGGGCGCGCCTACCCCACTGGCGTTTGAGGGCGGCAACTCGTTGGCGGAACCGCCGCCTGTGTGGGAGTATAACCTGAAACCGCAGGATCGGGTGTTCCTGCTGACCCCTGGGCTGGAACACCTGCGCTCGGCCACGGGCCATGAGCCAGGGCGATTCGAGGTGCTGCGTTGGATAGGCCAACACTCACAGGGCACCCTCAACGACCTGTACAACGCGCTGGTGCGGTATCAGATGGACTGGTGTGGCCGCGTGACACCACAGCCCGACACGATGCTGGTGGGTATCCGTATCTGAACCGGAAATTTCGGGCGGGGCGGGCCGGCAGAACCGGCAGATAAGTGTACCTTGCGACGCTTTTTCGGGGACGCGTTCCCTGCACCCATGTAAACCTCCCGTTCATCCTTCGATTTCCCGCCCAGCGCAGTCATGATCAGCGTGTACCAACTGGAGCAGCGCGTTACCACACACCCGGAAACGCTGCCCGTGGCGAAAGACCCCTGCTGGATCAATCTTTCCGGCCCCACACACAACGAACTGCATCAGCTGCACCATGCGTACGGCATTCCGATGGAGTTTCTGACCGCCGCGCTGGACCCCGATGAACGCGCCCGCTTTGAGGTAGAAGACGATGTGCAGCTCTTCCTGCTGCGTATCCCCATCGCTTACGAGCCCCAGAGCCCTGACGAAGAAGACGCCGAAATTCTGCCCGGCGTACCCTATATCACCCGACCACTGGGCCTCATCTTTGCCCAAAACGTCATCATCAGCGTGTGCTCGAAGGAGAACACCGTAATTGGCGACTTTCTGGAAGCCAAGGTGAAAGCCTTTGACCCCCGCAAACGCAGCCGGTTCCTGTTGCAGGTGTTTCACCGCACGGTGCTGAAATACCTCCGCTTCCTGAAAGACATAGACCTGCAGACCAACCGCATAGAGCAGGAACTGCAACAGAACCTGAAGAACGAAGACGTGATCAGGCTGATGAACCAGGAGAAGAGCCTGGTGTACTTCACGACCTCGTTGCGGAGCAACCACTTCATGTTCAAGCGTCTGCGTAAATCGTCGCTGCTGAAACCGCTGACCGAAGACGACCGCGAGCTGTTTGAGGATGTGATGCTGGACTGTGCCCAAGCCATTCACATGGCGGGCATCTACACGAACATCCTGAATGGCCTGATGGACGCCTTTGCGTCGGTCATCAACAACAACCTGAACCACGTGATGAAGTCGCTGACGAAAATCACAATCATCCTGATGCTGCCCACACTGGTTGCCAGCATATATGGGATGAACGTGGGGCTGCCGTTCCAGAACTCGCCGTGGGCCTTCGCCATTGTGATGTTCATCTGCTTTCTGGCAGGCGGCATCGGCTGGGCGCTCTTCAGCCTGGGCCGGCGCTACTGAGCCCTCTGCGAGCTTTTCCGAACAGTTGTTCGGGTGCGCAGGGTTGTGTTACTTCGCGGCATCCATTCCCAACCTCCGATACATCCATGACCACACCTCCACGGGTATTGCTGATTGGCGCAGGCGGGCAGATTGGCACCGAGCTGATTGCCGCCATGAGCCAGCGCTACGGCGCGGCCAACCTGCTGGCCACCGACTTCCGTGAGATACCAGCCGACAAACTGCACGGCGCACGTTTCGAACAACTGAACGTGATGGACCGCGCCCGGCTGGAACAGCTGATGGACGACTTCAGGCCGACGGTGATTTACCACCTGGCAGCGACCCTTTCTGCGGCTGGCGAAAAAGACCCCAAACATGCCTGGGCCCTCAACATGGACGGCCTGTTCCATGTGCTGGACCTGGCCGTGGAGAAGAAGACCGAGCGCGTATTCTGGCCCAGCAGCATTGCGGCTTTCGGCCCCAACACCCCCAAAGTAAGCACCCCGCAGGACTGCGTGATGGACCCCACCAGCATGTACGGCATCACGAAGCTGGCAGGCGAGCGCCTCTGCGAATACTACCACAAACGCTACGGTCTGGATGTGCGCAGTCTGCGCTACCCCGGCATCATCAGCTGGACAGCGCCCCCCGGCGGCGGCACCACCGACTACGCCGTGCACATCTTCCACGAGGCCCTGGCCACCAACTCATATACCTGCTTTCTGGGGCCGGAGAGTGAGCTGCCGATGATGTACATGCCCGATGCTGTGAAGGCCACCCTGATGCTGATGGAAGCCCCCGCCGAGCAGGTGAAGATCCGCAGCAGCTACAACCTCGCTGGCTTCAGCTTCACCCCTGCACAGATTGCCGCCGAGCTGACCAAGCTGAAGCCAGGCTTCAGCATCAGCTACGCACCCGACTTCCGGCAGGCCATTGCCGACTCGTGGCCCAAGAGCATTGACGACAGCCGCGCCCGCACCGACTGGGGCTGGAAGCACGAGTTTGACCTTGTGGCCATGACCCGCGAAATGCTGACGAATCTGGCCCGCGAAAAGGGCGTGCAGCTCTGAAACTGCCAACCGCAACGACGACAAAGACCCCGCATTCCGGGGTCTTTTCTGTTTAAGGGCAGCAAACCCATGCTCAGTGGTAACGGGCCGGGAAGGGCTGGTAGCCCTGCTGCTTCAGCTCCTGCATGCTCAGGCGGGCATCGTCGGCATCTTCAAAGACGCCTACCAGCACTTTGTAGGGCACGGCCTTGGCAGCCACCACCTGTATGTAAACACGGCGATAGCCAGCGTTGCGCACCCGCGTAGCCAATGCCCGGGCCGCCGCCAGTTCGGAGAACGCGCCAATCTGCACGCCCCAGTCACCGGAGGGGTCGGCAGGCTTGCCTTCCAGGTCGTATACCCCCTTTTTGCTGAAGGCGACAGAAGGGGTTTTGGATCGCTTGGGAGCTTTTTCAGGCTTGGTTTTGGCAGGTTTGGGCGCCTTTGCTGGCTTCGGCTTGCTGTCTGTAATGGCGCCAGCAGCACCCTTGGGCACTTCCACCACCTCGATGCGGACGGCAGCTACGCCCTCGCGGATGAGGTCCAGTTCGCGGGCGGCGGCAGGCGACACGTCGATGATGCGGCCAGGCTTGAAGGGGCCGCGGTCGTTGACCCGCACCACCACCGACTTGCCATTGTCCTGGTTCTCTACCCGCACCAACGTACCAAAAGGCAGTGTACGGTGGGCAGCGGTAAACTTGCGGATGTCGAACCGCTCGCCACTGGAGGTAGACCGGCCGTGGAATTTATCGGAGTAATAAGAGGCCTCTCCTTTCTCGGAATAGCCCACCTGGGCGCACAACGGCAGCGCGGCTGCCAGCCACAGGAGCAGAAGGGGAAGTCGTCGCATGGGCTAAAAATAGCAAAGGCCGCGCCAAACGGCGGGCCTTCGTGGAATCCGAATCGGGTTCGGTGGATTATCAGCAGGGATTGACGGGCGCAATGCCGCCGAAGAGCAGGGCTTCGTCGTTGGCCTTGATTGGCTCCTGCGCCCATTTAGAACGGTTGGCAGGGTCGTAGAGCAGCTTCGCCGCATTCTCTTTGGCCAATGCTTCAGGCATCTCCATATACACCAGCCAGCCGTATACATTGAGCGGAACCCGCACAGTGGCTGCTTTTCCCTCGCGCATGAGGGCATAGCTGAGGGCAAGGTAGTCCCAGGTAATGCGCTCTTTGTTTTCGAGCGGGGCGAGGAGTTTCAGCAGCTGCTCGCGGAAACCGGGGGTATCGAGCAGGCCAGCTGGAGGTTGAGTAGAGAGCGTTTTCAGTTCCTCGCGGGTAGCGAAATGAATACCGCGGCGGGTATCTACTACCTGGAAGGCCGAACGCAGGCTGCCGAAGAGATACGAGGAATTGGCAGTGACCGCGCCATAACAGCCGTCTCCAATGCAGCGAAGAAAGCCTGGCTCTGCAACCGCCTTGGCATCCCCCTGGCTTTCCTCACAATCACACTTGATGTAATGACTGGTGTTGGCCACGGGTGTACCTGCATTGGTACGGTTCATCAGCCACACGCCATCGGGCAGGATATAGCGGAGCTCGGTGGCAGTGGGCTGCCACACGACCGTGCCCGCGGGCATCATTAAGCCGCCCTGCAAGGTGGGCTCGGTAAGGGTGTAGCTCTCGACACTGGTGCGTCGGTTGCTGCTGCCATTCCAGGTAAAGGCGGCCATAATAACCAGCACTACCCCCAATACTATAATCCGATGGGTTGCTTTCATAGAAGAGAAATGAGCGATATGTAAAGCCGAAGCAAGCAAACGGAAAGCGCATCTGCAAGCAGCAGACACCCAATACACCCCTACAAGGCCATCTGTTAACTAACCTGTAACAATGAGGCGGTTAGATTCGACCGCGGGACTCCTGCTGGCGCTGCTCATGCCTACGAATACGGCCAGCACCGAAGCCCATCGGCGGGCACTGGTATATGTATGCGACAGCCGCGGTTCGGTGGCGTATCACAAGCGTGAGCGGTGTTCGGGCTTGCAGCGGTGCACGCACACCATCATCCGCATAAGCGACAGCGAGGCCCGCGACCGCGGCAAGCGCCCCTGCAAGCTGTGCTGGTGAAAACAGAAAAAATCAAGCAGAGACTGCGTACTTTCTCGAACGAAAGGCAAAGAAATATTAAGGTCGGTTCTGTACCAGCAGATATCATCTTAAAAGCCTGAAGTTCGCACAATGAAACATAAGCTTGCTTTACTGGCACTGGGCGCGAGCCTGCTCTTCTCGGCCTGTAGCAAAGACGAAATTGTAACCACAGAGCCAGTGCCCGAGGGGTACGTTTACTGGACGAATTATACCCACGTGTTCCGTGTATCGGAAAACGGAGGAAAAGTAGACACTCTCCACCACAACCTTTATGACCCTGAGAAAATCCAATTTGTCCCGTCTGTCAAGAAACTGCTGGTCTTTAATTATTACCGCGACAGCGCCAACCTTATCAAACATGAAGTCCTGCTGATGGACAGAGCGCCAGGTGGCAGCTACACGAAGGTATTGGATGAAAACTCCAGCCCATTGGTGCGTGGCCTCTGGGGGGGGCTGGCCGCCGATGCGAAAGGCAACTTCTGGCTGACTGCTTCTGATGGAGTTTACGGAACAATTGCAAAGGGCAGAATCGGCTCCAGCGCTTTGGATACTATTTACAGCCGACATTATTTTGACCGTTACTATGTGGATTCGTATTCGTTCTCGGTCAACGCAGAAGGCTCCAAGCTATACATTGCCAGCACTGACCGGGATGACAGAACCAAGCATCGCATTTGGGAGATGAATGCCGACGGCACTGGTTCTCCACGACTACTCATACAGACTACAAATGAAAATGCGATTGGTGCAATCGCATTGGATGAAAAGAACGGGCGCATGCTTTTCCTGCATTACAATGAAGGCATTTATAGCGTGAAGCTGGACGGCACAGGCCTACAGAAACTGCATGCCGTTACAGCAGCTGATAACTTTGCGGCCCTGGCATACTCACCTGACAGGAACCGACTGTACATAGGCTCATATAGCCGTAACAAGCCTGTTTACTATATTGAAGCAGTAGCAAACGCCCGTCTCGACAGCCTGACAGCACCTGTTTATGGATTGACCTATGGCATTGCCGTGTACTGAGACAATCTGCGCACACAGCACAGCAACCGCTGATGGTTGGTGGCCTACTGCCGTTTACAACGTCCACATTAGTCACAGCGAAGCTGGCGACCGGGGCAAGCGCCCCTGCAAGCTGTGCTGGTGAAAACCGAAAGTCCCGGCGTTAACCGGGGCTTTTGTTTTAGTGGAGTGGCCTTCTGCTGCTGCTACTCGGCCTCTTCGCCCTGACTTACCTTCATCTCGCAGGAATTGCAGGAGCCTGCCTTGCAAATCTTTACAGAGCCCGCGACTGCTGTATCAAACGTGCAGCCTACAGGGCCAGACAGGCATTTGCAGGAATACTTCGGCCCGCCATCCTTGTGCCTTGGCATCTGATTGCGGTCAGTTGCCAGGTCGGCCAGGTCGGCCTGAATGTCCATCACTGCCAGATAGCCATAAACGGAAACTGGCACCTGCACAAACCGCTCTTTCTGGCCGTACATGAAGCTGTAGGCCGCTTCCAACTCCTCGTATGACTGAGCTGACTCTTTTTCCAGCTTTTGCATCATCCCCAACAGGTCTGCACGAAACTGGGGCAGTGCCAGTAGCCCAGCAGGCGCCGATCGCTTCAGACTCGCCAGTTCTTCGTCCGTGGCAAAGTGGACGCCTTTCCGTACGTCCACCACCGTAGCACCCCCAATGCTGTAGGATTCTTCCGCGCCGGGCGTCTGCTGGCCCAGACAGCCTGCAAGACAGGTGCCCTGTTCCTGTGCACATGCCAGATAGTTACCCCGCACCACCACATCGCATCCACCACTTACACCATCCTTGCAGGCGCACTTGTAGAGAAAGGAAGAGAGCATCACGGGGCTATCACCCAAACCAGTGCCCAACAGATAGACCCCTTCTGGCAACTGCACCTTGTAGGCGTTGCTGCCCGCTCGCCAATAACTGGTTCCTGCTGGAACCTCTACCTCGCCGACCTTCATCGGCTGCTGGGCTACCGCTTTTTCCGAGTTACCAGGGTTGGGCGTATCACCCGTCTCCTTGCTACAGGCACTGATCAGCACCCATATGGCAAGGCCAAAGAAAAAACTGATGCGTTTCACACAGGTAAGGATTTACCATGATAACGACAAGTAAATCCACCTATTATCCAGTCAAATTTCGGAACAGGAGCGACATTTACAGCCGCTCCGCAGACAGACAGAGGTACCAACCAAAACCACAAAAGCCCCGGAGTTAACCGAGGCTTCTGTGGCAATTCTGTGGCAAATAAGCCCCCTGTGGTAGCAGGGGGCAATTTGTGCCCAAGACCGGACTCGAACCGATACGGGGGTTTAGCCCAGTGGTGTTTGAGACCACCGCGTCTACCATTCCGCCACTTGGGCAAGTGGAGCGCAAATATACGTTTCTGGCCGACTTATCCAGCAACTTTTGCCAGCGCTTGCTTCAGCCGCAGCACATACTTGCGGCGCAGGTGCAGGTCCATCGCCTGGGCCAGTGCGGTATGGGCGGCCTCGTCGGCGGCCAAGAGCAGGGCAATCTGCTGTGAGAAGCCGTCGGCCAGCTGATTGATCTGCAAGGCCAGTTCGGCAGCCTTGGCGGTATCCTGGCTCATCTGCACATCTTCCACCGCTTCGTTGATGTCCATCATTTCCATGAGGAAATCGTTAGGCAGGGCGGGCGTCTGGCCGGATACCCAAACGCCTTTCAGCTCCAACAGGTGCTCAAGGCGGGCGCTGTCATCGTTCAGCAGTTTGAACGCGGCGTTGACCTCGCTGCTGCGGCGCAGGGCCTCAGACTGTTCCTGTGGCGTAGCCTGGGTATAGAAATCGGGGTGCAGGGCACGGCTGTGGGCCATCCACGTCTGGCGCAGGGCCGCCTTGTCAATGGCGTAGCGCAGGGGCAGGCCAAACACTTCGAAGGCGTTCATGGTCAGAGGGCTTTGAGAGAAATGTCGAGGCTCTTGACGCTGTGGGTAAGCGACCCCATCGAGATGAAATCGACGCCAGTGGCAGCCACTTCGGCGAGGTTGTCGAGGGTGATGCCGCCGCTGGCTTCGGTTTCAAACCGGCTGGCAACCAGATGGGTGGCAGTACGAAGCTGGTCGGGGGTCATGTTGTCGAGCAGGATGCGTTGTACAAGGCCCTCGCCGTGGCTGAGCACCGCTTCCACCTCGGCCAGATTGCGGGTCTCGATTTCCACTGCCAAGCCCAAGCCTTTGCTGGCGAGATAGCTGCGTGTAGCGGACAGTGCCTGGGCAATGCCTCCGGCGAAATCGACATGGTTGTCCTTGATGAGAATCATGTCGAAGAGACCGAAGCGATGATTGACGCCACCGCCAATGCGCACGGCCCACTTCTCGAGCACGCGGATAAGGGGGGTAGTCTTGCGGGTGTCGAGGATGCGGCAGCGGGTGCCAGCGGTGAGGTCTACAGCGCGGCGGGTCTGGGTGGCAACACCGCTCATACGCTGCATGACATTGAGCACCAGCCGCTCGCCTGCCAGCAGGGAGTGTGTGCTGCCTGTAACGGTGAACGCGACATCGCCGGGCTTCACCGCCACGCCGTCTTCCAGCAGTTGGTGAAACTGCACGGCGGGGTCCAGCAGTTCGAAGGCGCGACGGGCAAAGGCCACGCCTGCCAGCGTACCGGTGTCCTTGACCAGACAGCGCGCCCCACCCTGCGTACCAGCGGGAATGGTGGCAAGGGAAGTGTGATCGCCCGAACCGATGTCCTCGGCGAACGCCTGGCGGATAATGTCATCTACCTGCTGCTGAAAGGGAGCGCTGTGGTTCATGGGGACGAAGGTCGCAAAAAGCGCGGGCCGAAGGAAATCTGACGATAGCTGAACTTAGCGCCTCTACATTTGTTGAAACAGCAGACGCAAGCACGTCCATTCACTCCTTTCAATACTCTTATGTATCCCACCCGCCAACTGGGCCGTCAGGGCCTTGAGGTTTCGGCAATCGGGCTTGGCTGCATGGGCATGTCGGGCATTCCGGGCATGACCGGCGTATATGGCCCCGCCGATGAAGCCGAATCCATTGCGACGCTGCACCACGCGCTGGAAATCGGCGTGACCTTTCTGGACACCGCCGAGGTGTATGGCCCCTACACCAACGAAGACCTGCTGGGCCGCGCCCTGAAAGGCAAGCGCACGCAGGCAGTCATCGCCACGAAGTTTGGCTTCAAGCTGGACGAGCAGGGCCAGAACCGCGGCGTAGACAGCAATCCGGCCACCATTCGTGCCCGTGTAGAGGCCAGCCTGCGCCGCCTCCAGACCGACTACATTGACCTGCTGTATCAGCACCGCGTAGACCCAGCCTTCCCCATCGAAGAAGTAGTAGGAGAAATGGCACGGCTGGTGGAAGAAGGCAAAGTGCGCTTCCTGGGCCTGAGCGAAGCCGGGCCGCAAACCCTGCGCCGGGCACATGCCGTGCACCCCATTTCGGCGCTGCAAAGTGAATACAGCCTATGGGAGCGCGGCATTGAGGAGAACATCCTGCCGACAATCCGCGAACTGGGCATTGGCCTGGTACCCTACAGCCCGCTGGGCCGGGGCTTCCTGACGGGCAGCTTCACGCAGAACGGGGTGGAACTGGGCGACTACCGCAGCCGGGACCCGCGTTGGTCGCCGGAAAACCACGCGCAGAACCTGCGACTGGTGGCGGTAGTAAAAGAGATTGCCACTGAGCGCAACGCCACCGCCGGGCAGGTGGCACTGGCCTGGCTGCTGCATCAGGGACAGGACGTAGCGCCGATCCCTGGCACCAAGCGCCGCAGCTATCTGGACGAGAACGCCGCCGCCGCCCACCTGACGCTGAGCCCTGCCGAACTGGAACGCCTGGGCCTGTTGGTGCAGCAAGTGGCAGGTGCCCGCTACGGTGAGGGCGCGATGAAACTGATTGAACGCTGAGCAGCTGTTATCTGCGGAAAAAAGAACAGCTCCCTTTGTAGGGGAGCTGTTTTTGCATTTGGGGCTGCCAGAACGTCAGTCGTCGCTGCGCTCGAAGCGGATGGTGTCGACAAGGTACTGGGTGCCGTATTTCTTCATGTAGATGGTAGTATTGAAGGTGCCACGGCCCGAGACATAAGAGCCCACGGAATAGTAGGTGTCGCCGCTGTTGCCGCGGTGTACCAGACTGAACGACTTGACGGGGTAGCTCTGAAAGAACTCCTTGAGCACGAACTGCGCCTGGGCACGGGCATAGTCCTGGTCAGCGTCTATGATGGTGAGTTCGACGGTTTTGTTGAGGAAACGCGCCAAGCCGTTGGCGTCGCCGGAACGAATGGCGGTTTCAAGTTGGCTGAACACTTCATCGGAGCTCTGGGCTTTTGCCCAGTTTGGGACGGTCAGTGTCAGCATGGCAAAGAAAAAGGCCGCTAGCGTGCTGAAACGTGTCATGTGGTGAGAGTAGACGAAAACTGTGCCAAATGACGCAGAAAAGCTGTCGCGGCGCCAGTCCCGCATATGCGTGATTCAGTTTGTGGACGACTTTCCGTAACGTGTCCTGAAATAACGAATTACCAACTCCTGAAGCCGCGGGAAGGCCTGAAGGCTTAATTCGGCCGGATTGTCCTGGACATCGTGGTAATAAGGGGCACCCCCTTCGGCATAAAAAAAGAGGGCAGGCACCCCCAATTGCGTGAAGGGCCAGTGGTCAGAATTGGGGGCGTTGGGGCGTTTGCGGAGGGCTGGCAACAGTTTGAGGCTGTCGTTCAACGCCACCAGCGGCTCGTAAATGGCTGGGTACGTGGCCCCACCTACGGCCATCACCCCTTTTTCGCCGTAGCCCATTAGATCGACATTGAAGACGAAGGGGATGGAGCGGAGCGGCATTGGGGCCGGGCGGCCTGCATAAAATGAGGAACCATTCAGTCCTGTTTCTTCGGCTCCGAAAGCCACAAACACGACGGGTATGCGCAGGCCGCCTTCGTCGCGGAGGCGCTTGGCCAAAGCCAGGAGCCATGCCACGCCCGAGGCATTGTCATTGGCCCCGCGGAAAATGGCATCGCCGAGGCGCCCCAGATGGTCGTAGTGGGCACAGACAACGATGGCACTGTCGGTGGCCTGTTGGCCAGGCAGCCAGCCTACCACATTCTGGGAATGGATACGGCGCATACTGGCCTGTACCTCCACCTGTATCTGCCGCGGGCGGCGTGGCAGGTCGGAGGCCAACACCTCCAGAAGCAGGAGGTCGGCCTGGGCGGCGCTGAAGGAATAAGTGAGCTTATTCACCACGAAGAGGATGCCTGCTGCACCGAGAGCCCGGGTCATTTTCAGTTGCTGAGCCAGCTGTTTGTACTGTCTGCGTATGCTATCGGGCCAGGTTGCATTCTGGGGCCAACCTTCGCGAATGAGGAGCAGAGCACCCCGTGCATCGGGGTTTTTGGCAGCTTTTTCCCAGTCGGCAGGGGTGCCATATTGAAGGTCCAGCAGCGGGAGCCTGCGTTGGGGGCTGGCCGCGGTGGCTGGGTGAGGCAAAAACTGATAGCCTGCCCGCAGTGGCCTGCGACCGAAAGAGAGTTCCGCCTGTTCTATCTGATTGACCTGGAAGGAAAAAAACTGGAGGTAAGGATCTTCAGGACGGTTGGGCGCGATGGGCGCGAGGTCGAGCTGGGCAAAGCGACTGGCGATGTAGCGGGCCGCCTTGAGGTGCCCCTGCTGTTGATAGCCCCTGCCATGGAGTGAGTCGGAGCAGAGGATGGCGATGTCGGCGCGGGCCTGGGCCATCATGGCGGTTGAATCGTGCTGGCGGGCAAGGGCACTCCCCCATCCCAGCAGCAATATCAGGCACAGGCAAACAACGGATTTCCCCACAGACGATGTGTTTCGCCAAAGAAAAGACAAAGCCGCCATATGGACAGTACCTGTTTGGCGAAAAAGCAAAAGACGTCACTTTGCAGGTGCGCCTAGACGTAAAGAGGTTATATTGGCGTTGAAAGCAAGAATGGTGAAGCCCTTATTCCTTCTGTCGGTGTTGCTGTGTGGGATGCTGCCGAGCAGCCTACAGGCGCAGAAGACCGCTCCCAGCAATCGTTTCCAGGAGAAACGGGTGGCGCTCTATGTGTCGAAGAAGAACTTCCAGTTCAGTGAAGCCTACAACATTCTGTTCTCGGGGCTGTTGCAGCGCAACGATACACTGGGGCTGTCGGAGACCGACATTCGCACTGGCACCACTATCAAGCTGGGCACGCTGATGACCCAGGTGCTGAACGACAAAATGCGGGCCTACGGAAGCTATTTCGTAAACGGCGTTCCCGGTCTGGCACAGGCTTTTGTTGGCAGCGCAGAAGCGGGACAGTTCGACTTCAACGCCGTACACGGCGCCGTGCCCGAAGGAACCGACTATGTACTGGTGGTAGACAACATCTGGATGGGTACCACGGTGCGCGTATCGACCTTTGCCTACAGCAACCAACTGTATACCGAGCGCCGCAAGGTGAAGCTGGCACGGCTGCATGCCGAACTCTACGACGTGCGCAGCCGCCGCAAGGTGCGCGACGTGGTGCTGAACTACGACGACGACAAAGCCCCCATGGCGCGTGCCTACTTTGTGGCCGACGCCAGTACCCCACCTGCACAGACCTTTCTGTATCGGCTGTTCAACACCCTGTTTGCCGACCTGAATCAACTGGAAAACTGAGCCCCGGGCTCACCCTCAACCACATGCAGAAGTTCACGATGTACACTGGCTTCGTTATGGGAGCCGTATTTCTGATTGTAGGCACCCTGCTGATTGCCAGCCCCCCTGAGGGCTTCAACCTGCCCATCAGCCCGGCAGTACTGGGTGTGATTGTCGTAGCCTACGGCGTGCTGCGCCTCACGCGAGCGTGGTTTCAACTGAAGGCCGTGCGCCGCGATGCCGCCCGCGAACGGCTGGACAACCAGCAACAGAACTGACCGCCGCCAATCGCACTAACGGACCACCAGACTGCCCAGATAGGTAAACAGCGTACTGAGGACCATAAAGCCGAAGACAAACCGCAACTGCCACTCGGCCGCTTTGGCACCCATACTGGCCGAAAGCCGTGCCCAGACCTGTGGGAAAGCACAGGCAGAAGCCACGAGCATGGCGATAGAGGCCATGAAATCGAGGCCGTTGCCGCGCAGGGCCACTACAAACTGCAGGACGCCCAACAGGGCCAGCAGTATACCCATCAGCGTCAGAATACCTGGAGTAAAACGCATAGTGCCGCAAGTTATCCCGCAGCCATCGTATGAAAAACCACCTGTGCAGAATTAGCGTCCTGCTTGTGCTGCTGATGCTGGCGGTAGCGGCCAGCTGCCAGACCCGCGCCGTCACCCGCCAGGACACCGGCCGGGCGGCCATCCGGGCCAGTGGCCTGCGGGATGAAGACCCCAGCCGCATCGAAATGACCGTTGTGCTGCGCGGCCCATGGACTCCACTGGGCCTGGGCCATTCCATGCTCGTGCAAATGCGGGTGCTAAAGGTGCACAAAGCAGGTCGCGATGCCGAACAGTTGATATCAGGCATCGACAGTCTGGATGGCCGCATACGGATAACAGAGGACATGGTTATGGATAACCAGGCAGGCGCCACCCGGTCTGATGTCGAACTCAAACGTGGAGATACACTTTACGTAATAGGCCGACTAGCCCCAATTAGCCAAGGGGCGGTTTCCATGGAAATCATTCGTTGTAAAAAACCGTAATACAAGGAGATAGACTCCCTAAATTGGCCCCTTGTAAAACCCATTCTGATGAAACACCTTCTACGATTGCTGGCGGGCGTAACGGTTATTGCCGTACTGGTGTACCGCTTTGAGCCTGAGGAAAATGTGTGGTACGTGAACCCAATGCGCACCACTGAGTATGAAGAGGGCCGCCCCGACCGGAAAGAGGGCGGAGCCCAGAGCCGTGCCGCATGGGAGCTGATGCGCCTGGCTGATCCGGCCACCGGCCAGATTCCTTTTGCCATCCGGCGGAATGAGCTGCGCTATGCCCGTACGCTGCCTACCAGCATGTACAAAGCGGGAGGGCTGGTGCCAGTAGACTTTATCCAGCGCGGCCCCAACAACGTGGGAGGCCGTACCCGTGCTCTGGGCATTGACGTACGGAACGGCAACACCATTATTGCAGGTGGGGTATCGGGCGGCGTGTGGCGCACTACAGATGAAGGCGTGAGCTGGAGCCGTGTGCCCAATGGCAACGACAACCAGTCGATTACCTGCATTGCGCAGGATCTGCGCCCCGGCAAACGCGACAACTGGTATTATGGCGGCGGTGAGCGTCTGGGCAACAGCGCCTCCAAGTCCGGTGCCTTCTATGTAGGAAATGGCATCTATGCCTCGGCCAACAACGGCACTTCCTTTACGCAGTTGCCCAGCACTGCGTCGGCTACGCCGGTGTTCGATGGTGATTTTGACATCATCAACGGGCTTATAGCCGATTACAAAGCACCCGCCAATCAGGATGTGCTCCTGGCGGCAGTGTATGGTGGCATTATGCGTGGTGTGCGCAATACCGGGCAGACAGATTTCACCTGGACAGCCGTGATCGGCACCGCAAGCCTGACTGCGGGCCAGTATACCGAGATAGCTCAGGATACGGCCAACAAAGTGTATTACGCCACGGTGTCGTCGGAAGGGGATATCCCAGGCGGCATCTTCCGCTCAACGGATGGCATTACCTGGACCAACATTACGCCGGCATTCATGCCAGCTTCCTGGGGCCGCACTGTCATTGGCATTGCACCTTCGAACCCCAACGTAGTGTATTTCATGGTGTACGACTTTGACGGTGGAGGCACCAACGAAGCCCACTTCTTCAAGTACACCTATGTGTCGGGCAATGGCGCCGGTGCAGGTGGTACGTGGGTAAACCGCACGGCCAACCTTCCGCGTGCGGCCAACTTCACGGGCGTAAGCAATTCGGTAAGCGGCCTTGAGTTGCAGGGCAGCTACAACATGATTGTTCGGGTGAAGCCCGACAACGAGAACGTAGTGTACCTGGGCGGTACCAACCTGTATCGTTCCGAAGATGGTTTTGCTACCCCTATCAGCAATGAGGGCTGGGTGGGCGGCTACTCTAAGTTCGTGACCATCATAGACCTGTACCCGAACCAGCACCCCGATCAGCATTCGCTGGAGTTTTCTCCTGGAAACCCCAACCGGATGGTAAGTGGCAGCGATGGCGGTATTTCTGTTGCGGCAAATGCAGGCGGCATCGCCGATGAAGGCTTCTGGCAATTCCGCTCGTTTGGCTATGTGACCGGGCAGTTTTACACTGCGGCCCTGGACCCTGCACCGCTGTCGGCCAATGCCGCCAGTGCAAGCCTGGTACTGGGCGGGCTTCAGGACAACTCGACCTACTCAACGGCTAATGCCGGGGCCCTGAGCAATTGGGAAGATGTAGGCGGTGGTGATGGGGCTTTCTGCGCTGTGGCTCCACAGGCGCAGTTCGGGATTATCTCCACGCAGGGTGCCAACCTGTTCCGCTACATTCCGAACCTGACCACCGGTAGCGGCAGTTCGTATGTGCAGGTACACAACCCCAATCTGAAGCCTGGCACCTTCCTGTTCATCAACCCCTTTGTGATGGACCCCAACGACGCCAATACGATTTACATGGCGTATAAAGACTCGCTGGGTATCAACACAGGCGTACGCACCCCGAACCCTGTTACGCGCTGGGTAACGATCCCGGGCTCGAAGCTGCCTACGGTTGCTGGCGCAGCCCACAACGTAACTGCGGTTGCGGCCTCCAAAGCTCCGGCCAACGTGGTGTTCTATGGCAGCAACCGCGGCCGTCTGTTCCGGGTAGACAATGCCAAAGACGCCACACCGACGATCTCGGAAATAGGCGGAGGCCTGCCACTGGCCAACATCAACTGCATTGCGATTGACCCGCGCGACGCAAATAAAGTGATTGTGGTAATGAGTAACTACCGCGTTCAGAGCCTCTTCTACTCAGAAAACGCCCTGTCCGGTGCACCGCTCTGGCGCGCCATCTCGGGTAACCTGGAAGAAGGGGGCAATGTGCTGGGCAATGGCCCCTCGACCCGCTGGGTAAGCATACTGCCGCTCAGCAATGGGAACACCCGCTATTTCTGCGGCACCAGTGTAGGCCTGTTCTCGACCAATGATCTGACAGGAACACCCACGTGGGTACGCGAAGGTGCCAGCACCATTGGCACTGCCATCGTAGACATGGTAGTAACCCGCGAGATAGACCGTGCCGTCATCGTGGCTACACACGGCAACGGGCTATATTCAGGCTTTGCACCCGACGACACTTCTGGCGGCCTTGTAACGACCCCTGTTGCAAATGGTATTAAGTCAGGCGAAGTGCGGGTAGGTCCTAATCCGCTGTATGCCAGCAGCAACAAACAGCTGTACTACAACCTGGCGCAGGCTGCCAGCAGCGTAGAGGTAGAGATCTTCAACACGGCAGGGCAGACGGTGGTGTCCTATCGTCTGGGGGCACGCCCGGCAGGCGAGCAGAGTTCGCCCCTGGTGGCAGGCAATCTGGAATCCGGTGTTTACATCGTGCGGCTGACCACCAACACCGGTACCCGGGCAACGGGCCGTTTCCTGGTGGTGAAGTAATCCATTTGGCTAAAAATGTTGCAAAAGCGCCCCATAGGGGCGCTTTTCTATTGCTGGACCATGCGGCGAAACCGCCCAGCCTGTATATTGTAAACACAACACTCCCCAATTGTACATGCACTGGTTACGCTTTGGCGCTGCGGCAATTCCAAGTCTGCTGCTGATTGTTCTCTTCAACATGAAACTGGGGCCGTTGCCCCCTGTAGGCAAGCTTCTAAGCCCGTTTGGGGGCTTCTGGGAGCAGGCCGAGGGTGCGACCCCACTGGAATCGGGCGAGTTGAAGCTACCCGGCCTCAAGGGGAAAGTCACGGTGCTGTTTGACGACCGTCTGGTGCCGCACATCTTCGCAGAGAACGAGCACGACCTGTACATCACGCAGGGCTACCTGACAGCGCGTTTCCGTCTGTGGCAGATGGACCTGCAAACGCGCTTCGCGGGCGGCATGCTGGCCGAGGTCCTAGGCCCCGATCTGGTAGAAACAGACCTTTTCTATCGGCGTAACGGCATGATGAAAGCGGCCGAAGCTGCCCTGGAGGAGATCAAGAAAGAACCGCTGACACACGAATATCTGCAGGCGTATGCCTCAGGCGTGAACGCCTATATAAACAGCCTGTCGTATGCCGATCTGCCGCTGGAATACAAACTGATGGACTTTGAGCCCACCGAATGGAGCCCGCTGCGTACGGCGCTGCTGCTGAAATACATGGCGTGGGATCTGAGCTCGGAGTCGAGCGACTGGGCAATGAGCCACGTCCTGGCCAAGCTGGGCCCACAACTGACCCAGAAACTGTACCCCAACTATCCACACAAGGAAGACCCCATCATCCCGCGTGGCACTGAGTGGGATTTTGAACCAGCCGCTGCACCCAAAGTGCCCGACAACTGGCTGAGCTATGGCGCAGACACCACGCTGGATGCCACCATAGGAGCTGCCGAGCTGCCCCGCAAGCCCGACCCCGACAACGGAAGCAACAACTGGGCCGTAGCGGGCAGCAAAACAGCCACTGGCCGCCCCATGATTGCCAATGACCCCCACCTGTCGCTGAACCTACCGTCCATCTGGTTTGAGGTGCAGCTGGTGTGCCCCACCGTGAATGTGTATGGGGTATCGCTGCCGGGTGCACCGGGGGTGGTTATCGGCTTCAACAAAGACATTGCCTGGGGCGTGACGAATGTGGGCTCGGATGTGCGCGACTTCTACCGCATCCGGTTCAAGGACGCCAGCCGGAACGAATACTGGCACGACAACCAATGGAAGAAAGTAGAACGCCGCATTGAGACCGTAAAAGTGCGTGGCCAGGCCGACCGTGTAGACACCGTGCTGTATACCCACCACGGGCCTGTCCCTTACCTGAAACCACAGGATGGCGGCGGTGAGCCCGCAGGCATGGCTGTACGCTGGCTGGCACTGGAGCCCAGCAACGACTTCCGCACTTTCTGGGCGCTGAATCATGCCCGCAACTACGACGACTACAAAGCCGCACTGGCCACCTATGTTTGCCCTGCACAGAACTTCTGTTTCATCAGCCGCGAAGGCGACATCGCCCTATGGGCCAATGGCCGCTTCCCACTGAAATGGGAGGGTCAGGGTAAGTTCATCAGCGATGGCACCGACCCCCGCTACGACTGGCAGGGTTGGATACCGCAGCCCCACAACCCCCATGTAAAGAATCCCAAGCGGGGCTTCGTTAGCTCGGCAAACCAGCAGTCGGCCGATGAGACGTACCCCTATTATCTTGACTGGCATCAGGTAAACCTGTGGCGCGGTGCGCGGATCAATCAGCGACTGGATGCCATGCGCCAGATTACCCCCGACAGTATGCGGGCCGTGCAGAACGACAACTACAGCCTGATGGCAGAGATGTTCCTGGGCACACTGCTGAAGGCCACTGGCAACCAGACTCCCGTTTACACCGAGGCTGAACTGAAAGAAGCAGGCGAGGACGTAGCCGAAACGTTGCCACAAGCCTATGCCGCACTGAAAAACTGGAACCTGCGCAACGACCCTGACCAACCCGGAGCTACGGTATTCAACCGCTGGATGGACGATTTCATGCTGGCGACGCTACAGGACGAACTGGGCCAGGAAAACGTGCGCTATCCCGACGACGTGGAAGTGGCCCTTGCCGTGATGGCCGACAGCAACTTTGTGCTGCTGGACGATGTGAAAACGCCGCAGACAAAAGAGAACCTGCGCGATATCGCGCGGAAGTCTTTCCTGATGGCTGTGAGCCGACTGCACAAACGGCTAGGCACCTATGGGGAAGGCTGGCAGTGGGGTGCAGCCAAGAATACCCGTATCACACACCTTGCCAAGTTGACACCCTTCAGCCGGAGTGTACCGGGCATAGGGGGTGGCGAGGGCATTGTGAACGCGACGAAGTCGACGCACGGCCCGTCGTGGCGGATGGTGGTGCAGGTGGGCGACATGCCCACCGGCTTTGGCATCTACCCCGGCGGCCAGAGTGGCAACCCCGGCAGCCGGTTCTACGACAACTTCATTCCGCAATGGGGCAAAGGCGAACTGGCCCCGCTGCTCTATCTGACCGAACCCAAACTGCCCGAAGGCAAAGAGCTGGTGCGCCTAGACGTACTGACAGCCAACTGACCCCTCAGCGCTCAGAGCCCTGAGCCCCAGATTCCCATATACAGGCTGCCTTTGGTGGCCTGTATTTTTTTGCCTTGCCTCGAATAAAGGTAGACTTTCTGGAAAGAGGCGGAGAGTATGTACTCATAAAGGCCAAAACCACCGATGGCTTTGCCGGGGCGATACTCGGCTGACGAACGGAAGCGAACCGCCTTCGGCTGTGGGCCCCAGGCTGAGCTGTACAGCGTACCCGTACTGTCTTTGTAGCGCAGCTCGATGCCGTCGCGTGCATAAGACTCAGAAGCAGGGTTGGCCTGAGCGAACTGCCAACTGCGGCGAGCAAACAACTCTGCGGCCAGCAAAGCGCGGGACTGCTGTTTTACCACCTTGTGGTGTACGTACACCTGCACACCTCGCCCGCCCAGAAAGTTGTTGTAGTAGACGCCTGCCCGGTCTGTACGCCAGGAGTAGGTCGTATCGGGAGAGGTGGCCAAGACACTGTCCTCGCAGCATATGACCGCATGCCGGTCTATGCCGGGAGAGGTTTCGAAACGAACAACGCCAGCTTCGGGCGATGTGAAGATGGCAAAGAAGGGGACCGGCTGCTGTGCCAGTGTCAGGCTGGAAACGCTGGCAAGGGCGAGCGCGAGAAGTGCGGAACGCAACATTAGAGAAGAGAATGGTGAGGCCAAATAACAACAGAAAGCACCAGCCGGTGCCTTAACAGAATGCAAACAGCCCGGCAGTAATGCCAGGCTGTCGTGTATTGGACATTCAGGGCGCGTCAGTTGGCGCCGACTAGATTCATGCGGAAATCGCTGTGAAGCCCATTGAGTACCACCCGGGCAGTACCTGTGCCTACCTGACCGTTGTAATACGCGGAGGTAGCGGTTTTTTCCAATGAGTTGACACGCGTCTGGCCCATAGGGAAGCGAAGGTCACCAAATTTGAAGCGGGCATCGAAGGAAAACGCTGCGCCAGGGGCGAAATTGAGCGTTGCGTCACCGTAGTCTGAGGAAACTTCCACCAGACTAAAGCCAGGCTCAATGCGGTCGATATTCAGGCGACTGGGGTAGAGGGCTACCAGCTTCGCCTGTTCTTCCACTACTCCAAGTGTGATGCCCCCATAGGATACCTTGCCGTCAAATGAGTGCACACGGTCTACGACCAGGTCGGCATATTTGGAATCGACGGTAAGCTTATGCGCCGTGCGAATACGCATCTTGCCATAGCCGTTGACCAGCACGATATCGCCGAGACGGTCGAAGTCGTAGGTACCGTATTCAGCCGAGAGCGACCCCTGGGCAATTTCAGCCACATCGGCACCCCCATACTTGAGTTCGAGACGGGTGTTGCGGCCAGAGAGCTTGCCTGCCTTCAGGTTGCCATACGACATGCTGATGCTGACCGGACCCGTGAGGGTACCGAGCAGTGCGCTGCCGAAGGAGTTGCGAATTTCAAGCGCCTGACTTGCGGGCATGTTAACGACCATAACAATCTCGAAGCCTGCCCGTGAACGCGAGCCCATGTTGAGTTCTCCATCGAGGCCAGTTTGCAGTTGGATGCGCCCACCCGCACGGCTCTCGCTAACCACCAGACGCTTCTGGATTTCCATGGCGCGGTCAAGGCTCTCGGCCCAAGACTTTAGATTGATTTCGACAGAGATGTCGGGGCGATCCCAGGCGTTGACGATGACGCGGCTGAACTTGCTCTGGAGGGCCAGTACCTCACCGGGCGAAGGAGTAAACGCCTTTGTGACGGTGCGCGTCTGAAGGTTGGGGCGCTCTGTCTGAGCCTGGGCGCCAGTGTGCGCCAGCCATACGAGCCCCATGAGCACCAACAGTGCAAATGACGCCAGGAACTTAGAGGAGAACAGGCTTTTCATTCTGGGCCTCCTTGGCTTTGCGGTCGTGTGCGATTTTCTTGAGTACCTCGATCTGCCGATTGAGGACGTCAACACGCATCTGGAGGTTGATGACAAGCGCCGAGGCGATCTGGTCGCGGTTGGGGCTGGTAGCCATTTCCTGTTTCAGAGCGAGATACATGCTGTCGAGCCGCTCAAGGTCACGGGTGAATGCCTCACGGAGCTCGGGGAGATTGCGGGTGGCTTCAGCGACCTCGGTCTGCTTGGCCTGGATAATCTGCATGAGCTGGGCATCGGTCTGCGCGAGTTGGGGGTCGTAGGCGGCTACCGAGTTATTGGACGGCGCTACAGGCGCCGACGCAATACTGGTAAGGCGACCCAGTTCGGGCATGGTTGGGTTTCGGAGTACCACCGCAAAGCCAACCAGCAGCATGACGGCAGCGGCAATCTGGTAAGAGATGGGGCTGAAACTGATGATACGGCCCAGCGCACCACCCTTTCGGCGCTTGCCGGGGCCGGGCAGCACACGGGGTGCTACATCGCGGGCATCAGCGTCGAGGGTCTGGCGCACACGGTCCCATACCAGCGGGTCGGGTTCGTAGGCGTCAAACGCGTCGCGGTGCTCGGCGATGAACCGCTCCAGCGGATCGTATTTTGGGTTATCCTTCATCGCTTTCGGAAAGGATTTGACGTAGTTTGTTTTTTGCTCGGTTCAGTTGCGACTTCGAAGTAGACTCGGTGATACCGAGAATATCGGCTACTTCCTGGTGGTCATAGCCTTCGAAGAGATAGAGAGTGAGCACAGTACGATAACCATCAGGCAAAGACTGTACCGCTTTTCGGATGCGCTCTACGGTGTAGCTATCGGAATCGGCGGCGATGCCCATCGAGCCAGCGGATGGGTCAGCGTCTTCGTCGGCCCGGGCATTGTGCCGCTGCATAAGGGGCACCATGTCGAGTCGGCGGCGTTTCACATGCTGCACAGCGCAATTGACCACAATGCGCTTGAGCCAGGCACCGAAAGTGCTTTCTCTCTTAAAACTCGCCAGATGGCGGAAAGCGTTCACAAAAGCCTCCTGCAGCACATCCTGTGCCTCGTCGAAGTCGTTCGTGATGCGCATGCACACGTTGAACATGGCCCGATTGTACAGCCGATAGATTTCATGCTGGGCTTTACGATCGCCCTGGAGGCACAGGTCTATCAGTGCTTCGGGATCTTTGCGGTCAGATGCTATGGTGGCCACAAGGGTATCCATGTTGTGCTAAAGAGCACGCCTGCCAGGCAGGGGTTGCATGCTTCAGCCGAAATGAGCAAAAAAGACTGCCGCGCTGACAGCCAACTGCAATAATACGCATGCCCCAGCGCAACGCTGTAGCCAAAGTTGCTCTTTTTTACCCCAAACTGGGTATGACAACGGCCACCTGCCCCCAGCCGTTATATTTGTGTTTTACGATTACTGCTTGGAGCCTACCCAACCCCACCGTTCTGCCGCCGACCGCCACGGGCCCATTCCCGCGGTGCTGGTAGGCGTATGGAACAAACGCACCATTGGCTATGAGCAGGCCATGGAATACCTGGCCGAACTGGAAATGCTGGCCACTACCTATGGCGCCCACAGCGTAAAGTCCATTCTGCAACCGATGGACAAGCCCATCGCCTCTACCTATCTGGGCAGTGGCAAGCTGGAAGAGATTCTTGGGATCTGCGAGCTGCTGGGTGCCCAGATCGTAATTTTTGACGATGACCTGAGCCCCACCCAGGTGCGCAACCTGGAAAAAGCCCTGAACCGACGGATACTGGACCGTTCGGGCCTGATACTGGAAATTTTCTCGGAGCACGCCCGGACCTCGCAGGCCAAAGCCCAGGTAGAACTGGCCCGGCTGGAATACCAACTGCCACGCCTGACCCGTATGTGGACGCACCACTCGCGGGAACGGGGGGGTATTGGCCTGAAAGGTGCTGGCGAAATGGAAATCGAGACCGACCGCCGCATCATCCGCGAGCGCATTGCCAAGCTGAAGCAGGACCTGAAGAAGATAGACCGCCAGAACGAAACCCGGCGCAAACACCGCGAGAACGTGGTGCGGGTATCCTTGGTGGGCTACACCAACGCAGGTAAAAGCACTATCATGAACCTGCTGAGCAAGAGCACCGTGCTGGCTGAAAACAAACTCTTTGCCACGCTGGACACTACCGTGCGCAAGGTGGTGCTGGGCAGTGTGCCGTTCCTGCTGTCCGACACGGTTGGGTTCATCCGTAAACTGCCGCACGGATTGATTGAGTCGTTCAAGAGCACACTGGATGAGGTACGTGAGGCTGATATTCTGCTGCACGTGGTGGACATCTCGAACCCGCACTATCTGGAACACGTGCAGGTGGTACGCAACACACTGGCCGACATGGGCGTAAGCGACAAGCCAACCATCATGGTGTTCAACAAGCTGGACCAACTGGAAGGCGACGACATGGACGACCTGGGGCGCACCTGGCAGTCGTATGAGCGCTATCCGGCGGTGTTCATCTCGGCTACACAGAAAGACAATATCGACAAGCTGCGAGGCGCCCTCATCAGTGTGGTGATTCAGCAGTATCAGCACAAGTATCCGGGACTGATTGAACGCAACGGCTACATCACGATAGAGTAACATGGCGCTGGAGCCGTATCTGGAAGCCGGGCGCGTAGAGGCGGGCGTGGACGAAGCTGGCAGGGGCGCACTGGCAGGCCCAGTGGTAGCCGCCGCTGTTGTTTTGCCGCCCGATTTCCGCCACCCTACCCTCACCGACAGCAAGCAGCTGAACAAAGCGCAGCGGGAAGCTCTGCGCGAAGTGATACTGGCCGAGGCAGTAGCCTGGGGCGTGGGCATTGTGAGTGTGGAGCGCATAGACGAGATCAACATATTACAGGCGGCCTTCGAGGCCATGCACGAGGCCATCGGCTGCCTGTCAGTAACGCCCGACCACCTGGCGATAGATGGCAACCGCTTCCGGCCACACGCCACCCTGCCGCATACGTGCGTAATCAAAGGCGATGGAAAACTGCTGCACATAGCAGCCGCCAGCATTTTGGCGAAAACCTTCCGCGACGACCTGATGCAGCTGCTGCACGCCGACTTTCCGGAATACGGCTGGGCCGGAAACGCAGGCTACCCCACACCCGGCCATCGCCGGATGATTCAGGAGCTGGGCGCCACGCCTTGGCACCGCCGCAGCTTCACCGTGAAGCCCGTGCAGGCAAAACTGTTCTGAGCCAAGTAGCTGTTATCGGTGCAGCCCTTACCTTTGCACCCTGATGAAACCGTACATTCTGCATCGTGAGGGCCGCGTGGAAGTGGCCGTGATTCTTCTGGCAACCCTGGTGGGCGGCGGCCTGAGTTTCTGGCTGCTGGGCAACCACTGGTTTGCGTGGCTGCTGACCCTAACGCTGGCAGTGCTGGCAGGCCTGGTGCTCAACTTCTTCCGCAACCCCACGCGCACCATCGCCACCAACGCCCAGCATGTGATTGCCAGCTGCGATGGCAAAGTGGTGGTGATAGAAGAGGTGGAAGAGCCGAAGTTCTTCAAAGGCAAGCGTATTCAGGTTTCCATCTTCATGTCGCCGCTGAATGTGCACGTGAACCGCAGCCCCATTGCTGGCAAGGTGGAGCACTTTGAGTACAAGCCGGGCAAGTTTCTGGTGGCCTGGGACCCCAAGAGCAGCGAAGAAAACGAGCAGACCTACACCGTGGTGAGCAATGGCCGCCATGCCATTGGCTTCAAGCAGATAGCAGGCGCTGTAGCCCGCCGCATCCGGTGGTACATCAAGCCGGGCGATGTGCTGGCGCAGGGCCAGGAATACGGCTTCATCAAATTTGGCAGCCGGATGGACCTGTTGCTGCCACTGGACGCCAAGGTGACTGTGCAACTGGGCCAGGTAGTGCGGGGTGGTGAAACCGTCGTAGCCGAACTGCCACAATAAGCAGCGGGTAACCGACTTTCGGCTGATGGACGTCAGGTAAAAGCACGCGAATTCCGTCACCCAGCGAATACACGAATATCAGGCCCGCGCCGAACAGGCATCAGGGTTTGTCAACGGGGGAGGGTGCAGTTTTGGACTGTACTCTCCCCCTTGTGTTATGTGCCAAACCCTTGACCACCTGCTGACCGACGCCCATGGCGCCACCACCGGAACGCAGGAACGAAAATGCAAACAGTGTCCTAACTGTAAAAAGCGGCAGGAGCGGATGCAGCAGCAGGCAATTGACCTTCCGAGCGCCGTGCCATTTGCCCGTTATACCGACGAACTGAGACTGCCCAGCGACGAACAGCCCAACAGTTGAGACGACCCAGGGAGTGGGAAGTGCTTGTCAGGCGGTGCGGGCCGGCAGGCGCTCCCACTTCTGGAAGAAAGATGCGAGCTTGAGCGACAGCACACCGAATACGGCTTCGCGAATGATTTTGCCCGACATCTTGGAGACCCCCTGTGCACGCTCGGTGAAGATGATGGGCACCTCTCGGATACGGAAACCAAACTTCCAGGCCTTGAACTTCATCTCGATCTGGAAGGCATAGCCAGTGAACTTCACTGGCTTGGACAGGACCGTCCGCAGGGTTTCGGCACGGTAGCACTTGAAGCCTGCGGTGGCATCGCGCAGGGGCATACCGGTAATCCAACGCACGTAGACAGAAGCAAAATAACTGAGCAACACGCGGCCCATGGGCCAGTTGACGACATTGACGCCAGTGATATAGCGCGAACCGATGGCCAGGTCCTGCCCGTCGTCGCGGCAGGCACGCAGCAGGTGCACCAGGTCGTCGGGGTTGTGGCTGAAGTCCGCATCCATCTCAAAGATGTAAGCGTAGTTTCGGGCGAGGCACCACTCGAAGCCAGCGATGTAGGCTTTGCCCAGCCCCTGCTTCCCCGCACGCTTGAGAATGAAGAGCCGTTCGGGATAGGCATTCATCAGGGTCTCTACGGCCTGGGCAGTTCCGTCGGGGGAGTTGTCATCCACCACGAGCAGATCGATACGTTCGGGCAGGGCCATAACCCTGTGAACCATCCGCTCGATGTTCTCTATCTCGTTGTAGGTGGGGATGATGACGATGGCCGACATAGCGCAGGAAGCGGCAAATATGCCACATGCGGGGCAAAGCGCCAAAAGGAAGCAGGAAATGGCGGATTATTCCCCCGCGTATTGGCAAGCGGAGGTACAGGTTTCATGCACCACCACCCGGCTGAGTTCGGGCAGGATGGGCTTGAGTTTCTGCCAGAACCAGATAGCGAGATTCTCACTACTGGGGTTGCGCATGAGGTCGTCGTTCCACTGCTCGCCGAGGTGGTTGAGGCAGTAGTGGTCCAGTGCGTCAATGTAGGGTTTTACCGCAGCCTTGATATCGCCGTAATCAATCAGGACACCCGTGCTGCTATTGACAGGCCCCTTACACCAGATTTCGATTTCGAAACTGTGACCGTGTAGTCGGTGGCATTTATGCTGGGCCGGGAAGCCAGGCAACCAGTGAGCCGCCTCGAACCTGAATTTCTTGCAAATCTCTACCGTCATTGGCAGCAAAGGTACGCCAAAGTAAGAAAGCAGGCGAGAATGAACTTTTCCTGCTGTTTGATGTTCAGCTATTACTGTCTATTATTGTAGACCATGCGTCCACCCTTGTCCACCTCGCTTCGAATCAGCACCCTTCTGTGGGTGATGAGCCTTGCGTTTCCATGGCAGGGTGTATGGCAGAGCGTCCGCAATGACATTGCGGAGCAGCGCGTAACAGTGAATGCAGAAACCGTGTGGCTGGTGGATGAAAATCCCGATGCCCCACCGATGGCACCTGTCAACACCAATCTGCCCGAAGAGAACGAAGCGGAGGTAGAAGTTTCGCCCATCATTGGCGTACTGAACGGCTCGCTGAATCTTCCGGCTCCAGAAACAGACCACACGCTGGGTGATGGATATATTCATCGCAAGCCTGTTGGCATGTCAAGTCCCCTGCATCGCCCTCCCGCCAGTGATCCTGGCCTACCGGGCGATTGCCGCAGCTAACCGCTGCTCCCCGCTTTGCTGGTTGTCACCTGCCAGCGTGGCACAATGAGCGTCGCCCGAAGCCCCTCCGAGGTGGTTTCATTACTCTCATTCTGTCCACTAATGTCTGTAACCACTCTGGTGCCCATGGCACCTGCTCTGTATGCCGTGCGGCCACGCACGCCTGTTCAAGACCTTCGCCTGGCGCCGCCTGTCCAGGTGCTGACACCTGAAGAGCGCCGACGTCTGATAGAAGAGCATCTGCTGCCCTTCTCCAAAGCGCTGTTCCGTTTTGCCCTGAAACTGACCAACGACCGGGTGCAGGCTGAGGACCTGGTGCAGGACACCTACTTCAAGGTCTGCCGCTATATCGACCATTTCCAGATTGGCAGCAATGCCAAGGCCTGGCTGTTCCGGATTCTGAAAAACTCGTTCATCAACGAGTATCGCCGGACCCAGTATCGCCCTGGCGCATACGAAATGGCAGACCTGAGTCGGATGTCGGCCCGCAAGCAGATAGCGCAGCTCCAGACTTCGCACCAACACCAGGAGACGAGCTGGACGCACCAACTGCTGGGCGATGAGGTGACCCGCGCCATGCATGCCCTACCTTCCGATTACCGGATTGTGGTAGTGCTGTCGGACCTGGACGGGTTCTCCTATGAGGAAATAGCGAAGATTGTAGGCATTCCTGTAGGCACAGTGCGTTCACGCCTGCACCGCGGCCGCAAGATGCTGAAGGCCCGCCTGAGCGACTATGCTGCCCAACGAGGCTTCTCTGTTAAAGACAGTGAAGACGACTCGATGGAAGCCGCTTGAGCATAACTTTCGGCCATGTCAGCCGGAAGCCCCTATGATATTCTGCTGTCGCCGCCCTTTGTGGGTGGCGGTGAGGGCGAAGCCCTAGAGGAAGTATTGCGCAGCGGATGGCTTGCACCGGCAGGTCCTCCGCTGCTTGCATTTGAGGCAGCGCTGGCCCAAGCCACTGGCAGCCCGTATGTGCTTGCGGTGAGCAGCGGCACAGCTGCGCTGCACCTGGCACTGGATATCCTTGGCGTAGGCCCTGGCGACGAAGTACTGGTGCAGAGCCTGACCTTTGTGGGCGGTGCAAACCCGGTGCGCTACCTTGGCGCCAATCCTGTGTTTGTAGACAGCGAGACCACCAGTTGGAATCTCAGCCCCTATTGGCTGGAGAAAGCGCTGGAACACCGACTGGAGCTGGGGAAAAGCGTGAAAGCCGTGTTGCTGACCCACCTGTATGGACGCATGGCGCAGATGGATGAAATCATGGCCATTTGTCAACGGCATGATGTGACCCTGATAGAAGATGCAACCGAGGCGTTGGGCTCTACCTATAAAGGGAAAGGCGCTGGCACCTTTGGGCGAATGGGCGCGCTGAGCTTTAACGGCAACAAGATCATTACCACCAGCGGGGGCGGTGCCCTTCAGGCCAACCGCAGGGAAGACATTGACCTGGCCCGCAAACTGGCCACTCAGGGCCGCGAACCGGCCCCGCACTATCAGCATGAACGGATTGGCTACAACTACCGCCTGAGCAGTGTATCGGCAGGTTTGGGCACTGCGCAACTGAAAACACTGGACTATCGCGTGGCGCGGCGCCGTCATCATTACGCCTACTACCAGCGGCGACTGGGGCTACTGCCAGGAGTATCGTTCCTGCCAGAGCAGCCAGACACCTTTGAAAACTGCTGGCTGTCTACCCTGCTGATAGACCTGACACAAGCCGGCGGCATTACACCGGCGGACGTGCGACTGGCACTGGAACAGGCGCGGATAGAAGCCCGCCCGCTGTGGAAGCCCATGCACCTGCAACCCCTGTATGCCGACTGTCCGTTCTATGGCGACCATACTGCTGATCGCCTGTTTGAGCAGGGGCTCTGCCTGCCTTCTGGGACAGGCATGACCGACGAAGAGCTCGACCGTGTGTGCCGCGTGGTAGAGCAGGTGTTTGGGCGCTGAAGCGCTGTGTCAGGCGCTGGGTGCTGTGCTGCGGGTAGAGTAGCCCTCGGCCGCAGAGGCTTCTTCCATCAGTTCTTCGGCCAGCTTCCGCCCCAGATACCGGTCTATGGCGTTGTGGACGCCCAGCAGCACGGGAGTCATGGCCAGGGCTGCCACAAACTTGTAGAGATAATTGACGATGGCGATGGCCAACACGGTTTTCAGCGACCAGTCGGCGCCAATGTAGAAGGCGATGAAGAGCACGACGAAGCTGTCGATCAGCTGAGAAACGAGTGTGCTGCCGGTGGCACGCACCCAGACCATCCGTGGCCCCGTCCAGCGCTTGAAGCGATGAAACACAACGACATCCACCAGCTGGCCAATAAGGAATGCGACCAGCGAGCCAGCGATAATCCAGAGCCCTTGACCAAAGACGGCCTGATAGGCATGTTGGTTATTGAGGACCGCGCCTTCGACCTTACCCTGCACCCAGAAGTCGGCAGGTGTGAGGTGAATGGCGATATATACCATGCAGAAAGCATAGAGGATAACTCCTGCGGCAATAAAGGACAACAGCCGCACACCGCGGCGGCCGAAGTATTCATTGATAAGGTCGGTTAGGACAAAGACGAAGGGCCAGAGGATGACACCGGCGGTCATGTTGAAGGCCAGCCCATCGACACCGAAAAGGCTGAGATTAACAGGCTGAGTACCCAGCGTAGCTTCCAGCGAGAAGATTTTGGCCCCGATAAACTCGGCCAACAAGGCATTGCCGATGAAGAAAATGCCCAGAAAGAGAAAGAGCATCTGAGCACGGGGGTGCTGCTGTGGAGTTGACGTGGACAACGGGAGGAGGCGTTAGAGTGGAACTGACAGCAGGGGCTGTGTGACGGGGTAGTTGCGCCCATCGATGGCGAGGGACGCATCAGGAAAGACAGAACGCGCTTCGGCGAGCAAAGGGTCCAGATATTTGTAACGAGCGCTGAAATGGCCCAGCAGGAGGTGGCGTACCTGCGCGGCCCGCGCTATTTCGGCCGCTTGAAGGGTGGTACTGTGGCCTGTGTCTTTGGCCCGGGCGGCGAGGTCTTGGGTGAAGGTAGCCTCGTGGTAGAGCAGGTCGACGCCTTGAATATGCGGAACGACCGCCGGATGGTAGGCGGTGTCGGAGCAGAAGGCGTAGGCATAGGCGGGATCGGCGGGGCCTACGTAGTCGGCTGAGTGAAGCAACCGCCCATCGGGCAGTGTGACGTCATTGCCCTGCTTCAGCAGATGAAAGAATTCTCTGGGAACTTCGTCGAGGCGGGCACGGTCGGCGAGAAAGCGTGGGTACTTGGGCTTTTCCTGAAAACGAAAGCCATGGGTAGGAATGCGGTGGTGCAGGGGGAACGCTGAGACCACGAGGCGTGAGTTCTCGAAGACGGGAATAGGCGCGTCGTATTTGTTGGGCAGCTCCTTGATTTCCAGCGGAAACTGCAGATAGGTATCGCCCAGCTTGAAAGTGACTTTCAGCCATTCTGCTATTCCCTGTGGCCCCACCAGCAGCAGCGGGGTGGTACGGCTGAAGATGCTCATGCTGGTGAGCAGACCGGGGAGGCCGTAGACATGGTCGCCGTGCATGTGGCTGACGAAGACGGCATCGAGGTTGCGCAGGCGGAAGTGGTATCGCTGGGCATGAAACTGGGTCCCCTCGCCACAGTCGATGAGGAAGAGGCGCTCGTAATGCTGCACCATTTGTGCAGTAGGGAAGCGACCATACGCAGGTACGGCCGAGCTGGTGCCCAAAACGCCTACAGAAAACATGTTTTCGAAAATAAGAAAACCCTGGCGAAGGCCAGGGTTTATGCTAATCGGCTACTGGAAGCGGAGCTTAGAAATCGTCGTCGGCTTCGAAGTCGTCTTCAAATTCGTCGTCGTCATCATCGTCGAAATCGTCGTCATCCTCGTCATCGTCTTCATCGAGGTCGTCTTCGTCGAATTCCGAGTCCAGTTCGGCCAGGTCTTCTTCGTCAATTGCTTCGTCGTCCTCGTCGAAATCGTCTTCGTCGTCTTCGTCGAGGTCGTCATCCTCCTCGAATTCCTCATCGTCTTCAAATTCGTCGTCATCGCCAAGTTCTGCTACGGGCAGAGTGGCAATCCCGAGACGCTCGAGGAGCTCGTCGAGAGAAGTGGTGGTGCTTTGCTCAGCAGGGCTGGTGGTGATCGTCATAAGGCTAGTGCTTAGGGTAGCGCGAGTAGCGTTTATGCAGGTGCAATAATACGGAACAAACCCAGAGGCACAGGCGCGCAAGAATTTTTTTTTCGGTGTTGCAGACAACGGAAAAGGCGTTTTTTAAACGCGTGTGCAGTGTTATAGAGTACGTATCTTGCGGGCGTGACGCCTGACCTGCCCCCCGCCTTACTTGCTGATTTACATACGATTTTTTCGGCCAGCACCGGCCTCACCACTGACAGCCGCAGTCTGCGCCCAGGCCAGGTATTCCTGGCCCTGAAAGGCCCACGCTTCGACGCCAATTCTTTTGCTGCTACAGCGCTTGAGCAGGGTGCAGCAGCCGTAGTGGTAGATGACCCGGCTGTAGCCGCAGGCCTACCGCAGGAAAAGTGTTTTCTGGTGCCCGACGGCCTTTCGGCGCTGCAACAACTGGCCACCTGGCACCGGGCGCAGCTGGCACTGCCGTTCATTGCCATTGGGGGCAGCAACGGCAAAACCACCACCAAAGAGCTGCTGAACACGGTACTCAGCACCCAGTGGAAAGCCTTTGTAACACCTGGCAACCTGAACAACCACATAGGAGTGCCGCTGTCGGTGTTGCAGGTAAACCAGAACCACGACGTGGCCGTGCTGGAACTGGGCGACAATGCCCCCGGCGAGGTAGCCGAACTGTGCACCATAGCCCAGCCAACGCAGGGGCTGGTGACCAACGTGGGCCGCGATCACCTGGAGGGCTTTGGGGGGAGCATGGCTGCCAATGCCGCCACCAAGCTGGAACTGTTCGACTACCTGAAGCAGCACAATGGCTTTGCCTTCAGCAACGCTGGCGACCCCTGGGTAGCAGCCTACGACCACAGCGGCCTGCGGCACGTGCGCTATGGCGCCGACAGCGAAAACCGCATAGAGCTGCTGGCGGCCAATCTGGATGGGCTGCGCTTCCGGCTGCACTGGCGTGGCTGGGAGGCCCCACGCGAACTGGCAGCCAGCCTCTACGGCCAGTACAATCTGGAAAACATTCTGGCAGTGAGCCTGATAGCACTGGAACTGGGTATAGACTACCGCAACCTGGCCGCCGGGCTGCTGGCCTACACGCCCAGCAACATGCGCAGCCAGATTGTGCAACTGGGGCCGCTGAAAGTGGTGCTGGATGCCTATAACGCGAACCCCAGCAGCATGACTGCCGCCCTGACCGGCTTTCTGGCACTGGAGGGCCGCAAAGCCGTACTGCTGGGCGACATGCTGGAGCTGGGCCCCAATGCCAGCGCCGACCACGCCGAAATGGGCGAGCTGCTGAACCAACTGCCCACAGCCCGCTGCATCTTCGTGGGCGCTGAAATGAAGCATGCCTACGATGCCTGCCGCCAAACCGACTGTCACCACTTTGCCACGCGCGAAGAAGCCCAGGCGGCACTGCCCACCCTGCTGAAAGACATGGACCTACTGCTGGTGAAAGCCTCGCGGGGGATGGCGCTGGAAAAACTGCTACCGAGCAAGCTGTAAACAGGAAGCCTCAGCCAGCGGGGCGCTGAATTTTGGCTTGCGCCCGGCAACGGTCAGAGCAATAGCGGACGTTCTCCCAGTCGCGCTCCCACTTCTTGCGCCAGGCGAAGGGACGTTGGCACACGGGGCAGATTTTTTCGGGCAGGTGCTGCTTTTTCACTCCGCGCATGGGAGCGTAACACCACAGCGGCGCCAACGATTCCCGCGGGCTCAGCCTGCCCAGCCGTGGCGGCCGATGAGGGGCACAAAGCGGAAGTTGTCTACGATTTCGATGTCGAAGGAAGCTGGGCCTGTGCCTTCGTCGAGACGGGTAATGATGTGCAGCTGCTGCATATCGCGGTCGCCGACGGGAATGACCAGACGGCCACCCACCGCCAACTGGTTGCGCATGGCCTCAGGGATGGACGGACCGCCAGCGGTTACGATGATGCCCTCAAAAGGTGCGGCGGCGGGCCAGCCCAGGGTGCCGTCGCCCACCTTCAGGCGGGGATGATAGCCCAGGGCATCCAGCACGTGTTTAGCTTGAACCGTGAGTGGGCGCTGCCGCTCGATGGAATAGACGTCCATCTGAAGGGCGCAGAGAATGGCCGCCTGATAGCCGCTGCCAGTGCCGATTTCCAGGACCTTGGCGCCGGGCCGCAGCCGCAGCGCCTGGGTCATGAAGGCTACCGTGTAGGGCTGAGAGATGGTCTGCTCACAGCCAATGGGCAGAGGGATATCCTTGTAGGCCTTTTCGGCAAAGGCGCTTTCTACAAATGCATGCCGCGGAACGGAACGAATGGCTGCAAGGACATTGGTGTCCTTAATGCCTTTCTCGGCCAACTCGGCAGCCAGACGCTCGCGCATCCCGCGCAGCTTGGGTGTATCGGGGGCGATGGGATGACGCATGGACTGAACAGACGAAGTGAAAGACATGGGAACGCAAATTACGCAGGGTGGGTTGGGTTTCCGACCCGCCACGAGTGGTTTGTGTATCTTCGTAGCCGCTACGCTATGGCCCGCCCCCTTTCCCCCATCGTCGCCCTGACGACCCTGCCCATCCGGTGGCTGAACGACATCGGAGAATATCTGCTGATGCTGAAACGCCTGTTCGAACAGCGCGAGAAAGCCCGCGTTTACTGGGATGAGACCATGCGCGAAGCCGTGTCGATGGGTATTGGCTCGGTGCTGATTGTGGTGGTAATCTCCGTATTTGTGGGCGCAGTTTCCACCCAACAAACTGTCTACCAGCTGATTGGCAGCTTCGTACCCCTGACAACGGTAGGCAGTATCGTGTCGGCCTCTGCCATGCTGGAGTTTGCCCCCACCATCACCTCGCTGGTACTGGCAGGGAAAATCGGCTCGAACGTGTCGTCGCAGATTGGCACCATGCGTGTATCGGAACAGATAGACGCGCTGGATGTGATGGGCATCAATTCGGCCAGTTTCCTTATCCTGCCGAAAATCATTGCAGGTGCTGTGATGTTCCCTCTGCTGGTTATCATCTCGTGCTTTCTGATGCACCTGGGTGGCATTTGGGCAGGCGTGGCTACCAACGAGGTGTCGTATGAGCAGTTCACCATCGGTGCACAGGGCAACTTCACCTATTTCCAGATTTACTTCATGCTGACCAAAGCCTTCACCTATGGCCTGCTGGTGACGTCTATTGGCAGCTACCAGGGCTACTACGTAAAAGGCGGCGCCATAGAGGTAGGCGAGGCCAGCACCCGCGCAGTGGTCTACAGTTGTATCATGATTCTGCTGGCCGACTTCGTTCTGGCTACCATTCTTCTGTAACCCCCTTCTGCACACACGTCATGAGTATTGAGATACAGAAGGTAAGCAAGCGGTTTGGCGAAAAGAAGGTGTTGGAAGACATCAACTTCGAGTTCGAGACCGGGAAGATCAACATGATCATCGGGGCGAGCGGCAGCGGCAAATCGGTGCTTATCAAGTGCATCGTGGGGCTGATGCGGCCAGAAGAAGGCTCGATTCTATTTGACGGGCAGGACCTTCTACAACTGAATGAGCGTGAAACGCGGACCTTGCGGCGGAATATCGGGATGCTGTTTCAGGGCTCGGCCCTGTTCGATTCGATGACCGTAGGCGAGAACGTTGGCTTTCCGCTGCGAATGTTCACGCACATGACGCAGAAGGAGCAGGACGCCCGCATCAATGAACTGCTGGGAATGGTGAATATGCCCAATACGGCGCATCTTTTTCCATCGGAGATATCGGGTGGCATGAAGAAACGGGTGGGCATTGCACGCGCCATTGCACTGAGCCCCAAGTATCTGTTCTGCGACGAACCGAACTCGGGCCTGGACCCCCAGACCGCCGAGGTAATAGATGACCTGCTGCAGAAGCTGACCCGCCAGCTGGGTATCACAACCATTGTGGTGTCGCACGACATGAAGTCGGTGATGACGATTGGCGACAAGGTGCTGTTCATCTACAAAGGGCACAACGCCTGGCAGGGCTACCGGAAAGACATCTTCACGGCGCAGAACGAGGTGCTGCGCGATTTCATCGAGACTTCGGGCGTCACGATAGAGTCGATGGCAGAGAAAGAAGCCGAGGAAGCCGAGAAATAATGGACAAGCCTGCGCCGTGCATTTGGGATATTGCGGATTTAGAGCAATTTTGTGGGTGACGCTACCCCACTACCAATCCTATCTGAATGGCTGCCACAACGACTGAAGCCAAACCCCGCATGTTCGTTGTAGACGACGACATGACGTGGTGCACACTGCTGAAAACCAAATTCGGCAAACGGTTTGATGTAACCACCTACACCAAGGGCGAAGCTGCCCTTGAGGCCCTGCACCTGCGGCCGGAAATCATCATTCTGGACTACCACCTGAACGAGGACACCAAGCCCGAGTTCCAGTTGGGCATGAATGTGCTGAAGGAAATCCGGAAGACGATGCCTACGGTACCCGTGGTGATGCTGTCGGCACAGGAAGATGTGCAGGTGGCCGTAGACGTGCTGAACAGCGGTGCCTACGACTACGTGAAGAAGAGCGAAACCGCCGCCGAGCGCCTCAACATCATTATCCGCAACATCCAGAACTCGAAAGAGCTGCGGCAGGAGGTAGTAGAGCTGAAGCTGAGCATCCAGCGTTCTAAGCTGGCTGTTATCGGCCTGACGACGTTCATACTTCTGCTGGCCTTCTTCATTTACCTGAAGCAGTGCCCCAGCCAACGCCTTATCAGCTGGGATCCCTTTGGCGTAGCAAACGACCCGCACTGTATGTCGGGCGTGGCGGCCCCTGGCTCCAAGTGACCCCGTCAACGAACGGACGATTCCAGCCCTCTGCCTGCGCAGGGGGCTTTTTGTTTGCCCAGCCAACAGCAGTGACTACCTCTCCTCAGGGCCTTATGCCTGGTCAGTCTTCGCGGGGAGCGAGGGCTTGAATGGGCAGGGGCAGTATGGCGCGGTCGGGCAGGCTTCTGACGGGGTTGCCCTCTTCCGATGCTGGGCCTTTGAGCCTGCTGCGCTGCCTAAACTGGACACCATTGCGGATGGTGGTATCGCGGCGCAGGCTGTCTTTCTTCAGACTATCAAGGCGCAAACTGTCTGACCGCAGACTGTCGAGGTTCAGTTTCAACTTACCCCCCAGCTTCTTGGGCTTGTTGGCGCGTTCGCGGCGATAATCGCGGCCCGTGAGAAGCTCGCGGAAGGAGTTGAATTCCTTGCGGTAGAACACACCGAGGCCTTGGGTTGTGGTGATGATGGAGTTGTTACCGGCGCTGCTGCCACCAAAAATGCCCAGGTTCTCGCGGTTGAAGGCTTCGATGCTGAGCTGGCCTGCACGAGGATTGGCGCGGTAGATGGAGTCGCTGGGCAGCAGGCGATAGCGGGCAGTAATATTACCCACGGTTACGCTGCGATTGGTGCTGCCCACGAGCGCCCCGCTGCGCTCGATGTTCAGCCGGCCGTTGAGCAGGTTGGCCCGCAGGTTCAGGTTGATGTCGTTGAGGCGGGTAGTGCCAACGTTGAAGGTGAAGTTTTCGTCGAAGGCGCCACCCAGGAGGTTGTTGAGTTGGGATGACAGCAGTTCGGAGGCGGTACCAGCCACGCCAGCATTGCCCGCAGATGCCAGCGTATTGTCCACCGGAGCAAAGCGGCGCAATGTAAGCAGCGAGAACACCTGCCGGTTGAGGGCCTGGGGGTCGGACTGGATGAGGGCCAGGCGGGAGGAGATACCGCTGAGCGAGCCGGAAGTACTGGTAGGCAGTTCGAGGCGGAACGAGACTTCGGGCTGTAACAGCGAACCCTTCACAAACAGGAGAATGTCGACAGGCTGGTAGACGTTGGCGGCAGCGGAGTCGAGAGCTCCGAGGCTGGCCTGAACGGTGTACTTGGCCTGGATGTCGAGCTGGCCGTCGTAGGGGTCGCCTGTCCAGGAGATGGCACTGGGCTGCACGAGGTCGAAGTTGCGCTTGATGACACCAGCAGCAGAGAGGAAGTAGTTGCCGCGGACGAGCTCGTACTGGCCATCAAGGGTAAACTCGCCATCGGTGGTGATGTTGACGGCAAGCGTGCCGATACCGGCGCCGCGGATGTAGTCGCCGGTCTTTTCATCCAGAATGAGCGAGAGTTCGGCATCGGCGGTGGCTTCAACATTGAGTGCCAGGTCTACGCCTTCCAGGTCTACGCTGGAGCCCTTGACCTGCACCTCGGTGTCGCGCTGACGGAAGACCACGAACGGCAGACGGCTCTGTTCGGTGTAGCTGGTGATGGGAATGAAGAAACGCGTGCCCGCGCCGGTAGTAATGGACGCGCGCACCATCGGTTTGAGGAAAGGCCCTTTGATGGAACCTGAGCCATTGCGCAGCACTACCCTACCATAGAAGAGGTCGTTATCGCCGGCCTGGGTATCCATGAAGAGGAAGTTGCGGAAGTCGTCGAATCGGAGGTCAAGGCGTACCTGCGTGAAGCCTTCGTGGAAGATGTTGCCAGTGATGCGTGCCGACCCGCCCTGGGCATCGCGCACAGTGAAATTTGGCAGGCGGATGGCTTTCTCGTCAAAGTCGATTACACCATCGAGGCGATAGGTTGTCTTGAAGTAGTAAGTACCAAAGGACACGTCCTTTAGGTAGCCGTCACCCTTAATACGGGGCGCATCAAGGGTGCCGGTCACGTTGAGCCGCTCGATCTGGACCAGCCCTTTGATATCATAGAGGATGTGGCCGACAAAAGGCTCGGCCAAATTCACAGGCAGATTGTTGGTAGCCAGCACAAAATCGAGTGGGCTGCGCTTGTTGCCGGGGGTATAGTATCCCTTAAGCCCCAGCAGGGTATCGGCCTGTTGCACCAGACTGACGTCCATGGCCATGGACTGGCGGTGTTCGTCCCAGTCGGACTGGAGGAAGATGTCGCCGTAGCGGACGTTCTCGTAACGGAAGCGACGCAGTGAGCCATTGGCAATCCACTCGGGCTTGTTGAAGAGATTGCGGACGGTGAGGTTTCCACTGAGCACCCCTTCGAGGCGATAGCCGGGCAAGAGGAGATCGGCCAGCTGGGCAACATTGAGGCTGCGAAGGGTGAGATCCAGGCGGCCTTCCTGGCGACCCGGCCGAATGTTGGACTCTACGACGATGCTCTGTTGGCCGTTCACCAGGCGGAAATTCTCCATCTCAAGGCGCCCGGCGCCATACACAATACGGTTCTCGCGATCGAAGCTCCAGAGGGCATCGCGCAGGAGCAGACCCGAACTGTCGGCCACCAGATGGCCGTCGAATATGCCCTCGCGGTAAGTAGCCTCGCCAGTAAGGCGCAGTTGCTTGCGGGCGCTGTCCTGGGTAGCAGCCAGCTGAAACCCGATAAAGCGGTTCTGAATGCTGGGCAGGAAAGTGATGTCGTCCAGCACGAAACCACTGCCGATGTACAGGTGGTCGAGCTGGAGGTATGACTGCGCCCGCAGGGCATTGGACAGTGCCGACTTATCAAGACTGAAACGGCCAACGACATTCTGCCCACGAATGTCGTCATAAGAGACATCGGGGAGGTTCCAGTTGAGGAGAAAGCGATCGGTTTCGCCAAAGGCGAAGGTGCCATCAATATGCCCACCTTCTGCCGCCTGAACAGGGAAGTTGATGAAGTCTGATACCTCGCGCAGTCTTTTGACATTCAGCTCAAACGATCCGGATACCAGACTGTCGGGGTTGGGCTCCATCTTCTGCTCATAGTAGGTACGAATGGCCGCCGTATCGTTCTCCAGAAAGAGCGACGTTTCTTTGCCAAGGCGACTGAAAAGAGGCCCCATCTGGTCGTAGCGGAAGATGCCCGCAATGGAGGCGTCGAGCAGTTCGCTCTGGAGACTCACACTCTTGCGGCGGTCTTCGGTGGCCTTGACAGTGAGGAGAATGTCGGTAATGACGCGGTCGCGGCGCTTTGACAGGTTCTTCACCCGGATATTGGAGCCCTGCACCAGCCCGCTCATGCTCTCGACAGAGTCGCCAGCAAGGGCCAGCGTGAGGGCAGTGGAAAGACGAACGCTGTCGCGGGCCAAACCATAATGCTGAAGGTCTATCTGGTCCAGGCGGCCCTCAAAACTATAGGCGGGGCGTCGGGTGTCGAGGTGTACAGCGAAATTACCGAGCAGGCTTCCTTCGCGGTCGTCTACGGTCAGCCTGCCTGAGAGATTTTGGTCAGATACACGCACCTTACCGGCCAAGGAGTCGATTGCGTGATTGAAGAACCAACTGTCCCAGCCAGTAATATCGAAATCGGCAGTTGCCGTACGGGGGCTGAACCCCGTACCCCGGACATTGACATCGACATTGAGGCTCTGTGACACGGAAAGATCCAGCAGCTGGTCGAGATTGATCATGCGCCCCCTGATAGTCCCTGCATACTGAGAGGCTGCGCCACGCGGAAACTTCAGGTTCAGGTTGGCATAGGCCGTGCCGAGGTCTGTTTCGACGCGTGTCAGAATCACCATATCACGGCCAAAGCCCTCGTACTTACCTCTCAGACGGGCGACACCCACACGGTCAAGCTCGGAGGGAAAATCGACATCGGGCAGCAGGGGCCGAAGGTCCTGAACATGAACGTTGGAGGAGTCGATGTTGACCTCGAGGAAAAAGTCGCGTTTGGTGTAATCGTTCATCCGGAGGTCGCCGGAAAGCCAGGAGTACTGGCCCATAGCCAAGCGCAGCCCGTCGCCTTTGATACGCCTTACGTCGCCAGTGACTTTGCCGTGTAGCTGGACGAGTCCTTCCACCGGCAGGGGCTCTTCCAGGAAGTAGGTGATGGCATCGAAATCTACCAGCGACTCGCGAAAATCGAAATAATACCAGCGGCGGTGAGGCGCCTGGGAATTGAAGATGTCTTCGAAGGTTTCGTTTCGGAGGTCGGCATCGAACTCCAGGTCGGCACGGGCCAAACGCACCTGCGTTCCCATGAGGCGGACATAGGGCATGGAGTCGGGCGGCGCGACGGCAATGTTGCGGAGCGAATCGGGCACACGGGCCACATAAGGCACCGCCAGGTTGGCGCTGAGGTTGGTGGAGAGGTGATGCAGCTGCATGCCGCTCACGCGCTCTCTGAGACTGAGGCGCTTGATTTCGGCCTCCAACCGGCCGGGGCCCAGCAGCTTGAACGACGTGTTGAGGTTGAGGCCCGCCACTTCGAGGTTGCTGAAGTTGAGCATACCAGGACGAGGCCTGGTGTTGGCGGTGGAGTCAATCAGGCGTAGGTGCAGCCGCCGAATGTCGACTTCCCCAATATTGAGTAGCAGTTGCTTAGGCTGGCTGGTATCAGGCTTGGCAGTATCGGGGCTGGCAGAGAGGAAATCAAGATTCGAGCGGCCATCGGGGTGGGTAATGAGCCGTACCTCGGGTTCAACCAGCCGTATCAGGCGCGCCCCTATCCTGCGGGTAGTAGCATCGGAAAACAGAAACTCGGAGGCCCGAAAGCTGAGAAAGCCGATATGCAGCTCTTTCAGGCGAATGGCAGGCTGCTCTTCGCCAGGGCCGCAGAGGGAGACATCTTCCAGAATAAAGCGGTCGGGGAAGCCGATTTCGATGCGACGGACGTAGACCTCACCGCCAACTTGATCGGACAGGTAGCCCCGAAGCCAGGGCAGAATGGTGTTCTGGGCTGCGGGGAACTGTATGGCAAAAAACGCCACCACGAACAGCTCCAGCAGAAGGCCAATGGCGATCTGGCAGAAACGGAGCGTGCGAAGTAGGTAGCGCATTTCGGAAAAACACTGCAAGTTAGGGGCAAAGCACACGCTAAGCGGGGCCAAATGACGTTAATTCGCTTCGACACCTGCTTCCGATGCACAGAATCCTGTTGGGTATAGAGTCTTCCTGCGATGACTCGGCCGCCGCCATACTGGTGGACGGCCAGATTCGTGCCAATGTGGTGAGTTCGCAGCTGAAACATGCCCAATATGGCGGGGTTGTCCCCGAGCTGGCCTCGCGGCTGCATCAGGTGGGGGTGCCCGCGGTAGTGCAGCAGGCACTGGCCCAGGCCGGTATTGACTGGAAAGACCTCACCGCCATAGCTTTTACGGCAGGGCCCGGCCTGATGGGTTCGCTGATTGTGGGCACGAGCTATGCCAAAGGACTGGCAATGGCACTGGACGTGCCACTGGTGTCAGTCAACCACCTGCAGGGCCACATTGCGTCGCTGTATGTGCCGACAGAAGGCCGCCCGCTACCCGAGGGCCCGCTGGTGTGCCTTACCGTGAGTGGCGGCCACACACAGATACAGATTGTACACTCACCGCTGGAATACGAAACCGTAGGCCGCACGATGGACGATGCGGCCGGAGAGGCGTTCGACAAAGCCGCCAAGCTGCTGGGCCTGCCCTACCCTGGCGGCCCCCTGCTGGACAAACTTGCACAGGAAGGCGATCCGGCGTTTCACGCGTTTCCGAACCCCGCCAAAGAGGGGTGGTCTTTCTCATTCAGTGGGCTGAAAACCAGCTTCCTCTATTTCCTTCAGAAGCAGCAGGCCCAAAACCCGCAGTTTCTGGAGCAGCACCGCGCCGATCTTGCGGCGTCCATTCAGCATACGATTGTGGAGGCGCTGATCCAGCAGTTGTTTGGCGCGGCGAAAGCCTATGGCATAGCGCAGGTAGGTATTGTGGGCGGGGTATCGGCCAACTCGCTGCTGCGCAAACGCTTTGCTGAAGAATGCGAACGGCGCAAACTGAAGGGTCACATTCCTCCTTTTGAGTACTGCACCGATAACGCCGCCATGATTGCCATTGCCGGCGACTGGCTCTATCAAGCTGGCTATCAAACGGATGCCTACGCAGCGCCCTATCCTTCCGGCACTCACATATAAAGTCGGTTGCTTCGTCGGGTTTTGTTGTAAGTTTGCCGCCGTCTCAGGCAGATGTCTAACGACGTCAGCCCTTTTCTGTACCGCATGGCAGACCTGAAATCCCAGTCGCACCACGGGTTGGACCGCGTAACCCTTGGCACACTGCTCGTTACGATGGGCATCGTGTATGGCGACATCGGCACCTCGCCGCTCTATGCCCTCAAGGCCATTGTTGGAGACCGCGCCGTAAGCGAACAGCTCGTGTATGGCGGCCTCTCCTGTATTTTCTGGACGCTGTTCTTCCAGACGACGCTTAAGTACATCTTCATCACCCTGAGGGCCGATAACAACGGTGAAGGCGGAATTTTCGCACTGTATACCCTGGTGCGTCGGCAGAAGAAGTGGCTGTTCTTCCCGGCCATCATCGGCGGGGGGTTCCTGCTGGCCGATGGCATCATTACCCCGCCTATCTCGGTAAGCTCGGCGGTAGAAGGCCTGCGGACGCTGTACCCTGAAATCCAGACCATCCCGATTGTCATTACCATACTGGTGGCGCTGTTTGTGGCGCAGCAGTTTGGCACCAAGAAGGTAGGCATCTTCTTTGGGCCAGTGATGCTGGTGTGGTTCACGATGATTGCCATTCTGGGCCTGAACTACGCTCTGAAGCACCCGCAGATTTTCATGGCCATGAGCCCGCACTATGCCATTGACCTGCTGGCGAACTATCCGCAGGGTTTCTGGCTGCTGGGGGCAGTGTTTCTGTGTACCACGGGTGCCGAGGCGCTGTATTCTGACCTCGGGCACTGCGGCCGCAAGAACATACGCATCAGCTGGATTTACGTAAAGCTGGCACTCCTGTTGTGCTATTTCGGCCAAGGGGCTTTCCTCATCGAGCATCTGGGTGAACCCGGCCATCAGTTCAATCCCTTCTACAATATTGTACCCGGCTGGTTCCTCATCCCGTCTATTATTGTGGCCACACTGGCTGCCATTGTAGCAAGCCAAGCCCTGATCAGCGGCTCATTTACGCTGATCAACGAAGCCATCCGCCTGGAGTTCTGGCCCCGTCTGCGGGTCATCTACCCTACGCTGGTGAAGGGCCAACTATACGTACCGTTCATCAACTGGTTTCTACTGGCAGGCTGCATTTTTGTGGTGCTGTATTTCCGCGAGTCGGCAGCGATGGAAGCAGCCTATGGTCTGGCTGTCACTGGCTCCATGCTGATGACAACCGTCCTGCTGACGTACTACCTGTTCAAGCTGCGCTGGAACCGCTTCCTCATCTACCTGCTGACTGGCATGTTTCTGGCGATTGAGCTGTCGTTCCTGGTAGCCAATGCCATCAAGTTCCCGCATGGTGGCTGGGTATCAGTGGTCATAGGCTCTACACTGATTCTGGCGATGTGGATTTGGCATGAGGGGCGTGTCATCAAGAACCGTTACATCGAGCTGGTGCCGATACAGGACTATTTGCCTGTACTGAAAGAGCTGTCCAACGACCCTACTGTACCCAAGTTTGCCACGCACCTGGTGTACCTGACATTTGTCAAGAACCCTGAGAAACTGGACCGCCGTATCATCTACTCCATCCTGAACCGGCAGCCAAAGCGGGCCGACGTCTACTGGTTCCTGAACGTGGACGTAGTGGACGAGCCCTATCGGATGAGCTACACGGTGCACAAGTTCAATGACGATGCCTTCTGGATCCAGTTCAGGCTGGGTTTCCGGGTAGAGCCACGCATCAACCTGCTGTTCCGCAAAGCGGTGGAGAGCCTGGTGGCCAACGGGGAAGTGGATATTCGCAGCCGCTACGAGTCGCTTGGGCGGCATCACATCACGGGCGACTTCCACTTTGTGGTGCTGGAGTCGTTCCTGAGCTACGACAACGACCTACCGAACTACGAGAAAGTGGTAATGAATTCGTACTTCCAGCTGAACCGGATGTCGCTGCGCGATGGCCGTGGCTTTGGCCTGGACACGAGTTCGGTGACGGTGGAGAAAGTGCCGCTGATTATTTCGCCAGTGAAATCGCTGAACCTGGTGCGGGAAGACGCCTGAGTGCAGCCCGCCAGAAAGCAACCCTACAAGCCGAAGCCCCCTGCTTCGGCTTCTTTTTTACCTCCAGAACCTGATTATACAAGTGAATTGAGGCTTTTCGCTGCAAAAAACTGGAAGTAGACATTTTTTTGCAACGAAAACCGTAGTTTTGCTTGCAGATAACGCAACACCACCCTAAGAAACATGTCCACCCAACGCTTTCGTGCGCTTGAGACCGCACAGAACCGCCAGGCTACGCCAGTAGATCATCCGAAGTCGGTGAAGGAGATCTTCGGCGTCAACGTTTTCACCCCTGAGGTGATGCGCCAGTATGTGTCGGAGGAGGCCTACCAGGCCATCATCAACGTAGCGACGGGTGGCACCATCGACGAGCGGATTGCCGACGAAGTGGCCAACGCCATGAAGACCTGGGCTATGAGCAAGGGTGCCACGCACTATACGCACTGGTTTCAGCCGCTGACGGGCCTCACCGCCGAGAAGCACGATGCGTTCTTTTCTTTGAAGGATGGGCATCCGATTGAGCGGTTTGGGGGTGATGAACTGGTGCAGCAGGAACCCGATGCTTCGTCGTTCCCGTCGGGTGGTATCCGCAACACTTTTGAAGCACGTGGCTACACCGGTTGGGACCCCTCCAGCCCAGCCTTTATCATCGGTACTACGCTATGCATTCCGTCCATCTTCATCAGCTACACCGGCGAAGACCTGGACTTCAAAGGCCCTCTGCTGAAGACGATTGCCCTGATTGACCGCGCGGCTACCGATGTATGCCAGTTTTTTGAGCGCGGCGTATCGAAAATCACGGTGACACTGGGCCCGGAGCAGGAATACTTCCTGGTAGACCGTGCGTTCTACGAAGCCCGCCCCGACCTGGTAATGGGTGGCCGCACGATCTTCGGCGCGCCCCCAGCCCGTGGCCAGCAGCTGGAAGACCACTACTTCGGCATTATCCCGCCACGCGTACAGAACTTCATGATTGAAATGGAGCAGGAGTCGCTGAAACTGGGCATTCCACTGAAGACGCGCCACAACGAAGTAGCGCCTGGCCAGTTTGAGTGTGCGCCCTTCTTTGAGGAAATGAACATCGCGGTGGACCACAACCAACTGCTGATGGACGTGATGGAGCGCGTAGCCATGCGCCACAACTTCAAAGTGCTGCTGCACGAGAAGCCCTTCGCAGGCGTAAACGGCAGCGGCAAGCACAACAACTGGGCGCTGAGCACCAATCTGGGCCGCAACCTCTTCAGCCCCGGCAAGACTCCGAAGGACAACCTGCAGTTCCTGACCTTCCTGATCTGTACGGTAAAGGCCATCCACACCCACGCCGACCTGTTGCGTGCCAGCATTGCCAGCGCCAACAACGACCACCGTCTGGGTGCCAACGAAGCCCCGCCTGCCATCATCTCGGTGTTCCTGGGTTCGGAACTGGACAGCGTACTGAACGAACTGGAAGCCACCAACGTACAGAAGCGCATCAACCCGAAGAGCCCGCTGAACCTGGGTATCAAGCGCCTGCCCCAACTGCTGCGCGACAACACCGACCGTAATCGTACGTCGCCTTTCGCCTTCACGGGCAACAAGTTCGAGTTCCGTGCTGTAGGCAGCAGCGCCAACATCTCGGCGCCAATGATTGTGCTGAACCTGATTGTAGCTGACCAGCTGGTGCTGTTCAAGGAAGAAGTAGAGAAGCGTGTGGAGAAAGGCGAAGCCAAGGAAGTAGCCATTCTGGAAATCCTGCGCCGCTACACGAAAGAAAGCAAGGCCATCCGCTTTGAAGGCAACGGCTACAGCGAGGAATGGAAAGCCGAAGCCAAGAAACGCGGTCTGAGCAACATTGGCACCACACCCGAAGCCCTGGACGCCTACGTGACCAAGCAGACGCTGGCCCTCTTTGCCAAGCATGGCATCCTGAGCGAGCGCGAACTGCACGCCCGCTGGGAAATCCGGCTGGAGACGTACGTGAAGAAAGTGGCGATTGAGTCGCAGATGATGAGCGAGATTGCCCTGAACCAGATTGTTCCTGCCGCCCTGGGCTACCAGCGCGAAGTACTGGAGACCCTCGAAGGCCTGACTGACGCCGGCCTGCCCAAAACGGCTGGCAAAATGCAGACAGAACTGGCAGGCGAAATCTCTGAGCACCTGAACGCCCTCTACACCAATGTGAAGGCGATGGACAAGGCCCGCCACGCTGCAGAAACTGAAGAGGACATCCGCAAGCGTGCGCTGGCCATGGAGAAAAACGTACTGAAATACTTTGAGGTAATTCGCACACACGTAGACGCGCTGGAAAGCATCGTAGATGATGCCCGCTGGCCGCTGCCGAAGTATCGCGAGATGCTGTTTGTGAAGTAAGCAGTCCTACTCTTTCTGAACCCAGCCGCAACCCGGCTGGGTTTTTTGTTTCTTTCAGTATGATGACCGAACTGGAAATACAAGGCATATCGCCCGCCTTTCGGACGCTGGCAAGCAAACCACGGCCCGTGCCCCGACGGCTGAAGTGGGTGCTTCTGGCTGGCAATCCGCTGGCGCAGTTGGGCTGGGCAGCCCTGCTGTTCGTGGTGGTGTATCAGTTCAAAGTGTTATCGATGATTGATTTCACAGGCTGGAAAGACCGGAGCGACTATCAGTGGGTTCCCTGCCGGGTGGTGCATGCTACCGACACGACCGACCGCTTTGTGTCGCGCTTCTTCCAGTCGGTACGGGTGCTGTACCGCAACTCGGCCAGCGAACTGGCCGTAGCCGAGGGCTTTGCAGAGTACAAACGCTACCGGGTTGGCGATTCCATTTACGTGGCCGTCGCGCCCGACGGCGCCGATGCCTACATTCCCGGCAGCCGGAGCAACGTGCTGAGCACAAACGAACTGCAGCATCTGTCCTGGGTCTGGATAGGACTGCTGCTGCTGACAGTGCAGTATCCGTTTGGGCGGCGGAAATACCAGTTGCTGCGCGAAGGCAGCATCAGTATAGCCGAGTTGCTGGCACGGGAGAAACGGGCTATAGGAGTGACACCCGGCATTCAGGTAGCGCGGGCGGTGTTATATGATACGCTGTACCGCTACCAGGATGGCGGCGGCGAATGGCATGAGCTGAAAAGCACCCTTGACCCCGATGGCAAGCGCAAGCCAGCCGAACGTGTGGTCATTTTCTATAATCCGGATAAGCCTGCGAAGGAGCGCCTGATGTTGCCCCAACTGCGAATGGGTATTGGCATTACGCCTGAGGGCTTTCTGGCCGAGCGACAACCCGACTACCTGAAACTGCGCCTGGCACTACCTGCACTGACCATCGCCTGCTGGACCTTTTACGGCGGCTTTCTGCTGATTCAGTGGCTGTTTTAACAGGTGTTTCCTCGTAGTGGCCGCACCATTGACACCCCGAAAACACCTATCTTGGAAGGATGAAAACGCCATGGGTGTTATCTGCTGTTTTGGCCGTGCTGGGCATGCTGATTGCCGGAGCCAGTTGCCGTGAGGCACAGGCAACAGGTGGTGACACCGGGCAGCCTGTGGCACAGGCCCAACATAGTGGGGCAGTGGAGGTCATTACAGGAGAAATGCCCAAACTGGCCCCTCTGCCACTGGATTCTGCGTGGGTTGCGGGCGATACGCTGCATCTACTCGTACACTTTACTGGCTGCCAGCAGGATACGCCACGTGCCATAACCTACGGCATGTACATGAAATCGATGCCGCCACAGTTGGCTTTACAAATTGGCCGCCAACCTTACAATGGCGACTGCCGCCCTGCAACTGTCCGTACCGAACTGCGCTTTTCCCTGACCGCCGTACGTTATGGTGGCCGCGGCCCGCTGATCCTGAGGGTAGCTGGGTGGCCCCACGGCATTCGCTACAACTATTGACCCATTCCGTCTGATATCCGCCTGCTACATGTTTCGTTTTTCTACGCTTGTTATTGTACTGAGCCTGCTGAGCAGCCTGCCAGGCCTGGCTCAACCCAACCGCGGAGGCACGCCCTTCAGCGAGTCGGCATTGGGGCGGCAACTGCTGGTGAAGCAGAAAACCGATGGTATTCACATGCCCAGTGTCAACAACCGCCTCCTGCTGGAGCGCTCGGAAGCACAGGACAAGGCAGGGCCATTTCAGTTTGGGCACAGTTTCCCGGTAAGCCTGGGGCTGGACAATGCTGGCGAGTGGACCGACCTGCCCGGGGGTGCACGTCTCTGGCGGTTGAGGATAGACTCAAAAGAAGCGTTCTCCATCAACCTGGTGTTCAGTGAATTTTTCCTGCCGACGGGTGCCACACTGTTTGTGTCGGACGAAACCGGCAAGCACCGGCTGGGTGCTTTCACAGAGGCCAACAACAACCTGGAGCGCAAGTTTGCTACGATGCCAGTTCCGGGTGAAGTGGTGGAGCTGGAGTACTTTGAGCCTGCGGGTGTTCGTGGGCAAGGCAAAGTGCGCGTAGGCAAGGTAGTACATGCTTTTCGCCCACTTTTCAACCGTGAAAAAGCCTATGGCTTTGGCGATGCAGCTGCGGCCTGCCACATCCATGTCAACTGTGCCGCTGCCGCGCGATACCAGGACATCAAGCGGTCGGTAGTGCTGCTGCTGGCAGGCGGGGGGCTCTGCACTGGGGCCATGATCAACAATGTAAAGAAAGATGGTCGCCCGTTGCTGCTGACAGCCGACCACTGCTATGGCGATGAGGCCAATGTAGGCGAATGGCTGTTTGTGTTCAACTATGAAGCGGCGGGCTGCCCTACCGGCACTGGCACAGAAGGCCGCACCGACCAGGCGCTGTACGGCAGTTCGGTATTGGCGCGCTACGCAGGCACTGACCTGATGCTGCTGGAGCTGAAAGACAAACCACCTGCCAGCTTCAATGTCTTCTACGCTGGCTGGAACCGACAGGACGCAATCGTAGACAGTGTGGTGGGCATTCACCACCCCTCTGGCGATCTCAAGCGGATTTCATTTTCGGACCGTGCCATCGTCTCCAGCGAATGGGGCCCGGACAACGGTGCCTATGGCACGGGCACCCACTGGCAAGTAACGCGGTGGGACCGCAATACCGTAACGGAAGGTGGGTCGTCGGGCTCGCCACTGTTCAATACGCGGCGCGAAATCATTGGCTATCTCACGGGTGGGCGCTCGGCCTGTTCGGGCACTGTTGCCAATAACCAGCCCGACTGGTATGGCAAAGTAGCGCGGTCTTGGCTGGGCAATGGTACCGCCAGCACCCGTCTGAAAGACCATCTGGACCCAAACGGTACAGATTCAGTGCGGCTGTCGGGCATGAACTTTGGTGGCAGCGAAGTGTACTGCGGAGCAGCCCCTTCGCTACCCAACTACACCAAGTTTGTACTGGCAAGTTTTGGCGGCCGGTTCTCCAATGCCACCACTGGCGTATGCCAGCCCTACAGCGACTACAGTAACCAGTATCGCGTGGCCATCAACAAAGGCAGCAGCTTCAGCACCACATTTCAGCTGGGCTTCTGCACAGAAGAAGGCCCACAAAACGCAGTGAAAGTGTTTGCCGACTGGAACAACGACCGCGACTTCAGCGACAGCGGCGAGCTACTGTACAGTTCGGTCAACACGATTGCGGGGAATTCGGCACGGACGTTCAGCAACACGTTCCCAGTCACAGTGCCCGATTATGCGCAGGTGCGAGTACGTATGGTGGCACGGGTGGCGCTGGTAAGCGACGAAAACGCAACGGTAGCACTGACCCAGCCCTGTGGCGGCTTTGTGTTTGGCGAAACCGAGGACTATACCCTGCAAGCTATGCCTGCGGGAGTTTCGGCCTCCCTGACGGGTGCGGCAGTACTGGTGGAATGCGAGCGTCTGCAATTCATGGTGGATAAACAGAACCTGCCAGTCTGGGCCGACAAATTTGTGCTGGAGCTGAGCAACCGGTTGGGGGCTTTTGGGCCAGGTATATCCCGTCGCCTGACTACGACGGTCATGGGCACTGTGCCCCCCAACAGCAACACCTATCAGGCAATCATTCCCGGCGACATCGAAACTGGCGACTTTTACACCATACGGCTGGTACACCCAGACAGTAACATTGTGTGGGATACCAAGCAATTGCGCGACATGGGAGTGACCCGCCTGTATGCAGCCCCAGACACTTCCGTGAGCGTAACCTATCCCTACGCGTTTGTATGCCCAGGCTCGCAGGGTGTGGTACAGCTGGCGGGCACCAAAAATGGGCTGGTATACTCGCTGGTGCGGGCCGACCGCCCCGGTGTGATTGTGAGTGAGGAACAGGCAGGCAATGGCGGAACGTTGACGTTTTATCTACCTGCTGACAGCGTGAATGCAGCCACGAACACCTTCAGGGTGCGGGTGTTCAACGGCAATGCCTGCGACCGCATTGGCAGTCGGATCATCACTCTGACGCAGAGCCCACTACCCCGCCCTACCATCACCACTGCCGGCGGCACCAGTGTCTGTTCAGGCCAAACCCTCACCCTGAGCGCTGGCGTTACCCAGAGCAGCTATGTGTGGAAACGGAACGGCATCGTCATCATTGGCGCCAACAGCAACACCCTCACAGTAGGCACGCCAGGCAGCTATACCCTGGCTTACGGCGCCAGCGGATGCCTGTTGGAAAGCATGCCTATGATTGTGACGCCCACGGCCATTACGCGGCCCAGCCTTGCGCTTGTCACTGGCATACTGACCCCAAGTGGCACAGCCGCTGCAGGTGAAAGCTACCAGTGGTACTTTAATGGCAGTATCAATGGTACGCCCCTGAAAGGCATCATATTGGGCGCCGATGCCCGCACCTACACACCGCTGGTAAATGGCCGCTACACCCTGCGCGTTGCCACCGCTGCGGGTTGTCGTTACTTCACTGATACACTGAACGTAACCTCCGTGACAGCCAAGGCATCAGTGCTGCAAGTGAGCGACTCGCTGCTGTCCATTACCCGCGCCGACGACCTTACCTATCTGCCGTTTGGCCTTCAGGTGAGCCCCAATCCTGTGGTACGTGGCAGCCAGGCCAGCATCCGTATTGCTACACCCACCATCCAGGAGCAGGTGCCTGTCATCTACGTAGTGGATATGCAGGGACGTGTTGCCACTACTTTCCTGCCACAGACAGTGGCGCCAAGCATGGGCTACTTTGAAGCTATCCTGCGAACGGAGACACTGGCACCTGGAGTTTACACCATCCGCATTACACTTGGTAATGGGGAAGACATGCACGCCAAACTGGTAGTGCAATAATCCCACAGCCTTTCCAAAGCAGAACGGCTACCTGTTGCAGGTAGCCGTTCTGCTTTCAGCGGGCTCTATATTTTCAGGATGCGCGCCACTTTGCCAGAAAATCGGGCAGGAGGAGGGCCGCCAGTGCCATGTCTTCGGGCGTGGTAATCTTGATGTTATCGTAGCTGCCCATTACCAAGTGGATGGGATAACCGGCTGCTTCAAGCAGGCTGGCATCATCGGTGAAAACGCCTTCGGGGGTACGCTGGAAATAGGCTTCCACCAGCGGCGCAAGCGCAAAGGTCTGTGGTGTCTGTACGGCAAAGTAGGCCTCACGGTCTACTGCAACTGAGCCTTCTGGAGTTCGCATGCGCATGGAGCTTTTGCTGGGAACTGCACACACGCCACTTCCTTTGGCTGCAGCCGCCTCATAGGCTTCGGCAATCATCTGGGGGTTGGTGAAAGGGCGCACAGCGTCCTGAATAGCCACCAGCGCATCGGATGGGGTATCGGGCAACTGTCGCAGGGCTGTCAGGCCATTGCGGACGGAGTCGGTACGGGATGCGCCACCAGGGGCCAGCGTAATACGCTGCCGCTGAGCAGGGCTCAGAAAATCGTGGGCCAGCTGCTGCCAGGTGGGGAAGTGAGCCTCAGGCAATACGAGCACTACGCGGAGTGCATTGTCGAACGCCAGAAAGGTTTCGAGCGTGTGTACGAGTATAGGCTTGCCACCCACCAGCAGAAACTGCTTGGGGACGGGTGCGCCCAACCGCGTGCCACTGCCCCCAGCTACAAGCAGGGCAAACAGCCGGTGTCCGGGCAAAGAGGCAGGCATCGGCTCAGACTGAAATCAAAGCACAAGAAGTGCGTCGCCGTAGCAGTAGAAGCGGTATTTCTCCTTCACAGCTACCTTATACACCTCTTTCATGAAATCGTAATCCATGAACGCGGCCTTAACCATGAGCGTAGTGCTCTTGGGCGGGTGGAAGTTGGTGAGGTAGGCGTTGGCGATGGAGAAATCGTAGGGCGGGAACATGAATTTGTCGGTCCAGCCCTTGGCAGGGTTCAGGAGGCGCTGGCTGGAGACGGAACTCTCGACTGCCCGCATCACGGTGGCACCAACGGCACACACCCGTTTCTTCTTCTGCTTGGCTTCGTTGACGATACGACAGGTTTCTCCGGTAATCTCGAAGGACTCGGAGTCCATCTTGTGTTTGGAGAGGTCTTCGACCTCCACCTCACGGAAGCTGCCAAGACCGGTATGCAGAGTCACAAATGCGTGTTCTACACCCTTGAGTTCCAATCGCTTCAGAATCTCCTTGGAGAAATGCAGGCCCGCATCGGTGGCAGCAACAGAGCCCTTCTGCTGTGCAAAAGCGGTCTGATACCATTCACGATCCTTTGCCTCTACCTTACGGCTGATGTAGTGCGGCAGAGGCATTTCGCCGAGTTTGTCGATGGTAGCGTAGAACTCATCTTCGGTTCCGTCAAAAAGGAAACGGATGGTTCGGCCACGCGAAGTGGTGTTGTCCACGACTTCGGCTACGAGGTCGCTGTCGCCGAAGAAGAGTTTGTTGCCAACACGGATTTTGCGCGCGGGGTCAACAACGACATCCCAGAGGCGGGAATCGCGGTTGAGCTCGCGGAGCAGAAAGACCTCGATCTGCGCTCCAGTTTTTTCCTTACTGCCGTACAGGCGAGCGGGAAAAACCTTGGAGTCGTTCAGGATCATAACATCGCCTTCGTCGAAATACTCGAGTATATCGCGAAAGGTGCGGTGCTCAATGGTCTTTTTCACGCGGTCCACTACCATCATACGGGCAGAATCGCGGGGTTCCGCCGGATACTTCGCAATCAGGCTGTTGGGAACGGGTAGATCAAATTCCGATAGCTTCATTAAGCTTCGTTAACGGTTGGCTAAAAACTTTTTGCGGATTTTTACAGTAAATAATCCGCAAAGGGATGCAACGATAGGCTGCAAATATAAGTCTGTTATACAACGTCCGTTACATGGCCCCCTGCTTTTATGCGTAAGCTCTATGAATCCTTCCGGTTGTCCTGGCGTGCGCTGGGCAGCCACCGCCTGCGAACCCTGCTGACCATGCTGGGCATTTCCATTGGCATTTTCTCTATCACGTTCATTTTCACGCTGGTAAACACACTGGAGTTTGCCATTGTGAAGAACCTGGAGAAACTGGGCAACACTGTACTGTATGTGCACAATTGGCCGTGGCGCGACGCCAGCGAAGACTGGTTCAAGTTCATCAACCGGCCCCGTGTGAGCTACGACGACTACCAGAAGCTGAAAAACAACCTGGACAACGTAGTGGGCGTCTACTACGAAGTGAGCCTGAATGGCACCGTCAAAGCTGGCGACCGCAACATGCAGGGCGTTGGTATTTCGGGGGTGACGTTTGACCACGCTACCATCGAAGGCTACAACATGGACCAGGGCCGCTATTTCAGCAGCATCGAAATGGAGGCTGGCCGCCCGGTGTGTATCATCGGCGTGAAGATTGCGGAGGGTCTGTTCGAACAAGGCCCATACGTAGGCCGCTACCTGCAGGTGCGGGGCAAGCGCTTCCGCATTATTGGGGTGATGGAGAAAGAAGGCTCCAGCCTGTTTGGCACCTCACGCGACGAAATGGTGATTATGCCCTACAAGTCGGCTGCGATGGTGATGAACCTCAACAGCCGCCGTGTAGACAAAGTGATTTCGGTGAAAGCCACCCAATACGAACTGCTAGATCAGGTGGAGGGTGAAACCATAGGGCTGATTCGTCAGGCCCGAGGCCTGAAGCCCACGCAGGAAGACGACTTCAGCATCAACCGGCAGGAAATGCTGCTGACCGGCATACAATCCATTATGGACGTACTACGCGTAGGCGGCTTTGTCATCGGCATGCTGGCGCTGCTGGTTGGGGGCTTCGGCATTGCCAATATCATGTTCGTGTCTGTAAAAGAACGAACAGCCGAAATTGGCACACAGAAAGCCTTGGGTGCTACCAAGCAATTTATACTGAACCAGTTTCTGATAGAGGCTGTACTGCTCTGCGTGTTTGGCGGCGCCATCGGTATCGCGTTTCTATCCGGTATAGCAGCACTGGCCCAAATGGTATTGGACAACATGGAAATGAACGTGACGGTAGTGATGAACATCAACAGCGTCATCGGTGGCATCATGGCCTCTGCTGTCATTGGCATCCTCTCTGGTTTCCTGCCGGCATTCTCTGCCGCTCAGCTGGACCCCGTAGAGGCCATGCGCCAGCAATAACCTGCATGTTATCTGATAGCAAAGGCGGCTCTGAGGGGCCGCCTTTTTGCGCAGGCCGAATGCAACTGCGTACTACCTTTGCCCCGGGCCGGGCTGCAGAGGCGCCGCCGGCTTTTTGCAATGAAGGTTACAGAACACCTGGCTCAGGCCGTAAACCCCATCATCAGCGTAGAGATTATTCCGCCCAAGCGTGGCGGCAACCTCGAACAGTTGTACAAGGCGGTAGAATCGGTGGTACCGTATCGTCCGCCATTTATCGATGTTACGAGTCATGCTGCTGAGGTTTTATGGGAAGAAATGCCCGACGGCAGCTACAAACGCCGTGTAAAACGCAAGAGCCCTGGCACCTTTGGCCTGTGTGCTGCCATCAAATACAACTTCCGGATAGACCCTGTGCCCCACCTGCTGTGCACGGGCTTCACCCGCGAGGAAACCGAAGATGCCCTGATTGAGCTGAACTATGTGGGGGTAGAAAACCTGCTGCTCATCCGTGGCGATTCCAAGACTGAAAAGCCACACAAAGAAGGGCGGAGCATCAATCTGCATGCTGCCGATCTCGTAGACCAGGTAGCGCACATGAACAAAGGCGAATATCTGGACCTGCTGATTGACGCCTACCCCACCAACTTCTGCATCGGAGTGGCGGCATACCCTGAGAAACACTTTGAGTCGCCGAACCTCAGTTTCGACATTCAGAACCTGCTGCGCAAGCAACAGCTTGGGGCCGACTATGCCGTGACCCAACTATTCTACGACAACCAGAAGTATTACGATTTTGTCGCCAAAGCCCGTGCAGCAGGCGTAACCATACCTATTATACCGGGCCTGAAAATTCTGACCCGTCGCGAGCAGCTGACGAGCATACCCAAAGTGTTCTTCATCGACATGCCAGATGAACTGGTAGATCGCGTGATGAACGCCAAGACTGACGCTGAAGTGCTGGATGCCGGGGTGGAATGGGCCTATCTTCAGGCAATGGATCTGCTGGAGAAAGGCAACAAAAGCCTTCACTTCTACATCATGCAGAACACCCGGCCCTTCACCCGGCTGATGGATCGTCTGCAAAAGCACCTCTAAGGGCGAAGGGCATCACCCGTGTCGGAAGCCGACGATGGTAACGTCGTCGGTCTGCTCATTATGCCCACGCCACTCATTGAAAAACTCAATGAGTGCGGTTTTCTGCTGCTGCAGGTCGTAATAGGAGGAGGCAAGAAGCTGGCGTTCAAAAGCCCTGCTGCCCATCTTTCGGTTGTTGGCGCCCCCAAACTGATCATAATAGCCATCCGAATAGAGATAGACTGCGGCGCCAGGCTCCAACAGGATTTCCTGTTCAGAGAACGGCAACTTCTCGGTTTGCATCCCCCCCACAGGCTGCCGATCGCCCTTGAAAGAGCGGATCTGGTTGTTTTCAATGACAGTCAGGTTACGCATGGCCCCTGAGAACAAAAGACGGCCAGTAGCAGGCCAATAGCGGCCGAGGGCAATGTCAATTCCATCCTGCATACCTCCAGTGGCAGTCTGGCCGAGCGTAAGCCGGATTTCCTGATCAAGGGCGGTAAGAATGGCGGCAGGCCCAAGAACGCCATCGCGGCTGAGGCGGTTGAGAAAACTGAGACCCAGAAGTGAAAGGAATGCCCCTGGTACGCCATGACCGGTGCAATCGCCCACTGCAAAGAGGGCGGAATCGCCCAGGCCCATGCCCCAGTAGAAGTCGCCAGAGACAATGCTCTTGGGTTGAAACAGTACCAGAGAATTGGGAAAGTACTGGCGGAGTTCGTCGCGGCGAGGCAGAACTGCCTGCTGAATGCGCTCGCCGTAGCGGATGCTTTCGAGAAGATTACGGTTGAACTCGGCCAGCGATCTCTCCTGCTGCTGAATACGGGAATAGGCATCCTGAAGCTGGTCGTTAATGGCGATCAACTCCATGTTGCGGTCGGTGAGTTCGGCTGCTTTCTGTTCTACCGCCTGCTTCAAATGAAATGCCTCAAGGCTTTTGCCTTCCAGAAGCTGCTCGGCCGCCTGGCGCAACTTGCGCTCACGTTCCAGTTGGTCTTTCAGCAGGGCGGCGTCTTTGTTGCCAAAGAGCGAAAAGTCAGTCATGATTCAGCAGGTTTAGAAAGGCAAGGTTCAGGCTATGGATGCCAGCAAAGGGGCAAACGTTGCACCGTGAAGCAAAAAAGCGCCTTAAGCAGCACGGAAGAGCCGTTTGAACCGGCCCCAAAGCGACTCGCTGGTGACTGTTCTGAGCGGTTCGCTGAACTTCTGCTCGCTCAGGGTAATGGTAAACCGTGTACTGCCATCGGCTTCGGGCTCATAGTGCACCTCGATTGGCTGACCAAAGTGGTCGGCACACCCCTGCATCATGCCATGTGCAAAGACCTGCATATGCCGGCTGCTCTGATAGCGAAGCACCAGCTTATTAAAGGAGTGCTCCAGCGTCTCGAACTTGGGCAAGTCGGCGTCAGGATAGAGCTTTCGCACCTCTACGTGAATATAATTGTCTACTGAGGCAATGAAATCGAGCGGATTGTCTTTGCCTTCCAGCAACTGGGGCTGCATCTGCACGAGCTTGCCGAAGAGATGGCGGCCATAGGTGAACATGAGCTGGTCCACCGGAACCTTTGATTCCTTAGAGAGCTCTACCAAAATGCGCTGCATCTCGGCATGGGGGTAATAGCCCCCAGACACGTACAAGCCTTCGTTGGGCAGATTGGCGGCCTTAATGGTTTTGGCCAGAACAGCGTATCCATACTTCTGTTCTACCATTTCCATCAGTTGGGTAAAAACGATTCCTTTCACTTTGAGGAGGAGTTGGTAAGGTATCGGATTGATGGGCTCTTGGCGAGCATTTGATAAGACTTTCAAAATTAGCCATTTCTAACCCATATAGTTAAGCCGCAGCCCGAGAAAGGGCTGAATTAGTCATTAGTTAACAAATGAGAGCGAGTAAGTCGGGGAGAACGCAGGGATTACTATTTTTGCGCCTCAATATAAAGTCAACATTCCCCCGCTGAATGGAAACACTGGTGTACTTAATCCCCGTGGTCGCGCTGCTGACCCTCGGCTACACGTTTTTGCAATCTGCCTGGGTTGCAAAGCAGGATGCCGGCAACGATCGCATGAAGCAGATCGCATCCTACATCCAAAAGGGTGCCATGGCGTTCCTGAAAGCAGAATACCGTATCCTGGCCATTTTCTGCGTCATCGCTGCGGTACTGCTGGGCATTATCTCGTATGGTGACGAAAAGAGTTCGCCCTGGATTATCGTTGCCTTCCTGATTGGCGCTGTGTTTTCTGCCTATGCGGGCTACCGCGGCATGAGCATTGCCACGCTGGCCAACGTGCGCACGGCACAGGCTGCCCGTACCAGCCTGTCGAAGTCGCTGGACGTATCGTTTGCTGGCGGCGCTGTAATGGGTATCAGCGTAGTGAGCCTGGGCATGTTGGGCCTGGGTGCGCTGTACATCCTGTTCTTCAACAAATTCTACGACGCCAACAAGCACGAAAGCATCCATATCGTACTGAACGTACTGACGGGCTTCTCGCTGGGTGCTGAGAGCATTGCGCTCTTTGCCCGTGTAGGTGGTGGCATCTTCACCAAAGCTGCCGACGTAGGCGCTGACCTCGTGGGTAAAGTTGAGGCGGGCATTCCCGAAGACGACCCCCGCAACCCTGCTGTTATTGCCGATAACGTAGGCGACAACGTAGGTGACGTGGCAGGCATGGGTGCCGACCTCTTCGGCTCGTATGTATCTACCGTAATTGCTGCCATGGTGCTGGGCGCTGCCGTAGTATCCACTGGCGACAAGTTTGGCGGCCTTTCGGCTGTCATCCTGCCGATGATTATTGCAGTAGTAGGCATTCTCTTCTCCATCGCTGGCACCTTCGTGGTGAAAGTGAAAGAAGGTGGCGACCCACAGGCTGCCCTCAACCGTGGCAACTTCGGTGCCATGATTCTGACAGCCATCGCCAGCTACTTCATCATTCCCATGATTCTGCCCGAACGCTTCAGCCTCTACGGTGTAGAATATACTCCGATGAGCGTGTTCTGGGCCATTATTGTAGGTCTGGTTGTAGGCACTGCCATTTCACTGATTACCGAATACTTCTGCGCCATGGGCCGTCGCCCGGTGAAGTACATCGTAGACCAGAGCACCACTGGCCCCGCTACCAACATCATCGCTGGCCTGTCGGTGGGCATGGTTTCAACCGCCCTGCCGGTAATGATTCTTGCCCTGGGTATCGTAGTTGCGTTCCAACTGGGTGGCCTTTATGGCGTGGCGATGGCTGCTGCCGGTATGATGGCTACGACGGGCATGCAGCTGGCGATTGACGCCTTCGGCCCGATCGCCGACAACGCAGGTGGTATTGCCGAAATGTCGGCCCTGCCGAGCGAAGTACGCGAGAAGACCGACGTGCTGGATGCCGTAGGCAACACCACTGCTGCTGTAGGCAAGGGTTTTGCCATTGCTTCGGCCGCACTGACCTCGCTGGCGCTGTTTGCTGCCTTCATGGAAGCTACACACCTCGACAAGATTGACATTGCCGACAGCCGCGTACTGGCGGGTCTGTTTATCGGCGCCATGATTCCCTTCCTGTTCTCAGCGCTGGCTATCAGTGCTGTAGGCAGTGCTGCCAACTCGATGGTGCAGGAAGTGCGCCGCCAGTTTCGGGAAATCAAAGGCCTTCTGGCTGGCGAACCCGGTGTAGAACCCGACTATGACCGTTGCGTGCAGATTTCTACCACTGCCGCCATCAACAAAATGATTGCCCCTGGTGCCCTCACTATCATTGTGCCTATCATCATCGGCTTCCTGGCTGGCCCCGACGTGCTGGGCGGCCTGCTGGCCGGTGTAGTAGTTTCTGGCGTGCTGATGGGTATTTTCCAGAGCAACGCTGGTGGCGCCTGGGACAACGCCAAGAAGTCGTTCGAAAAAGGTGTAACCATCAACGGCGAAGTGTACTACAAGAAGAGCGAGCCTCACAAGGCCACTGTAGTAGGCGACACCGTAGGCGACCCCTTCAAAGATACCTCTGGCCCGTCGATGAACATCCTCATCAAACTGATGGCCATCGTATCGCTGGTTATCGCCTCGTCGATTGCGGTGAAGCCTAAGGTTGAAGTGCCTGCTGCCGGCTCTGAACCTGCCGCTGCCGAACAGATGATGGCTCCGGTATCCGACATCCGGTAACCGCTGCTGTCAAGCATACAAAAGCCCGCTGATGCCAGCGGGCTTTTGTGTTTTCAGGAATGAAGCCTCAACCGTGCATGGTGGCCGAGGTGCCGTAGCGCTGGATGATTTCGGCTTCGTGGGCAAGCCACTCTTTCCAGCGGGCGTCGGTGCGGTCGCGGCCACAGTACTGGCGGGCCAGGCCCAGAAAAGTGGTGTAGTGCTCGGCCTCAGAGGCCATGAGGTCGTGGTAGAACTGGCGCAGTTCGGCGTCCTGACACTCCTGCGACAAAATGCGGAAGCGCTCGCAACTGCGGGCCTCAACCATCGCAGCAAACAAAAGGCGATCAAGGAGGAGATCATCGCGGCCCACCCCTTTCCGGATGTAGCCGTAGAGCTCGTTCACATAGTTGTCCTTGCGCTCGCGCCCGAGGGTAAAGCCGCGCTTGAGGATGTGCGCAAACACCTGCTCGAAGTGGGCCATCTCTTCCTGGGCAATGCGGGCCATGGTGCCCACGAGATCGGAATGCTCGGGGAACTGTATGATGAGAGAGATAGCGTTACTGGCGGCCTTCTGCTCGCAGTAGGCGTGGTCGGTGAGGACCTCCGAGAGGTCGCTCTGGGCAATCTGTACCCAACGGGGGTCGGTCGGAAGCTTGAGTCCCAGCATGGGCACAAAGTTACGGTAGAGCACGGTGCCGCAGGTGGGGTAAAAGTGGGCAATGGTTGCAGAGAAATTGTCAGAAGCAGACAGAAACTGACATTTGTATTAACTTGCGCCCATTCCCGCAGTGACCAACCCGGAGAATAGATGTCTTTTACAAACAGGATCAGTCGTTTTGCCCTTGTGGTAACGCTTCCCGCAGCCCTTCTGGCCGCGTGCAGCGAGCCTTCACAGCAACAGACCGAACAGTCTGCCGGCACCGCAGTTGCCGCTGACTCACAGACATCAGCGACCAGCACTGCCGCTTCTTCGGCTGCCAATGCCCCCATTGCGGATGCCAAGCAGCCCGCCAAAGCGCCTGCCACTACTCCAGCACCTGCCGAAAAAGGCAACCCCACTGCCGCCCCCACGCCATCGGCCAAGCCTGCTACCCAGCCAGCTGAACAGAAGGCCCCAACAGTGGCCGAGGAGACCTTCAATTTGGTGCGTGCAGTGCAGATGGATGAGCGCACCATCTCCACGTTCAACAACGACGTGGAAGACTTTGAGGTTGAAACCGGCGCCCTGCAATCCTGGTTGGCAGGAAGCCTGCGCGACTATTTCGGCACTTATTACGGCCCGCTAGGCTCTGAAGTAGCCTCCATCAAGATTACCAATGCAGGTGGCGGCAAAGTTACGCTGACCATTGGCTATCAGGCCGAAGTGGCGACCGACGACGGTATGATCAATCAGCAGGAAGGCGAACGCGTAGCCGCAGGTCTGCTGCCTGTTGGCACCACCCTGCAGTGGAAGCGCATGAGCCCAGTTTATGTAACACAAGGCCAGTTTGTGAAGTGGATGGTGGCTGGGGCACCCCAGTACGGCATCCTGGTGTATGGCACTGCTCCTGGCAAGGCCCCCTACACTCTCATGCATAAGGTTAAATCGAACTGACCGGCCCCGAGTCAGCGGGCCCGGTTCGTCCGACGCCCGCCAGTGCCACCTCCCAGGCCAGTCAGGAAAAGGATAGAACAGGGCCCGCCACTCGGCAGGCCCTTTTTCTTTCTGTACATCCTATCCTTTTCCCATAGTCATGCAGTTGAACAACAACCGCTTTTACCTCGACGGTGTGGACCTCGAGGCGCTCTGTGACCAATTTGGCAGCCCGCTGTATGTGTACAGCAGCCAAAAAATTGTGCAGCAATACAAACGGCTGAAAAACGCCTTTGCCGGTATGCCCAACCGGATTCACTATGCCCTGAAAGCGAATAACAACCTGGCCATACTGAAGCTGCTGAAAGCGCAGGGCTGCGGGCTTGACGCCGTATCGCTGCAGGAGGTGCAGCTGGGCCTGCTGGCGGGTTTCGATGCCAGCGACATTCTCTACACGCCCAACAGCGTAGGCTTCAACGAAATAGAGGCTGCTGTGGAGCTGGGCGTTACCGTGAATCTGGACAACATCACGCTGCTGGAGCAGTTTGGTGCGCGCTATGGCAGCAGTGTGCCGGTGATGATTCGTCTGAACCCGCACATCTATGCAGGGGGCCACGGCAACATCCAGACTGGACATATCGACAGCAAGTTCGGCATCAGCATTCACCAGATGCGACATCTGCTGCGGGTGGTGCGGGCACACAAGCTGCGGGTCATGGGCCTGCATATGCACACTGGCAGCGACATTCTGGATGCCGGTGTTTTCCTTCAGGCAGCCGAGGTGCTGTTTCAGGCGGCACTGGAGTTTGAAGACCTCGAATGCATCGACTTTGGCTCTGGCTTCAAAGTAGCCTATCGCGAGGGCGACATCACCACCGATGTGGAAGCGCTGGGCGCGCAACTGGCCGAGCGGCTGGCAGCCTTTACCCAGGAGTATGGCCGTCAGGTGGAGGTGTGGTTCGAGCCGGGCAAATTTCTGGTGAGCGAAGCCGGCTATCTGCTGGTGCGGGCCAACGTGGTGAAGCAGACCGTAAGCACGGTGTTTGTGGGTGTGAACAGTGGCCTGAATCACCTGATTCGCCCCATGCTGTACGACGCCTATCACCGTATTGTGAACGTGAGCCGCCCTGAAGGCACCCCGCGCGTATACAGTGTGGTGGGTTACATCTGCGAAACCGACACCTTTGGCTGGGACCGCATGCTGGCCGAAGTGCAGCCCAACGACGTACTGGCCCTGTGCAACGCCGGGGCTTATGGCTTCAGCATGAGCAGCAACTACAACGCACGGCCACGCCCCGCCGAGGTGCTGGTGGAGAACGGCAGCGCCCGGCTGGTTCGGCGCGCCGAAACGCTGGACGATTTGCTGCGAACGCAATTTGACGTAGTATCGCAACCCGAAGCCTCCCCTGCGCATTCCTAACCAACCCTATCGTACCGCCAGAGACATGCAGGTAATGAAATTCGGTGGGGCGTCGGTAAAAGACGCTGCCGCCATCCGGAATGTAGCCGACATCCTGAACGGACTGGGATACGGCGCCGAGGGCACAGGCCGCAATCTGGTGCTGGTAATCAGCGCCATGGACAAAACCACCAACGGGCTGGAACTGCTGGCCAACCTGGCCACCACCGGCAAAGCAGCGGAAACCCAGGCCCAGTTTGAGAAACTGCGCAGCTTTCACCATGAAGCGGTGGAACTGCTGTTCAACGGCGATGCCACGGCCGTGAAAGCCGGGCTGGCCGAACACTTCGATGCACTGGACCGCACTGTGCAGGGCGTGCTGCTGCTGGGCGAATATCCCGCCAGTATCTACGACCGCATCATGGCCTTTGGCGAACTGCTGTCGAGCACGGTGGTGTATCACTACCTGCGGCGGGTAGGCTTTGACGCGCACTGGGCCGATGCCCGCGAGCTCATAGTGACGGACAGCGCCTATCAGCAAGCCGACGTCATCTGGAGCCTGACCGAGCAGAACGTGCGCCGAGACCTGGTGCCCACGCTGCTGAAACATCGTGTAGTAGTGACACAAGGTTACATAGGCGCCACGCCTGAAGGCCGCACCACTACGCTGGGCCGCGAAGGCTCGGACTACACGGCGTCCATTCTGGGCAGTCTGCTGAGCGCGAGTGCAGTAACTGTGTGGAAAGACGTGCCCGGCGTGATGAGCGCCGACCCCCGTGTTGACGCTTCGCATGCACAGGTGCTGGCCCGCATTTCCTATGCCGATGCGGTGGAGATGACCTTTTACGGCGCCAGCGTTATTCACCCCAAGACGCTGAAACCCCTGCACAACGCGCGTATTCCGCTACAGGTGAAGTGCTTTCTGGACCGCAACCTGCCCGGCACGGTCATAGACGAGCACTCGACCGCGCCCGTAGCGGGCCGCATTCACAAGAAACAGCAGGCGCTGCTGCAACTGCGGCCCCGCGACTTCTCGTTCATGGACGAGCGGCTGCTGCCCGAAGTGTTTGCGGCGGTGCGGCAGGCAGGGCTGGCGCTGAATCTGGTGCAGACCAGCGCGGTGTCGGTGACCCTGTGCGTGGACGATACGCCTGCCCGGTTGGACACCTTTGCTTCACTGGTGGCTGACAACTACCAGCTTACGCGCGAAACCGGACTGAAAATGACTACGCTCCTGCACCATTCTGATATTCCGGCTGATCTGGCTGGCGCAGCAGACAGCGCCCTGCTGGTGCAGCGGAACGGCCCACACTGGCACCTGGTGCAACGGGCTTAGGCAAGTGTGAATCAACGGCAGGCCGCTGCCCTGATGCCTTGGTGCGTCAGGGCAGTGCTACCTGCTGCTCCAGCGAGAAGGCCATGGGCTTACCGGCGAACAGCTTTTTGGTGAACTCCCAGGTGCCAGCGAAGAGCTCGCTGTGACGATAGGCGTTAAGGGCATCCTCCGAATCCCAATGACTGAGGGTGTAATAGACATTATGGGCCGCGGCATCGCGGTGCAGTTCCAATCGCTGACAGCCTGGAAAAGCCCGGATGCGGTCTTTCACCTGCTCGAAGTTTTCCAGAAAGGGAGCCACGCCGGTCTCGGCCAGCTCCAGGCGCACGATGCGGACAATCATACCGCAAAACTACGCCAGACCAGCCGAAGAGGCCAGTAACTTTACATACTGTCTGTAGAACCAATCCCCGATTGTGGCGGTTAGAGCGACATGGTAACCCTGATCAGCGGCACCAATCGAGCCGGGAGTCGTGCGTTGGCTGTAGCCCGGCAGTACCAACAATTGTTGCAGGACCGCGGCATTGCAGCAGACCTGCTGTCGCTGGCCGACCTGCCCGCTGATTTTCTGCTGCTGGACCCCGAAGACCCCGGCCACAGCCCCGAATACCGTGCCTGGGCTGCGAAAATCCAGCAGACGCAGCTGTTCGTTTTTGTAGTGCCTGAGTACAACGGCAGCTACCCTGGCATATTGAAAGTGCTGATAGACGCTCTGCCCCCCAAGCAGTATTTCCATGGCAAGAAAGCTGCGCTGGTGGGAGTTTCCACGGGTAGGTTCGGCAACCTGCGTGGGCTTGACCACCTGTCGGGGGTACTGGGCTATGTGCAGATAGAGCTGTTGCCGTATCGCGCCCACCTGATGCACGTACACAAAGGCAGCGACGCAGACGGCCAACTCTCCGATGCCGCCCTGCTTAAAGAACTGCATACCCAGATAGACCGCCTGGTACCAGTGGTCCAGACGCTTGCTGCGCCTTCGCAGGTTGGGTAATTTGGCGCATATGCAGATGTACCGCGCCCCCGATGCCGCAGCCGCCGGCTTTGCCCGTATTACGCCTGACGACCTGATGTACTTCCGGCAGCAGCTGGGAGATGATGGCGTATGGGCCGACGCCGACAGCCTGGAGCGCTACTCGCACGACTGGACCGAGGACTTCCGCTTCCCGCCTGAGGTAGTGCTTAAGCCCCGCACGACTGCGCATGTGTCGGCTATTCTGAAACACTGTAACGAGCGGCGCATACCTGTTACGCCCATTGGCGCACGGACAGGCCTCAGCGGCGGCATGCTGCCTGTCTATGGCGGTGTGGCACTTTCTATGGAGCGTATGAACCGCGTGCTGGAAGTAGACACACGCAACCTCCAGATTACCGTAGAGCCCGGCGTAGTGGTAGACGACCTGCGCAAAGCCGCCGAAGCTGTGGGTCTGATGTACCCGCCCGACCCCAGCAGCAAGGGCTCGTGCTTTATTGGCGGCAATCTGGCCGAAAACAGCGGCGGTGCCCATGCCGTGAAGTACGGCATCACCAACGCCTATGTACTGGCGCTGGAAGTGGTATTACCCTCGGGCGAAGTGATACAGACCGGCGCGAAGACGCTGAAGAACAGCACTGGCTACAACCTGACACAACTGATGGTGGGCAGCGAGGGCACACTGGGCGTTATTACCCGCAGTACCCACCGGCTGGTGCCACTGCCGCGACTGGCCCGTACCCTGCTGGCCGCCTTCACCGATGCCGAGAAAGCCTGCGAAACGGTGTCGGTGTTCTTCCAGAAAGGGCTGAACCCCTCGGCGCTGGAGTTCATTGAGAAAGACGCCATCGACTTTGGCCAGCAGTTTCTGGGCATCAACCGCTACGACACCACAGGCGTGGCCGCCCACCTGCTGATAGAGTTTGACGGCAACGACGAGGCCCAGCTGATGGCCGAGTGCGAGCAGGCATACGCATTGCTGGAAGAAATGGGCGCCACCGACGTGCTGCTGGCCGAAAGCACCGACCAGCAGGCTGAGCTGTGGCGGCTGCGGCGCTGCCTGGGCGAAGCCGTGAAAGGCACCACCATCTACAAGGAAGAGGATACCGTGGTGCCCCGTGCCGAGCTGGCAAAGCTGTTGCGGTTCATCAAGGAAACCGGGCGGGAGTTTGGGTTCCGGAGTGTGTGCTATGGCCACGCCGGCGACGGCAACCTACATGTGAACATCCTGAAAGGTGACATGCCCGACGACCGCTGGCAGAACGAGCTGCCACAAGCCATTCGGCGCATTTTCGAATACACAGTGTCGCTGGGGGGCACCCTCAGTGGCGAACACGGCATCGGCTGGGTGCAGCGCCCCTACATGGACGTGCGTTTCTCTGAAACCGAGCTGCTGCTGATGAAGGGCATCAAACAGGTATTTGACCCCAATGGTATCCTGAACCCCGGCAAGATTTTCCCGTAAGGTCAGAACGGGTAGCCGATGCCGAAGTTGTACTGCATACGGGTGTTGCCGATGTCCTGAAAACCCTTCTGCAATACCCAACGCCGTAAATCCGGGGCATAGAGCTGCTGGCCTATGTCGAGGCGGAGGACAAGGAACTCGAGGTCCCACCGGACGCCAAAGCCGCCAGAAAGGCCCAGTTGCAGGGTCTCTTTGGACAATACGGCCTGTGGGTTGCCAGGTGCGCTCTCGGCATTGAACCAGACGTTACCAGCGTCGAAGAACAGGGCGCCCTTGAAGTCGCCAGCCAGCGGGAAGCGGTATTCCAGGTTGAACTCCAATGCGATTTCGCCCCCGATTGGCAGCAGCGAACTGAGGCCATTTTCCGAGTTGCTGAACGTGCCGGGGCCCAGTGTGTTGCTGAGCCAGCCGCGGTTGGTGCTGACACCACCCGTGAAGAAGCGATATTGGAAGGGAACGCCAGGATTGTTGAGCCAGCCCCGAGAGTAGCCAAGGAAGAGGCGCGTGACGAGGTCGGAGCGCAGGCCAATCGGCCGGAACAGCTTCAGTTCGTTGGCAATCTTGAAATACTGCCCATAGATGTATTGCCCTGCCAAGAGGTTATCGTCGGCTCTGCCGTCACTGGAGAGCAGATCAAGTATCCAGGGAAGGTTACCGCCAATCTCGATGGTTGGCCGCACAAACCAGCTGAGGGGTCGGCGCCGATCGCCATAATGGCCGCTGTAGGAGTAGGAGAAAGTGCCGCGCGAAAGCAACCGCGGCTCCAGATCGCGGAGAATGAAGAACTTAACCTGCTCGGGGAGCGGGTCGAAGAAGTTGCCGAAGGCAGTTGTATCAAGGTCTTTGGTCTCTACCCAAAGCACGCTCAGGGGCGTGAAAGTCATCTGGGCGCGGTCGCTCTGTGGGATGTTGAACCAGGTGTAGATCCATTCGCCACCCACACTGGTTCGGGTAAATTCGACTCGGCGCTCCTGCCCCAAGGTCAGCGCAAAACTGGTGGTGGGCCGGAACTCCAACATGTTGCGACGGGGTGTTTCCACCAGCCAGAAGCTGGGCATCACCACATTGAGGCGGCCTGCATACTGATACAATGGCTCAACCTGATTGGTTTGTGGCGAACGGTAGAACGACACCGTGCCATTGAGCGAGGCAATGAACTGCTCGGCGCCGCCAAAGAAATTGCGGTCGCGCAGGGAGAAGGTGGCCCCAAAGCCCGGAATGTTGGAGCCATTGAGGCTCTGGTTCTGGCTCTGGAACATCTCGGCGCCGACGCGCATATCGTACTTCCGCAAGAGTTGGAGGTCCACATCGGCAGTGAGGCCGTGGTTTTCGGGGTCGGTTTCGCGGAAGGTGACGAACGACGATCGGAAGATGCCCATCGCGTTGAGGCGCTCGATGGTGCGTCGCTGCTCCAACAGCGAATAGCGGTCGCCAGGGTTCAAACGAATGCGGCGGGCAATGACACTGAGCTTGTTGCGGCGGGCCTCTTCGGGTGTGGTAAAGAAATGTACGTCCTGATCGGGGCTAAGCCACTTGGTGTTCACGCCATAGGCCTGCCGAACTTCGGGGCTCATGTGGCGAAGGTCGAAGAGGATATTGCGGGTAGTATCGCCCGTGTTGCCCCGGTGCAGCGTAGCCCTTACTTCCTGAAGGTGATAGATGACGGCGCTGTCGGGCAGGATGATCTCAAGGGCGAGGGGGCGGGCGGCGGTAGGTAGTTTGATACGGCGGCGGTTGCGGCGCTGCAACGAGTCGGGCAACTGCTGACTCAAGGTATCTGCGATGTAGGAAATCTGGCTGGGATCGACCCTCAGGTAACCATAGTTGCGGAACACGTTGGCCAGCCGGATGCGCTCGTTCGTGAGGTTCTCGTGGTTGTAGCGTCGGCCCAGTCGCAGCAAGGTTTCGTTGCTGAACTGGTTGGCCAGGTTCACCAACTCCTGATTGCCTGAATACACGATACTGCTGATCTGGTAAGGAGGGCCTTCGTTAATCTCGAAGACGACATCCACCACACGGGGATTCTTCTTCGAGGGCTCCAGTCTGGGGGTGACTTTTGCATCGAGAAAGCCATTGGCAAAGTACAGGGCTTCCAGATTGGCGGCATCTGCCAGCAACTGGTCGGCATCTACGGTACGAGGAGCCTGTCCAATTTTGTCCTTCAGCCAGTTGGCCACAGCGTTTTCGGCGGCGCGCTTCCGGTCGATCTTCCGATAGAGCTTCATGCCCAGCGAACTGTCGCGGGTGAGGCTGATACCGAGATAGTGCACCTGCATTTTCAGGCGGTAGCCGAAAATCTGGTCATTGGCTTGGGTCTTGATGCCTGTGCGGAGGGCCTCTTCGCGCACCAGTTGGTTGCCCCGAAACTGGGGTTCGCGGCGGATGAGCTGCTTTCCGGGCTGCAAATGCAGGGTACTTTCGCACCCGACGAGTGCCAGCAGCCCCAGGAATCCCACTAAAACCAGATACTTTTGCACTGATGCACCCGCTTTCGCAGGCAAAACTAAAACAATTCAGCGCCCTACAGGCAGCCAAAAACCGGAAGGAGGAAGGGCTTTTCGTTGCCGAAGGCCTGAAACTGACCCACGAAGCCCTGATGAGCGGCTGGCCGGCAGTGGCAATTGTGGTGCAGGAAGCCACACTCGACAGCCTGGCTGACATAATAAGGCTGAGCCAGCAGCGCGATATTCCGCTGTATGTATGCAATGAGCGGATGATGGGTAAACTCAGCAGCCAGGTGACCCCAGAAGGCGCAGTGGCCATCTGCCGGCTGCCGCAACAGCCCCCAGACCTACCCTCTCCGCTGGGCCCTGCTTTTGTACTGAACCGCATTCAGGACCCAGGCAACCTGGGCACTATCCTTCGCACGGCGGCGTGGTTTGGGCACAAGGCCCTGTTCTGCTCGGCCGATACCGTTGACTGCTTCAATCCAAAAGTGGTACGGGCCAGCATGGGTGCCATCTTCCGTGTACCCGTCCACTACCTGCCCGACTTCTCCAGCTTTGTAAAGACCCACGCCGAGCAGATGGCAGCCGCTGTCATGCAGGGCCCATCACCTGCCGCCATTCTGGGCACGCGCAATCTGTTGTTGATGGGCAGCGAAAGCCACGGACTGGCTGCTGAACTGCTGGCCACGCCAAACCTTGCCACCGTGAGTATACCCGGGGCCACCGCGCAGCCGATGGAGTCATTGAACGTGGGCATTGCCGCCGGTATTCTTGCTTATGCACTGCAGCAAGCGACCGTTTCTTAAAACCGCAGCATCACCACAACACGGACATCGTCTGACATGACCCAACTGGAGCTACCAATCCGGTAGTCAAGCCGGTTGAGGATGAACTCGCCAGATACTGCCAATTCCTGGCTATCATCTATCGTGATGGGTATCACAACCTCGCGGGTGGTGCCTTTGATGGTGAGGCGGCCTGTAGCTAGCCAGCGGCCATCTTTCTGAGAGAATCCCGTGGACACAAACGCCAGTTGGGGGAACCGCTCTGCGTCGAAATAGTCGGGCTTGAGAAGGTGCCGGTCGCGGGCATCAATACCTGTAGAGAGAGAGGCGACAGTCGCTGTAGCTGCTAGTTGCCATGTAGCCGGATTGCCCCGCTGACCAGTGAGGGTGGCCTGCACCTTCGAAAGGCTGCCATCGACCGTAAACCCCGCATTGCGGATGTAGAACTGCACCGTGGCCGACTTAACCTGAAGTGCCTGGGCCGAGACGGAAACAAATACGCTCAACCAGCACAGAACCAACATACTATATCGCATCATTCAGTAGTAACAGGCTCGTGCGCCACAGGGTTCAGATGCCATATGATGCCAATGAAATACAGGTTTCCTTTCCAGCGGAAGCGGTCGTTGTCGAAAGCCTGCTTCTCGTTGGTACGCCACTCCAGAAACTGGTGACTGAGCCCGCCCCGCAGCGAAATGGACGGAGAAGCCTGCACCTGCACATAAAACTGGGAGTTGAGCGAGCCAAAGTCGTTGGGCCCTCCGAGCAACAGGTTGTTACCTGAGGGTTCCGCATCGACCGGATACGGCCCTGACCGCTGAGACGAAGCCTGTAGAAAACCACTTCGCTCCCCGCCAAAGCTGAGCCCCACTACATCCAGGTTCAAGCCAACAGCCACACGGCGTGCCAGCTGATATTCTGCCACCCCCATCAGGTTGAGTGAGAACAGCAGCGAACGGTCAAGCGTCAGTGTATCAAGGTTCGCGCGGTTGGGCTCACTGAACACAGCAAAAACCCCGGGCTTGGCGGCATACAACGCCCCGGGCGCCGTGAGATACTCCAGGCTTTTGCTCTGGGCGCCTGTCAGTCGTACGCCATATCCCAAACGAAGACGCTGCTTCTTACCCAGATGGTGCAGCCGATAGGCAGAAACAGACAGGGTCTGAACCGACGGGCCCACGCCCACATCCATACTTGCGCGGATGTCTCTCTGTGCCGACAGTGGCAGCATCCCGGCTGAAAACAGCAATAAAAGCAGCAGGCATTTCATGCCCGAAGATATTGCAGCGCGAGGCGAAAACAGTACCAATTATTACACACTGTCGGCTGGCTGACACTTCGAAATGAGGAGAGCCTGGGCGTATCCTTCAGCGCATTGTGGGTTTGTAGGTAAGTTTGCTGTATGAAGGTAGAAGCCATTCGTACGATAGGTGTAGCTGGTGCCGGCATCATGGGCCACGGTATTGCAGCGCTGTTTGCCCAGTATGGCTATAATGTAGTACTGTTCGACCCCTCAGAAACAGCGCTGGAAAAAGCCCGCGGACACGTGAAGACATTGGCCGACAAAGCGCTGGACAAGCAGTTGATCGACAGCCCACGCCACGCCCACATGCTCACGGCCATCCGCTATACGCACGTGTTGACCGAGCTGAAGGGTGATCTGATCTTGGAAGCAGCCCCTGAAAAACTGGACATCAAACACAGCCTTCTGAAGGAGATAGAGGCAAACAACAGCCCGACAGCCATCATTGCCACCAATACCTCCAGTATCAGTGTGACGCGGATTGGCGCGTGCCTGAAGCACCCCGAGCGGTTTGTGGGCATGCACTTCTTCAATCCGGTGGCGCTGATGAAGCTGGTTGAAGTGATTGGCGGCGCGCAGACTCCGCCAGAGCTGATGGAGACAATTGCCGAACTGTCGCGACGCATCGGCAAGACGCCCGTCAAGGCATTGGATGCGCCAGGCTTCATCGTCAATCGCGTTGCCCGGCAGTTCTACCTTGAGGCCCAGGACATATTGGAAGATGGCGGCGGCATTGATTTCCAGACGGTAGACCAGGCACTTGAGGCGGTCGGCTTCCGGATGGGCCCCTTCAAGCTGATGGACCTGATTGGAATTGACACCAACCACGATGTGACACAGCGGATGTATGAGGGCTTCTTTCACGAACCGCGGTTCAGGCCCAGCCGCCTGCAGCAGAAAATGGTGGATGCAGGCCTCTGGGGGCGAAAAACCGGCAAGGGCTTTTACGACTACCCTGCCAAAGGTTAATAAAGTTTACCCACTGGTGCACAAAGGGATTCGCTATTCCTTATTTTTGCCCCTCACTTTTGCGTAACAAGCCTATAACTGCACATGGCAGGCGTTATTAACAGTATCCGAAGCCGGGCTGGCCTGGTGTTCGGCCTCATCGTCCTCTCTCTGGTCATTTTCACCGTAAGCTCCGTTCTGACGCAGCAGAGCCTGTTCCAGGAAGACTACACCGTCGTAGGTGTAATCGGCGGACAGGAAGTGCGCATCAACGACTACCAGCCAAAAGTCCAGAACGCCGTTTTCAATGCTGAGCAGAATGGCCAGCGAAAACTGAACGAGCAGGAAAAAGAACAGGTACTCAACGAAGTATGGGAGCGTCAGGTCACCGACATCCTGTTTGCACAGGAAAACGAAGACCTGGGTCTTCAGGTTACGGTGGCAGAAAGCAACCAACAGCTGTTGGGCCCCAACCCCAACCCCATCATGATGCAGATTCCGGCGTTCCGGAATGGTGCAGGCCAGTTTGACCCCAACCTGGTGAAGCAACTCATCAGCAGTTCGCGTCAGGCCGGGCAAGAGCAGCTTGCCGCGCAACTGGGCCAGCTTCAATCGCAGGTGAACTATACCCGCCTGCTGGAGAAGTATTACAACATGCTTCAGGCTGCCACTTTTGTTTCTTCGGAAGAGGCCCGTCTGGCTGCTTTCAACAACGTACGCCAGGCTACCATCAACTATCTGGCCATCAACTACGCTACCATACCGGACAGCGCTGTGGAAGTAACGCAGTCGGATCTGACAGCCTATTACAACGAGCACAAGAACCGTTTCCGCCAGCCGCAACCCGAGACCATTATCCGGTATGTATATCTGAGCAAACTGCCTACGGCTGCTGACTCTGCAGCTACCCGCGCTGCTGCCACCAAGGCCGCCAGCGAACTGGGTGTCGCAGAAAACGACACGGCCTATGCGCTTGCAAACTCTGATGACCCCATCGAGCCCATCTTCCGCAACGTTATGATGTTGGATGAAGAGGCCCGCAAGGCTGTAGAAAATGCCAAGCCTGGCACTGTACTGCCCCCCTCTGAAGTTCGTGGTGGCATCCGTGTGTTCAAAGTACTGGCTTTCAAGAACGACACCCTGAACATCGTAAAGGCCCGTCATATCCTCATTCAGCCTGCCTCCGGCTCAGTAGCCGACTCGGTAGCAGCGCGTGCGCTGGCCGACAGCCTGGCTCGTGTAGCTACCGCCGAGAACTTCAGCTCGCTGGCCATCCAGTACTCTGATGACAACCAGACCCGCTATTCTGGTGGCGAACTCGGCGTATTGCCACGCGGCGTACTCGGCACTGAGTTCGACGAAGCAGTTGGCAAAGCAGGTAAAGGCATCATCCGCAAGGCAGTAGCCTCGCGTGGCGGTTTCCACGTTATAGATGTGCAGGAAAGCTCAAACCGCATGGTTCAGCTGGCCGCCGTTATCAAGCGCTTCGAGCCCAGCAATGAGACGATCCGCCAGATGGACAGCAAAGCCAATGAGTTTGCTGCGCGTCTGCAAGGCGATGCCGCCCGTTTTGACACCGTAGCCCAGAACCTGGGGCTGGATGTGCGCACCAGTGGCCCTATCGTACCGCAGACAACTCTGCTGCCTGGAATCGCAGGCTCCAACAGCATCATAGGTTGGGCGCTTCAGAGCGACCTGAACGCTGTTTCCAACGTTACTCCCACCAACGACGGCTTCATTATTGCGGTCGTGAAAGAGAAAAACGTAGATGGCTTCCGTTCGCTGTCATCAGTAGAGGCACAGATTCGCCCCGACGTTCTACGTCGCAAGAAGGCCAAGATGATCATAGAAAAACTGGGTGACACCAATGGCAAGACACTGGATCAGCTGCGTGGTACCTATGGCCAGGGCGCCTTTACCGGTAACGCCCAAAACATCACTCTGAATGCACCAGGCGTACCCGGTGTGGGTTCTGACAACATCGTAGTAGGAGCTGCGTTTGCACTGAAAAAAGGGCAGCGCTCCAAGCCGGTAGAAGGCCTGACGGGCGTATATGTACTGGAAATGCAGGAACTGACCGAACCCGCCGCCCTTACCGATGAGCAGGTGAAGCAGTACCAGGCCAATCTGCTGCAACAGCGCCGCAACCTCATCATTCAGCGGGTTTCGCAGGGCATGCGCGAAACGGGTAACGTAAAAGATCTGCGTTACCGCCACTCGCTCTAATAGAACTGTTGATAGCTAACCAGAGTGCCGGTGCGATTCGTACCGGCACTTTTCATTTTTTCGCACCATGGTTTCCCGCTGGCTTACTTCCTACAACCCCTTCACGTACCTTCTGCTGCTGGCTGCATTGGTGGCCTTCAGTTGGCCAGCGTGGGATGCAGGCTGGATTGGTGAAGCCGAAGCCTTTCAGCTGACCCTGGGGCGCAGGCTGGCCGATGGTCATCCGCTCTACGAGGAAGCCGTAGTCTCTATGCCTCCCCTGCTGGCCTACTTCCAGAAAATGCTGCATGAAATCTTCGGGAGCTACACCCTGACATTTCTTCGGGTCTTGCGCCTGCTGTACATACTGCTCTGCGGAGTGCTGCTGATGCGCTTTTTCAATGCGTATCGTTTCGGCAGCTCCTATTCGGCACTGCCGCTGGTACTGTTTACCGCATGCGGTGTCGCTTTCTGGGACGACCTGAGCCTGCACAGCGAACTATTGCTGATACTGCCGGCCCTGCTGGTTTGGGAGCTGGCCCTACAGGAACCCAGCCGCCGTTCTGCCTGGCGCCAGCCTTTTCAGATTGGCTTACTGCTGGGGGTCTCCGCGCTGCTGGATCTGAAAGCAGTTGTCTTCGTTCCGGCAGGAATAGCCGCCCTGTCCATCGTTCGCTCGATCCGGCTGGAAGATATCATCAACGTGCTGGGTGGCTTCTTTCTGGTATTGGCCATCACGTCAGGGTGGTTTTTGTGGCATGGCAACCTCAACAGCGCCTGGGAGCAGACGGTACGCTTTGCCCTCTACGAGTTCCGCAGCCCGTTTGCTGATACAATGGGTGATGGTATTTTCAGCCATGTGCTTTCCGTCTGGGGCGGACTGATGCTATTGGCATTTGTCGGCTTTCTGGCCTACCGGACACAGCTGTTCAGCACCAGTATTCGCAGCCGCCAGGCCGAAAACGTGGTGGCGATATGGACAGTGGCCGCCATTGTGATGATTCTGCTGGCCCAGGGCACCTCACATCTCGGGCTCTACTTTCTGGTGTTGCCCTGCCTGGTGTTCTATGTTTCGTATCTGGCCGACGGGTTCGCCAAAGGCCGCTGGGGCTATCTGGTGCTGACGGGGGTCCTGTTCCTGCCCGTACAGTACCTCTCGCTGAATGCCGCGCTGCATCAGCCTGCACTTTCACCGAAAGTTCGCCGCTACTGGGATTTTTCTGGCAACCTGCCCTATCTGGAAGCCGTACGCCAGCAGCACCAACAGCTCAGCGCACTGGCGGCCAAGTTGCCGGCCACAGATAAAACACCAACGCTATGGGTGACCTCGCCATCGGCCCGCGCCTATGTGCTGTTGGACTATACTCCTGGGAATCGTTATCTCGAAACAGACCTGGCCGCCTACCTTCTATGGGGTCAGCCGGCAGACAGCCTTGCCGCCCTTCCCAGCCAAAGTCTGCCAACACTGTATAAAGCGTTCGCCCAGCACAAACCAACAGTGATTCTGGGCACCCAGCCCCTCTTTGGCCAAATGAGCGCACAACTGCCGCTACTGCTTTCGGGCTACAGCAAGCGCGAAGATTATCCGTACACCCTTTGGGTTCAACAGCCCTAACAGACGCTTCGCAGCAAAAAATGGTGCGGTTGTATCGCGGGGTCTGCTATTAGTTATTTTAGAGGTTAATTATCAACTTTGCCCTCCGGCAAAACCTGTCCCGCCTGCCCAATTCCGTCCGTATGATCAGCCCGCTTGAGATACGTCAGCAGCAGTTCGCGAAAGCGCTGCGTGGCTATGATGCGGAGGAGGTGAAGGCTTTTCTGGCCAGCCTGTCGCAGGAATGGGAACGAATGCAGGAGGATAACAAGCGCCTGCGCACCGAAGTTGAGAAGCTGCAAAGCGGCCTTCAACGATACCAGGAAGTAGAAAACATACTTCACAAGACACTGAAACAGGCTGAGGACTCGAGCCGCGGGGTGGTGGAAAATGCCCAGCGTGAAGCCGAGCTGAAACTGAAGAGTGCGGAGAATGAAGCGGCCCAGTTGATTCTCAAAGCCAAAGATGAGCGCGCTCATCTGGAACGGGAAGTGCGTGAGTTGCAACAGCGCCGCGACGATCTGCTGCTGAATATGGAGCAGTTTCTGCGCCTGCAACTGGACCGCCTGTACCAATACCGCGCACAACCCCCGAGTGGTGCTGGCACAACAGATACCCATGCACCACAGCGCATGGACGCCGGATTTTTTCAGCAGTTGCTACGCGATACCGACACACGTGGTACAGAAATTGTAACCGACATTGCCCGCCCAACCCCATGATCCTCTCCGATAAGGAAATCCTTCACCACATAGAAGTTGGGGACATTCTGATTGAGCCCTATCGCCCTGAATGCTTGGGCAGCAACAGCTATGATGTCCACCTGGGGCGTTACCTGGCGGTTTATGAGTCGAAAGAGCTTGACGCCAAGCAGCACAACAAGGTGCGCGAAATCATTATTCCAGCTGAAGGTTTTCTGCTCGAACCCGGCACGCTGTACCTGGGCGTAACGGAAGAATACACCGAAACCCACCGCCATGTCCCCTTTCTGGAAGGCAAGAGCAGTGTGGGCCGTTTAGGCATCGATATCCACGCCACCGCTGGCAAAGGCGATGTTGGCTTCTGCAATACCTGGACACTGGAGATTTCTGTGGTGCACCCCGTTCGGGTGTACGCAGGCATGCCCATAGGCCAGCTGATTTTCTTCGAAGTGAAAGGCGATGTCGCCCGCCGCTACGACCAGAAGGACAATGCGAAGTACACCCACAAGACCGTGAAGCCAGTGGAATCCATGATGTGGAAGAACAAGTTTTAAGGCTCCCCGCATACTGTATATATGAAGTTAACCCCTGCACGCACCGTCAGTGAACTGGCGGCTCTGGTCAACGGCCGGGTAATTGGCAATCCCGAGCATCTGGTGAGCGGAATCAACGAGATTCACCGCGTAGAGCCGGGTGACATGACCTTTGTGGACGTGGCCAAATACTACAAGAAGGCGTTCGCCAGCAAAGCCGATACCATTCTGATCAACAAGGAGGTGGAGCCCCCAGCTGGTAAAGCCCTGATTGTAGTAGAAGACCCCTTCAACTCATACAACGCCCTCACTGAGCATTTTCAGCCCCGCAACCCGCTGGATCTGAACGTGCCCCGTGAGAAGAACCAGATTGACGCCAGCGTGCGCATGGGCCAGAGTGTGATTCTCGGCACCAATGTCACCATCGGCAAGAATGTAGAGATTGGGCATAATGTAACCATTGGCTCAAATGTCGTGATTGGCGAGGGCTCGTTGATTAATGCCAACGTGACCATTTATGACAACACCACAATGGGTAAGTTCTGCTGCATCCAGAGTGGTGCCCGCATCGGGGGAGAGGCTTTCTATTACAAAAAACGCCCTTATGGTCGCGACAAAATGCTGACCAAAGGCCGCACCATCCTGGAAGACTACGTGGAAATTGGCGCCAACACCACCATTGACCGTGGCGTAAGTGCCGACACTTTCATCGGTGAGCATACCAAGATCGACAACCTGGTGCAGATTGGCCATGACACCATCATAGGCAAGCGTTGCGTCATTGCCGCACTGGTAGGCATTGCAGGTGTTACCACCATTGAAGATGACTGTATCCTCTGGGGCCAGGTAGGCGTGCCCAGCGATGTAGTCATTGGCAAGGGTGCCATCCTGATGGCCAAGACGGGCGTTATCTCCTCGCTCGCAGGAGGCAAAATCTATGCGGGCATGCCTGCCCAGGAGTGGATGAAGACCCTTCGTAAGTATGCCAGCCAGGAGAAACTGGTGAAACTGCTGCACAAGCTGGAAGCCCTGGAAGACAAAGAGTGAGCTTGCTACCATGCCACACCATTCAAGCCCCCGGCAAAAGCGCTGGGGGCTTTTTATTTAAGACACCTGGAGGAGTGGGCAAAAAAAAAGCCCCGATTGCTCGGGGCTTCTGAATCTTACTGAATCACAATCAGTAGGGCGTATTCTGGGGATCGAAGTTGGTCCAGCTGGCGAGCCAGTTGGTAGCACCGATAGCACCCAGGAAAGTTACGTTCTCGAAAGTGAACTCCAGTGCAGAACCCGTAACCCCAGTGAGGGCATTCATCTGGTTGGCACGAGCCTGAGCCAGCGTTACACTACCACCAGTAGCAGCGGGAGAACCAGCAGCCAGCGTGAAGTTGGGGGCCGTGAGGTTGTAGGGATCCTGATAGATACCAGTGCCCGAGCCCTTGGGAGAACCAGCGTTGAGGCGGGTAGTGATGCCCAGAGTGGCGGCGTAGGCGTTCAGGAAAGTGGTGGCATTGGCGTTACCACCGCCCAGTGCATTCTGTACGTCGGCAATCATCACGTTGCGGATCATCATGCTGTCGGTGTTGGCAGCATCAGAAGCAGCAGCAGCCGAGAGGTTGGCAGCGGTAGTGGCATCGTTTACTTCGATACCTTCCAGATAACCCATGATCACGACGTTGAAGGCGTTGAGACGGGTATTGCGACGCAGGCGCATGCCAGCGTTGTAGTTGTTGCTGGAGCCTACGGTAAAGTCGGCGGCTTCGTTGCGGCGGGGCCCGATGAGGGTTACGTTGCTGAAGACAGGGCGCGTGAGCGGAGCGAGTGCCGAGGTGTTGGCATCGTTGTCAGACTCAAAGCCGTTGCTGGCATCGCTGTCGGCACGGGCTGGGTTGCGCAGGGCCAGTGCAAACTGCACATTGCCCCGGTAGCCGAAGTCGGTATCGAAGTCGTCATCAGCCGTACGGAACGCAACGAGGTACTTGGCATTCACGTTACCGCCAAACCACTCAAACGCGTCGTCGTTGCAGAAGGACACCTGGATGTGGTCGAGGGTAGTACCAGCACCTACACCGTACATAGTGAGGCCGTTGATTTCACTGTTGGGCAGCGAACTCTGTGGAATACCGGCAAATTCGATGCGCACATAGCTCAGACGGCCCAGGCTTTCGGAGTTGGCAGCCGAAGTGGTGAGGTTGTTGGCACCACCGTAACGAACGTATGAGGGGATGTTGCCTTCGGGCTGCGGGCGGGCAGCGCCAGCACCCGTGTATTGGTTGACAAAGCTCTTGCCGATGAGCACTACCCCACCCCAATCGCCATAGTTACGCTGACCAGGAGCCTTGATGGAGGTGAAGACGATGGGGGCAGCAGCTGTACCAATAGCCTCGACTTGTGCAGCCGGGCGGCCTTCGATACCACCGTTGATGATAAGCACACCCGTAGCCTCGCCCTTGATGATAGTACCAGCCTCAATGGTGAGCTTAACAGGAGCAGCAGCGCCTGCGGGCGTTTCGAAGATAACGTTGCCACGGAGCACGTATACCGAGTCCTTGTCCCAGGTCTGGCTGGTAGTGAAGAGACCTGTCTTGATAACGTAGTTGGCAGGATAGCCATCCGGGCCAGTAGGAACGGGATCGTCCTCGCCCTCGTCGTTGCTGGAGCAACCAGCCAGGATGCCCAGGCTCAGGCCACAGACCATCGCCCAACGCATGCTGTTACGAACAAAAGAATACATACGGAAGAGATTATGATGAAAAGGATGTAGAGACGGTTATAGCTTGTAGGTAGCGCCAAAAGTGATGTACTGACCCGGGCGAAACTCCTGGAAGACGCGGTCCTGGCCAGCTTTGTAGACGCCATCCTGCTGGAAGTCGTAGTAGAGGCGGAAGGGCTGGTTCAGCAGGTCCTGAATACCAATGCGGAGCTCCAGCTTGCCAAGGGTCTTGGTCACGTTGAAATCGATGACGTTACGGGGAGTGTCATAGATTTCAGGATAGGGATTGAGGCCTGCCTGGAAAATGCGCCCCCCGGCTACGTTGTACAGCAGATTCACCTGCCAGCCGCGCTGTTCGTCGGTATAGAAGAGGCTGGCGTTGATGATGTACGGGGCCTGGCCTTGCAAGGCGCGGGTACTGCGCTGGCGAATGGAAGCCACATTCAGGTTGATTTCGCTGAACATGTAGCTGGCATTCAGCACCAGCGAGGTACGCTGCCAGAAGTTGCCGCCGCCAATGAAGTTGAGCGACTTGCGGGCTTCCAACTCTGCGCCATAGACACGGGCGCGGTTGTTGTTCTGGAGGGTAAAGACAGGGTCGAGATTCGACTGAGGGTCAAACACCGATTCGATGGGATCTTTGAAGTCTTTGTAGAAAGCTGCCACCGTGATGTTCTCCTGGGGTGTGGGATACAGTTCCCAGCGCACCTCGTAGTTCGTGATGGTCGCCGTCTTCAGATCGGGGTTGCCCTGCACGAGGTTGTTGATTTCGAAGTCGATGAAGCGGAAGGGGGCAAGTTCGCGCAGTTCAGGGCGGTTGACGGTCTGAGAGAAAGCGGCCCGAATGAGCATTTTGTCGGTGAGGTTGTAGCTGACGTTCAGCGAGGGGAGCACACTGGTAAACGGACGGTCGATGCGGATACGCTGGGGAGCATCGAGGGTTCCGGTTGCAGTTTGGAGGCGCTGCTCGTTGGCTTCCACACGTACGCCGGCATTGATGGTCAGTTTTTGGTCAAGCAAGGGCCAGATGACACCAGCATAACCTGCCATCAGGATGTTCTGGGCGTCGTAGCGGTCGGAAGGCAGGGTAGATTCGGTGACGCTGATGGGGAAGGTATTGGCCGGGCCAATGTTGGCGTCGATGAAAACCTGGTCGAAATCGGGGTTGATGAAATCGGTGCCGTCGCCACGGGTGTAGCCTACTACGCGCGAACGGAACTCGCGGTCACGGTATTCACCGAAAGCACCTGCTTTGATTTTCAAGCCTTTGTCGTTGGCCGAGAAGGTGTAGTCGAGGCCACCATTGACACCATACTCACGGTTGCGGCCGAAAAAGCGGCCGAGGTCACGGAGGTCCGTGTTGTTCTGGGAAGGGAAAATGAGCGAGTAGGCCTCAGTGGTATTGCTGAGCGAGCTGCCCGTACGCACCTGGCGGAAATCCGGGATGCGGGTATCAGCAAAGTTGAAGCCTGCCAGCCAGTCGAACTGGTGCTTACCCTCGGCAAAGCCGTGACTGCCCGCCAGCTGGGAAGAATAGAGGGAACGCTGGCGGTAGATGTAGCGCCAGTTGCGCTCGCGCCGTACACCCTGCAACGAATCGATACCCGTACGGTAAATGACACGAGAGAGGGCAATCTGGTTAAAGAGGTTGCGAAACTCAATCTTGTGATAGGGATTGATACGCAGCACAAAGTTCTGCAGAGCTGAGAGCCGTACTTCGTTGCTGGACTCCTGGTCGTTGAAGCTGTAACGCTGCGCACCTGCACCAGTGGGAGAGCCCTCGTAGAAGTTTCGGGTGATGTCGTACACCGAGTTGGTGTTGGAGTAGTTGACAGCCGTAAGCGAACGGAGCGTCCAGGACCCGATGTTCCAGGAGTTTCCGTAGGTAACCCCGATACGCCCGTCGGGCAGCGCGGTGGTCTGGTCGGCAACGTAGGCGTTCTTCAGGCGGCGGATGGCGGCGTAGGCACGGCCCGAGGTGCTGGTATTGAGCAGCAGCTGCGACAGATTGGTAGAAGGGAAGCGCGAGGGAAGGTCACGGGCCTGTGCGCCAAAACCCACAAGGTCTTCGGGCACCCGGGCAGGATCGCGCAGCATGTTCTCAAACGTAGAGTTGGCACGAACTCCTACGGAAGCGGTAACACGCAGCTGGCGCTCGTCGGTGGCATTCTTGGTGGAGAGCCTGATGACGCCCCCAGCGAAGTCGCCGGGGATTTCGGGGCTGGCTGTCTTGTAGACAATCAGCTTGTCGATCATGCTGGATGGGATGAGGTCGAAGGAGAAAGCACGCTTGTCAGGTTCAGCGCTAGGGGCGATAGCGCCATTGAGCATCACCATATTGTAGCGTTCGGCCAGACCACGGATGTTGATGAAGCGATCGTCCTGCACCGTGATACCAGGCACACGACGCACTACGTCGGCGGCATCACGGTCTTGGGTACGGCCGATGAATTCGCTGGATATACCGCTGGTAACAGCCTGTGTCGTGCGCATTTCGGTTAGCAGCGCAGTTTCAGTGGTTACCTGGGTACGCTCGCCAATGATGCGTACCTCGTTGAGGGTGGCGCCTTCGGGTACCAGGCCGTGGTTGACGACTGTAGCCTGGCCAAACTTTACTTCAACGTCGATGGTGTCGGTTTCGTAGCTGATATAGGTAATGACCAGTTTGTACTTACCTACTGGCACTGCCATGATTTTGAAGGCACCGTTCTCATCGGTATTCGCACCGTACTGAGTACCTGAGAGCAGGACGGTGGCACCAATGAGGGGTTCGCTGGAGTCGAAGTCCTTGACAGAACCTTCGATGACACCTGCGCCATTCTGGGCTACGGCAGCGGCTGCTGTGCCCAACAGGCAAAGGCAAAGAACGAGGAAGCGTGAGAGGCGAGACATAGTATCCATTTCCGGTCGCAAGTTGGCCCCGGGGGATGAAGCACCCGTTTCTTGCCTGTTAACGGTTGTTTAAATGGGGCGGGACAATATCCTTGGGCAAACCGTTTAAACGCCCCACTTAACCAACTGATTACCAGCAATAACCATCCATTAAAACAGAAATGGCGCCCTTTTCTGGGCGCCATCTGTGAGTAATCTGCACTTAAACTTGGCTTAACGCATGCCGCCGTCTACGCGGATGGTTTGGCCCGTAATGTAGCTGGAGCGATCGCTGGCGAGGAAGATGCAAAGGTCTGCAACATCCTGGGTAGTACCTGGGCGATTGAGGGGAATACCGGAGAGCCACTTCTGGATTTCGGCCTCGGGAATGGCGTTGGTCATTTCGGTGGCGATGAAACCGGGGGCCACCGCATTGGCGCGGATACCGCGCGAACCGAGTTCCTGGGCGATGCTCTGTGTAAAGCCAATGATGCCTGCTTTGGAGGCAGCGTAGTTGCTCTGGCCGGCGTTGCCGGTAACGCCTACGATAGAGCTCATGTTGATGAAAGAACCAGCGCGCTGCTTCATCATGTGCCGGGCAGCAGCCTTGGTGTAGTTGAATACGCTTTTGAGGTTGGCGCCCATTACGTCGTCCCACTGCTGCTCGGTCATACGAAGGATGAGGGTATCGCGGGTAATGCCAGCGTTGTTCACCACTACGTCGAGGCGGCCATGACGGGCCACGATATCGTCTACCACCTGGGCAGCCTTATTGGTGTCAACAGCGTCGGCCTGTACGGCTTCCACCTTGCCGCCCTGGGCATTGAGTTCGGCTACCAGTGCCTGGGCCTTCTCGGTAGAGCCTGCGTAGGTGAAGATAACCGTGGCACCTTCTGCGGCGAACGCACGAACGAGGGTGGCGCCGATACCGCGCGAGCCGCCTGTAATCAGGCAGACTTTCGAATCAAGCTGCTTCATTTCTTGGAGATTGAGTGGCAAAAATAGCAGAAGGGCGTTACCGCGCGTCGATTGCGAGGAGCCGCTCTTCGGGCGGAAGATCGCGGAAGTACGCAACGATTTCGTCGAAGGCAGGCCACTCGGCACGACGCAGCACCACTACCTGGTCGTGATAATGCAATTGCAGGCCCTCACGCACCACCTGTGCGGCGGCATAGGGCACTGGGAACGGCAACGGCGCGATGCCCTCAGAGAGGCCATAAAGCGTATCGAGGTACAAAGCACCGCCCTCGATACGGAGGCGAACCCATCGACCGCGCGCCTGGATAACCGTTATGAGCCAAGCCAAGCCGACACTGGCCAACACTGCCCCAAAGGCATATCCCAGTATAGCGGCGCCTGTAAACATCCGAAGCAACACCAGCACAATTGCCGCACTGGCCAACAAACCAAACCACTGAAGAAACAGCGACTGCAACGCCCTGTGCTGGTTTCCATCTACATAATGAATGCTGGAATATACCAGTGGCTCGGTTCGCATGATGACAAAGTATTACAAAAACCCCTGTTGCGGAAAGGGCTCCATGTCTGACAAATACCTAACTTAAACAAACAAGCCGATTTCTATGAATGGTAAATGGTCCAGAATAGTACGGGAATATACACTCTATGGGGTGGTATTCTGTTCAGCCCTGGTGGTATTCGGGGTGGTGTACCTGCTGGACAAACTGATGGGCTGGGGTATATTCATAGACTGAACCCAGCCTTAAGCATCCAGCCGTTTGGAGAGCAGGGATATCTGCTGCTCCAAGCCAGCCACCTTTGATTCCAGCTCGGCATTTTTGTCGAGAAAGGCCGTAATACGGCGGCGTACCTTCCAGATATGGCGCAGACTGGTAAGCGGCACTTCAAAGGCCGGGTACTCCGGGTTATCAGAGAGACATAGCAGGTTACCGCCTGCTGTGGTCTGGTCCAGCACACGCTTTACCACCACACCTTCGTCGTGGCAGACCACATAGACGCCCTCATTGGCAATCTTCTGGCCGCGCTCCACATACGAGCACAACAGCACATCATCTGGGTAAATGGTGGGAGACATACTGTCGCCCTGGACACGAATGGCAATGACGGGCCCCAAGCCTTTGAGTTCGGGATAATAGATAACCGGTTGGGTATCGAAGAAATCCTGATCGGCATAGCCCGCGAGATAGGAAGCATACGCCTTCTGACTGACGAGCGGAATGGTCTGCTTTTCCTGTTGGGCTTCCAAGAGGCGGGCTCGCCACCCTGTAACTGGACGGGGTGGCTCTCCATCAAAGGAAGAGTCGAGCGGAACGTGCTTGGCCGGGGCGTTCTTGAGCATAGGGCCATCGCCCGAGAGCAGCCAGTCCATACTGAGCTCAGGGTAGCGGCGGATGATTTTGGCGAGCAGCGAGACGCGGAAATCGGGCCGCGACCCATTCTGGTTCGTCACCTGCGACACCTTGGCAGACGAGTCGCCAATCTCCTTGGCGAATTTGTTATTGGTAATCTGCAGATAGTCGATAAACTGCTGAATACGCTGATGCAGACCGTCTTCCATACCAGTGACTCTATTTTACCCGAATACTAAACTTATTTAGCATAAGAAACGCGCCGCCTGCAAAGTATTTTATGCAGACGGCGCGCGAGGATAAAACTGAACCCGGTGGACAATCAGTCCACGTTGTCGAAGAGATAGGAGTTGTTGTCGCGCAGCTGGTAGCGGCCCGAGGGATCGGTTGCACCATCGAGGCTGAAACGCGACAGCTCGGGGCGTGCATCGGCCGAATTACCCGTGAGAAAGTGGTCGAGTTCACCTGAATTGCGGCGGCGCAGGTAGGTGGGCTCGTCTTCCAGCTTCTTCAGGCGGGCCGGGTTGCGGAAGTCGAACTGCTTATTGTCAATGCGGCGCAGGCGCTCTTCCAGCGACATCGGGCGAATATCAGGCTGAGGAACGGTAGGCTCCAGAATGGCGGGGCGGAACTTCTCAGACACTTCGTCCACTTCGATATCCAGCCGCCCCTGTGCAGGGTTGGGCTGGGGTTGTGGCTTGGCCGAGTTGGTACGAGGCTGCTGAGCGGCAGTATCTGCAGCTGGCTGGGCAGCCGCAGCAACTGCTTGCCGGGCATTGCCTTTGCGGTCGAAACCAGTGGCAATAACGGTAACGCTGAGCTGGTCGCCCATGTCTTCATTGAAAACCTGCCCCATGATGATGCGGGCCTGAGCACCTGCAGCCTTCTGCACAAATTCGCCAATAATCTGGGTTTCCTCCAGCGTAAGCGAGTCTTCGTGCGCCGTGATATTGAGCAGAACGCCTGTAGCGCCGTAGATGTCCATGTGGTCGAGCAGCGGGGAATTGAGCGCCTCTTCCACCGCCATCTGGGCACGGTTTTCGCCTTCGAACGTAGCAGAGCCCATCAGTGCGCTGCCACTACCGCGCATGATGGTCTGTACGTCGGCAAAGTCGACGTTCATATAGCCATCAACCGTGATGATTTCCGCAATGCCCTTTGCGGCGTTGGATACCACCTGATCGGCGAAGACAAAGGCATCGCGCTGCTTGATGTTCTTTGGGCAGATGGACATCAGGTTGGTATTCTTGATGATGATGAGGGAGTCGACATGCGGCTCCAACTCATTGATACCTTCCTGTGCAATGCGTGCACGCCACTCGCCCTCAAACGCGAAAGGTGTAGTGACAATGCCGACAGTGAGGATGCCCATTTCCCGGGCCAGCTTGGCAATAACCGGGGCTGCACCCGTACCGGTGCCACCACCCATGCCCGCCGTGATGAACACCATACGGGTGTTGTCTTTCAGCAGCTCGCGGATTTCATCGATGCTCTCCAGTGCTGATTGACGGCCAATCTCAGGATTGGCGCCGCAGCCGAGCCCCTGGGTGAGGTTTTCACCGAGCCGGATTTTGGTAGGAATGACGCTCTTCTCCAACACCTGCATGTCGGTGTTGCAGATAACGAAATCGACCCCCTTGATGCCGTTCTTGAACATGGTGGTAACGGCATTGCCGCCGCCACCCCCAACACCCAGCACCTTGATGATGCTGCTGTTGGACTTGGGAATATTGAACTGCAGGTTGGCCATGGCTCAGTGCTTACTCGATGAAATTGGACCCATTGGTGATGCTGGACTCAAACCAGCCCTTCACCTTGCTGATGAAATTGGAGCCATCGCGTGGTGCTTTGTCCTGAGCGGGCTCCTGCGCCAGGGGTTGCTGCGTAGCGGCGGCGTCGGGGCGGGCCGCGCGGGTGACGATGATCTCCTCTTCGTCCTTCAGGCCATAGATTACCAGCCCTGCGCCAGTGGCAAACAGCGGATGGTCAACTTCCTTCACCATTCCGGCAGCCAGGTGCTCGCCGGGGCGGCCAATGCGGGCGTCTATGCCTGTGACATAAGACACCAGATGCTCGATATACTGCAACTGCGCTCCCCCACCCGTCACGACAATTCCGCCTGCAAGTTTGTTGAGGTAGCCAGCGTTGCGGATTTCCAGCGCAGCCAGTTCGATGATTTCCTCCATGCGGGCCTGCACCACGCCTGCCAGCGTACGCTTGCGGATTTCCTTTGGCGGACGGTCGCGCAGGCCTGTGATGGTGATGATTTCATCGTCTTTCACCTCGGAGGCCATAGCAGCACCGTACTTCATCTTGAGCAGCTCGGCCTGACGACGCATGACATTGCAACCCTGCTTGATGTCTTCCGTGATGATGTTGCCGCCAAAAGGAATAACCGCCGTGTGCCGAATGACGTTATCGGCGAAAATGGCAATGTCGGTAGTGCCACCACCGATGTCGATGAGGCAAACGCCTGCTTCCAGTTCTTCGTCGGAAAGCACAGAATAGGATGAAGCAAGTGGTTGCAGAACAACAGCCTCCACGCCAAGGTCGGCCTTCTGGACACAGCGCATGATATTGCGCAATGGAGTTGTCTGTGCGGTGACGATGTGAAAGTTGCCCTCCAGGCGCACACCGTTCATGCCCACTGGGTCAGTGGCATACTCACCGTCAACGTAATACTCCTGAGGTATGACGTGGATGATTTCGGTGCCAGGGGGCACGTTCACTTTGAACATGTCCTCGCGCAGGCGTACAACGTCGGCCTGTGAAATCTCGGCGTCGGTAGAGTTGAGCGTGATGATGCCCTTCTGCTGCGATGAGCGGATATGGTCGCCGGCGATACCTACGTAGACAGCGCCAATCTCGACGTTTGCATGCTGCTCGGCTTCGGCAACTGCTTTCCGAATAGCAGCTACAGTTTTGTCGATGTTGTCAATCACCCCACGGCGTACACCCTCGCTCTCGGCCTTTCCAATGCCGAGGATGTTCACCTTGCCATATTCATTATACTGGCCTACGACAGCCACAATCTTGGTGGTGCCGATGTCGAGGCCTACTACTATCCGGTCGGTGCTCATGTGTGGTTCGGGTGCAGTTGCGTGTGCAGACAGAGGTGAAGAGGTCACTTAGTTTTCCGGGGCGTCGGGCTGGTATTTCTCCGCCACAACCTGTCCGGCAAACTTGAGGTTGATTCGTTTGTAATAATCCCATCCGGCACTGGCCAGCACCTGATGGTAGAAAGCGCGCAGTGTGGCCATTTTCTCCTCGCTGCGCTCGTTACGGCCAAAGACGACAGGCGTGCTGCCGACTTCGGGATACAGGATGATGTCGCCACTGTCTTCGAGCACCAGTTCAGAGAGCTGGGCACGGAAGAAGGGATCGGCGTTGATGAGACGCACCAGCGGCATCAGTGCGCGCAGAGTGCTGTCGGTGAGGGTGTCCGCTCCGGCGGCGGCCAAACCAGCGCGCAGGCGTAGCGACTCGTGGAAGCGGCCCCGTACCAGCAGCGTACGTGCAGTGAACTGCGACGAAAGGCGGATGCGGTGCCCCTCGGCGTCAACATAGAAACTGTTGCCGCGGATGTCCATCACGCGGGCGATGGGCTGGCGCAGGCGGATGTTCAGGTTGAGCTTGCCAGCGGTACCAAGGTAGGCGTGTACCTGCTCCACATAGCCCGTGGCGCGGAGGTTGCGCTCGATCGAAGCCAGGCGTACATCGGAGGCCGGCGCACCGATGATGCGCTGGTCAGCTCCAATGAGAGCCTTGACGTTGTTGAGCTCCAGAAAGAAGTTGTTGGTCTGCTGCTCCAGGCGAATTTCGACCGCGGTGATGGGCCGTTCGGCCTGGTGGCGACGGCTTGCCATGAGCAGCACCAGGCACAGCACGACCGTGGCGCCGTAGAATACGGGGCGGAACAGTACCAGTAGTCGATGGAACGAAGTGCCTGCCATGGGTGTGTGTGCCAGTGCCTTACACGTTCCGCAGACGGGATTCCAATGCAGCCTTCAGGGGAGACACCTGTGTGTCAATGTCTCCTGCACCGAGTGTAACCACCACAGTTTGAGGCCGAACCAGCTCCGACAGCGTAGACGTCAGGTCATCCAAAAATACTAAGTGTTTATAAGTACTGTTTATATGTGCATAAATTAACTCACTGGTAACGTGGGGTATGGATAACTCGCGCGCAGGGTAAATGGGCGTGAGCACCACCTCATCGGCCAGGGAGAGCGCGGCCCCGAAACCCTGATGGAAATCGCGGGTACGGGTGAACAGGTGCGGTTGGAAGGCCACCAGCAGCCAATGGTTGGGCAGCAGCGCCCGGATGGCGCGCAGGACTGCTTCGATCTCGGCTGGGTGGTGGGCGTAATCGTCGATGTAGTAAAGGCTGGGGGTGTCGAGGTGAATCTCGAAGCGGCGGTGTACCCCTTTGTAGGCGGCCAGCGCGTTGCGAAGCTGGGTTTCCGACAGCCCCGCCTGGCGTGCCAGCGTCAGGGCGGCCAGGGCATTTTCCACGTTATGCAGGCCGGGCATACGCAGGGTCAGGTCTTCCATGCGGAAGCCGTCGCGGGGGTCGATGTAGTCGAAGCGCATGGTGAGCCCCTCTGAGTGGAGGCGCTGGGCATGGATGGCCGTAGCGTCTTCGCGACCGTAGTAACGGATGTCACCCTTGAGGTCGGCGGCAAAGTCCTTGAGGCTGGAGTTTAGCAGCAGGCTGCCTCCATCGGCCAGCAGGCGTTCGGCGAAAAGATGATAGCCTTCGCGCACCGCCTCGGCGGTGCCGTAGATGTCGAGGTGATCGGCATCGGTGCTGGTGATGATGGCTTTACGGGGTGAAAGCTGCAGAAAAGAGCGGTCGAACTCGTCGGCCTCGCACACCATCCACTTTCCCTTGCCCATCAGCAGGTTGCTCTCGTAGTTCACCATGATGCCACCGACGAAAGCGGTATTGTCGGTACCGGCGTGGCGCAGCAGATGTGCCAGCATGCTGCTGGTAGTGGTTTTGCCGTGGGTGCCTGCCACCGCCAGCGTGGGTTGCAGACGGCTGAGAGCGCCCAGCAGTTCGGCACGCTTGTACATGGGCTTGCCCGCAGCGCGCGCGCCTTCCAGTCCGGGGTGATCTTTCACGGCGGGGGTGTACACCACTACATCGACGGTGGAGAGCCACTCGGTGGTCATGGTGTAGACGACGGGAATGCCCTCAGCTGCCAGCGCCTGCGTCAGGGGTGTCTCGGTGCGGTCATACCCTTCCACCACGCAGCCCATGTGCTTCAGGTAGCGGGCCAACGCACTCATGCCAATGCCGCCAATACCCAGGAAGTAGTAGCGGGTGCCAGGCTGGAGCAGCAGTTGTATGTCGAGGGTGTTCATGCGGGCAGAAGATGTGCAATGGCGTCGGCCATACGGGCAGCGGAGTCGGCTTTGGGCAGCAGCTGGGCTGCCTGTTGCAGAGCCACGCGCTTGGGGGAATCGGGAGTACCGAGCAGCTCCAATACCAGAGGCACCAGCTGTTCGCGGGCATCGGCATCGGTTACGATTACGGCTGCGCCTCTGTCGGCCAGCGAGCGGGCGTTCTGGGTCTGGTGGTCGTCGGCCACGTTGGGGCTGGGCACCAGAATGGAGGGCTTGGACAGCTCGGCCAGTTCGCTCATGGAAATGGCCCCCGCACGCGAGACAACAAGGTCAGCAGCGGCATAGGCGGCTGCCATGTCCTCTACAAATGCCATCAGCCGTACGTTGGGGGCATCGGTTACCTGGGGCTTCAGGGCTTCGTAATAGAGCTTGCCGCACTGCCACAGTATGTGCACTGGCGACTGCCGCAGCAGGTGCAGACCGCCCAGCAGGGCCTCGTTGAGGGTGCGGGCCCCCAAACTGCCTCCGATGACCAGCAGCACTGGCACATCGGGTGCGATGCCAAGTTGTTGGCGAGCCGCTGCGCGGTCGCCCGTACGCAGGTGTGCACGAATGGGGTTGCCAGTTACCAGACACTTGGCGGCAGCGGGGCCGAAGTGACGGGCTGCTGCTTCATTGCCCAACAATATATGTGCTGCTTTGGCTGCCAGACGGCGGTTGACGAGTCCGGGAAAGGCGTTCTGTTCGGTAAGAACGATTGGCACACCTGCCTGCTGTGCGGCATAGAGCGTTGGGAAGCTGGCATAGCCACCCATGCCAATCACCAGCCGGGGCTTTACAGTCTTAACCAGCGTACGCGCCTGCCAAAAGCCTTTCAGCAGCTTGAAAGGGAAGACGAGGTTGCGCAGAATGTTCTGAATGGTGAGCCTGCGTTGAATACCAGCGATGGTGATGCCATGAAAGGGCAGGCCGCTTTTGGGCACCAGCGTGGCTTCCATGCCGCCTTCAGCGCCTGCAAACTCGATACGCAGGTTCGGGTGCCGCCGCTTGAGTTCTTCGGCCAGTGCCAGCGCAGGGAAAATGTGGCCTCCCGTGCCGCCGCCCGTCAGGATAACCGTGTGACTGTCAGGGTATGGATGGGGCATGGCGCGTCAGGCTACAGCAGGTGAGGCGGACATCTGTTCGCGGGAACGATCGTTAAGGGCGGTACGGCTGACACTCAGGATAACCCCTAGTGACATCCCCGTAAATAGCAGGCTGGTGCCCCCCATTGAAAGCAGCGGCAAGGGCAGGCCCGTTACGGGAAGCACGCCCACCGTTACCCCCATATTAATAAGCGCCTGTATGACCAGCAGGAAGGAAAGCCCTGCTGCCAACAGCGCCCCGAACGTTTTGGAAATGGTGACGATGGCCACCGAACGGAAGAGCAGCGTGAGGTACAGGCCCAACACGATGAGGCCACCAACCAGGCCGTACTCTTCGATGATGACCGCGTAGATGAAGTCGGAGTAGCTCTGCGGCAGGTAGTTGCGCTGTACCGACTTGCCGGCACCCTTACCAAGCAGGCCACCTGTTGCCACAGCAATGTTGGCCTGCTTCACCTGATACTCAGGCTCAAAGGTGGGGTCAGTCCAGTTGGCGACGTAATCCCGCATGCGCGATTCCCAGGTTACGCGCCGCTGCGAGAACGACACCAAGATGATGAGACCCACCAGACCGATGCCCAGAAAGCCTCCGATATGCCGCAGAGAAACCCCTGCAATGAACATCAGGATAACGCTGACCACGAAAATGAGCAGCGCTGTACTGAGATTATGAGGCCCAATGAGACCACATATAATCAGCACCCAAGAAATGGCTGGCAGGAAGCCTTTGTAGAAATCCTTAATGTTTTCCTGGTTCTCGGCGAGCAGCCGAGCCAGATATACCATGAGCGCAAACTTGGCAAGGTCGGAGGGCTGAAAAGAAATGCCGGAGATGTTGATCCAGCGGGCGGCACCGGAGAGTTCGTCGCGACGGCCAAAGACCATCACATAGGCCAGCAGTACGATGGAGATACCAATAAGCGGAAGCGCCAGACGCGCAAAGAGGCGATAGTCTATGCGGTGCACCACATAGGTAACACCCAGCCCCAGCAGCAGCAACGCCAGGTGCTTGAGCATGAACCCTTCAGGCGTCCGGTTTTCCGCACGAAATGCGAGAGAGCCAGAGCTGCTGTACACCGCCAACAGACTGATCATCGACAGAATGATGATAATCAGCCAGATACCGCGATCGCCTTTGAGATACTGGAAGAGGTTTTTCATAGGCTTCCAAACAGGTTGGAATGCAAGGAACAAAGTTACCGTAGGGTAAGGGGCCCCACGGCAGACCGCGGTCCTGCTTCCCATTCACGAGTTAGCCAACTACATGTTGCACAGTCGGTTAATACGACATGTTGTTTTCAACACGCCACAGGTAGTCAGGCCAAGAAATGAACACCCTTCACCAGCATTGGGCACTACCAACGCGGTCGTCAGGCCAAACTGTTTGCGTATCTTTGCACCGCCATAAGCATAACTGGCTCATTGCCATGCAAACCCCTAGTGTACAAGCACCTGTGAATACCACTGTCCGCAAAGTCGTTACCCTGGAGCAGTTCATCATTGAAGGCGAGAAAAACGCCCCGCACGCTTCTGGTGAATTCTCTCAGCTGCTGCGTGACATTCTGTTGGGCGCACGACTGGTAAACCGCGAAGTGAACCGGGCCGGTCTGGTGGACATTCTCGGTGCCATGGGCGGAGAAAACGTGCAGGGCGAAGCGCAGCAGAAGCTGGATGTCTTTGCCAACGACCAATTCATCCATGCCCTGCGCCTGGGCGGCCAGTGCTGCGCCATCGCCTCGGAAGAAGACGACGAGATGATCATGCTGAACCCGCACGGCGAGTACGTGGTGCTGATAGACCCTCTGGATGGCAGTTCCAACATCGACGTCAACGTGTCCATTGGCACGGTGTTCAGCATCTACCGCCGCCTGTCGCAAAAAGGCATGCCTGCCACCGAAGCCGACTGCCTGCAACCCGGCCGCAACCAACTGGCCGCCGGCTATGTGCTTTACGGCAGCAGCACCCTGCTGGTGCTCACAGTAGGCCAGGGAGTTCATGGCTTTACGCTGGATCCCTCACTGGGCGAGTTCTTCCTCTCTCACCCCAACATTCGCCAGCCCGAAGAGGCCTACTATTACTCGATCAATGAAGGCCGGTCGGACCAGTTTACAGCCGAACTGCAGAACTACCTGAAGGACATTAAGGTGCGCAATGCAGCCAGCGACGAGAAAGCCTTGGTACCCCGCTACATCGGCTCGATGGTGGCAGACTTCCACCGCAACCTGCTGAAAGGCGGTATCTTCATGTACCCCGGCAGCATCTCCAAGCCGCAAGGCAAGCTGCGCCTGCTGTATGAAGCCAATCCGATTGCCTTTCTGACCGAGCAGTCGGGCGGCATAGCCATCGACGGCAAAAACCGGATTCTGGACATACAGCCCACAAAGCTCCACCAGCGCACCCCGCTGTTCACGGGCTCGGCACAGGAGGTGAAGCACCTGCACAGCTTCTTGGCGCCCAACAACTAAGCCTCAAAATCGCGCATTCAGCGGCCTGCCACGCAACCCTGCGGCAGGTGCGCTGCTCTTTACAGCAGCCCATCGCAGCAGTACGGCGACTTTCCTTTACCGGGAAAAGCCTACGTACCGGTTGCACCATTGCGCGGTGGGCCGTACCTTTCGTCTGGAAAACACTCTTAATTACGCCAACAACCAACCTGCGCTATGTGGAAGCGATTTGTCCGCGCGATCAAGGCCATCTTCGGGGGTGCCGTCGCTGCGATTGAGGATCCCAAACTGATTCTTGAGCAGAATATCCGGGAACTGAACGATCAGGTGCCCAAAATGAACGAGAGCATCGCGACCGTTAAGGCCAGCGTTACCCTGCTTGAAAAAGAAAATACGAAGTACAAGTCGGAGTATACGGACCTTGTAAGCAAGATGAAGGCTGCCATTCAGGCGGGTCGCGACGACATCGCTGCCAACTACGCCGTGCGTCTGGAAAGCCTCAAGAGCCACATGGCGCAGACGGAAGGCCAACTGATTACTGCCCGCCAGGCCTACGAAAAGGCACTGGAGGTGAAAAAAGCCTTCATGCGCGAAAAAGACCGCAAGATTGCCGAAGCCCGCGACGCACTCCGCGCCCACGAACGCGCCAAGTGGCAGGCCAAAATCGCCGACACGCTGGAGAGCTTCGAAGTGGCTGGTATTGACCAGACCCACCAGGAGATGGTGCAGCGCGTGAACGAGCAGACCGCCAAGAACGAAGCCCGCATGGAAATGGCGCTTGACAGCGTGGATACCACGGGTCTGAAAATCGAGGAAGAAGCCGAAAAACTGCGTGCAGCGGAACTGGTGAAGCAGTTCAAAATGGAGATGGGCATGGACGGCGGCGCCTCGGCACCGGCAGCACCCGAACAGACCTCCAGCGGCCAGCAGCAGAACCGCGATCAGGTATCCTAATCGTCCTTCTGATTCTGAGCAACTGACGCATGGAACCCGGCATGGAACCCCTGCCTGACGAGGCGCCTAAAAGCGACCGCGAGTTGACAGGCGAAGAGAAGCGTGCGAAGCTCCGCGAGGAGTATAAGCGCGAACTCATGGCCCGCAAACAGATAGAGCAGGAGATGCGCGGCGCCGACAAAATGGCAAAAATCCAGCGCGAACTGTCTAAAATGTCAGATGCCCTGACAGACGACACCGACGAGTGGATTGCCAAGCTTCGCGGCCCAGCCGATGTGGCAGAGGCCAAGCTGGACATGGCACTCGAAAGTCTGGGCGCCGACAGCAGCGAAGCGCCTGCCGAAGGCAATGCGTCTCGTTCAAAGACGCTGCTTGACACAGAAAAGGCCGATTCCGAAACGGGAAGCGATTCCCAAAGCGAAGAGGGCGGTTCTATATTGGACCGGCCCAAGCCGCAGAAATCGCTGGGCGATTTCGAGTTATAGCACTCCTGATGCCCGCAATCAACGTTTGATGCCAGCCTCACCGCTGGCATCTTTTGTTAAGTGTGGGTAGAAAAAATCGCCAACCTACCCTAACAAATAAGTCATTGTACGACTTTGGCTCTTGAATTGTACGTAGCTGATTGAACCTTGACCGCCAATCAGCGTTTAAACCTGAAATGGCCGAAGGCTACAAAAGGCATAACGACAAACACCGATTGCCATGGAAACGATGATGACCGATGCCACGTTCAACGCGCTGATAAAGCTCCTGGACGATACCGACCCCCGGGTTGCCGAGCAGGTGGAGTCAGAGTTATTCCGCCTGGGACCAGCGGGCATTGGCCGGCTGGAAAAAGCCTGGGAGACAGTTTCCGACTCGTCTATCCAACAGCGGTTGGAAGAACTGATTACCAAGATACAGGTGGACTCGGTCACCCGCCAGCTGCTGGAATGGCGGCTGGATGGCGGCCGCGACCTGCTGGAGGGCTGGATTCTGCTGACACAGATCCAGTACCCTACCCTCAACGTCCAGAAGTACCGCAACGAGATCAACCGGCTGGTAAACAAAATCTGGCTCCAGACGAACTCCGGCATGAATGACCTGGAGAAGATCTGCGTGATCAACAAGCTGCTCTTCGGCATGGAGCGGTACAACGGCAACTACAAAGACCCCGATCGCGCCGACAATACCTACCTCAGCTTCGTAATCGACAGCAAAAAAGGCAATTCACTGGCCCTGGCAGCCTTCTATCAGGTAATCTGCCAGCAACTGGAAATTCCCTTGCAGGTGGTCAACTTCATGGGCTATTACGCACTGCGTTACTACCATGAGAACTCGCACTTCTACATAGACGCCTACAACAAGGGCATGCTGTTTACGCCTCAGCAGGTGCAGCAGTTTCTCAAGAAGCTGAACGCAGAAGAGAACGTGTATACCTATAAGCCGCTGTCGAACATCTACATTATCCTGCAGATGATTCAGGCGCTGGTAGCCACTTACGAGCAGCAGGAGCAGCAGGGCAAAGCAGACATCTTCCGCCAACTGCTGAAAGACATTGAGGTACGTCTCGACAGCCTGGACAACCGGGAGGCTGGCGGCGACGACGCTTAAGTACCGATAAACCCACCAAATACAACGGGCGGCCCTTCAAAAGAGCCGCCCGTTGCTGTTCAGGGTGCTGCCCTATCAAAGGGTCTTGAGCACATTGTTCATATCGCGTACTGCGGCAGCCGACTTGTTGAGAAGGTCGTTCTCTGCAGCGTCGAGCTTCAGTTCAATGATTTTTTCGATACCATTGCGACCGAGCACGACAGGCACCCCCACGCAAATGTCCTTCAGGCCGTACTGGCCGTCGAGGTAGCTGCACACGGGGAAAATACGCTTCTGGTCGCGCAGAATGGCTTCTACCATCTGGGCTGCGGATGCACCAGGAGCATACCAGGCCGAAGTGCCGAGCAGCTTGGTGATTTCGCCACCCCCTACCTTGGTGCGCTCAACGATTTCGTTCAGGCGCTCAGCGGTGATGCCAAGTTCGGTAACAGGAATGCCGCTGACGGTGGTGTAGCGGGGCAGCGGCACCATGGTGTCGCCGTGGCCACCCAGCAGCATAGCCTGGATGTCTTTGGGCGATACACCCAGTTCGGTAGCCAGGAAGGCGCGGTAGCGGGCGGTGTCGAGAATACCGGCCATACCGAATACACGGTTGGAAGGCAGGCCAGCTACTTTCCAGGCGTGGTAGGTCATGGTATCCAGCGGGTTGGACACCACGATGATGATGGCGTTGGGAGAATGCTTGATGACATTCTCAGTTACCGACTTTACGATGCCGGCGTTTACGCTGATCAGGTCATCGCGGCTCATACCAGGCTTGCGGGGCATGCCAGAGGTAATGACCACGACGTCTGAATTGGCGGTGCGGCTGTAGTCGTTGGTGCTGCCCACGAGGCGCGAGTCGAACAGTTCTACAGGTGCTACCTGCCAGAGATCAAGGGCCTTGCCTTCAGCAGTTCCTTCCTTGATGTCGAGCAGAACAACTTCGTTGGCGAGTTCGCGACGTGCGACTACGTCGGCACAGGTGGCACCTACGGCGCCAGCTCCGATAACCGTGACTTTAGACATGCTTGGGTAGCGTTGGGGTGAAAAATGCGTTTCGCAGGGCCCAAATTTAGAAATTATCGGGGCCGTTAGACGTCTGCCAATACTGAATCTGCCTATTTTGCCACTTTCCGCGACTATTCCTTAACTGACATGCGCCATCTACTGACCTTACTGCTTGCTGCCTTTGCCATCTTTGTCGTGACCCCAGCGTCGGTCTCGGCCCAGCAGAACCGCCCGCTGACCAAAGCGGAGCAAAAGCGCCTGAAGAAAGAGTGGAAGAAGCGCGCCAAAGAATACGTACGCAACCCCATAGCCCTGCGCGACAACCAGGACGGATTCAAGAAGAAAGTAGAAGACCTGACCCGCGAAAATAACCTGTTGAGCGAACAGTATCGCGATGCACAACTGGAACTGGACAAACTGCGGGCCGAAATCGAACGCTTGAAGGCCGAGAACGGCGAGCTGCGCACCGCCTACGAGGCCCAGAAAGCCAACAATGAGAAAGGCGTAACCCCCGGTCTGGTATTCAAGGTGCAGATTGGTGCTTTCCGGCACTTCGACATGAGCCGCTATCTGGCCGAGACACAGAATTTCGAGGGTGAGTCGGCCGACAACCTGAACCGTTACACCCTGGGCAGCTTCCGCGACCTGGCGATGGCCGAGGCATTCCAGAAAGACATCAAGAAAATGGGCATTCGCGATGCCTGGATTGTTCCTTACCGCGACGGCGTCCGCATCGAAATGAAAGAAGCCAAGCGGATTCTCGCAGGCGAAGGCGCTGCGGCTACACCCTCAGAGAGCAACTAAACCGCTCAGACAGTCATTCTACGCCGTCTTCCAGCATTTGGAAGGCGGCTTTTTCTTTGTCCCAGCGGAAGAAAATCTGGTCAGAGGCTGGCGCCCCGCTTGCATCCAGCTTGGTGAGCGCAAACAGTACCCGTTTATCTGCCGAGACAAACTCGGCGGTGTAACCACCCTCGGACATTTCGTGCTGCATCAACACTTCTTTAGCGGCTTCTACAGACACATCTTTAATGGCGAGCAACAGCCGAGGCTTTTTCTTCACAATCTGTACTATGGCCAGCCGTTCGAATCGCTTCAGACTTGGCTTCTGACCCGTAGTACCAACCGCCCAAATTTCTTCAGGCACATTATCACCATTAAAGTCAGAAGCAATATTCAGTTTCTGCAGCCCTTCAACGCCAATTGCCAACCCGGCTTCGGCCTGGAGTGCATTCGAGCCATTGTTCCCATGCTCCTTCACGTAACGATAAGCGAAGAATATGGTAAGAAGCAGCCCCACGGATAACATGGCCATGACGAGTACCAGCCTGTTGCCTGAAGTGCGAGGAGTCGATTCCATATCAAAGAGTTGAGTTGAGGAGCCTGCCTGAGGCCATGAGTTTCTGAAGGGCGGGGTTCTTCAGCGCGGCCGACATACCCTCCAGATGATCCATTCTATGGGCATCGGAACCCACAAAGGTTGCCCATTCCTTTTGAGCAAGTAAGGCTGCTGATTTCTGAATCTCTTTCCGATACCGGCTGGTGAAGGAATTGAGGTTTATCTGAAGCAACACTCCCATGTCTACCCACTGCTGGTAGATTTCAGGACGCCCCCAGGCATAGGAATAACGTTCGGGATGCGCCAGAATGGTAAAGTAACCAGCACTGCGAAGTTCTTTAACAATTGTCTCAAAGTCGATAGGGGCATGGTTATGTGCGGTTTCTACAAGCACATACCTACCTGCAAGCGGTAAAAGCTCGCCCCTTTGGACCAGTGGAAGAAAATGCTCGTCGAGAAAATACTCTGCCGCCAGGTCGATATCAGGCAGCCCAGAGATTGCCTTCAGCTGCTCTTTGAGTATCGCAAATCGCTCCTGCAGGTCAGACTTCTGGTTAGGAAACTGTGAGGGCTTGATATGCGGCGAGGTATAGACCTTACGATAACCCAGCATCCGGAAAGCCCGGAGCATCTCCAGGGTCTCGTCCAGCGACTGTGACCCGTCGTCTACCCCCGGAAGTAAATGGGAATGCAGGTCGTTATGCAGCGTAGCATAGTCTTGAAACTGCTGCTTGGACTTTCGAAACCAAGAGAACATCAGCGGAACAGGTCTTTTACCCGGTCGACCATCGACTTGGGCTTTACGGGATTGGTGTAATACCCATAACTGTAGCCGTAGCCGTAGCCATACCCTTGGTCTTCAGAATCTACGCAGTTCAGCACCAGGAAGATGTTTTTAAGATCCTGATCATGGACCAAACGGTCGAAGTTGGTCAGGAATCCTTTTTCTGAATACTTAGCACGAACAATGTACAGGGCAATATCACTGTTCTTGAGCGCAGGAATGGAGTCGGTAACCAAGCCTACTGGCGAGGTATCCAAGATGATGTACGTATAACGCTTGCGGAGTTCGGCAATCATCCGAAGCAGTTCATCGCTGCTGAGCAGCTCGGCAGGATTGGGCGGAATCTGTCCGCTGGAGATAAAGTCCAGCCCTTGAAAGCCGGTCTTCTGGATAATGTCGTCAAGCCCTACCTGCCCGGAAAGAAAGTTAGTGACGCCTCGTTCGTTGTTCAGATTGAAAGCGTTGTGGAGCTTGGGTTTCCGGAGGTCAAGATCCAGCAGCACCGTGCCCTGTTTGAGCAAGGTGAGCGTTGCAGCCAAATTGGAGGAGATGTATGACTTGCCTTCACCAGAAACCGTAGAAGTGATGGAAATGACGTTGGTTTTGCGCCCTGTCTCCGGATGCTCAACTTTTGATCCTACAAAGGACAGATTGGCCCGCAACGCCCGGAAAGACTCAGAGATAGCCGACTTGGGCTCGGTGAGCACTTCCAGTTCCACTTCACGCATAGGGCTATCAGAACGGACAATTTCGCCGAGAATACCAGCAGAGGTGAACTGTTCAAGTTCCTTTCGATTACGGAAAGTATTGCGGAGCAGCTCCTTGGCAACAACAATTCCCACCCCACCCAACAAACCCAACACCAGCGCTGCTATGGCAATGATGCTGCGCTTGGGCTTGACAGGACTGTTGATGGATGGAGGTAACGCGGTGTCGATGATGCGGCTGCGTGATACTACCGCAGATTTAGCCAGCGAGGTTTCGAGACGCTTCTCATAGAGAAGTGTGTGAATTTTTTCACTGATAACATAGGGTCGAGCGGCAGCCATTGTACTCCGCTCAAGACTAGGAGCCGGCACAACCTCGTTGTCCAGCACAGAGGAACGCGACTGCAAGAATTTGCGTGTCTCCGCCAGCGACCCTTTGAAGCGGGCCAGCGACTCCTTCAACGAATTAAGGCCCAGGCGAATCGCCTCCTGATTCTGAATGGCGACCGGGCTTTTGACAGTGTTGCGCTCAAGCAACAGATAACGCTGTTGCAGAAGGGTATTCAGTGCGGCTATACTCTCGGTAATCTCTGGGCCCATGATTTCGCTGAGTACCGGAATGGCCACCATCTGGCGTTCTGCAAAGTCGAGATTGGCAAGGTTTTCCCGCAGAAACTGCTCCAGGTTATCTACGGTCAGTTGCTTGATTTCCAACTCAGTGCGGCGCGCATCGTATTCAGTCAACCTAGCCAGCTTGCTTTGGTATTTCGCATCGAAGGACGCCACCCGATTTTGGTTTTCAAATTGCCGCAGCGAACGCTCATTGGTTTCCAAATCGCGGGAAACCTGGCTTAAAAGAGTATCAATGAAGCGTTCGGTCTGCTCGTAAGACTGCCTTCTGAGCGCCAGTTCCTGATTCAGGTAAACATTCAGCAGCGTATTGATTACCTGCGCCGAGCGATTGGCAACGAGGTCCTGATAGGTTACCCGGAACAACGAAGAAGTTTTATGAGGAGCGATGTTGAGATTGGCGATAATCAGCTCGCTCAACTGGCGGATGTTATTGATCTTGAACTTGATGAACTCGCCCGCAAACTCGGCTTTGAATGATGGATTTGCTTTGAGGAGAAACCTGTTCCCCTCAAGCATAACAGGCGTTCCCAAGACCCCCGATACAGATGCATCCTGCGTAGAAAGGGTAAACTCCGTATTGGACTTGAAGCTTACGTCGAAGTATGTGTTGTAGTCGTTGAAGGTAGTGGTATCAAATTCTACCTGAATGAACGCTTGGTTCCCAATGGGTATCGTCTTGATGCGACCCTCGCGATAATAATCGACCTGCATCTGAAGCCGCTCAATGGCAGCAATTACCATCTCACGAGACTTGATGACCTCTGCCTCGCTCAGGGCTTCTGACTCGGCAAAAACATTGGACATCCCTGTCGCACTGATATCATTCAGGGAGGAGGGCAGGCCGACGTCCAACTTGATGATTGCGTGGGCCTCGTAGGTAAACTCTGAATAACGGAGATACAGGAACGCAGCTGTCAGGCTTGTCAGCAACGCAAGTATGATAATCCAGAGGCCTTTCTTCAGTGCCACCAGCAGCTGCGCCAATGCCCTGTCGTTCGACTGCCCAAAGTCGGCATTGGAAGGATTAGAAAAATGAGCGTTCATCAGAAGCGCACCGGAATAAGAAGCAGCGTATTAACAATGGTAAAAAAAGCAGTGAAGGAAGCAATACTGCTGAGGCTCTGGCGCACCAGTGCTCCGTCACGTGGAGGGACATACAGAATGTCGCCTGGGTAAACATACGCACGGGGATCACCCAGTACCTGCTGATTGGTTAGATCCACATAGAGCACCTCGGGGTTTGGTTTGTAGCCCCTGACAATCTGAATCTGTCGCAGCTTGGCTTCAAATTGGGCACCCTCTACAGCTGCGAGTGCTTCATAAACCGTCAGCCTGTCAGCGCTCATCTGAAACTTACCCTGGCGTGTGGTGAAGCCAAAAGCGGAGAAATAGCGGGATTTGACCTCCACATTCAGCACTGGCGTAGGGGAGGTGACATATTGCGCATAATGTGCTTCGAGTGTGTCGCGCAGGGCAGTGGCAGTCAATCCGCCTGCTGCGAGGCGGCCAATCAGCGGCAACGCTATTCGCCCCTGCTCGTCTACTGTAAACAGGCTGACAGGGACTGCCGACTTATCCTGTGGAGGGGCTTCACCGCTGTTGGCTACTACTTCATCGCCATAGCTGGTAAGACTGGGAATCAGGGACTGCGGAAAGTTGATGTATTGAACCGCAATTCTGTCACCCGGCTTAATTCTGTAGGGTGTAGCGGGCGTTTGGTCTGACCTGGTCGAATCTGCTGAGGTAATTTCCCGCGAAGAGATTACCGCTCTTCCCTTTTTGAGCTCCTTCTTATAATAGGTGTAGATGCGCTTGTCCTTGAACATGATGTTGCGCGATTTGTACGAGCAGCCAGCACCGGAAAGCAGAAGGACACAGGAAGCCCACATTAGCAACAGCCTGGGCGCGGCAGATAACTTCATTGGAAGCAGCGTAAGTTTTCAGAGATGCCTGCAAAAAACAGGCCGGACAAAGCTAGCAAAAAAGAATGGGGGAAGGAGTGGAGGCCAAATGCGAACATTTGTTCGCCCCGTGATGCATTTGTATCAGAAACCCTTTATTTTTGGGGAAGAAGCATATACGAACTAACGTACGTTAGGAGTTATTAAAGCAATGAGTGTCCGCGCCTTAACCGACCGCAAGGAGAGTATCCTCGAAGCAGCTGCCGATTTGTTCAGCCGCAAGGGCTTTCAAGCTGCCAGCATGCGCGAGCTTGCCGAGCACGTGGGGATAGAAGCGGCCAGCATTTACTCTCACTTCAGTTCGAAAGATGAACTGCTGCGCACACTGGCATGGCGTTGCGCCGATGACTTCGAGCGGACGGTACGGCCCATCTTCGAGTCGACGCTGCACACCCGCGCCAAGCTGAAAGCCATGATTGCGGCACATATCAATGTACTTGCCCGCAACCGTAAGCAGGCGATGGTGTTCATCATCGAGTGGAAACATCTGGAACCTGCCCACCGGCAACGGTATGAGGTAATGCGCGACAACTACGAGGAGATGTTCCGCGACGTCGTGCGGCAGGGCGTAGTGGAAAACCTGCTGCGCAACCTTGACGAGAAACTCTGCGCGCTCATTCTACTATCGGCCCTTAACGGAACAGCCAACTGGTACCGTCCCGATGGCTATCTGACCCCCGACGAACTGGGCGACCAGGTTGCTGAAACCATCATCAACGGCCTTGTGCGCCACGTATAATACACCCCGGATACTGCGACAACTGATCTTCGTACAACCCACCCATTCCTAATTAGCATGTACGGAAACGTAAGCGTCATCGAAGTGGACAACCATGGCAAAAAGGTCCACGAGGAAGATCCCGAGAAACTGGCGGCCTTCGAAGCCCGCATCTCCCGGGGAGAGAAAATCGAACCCACTGATTGGATGCCGTATGAATATCGGCGGCAATTGGTGCGGATGATTGAACAGCATGCCCACAGCGAGATCATTGGGGCACTGCCTGAAGGCACCTGGATTACTCGTGCCCCTGGGTTCAAGCGCAAACTGGCCCTGATGGCCAAGGTGCAGGACGAAGTAGGCCACGCCCAGCTGCTCTACAGCGCTGCTGAAACGCTTGGCAAGAGCCGCGAAGAAATGATCAACGACCTGATCTCTGGCAAGAGCAAGTACAGCAACGTATTCAACTATCCGGCTGTCACTTGGGCTGACACCGCAGTGATTGCCTGGCTCATCGATGCTGGTGCCATCATCAACCAGGTAGCCAACTCCAAGGGTTCGTATGGCCCCTACTGCCGTGCGCTGGAGCGCATCTGCTACGAGGAGTCGTTCCACCTGAAGTATGGCTATGACACCGTGGTGCACCTGGCCACTGGCACACCCACGCAGCGCACAATGCTGCAAGAAGCCTTGAACCGCTGGTGGACACCCATCATGCACTTCCATGGCCCCCCAGATAAAACCAGCGTGCACACCGACACCCTGATGAAGTGGCAGGTGAAAATGGCAACCAACGATGCCATGCGCCAGCAGTTCCTGGACATGTACGTGCCCAAAATCTGGGAACTGGACCTCACCGTGCCTGACACCAACCTGCGCAAGAACCCCGAGACCAACCAGTGGGAATACACCGAGCCCGATTGGACCGAGTTCATTCGCGTCATTAACGGCGATGGCCCCTGCAACCGTGAACGCCTGGCTGTACGCCGCTATGCTGAAGAGAAAGGCCGCTGGGTGCGTAATGCCCTGCTGAACCGCAGCGAGAAATACGTGACGCCACTGGCCTGATAAATTCTGCCACATAACAGCCGGGGAGGCATTGGCCCCCGGCTGTTTAGTTACATAGTAAAATCATTTTCATACATATATGGATCCTAAAAACCAGATGATGCGTGTAGGCGTGTTTTATGATGGAAACTACTTCCTGCACGTAAGTAACTACTACGCCTATCAGCATGAACGAAGTGCCCGCATCAGTATTCGCGGTCTTCATGAGTTCGTGCGTGAGCAGGTATCGCGGAAAGAAGGGGTGCCCCCCCATCTGTGCCCGGTAGTGGATGCTCATTATTTCCGAGGCCGCCAGTCGGCGTACGACGCACAGGAAAACAACCGCCTGTATGCCGAACGCCAGTTCGACGACATACTCATGAACGAAGGTGTGACCACACACTACCTGCCCATCCGTACCCGCAACAAACAGCGGGTGGAAAAAGGGGTGGATGTGTGGCTGGCACTGGAGGCGTTTGAGCATGCCGTACACCGTAAATACGATGTACTGGTGCTTATTGCCAGCGATGGCGACTATGTACCACTGGTACGTAAAGTCCAGGCGCTGGGTGTGAAGGTGATGCTGCTGAGCTGGGACATGGAGTATACCGACGACGCCGGTAACCCACGCGAAACCCGCACTTCACAAGACCTGCTGGAGGAAGTGATTCACCCAATACCGATGCATGAGATCATCGACAATCGCTTGTCTAAAAACGACATGTTGGTGAACAATCTCTTCCTCCCCTCGAACCCCAACCGCAGCCGGGAGCATCGTGGCCAACAGCCTCGCGAGTATGAAGACCATACCGCCGCCCGCGAGCGCGTAGTGCCGCTGGAAGAAAATGGCGAGATACTGGAGAGCACTATTTTTGATGTTCTGTCGGGATATGGCTTCATCCACCACCCGCCGAACAATCTCTTTTTCCACTTCAGCGACCTGGTAGACACCGATTTCTCGGAACTACAAAAGGGTGATGTGGTGGAATATACCGTAGGCCACAACGACCGCGGTCCCTGTGCCCGCAACGTAAGACTGATTCGTGAAGGTGGCAACCCCGTGCTGGCACCCCACGACGACTACGAAGAAGACGACGAATACAACAGCTGATTACTCACCCCTCCCTGTAGCGTAGCCATGGCAGACGCCACCAAAGACTCTTTCCTCCCCTCGCTGGACCCACGCGTGAACCGACTGGACCTGCCCGGCGCACCCGAGCAGTTTGATACCGCCCAGCCGATGGACCAATGGCAGACCTACGAGGTCTTCCACCAGAAGTCGCGCGGTGACCAGCACGTACATGTGGGCCCCGTGCATGCGCCTAACGCCGAAATGGCGCTGCTCTTCGCAAAAGAACAGTATGCCCGGCGAATGAAGTGTGTGAACCTCTGGGTAGTGCGCACAGCTGACGTATTTGCCAGCGAATACGAGGACGAAGACATGTTTGAGCCTGCCACCGACAAAGGCTACAGGGAGGCTTATTTCTATAAGACGCGCGACGTCATTTCCCGCTACAAGGAGGAAAAGGGAGGTGAAGCCGCCAAGCCTGCCGAAGCCAAGCCCAAAGCGCAACCCGTAGCCGCCGGCAGCGGCAGTAAGCCCCGTATCATCCTTGGCAAGAAGAAATAAGCCAGACACCCCATGAGCACTGCACCCATCGCACCTGCACAGCACCCCATAGCCGAACAGCATCTGGCAGCCCTGAAAGAACTGCTTTTTGCCCTGGCCGACGACGACCTGGTAATGGGCCACCGCAACAGCGAGTGGACCGGCATTGGCCCAACGCTGGAAGAAGACATTGCCTTTGCCTCCATGGCGCAGGACGAAGTAGGCCACGCGCAGGCGTTCTACTTTCTGCTGCATCAGCTGGGAGAGGCCGAACCCGACCAGACGGCCTTCACACGCGATGCAGCGAACTTCCGCTCGTGCCAGTTTGTAGAGCAGCCCATTGGTGACTACGCCTTCAGTCTGGTGCGCCAGTTTCTTTACAGCCAGGCCAAGGAAGTGCGGATGCGTGCACTGGCCGCCAGCAGCTTTGCTCCGCTGGCCGAGCTGGCCCGCAAACTCCAGCGCGAACTGAAATACCACAGCCTGCATGGCCGCACGTGGGTACAGCAGCTCTCACGTGGCAGTGAAGAAGGCAAACTTCGCCTGCAAAGCGCCCTGAACGAGGCTTATCCAATGGCCTTCAGCCTGTTTGAGCCGCTTGGCAGCGACGCCGAACTGGCCAGTGCCAACATCGCCCCCACTGCCAAGCAGATGGCCAGCGACTGGATGGAAGCCGTAGGCAAGATTGTGCGAGACGCAGGCCTGCAACTGCCTACCGTAGCCGACGCCAGCACATTCTATGGTGGCCGTAAGGGCTACCACAGCGAGGCGCTGACACCCCTGCTGAAAGAGATGACGGAAGTGTTTTCGCTGGACCCGAGCGCCAGCTGGTAACCATATCTTCTATTGCCGATGGCTGAGCGATCTCGTGCAGCAGTTCTGGAACTGCTACAGGCAGTGAAAGATCCTGAGATACCGGTGGTATCGGTAGTGGACCTGGGCGTGGTAGATGCCATTCGCTTTCAGGAGGACGGTGGCGTGCAGGTAGAACTGATTCCCACTTTCGCGGGCTGTCCAGCCATCGGCTTCATGAAACTGCATGTGCAGGAAGTGCTGCTGGCAGGAGGCTATCCTTCGGCCGAGGTGGAGATAGTGTACAACCGGCCTTGGAGCAGCAACCGCGTGACAGAAAAAGGCCGTGCCGAACTGAAAGCCTTTGGCCTGGCGCCACCACCCGTGTTTGAAGGCGAGGAAGCCGACCTTGAGGCACTGGCCCATACGCCATGCCCTCGCTGCGACAGCACCGATACCTTCCAGATCAGCCCGTTTGGGCCCACTGCATGCCGTGCAGTACACCACTGCAACAGCTGCCACGAAACCTTTGAGCAGTTCAAGCCGCTGTAATCACCAACTACAACGCTGATGCGGCAAATGCCGCCAGCGACTGCTCACGGTCTAAGGCGATTTGCGCCAGCATGGCGTCCAGTGTGTCGTACTTCTCTTCGCCGCGCAGCCATTTCAGGAACTGCACCGTGAGGTACTGTCCATAGAGGTCGCCTTCGAAACCAATCAGATTTACTTCCACCTTGATGGAGGTATCGTTGGTGACGGTGGGGTTTGTGCCAATGCTCATCATGCCGGGCCACACTTTGCCCCCATATGGCACTGACACGGCATAAATGCCAGATCCCGGCACCAGCTTGTGCGGGTCGTCCATTTTCAGGTTGGCGGTGGGCACCCCAATGGTACGGCCCAGTTGTCGCCCCTGTACTACCAGTCCGGTGAGTGGATAGTGATAACCCAGCCAGCGGGCCGCATGAGTGACATCGCCCTGCTGCAAAGCCTGACGAATGCGGGTAGAGCTTACGTTGGCATCGTCGATCTGCTGAGCCGGGATCTCCTGCACCTGGAAACCCAGTTCGGCACCAGCCTGCTTCAGTTCATCGAGCCCCCCACCCCGACCTGCCCCAAACCGGTGGTCATAGCCAATGACAATGGTGTGAGCCCGCAGGGTGCGGAAGAGGATGTCGCGGATGAAGACGTCGCTGGGAGTGGCAGCGAACTCGCGGGTAAAGGGCAGCAGCACCAGGCGATCAATGCCTACCCGGCGCAGTGTTTCGATTTTTTCGTCCAGCGTCTGTAGCAGCCGCAGCGTGTTGTCTTGAGGCCGCAATACCGCCCGCGGATGCGGATGAAAGCTCACCACCACGCTCTCGCCGCCCACCTCCTGTGCCAGTCGTCTGAGACGGTCAAGAATGACACGGTGCCCCAGGTGCACGCCATCAAACGTACCAATGGTAATGACCTGGGGGCGTGGGGCGGTGTAGCCTTCCAGACTGCGGATTACGAGCATTGCGTGCGAAGATAGCGGCTAGCGGTCTGCGGCAGGGGGTGTGGGGCGAGCAGCCTGCAACAATGGCAACAACGTTTCGAGGGGCTGTGCCTGTTCCAGTGTGTAGGCGCCAATACGGGTACGAATCAGGCCAGTGAGATAGGCCCCTACCCCCAACGCCTGACCGAGGTCGTGTGCCAGACTGCGTATGTACGTTCCCTTCTGACAGTGCACGCGGGCCGACGCGCGGCCAGTAGCGGCATCATAGCTCAGCAACTCAAAAGCGTAGACTTCAATGCGCCGGGCTTTCAACTCCACCTCTTTGCCCTTTCGTGCAAGGTCATACGCGCGCTTTCCATCTACTTTGATGGCGGAGAAGGCTGGCGGCCTCTGCTCGATCACCCCTACAAATTGCTGCATGGCAGCACGCAGCATAGCCTCGGTAATGTGTGAGGGGTCAGCAACGGGCTCGGGCGGAAACTCAGCGTCGTAGCTGGGCGTAACTGCCCCCAGCTGAAACTCGGCTACATATTCCTTCTCGGCATTCTGGATGGCGTCAATGCCCTTGGTGGCCTTTCCCGTGCAGACTATCAGCAAGCCGGTAGCCAGTGGGTCCAGCGTACCTGCATGCCCCACTTTCTTGATCTTGGCGGCGCCCCGCACACGTGCCACTACATCGAACGAGGTGTAGTGCAGGGGTTTGTCAATCAGCAGTACCGCACCTGCCTCCAGTTGCTCGCGGGTGTAGGGAGAGGCTTGCATCAGAACATGTGCAGTTCAACCCGGAAGCCGTAAAGCAGCACCAGCAGAGTGATACCAACGGCAATGCGGTACCAGCCAAAGGCACGGAACCCATATTTGGTTAGATAGCCAACAAACGCCTTGATGGCAATAAGGGCCACGACAAACGCTACAAGCCCTCCCAACAGTAGAATATGCACCTTGTCGGTGTGCTGGGCCAGCAGTTCGCGCTCGTCCCACAGGCTTTTGACACTGGCTGCAAACATGGTAGGCACGGCCAGAAAGAAAGAAAACTCGGCAGCAGACTTGCGGTTAAGGCCCAGCATCTGCCCGCCGATGATGGTGGCCGCTGAACGGGAAACCCCTGGAATCATGGCGATTGCCTGCATCAGGCCAATGCCTACCGCCTGCTTATAGCCAGGCTCGGCATCGGGCAGGCTTTCGTTTTGGGCAAACCATTTGTCTACGAAAAGCAGCACCACGCCGCCAACCAGCAGGGAAATCGCCACTACCGTGACGTTTTCCAGCAGACTGTCGACCATCGGCTTCAGTAGAAAACCCAACACTACGATAGGGAGAAAACCAGCCAACAGCCGATAGTAAAACACCATTCCACGGAAAAAACGGCGGAAATACAGCACCACCACCGACAGAATAGCCCCAAACTGAATGCAGATCTCGAACACCTTGACGAAAGGATCGGCGGCAATGCCCATCAGCGAGGAGACAATAATCATATGGCCTGTGCTGGAAACAGGCAGAAACTCGGTAATGCCCTCGACGATGGCGAGAATGAGCGCCTGTAGTGCGGTCATGCCTTGTCAGCACCGTTTTTATCGGCCGAGCGAGCCAGCAAGGCGTAGGCTACCAGTGCAAAGCCCCCCAGAATCAGCACAGGCGCTACATGGAGCGACAGCGAAAACCGGGTTGCGTCTACAAAGCCATCCATGGACATGAGGGCAAAGCCTGCCAGTATGACTACGAGTGCGGCCACCAATAGCAGGTAGTTGCGCTTGCCAAAAGGCAGCGAGTTCTCAGGCGATTTCATCCAGCGATTTGTTGAGATATCGGTTTACGGCCATACGGCTGCCGAAGTAACCCAACAGGGTACCCAGCACAATCAGGCCGACATAAAGTAGGTAGAGGTCACGGCTGCGGGTGAGCACGCCTAGGTCAAGGTCCAGCTCGGCCATCTGTGTGGAAAGCAGAAACAGAAGGCCAAAGAGCAGGAGGTCTGCAAGAATGCCTGCCAAAAAGCCCTGCCACAGGCCCATACGCACAAACGGCCTTCGGATAAAGCTGGCAGTAGCGCCTACCAGCTGCATCGTGCGAATGAGCAGTCGCTGGCTGAAAATTGCCAGGCGAATGGTATTGATAATAAGCAGGAAGGCGATAATGGCCAACAGAATGCCGACAGGTATGGCAATCTTGGTGGCGCGGTCAACATTTCGGTTTACCGACTCGATAAGGTTGATCGGGTAGTTGATCTCGAACACCTCGGGGTTCTGGTCAAGAATCACCTTTGAGAGTGCGCGCACACTGTCGATCTGGATGTAATCGGCGTTAAGGCGAATATGGATGGCCCCCAGGAAGGGATTGATGTTGTCCATCGCCTTCATGAAATCTTCGCCCAGTTCCTGAAAGTCCTTCAGGGCATCCTGCCGCGAATGATAGGCGGCCTCCTTTACATAGGGCTGCACCCGCAACTGTTGCAGCAACTTGGTTGCCTGCTCGTCGGTGGTGCCTTCCGTGAGCATCACTTTCATCACCAGTTGCTCCTTGGCATCGTCCACCACCACTTTACCTGTGAGTGCCAGCACCGCCAGAAAACCCAGAAAGAACAGCGACAGCGTAATGCTGAACAGCGAAAACGAATAGGGCGTGCGGGGGCTGCGTGGAGGACGTGCGGGCATGTTGCCGATAGGCTTGGGCCAGTGCAAAGCTAGTAAAATGCAGCAAGCCAGCCGGCGCCCTCAAAATCTTGCGAACTTGGGCCAAGCATTCTCCTTTAGTCCCCCCGAATGAACCAACAGGTATTGGATGTGTTGATGCAGCTGTTTGCTGCTGTGGCACAGCTGGATGGCCTTACCCGTGAGGAAGAGACTGTCATACGCACCTTTCTGGACGAGGAACTGCCCCACGACGTGGCAGAACAGTATTTCGCCCAGTTTCGGTCGTATGCCGAGCGCAGCGAACTGCGCGACCTGGAAGCCCTGTGCGCCAAGGTGAACCCCGATCTTACCGCTCGGCAGAAATTCTACATTATCACACGGCTGCTGGAGCTCATCAACGCCGACAACAACCTGAGCGACCGGGAGCTGGATGCGCTACGGACCATAGTGGCGGGCTTCAATCTGGCAACGGAGGAGTATGCCCCCCTCTTCGATTTCATCACCACAGACAAACCGCGCCAGCTTCTGCACCGAAACCTGCTGATCATCAGCTCTGGGTTGGGTTCCATGCGAGGTGCGCACCTGGAGGTAGAGGGGTTTGTGGGCTACATTGCCGTGCTGCACATCGAGAGCGTGGATGTCTTTGTGCTACGCTACATCGGCAACGGCGAGGCCTATTTGAATGGGCAGCTTCTGCGTAGCGGGCATGTATACCAGCTGACGCCGGGCAGTGTCATCCGTTCTGGGCTGACGCAGCCAGTGTACTACAGCGACATCATTGCCGAGTTTCTGGAGCCAAAACAGAAATCGCGCATTGTTTTCAGCGCGCAGGAAGTATGCTACACCTTCCCGACCGGACATACCGGCCTGTTGAACATCAACATGGCCGAACAGAGCGGCCGCCTGGTGGCACTGATGGGCGCCAGCGGGGCAGGTAAAAGCACGCTGCTGAGCGTACTCAATGGCTCTTTGAAGCCAACCAGCGGGCACGTGACCCTCAACACCATTGATGTGCACCTCAGGCCCGAAGCCCTGCAGGGGCTCATCGGCTTCGTAAGCCAGGACGACCTGCTGATGGAAGAACTTACGGTGTTTGAGAACCTGTACTACAACGCCAAACTGTGCTTCAGCAACCTGACGCCACCCCAACTGCGCGACAAGGTAGAACAGACCCTACAGGAACTGGGGCTGCTGGAAATCAAAGATCTGAAAGTAGGCAGCCCCCTGGACAAGAAGATAAGTGGGGGACAGCGCAAGCGTCTGAACATCGCACTGGAACTTATACGCGAACCCGCTGTCCTGTTCGTAGACGAGCCGACCTCCGGGCTTTCGAGCCGCGACTCGGAGAACGTGATGGACCTGCTGAAGGAACTGGCACGCCGGGGCAAACTGGTGTTCGTGGTCATTCACCAGCCGAGCTCGGAAATCTTCAAGCTTTTTGACCGGCTGCTGCTGCTGGACACTGGCGGCTACCAGATTTATTACGGCCAGCCACTGGAAGCCCTGCGCTACTTCCGCCGGGCTATGAACTATGCCCACAGCGAACAAGCCGTGTGTGGCGAGTGCGGCAACGTTAACCCCGAGCAGATTTTCACCATCGTGGAAACCCGGATCGTTGACGAATACGGTAACCAGACTCCGCTGCGAAAAGTAAGTCCACAGCGCTGGCACCAACTTTATCAGCAGCATCGCTTCAGCAATCCGTTGCTGCCGCCGCCCCCCGCTGGGCCAGAAGAACGCCCTGAGAGCAACTTGCGACTGCCCGGCTTCTTCGAGCAGATAAGCGTATTTTTCCGCCGCGATCTCCGCAGTAAGCTGGGCAACACATCGTATCTGCTGCTCAACTTTCTGGAAGCCCCACTGCTGGCGCTGGTACTGGCCTGGCTGCTTAGATATGAACACCCAGGCGACAACAACACCCTGGGCTATTCACTGCTTGAAAACGTTAATCTCTCGGCCTACCTCTTCACCTCGGTGCTGGTAAGCCTCTTTATTGGCCTTACTGTAAGCGCTGAAGAGATTCTGCGCGACCGCAAGATCCGCAAACGCGAGGCCTTTCTCCATCTCTCCCACGGCAGCTATCTGTCCAGCAAGCTGTTACTCCTGTTCAGCCTCTCTGCATTGCAGACCTTATTATATGTAGTGGTTGGCAGTTGGATTACCGGAACGTCTGACATGACGCTGGCGCACTGGTTCATGCTGTTCTCGCTTACATGCTTCGCCAATGTGCTGGGGCTCAATATCTCTTCCGCCTTCGACTCGGCAGTCACCATCTACATCCTGATCCCCATTCTGCTGATTCCGCAGATTATCCTAAGCGGGGCAATGATCCGTTTTGGCGAACTGAACCCCGGGGTGAGTGGCGCGGGCACAGTACCCGCTGCCGCCAACGCCATGGCCAGCCGCTGGGCCTATGAAGGACTGGCCGTCTACCAGTTCCGAAACAACAGTTTCGAAAAGCACTTCTATCAGAGCGACCGCCGCCTTCGGACAGCCGCATACAAGGCCAACAACTGGATACCTGCCCTGCAAGGCAAACTGGACTATTGCCTCACCCACTACAGTGTTGCTCTGGATGCCGATGCCGTGCGGGCCGACCTGCGTCTGCTGCACCACGAACTGAAGACAGAACTGGGCAACCGCTACCCGCAGTCTATTTCGCATGCACTTGCCAAACAGTCATTTACCCCTGAAACCGGGGCCCAACTTCAAAAACTGCTGGATGCAATGGCTGCCAGCTACCGCAAGCAACTGGCAGCGGCCCAGGAGGAAAAAGACCGTATTCTGAAAGAACTTGTCGCCGCTGGGATAGACCCGGCCCAGTTGAGGCGGAAACACTATAACATACGCCTGGAAGAACTCGTGACAGGCAAACTGGAATCGAGCCCGGTGGTAGAGGTAGAAGACCGACTGATACAACTCTCAGACCCCATCTACCACGAAAAGCAGCCCGAGGGCCTATCGAGTCAGTTGCTACAGACAGATGCCCATTTCTTCGCACCATACAAATATCTGCTGGGGCTTCGGGTTCATACCTATTGGTTCAATGCCATCATCCTCTGGCTTTTGACGACAGTGCTGTACGCGACACTGTATTTCAATCTGCTGCGCAGGGTTGTCATCGTGTTGGAGAAAGCCCGAACACGCATCGTCCACAAAAGAGGACGCTCCGCAGCGGCGGCCGCTGAATGAGTATAAACTCCATGCCAAAATCGGACTTTAATGTCTAACACACTTGTTGAGACCTGCATCCCTTTCACAATTCACCAAAAGAATCCCATTTTGGAACAGTAATTGTGAACGGCGGGAGCACATTTCCCTATATTTGCCCAAGCCTTTTGAACACCAATTCATTACCAGTATGAACTATTCTACTCTGCGTGCGATCGCGTTCCGAGGTGCCGCAGCGCTGGCTGGCCTCGGGCTGTTCAGCGCCTGTTCGGACCCGAACCTGATCAATAAGACCAAGTACAACGGTCAGTCGTACGTGAACACCTGCGAAACGTTCCGCAATGAGGTTCAAGCCATTCTGGACGCCAACAGCGGCCCGGCTACCCTGCGTGTATCCGAGAATGACAATTCGCAATTCGATTATTTCTATCTCGAGCCCGGCCAGTTTGAGCAGAAGGGCGATACGCTCTATTTCCGCCTCATCAACGACCTCGAGTATGGCAAATACCTTCAAAAGGGCGTAGCTGTACAGGTGCGTGCCACTTTCAGCAGCCAGGACCACCTCGCTGACCTCGAAGCTGAAAGCCAGGGCAACCTCGACGTGCTGGTAGTGAACCAGGCTTACTGGCAGGCCAACCAAGCTCCGTTCTTCGTTTACAAAATTCCTGTAAGCCAGAAGGTTAACGGCAAGCAGATTGTCCTGAACTTCTCGGTAGTAAAAACCGACAAGAGCGGCAAAGTGACCAAGGAATACTGCAACACGGTACAGGTTCCCCTGGGCCCGCTGGATGCTCCCTGCTGCACCGACAAGCCATTTGAGCAGGCCAAGCCCCGCAGCATTGTACAGATGCCGAACATCGACATCACGCCTGTATCCTACAAATACAAAGGCTTTACTGGCACGCTGGACCTCATCTTCCCGATGAACAGCACCAAGTTCGAGCGCAAGGAACTCACCAACGTTATTGCCAACTACATCGGCAAGTACGAAGCTGAAGGTTACCGCGTGCGTACCGTAGAAATGTGGGGCTGGGCCTCGCAGGGTGGCACCGTAGACTTCAACCAGCGTCTGTCTGAAGCCCGTGCTGCTGTTGTAGAAAAAGACCTCCGCCGCATGTTCCAGGAGAGTGGCCGCACCGACACCGTTGCTGTTACATCCTCTGGCCGTGGTGAAGACTGGGAGCGTTTCGAGCTGCTCGTCAAGACCGCAGCCTTCAGCGAAGAAGAGCGCAACGAACTGCTCTCGATTGCCAGCAGCAGCGACGATGCCGACACCAAGGAAGCCAAACTGCGCAAGCTGAAGTACTGGAAGAAGCTGGTAGCTGAAGTACTGACCTACTGCCGCCACACCTTCATCACCTTCACTTTCGACTGGACTGGCAAAGACGGCCTGGTTGTAGGTGAAACCTACGCTACTCGCATCCCGGTTATCTCGCCTGAACTGTACAACGTGGCTACCCGCACCAGCACCATCTCGGCCTTCCGCGCTGGCGATGATGTGAACACCGGTCTGGGTACGCTGAACACCATCATCGACCAGAACGGCTTCCGCACTGCCAACCTGTTCGCCATGCGCTCTACCTACCACTTCGCCAACCGCGACGCTCGCGCCGCCATCAGCGATATGGAAGCTGCCCAGGGCCTTGACCAGAACAACCCGCAGTACGGTGTAGCCATGCTCGCCTACAAGACTGAGTACGCTGGCATGTACAGCACCAACGAGCGCCTGAAGCTGCTGAACACCTACAACGATTACGTTGCCCGCTACCCCAACGACATGATTCTGGCCTACAACCGTGCCGTAATGATGGACCGTGCAGGTTTCATCAGCGGTGCACTGGCCGAATATGACAAGCTGATGGGCAGCAACGGCAAAAACGCAGTAGCCCTGAACAACCGTGGCGTAGCGCGCCTGAAGACCAACCGTGTGGTTGAAGCCGAAGCAGACTTCCGCGAAGCCCTGTCTTTGGATGCCAACCGTTGGGAGTCGCACTTCAACCTTGCCGTAGTAGCCGCCTACAAAGGTCTTACCGACAAGGCTGTACAGCACCTCGACATGGCTATCAGCCTCAACCCCGCCATCAAAGGCGACATCCTGAACAACCCTGTTTTCCGGGTAATGAAGGACAACCCCAAATTCGCCAAGTATCGCTAAGCGACTCGGTGTTCAAACAAAAAGCCGCGCCTCACAGCGCGGCTTTTTGTTTTTGGGCTACATACGTCTAATCTGTTCACACTAAGTTTTTTTACGAACTAAAAAGATTGGGCAAAGCGGATTTCTACCTAATTTTCCAGTTGTAGGATAGTGATGTAGTGCGCGTTCCATCAACCTGAAATACATCACTTTCTGTACTCCTCTCTCGATCGACGCCAACTCTTACGGCCATGAAAGACCAAACCCCTCCCACCCCTGCAACCGTTGGGGAAGAGGCCCTGCCTACCAATGTTGCACCTTCCGGCGCAAATGAGGTATCCATGACGGGTGACAAACGCCGCAGGGTATTTCTTGCCTGGACTACTGACGACATTGCTACACAGCGCGACACACTGGCTGTGATGTTGGAAAAGNCTTTCTGTACTCCTCTCTCGATCGACGCCAACTCTTACGGCCATGAAAGACCAAACCCCTCCCACCCCTGCAACCGTTGGGGAAGAGGCCCTGCCTACCAATGTTGCACCTTCCGGCGCAAATGAGGTATCCATGACGGGTGACAAACGCCGCAGGGTATTTCTTGCCTGGACTACTGACGACATTGCTACACAGCGCGACACACTGGCTGTGATGTTGGAAAAGGCCGGCATGGAGGTCTTCCCTATGGAGGCCAAGCCTAGCGACGAAGCTGCTTTCAAGTTGCAGATTGACGCTATGGTGCAGAAAGCCGACTTGTCCATCCATCTGCTGGGCGGAGAGTTTGGGGCAGTCATGTCAAACAACCCCAATCAGTCGCACACGGCCTATCAGTATGAAGTATCGCTGGAAAAGAGCCGCAAGACCAAAGGCGCCTTTAAGCGCGTGGTCTGGAATCTGCCACTTGAGGGGTTGATACTGCAAGGCGAACAAGCCGATTTTGTGGTGCAGGTGCAGAACAACGTGTCGCGCGAGATGATGTTCACCAGCGTGAACAACGCTGCCCAGTTCATTGATGAGACACGTGCCTTTATAGAGTCAACGGTGGAGGTCAAGGCCCTCCCCAAGGAATACGACATCTCGTTCATCTCTAACGTAGCCGACGCAGCCGATTGCTACCACATGGTAGAGAAGCTGGGAGAAGAACGTAAGCTGGCGACTCTCACGATCGTACCTGAGGCCGATACCAACTACCGCAACCAAGCCGCCGATCTGATTCGTCGCAGCCGACTGACGGTAGTTTATTTCAAAGAAAGTTCGGACTGGGCTATCAGCTTTGTCAAGCAACTGTGGAAGTATGTAGGCGGGGCCAGTGGTACCACGCCATTTCTGCTCATTGGTGAAGACGAACCCCGGCGTAACCGCTTTCTTCGTTTCAAGGCCCCCCAGACGGTGATGATGGTGGTGCACAAAGACGAAGTGCTGAAAAACATTCAGGAGACTTACGCCAAGATTGTACAGACTGGTCAACTGACAGAAGAAACCTTCTGCCCCTACACAGGTCTGCGCCCTTTCAATGAAGATGAGTCTATCTTCTTCAAAGGCCGCGAAAAGCACGTGGACTACATCATCGAACTGCTGCAACGCCAGAAGTTTGTAATGGTGACTGGCTCCTCGGGCGACGGCAAGTCTTCTCTGGTTTTTGCTGGTATGATTCCGAATCTGAAGGGCGGCTTCCTGAAGACGCAATTCAGCAAATGGGCAGTGGCTGACTTCCGACCGGAACGCCAGCCCCTGCGCAATCTGGCTACTGCTCTGTCTACGGAGTTGCGCATGCGTAACCCGGATGATGTAGAGAATGCCCTTTCCTACGGTTTCTCCGCGCTGGTAGACCTGTACAAAAAGTCGCCACTATACTGCGACATGACCAGCCAGGAGTACATCGATGCCGATGAAGAAGGCCGTAAGAGCCTGCGCCGCAAGGCCGCCAATCTTCTGGTATTGGTGGATCAGTTTGAGGAGTTCTTCACGAACATCGAAAACTACCGCGATGGTGTGGCCAGCCCTATCGCCCAGATTACAGTGAACGTGCTGGTAGAAACCGTCCGCATTGCCCGCGAGGAAAACCTGCCCATCTATGTAGTCTGCACCATGCGTTCGGACTATATCGGTCAGTGCGTTGCGTTCCGCGGTTTTGCGGAGATGATTGGCCTGAGTACCTACTATGTGCCGCGCTTGAAGCGTGAAGAAGTGCAGGAAGTAATTCAGGGCCCAGCTGAACTTAACGGCAACACCGTATCTCTACGACTGGCCCAGCGCCTGCTGAACGACCTTGGCGACGGCATTGACCAGTTGCCTGTGCTCCAGCACTCGCTGCACCAGATCTGGACCGATGCCGATCTTGGTAAGCAGGAGATGGATCTGTTGCACTATGCCCGTGTAGGTGGGCTAGCATCCAGCAAGCTGCCAAAAGAAAATCAGAACGAATATGCACGTTGGTTTGCCTCGCAAAACAACGATAAACAGGCACTGTACGACAAACCTCGCCTGCGTAACGTACTGAACCGCCACGCCAACGAACTCTACAACACCGCGCACGACTATTACAATGCGCGTTACAGCCCTGCCATCAGCCAGGAAACGGCACAAGACATCATCAAAACTGCGTTCATCTGTCTTACCAAAGTAGATGAAAACCGTGCGGTGCGTAACCGCATGACGGTGCAGGACATCACCGACATCCATGGCAACCCTGCAGTGGATGCCCAGATGGTAGGCCGCGTGATGAACATATTCCGGGCACCGGGCAACACCTTCGTGCAGCCCTATATCACCGACGACCCCGATACACTCGAAGTCGGTGCAACGACGGTGCTGGACATTACACATGAGTCGCTCATCCGCAACTGGGAACGACTGACGGAATGGGCCGAACAAGAAGACAAATCCGTTAAGGTTTACAGCGATTTCAAGAAGGAAGTAAACCGCTGGATCGACAATGACAGCAACAAGAAATACCTATTGCTGAGTACCGGTACCTTCGATTACTTCAACAGCTGGCATCAGAGTCACAAGCCGAACGCCGCCTGGATCAAGCGCTACTTCCGTCCGGAAGAAATTGTTCCGGAACTGGACCCGATGGAACAGGGCGCAATGTACCTGGAGGATATTCAGGATTTTCTGGAAGGCTCGCGCAAGGAAATAAACCGCCGGAAGCGCCTCCGGAACTTGGCCATCAGCGTGGTGCTGCTGCTGACACTTCTCGGTTTCATCCTCGCGTTCTTCGCCAACCAATCTCGCCTGGAAGCGGTAGCACAGAAACAGGAAGCCGAGAAGCAGAAAGTCATTGCCGAGAGTCAGAAACGGGAAGCAGAACGCCAGCGCCTGGAAGCTGAAAACCAGAAACTATTGGCCGATCGCGCCTACATTCGTGCACAGCTCGAAGCGCTGAATGCCAAGAACCAGACGCTGATTGCAGAAGGTGCACTGCTGGATGCGACCAAACAGAAAGAAATCGCTGAAGTGCAGCGCCAGATGGCCGAACTCCGGCGCCAGGAAGCTGTGAAAGCACAGCAGTTTGCCGAGAACCAAAGGCAGATAGCCGAGGCCGCACGTTATGATGCCGAGATATCTGAAGGCTATGCGGTAGACCAAAGCCGAAATGCTGTTATTGAGCGCGATAATGCACTGATTACGCAATCGCTCTTCTTGGCAGCAATGGCCGAAGAACAGTCGGACCAAGGCCGGAACGAATTGGGAATCCTGCTAGCCCTGCGAGCGTTGCCCGAGTCCATTGGCGACAGTAATCAGCGCCCTTACGTAGAAGAAGCCGAAGCGGCACTGTATTACACGCTGAATCGCGAGAAAAACAGCCGCCCCGATGCCGAAATGTTCGGCCACACGAACCGACTTGTATACAACCAGTTTTCTCCAGACAGCAAGCGGCTGATTTCAACTTCCTGGGATAAGACAGCACGCATCTGGGATGTTGCTTCCGGCAAGGAAATCAGCAGGCTTTCTGGCCACTCGCACATAGTTGAGAAAGCCTACATGTCGGCGGATGGCAACTACGTGATTACACAGGCGGAAGACTTCTCTGCCCGTGTTTGGGATCTCCGGAGCAACAAGCTGACCGCTGTGCTGCGAGGGCATGACGATCTGCTTACACATGTCGCCATCACCAACGACGCGCAACGTGCAGCTACCACTTCGCTCGACAACGACATTCGCCTGTGGCGCATCAATGGAGCTGACGAAATTGCTGTGCTGAAGGGCCACACCGATGATGTACTCTATGCAGCTTTCAGCCTTGATGGCCGTCGACTTGTTTCGGCAGGCGCTGATGGAACTGTTCGCATCTGGAACGGCGAAAATGGTGCAGCCTTACACACTATGACAGGCCATAGCGGTGCCGTTCGTCACGTAGCATTCAGTCCTTCCGGTCAATATGTGGCATCAGTTGGCGACGACGGAACTGCCCGCATCTGGGATGCAGCTTCCGGCCGTCAGGTCTTCCTGCTGCGCGGCCACAAAGCAAGTGTACTGTGGGCCGCGTTCAGCGCCGATGGTGGCCGTCTTGCAACTGCCAGCAGTGACAGCACCGCACGAATTTGGGACATGGGCACCGGCAGTGAAATTGGTTTGCTCAAAGGCCATAAAAACTCTGTTTACAATGTGCAGTTCAGTAACGATGGGCTCCACATGGTTACAAGTTCTGATGACTCAACAGTTCGTCTCTGGGATGCGGAGTCGTACCTGCGAATTGCAGTATACAACGGCAACCCCCGCAACGGATATGCAGCCGCCTTCAGCCCAAACAGCCGTTATGTGGCAGTTGCCGGCAAAAATGGCAACCAATACACTGTACGGGTTTATGATCTGCTTCCGAACCGTCAGGAGCTGATTGATCTTGCACGCCAGCAGGTAAAACGAGACCTCACACAGTCTGAACTCCAGCAGTTTTTCCTGGACGACAAGCGTCTGAGGAAAGCCCGAATCATGGAAAAGCTGGAGGAACGGCGTGAGCGCCTGCGCAAGCAGCGTGGTGCTACGGTGCCTACCATGCCCGCGGACCCTTCGTCTGTGCCGCAGGCAGCAGAAGAGGTTCCGGCATCTCAGATGACGCCAGGGCCTGACAAGCCAGACCTCCAGGCGATTCCGGCAGATGGCCTGCATACTGTATCGCCAGGCGAAACGCTCTTCCGCATTGCGCGACGCTATGGCTTGCCGCTTGAAAAACTCAAGTCCATGAACGGCCTCAAGAGCGATATGCTCAAAGTAGGTCAGAAACTGAAACTCCGCTGATTGCTCTCCTCTCTAAACGACTGAACCACGACTACCATGAAGCGCATCATTCTCGGAGCTTTCCTGCTGTCGACCGCATTTACGGTTCATGCACAAACGCCCGTGCGAAACACTGGCACATTGCATGTCAATTCCGGCACCACGTTTTTCGTACGTGGCACACTTTCCAATAATGGTACCATCTCCAACGGTGGTACTATTCAGGTGGCGGGTGACTTCAACACCCAAACCGGAACCTACACCCGTGCCTCCGCCACAGATGTGGTACATATGGCCGCCGACGGAAGCGGCTTTACGACTCTGTTCTTTGGCGGCAACACCATGGGCGAATTCGTTGCCAACAACCCTTTGGGAGTTATGGTAGCAACGGATGCCTTCATTGCTACCAGGTTGCGCTTTCTGGGTGGACGTATCCGAACTGTAGGTGCTGGTGAGCTTATACTGCTGCCCAGTGTGACTGCCACTGATATCATCGGCGCCAGTGCCGGGAACTATGTCGTTGGGCAGATGCGTGTGCAGCGAAACGCAGGAACCGGCCCTATTTTCTTTCCTCTCGGCACGGCTGGCTACTACCGCCCAGTAACGATCAACGGCTACACCGCTCCTGCTGGCCTGGTAGATCTGAGGATAGAAGTGATTGCCAATGACCCCGGAGCTACGGTTGTGCCTGGCAGCAAATTCGTGCGCCCCAGCAGAGCTTATTATTACCAGCTACAGAACCTTGGGACAAATGCACTGCTCAACAGTCCCACTGCGCGGCTAACCGTCGAATGGGACAACAACGACCTGCTTACTTTTTCAGCCGGCAACCCCAGTCATGTACGCCTCGGCTACACGGGTCTGGGTATAACCGGCCCCTATTCGCTGGCTAACAAAACCTCCCAGAGCGGAACGGGCCCATACGTACTGATTTCCGAATTGCCCGGCGACATCAACACCGGTGGCGCTGTCTACAACCTAGTCACTGGCATTGGCAAAGTGGAGGCTGGCACACTTGCCTCTCTTTCCGGCACTACCATTGCACCATCAGATACTGCGCTGCTGGAAGTTACGGGAGCGTCTACGCCCTCTCCTGCCATGTTATGGAACACGGTTACCGGAACGGCCCCCGCTTTCACATTCACCCCAGTTGCCAACCAACCAGCCATTCCGGGAGTCAATTACACCACACCCCCGCTGTTCAGCTCAGTCAACTATGCTGTCATAGCATCGGAACTTGGGTTTGAATCTGATACCACCAATACACTCGGGCTCTCACTGGCCGATCACATTCTGTTACAGCTGAGTGTACATCTCGAGGGCCCAAGCCCTACTGATGGCGTACGCATCATGAATGCATACCCTAACAAAACCCACCTGCGCAACTATTACAATACTGCCGGTAACCCTGGGGTAGCAGCGGTCTACACTGGCCCGGTAGTACCTGACAATGTGGTGGACGCAGTTGAAATCGAACTGCGACGCGGTACTGGTTTAACATCGGCTGCCGTGGCAAGCGATCCAACCTCCTATCTGGTTACACGGAAAATGGGCTGGCTGCTGACCAATGGCACCGTGGTAGAATATCTTAGCCCCGATCCTGCGGCTCCTGTTCCCGGTATACGTATCCCAACCAGTGCCTCTCCGAATGTAAACACTACAGACCGCTATTTCATTGTGGTCAAACACCGGAATCACCTGCCGATTATGTCGCGCAATTCGCTGGTGTTCCCTCTGGCTACTGGAGTTGCACTTGACCTCTCGGTGCCCGGAAACGTGTATTCCCAGCCTGGCTTCTTTGATGCAGGCGGACGCCTCGACCTGACTATTCCCAGTTCACCCATTATCCGCATGTATGCGGGCAATGTAGATGCTACTCAGGTTCAGACATCCGGTGTCTCCGTCTACTCGTTCATCAGCGCCCGGGACTATAACCGAACCACCATCAGGAGCGCTTTTGCTACTGTGGTATCTGCATTGGACAACTTCGATCTCAACCTTGATGCCGCCATCAACTCAAGCGATGAAACGGACGTTCAGGCCAACTCCGACATAACTGCCATCAGCAGCGTGTCTACCGACAACTGATCCCTTGCCCTCTGTTCCTTAGTCAACCGATCTACCAACCTCTCTACTCATGATATCCCGCACTCCCTTCCGCAGCCTTACGCTGATGGCTGCTTTCATGGGGCTGCTGTTGTCGGCCGTAGCCCAAACGCCTGCCAAGCGCTACCGGGTGGAACTAGAACCGACCGTGCGTAATGGCCAGTTACTGCTGGATATATACGCCTATCTGCTGGCAGGCGATGCTTTCAGTCTGGCTTCAAGCAACTTCCGTTTCCATATCGAGACATCAGGCCTGAACTTCAACAATGCCGTACTCGATAACGATGCGGCGGGGCCGTGGGATTTCAGAACCGATGCGCGGGGCTATCGGAACCTCTACCTTGTTCGTGATGGCACCAGCCTAGTAATGAACGTGCTGGCAAATTCTCAATTGAAAAATACCATGGCTGCAGTTGGGGGGCCAGGCAACGGGCAACCCCTTACCACAACCCGTACACGCGTTGGCCGAGTGGCTATTCCAATTACAGATGCCAGCCAAACTGCACATCTCAGCTGGGAAATGGCGGGAGCTGCTGTAATGAACTGGGATGCGGCCAACATTATTAGAGACGGCGAGTTTACGATAACCCGAACGGAGATTCCCCTTTGCGAGGCTCCAGCCAAGCCCATAGTCACAGCCGCGGCGCTTACCTTCTGTCTGGGCCAGCAAGTGATGCTGAGTGCGGGCCCCATCGGAAACTACCAGTGGTATCGCGATGGTGCGGCCATCAACGGCGCCACCTCCAATCAATACGCAGCCACTGCCGCCGGCAGCTATACCGCTATTGCAATCAATGCCATCTGTGAGTCTGAAGCCGCTGACAGCATTCGCCTCACCGCACTCCCTTCTGGCAACCCTACTCTCAGCCGGTCTGGAAACCTGCTCACCGCCAATCTGGGTGGCGCATCGGCCACTGGTCTGCAATGGTATTTCAACGGCTCGGTTGTTACCGGAGCTAACGGCCTTACCCTGAAAATGGAGGCCACTGGTTACTACCGGCTGGTTGTCACCACTCCCTGCGGCACGTTCAGTTCCCGCGAAGAATTCTATGTGAAACCCGCTGACAACCTCGTGAACGAGGGTGTGAAAGTGCAGGTAATCGTAGCCCCCAATCCGTATGCGGAACAGACAACTCTGAGCCTGTATCTACCTAGCAGCGCCGAGGTAACCGTAGAGGTTACTACCACAAAAGGGTCACGGCTAAAGACCCTGTTCAAGCAGCAGATGCCGGCTGGCCAGCAGGCCGTGCTGATAGACGCCCGACAGGCTGGTATGACGCCTGGCTCTTATTTCCTGCATGTAAAAGTCGGTGACCACGAGGAAGTCCTCAAGCTGGTGCAACTGAACTGACGCGAAACCTACTCTCCACTCGGTAATAAAACGTAGTTTTAAACCCCGAGTCTACCCTTCCGATCCTCTTCTGCCTCAACTACTACCACCCACACCTATGCGGAGAATTATACTCCTGGGAATGGTGCTATTTTCCCTGGTTTCTACGGCGTTGGCACAAAAAAATGCCACTATTACCGTAGATCAACAGATTGCCGGCACCAACGTACAATATACCGTCAAGATTCGGGCCAATTCTCCTGCCGATGCTTTTCTTCTCGGGCCCTCCAACATTGTTTTGAACTTCCCAAGTGGCTGCCTTAATGTAGGTCTGGCCAGCAAAGTCGCCAACTCGGACAATCCTCTTAATAATATAGCTCAAACGCTGCCGCCCCTCAGCCCTATCTACAATCCCGTATCGATTGTGGCAAACGGGGGCCTGAACCGGGTGTCGGTCAACATTACTACGGTGGCAGTAGGGGTCACAGGTAATCAAGGGTATCCGATTACGACAACCGACTCGGCGATTGTGCGGTTCGAAATCCCGATATCAGACTGTAACTGTCCTAATCCGAATCCGACCTTCGCCATCACGAACAACATCAGCGAACTCATCTCGACAGCTGGCAATCAGGACTTCGTCGACGTCAACATTGTTTCGGAGACAGTAACCCCGCTGAACCGCGCACCTGATTTTGCTCCTTCCACGGCGACCGTCAACCCGACCTCCGTCATACGTTGCACTGCGCCTCTTCAAGTCGAATACCGTACACTGACCCCCGCTTACTTCCGCCTCAACAGCGCCAATGGGTCGGTATTCACGGCTGGCGGAACCGTAGTGGGCCCTGCCACCAGTGTGTTGGTAGATGTTGGGCCGGGCAGTGGTTTATCGCCAGATGAGATACAGGTTAGCGCCAACAATACCTTTATCTGTTACGAGAGTTTCTTCACCAGTATCACGCCAGCACCCAGCACCAGCTTTTCGCTGTCACTGGTCGAGGCCCAAGCCTGCTCCGCGACTCCTTTCAGTATATTACAAGCCGGTTCCAAGGCTGGGGTTACCTATGAGCTGCTGGAACGTGAGCCATTAGCGCCAGGCTTCGTACCAACAGGACTCTCATTTACATCCACTGCCGACGGCCAGACCTTTACCTACACGCTCTCTCGACTGGCCGATACGCTTTCATACGATTTCAAAATCAGAGCGACCTTGGGTGGTTGTGTGGTAGAGTCCCCAACCAACATCAGTGTTCCTGTAATATTGTGCAATCTGCCAAGTCAACCACTCACGCTTTCCAAACCTGTAGTCTGCCCCAACGATACCGTTACTGTCTCGGTGCCAGCCAGTGCATCTTCTGCCAACCTGTTTATCTGGTCAACCGACAATCCGGCTATCACTTTTCTGAACGGTGTTAACTCTGGCAAGAGTGTGGTGCTGGTGATTCCGTCTAACGCCGGCCCCAGCTATACGGCAAACATTTCCGTCAATGAAATAGATGCTGGCGGAAATACAGGCTCAAGTACGATTTCCCTCACCGTCAACAGCGCCGCCCAACCTGCTCTCAATGGGCCTTCCAGCGTAAATATCAACATGGGCACCGCTACGTTTACTTCACCCGGAAATCCGAATCCGGTGTGGACTTACACGGGCCCTGTTGGTGGTATCGTAACCTTCGCCTACTCGGCTGCTAACGACACCGCATTTGCCATCTTCTCGTCCGAAGGTGTCTACACCCTGACTGTCACCAATAACACCGCCCCCTGCCCCACTTCTACGTCTCGTGTCGTCGTCGTTTCAAATTGCGATGCTACGATGGGTGTTGCCGGCCCCAACGCCGACATCTGTGACGGAGGAACGGCAGTTGTATACATCTCCGACTTTACTCCGCTACCTGGCAGTACGCTTCAGTGGGTCTTTTCCACTACTGACCCCAACGATATCTCCAGCTACTCCAATGTGCCAGCAAGCGCTATCGGGGGAGCAAACTCCACTGTTCTGTTAACGCAGCCGCTTACAAATACTGCCTACTTCCGTCTTCGGGCAAGCGGCTCGTCTCCCACAGGCTGCTTCACCTACTCTTCTCCTATACGTGTCACTCCAGCGCCGCCCAGTTCTGCAGGTTCGTTAACACCCACCTCGCAGGAGCTTTGCCGGAATGGCAGCACTGTGCCACAGGCTACACTCACCTATTCCGGTGGCCTGGGCCCGGTGGACTTCGAGCAATCGGCTGATGGTATCACCTGGAACCGTGCGGTAGGCACTGTCAGTGGCAACACCATCACCACAGGTCCACTTCTGACCAGTACCTACTTCCGAGCCCTCTTCAGTACTGCCTGCGACACTTCCATCAGTAACCCTGTGTTCATCCGGGTGTTCGGAAGGCCCCGCGCTGTTATTACCTCCCCGACAACGCTGGAGGTGTGCGACACAACATCTACGCCCGTCCTTACGGCAGTTGCCAGCAACACAGAAACCACTGGGGGCTTCTGGACCTCTACTGGCACAGGGACGTTCTTCTATACTGGCGTTGGATCTACCAATGCCATCTACAGACCCAGCGCGGCAGATGCCCTGACTGAGAATGTGATTATCAGGTACTTTGCAACCAACAATGGTTGTGTTCCCGTTGTCGCGACTGATTCTATCAGGCTCCGGGTGTATCGCCGGCCCACTGTCAGCGTTGCAGAAATTCCCCTCTCGCGTCAGACCATTTGCGCAGGCACCACTACCGACACGCTCCGCGCCACCGTCAACACTGGCACTGGGCTTTGGGAAGCGTTGATTGGCCCTTCTTACACCACGGCGGTTGTGGTAACAGGTGCCACTCCCGCTGGCCGCTTTTTCCCCAGTGAAAACTCTCCAAGGGCCATATTCTATGCTGGGCCTACTTTGGCAGGTCAGCAAATACGTTTCCGCTATACGGCGAGCAGTGGCGTTTGTAATCCAGCTGCCGACACTACAGCAGCCCCGCTCAACATTACGTCCGACATCGTAGGCGGCAGCATGACTTTCCTGGGCGAACCTGCCGCAACCCTCACTAAAGTATTCTGTGCTGGCCAGAGTGTTGTGTTCCAGGTATCTAAAGGCGCCGCTGACCTCAACACAACATTCAGTGCTACTGGTTCGGGCACGCTGCTGTACACGGCGCAAACCGCCACCACCGGCCTGCTGACTTACGTGCCCAGCAACACAGACGCCGGCACCTCTGTACAGATTTTCTGGACGGTATCGAAGCCAGGCTGTTCGCCGCTTCAACTGTCGCGCGAAGCTGTCATCCGGCGCGCACCTGTAGCGTTTATTTCCAGTCCCCTCCGCTCTACCAACTTCCGGCGTTGCTATGGTGACATCACCGCACTTTCTGCCATTTCCCAGGCAGGCACTGGACAGTGGTCTGCATTCATCCGTGCGGCAAATGGTACGTTGACCGCGGTACCCAACACTGTTTTCTCTGACCCCAACGCCCCCAACAGCAACCTGCTGCCCCTGGCCAAAGCTACCTTTGCCAACACCACCTTGGCGTTGGTCTGGACCGTAACCCCCTTGGGTGGCTGCAACATTGCAACCGACACTACCCTGGTGTACATCTCTGATGACCCGGTTGGTGGCTTCGGCGGTAGCGCTACTGTCGTCCCCGACGTTTGTGCAGGCGCGTCTACTGTTGCACTGAATAACAGCGCAGCACTTGGTGGCTCTGGAGGCGCAACCCTGGGCAGCAATGGTTCAACTGGCCGTTGGTTCGCTTTTGTAGCCATTGGTGCGGGTGCTGGTTCTCTGGCAGCAGGCACCTTCAGCGACCCCACCAGCCCAGCAGCTTTCTACAACTCAGACCTTGCCGATGGAGGCAAAACCCTACGCCTCGAATGGCACGTCTACAGCCCCGCCTGCGACAGTGTCGTGTTCAGCGACTCGGTAGTGGTGTTAAGCTCTATCGTTAACGGGGGCTTTGCAGCACAGCGCCTCGATGGTACCCTTCGGCCAGTCTGCTTCCCCGCAACCTCCGACACCCTGAAAGCGTTTGTAAACGCCCCAGCAACGGGTATCTGGAGTTCCACTGGCGCGGGCCTCTTCCGCGACCTCTCTGGCGTGGTTACTACGAATGCCCCAATGGCATTCTATGTGCCGGATACCGCCGACCGCAACAAGCTGATCAACATCACCTGGACGGTGACCGACCCCTCGTCGCCTACCTGTGCCTCCTTCAGCATTACCCGCTCATTGCAGGTACGCGACTCCGTCGGTGCGACTTTCCCGCAGCCTCCTACCATCTGCTTCCCCAGTGGATCTGATACGTTGCGCGGGCGGATCCAGGGCGATCCCACTGCAACTGGCCAGTGGTCGCTCGAACCTGGACCAGGGGGGTATCTGGGCGAAGGCGGTTTCACCAATACCACCGACCCCAATGCCCGCTACATTCCTGTCGCGAATGACGTAGGCCGCATCATCCGCATCGTTTGGACTGTCACGAACAATATCTGCGCAACCAGAATCATCAGGCGGGATGTCCGAGTGAGCGGCGAATCGCAGATAGTCATCACCAAATCGCCTGCGACGACTACCTGTGCCGGCGAACCAGTGTCACTGAAAATAACCGGTGGCGACGCCTACATCTGGACAGCCTTGAGCGGCACACCGGAAATCACCTTCCCCGTTGTCGGGCGTACCGATACACTGGTGGTTCGCTCTTTTGAAAACGTAGTGTTCAATGTGCAGTCGGTTATCGGCACCTGTACCTTCACCCGTACTTACACGCTGAACGTTCAGCAAGGGCTGCCGCTGACCGTAACGGAATCTGCCGGCGCTCCTGTCTGCGCTTCCGAACCTGTCCAGCTGACGGTACAACCTACCAACCTGCCTGCACCAGCTTCGCGTACGTTCCTCTGGCGCAAACTCCTGGGCAGCACACTGGTTGCCATTCCGCCAAGCGAAATCAACGACAGCACGATCATCAACCCGGTAGTAACGCCCAATTCCACTACCACCTATGTAGTGCGGGCACTCACGGCAAATGGGTGCTTTGACAATGCCGAAGTAAACATCATCGTCAATCCGTCGTTCCCTCCGGTTATTCCGGACGGTGAAATTTGCCTCAGTGCTACGGGCAATGACACTCTTTTGGTACACCCCGATTACCTGAACCAGCCGAAGGATGCCACATTGTGGTTCCGTGCTCGCCGCAGTACCCTATTGGCCGCTTACCTCGGAGGCACGCTTGACAATACGCACCCCACGTTTGTCACTGCTGACTCCATTCTGGTAGACCCACTGCCCGCAGTCACCTCTATCGATTCGGTGTATTATACGCTGCTCTTCCGTTCGGGCCCCTGCCGATCGCTGGTGGAAGTCAAATACCTGCTCTACCCCTCGCCTGTATCGGACTTTGAGATTGGTGATGTATCATATGACAACACCTTCGCACCCATCGATACTGTTTACCGCGATACTGTGTCGGTTCCGTTCTTCCTGCGCACCGTGCCCTTCCGCAGCACTGCATCGGCAGATGTTGTGGAATTCTTCTGGGACTTTGGCGACCCCAACTCTGCACTCGATAACACCTCTACCGACCAGAATCCGTCACACACCTTTACTGGCCCTGGCATATATACCGTGGTGCTCTACGCCAAGAATGCCATTGGTTGCGCCGACCTGCGGATTGGTACCAACACGGTTATTGTTCGAGAAGAAGAGTATCTGTTCCCCAACGCTTTTTCTCCCAACAATGATGGTAACAATGACCAATTCCGTCCGCTTCCGCTGCAGTACAACGCCCTGACCGGCCAGCAGGAAGTGCGCGCCAATATCCAGCGATTCCAGATTTTCGACCGTTGGGGAAATCTTATCTGGGAAACTGCGCAACGAATTGGCTGGAACGGCCTTACGCCAGAGGGCAAGCCCTTTGAGCCTGGCACCTACACCTACAAGTGCACCATTCGTCTGGAATCGGGTGGTGATGAAACCTACACTGGCTACGTAACGCTTATCCGCTAGCACGGACCATGAACCGCTCGCTGCTCTCCATACCAACTCTTTCCGCGTTCGTGCTGACTGCGTGCATGCTGTTGCCTGCCGCCCTGCACGCACAAGATCCGAACCTGGCCATGCCCTATGCCAGCCCTGTGCTCGTAAACCCCAGCTTTACGGGGCTCGTAGAAGGCAAGGCCGGCTTTAGCATGACGCACCGTGTGCGCCGGGGCACCATCAATGCAACCTCCAATTCCACTGTGTTTCAGGCTGACCTGCCGATAAACAAAAAGTGGTATCAAGGTGGTGCAGGGCTTGTTATCATGACCGACAATTACGGTGGCTTGAAACGCAATTCGGCGCTGTTGGGTCTCTCGTGGGAGGCTCCCCTCGGGGCCAAAACCCGTTACACGCACATCCGGGCGTCGGTTCAGGCGGGTGTTACCCAAAGTTCGGTTTCTGACCCGCTCTATGTCTTTGAAGACATGTACAATGCCACACTCGGTGAGTTTTCCGGCAACACCACTGAGAACATCTTTGGCCTGAGCAGTCAGGTGAAGATGGATGCAAGCGCTGGTATTCTGATTTACCGCACGCAGAAAATCAAGGGCAACCCTGAGTTCAACTGGTTTCTCGGTGGCTCGATTTATCACCTGAACCAGGCCAACATGGGGCTACTGCCTTCCGACAACATTCCTCGGCCAATGCGGTATGTAGGTATGGGCGGTATCAAGTACCGCACCCGCTCTTCGTTCGACCTGAACCTGAACCTCCTGTATCAGCAACAGAACAACTCCAGCCAGATTACCTATGGAACGTTTATCCGGACGCTGTTCTTCGACAAAGGCATTTTGTTTGGCGCAGAGAGCGCCGCAATTGTCGTTGGTGCCAATGTGCGCCAACAGTTGAACACCGTCAACATCGATGGCACCACCCAGCGTCAGACCGGCCTCGAAAGTGTCACGCCCTACATTGGCATAGACTATGGCCGACAGTTCCGATTTGGCTTTGCCTTTGAGCTGATTATTAACAAGAACACCACTCTCGACAGCCAGAACGGCGGTATGCAGTTCTCTGTAGGCTACCTGATTGATGGTGCCAAATACAAGAAGCCGGCGCTTCCCTTCCCCAGCTTCTGAGTTCTACCCACAGACCTCTCTTCTCTCCTATACCAACTTCTTGACTCCCATCCTGCGGCATCATGAGTAACCTGAAACTGACCGACGCGCGGGTACGTCGCAAGACGCGCGAAGTAAAGGAAAGCGCCAACACCTGGGGCCTCTCCTACTGGATTCTGTCGATCATCATCGTCGGCTCCATTCTCATTCCCATCGCCAGCAATAAGTTTGAAAGCTGGGTGTCGCTGATGTGGGCCATTGCCATCACGTTCATTGTAGGTGCTGGGGGCTATGTGGCTGTGCGGCGACTTATCTCCTATGCCGGAGCCAGCCTGGGCCAGGTGGAGCGGATGAGCACCACCACCAAATCGGCACTGAACGAAGGCAAATTCAAAGCCCTCATTCAGCACTCGCTTGACATTATCACGATAATAGACAGCAACGGCAGCATTCAGTATCTCAGCCCCTCTACCGAGCGTGTCCTGGGCTACAACCCTGACAGCCTGATTGGGCAAAGCATCTATGAGCTGGTGCACAGCGACGACCATGCCCTCATGCGCAATGCCACCGGCCAGAAGACTACTTTCTTCTTCTCGTTCCGCATGCAGCACCACGATGGCAGCTGGCTCTATTTCGAGAGCTCCGGCACCAACATGCTGCAGGATCAGCTGATTCGTGGCATCGTGCTCAACTCGCGCGACATTACCGACCGCAAACGTGAAGAGGAAGCCAAGAAACAGAAAGAACTGGCAGCCATGACCTTCAACCTGCAGCGTGAGCAGGCCGAAAAGGAAAAACGGATTGTAGAGGAGTCGAAGAAACAGTTGGAAGAAGCCTACTCCATCATCGAGCACAAGAACAACGAGATACACGACTCCATCACGTACGCCTTCCGTATCCAGAAGGCTATGCTCCCGGAGCTGGAAGTGATCAAGCAGCACCTACCAGAGTCCTTCATCTTCTGGCGCCCAAAGGACATCGTATCCGGCGACTTCTACTGGTTTGCCCAGATGGGTGACTATACCCTGATTTCGGCTGCCGACTGTACAGGCCACGGTGTACCAGGTGCATTCATGACCATGATTGGCAACACCCTTCTGAACCAGGTGGTGAAGCAGCAGGGCAACGTAATGCCAGACCAGATTCTGAACAACCTGCACCTTGCCGTACGCCGAGCCCTGCGCCAGGACGAAAAGGGCTCTACCTCCCGCGACGGTATGGACATTTCGTTCCTGTGCCTCGACAGCAAGAACAAGAAAGTATACTGGGCCGGAGCCAACAACCCCCTCATCATTGTTCGCAATGGCGAGCACATTGAGCACAAGGCCGATAAATACTCCATCGGTGGTTTGCAGACCGAAGACCAGCGCATCTTCACGCTCTTGGAACTGGACATGCAGCCAGGTGACACCTATTACGTCTACTCCGACGGCTTCCAGGATCAGTTTGGTGGCGACAAAGGCCGCAAATACATGACCAAGCGCTTCAAGGAGTTTCTGGCACAAATCAGCACCCAGAAGCCCGAAGAACAGGCACAGGTGCTCGACACCGAGTTCTCAAACTGGTTGGGCAGCAATTTCGAACAGATTGATGACGTACTGGTAGTGGGGGTGAAAGTGTAGTACACACCCCTACCCAACCGTCTGCTTTCATGTTGCAACCCCATCTGTTTTGAGTTACCGTATCGAGCAATCGTATCCTCGGCTTGCCGAGGAGGAGATTTCCCGGCTGGAGAGCCAGGTGGGTCACTCTCTGCCCGAACCCTATCGCGACTTTCTGGCCCAGCACAATGGTGGGGTTCCTTACAACAATACCTTTGACGTCCCCTCCCAGACGCACGATGGCCGGTATCTATACAGCTTCACCATTCGCCGCTTTCTGGGACTGACAGCCAAAGGGCACGACGACATCCTGCGCGTGCGCGCCAATCTCGCCAGCCGTATGCCCATCGATCTGCTGCCGATCGCCATAGACCATTTCCGCAACTTTATGTGTCTGAATGTGCGCTCAGGCGAGGTTTTCTTCTTCGACCTGCAGAATGCCATCAAGGCCGAGCGCCCAGGCCAGCCGTTGCTGCTACAGCTCTATCTGCACAAGGTGGCGTCATCATTCGATGACATGATGGAGCACCTGTATCACAAGCGCTTCTCCTGAGCACAAACATCCTTCCTCAGGGTTTTTCGGGGCGCCACAGTTCTACCGCTGGCAACGGAAAATACCCACTGTTGCCGATTATGCCGGCAGTGCCGGCGGCAGACTGCTGGAAGTGACCACTGGCGGTTATCGCTGTTTCGGGATAGTGGAGGTGCACCACCTCACCTATCAGCAGCCAGGTGTCGTTGGTCTTGATGAAATGCTCTTCGCGGAACTGTAACTCAAAACGCACAGGGCATTCCTGAACCAGTGGTGATCCGACAACGGTTCCGGCGATTTCAGTGAAGCCTGCCGGCACAAATTCCGACTCGCCTTCCGGCAGATTTCGAGCTGTCAGATGCGCTTTGTCGACCAGTGCATACGGTACCAGTTGAATGGTATACTCGCCTGTACGGCGGATGTTGCGCAGTGTATGTCGCGGGGCACGGTCGGGCCGGAACATGAGCCCCAACAGCGGCGGATTGCTGCCGTAATGCTGCAAGGAATTGAAAACTGCCAGGTTGGCCGCGCCATTTTCGTGCCGTGTACCTACCAACACCGGCTGGCGCACGCCCAGCAGGGTGGTGAAGAGGTGTACGCGGGTATTGCTGTCTAGTGCGTCGTAGGTGGTGCGGGTCATGGATAGGCGTCAGTCCTTTGTAAGGACCTCAACCTTTAGAATACGCACTGGCTGCAACGGAAGGTTCCCCGCATCCACCTTTACGGCAGCAATGGAATCAACTACCTCCATTCCACTTACCACTTCTCCGAAAATGGTGTAATCACCGTCCAGTGAAGGTGTGCCGCCCAGCTCCATGTAGACACGCCGCTGCTCGTCAGAGAATCGAAACGGTGTATCTCTGGACCGATAATCGCGGCTGAAGAGTGTGTCAAGCAGTTGCTGGCTTTTCTTGAGGCCGGGCTCATACTGCCTGGCCTTAAGTGAGTCGCCGGAATAACGGGCTTCCTGATAAGCCATGATGGAATCTTTCAGGGGCTTGTGCTCTGGCTTTTCCATGTAGGCCATCAGGTACTTTTCCCAGGCCGCGCCCATGTGCTGGTCGTTCACATACTTCTCTATGTCGTCCAACTCCTGTGCTGTCAGCTTCTTGCCTTGAACAATGTAGAACTGCGAGCCAGACGAACGCCGCGTTGGATTGATCTGGTCAGGTTCGCGGGCAGCCCCCAATGCGCCACGCTTGTGAAAATACTGTGGCAGAACCTCGGCATCGATGAAATAGCCCGCACGTTCTACACCGAGAATCCCTTTGAAATTTGGATCCTTGCTGTTCGAGTCACCGGTTTGAATGACAAACTGCTGGATAACCCTGTGAAACAGCTGATTGTCATAATATCCCTTGCGCGCCAGTTTCAGAAAATTGTCGCGGTGTTTACCCGTTTCCTTGTAGAGGATGAGGCCAATATCGCCGTGGGTGGTTTTCAGAATCACGTCGGGCGAGGGTTGACAGGCCGAGGCCGTCAGCAGCATAATCAGCAGGCAGGCAAGAGCGCGAAGTTGGCGTAGCATACGGGGAAGTTGGTCACCAAAGTTTGGTAAAAACGATGGAAAAGACCAATGCCTATCTCAGCTCCAGGGTCTCCTCGAAATAGTCGCAGAGCATTTCCTGCAGAAAACGTGCCTGGGCAAAAACATCAAGTTCCGGCAGCGCCTTCACCAGTTCATAATGGGGCCAGCCATCCTGGTCGCGGTGCGAGAAACGATAATATCCTCTGCGCACCAGCAGGGTAGACATTCCCACGTGGATAAGGTCCTGCTTTTCCTGCTTGGTAAAATCCGAAGGCCCGAAGCCCAATTCGCGCATACCGATCAGCATGAGCATGGCCTCGGCATTGACGTGGCTTTTACCAAACTGGCCACGCAGATGATCCTGTACCCGTTGCCAGCGCGTATCACCACCAGCGGGCGTAGCTGATTCTTCAAAAGGGGGGAACGTAGTCACAGGGAGAGAACGGCCAACCCCTCAAGGAAAATTGCGTTGTACGCAGTGCTTCTGAAAGAGTTCTTCGCAATGGGTGTCGCCGAGATCGCGGGCGCGGCTCCAATCAGCACAAGCGGAGGTGAAATTCTGCTGTGCGTAGAAAGCAAGGCCGCGGCGGTAGTAGGCTTCAGCGATGTTGGGATTGATCTCGAGGGCACGAGAACAATCACGGATAATCTGACCAGGATTTTCCAGCCGCGCATTGATATAGGAACGGATCATCAGCGCCGGGACACTTTTTGGGTTGACAGCCAGAAGGGTATCGAGCAGTCGCATGGCAACAGGGAAACTGTCGCGGTCTGTGAAGATATCCGCAGCCCCCAGCAGGGCGGTCTGATTGCGGCTGTCCATCTTCAGAATAGCATTGTAAAGTTCCAGGGCCTGAAGGGTGTCTTTGCGTGCGCGGTGGAAATAAGCCAACTGCGTTCGGCTCTGGACTCTGTCCGGATAGGCGGCGTTGAGGACCTCGAGGTCGCGCATGGCAGCCGTGGTGTCTCCAATAGTGGCATACAACTCCGAGCGGTTGCTGAGGGCCTGTATATGCTTGGGATTCAGCTTCAGGGCCGCAGCATAGTCGGCAAAGGCGCGGTCCATCTGCGTGACCACGCTGTAGGTGTAGGCGCGGTTGTTAAAACTGTTGGGGTCTTCACCGTTCAGTTCAATGGCGCGGGTATAGTCTTCCAGGGCTTTCTCGTATTGACCAAGTCTCAGCAGCAGATTGCCTCGGTTGTTGTAAGCTGCGGCGTTGCTGGGGTTGTACTGGATGCTGAGGTCAAAATCGCGCATGGCATCTTCGTACTGTCGGGCAGTGTAGTAGTAGACAGCACGCGAGAAATAGGCAAAGTTGTTGGTGGGATCCAGCTTAAGAACAAAAGCGAAGTCTTCCAGTGCGCCCAGCGAATCGCCTTTCTGAATGCGGATGTTGGCGCGCATGGTGCGGGCGCTCAGATGTCGGGGATTAAGACGAAGCAGTGCGTTGAGATCAGCCATTGCCATATCCAACTCACCCAGTTCTACGTAACAACTGGCGCGGCTCTGATATGCTGATGCATACTGTTTGCTGATCTGGAGTGCTTTGGTGTAGTAATTAATGGCCTCGCGATAGTTTTTCAGCTTCTGAAATGCCTGGCCGTTGTTACCATAGGCACGGCTCTCTCGCGGATTGAGCGCAATCGCCCGGTTGTAATCCTGTATTGCCAGTTCTATTTCGCCGAGTTCATACAGCGCCTCACCGCGGCAGATGTAGGCCTGGTCGAGTTTGGGATCCAGAAGCACCGCCTTTTCAGCCTGTTCGTATGCCTGGCGATAGCGTGCTTCGGCGTTCAGGATGTTGGAGAGCGTCACATAAATGGGCGCTTCCTTGGGATTCAACTTAAGGGCAGCCTCGCAGTCGGCGCGCGCCGCCGCAAGGTTGCCCAAGCCGAAGTAAGCCGAGCTGCGTGCCACATAAGCATCGACATTGCGCCGGTCGCGGCGGAGCACCATATCAAAGTCCTGAATGGCTGCCAGATAGTCGCCGAGCTCTGCTTTAGCCGCACCTCGTATCAATAGCGACTCCTTCACGTTGTAGCCCTTTTGCACCGAGATATCCAGCGCCACAATCGCGCCTTTAAAGTCTGCCGATTCAAACAACGCCTTCCCCAAGCCAAAATGCTGGTCGAGGTACTGGGCGGGTGACAACAGCGGCAACCCACTCCACAGGAGCAACTGGAACAGGGAAAACAGAAAGAGCCGTCTGGACATCAGTCAGGAATTTACAATCCGTCAGTGCAGTGCGCAAAATCGTTAACATTGATTTGACACTTTTCAATCGATATTCAGCGAACAAATGCTCTACATGGACAAACCTCTGGTAAGGCCAGTGCGTGGACAGCCCCGCCTGACGAGCCATTTGGTGAGCGACGTAGGGCTGGACGAGCTGCATGCATTTGCCGAATCGTTGGGCATCAGTCGCCGAGGCTTTCACAACAAGCCAGGCATGCCCCATTATGACCTGATTGAGCCCTACATAGAGCGGGCACAGGATGCAGGAGCAAAACTGGTTTCTCCCAAAGAACTGGTGCGCATTCTACGCGGGCTGTATCCGACCGAACGCTAAAAGAGGCCTACATAGCCGATGTGTATTCGACCCCGGGCGGGCTGAAAGGGTGTCTGCTCCGACTGACCTATGGCATAACTGACCGAGATAATGCCTGCACCCGTCTCCAGTGTCAGTCCCAGGCCTACTCCTACCGGGTGCAGCACATATTGCTCCAGCACGGTGCGATGCTCGAGATAGCCATAATCGAGGAAGGCTGCGAGGTAAGAGTTCCGCTCCAGCAAGAGTCGATATTCCACTGTTGTGATCGAGTAGAAGCTGGCCTGAAACTGGTTTTCGTTGAACCCCCGCATCACCCTGCTGCCTCCCACAAAGGGCAGGTCGTTTAGAAAACGCTGCTGCATGTCGAGCCACCAGGTTCGATTGCCCAGCACCAGTACCTGACGCGGGCGCAAAGTGTAATACCAGAAGCCCTCGAACCGAAACTCGCGGCGGGGTTGACTGGCAACGATACGGTCGAACTCCAGGGAGTCGAGCTGCGGATTGCGCCGGACGGTCTTGTTACCGATAGCGGCTTCCAGCTCCAGGTATACTCCGCTGGTAGGGTTCAGGCGATAGTCCAGTGTCTGGTATACGATGCCCAAGCCTGTGGCAGTACTGGAACCATCCATGGCGGGTGGTGGGGGCCACTTCTGTGCACGAAAGGCGCGGCCTGCCTGTAGGCTGCTTTCGCGCGAGCGGAAGTAGGCCTTGAGCGCCAGTCGTGGCGAGAAATCCCAATAGGCAGCAGGCTCAAAACTGACTGACTGAAATACCGTATCCTGCTTCTGCAGCTCGAAACGTATTTCGGCACGGAGCGGAAGCCCCAGAATGGCTGGCTGCTGATAACGCAGATCTATCCTCCGTGAAGAACTAGGCAGCTCTTCGTACTTCAGTGCCAGTAACTCGCCCATCCGAAGGGCCGACACGAGCTGCAGGTCTACCAGCGCTGTGAACTGCCAATCGGCATTGCCGCCGCGCGGTGGCAACAGACCCACGATGGCATCAAAACGGTTGCTACGACGCTGAGTCAACGGAATAACAATGCGAGCCCCGGCACGGGACGAGTCGAAGGCAGCAGCCCCAACGCCGAGATTCCCTTCGGTGGGCCGGTAGCGAAACCCTACCTGTGGGGGTTTTACATCGCGGAAGTAAACGCTGCTGCCGAGTACCTGCGCGGCGGCGTCCACCTGCCGCTGGCGATAGAGGTCGCCCGGACGTATACCTATAAGCTGCTGCACCAACCGGGCGGGTTCGCGTACCTGTCCCTGCACACCCACTGAGTCTACCGTCACCAGAGGGCCCTGCTTCAGCTCGTACATGACACTGACCCGGAGGGTGGTGCTGTCTTGCTGCCGATAGCGAATGGTGGGCGGCAACAGCTGCGCAAATGGAAAGCCATTGTCGGCGTTAAGGCGCAGCAGCTGTTGTAGGTAGCGGTCTACCGCCTGCCACGACAGCGGGCGGGAAACAGGAGCTTCACCCGCCTCCAGCAGCCAACGCTCAGGGCAGTTCTGCACTGCAAGAGAATCCAGCAGGTATAGCCGCCCTGACTTATAGCGCACTATCAGTGAGTCGGCCGTACGACGCAGGCTGAGCAGAGTGGCTTCCGGATACCCTTCTTGATGCAGAAGCACAACAACAGTGACGGCTTTGGTCCTCAGCAGAGAGTCGGACGCCCGGACGTCCAGCTTGCGTAATTCCTGCTCGAGTCGGCGTTGCAAACGCTGACTGGGGGCACCCTCCACCCGAATGCCACTTTGCGCCCAGGCCCAAAGCCCGGTAGCCAGCCACAGCAGCAAAACAGACAGCACCCTCATTGGCTGCAAGTTCGCCATAAAAACAAACAGGCAACCAAGGTTGCCTGCTGTGTATGAGTTCTTCCTGTAAGGATTACCAACGGTAACCGCCCTCGTCGCCTTTGTTACTCATGAGGTAGGTGATGCCCACCATAAAGCCGACAGAGTACTGGCGGGTGATGCTTGTGCGAGGCCTATCGGTCTGGACCGGGAAGCGATAATTGTCGTAGTAGTTTACAAGGGTACCACCTGCAAAGGGGTCTCGCCACTGTACGCTCTTGTTTTCGGCATCGGTAAAGCCGAAGTCGGCACGGACACCTGTATTGAGCACCAGCGTTTTGCTGATGGCGAAGTCAATGCCAACACCGCCTGCCACACCTATGACGATGCCTCTGTACTTATCACCAGCGGACATGCCGAAGCCAGTGTAACTGACATCGAAGCCCTCAACCGTTTCGCGAACGCCCGTCTGAAAAGAAATCTGCGGGCCGATTGCAGCGCGAAAAACAGCTTTCTTCTTCACGCTGTTGTAGGTGAGGAAGATGGGCACTTTGATGTAGGTAACATCTACGGTGTAGTTGAGAAACCCATCTGGAAAGGTAGACCGGAGGTTTTCGGTAGACCGAAGAAGGTATTGCTGGGTAACGGGTGCGTAGAGGATGTTCATCTCTACCCCAAAGCGCTTGGCAAAACGGTAGCCAATGGAAAGCCCCGCAGCTGCCGAGGTAGAGGTTTGGGGCGAGATGATTCTGCTGTCGGCGTCGTCGCTGTTGAGCAGGCCGGTAAACTGGGGTATGATTCTGGCACCCAGACGAATCTGAGCCCAGGCGGGAGTAGCAAAGGCCAGCAGCAGAGGCAGGGCCAGCCAACGGAGTCGGTTCATGGCAGCGGTCAATCAGAGAGGAAGCAAACAGAATTCGCTAAATTCGGAAAAAACGGATTCACCACCGCTATCTTTTTTCTTCCTGTGTTACTGAGAATCAACCCCCAAAACCCTCAGGAGCGCCTCTTGAACCAGGCGGTGGAGGTGTTGCGCAACGGGGGTGTAATAATATACCCGACCGATACTGTCTATGGCCTTGGCTGCGACATCAAAAATCGCAAAGCCATGGAAGAAATCTGCCGCATCAAGGGAATCAAGCCCGAAACCGCCAATTTCGCCTGCATCTGTGAAAGCGTTGGCATCATCTCAGAATACGCAGTGCAGGTATCTACGCCTGTATACAAGCTGATGAAACAGGCGCTGCCTGGGCCCTACACCTTCATTCTGCGAGCCAGCAAGAATATTCCCCATTTCTTCCAGAGCAAGAAAAAAACCGTGGGCATACGGGTGGTAGACAACCATATTACCACTGAACTGGTGCGGCTGCTGGGCAATCCTATCCTGACGACCAGCCTGAAAGACGAAGACGAGATTATTGAATATGCTACCGACCCCGAACTGATCCACGAACGCTATGAGTCGCTGGGCGTGCGCTGTGTGATAGACGGCGGGCCGGGGGGGCTGGTGCCCAGTACCATACTGGACTGCTCGGAAGGGGAAGACAAAATCATTGTGGTGCGCGAGGGCCTTGGTCCGCTGGAGCCCTTGGGCATATCGTTGGAGGAATAGCGGCCAACAACGACTGCTGTAAACGAAATCAGCCTTCTGGGCCGTTAAACATCGCGCCATGAGTACACCCGACCGTCCACCCAAACTGGCAGGCGACCCCGGCGCCGAGCCTCAGGACCCTTCCCTGAAGCAATTGCGGCGCGACTTCAAGCGGGTAGCCAAGCCGCTGGCTCAAATCACCCGCCTGGCCATTGAGGGCGAAGCCACCACCCACCCGGTGTTTGTCGCCTCGGAACGGCCAGTTTCGGTGGGCCTCCCTGCACTGGCCGCCACCGACTACGACCTGCAATACAACTTCCGCATCGCGCCGCTGGAACAGATGGTAAAAGTGGGCCTGCTGGAAAAAGACGCTCTGACCGAGTTTCGTGATACCTGGGGTAACCCCATGGAGCGGGCCTGTATCCTGCTGATAGAGCCCGGTGGCGGCCGATTCGTCTTCATCGACTACCCCGACACCCTGCGGTAAGGTTTGCCTCTTGGCTGCTGCCTGCCAAGACGGTAGCTTTGCCGCGATGAAAATTTTCAACGACCCGGTGCACGGGTTCATTGAGGTGCCGCCCGGCCGCCTGCTGCGTATACTGGACCACCCAATTGTGCAGCGCCTGCGCCGCATCAAGCAGATGGGGGCCAGTTCGCTGGTGTATCCTGGTGGCGAACACACCCGGCTGAATCATGCGCTGGGGGCCATGCATCTGACACAACTGGCCCTGAGGGTGCTTCGGACTAAGGGCGCCGTCATTTCGCCTGAAGAAGAAGAAGCCACACTGGCCGCCATACTGCTGCACGATGTGGGTCACGGCCCTTTCAGCCACGCGCTGGAAAGCCTGCTGGTGCCTGGCGTTTCTCACGAACGGCTGTCGCTGGCGCTGATGAACCGACTGGCCGGCGAATTGGGCGACCCGCTGCCGCTGGCCATTCAGATTTTCACCGGCAGCTATCCCCGCCACTTTCTGCACCAGTTGGTGAGCAGCCAACTGGACATGGACCGCATGGACTATCTCTCGCGCGATTCGTTTTTCACGGGCGTGTCAGAAGGCATCGTGGGGGTAGACCGCATCATCAAAACGCTGGTGCTGCACACCGACTCCGAGGGCCGCGAAACACTGGCAGTGGAAGAAAAAGGCGCCTACTCCATCGAGAAGTTCCTGATAGCGCGCCGCCTGATGTACTGGCAGGTATACTTCCACAAGACAGCTCTTTCTGCCGAGACCATGTTCGGGCTGGTGGTAAAGCGCGCCCGCACGCTATTCCAGCAAGGAGCGGCCTTGGCCTGCCCCGACCCACTGCGCAGCTTTCTGCAGCTACCCGAGACACCTGCCCCCCAGCTGGATTCCGACCTGCTGGACGACTTCGTACTGCTGGACGACCATGACATCTACGGTGCCCTGAAGCTGTGGCGAAACACCAGCCTGTGCCCCGACCCTATTCTGCACGAACTGGCCACCCGCCTGCTGGACCGTCGCCTGCTGAAACTGCGCTACCGCCGCCAGCCCCTTACGCTTGAAGAACGTGCTGTCGCTGAACAGAAAGCGCGGGAAATGGGCTATACAGACGCCGCCCTGGCCTACTTTGTGCTTGACGGCTCTGTCCAGAACCAGGCATACAAACAGGAAGGCGACAGCGTCAGTATTCGTTACAAGGACGGCACCGTGCGCGACATTGTACAGGCCTCGGATCTATCGAATCTGGAGACGCTGGCCCAGCCTGTCACGAAATATTACCTGGCAACACCCTTCTGAAGAGACAATAGCCCTTTTCGGCCCCATTAACGCCGATTCACCAACTTGTTAACCGAAACTTAACGAGCGGGGCGAGAAGGGCAGCCCCCCCACAGCCTACCTTTGCGTTCCGTACTGTGTTACGGCCCCAAGCCCGTACCCATGCTTTTCCTCCGCGCTCTGTTTTCTGCCCTGCTAGCCCTGTCGCTGGCATCGTGTGCGCGTCAGGACGACAATTCGCTGAAGTTGAAGGGCAGCGACACCGTTCTGCCCATTGCCCAGCAACTGGCCGAAACCTACACAAACAACACTCCTCTGGCCGATATCTCTGTGACCGGTGGTGGTTCGGGTGTGGGCATTGCAGCGTTGATGGAAAACACCACTGACATCGCCATGGCCAGTCGCGACATCAAACTGGGAGAAAAACTGCGCCTCAAGGCACACAAAACACCTTTCCAGAAAGTCGCTATTGCCTATGATGCTCTGGCAGTGGTAGTGCACCCCAGCAACCCACTAAAGCAACTGACCCGCGAACAGCTGGAGCTCATTTATACCGGCAAGGCAAAAAACTGGAAGGAAGTAGGCGGTCCTGACCTCCAGATTGTGGTATACAGCCGCGAGAGCAGCTCGGGTACCCATGAGTTTTTCAAAGAGAAAGTAATGGACGGCCGCGAGTTTGCCCCTGACGTGCTGATGATGTCGGCCACGGGAGCGGTGATTCAGTCGGTAAGCCAAACTCCTGGTGCTATTGGGTACGTAGGTCTGGCCTACCTGAACCCTACTGTACAGGCACTATCTGTTTCTTACGACCAAGGCAAGACTTTTGTGGAGCCAACGCTCACCAACGCCCTGAACAAATCGTATCCGATTGTGCGTCCGCTCTTCTTCCTCTATCTTACCGAGAAGCAGAAGCGCGTGCAGCCCTTTCTGGACTATGTGTTCTCGGCCACCGGTCAGGAAATGGTGCGCCGCGAAGGGTTCATTCCGGTAACTGCCGACAGTTCGCTTACCGCCAAACCCGCCTGACCCCACCTCCATGAGCAAACAGCGTGCGAAGCTGACCACCCTGCTGGTGGAAGCACTCATCAAAACATCGGGTTGGGTAACCTCGGCAGTGGTGCTGCTGATTGTGTTTTTCCTCTTTCGCGAGGGCTTCGGGCTGTTTCAGTCGCCCCCAGTGAGCGAAGATCTGGTAATTGCCGTACACCCCGACAACCCCGTAGAGAAGCTGACCGCACGCGAAGTTCGTGCCCTCCATGAAAAGGAAATCACAAACTGGAAAGACCTCGGTGGACATGACGAAAAGGTTTTTCTGCTGAACCTGAACAACCTGGACAAGCACGTAAAGGAAAATGCGCTTGGGGCCGAATACGAGAATCTGGCGCGCGTGTTGGATTCACTGATGGCGCAACAGCCAGGAATTTTGATGGTGTTCCCGAGCGACTATCTGCCTGTTTCGGCTCGGCAGATTCAGCTGGACAACATATCTGTAAGCAGTTTTCTGGGCGGGACTGAATGGTATCCCACCGCCAACCCATCGCCAGAGTTTGGTGCACTGCCGCTTATTATGGGCACATTCTGGGTAACGCTGGGAGCCATCGCATTTGCACTCCCCTTGGGGCTGGCCATTGCCATTTATCTGGCTGAACTGGCCGACAAGCGACAGCATGCCATTCTGAAGCCCATGATCGAACTGCTGGCGGGCATACCGTCGGTGGTGTATGGCTTCTTTGGCCTGGTGGTAGTGGTGCCGCTGATCAAAGACCTCTTTGGCCTGTCGGTGGGTGAAACGGCCCTGACTGGCAGTCTGATGCTGGCGCTCATTTCGCTGCCAACCATCATCACCGTATCGGAAGACGCGCTGCGCGCCACCCCACGTGCTTTGAAAGAAGCAAGTCTGGCACTGGGCGCCACGCACTGGCAGACCATCACGAAAGTAACTGTGCCATATGCCATCAACGGCATTACCGCGGCTACCATTCTGGGGGTAGGGCGTGCCGTGGGCGAAACCATGACCGTGCTGATGGTAACGGGCAACGCCGCAGTGATTCCTTCCAGCTTTCTGGTACCTGTACGCACGCTTTCGGCCACTATCGCCGCCGAACTGGGCGAGGCCCCACAGGGTGGCCTGCACTACAAAGCACTTTTCATGGTAGGCTGCGTGCTGTTCATTGTAACTTTTACCTTCAACCTGTTGGCCAGCTACATTGCCGCGCGCAATCGCTTGGCCCGCAGCTAACCCTGTCGCAAGGACTCCGCCTGCATGAGCCTCCGCCAACGCAAACTCACCGAACGCTTCTTCTTCCTGCTCCTGCGGCTGGTAACGGCCAGCGTGGTGCTGGTGCTGATAGCCATACTGGGCTTCCTGCTGTGGAACGGGCTGGGTGCACTGTCCTGGGAGTTTCTGACAGCCATGCCCTCCAAGGGTATGCTGGCAGGTGGCATACTCTCTGCCATTATCGGCACCCTGCTGCTCACGCTTCTCAGCATTGGCATTGCCTTCCCCATCGGTCTGTTCTCTGGCATCTACCTTTCCATGTACACCACGCCGGGACCAGCCAAGCGTTTCATCGATATGATGACGAACAATCTGGCTGGCATTCCGAGTATCGTTTTCGGTTTGTTTGGCATGGCGGTGTTCGTCATCGGTTTCGGCTTTGGCGACAGCATTATCGCAGGTTCGCTTACGCTGGCCATCATGGTGCTGCCGGTCATTATCCGCACTACCGACGAAGCCATACAGGACGTCCCCTACGAGCTGCAACTGGCCAGTATCGGGCTGGGCGCCACCAAGTTTCAGACGATCTTCCGAGTCATACTTCCTGTTGCCTTCCCGCGCATCCTCACGGGCCTCATCCTGTCGGTAGGCCGTGTAGCTGGCGAAACAGCGCCCATTCTGTTCACCGTGGCGGCGTACTTCCTGCCGCGGCTGCCCCACTCGCTCTTCGATCAGGTGATGGCCCTGCCCTACCACCTGTACGTCATTTCCACCAGCGGCACCAACATCGAGAAAGCACGTCCCATGGCCTATGGCACGGCGGTAGTACTGGTGCTGCTGATTCTGCTGTTGAATCTGGCGGCTACGCTCATTCGCCGCCATTATGCCAAGAAGTTCCACCTGAACTGAGCCCTCCCTGCACGCATGTATAAACTAGAAGCACGCGACGCCCATCTGTTCTACGGCACCCACGAGGCGCTGAAGGGCATTTCGCTTGGCATCTCGCGCAATACGGTGACGGCCCTTATTGGCCCCTCAGGTTGTGGCAAATCCACTTTCCTGCGGCTGTTCAACCGCATGAACGACCTCATCCCCACCGCCCGCGTCACGGGCAGTATCCTGCTGGACAACGTAGACATCTACGGCAAAGACCAGGATGCAGTAGAACTGCGCAAGAAAGTGGGCATGGTGTTCCAGAAGCCCAACCCGTTCCCGAAGTCCATCTTCGAAAATGTGGCTTACGGCCTGCGCATCAACGGTGTAAAGGACGAAAAGTACATAGAGCAGCAGGTGGAAACCGCCCTGCATCATGCCGCCCTGTGGGACGAAGTGAAGGACGACCTGAAGAAGAGCGCACTGGCGCTTTCAGGAGGGCAGCAACAGCGACTGTGCATAGCCCGTGCGCTGGCAGTAGAACCCAGTGTACTGCTGATGGACGAACCCACCAGCGCGCTGGACCCCATCAGCACGGCCAAAATCGAGCAGCTGATTCACGAGCTGAAGACCAGCTACACCATCGTCATCGTGACCCACAACATGCAGCAGGCAGCCCGCGTGAGCGACCGCACGGCCTTCTTCTACATGGGGGAGCTGATTGAGTGCGACGACACCAAGAAGATTTTCACCAAGCCCTCGCAGCAGCAGACGCAGAACTACATCACAGGTCGTTTTGGCTGAGCCTGAGGAAAAAGTTTGCATCAGCCCGGTTTAACCGAACGATTACACGCCATATTTGCGCACACGATGATACGCCTTATCGAATCCGAGATCCGCGAGCTCAAGCACCGAGTGCTGGACATGGCGGAACTCGTGCGCCTGCAACTGGAAAATGCCTGTGTGGCCCTGAAAACCCAGGACCACAGTCTGGCGCAGCGCGTTATGGCACGTGAGGCGGAAATAGACGAGCTGGACAACAAAATCCACAAGCGCTGCGAACGCATCATTGCGCTGTACCAGCCTGTAGCCAATGACCTGCGGTTCGTGTTCTCAGTGCTGGAAATCAACGGCTACCTGGAGCAGATTGGTGACAATGTAACCGGTATTGTAAACAAGCTGCAGAAGTTTCAGCACCCGCTGGACCCACAACTCATTGCCGAGTTGCGTCTGGAAGAACTTCAACAACTGGTACGCGACATCCTGTACGAAACCCTGCGCGCGTTCTTCCGTGAGAGCAGTGCAGATGCCCGCGCCATATTCGCCAAAGACGACGCCATCGACGAAATCAACCGCGCAGCCTTTGACATTATCGTACAGCGCATACAACAGGACCCAGCCCGCACAGCAGACTACATCCACCTGCTGAATGTGGTGAAGGGCTTGGAGAAGATTGGCGACAACGCCGTAGCCATTGCCGAGGAAGCCCTCTTCCACACCGATGGTGAACTGTATCGGCACACCGACCTGAAGCACGCTCACCGTTCCAGCGACGGTGCAGGAGCCTGAGTGCCCGTTGGCATTTCGTTTACACAAAGCGACTGTTTTTTGCGGATGTTTGCAGCATGGGAAATGCCGCACTGCGCTTCTTCGTGCTCCTGAGCCGCCTCGTTGTAGGCCTCCTGTTTCTGGTGTCGGGCCTCATCAAGGTCAACGACCTGACGGGGTTCACCTATAAGCTGGAAGAGTACTTCCACGTGTTCTCGGCCCAACTGTGGGAGGGCTTTTCAGGCCTGTTGCCCTACAGCACTGGCATTGCGGCAGGCATTACCCTGCTGGAAGTGGCGCTGGCGCTGCTGCTGCTGCTGGGTCTGTGGCGCTGGTTCACCGTACTGCTGCTGCTCATCCTCATTGTGTTCTTCAGCCTGCTTACGGGCTTCTCGGCTGTCACCAACGCCGTTACCGACTGTGGCTGCTTTGGCGAGGTGCTGAAACTGACGCCCTGGCAGTCGTTCATCAAAGACGTAGTACTGCTGGTACTCATCCTGTTCCTCTATATCTACCGCGAGGAAATCGTACCCTTCCTGAAACGTAAGCCGGTGGTGCGTTACACGGCATTCCTTGGCAGTTTCCTGCTGACAGCCTTCCTCACCTGGTATTGCTACAACTACCTGCCGCTGAAGGACTTCTCCCCCTATGCCATTGGCCAGAACCTGAAGCACAACAGTACCACCTTTGGCCCCGAAGGCAACCTCATCGCGAAGGACTATATGCCATGGGGGCCCGACTGCCCCGTAGATGGTAAGTCCCAGGACGAATTCAGCGGACCCGTGCTGCTGGTGGTAGCCTATGACATCAACACCGCTGACGCCGAAGCCCTGAACGCAGCCGGGCAGCTGGCCCAGAGCCTCAAAGCCGCAGGCATCCCCACCATGGGCGGCACGGCATCTGGCGCCGATGGGCAGAAAAAAGCTGCAGAACTGGGGGCCAACTTCTGCTGGACGGCACAGGACGTAACGGTACTGAAGACGATGGTACGCAGCAATCCGGGCTTCCTGCTGCTGAAAGATGGCACCGTAGTGGGCAAATGGCACTACAGCGACCTGCCTACCGCTGCCGAGGTGCAGGCCAAGCTGAAGTAAGCACGGAACCTGCCGTCGTTTTCTGCTGCGCCAGGTTGTGGCCGGGCGGCGGCATGCGGCGCAGGAAGGCAAAGCCGTTCTTCACGTAAAGCAGCTCCAGTTCGGGGATGTCGCGGTAGTTGGGCAGGTCCTGAATCTTCACCGAGAAGTACGCGGGTGCGTCTATCTGGCCATACAGCAGCCACTTGTTGTAGTCGGTACCCTCTTTGATGCCCGCAGAAGCAGGGCTGTACTGCGGCCTGATCTGCGCATAAAACAGGTGGGCGTAGCTCTTGTATTCCAGCGTGGTGACATAGCAGTCGCAGCCTTGCAGCCCCTCGAAGAACTCGACCGCGGCTCGCTGGCTGTAGCCCTCGATACGGGGCACCAGCACGGGCAGCAGCAGGTTGAGCGTGAAGGCCGTACCTGCAAACAGGGTGACCGCAGCCCGCTGGATGAGCCCTTTGCGCACAAACCACAGGGCCAGCAGGATTACCGCCAGATGCGTAAGCCCTACCCCATACTCCAGCCCAGACCAATGAACGTCGGCCTGGAGATTGCCCGCCGTGAAGGGGTCGTTTTTCAGCAGACTGGCAATCCACTTGGCGTTCATGCCCACCCAAGGCAGCACCAGAATGGCCAGCAGCAGCACGCCCCCCACCCCGAGGAGGGTGCGGGTAAGCCACTTTGGCCACTTCTCACCTTCAAACATCAGGCGGTGCAGATACCACGCGCCCAAATAGGCCACCGGGAAGTAGGCCAGCGAACTGTAGTGCACAATCTTGGTCTTCACCAGTGTGAACACCACCAGTACCACCAGCATCAGCAGCGCCATCCAGCGGAGGAAGGACTCGCGGCCAGGCAGCTCGGGAGCAAACTTGTCGCCCGGCAACAGGAAGCGGCGGCGCAGCGCCCCGAACACGAAAGCCGAAACAGGGAAGCAGCCCACCAGCACTACCACCCAGTGATACCAGAAGGGCTGTTCGTGGCCAGCATCGCCAGTAGTGAGCAGGCGAATCTGGTAGGTAACGAACTCCTGCATGAACCACGGCCCATTGGTGACGAGGTCATACCCAAACCACAGCAGCGAGGTAGCCAACGCCACAATGGCGTACAGCGGCCCCTGCCAGTATGGGAACGGCATGCGGCCCCAGCACAGCACCCACACGGCAAACCATGTGAGGGCTGGCAGCAACAATCCTACAGGGCCTTTGGTCAGCATAGCAAGCCCTATGGCCAGCCCACCCCAGAGGATATGGCGCAGGCGCTCGGTGCCCTTGGGGATGTACACAAACTCGGTGGCATCGGTGGGGCGATAGTATTCGGCCAGTTGCCACACCCCCATGAAGATGAAGAGGTTGAAGAGCGGGTCGATGATACCAGAGCGGAAGTAGAAGTGCGGCAGGAAGCTGCACAGGTACACAAGGCTCCAGAGCAGGCCCAGCCTGCGGCCACCGAAGCGAGTGCCAACATGCACCAGCAGCATAGCCGTGGCAATGCCGCAAAGGGCATTGGGCAAGCGGGCGGCATACTCGTTCACCCCAAATACCTTCATGGACAGCGCCTGCGCCCAGATGAACAGCGGCGGCTTTTCCCAGAACGGCTGGTAGTTGATGTGGACGCGCTGCCAGTCGCCCAGCACCAGCATCTCGCGGGCGGCTTCAGCGAAGTTGATTTCGTCCCAGTCGAAGAGGTGCACATTGCCCAGAAACGGCAGCAGGATAACTGCGGCAAACAGGCCCACGAGCGTGTAGAGCTTACGTGCGGGCTGGGCCTCCAGCCACTCGATGAGACGAAAATCGCGCATAGGGCGCAATATCGGCAAAGGGCGCGCTGGGTCAGCGGTTGCCGGCGGGGTTCTGCAGTTTCCTGAGCAGTTCCTGCCGGGTCATGGCTTCCAGCTGCACATGGTTGCCCAGCTTGCTGATGGCTGGGATAAGCAGCAGCCGGCGCATGTACAGGGCGGCCTCCAGATGCTGAATCGGGAAATCATTAATCTGCGCCGGGTAAGCGTACAGCTTGGCAATTTTTGCGAGATAGTCCTCCAGGGGCTTCCCGTCCACCCGCAGCTTCAACCGTTGGAGGTCTTCCACATGCACTACGCCCAGCGTTGTGCGCTGCAAAGCCGAATCGCGGCTGGGGTCATACCAGATGATTTGCAGCGACTCGGGTTCGAAGCTGACCGCATCCGCCATCGGGGGCGGTGGCTGGCGCCATGTGCCTTCTACCATGATTCCTGCTACACCATAACTCCAGTCCAGCTTGCCGGGCTTGCCCCGGGCATTCTCCGGCGGTGCCGAGGGGTGGTTGGCGACATCGCGCAGCACGGCATCCTTGGGCATGCGTGTGGGTTGGTTGCTGTAGTACACAGGCACTTTGCCGCTCACCAGCGCCTGCATCAACGGCGAGGCAATGCTTTCAAAGAGCAGGCGATTCTGAACCATACGCTCCGATAGGTCGGGCAGCAGGCCGGGAAGGTGGTTGCCAGGCTGGAGGTCGCGGGGAATGACCCAACGCACCCTGCGCATGTGGCCGATGCGACTTATGGGAAGCGTATGTTCATGGCTTCCATTCACTGAACGATTGAAGTAATCTGAGAACAGCACCTCTGCAGCTCCAAGCCCCGGCATGCCGTGGTAGTCCACATTCAAGCCATATAGATTCAGCACTTTGGCGTCTCTGAAGTAGCCAAAATCCCTGAGCCGGTGGGTGGCCCGATATACTGGTATGGGGTCGGTGGCGCGCAGCATCACCACCTCCAGCAGCAGCGGGCGTTCCTGCACCAGATAGGCGCGCAGGCGGATGGAGTAGTCGGAAGCATGGGGCGTTTCGGGCACCCAGGGCTTGCGGCTGCGGGCCAGCGTGCGCCACGGGCTGATGCGGGCTTTTACAACCTCGCGGGAAGCCAGCGAGACGGTATCTGTCCCGAGTAGTACGGGCAGTTTGCCGCTGTAGACAGCATCGCTGTAGGCTTTGCCAAAAGGCTGGTCCAAACCTTCGAGCCGGAAGGTATAGGGGTAATGGGTTGTGAAGGTAGTGTCGTCGGTGTAGCCGGAGGGGGCGTAAGGCACCAACTCGACCCAGCGGCCTGCTGGAAGCTGGGCAAAGGCGACTGGCATCACCGCCAGACACCACAGGCCCAGCGAAACAAGGAAACGGCAGAACATGCGAAACGCGGGGGTTGTCCGAAAGGGTTAACTTGCAGCCCAGAAACAACCATAATATGCAAAACTCTACAGCAAAGCCACTGCCGCCTGCTGCCGAATACCGCGGAGCCGCCCGCATCGGAGCACTGGCCGAGAGCGCCACGCTGGCGCTGGCCAAGAAAGTGCGGGAGATGAATGCTGCTGGCAAAAACGTGCTTTCGCTGACGTTGGGCGAGCCCGATTTTGATACTCCTGATTTTATCCGCGAAGCCGCCACGGTGGCCATTCGCGAGGGCGATACACACTACCCGCCCGTAGCGGGTACCCCAGCCCTGCGCGAAGCCTGCGCAGCCAAGTTCCGTGCCAACGGCATTGCCTCGGAAGCCGCCAACATCGTGGTGTCTACGGGTGCCAAGCAGAGCATTCTGAACCTGCTGATGGCCCTGATAGAGCCCGGGGATGAAGTGATTCTGCTGGCCCCCTACTGGGTGAGCTACAACCCCATGGTGCGCATGGCCGAAGGTGTGCCCGTCATTGTAGACTGCAAAGCTGAAAACGGGCTGAAAGCCACGCCTGCCCAGCTGGAAGCGGCCATCACGCCCCGTACCCGTGCCATCCTCTTCAACTCACCCTCCAATCCCCACGGCGCGGTTTATAGCGAAGCCGAGGTGCGCGCACTGGTGGCAGTGCTGGAGCGGCATCCGCAGGTGTTCGTCATCTCCGACGAGATTTACGAGCACATGAACTACACCGGGCAGCCGCACTTCAGCATCGGCGCGGTGCCCAGCATGAAAGACCGCGTGGCTACGGTCAACGGCATGTCGAAAGGCTACGCCATGACGGGCTGGCGTCTGGGCTACTGCACAGCGCCGCTGTGGCTGGCACAGGCCGCCGAGAAGTATCAGGGCCAGGTGACCAGTGGAGCCAGCAGCATATCGCAACGTGCCGCACTGGCCGCCCTCACTGGCGACCTCGCCCCCACCAAAGCCATGGTGGCCGAGTTTCACCGCCGCCGCGACCTTCTCTGTGCCATCATTCGCGAGCAGATACCCCAGTGGAAGTTTGACGTGCCCCCGGGCGCCTTCTACCTCTACCCGGACGTCTCGGCTGACTTCGGCAAGACGAGCCCCGATGGCAAGCAGCTCATCTCCTGCGACGACATCGCCATGTACCTGCTGGAAACCGGCCGTGTATCGGTGGTGCCCGGCTCGGCGTTCGGCACCGATGCCCATGTGCGCCTGTCGTATGCCAGTTCGGAGCAGGACCTGCGCGAAGCCGTTCGCCGTATGGCCGAAGCCCTGAAGCAACTGAAATAACCCTCCCGTCTCTTACCCGACGTGACACCTTCACCACTGATTCGCACCGCACTGCCTGACGCCGAGGCAGTCCGCATCCTCTTTGACCGCTTTCACCGCCTGCGCGTGCTGGTGGTGGGCGACCTTATGCTCGACCGTTACCTCTGGGGTAAAGTGTCCCGCATTTCGCCCGAGGCGCCCGTGCCGGTGGTGGATGTGCACCGGGAGGAAAACCGCCTGGGAGGTGCCGCCAACGTAGGCATGAACCTGCGGGCACTGGGCATAGAAGCTGTGCTCTGTGGCACTATCGGCACTGACCGCGACGGCGAAATCTTCCGGCAGGTAGTGCAGGAATGTGGCCTGCCCGACTACGGCCTGCTCAACCTGACAGATCGCCGCACAACCGCCAAAATCCGTGTGATTGGCAACAATCAGCAGATGCTTCGCGTAGACCGTGAAGATTCTTCGCCGCTGGCACCCACGCAGGCACAGCTGGTACTGGACCACGTGATGCGGCTGCTGGGCGAACACCGCTTCGACGCCCTCATTTTCGAAGACTACGACAAAGGCCTGCTCTCAAAAGACATGATAGAGCAGATAACCCGCAACGCCCAGAACCGCGGCATACCCGTGATGGTGGATCCGAAGTTCCGCAACTTCTTCTCCTACCAGCAGAGCACGGTGTTCAAACCCAACGTGAAAGAACTGAACGAGGCCCTGGGCACCACCTATGACCGTGGCGACATCGCAGGCCTGAAAGCTGGGGTAACCCTGCTGGCCGAACGCATGCCCCATCAGCAGACCATGGTAACCCTGAGCGAACATGGCGTGTTGGTGCGCGATGCAAAAGGAGACTTCCACCACCTTCCGGCTCACATCCGCCAGATTGTGGATGTGTCCGGTGCAGGCGATACCGTTATCTCCGTGCTGACAGCCTGCATGGCGGCTGGCATTCAGCTGCCTGCAGCTGCCGCCATCGCCAACCTGGCAGGCGGGCTGGTGTGCGAATCGGTAGGTGTGGTGCCCATTGACCCTGCCCGCCTGCAATTGGAAGTACTGGAACACCTGCGGAACGACAACTGACTGTGCGTATAGAACCCTTTCTGGCCCCCGGCCTCCGGATAGAAGATACTCTGGAAGACGGCCGTGGCCTTGCGCGCCTGGATGGCCGCGTCATCTTTGTGGAAGGTGGCGTGCCCGGCGATATAGTAGATGTATGGATCTACGGCAAGCAGCGCCGCCAGCTGCTGGGCCGCGTACAGCAGCTGGTGCAGTCCTCGCCTGACCGTGTGACACCCGAGTGCCAGCACTTCAGCGCCTGCGGCGGCTGCAAGTGGCAGCATCTGAGCTACGAAGCCCAGCTGGCCTTCAAGGAAAAGCAGGTGCGCGATGCCCTGCAACGCATCGGCGGGCTGGAGAATGTGCCCGTACTGCCCATTCTGCCCGCCGAGCAGCCGTACTTCTATCGCAACAAACTGGAATTCACGTTCTCGAACCGCCGCTGGCTGACACGCGAACAGATGCAGGCTGGCGAGCAGGCCGATGTGCCTGGCTGTGGCTTCCACGTAGCAGGCGCTTTCGACAAGATTCTGCCCGTAGACCGCTGCCACCTCCAGGACGACCGCATCAACCCTGTGCGGAACGCCGTAGTAGCTTTTGCCACTGAGCAGGGCTGGCCTTTCTACGACCACAAGCAGCAGCAGGGCTGGCTGCGTAACCTGGTTTTCCGGACCTCGCGGGCTACTGGCGAGATATTGCTGATGCTGATTGTATCAGAGCCCGATACCGACCGGATTAATCTGTTGTTTCAACATCTGGAAGCCCGCTTCCCTTATCTGACCTCGCTGCTGTGGCTGCACAACTCAAAGAAGAATGACAGCTACAGCGACCTGCAACCCGTAGTATGGAAAGGCCCGGCAGGCATCACCGAGCAGTTGTTTGACAAACGCTTCTTCGTTTCGCCCACTTCCTTCTTCCAGACGAATACTGCACAAGCCGAGCGTCTGTATGGCGTAGTACGCGAGTATTTTGGCGACCCTGTTGTGCACGCGTGGGACCTTTATTGCGGTGCTGGAAGCATCGGCATTACCCTCGCTGACAAGGCGCAGAAGTTTCTGGGGATAGAGTATGTGCAGTCTGCCGTAGAAGATGCACATGTCAACATAGAACTGAACAAACTCTCAGGCTATACATTCATTGCCGGAGATATAGCCAAGCTGCTGACCGACGATACCACTCATACTTATGGGAAGCCAGACGTCATTGTAACAGATCCTCCGCGTGCCGGCATGGATGAGCGCGTTATTAAACAACTGCTTTCCATTGAATGTCCCAAAATTGTATACGTAAGCTGCAACCCAGCTACTCAAGCCAGAGACTTGTCCTTCTTGTCTGAAAAATACAAGATAGAAAAGGTTCAACCCGTGGACATGTTCCCACACACAAGCCACGTTGAAGCTGTAGCTTTGTTGACGTTACGCCTCTAAGCGCATTAATTAAAGGGGCAACAAGAGGGAGAAAGTAGTGCCCTTCCCCTCCTCGCTATCAACCATGATGTGCCCTTCGTGCATATCAATGATCTGCTTGGCAATGCTCATACCCAGGCCCGTACCCTTTTCTCCTTTGGTACCGGTACGCTGAATCTTGTTGAACTTGTCGAAGAGTCCGGGGATGGCCTCTTTTGGAATGCCGATGCCTGTATCGGAGATAAGAATGGCGGCGTAATCTTTTCCCTCATGCTGCATGCGCTTGAGGGCCAGGGTAATCGTACCACCACTGGGCGTAAACTTGAACGAGTTGGCGAGGATATTGTTGACGCCTTGGCTCAGCTTGGCGCTGTCGGCCAGGGCAGTCAGCGACTCCTCTATGTTCAGCACCAGTTTCACCGACTTGGTAATGGTCAGCGGCTCGAACTGCGCATTGAGCGAGCGGAGGAAGGTTTCGAGATTGAGCTTCTCCTTGTTCAGGTGCGAGGTACCACTCTCCAGTTTCGCGAGATCGAGAATGTCGTTGACAAACTTGGTGATGTTGGTGGCGCTGGAGCTGATGAGCTTGGCGAACTCCACCACCTGATCGGCGTCGGCGGCAACATCGCGGTCCTGCAGCATGGCGGCCAGAGAGCCGATACCGGTCAGCGGGCTACGGATGTCGTGCGAGACAATGGAGATGATCTCGTTCTTGTTGGCATTGACGTGTGCCAATTGGTCGTTGGCAGCAATGGTCTCCTCAATCTGCTGCGACAGCTCCTGGGTGCGCTCTGCCACCTTCTGGGCCAGTTCTTCCTCGCGGCGCTTCAGGTCGTCAATGATCTTCTGGTTCTGGGCACGCAGACGTGCCAATACGTATTTAAGCACAGCCTGCATGGCCTCAGCGTGCGGCAGGACGATGCGATAGAAGTCGGCCTGATCGAGGCGGTACAGACGTGTGGGCTCCAGCGCAGTGACGGTAGCCGAGCGCGGTTCGGTGTCGAGCAGCGAAAATTCGCCTACCACTTCACCTGCACCCAGTTCCGCAATGGTAAAGTCGCCATCGTGCACTTTCACCCGTCCGGTTTCCAACACGAACATGCAATCGCCAGGCTCACCCTTGCGAGTCAGTATGGCCCCAGCATCTACCGTCTGTTGCTTGAGCGCTTCAGAAAGCTGCTCCAGAACGGCTGTTGGGGTGTTATCAAAAATCTTGACTTGCTGCAGCAGGGGCAACATAACAGGTAGGCGGGTAGAGAGAGGTGAGGAGTGGGTGCCGTTAGGCTGCAAATCCGTCAGCTAACTTACGTCAAAACTGGCGACGGCGGTAGTCAGTTTCCCGACAAGCCATTTCCTGTGGGTCGGGGTCGCCATTCGATGGCCTCCCACAAGGCCTCACCCCCCACCAGCCCTTCGGCATCGGCAGCATACTGGGGCTTCAGCCTGTCGACAGTGTACATCATTACTTTGCCTTTGTTCTTGGCATCAACGAGGCCCCGCTCGGTGCATTCGAAATAGTCTTTTACGAACTCGTAGGTAGCCGCCGAAACGTTCACCTTATCGACTTCGCCGCTGCTCTCCATGCGGGCAGCCAGGTTCACTGCATCGCCCCAGATATCGTAAGCAAACTTCTTGGCACCAATAACCCCCGCTACCACACTGCCTGTGTGGATACCCAGCCGCAGCTTCCATTGGGGGCCATCCAACATTTTACGCTGTGCAGCCATGATTTTCTGCATCTCCAGGCCGGCGAGGACCGTTTGAATCGGGTTGTTGAGGTTGGGTTCGGGCACCCCTCCTGCGGCCATGTAGGCGTCGCCGATGGTTTTGATTTTCTCCAGACCGTATTTCTCGGTAATCATATCAAAAGCCGAAAAGGCACGGTTGAGTTCTTCAATCAGCGCCTCTGGCGACAGTTTCTCGGCCACGTGGGTAAAGCCCACAAAGTCGGTAAACAGCACTGTCACGCGTGGGTAGCTGTCGGCAATAATGGAGCGGGTGATACGGCGAATGTCGCTGTCGTCCAGGCGATTCTTCTGAACGAAGCGCTTACGCTCCTCGCCGTCCAGACGCGCCAGGGCATTGCGCATTTCCAGGTCGCTGGCCAACTCCTGCGGCAGAATGCTGTAGAGAAGCTCTTTGGCCTCCTGTGCCTTCTCGGCAGCCAGTGCCTCCAGTATCTCGTTGCGCTTCCGTAGCTGAGCCGTGCGGTAACGGACCACCAGCCACGACAGCACCCCAAACAACACCACCAGCCCTGCAATCAGCGGCCAGAGGTACTCCTCGAGAAACGAAGTGCCAACGGAGAGCTGATAGGTTGTGGCTTCGGCCTTTTGGTCCAGCGAGTTTCGGGCGCGGATTTCCAGTTTGTAGGAACCAGACTCCAGCGGAGGCAAATTCAGGTAGGGGTCGTCGCTCCAAGGCGAGAAGTCGGCAGAAGTGCCTTCGGGAGCTGGCGAAATGCGCCAGGAGAACTCGGCTCCATCGGCAGACCACACGCTAGGGGCCGACAACAGCAGCTGTACAGCATCGCCTGAGGTAGCCCACTTTTGGCGCTGGTTGTCGGAGGGCATGCGCAGGGTATCGCCGCCACTCACCACACGGGCCACTATGGCCTTGAAGCCAGTTTGGTTCACGGCTTTGGGCGCAACAGCGCCCCGGATGACACGCCCATTGCTGGCCATCCACCACTTTTCTATCTGCGCACTGAAGGCCGGCACGCTGCGGTCAAGCACCCGTGTGATGGGCCAGGTCTCTACCGTTTCAAGGCCCTTGGCACCCATTTTGCCGCGCAGCACACCGTCGGCCGTGAGGGCAAAAAACTCGCCGCGGCGAAAGTTTCGAATGGCCGTGATGACATCGCCGGGCAGGGTGCCTGCGGTTTTCTTGAACCGTACGCCGTCGTAGACCCACAGCTCGCCCTCGTATTGCAGCACCATGTCGTTGTTGATGCGCGCCAGCGTGAAGCGATCGGCTACCTCGCCGGGAATTGCCACATCCTCATCCGCTTCGGCGGCACCGGCGTCCAGCTTCACACGGTGTATAACCTGGCGGTCGGTGGCGTACCAAAGCACGCCATTGCGGTCGAGCGCCCAGTCGGTGATGGGGTCACGGACATCCAGTACTTTCTCGGCACTCTCACCAGAAATGACAAAAAAGCCAGTAGGAGTCGAGGTCAATAGACGCCCAGGCCCAAACTGCTCGAGGCGGAAACACTTGCCCGAGATGCCACGCACTGCCTGCCAGGAATAGTCGTCCAGATAGGTAGTAGGCAGCGTTCGGTTGCCAAACTGGTTCTTGAAGAGCTCGGTATCGGAGTTGGCGCGTCCATCGATGAAGCTCTGGTAGCGCTTACGCACTTTCTGCTCTATGTCTTCGCGAGCGGCAGCAGCCTGCTGATTGGCTTTTTGACGCTGCTTCCGTTTCTCGGCCTCATAGTCCTTTATCCGCTGAGCCTCTGCCTCCTCGAACTTCTTTCCTTTGCCTTTGTACTTTACACGGTTGGCCTCTTTCAGGCGGTTGTACTTGGCGTCAACCTCGCGCATGAGCTTCTGCAGAATGTCGTCTGGGTTGGCAGCACGAGCCACTTCGCTCTCAATGTCGCGCTGTATCTGCTGTTCGTACTCGGCAGCAAGCCGGCGCGCCTGCTGCTCGCGGAAGCCATCTACCGACGACGCTCTGCCTGCTACGTTCTGCTTCACCAGCCGATACACCCCTGTGTTGGTGGCGGCGAACAACAGGTTGCTGGTTTCCTCTTCCACAACATCGTTGAGGGCGGTGCTGGGCAGACCAGTGTATACCGCCAGATCCGAAAGTCCCAGGCGCAACAACGCTACGGAAGCCCCTGCGCCATGTACCATCCACAGGTTCTCTGAGGCATCGGCTCCCAGTGCCTGAATGGCGTTGTCGGCCATACCGCTCTGGATGTTGAAGAGATTCTTGAGGCCACCATTGCGGGGGTCGATTACCAGCGCCCCTACCGTAGTACCAATGGCTACTTTGTCAGGGCCAATCCAGGCGGCAGACGACAGACTGGCCTGCTTAAAGTATTCCTGAACGATAAACGCCTCGGGGTGGGTGTACTGGAACTCGGAAAGAATGAAGCCTTTGAGCCAGAACAGCCGCCCGTCGGAGGCACCGATGAGGGTGGTGCCGGGGCGGTCGGAAGCGACAGCAAAACGGATGCTGGCCGAGTCGAGCAGCTCGCCGTGCGTCACTTTCTCCAGCTTGGTGCCATTGACGTGGTGCAGGCCCTTGCCATCGAGGTTGAGAAACAGGGCACCATTGGCCCCAAAAACACCTGTGAGGGCAGCCCCCTGATACCAGCTTTCCGGCAGAAACTGCGAGGGCTTCTGCGGCGTGAGACTCAGTTCCAGAATGCGGGCATCGGTGTAGGCAAAATACTGTGCCTGCTTAGGGTCTTTGCCTACAGCAGCAAAGCCCCTGACAGCCTGCCCACGCACTACTTTTCCCAAAGAATCGATCAGGCGGAAACGACCAAGCTGCGGCTCGGCATAATAAATACGCCCTGCTTTGGTACCCACCAGCAGGGTGTGATCGCCAATAAGCGAAACCGCGGTCACACTCTCTTTTTTCTTGCCGAATGAAAGTGTGAAGTGTTCCCAACTGTTCCCGTCGAACCGGACAATGCCTTCCTGGGTGCCGAAATAGGCAACGCCTTCGGGTGCAACAGCCACCGTGAGCAACTGTAGCCCCTGGGGTGTGCCTTCGGGCTTGAGATTGCGGATGACGGGGTTGCCGGGCTGTGCCCACGCGTGCGGCGCCAGAAAGAGCCAACTGACGCAGAGGGTCAGCAGGAGCGAAAAAACGTGCTTGTTGTGGGTTTGCATGGCTGTTTGAAGATAGCCAGCAAAGCCCTTGGTTCGCCTGCGGTAACGAAGAAATAACCGACATCATGCGCGGCTGGTACGCACACGCGGGTCGATGAGGGGATACAGGAGGTCTACGACCAGATTGGTCAGTATGAAGATGCCCGCGGTAAAAAGACAGGCACCCAACACTACGGGATAGTCATTGGCGAAAAGGGCATCGACGGTGAGCTTGCCGATACCGGGCCAGTCGAACACGTACTCTACAAAGAAGGCCCCTGTGAGCAGCGAGGCAAACCAGCCTGACAGGGCCGTGATAACTGGGCCCAGGGCATTGGGCAGTGCGTGGCGCCACAAAACCCTGCGCTCTGAAAGGCCCTTGGCACGGGCAGTACGGATATAGTCGGCCTGGAGCACCTCTATCATGCCGCCGCGGGCCAGTTGAAACAGTAGTGCCATCGGGCGGATGCCGAGTGTGAGCGCCGGCAGCAGCAGGTTGCGCCAGTGGTACACATAGCCATCGGACAGTACGGCATGGGCCCGCACGTAACCCGAGAGGTTGAGGCCCGTCCACTCGTGCAGACTGATGGCCAGCAGCCAGGCCAGCAGCACTGCCACGAAGAAAGAAGGGGCTGAGACGCCCAGCACCGCGATGCCCGAAGCCAATCTGTCGGCCCAGGTGTCGCGGCGGGCAGCCGCCCACACACCCAATGGGATGCCCAGTGCCGCCGCAATCAGTATGGCTGATACTGCCAGCAGCAGCGTGGCCGGGAACCGTTCGAGCAGGAGATCCAGCACCGGACGGGCTGTTTGGTAGGAGCGCCGGAGATAGGGCAGCTTCAGCGCATAGGCACCGCCGTTGTCCAGCGTTGCCACTGGCAGACACTGACACTGCCCTGTCGCCATGCGGAGGGAGTCTACCGTCCCCACTGGGCTCAGGTCATTGAGGTAGCGCAGATACTGCACATGTAGGGGCGCATCCAGGCCCAGTTCGCGGCGAATGAGCTTGAGTGTGGCGGCATCGCCACGCTGGCCGGCCAACATACGGGCAGGGTCGCCCAGCAGGGAAAACACCAGAAACAGCAGCGTTACAATACCTGGCAGCACCAGCAGGGCAGCTCCCAGACGACGAAACAACAACTGCTGCATGGGGCGGCAGGATTAGCGGCTGCGGGTCGGCGCGTTGTACATGGCCAGTTTTGCCAGGCCCCAGCGGTGGAGCAAATGCCCGAAGCTGACACGCAGCACCCCCAGGCCGTAGATGACACTCCGCTTGAAGTTGATGGAGCTGGCCTCTTCGAAATATTTCGTGGGGCAGGAGACCTCAGCGATACGGTAGTCGCGCATGATGATCTGCGACAGCATCTCGTTGTCGAACACGAAGTCGTCGGAGTTCTGATGATAATCGATACCCTCCAGCACCTTACGAGTGAAAGCCCGGTAACCAGTGTGGTATTCGCTCAGCTTGTGGTTTACCAGCACGTTCTGCGTGAAGGTGAGCAGCCGGTTGGCAATGTACTTGTACATCGGCATGCCGCCCTGCAAAGCGCCTTTGCCCAGAATGCGTGAAGCCAGTACGGTGTCGTACAGGTCGCTGGCCAGCAGGTGCGCGATGCTGGGAATCAGCATGGGCGTGTACTGGTAGTCGGGATGCAACATGATGACAATGTCGGCCCCCAACGACAGCGCGGTATCATAGCAGGTCTTCTGGTTGCCGCCATAGCCCTTGTTCTGGTCATGGCGCACCACGTGGCGAATTCCCAGCTTGCGGGCCACCTCCACGGTATCGTCGGGGCTGTGGTCGTCTACCAGCACTACTTCATCCACAATGTCCAGCGGCACCTCGCGGTAGGTGCGCTCCAGCGTCAATGCCGCACGGTAGGCGGGCATCACCACTACAATCTTCTTTCCGTTGAGCATGCGCGACGAAGAAATCAGTTACCAGTGAAATTGGCCTTGCGCTTTTCCAGAAAGGCAGCTACGCCTTCGCGGCCATCGGCGCTGGCAATGGCCTGACCAAAGAGTTCACACTCAAGAGTAAAGCCGTCTACCTTGGGGTTCTCGGCACCGTTTACCGCCTGCAGAATGAGTGAGGCTGCCTTGCTGCTGTTGGCCAGAATACGGTTAGCAAGGGCAATGGCAGTAGAAACAAGGTCTACCTGCGGGCACACGTCGTTGGCGAGGCCTATCTGAAGCGCTTTGTCTGCATCAATCATATCTCCCGTGAGGGCCATCTGAAGTGCATGGCCACGACCTACCAGGCGGGTAAGGCGCTGCGTTCCGCCATAGCCGGGAATGAGGCCAAGCTTGATTTCCGGCAGGCCAAACTTGGCATTTTCAGCCGCCACCCGCAGGTGACATGAGAGGGCCAGCTCGCATCCGCCTCCCAGCGCAAAGCCATTTACCGCTGCAATAACCGGCTTGGTAGAACCCTCAATTTTCTCAGTAAAAAAGCGATGTACCCGCTTGCTCTGGGCCACCGCTCCGGGGCCGTCTAATTCCTGAAATTCCGAAATGTCGGCACCAGCGACAAACGCCTTGGGACCTGCGCCAGTGAGCACGATAGCACGGGTAGCCGAGTCGGCTGCGGCGGCATCAAACGCGGCTTCCAACTCGCGTAGAACGGTCTGGTTCAGCGCATTGAGCCGGTCGGGGCGATTGACGGTGATGAGACGAACAGCACCATGCTGCTCCACCAGAAGCGTTTCAAATGACATGCCTGCTTGGAAATTAGGGCCTGCAAACTACGCAAACCCTACCAAAGTCAGGCGCCGGCAATGCCCTGCTGCTGGCTGCGAGGGCCGCTGGGAGTGTTGTCTACTGCTTCAATGCGCGACTCGGCAAAGGCACCTTCGGGCGTGAACTCGTCCACGATGCCCTGTATATCGCGAATGGACTGGTAATGCTCCTCGGTTTCGAAGAGCACCTGATCGATGGCGCGGGTAATGTCGTCGGGGTTCTTCAGCGTGATGGACTGCTCCAGCAGGTAGTTCACGGTGTCTTCCAGCATAGCGATCTGTAGCTGGGCCACCTGCAACTGCTCCTTCACCGACACATTCTTCTCCTTGCGCTTGGCGATGAGGTCGAGGCGCTTGCGGTACAGTTCCTGCATTTTGCCGGTAGAACCCTGCATCTCGGTCTCCATCTGGCGCTGCTGACCTTCCAGGCGCTGAGCCGACTCACTTTCAAGAAACTTTGTGAACCGGTCGATGTCATAGAGCAGTTCTACATAATAGGCTTCGAGCGCATTAACCTTGGCAATGTACGAGTCCATGAAGGCGCTGGAACTGCCAGTACCAATGTTCTTGGCCAGATTGTCGCTGATCTGCTGCTTTTTGCGATAAAGCTCGGTATACTTCTCAAGCGACGACTTGGGCAGCTGGGTCAGATACTTGAGAGCGCGCACCTGTTGGTCTACCTGTGCCGTTTGGGTGTGGCGCTTGGAATTGACAGCACGAATGAAACGCTTGTTCAGGGGCATAAAGCCCAGATACAGCATTTCGAGACCTGCACCTAGGAAGGCAAAAGAGCCTACAATGGAACCTGGCAGGTCCAGCGTAATACCTGCCACCGTACCCACCAGCAGGCCTACGAGATAGACCAGGTTGGGGGTAAGGGTAAAGGCTTCCTTGGTGTAATTGATGAGACTGTTACGTTTCATGGAGAGGGCGCAGGCCGCGGTAGTAGTCTAGTGGTTCAGGCTTCGTCTTCTGTCTTGCCATCCTTGCGTTTCACGACATCAATTCCGCGGAACTTCTTGTCGTCCACGTTCTTATCGAGAAAGTTATTGATTTTCTGGACGTCGAACGTAGAGATGATTTCGCCGAACTCGTTTATGCGGATATCGAATCCGTTGAGTTCAGGATTCACCTGTGGCGTTTCCTGCTGTTTGGGCTTGCGTGCCATGGTGTAAGCGTGGGGTCGGAGGAGAGAAGGTACAACAAAGAGGGCCAATCGCCTAAAAAGGTTGCGGCCCTCTCAGGTAAACGTACGGAATCCGCCGTTGGTACACCCCCCTTATGCGGCAGGGGTGCCCAGGGCAGCCACCGCAGCCTTAAGTCGGGCAACTGTGTCCTGCTGGCCAATGATGGCCATGATTTCGAACACCCCGGGGCCAAATGGCATACCCGTGAGCGCCAAACGTGCACCTGCCAGCACCTTGCCGGGAGCAGTGCCCAGGCCAGCGGCGGTCTCGTTGAAGGCAGCTTCCAGGGCAGCGGGCGTCCAGTCGGCATGGGCAGCCAGTTTATCGGCCAGGGCAGTCACGAAATTGGCCGTCAGGGCGTTCCAGCGCTTGGCCTTCATGTCGGCATCGTACTCGGTAGGGGCGGCGAAGAAGTAGCGGCCCATGGGTACGAACTCGTGCACGAAGCTCACGCGGTCTTTCATCAGCTCGATGACATGTGCCAGCTTGTCGTCGGCCATCACCGGCAGCCCTTCGGCAGCCAGTTGCTGCTTCACGGTGTCGAGGTAGGCACTGGCGGGCTTCAGTCGCAGATAGTACTGATTGAACCACAGGCCCTTCTGGTAGTCGAACTTCACGCCACTCTTTCCTACTCGCTCCAGTGAGAAGAGTTCGATGAGACGATCCATGGACATCACCTCCTCGTCATGGCCGGGGTTCCAGCCCAGCAGGGCCAGGAAGTTGATAACGGCTTCGGGCAGGTAGCCGCTCTCGCGGTAGCCACTGGCCTTTTCGCCGGTCTCGGGGTTCTTCCACTCCAGCGGGAAGACCGGGAAACCGAGCTGGTCGCCGTCGCGCTTGGACAGCTTGCCGTTGCCATCGGGCTTCAACAGTAGAGGCAGGTGCGAAAACTGGGGTGCTTCCCAGCCAAACGCCTGATACAGCAGCACGTGCAGCGGTGTGCTGGGCAGCCACTCTTCACCCCGGATGACGTGGGTGATTTCCATCAGGTGGTCGTCTACGATGTTGGCCAGGTGGTAGGTAGGCATGCCGTCGCTCTTCAGCAGTACCTTATCGTCGAGCTGCGAGGTGTTGACGGTCACCCAGCCGCGGATGAGATCCTGGAAACGGACGTCCTCGCGACGGGGCATCATGAAGCGGATAACGTAGGGCTCGCCAGCTTCCAGACGGCGCTTGACTTCGTCTTCTGGCAGCGCGATGGAGTTCTTCATGTGCTCGCGCAGGACGGCATTGTACTGCGGGCTCTTGATACCAGCGGCTTCGCCACGCTTGCGCATCTCGTCGAGGTCGGCCTCGGTGTCAAAAGCGTAATACGCCCAGCCTTTGGCAATGAGCTCTTCAGCATACTGGCGATACATGGGTTTGCGCTCGCTCTGACGATAGGGCGTATGGGGGCTGCCAGGGATGTGCGGGCCTTCGTCGAAGGTGATGCCCAACCATTGGAGCGCCTCAATAATATAGGCTTCGGCCCCGGGCACATAGCGCGTCTGGTCGGTATCCTCGATACGGAGAATGTTGACGCCGCCGTGGTGACGGGCGAAGAGATAGTTGTACAGCGCAGTACGTACCCCGCCAATATGGAGGGCACCGGTGGGGCTGGGGGCAAAGCGCACCCTGACAGGTCGAGACATGATAATCGGCAAAAACAGGCCGCAAAGTTAGGGTAAAACGCAGCGAAACAGGCAGATTCCGGTCATCATTTAGTAGCGATGGCCAGCAGCAGGTCGCTGTAGGAGGCTGCCACGAAGTCGGCCGGGGCAATGCCCAGCGCCTGAATCCAGGGTTGGCACTGCTGGGTCAGGTGATCGGCGCCAAGCGTACCGTCGTAATCTATGGCTTCCAGTTCCAGAAAACGGCCCAAGCCCTCTACTTCATCCAGATGGAACTTCAGGTTGCCAAGCCACCAGATTTCACGGTCCTTGGCCACGCGCACCCTCACCGGCAGGGCGGCAGCCAGTACCTCGGCTGTGGTGCGGGCTGTGGCTTCGTCGGGGTAAGTTACAAGCGACACCTGCGAGCTTTTCAGGCCGGCCTGCTCCTGCCGGTTGTACTGTATCAGTGAGTTCTCGATGGGGCCGTAGCGCAGCTTCAGGCGGCCATAGGGCACATCAAAGTAAACGTCCGTCTGAGTATCAGTGCCCTGAAGCCGTGCCCCAGCGTTTGTCAAAAGTGTGCGGGCGTGGTCGTGTGCGTTGTAGCGGGCCTTGAACTCGATGTTAAGGTGTGCCATACAGAATTCAGATATTTTCAATCAGAATTGAAAATTAGTAAGTTTGCGCGAGCGTTATAACAGCATGTCAGCACCAACCCCACCCGCCACCACCGCTGGCACTTCGGCCGAACTGTCGAATGCCCGTGCCCGGTTCATCGAGGCGTGGGGCGACATGGCCTCGGCCTGGGGCATCAGCAAAACCATGGCCCAGATATACGCGCTGCTCTACGCCTCGTCGCAGCCGCTGGACACCGACGACATCATGGCCACCCTGGACATCAGCCGCGGCAACGCCAACATGAACCTGCGCAAACTGCTGGAATGGGGACTGGTACTGAAGGTGGACAAGCACGACAAAGACACGCGCAAGGACCTATTTGAAGCCGAAAAGGACGTGTGGACCATGACCGCCCGTATCATCCGCGAGCGGAACGACAAGGAAATTGCACCCGTAAGCCGCCACCTGAGCGTCATTGCAGCCTCGCTGGACAAAGACGCCGACGGCAAGCGCCGCGCCCTCACAGACGAAGAAGCGGCCTTCAAGAAAAACATACAGGAGATGTCGGACTTCATGGGCCTGTTCAACACCGTGTTGCAGACCATGTTGCCGCTGCTGGAAAATAAAAACCGGAGCCAGATACAGGCTCTGCTGAAACTGTTGCGCCCCAATGCCTGACCTGCGGAAAGAAACCGAACGCGCCCTGCGCGACCTGCATGCCCGCGAGTCGATGCGGCTGGGCTGGTATCGTCAGCTGACCCACGGCGGCGAAACCCTGCAACAGCTGCGCGAGCGCAAAGCCCAGCATCAGGCATTCCTGATGGATCTGCTGCGCCGCCGCGGCTGGGAGCCTGCCTGGTACAGCAAATACCTCTATTGGGCTGGGCACCTGTTTGGCCTCTTCACCGCCCCCCTGCCCGACCGCTGGGTGGCCTGGATAGAACACACCCTCGAGCACTGGATCATCATCCGCTACGAACGCTACCTGAAAGCCCTGCGCCTGCAAGGCAACCTGCGCTCGATGGTTGAGGCCATACGCATGCAGAAGCTTGAGCATACCGAACCCGGGCACGATGTACTGCACACACTGGAGCACTTTCTCAACGACCAGCGCAAGCTGATGACTCGTTAAGCCGCTATTGGTCTACAAACCGCGCACGCCACTCGGGCCGCGGCAACCAGCAGCTTTCTTTCTTGCCGTAGAGCCTGTAGCGGTTACGCGCCACCCAGCGATACACTGCATCGCGGAGGAAACGCGGGAACACCCCACAGAACCGCGCCAGCCAAGCGTATCGCCCCTGCATGGCAATGCCCAGCCGTATGGCGGCATCGCTCTCTATGTAGATGTGCCCCTGCTGAATGAACACCAGCGAGGTAAGCTGCTGAGGGTCGCGGCCAGCAGCGCGAAGCAGCCTGCCAGCCACTTCAGACTGAAGCGAGGCAAAACGAATTCGTCCGGTGCGGTCGTGCCGCAACACTGTCTGCACACTGGCGCTGCACAGGTTGCACACGCCGTCAAACAGCAGCAGGGGGCCCTGCATCAATTGACTATCCGTCTCAGAGAGCGGCTGCGCAGCTTCCATTTACTTGATAACCCGGAACTCGGTACGACGGTTCAGCGCCTTTCCTTCCTCGGTGGTGTTGGGGGCCATAGGAACTGTCTCGCCGTATCCTTTGGCCACGAGGCGCGTACCCGCTATTCCCTGCGCTATCAGCCACTCGCGAACGGCATTGGCGCGGCGGTTGCTAAGGCCCAGATTGTAGGCAGGCGTGCCCTGGTTGTCGGTGTGGCCACGCACTTCAATGCGCATGGTCGGGTTGTCGCGCAGGAGTTTGATAAGCGCCTTCAACTCCGACTGGCTGGCTGGCAGCAGCTCGGCCTTGTCAAATTCAAAGAAGATGTTGCGCAGCACCACTGTGGCTCCCTCACGGATGGGTTGAAGCAGGATGGAGAGGTCGTAATACTGTTTGCCTGCAAGGTTCTTCAGCGAGAAGTTCTGGCTGTAAAAGAGGTAGCCCTTCGCCGAAACGATAGCTGCATAGTTGCGCTCCAGCGGCAGTGACAGCAGAAAGCGGCCAGTGGCGTTGTTGCTCTGCACGCTACGGACGGTGTCGCCGGTGGCGAGGTCCAGAAACTGCACGGTTGCCGTAAGCGGACGGCGCGAGAGGCTGTCCAGCACGAGACCCCGCACGTAGGTAGCGCGCTTGGGCTGTATGCTGGGGTCGAGGTCAAACTCGTAAAGGTCATTGCGGCCAACCCCACCCGGCTGGTCTGTATTGAAATAGCCCTTTTCACCAGAAGAAGTAACAAAGATGCTCTGCTCGTCACGCGCCGAGTTGATGGGCCAGCCGAGATTACGGACGTTGGCGAAGGTGGTGTCATTCACCCGCTCGGCCATAAAGAGATCAACTCCGCCAAAGCCGACATGTCCATCACTGGAGAAGTAGAAGGTCTGATCGTCGGCATGCAGAAAGGGGGCATATTCCGAGCCGGGGGTGTTGATAGCAGGACCGGCGTTGCGCGGGGCCGTCCACTGACCATTCACCAGCTGGCTATACCAGATGTCAGCTTTGCCATAGCCCCCTGGGCGGCCTGATGAAAAGAAGAGTGTGCGGCCGTCGTTGGACAGGCTGGGGTGCGACTCCCAAAACCGCGAGTTGACAGCGGTAAGCGACTGAGGTTCGCCCCAACTGGTACCACTGAGACGGGCGATATACAGGTCGCAGCCGCTTGGAGTACCTGGGCGGTTGCAGGCAGTAAAAACTACCCACTGGCCATCTGGCGAAATACAGCTTGCGCCTTCATTCTGTACTGTGTTGATGGGTGCCCCCAGATTCTGGGCTGGCCCCCAGCTGCCATCTGACTGTCGGGTACTGTAATAGAAGTCTTCATCAAAGTCTCCTTCCAGCGGATTGAACCCACCCAGGCTTTCCTGCCGACGAGACGTAAAAAAGAGATACTGGTCGTCAGCAGTGGTATATGCCATGAAGTCATGGCCGGGAGAGTTGATAGCCGCACCCAGGTTGCGGGGGTTGAACTGCACGGGGTTCTTCATGGCCTGGGCGGCAAAGGCAGCCCGCTGTACATCCTGTTGAGCCTGTGACAGATACGGCGGATACTGCCCACGCCCTGCGAGGTATTTGGCATACCACTTCTGTGCGTCGGCATACTCGCCCTCGCTCATGGCAATGGTGCCGAGAAAGAAATAGAGGTTGCTGAAACGCGGCTCGTAGTTGGGATACTTATGGGTCAGGTTCAGCAGAACGGCGCGGGCGTCGATGGTGCGGTTCAGCTGCATGAGGGCTTCGCCCTTGCGGTAGATGGCAAGGTCGAAAGCCGGTTCGACTTCAATGGCTTTGTCGCACCAGTCCACTACTTCGGTCCAGCCGCGGTAGCCCACGGCCACCATCGCCTCTTCGTAGTACTGAGCAGCCTTCTTAGACTTGATGCCGTATTCCTTGGGGTCGCGGCCTGGCAGCGGACGGCGTTGGCCATTGCGTTGCCCCAGCACCGCCAGCGACAGCAGCAGCAGAAAGAGTGTGAGAGTAGTGCGCAGCATCAGGGGATGTTGAGGTATTTGTGGGTTTGCAGGCTCAGCCGCCACTGGGGGTTGGCCTTGATGTATTCGATGCACCAGGCCACGCTGTCGGGCGTGTCCCATTCTGGTTGAAGATAACGCACAGCTACTGCGTTGCCAGCTTCGGTCAGCCTCTGGGCATGACCTTCGGCCCACTTCAGGTCATGGCGGTTATGCACAATCACCTTCAATTCGTGGCAGTGGCTGTAGTATTCCTCAAGGGAGGCCTTGAACTTCTTGGGCGAGAAGCACACCCAGTCGAAAGCACCTGTTAGTGGGTTGGTGCCACTGGTTTCGATGTGCACCAGCAGTCCCTTGGCATGAAGCGTATCCACCAGGGGTGCCAGGTCAAAGAGTGTAGGTTCTCCGCCAGTGATGATGACACGCTGGGTGCCGCTGGCGGCAGCAAGTTCGGCCAACTCCGAAGCAAGCATTAACGGATGGGCATCGGCATCCCAGCTCTCCTTTACATCGCACCAATGGCAGCCGACATCGCAGCCTCCCAGGCGGATGAAATAGGCAGCCACTCCGCTGAAGGCCGCCTCGCCCTGCAAAGTGTAGAAATGCTCCATTATGGGATACTCCCCCACACGGAGGCTGCGATTGGAAATGGGGCGCTCGGCGGTTTTCACTGGTCCAAGTTACAACAGGGGGTGTCAGGCTTAGGTAACGGCAAAAACCGGACCTTTCGCACCCAGGCTGTATTGGATTACGCGGATTTTCCGTTCTTGGGAGGACAGACTGCCCGCCTTTACCCGCATGCATCGCCTTCTCCTGGTACTTTTCTGCCTGCTGTCGGGCCCGTATTGCTGGGGGCAGACATTACTGGGCTTTGCACAGCGCAGCCAGGCGCCCATTGGCGCCGACAGTATTCCCATCTTTGAACTGGACACCCTCACTTTCGTTGAGAAGGCCCCGACGGAAGCAGAAATCCGTGCCTACCGCAAGAAAGTGGAACATTGGAGCCGCCTGCGCTACAACGTGCGCAAAGTATATCCGCTGGCGCTGGAGGCCGAACGTATCGTGAAGGAGGTTGACGCCGAACTGGCGCGGCTGGGCAAGAAGAAAGACGCCAAGGCCTATGTGAAGCGCCTGGAGAAAGACCTCTTCAAGAAGTATGAACCCCAACTGCGCAAGCTCACCATCACACAGGGCCGCATCCTCATCAAGCTCATCAACCGGCAGACGGGCATTACTGCCTATCAACTGATCAAGGAGTACAAGAGCACATCAAGTGCCATGCTCTGGCAGTTTGTAGCCCGGGTATTCGGCTCCAACCTGAAGGACGACTTTGACCCCCAAGCAGACTGGGACATCGCCTATGTGGTGAAAGAAATTGAAGAGGAGATTGCCGCCCACGGCTTCATGCTTCCCTATCCAGCGCCTGGTTCCTGAAAAAGGGGGAAAGAGGGCCGAACCTTTTGGCCATAAGATGTGGTTCTAGGTGGGTAATTCAGCAACAATGAAAAACCCACGACTCCTACTGCTGGCAGGTCTGATGCTAGGCCTCACTGCCTGCAACTCCCGCCCCGAAGCCTCTGCTGAAAGCAATGTGCCCGTAGCGCAGGCCGCTAACACCCCTGCCACCGCCAGCAACCAGACGCTCTACGACTTCACCATGCTCACCATTGACGGCATGGAGCAGAAGCTCGACGCCTACAAAGGAAAGGTAGTAGTGGTGGTAAACGTGGCCAGCAAGTGCGGCCTGACCCCTCAGTATGAATCCATCGAGAAGTTCTACCGCCAATACAAAGACAAGGGCGTAGTGGTACTGGGCTTCCCAGCCAACAACTTCATGGGCCAGGAACCCGGCACCAATGAAGACATCAAGGCATTCTGCAAAGCCAAATACGACGTATCCTTTCCGATGTTTGCCAAAATCAGCGTGAAGGGCGACGACATGCACCCACTGTATCGCTACCTCACCACCGCCACTGGCGAAGAGGTGAAATGGAACTTCCAGAAGTTTATTGTGGGCAAAGACGGCAAGGTTATCCGCACCTTCTCGCCCCGCACCACTGTAGACGAGCAGGAGTTTCTGGACGCCGTCAATGCCGCGCTCTGATACCGACCTGCGCTAACACCTAACTCCTCCACGCCCGACTGGTACACTGGTCGGGCGTTCCTTTACCCTGAAACCCCAACCGACACTTCACATGAGCACCTCCGTTCACACCTTCAGCCTCAAGGATATAGATGGCAAGGAACAAAATCTGGCCGAATACAAAGGGAAGGTACTGCTGCTGGTAAATGTCGCCAGCAAGTGCGGCCTCACGCCCCAGTATGCCGATCTCGAGCTCTATTACCGCGACCACAAAGCACAAGGCGTGGAGATTCTCGGGTTCCCCGCCAACAACTTCGGCGGCCAGGAGCCGGGCACCGAGCAGCAGATCAAGGAATTCTGCTCGCTGACCTACGATGTATCGTTCCCGATGTTCAGCAAAATCAGCGTGAAGGGGGCCGACATTCATCCGCTGTACGACCACCTGACCAAAGCTACTGGTGCCGAAGTGCAGTGGAACTTCCAGAAGTTTCTGGTGGGCAAAGACGGCAAGGTCATCCGCTCATTCGCGCCCACAGCCTCTATCAAGGATGCCGAGATTCAGCAGGCGATTGCAGAGGCTCTCAACGCCTGAGTGTCCCTGTCATTGCACCAACAGCCGAGCAGTTTCTGGCTTACCGGAACCCTCGGGCTGGACCCATACTATATATGCCCCCGGTGACAACGGGGGCAGTTTTATTTCATAGCGTACGCCTGTAGCAAAACGGCCCAGACTGCACACCTCTCGGCCCAGCAGATCAAGCACGGTAGCGCGGTAGTTGCCGGCAACGGGCTGCATCCAGGTGAGCGTCAGCTGGTCACGAACCGGATTGGGGCTCAGGTGCAGGCCAACGGTATTCTCTGGCAGCGGGCGGCCTGACAGAAGGGCATCGGCACGAAGGGCATCGGGAATCCCATACCCAAGGAAAGCATCTGGCTGCTGATACTGACTGGCACTGCGGCGTATGGCATCCAGTATATCCCAGGCACTGCGGGTGGGGTGTTTCTGCCACAGGCAGGCTGCTAGCCCTGCCACCAATGGCGCACTGAAAGAAGTGCCGTTCCGGTAACTGACATTTCCGCTGCCCCGCAGCACGGCAGCCCCTGCGCCCAATGCGGCAACATCCGGCTTTACACGGCCATCGGCACTGGGGCCTATGCTGGAGAACGACGCATACTCCATCTGGGCATTCACCGCCCCCACGCACAAAACAGAATCAACATCGCAGGGCGAGCTGATGTAGCGCCATGGCTGGTTGCCGTCGTTTCCGGCACTGTTCACCACCAGCAGACCCCGGCGTACTGCTTCCTGAGCAGCCTGGGCTATGATGGTAGTGCGGCCGTTCATGTCTGAGTAGGTGTAATCGCCTTCGCCCGCACTGAACTGCGCATATGACAGTGAGCTGCTGACGATCTGCGCCCCGGCAGAGTCGGCCCATTCGATGGCGCGCAACCAGTTGTATTCTTCCAGATGGCGCTCAAAAGACTCCACCTCAGTACGCAACAGAAAATAGGAAGCCAATGGAGCAGCTCCACGATAGGTGCCGGGCACATCGCCTGCCAGCACCGTGAGACACTCTGCCCCGTGAGTAGATTCGTCGTATACCTGGCGGTTGTTCTCGTAGGTGTCCCAGGTATCGAGCAGGCGGCCTGAAATAAACACGTGAGCCAGCCCCGGATTGATATCGGTGCCCAGAAAGCCCGCGTCCAGTACGGCAATGGCTACGCCCTGACCACTGTAACCCTGTTCCTGCAGACTGTGCAGCTGTATCTGGCGCAATTGAGTGCTGCTTGCCCCTGCGGCGATTTCCACAGTTGCATTCTCGGCCGTACTGAGGCTGCGCAGCCTGCGGCTGTCCAGCTGGCGTATTTCACGCACGAAGGGCATGCGCGCCACCAGCAGGCTGTCGGTCGGCGAGGCAAACTGCACCAGCACGGCATTGAGCCAGCGCGAGCCCCCCAACTGACGCGTCACATAGGGCTTCAGCGCGACGGCATAAGCACCAGCCACTGGCAGGTCTGCTGCTGTGATAACAATGCCCTGCCGGGCACGACGGTCCAGCGCACGTTGAGACAGAAAGGCCTGTGGGTGGCGCAGGACCGAGTCGGCCTGCAGGCCTTTGTCGTTGAAAAAAACGAGATGGTAGAAAGGACGCGGCGCAGGGCGCTGCACCCCCAACAGCAGCGGCAACAGTGCAGTCAACGCCAAGAGGCGTACACGGGCCGCCCTCATGCCAATCAGCCGAGGTGGCGTTCGGAATGGTAGCTGGAACGCACCAGCGGGCCACTCTCTACATACTTGAAGCCCAACTCAAGGCCAATGGCCTTGAAGTGTGCAAACTCTTCAGGCGTAACAAAAGCCTCTACGGGCAGGTGCATCTTGGTGGGTTGGAGGTACTGCCCCAGGGTCAGTACGTCGCAGCCGTGGGCTACGAGGTCGCGCATGATTTCATACACCTCTTCGCGGGTTTCGCCCAGCCCCAGCATGATGCCGCTCTTGGTGCGCAAGCCGTATTCCTTGGTACGGCGTATCTGTTCGAGACTACGTTCGTATTTGGCCTGCGGGCGCACACGACGATAAAGCCGCTTTACGGTCTCCATGTTGTGCGACACCACGTCGGGGCGTTCGGCCAGTACCAGTTCAAGTGCTTCCCAGCGCGACTTGAAGTCGGGTATCAGCGTCTCCATCGTAACGCCGGGGTTCAGGCGCTTCACTTCGCGAATAGTAGCCGCCCACACACTGGCACCACCATCGGCCAGTTCATCGCGGTTTACGCTGGTAATTACCGCGTGCTTGATTCCCATGAGCTTCACGGCCTCGGCCACGCGGTTGGGCTCGTCCAGGTCATACTCGTTGGGTTTGCCAGTGGCTACGGCGCAGAAAGTGCAGGAGCGCGTGCAGACGTTGCCCAGAATCATAAAGGTAGCCGTTCCAGCTCCCCAGCACTCGCCCATATTGGGGCAGCGGGCGCTTTCGCATACGGTGTGCAGCTTGTGCTCGTCGATAATCTGCCGCACGCTGCGGTAACTCTCGCCATAGGGCAGGCGCACGCGCAACCAGTCGGGCCGCTTGGCGCGGGCATTGGAGGCTTCGTTCTGGGGAGAGACAACCGGCAGTTCGATCATGAGTAGGCGGAGTTTGTTCTAAAACGTGCTGGGATGCAAAAATGTGCGAAAAGCGCTTACTACCACGCACTCCCCACTACAAAGCCCAGATAGCCACCAAAATAGCCTGTACGGTTATCGCGGGTAGAAATGGGAACCGCCTGGCTGAAGAAATCATACTGTACGCCCGCATGTATGGCCCGCACAAAAAAGCTGGTGCCGGACAGGTCCAGCGTGACGTCGGCACGAAGGCGCCATCCCAGTTGCGTGTTCAGGCTGAAGTTGGTGAAATAGTCTACTTCGCCAATGACATCGCTGGGGAGGTGAGGTCGGGTCGGAATGTTGGTGGCCACAAAGGGATTGTACACAACAGGGTCGGGGAAATTGGGATTGGAGCCCACGATGTACACCAGATAGGGCTTGAGCAACGCAAGCGTGGGGCCAGTGGAAAGCCCCGCCTTCAGCTGCACACGGCTGAACTCGGTACGCTGCAGAATCACATACTGCACACCCGCTGTAAGGCTGGCGAAGTAGGTGTAGTTCTGCTTCTCAAAAATGTAATCGCTGAACCCTTGTGAAGCACCTGCGCCAGGAATGCGACCCTCGCCCCGTTCTTTGAAAGATGCCAACGACAGGTTGAAGAGCATTTCATAGCGCGGCTTCCACACACGGGTGTACTGAAAATCAACGCCTATGCCAAAGGAGTGAAGGTGCGCGCCCACATTAAAGGCGTTGCGGCGCTGCTCTATGGCATCGTTCTGGGGCACGTTAGGGTCGCTGCCCGTGGCTGTACGCTGCCGGGCCTGCACACCTGCAAGGCTGGCGAACAGCAACAGGCTGCCCAGCGCCATCCGGTTCAGAAAGTTCAGACGCATCGGTGGTGGTTTCTTCCAGAACGAATATAGGCGGCAGCGGGTGCCCATTAACGTACTTAAGCTGACTTAACACAAAAAAGCCCCGCCGAAGCAGGGCTGTGTTGGGTTCTGAGGGTGGTTACATCACCTCCAGCAACTCTACGTGGAAGAAGAGCTTGGCGTTGGGCGGAATAGGACCACCGGGCGTACCTGTGGCACCATAGCCCATTTCGGGCGACAGTTCCAGCACGGCTTTGGTACCCACGGGCAGTTGGCTGAAAGCAACGTCCCAGCCTTTGATGACGCGGCCTTCGCCTACGGCAAAATCAAAAGGCTGGCCGCGCTCAAACGAACTGTCGAATACCTTGCCATTCTCCAACATGCCATGGTAGTTCACGACAACCGTCTGATATGGACGGGCTACTTTACCCTGGCCTTCCTGAATGATGTAAACCTTGAGGCCCGGGGCCAGCTCTTTGGCAGGAATGTTGGCGTAATCGTAGGGAGGCTTCATGTCTTTGGAGGCACAGGAAACTGCGAAAAGGAGGGCAAATGCCCAAAAAAGAAGATTGCGCATAATGAGCAGGTGGGGGTTTAGCTTATTGTGCGTTGCCGTTGCAGCCCAGCAATTCTACGTGGAAGAGCAGCGTGGCGTTGGGGCCAATATCGGGGGGGGCGCCCATCTCCCCATAGGCCACTTCTGGTGCCAGTTCCAGCACAGCTTTAGAGCCAACGGGCAGCTGTGCAAAAGCGATGTCCCAGCCACGGATTACACGCCCCTGTCCCAGCGCAAAGCTGAAAGGCTGGCCACGCAGAAATGAACTGTCAAACACCTTGCCGTCGGGCAGCATGCCGTGGTAGTGTGCCACCACTTCCTGGCCAGGCTTAGGCACCTGACCCGTACCCTTCTCCACCATGTAAATCTTTACACCTGGTGCAGCCTGAATGGGTGTGATGGAATCGATTTTGTAGGGCGTGAAGCTGGGCGCAGCCTGTGCCGCCGCCGCAGGAGCAGTGCTTTCGGCTGCCTGCTCTTCCTTCTTGCTGCATGCCAGCGCCGACAGCGCCAGCGTCGCTACAACGAGGGTCTTATTCATGTTCATATTGGAGTTCCTGTTTGTGCTCTTGGAGTAAAGCTACGAGGCGAGCTTCGGTTTCGGCCAGCGAAAGGGCGCTTCGGCCACCAGCGGCATTGTAATGGCCGCCGCCATTAAAGTTGCCAGCGAACGCCTGGGCCGAGAATCGCCCCACCGAGCGGAAGCTCATTTTCACCTCGCCCTGCTTCTCGATCAGGATGATGCCAAAGTTGGTGCCACGGATGCCAAGCGCGTAGTTAACGATGCCCTCTGTGTCGCCAGGACGCAACTGAAACCGCTCGTGGTCTTCATGGGTAACAACGATGTAGGCCGTGCGGAGCTCGGGCAACACACGCAGCCGTTCGCTCAGGCAATAGCCCAGAAAACGGGTGCGCATTTCGGTGAACTCGCTGAAGGTGCGGTGGTGCACTTTGCCTACTTCCACACCAGCGTCGATGAGTTCGGCTGCGGCACGGTGTACGGCCGGAGTGGTGCTGTCGAACCGGAAAGAGCCCGTATCGGTCATGATACCCGTGTATAGAGCTGTGGCGGCATCCTTTGTGAAAACATAGCCGGGTTCATAGGTGCGGATGAGCCGGTACACCAGTTCGCAGGTGCTGCTGGACTTCACATCACGACACAGCACATCGGCAAAGTCTTCGAGGTCCAGGTGGTGATCCAGATGCAGTATAAGCGCGCCACGGGCTTTGGCAGCGCGAACCGCAGGTTCCAGCTCTCCACCTACGCGGTCCAGCACACCATAATCCAGACAGCCAACAACATCGGCTTGTGCAAGCAGTGCCAGACACTCGTCACGATTTGCTTCCGCATCAAGGGTATGCTCCAGCCCGGGCATCCATTGCAGGTAATCGGGTACTGGCGTGGAAAATGTAACCCGGGCATCGTGGCCCTGCGCTCGCAGCCAGTGCATCAGCCCCAGCGTAGACCCTACGGCATCACCATCAGGGCGCACGTGGGTGGTAAGCACAACTTTTGAGGGCTGGCGCAGGATGGTCGCCAGCCGCTCGTTCGGTTCAAAATAGGCCATTCGGCGTTCTACTACTGGCTGTTGTCGGTCTTGAGGAAACTGGGCACCTGGTCGAGATTGGTCTGGCGACCGGGGTTGCCCGGGCAATCGACATCGGCCTTGAATTCGATATATACATTCTGGCGGAAAGCCAGCGTCTCGGGCTTATACTTGAGGCCAGCCAGGATGGGCGAAATGGCATCGAGCACCTGCTTGCTGTTGGCCCGGAACACCCGCACCGAACTGACAGTGCCATCTTTCTCTACGGTAACCTCGGCCAACACATGTGCAAAGCCGCAGGCGTTGGCCTTGCGCAACTCGCGCTTGATGTAAAGCGCCAGCATGGTTTCGCCTTCTACAAACTCAGGCGTGGTAGCTCGTGGACCCGACATATTGGCGCTGCTGCCTTGGTGCGAGGCATCAGGCTTGCGGTCGCCAGCACTTACATACCGGGGTGCAGGCACTGCTACATTGCCCGTAACGCCAGCCGAACTGGCGGGCTGGGTGGCGGGCGTCTGTGCAGAAGGAGTACTACGCGCCGCCGTAGTGGCAGCTGCCGGCTGAGTAGTTGCAGGCGTAGCAGATGTTGTGGGAGCTGTGGGCTTGGGCTGTTCAGCGGGCTTCTGCTGTGGCTGAGCAGGGGTCGTAGTGGCAACTGGCTGTGTAGCGGCAGGCTGTGTAGTAGCAGGAGTGGTCGGCTTGGGCTGCTCCGCAGGCTGGGTAGTGGGCTTGGGCTGGGCGGTGGCAGTGGTTACAGGCTGCTGGGTGGTCTGTGCAGGCTTGGCTGCTGGCTGTGTGGCGGGCTGACTGGCAGCAGCAGGCTGTGCCGTTACCGTCATAGGCTGCGTGCTGACTGGCTGTGCGGCAGCAGGCTGCTGGGCCGTAGTGGCAATGGCCGTGCCAGCAGCGCGGGCCTGACGGGCTACGATCGTCAGCGGAATGTACTCGTTGTCCTTATCTGGGCCTGAACAACGCAGCGCAGGCTTGATCTCGAAGTAAATCGGCTTGGTTTGTGTGAAGCCCGAAGCCTCCCACTTGATGTCTTTCAGGATGTCGACCACCGACTTCTGGATACACTTGTTACTGCCAGTGAGTGCGCGGGCGCTCTCTACTGTGCCATCGGGCCGGATGCGGACTTCCAGGTAGATAGCGTCGTTGCCGCAGCAGCGCGACTCTTTTTCAAGCACGTAATACACGTACCCCGCGACCGTATTACGGTTGTCGTCGAAGATGCGGGTGATGGGGTCGGCCTTGGCGGCAGTTATGTCCAGGTTCTCCTGAGCATACGCTCCCAGCGACATCACCAGACTGAACATGGCCACGAGGCCCAGACGAATCCGCTGCAGTTGCATGACAATAGATAAGATTACCTTTCAAAGGTAACGGAAAACGCCTAGCCCAGCATACGCCCAAGCACGGACTGCCGCCAGATGTTACTTTTGCAGCGCACTTCTTCTCTTCTGCTGCCCTTGCGTCATTTCTCTTTCCGGCCCACGAAAATCCTGCGGCCTGAATCCTTTCTCAGTTTCGAGCGGCGAAACTGGTTCTCCTTCGTTTTCGAACTGCACCGCAACGACACGTTCAAAGCATTGGGCGGCAGCATGTTGCTGGTGGGCCTCTACACCTGGCTCATCGTGTGGGTGTTTGAAGAGCAGCTGCACTCAATACCTACAGTCTCCACTGCCCTTCACAGCATCCTGGGCATGACACTGGGTCTGCTGCTGGTAATTCGCACCAACACTGCCTACGACCGCTGGTGGGAAGGCCGCAAGATGTGGGGTGGTCTGGTGAACAACAGCCGTAACCTGGCACTGAAAATCGCCACCTATCTGGGCCATGACCGTATGGACGAACGGCAGGACTACGCCGCACTCATCAGCAGCTATGCCATTGCCCTGCGCGACCACCTGCGGGGGCACCCTACTGCCGAGGCCTTGACCGACCTAAATCAGGTAACCATCGACGAACTGCGCCATGCCCATCACCTGCCCAATCGCGTTGCTGTCATTCTCTATGAAAACCTCAACGACCTGGCGCGCGACAAACGCCTGATGCCCGAGCAGACACTGATGCTGGACACCAACCTAAACGAGTTCACGAACATCGCAGGTGCCTGCGAGCGCATCAAGAAATCACCCATGCCGAGGGCCTATGCCCAGCACCTCAAAATGTTCATCCTTGTGTTTGTGCTGACCCTGCCGCTCGGGCTGGTGCGCGAATTCCACTACTATGCCATCCCCGCCTGTATGCTGGTGTTCTACGCCATGACAGGCTTGGAGCTCATTTCCGAAGAAATCGAAGAGCCCTTCGGCACCGACAACAATGACATTCCTCTGGATACCATCTGCCAGACCATTCGCGCCAGCGTCTATGAGATACTGGCGCCTCACACGCTGGAGAATGGGAAATGATTGGGTTGACGTGTAAAGTTTAGCCGTTTTAGGCTGGCAGCTTTCAGGCGCTCCTGCGTAACTTTCATACGTATGAATGCCTCTCCGGCCACTGCCCGCAAACGCGACTCTCTATTCGCCCGCATCTTCAAGGCGGGCACTCAGGATATCTCCGACCCTGGCCTGCGGCTGCGGGTCATCTTGGCGCATCAGGTGGCGTATGCCACTGCCGGACTCACGATGTTGCATATGCTGTTTTATGCAATGGTGGGCATCTCGGCATTTGCAGTGGTTTCCACTCCCATGATTGTCATCTGGCTGGCAGCCCCACTGCTCAGCCGCTGGCGTCAGTATACAGCCATGCGCTGGACGCTGATTCTCAACAGTACAGCAGAAGTAGCAGTTGTCTCCGTCACAATGGGCAGCGTCACTTCACTGCCCCTGTATTTCTACACCGTGGTTCTGCTGCCTGTCATCGTATGGCACAGCCGCGAAACCGTCCACTTTTTCCTGTCCATTCTCATTGTGCTGGCCACCTACATGGTGGTAATGATGCACTGGCACAACATCCCGGTGTTCTACGATGTAGACCCCAGCCAACTGAAGTATATCACGCCCTTTTCGGTAGGGGTGTCGCTGCTGGCCGTCGCCACCATTTTCAGGCTGAACAACAACATGCTGACCGGCCTTGTCCAGCGTATGCTGAACAAGGAACGGGAGAAGACGCTTGAGCTGGAAAAGAGTCAACTGAAACTCCAGGCACAGGCATCTGAAATGGAGGAAGCGAACGCACGTCTGCGCTTGCGAGAGCAGGAACGCGAACAGAATCAGCAGGCGCTGGAAGCTCAAACCCGCATTCTGAGCCAAAATGAAAGCCGACTGAAGGAAGCTCTGGCCGAAGCCCATTCGCAGCGGGCCCTGCTCGAGGGTAACCGCTACATCGATGCGGGCATGGCACAACTGGCCGACGCCATGCGCTGGCAGGACGAAGAAGCCCGCGTATGGGCTAACCGGGTGTTACAAGCTGTGTGTGAGTATGCAGGCTGCGCCCAGGCAGCGCTGTATCTGGGCAGTGAGTTTTACGGCAATGGTGCGGCAAAAGACAAACTTCAACTGGGCGGCTCCTATGGCCTGCCCAGTTATGCAGCGCAGACACTGAACATCAGCCGCAACGACGGCATACTGGGGCAGGTGGCGCGGCAGCGCAAGCCCTTGCGACTGGGGCAGGGTTCGGAAACCGGCAGGATGATCTGGCTGGCTTCAGGCACACTGGATGCCAAAGACCTGTTTGTGCAACCGCTGATTCACGAAGGTCACTTCCTGGGCCTTATGGAAACAGTAGCCGTAACTCCCCTGCCCGATAGCCGTCTGGAATTCCTGTCGCGAGCCGCCGGTGCTGTAGCCAGCCAACTGGTAGCCATCAAAGCACAGCTGCAGGTGAAGAAACTGCTGGACGAAACCCAGGCCAAAACCGCCCTGCTGGAAGACCGCGAAGCCCAGCTGAGTGTGCAGCTGGAGAAAATGGCTGCCGCCCAGCAGGAGATGGAGCGTGCCCAGCTGCGCCTGCGCGAAAGCGAAGAACGCCTGCGCCAGATGAACGAGAACCTGGAAGACATGGTGGAAGCCCGCACACAGGAGCTTACCAGCACCCAAAGCCAACTGGTGCAGAGCGAGAAAATGGCTACGCTGGGCCAGCTCATTGCAGGCATTGCCCACGAAATCAATACGCCCATCGGAGCCATCAAAGCCAGTGGCGAAAACATGTCGGACCTGCTGATGCCGATGGTGCACGGCCTACCTGTGCTGCTTACGGCACTGGCCCCACCCGACCGCGCCCTGTTTCTGAAGCTGCTGGACATCGTGAGTCAGAACACCCGCCAGCTGGGCAGCACCGAAGAGCGCAAACTGCGCCGCGCACTCACCCGCGACCTCGAAGCAGAGGGCGTGGAGGAAGCCGAAGACACCGCCCGTCGTCTGGTGGAGGCTGGCTTTCTGGAAGACTATCAGCCCTACCTACCCCTGCTGAAGGGTAGCCACCGCGAACTGGTGATAGACCTGGTGTATCGTATTGGCCAGCTCCGTATCAACATAGACAACATCGGCATGGCCGTAGACAAGACCAAGAAGATTGTTTACGCGCTCAAAAACTATTCGCACGGCCACAGCGACGAATCGGCAGTGCCCATTGACCTTCAGGAGAACATCGACACCATCATCACGCTGTTCACCAACAAGATCAAGTACACCGTAAAGCTGGAGCTCGACTACCAGCCGATACCCCAGATCATGGGTCACCCCGACGAGCTGGGCCAGATCTGGACCAACCTGGTGCACAACGCCCTACAGGCCATGAACTACGAAGGCGCCCTGCAGGTAAGGCTGTTTGAGGAAAACAACCACGCCGTGGTGCAGGTCATCGACAGTGGCAGCGGTATTCCCCCCGAAGTGGTGCCCCGCATCTTCGATGCCTTCTTCACCACCAAGAAGCGCGGCGAGGGTACGGGACTGGGTCTCAGCCTTGTCAAGAAAATCATCGTGCGCCACCGGGGCGAAATCTCGGTGGAAAGCGAGCCGGGCCGCACCTGCTTCACCGTACGCCTGCCCTTCAACGCCCAACTGCTGACCGCTGCCGAAATGGCCGCCATGCAGTAACCCGCTTATCTCTAAAACAGCACGGGCCACTCTCACCGAGCGGCCCGTTGTATGTTCAGGCAAAAGGGTCAGCCAGCATACTCAAACGGCAGCAGGTTTTTGAAGCGCGTATACGCCTCTTTGCCAAAGGGTTGCCCCTTGCAGCCCTTCTGCCGGGCCAGGTTGCGGATGTCATTGATGCGGTTGCCGGGATCGGGGTGCGTGCTGAGAATAGCCCAGCCCTGTCCCGCACCGCCCTGCGCCTTCAGGCGCTCAAAGAACGAAGCACAGGAGCCTGCATCATAGGGGGTGCCACAGAGGTAGTCGACAGAAGCGGCATCGGCCTCGCGCTCGTGGTCGCGGCTGAAACGGAGGTTGGCAAGGTTGCCCGCAACATTGGCCACCATCTGCCCCACCTGCCCCGTACGGCTACCCAGTAGGCCAATGCCAATTTGCATGAACTGGGAGTTGCGCATAGCCCGCGCGGTGTGGCGGAGGTCGGCATGGGCAATCTCGTGCCCCAGAATGCCTGCCAGTTCACTTTCGAACTCAAGCATGCGGATCAGGCCGGTGTAAACGTAAATTTTGCCACCGGGGGCACAGAAAGCGTTCTTCACGTCCTTGTTGATGATCTTGATGGACCACTGGAAGTCCTTGGCATACTTCACCTTGCCCGATTGCAGCATGCGGTTGACGATACTCCAGAGATACTGATAGGCTTCGGGATACTGCCTTTCGTCCAGAACTGGGTACTCTTTGGGGTTGGCCAGAATTTCGGCCTCGACCTGTGCACCAAGCTTCCGGTCTTCGTCCAGAGAGGCCAGGAACTGGGCACGTGCCATGCCTGCGGTGGTAAGCAGGAGCAGGGTGGCCATCAGGAGTGCTTTCATGGGGTTGAGTTGGGTTTAGTCAGAACAGCGTCAGGGGCGCTTACGAGCGCTTCAATGTCATACGAATATGCTCAATCCCGGCTTCATGGAACAAATCGCCTTCGGGCATGAAGCCCAGTTTGTCGTAGAAGCCTTTGGCCGAGGTCTGGGCATGGAGGTAAATGGGCAGTTCCAGCGGAATGTCTGCAATGGCAGCCTGCACTGCAGCGCGGCCCGCACCAGTGCCACGCGCCATTTCCAGTGTAGCGCAACGTTCGATCTTGGCTTTGCCTTCGGCGGTACGACGCCAGCGGGCCGTAGCTACCGGAATGCCATCTGCAAACACCAGAAAGTGGCGCGACTCATCCTCGTACTCCAGCTCTTCTTCGGCAGGCACCTGCTGCTCGTCAACAAACACCTTGAAACGGATATCCTGTGCCAGGCGCAGCTCGGCTGGCGTTGTTACGTGTACTGCATGTAGGGTTGGCATACCCAAAGCTACACACACTGGTATTTTCCCGCTATCTTTCTGCTACTGTTCCATACTCCAACTCTCTGTCTCTCATGTCGTTTTTCTTCATTTTTGTGGGGCTGTTCGCGGCGCTGGTGGGCTTCATCATCCGCAAGGCCGGGCAAGGCAGCAACAAAGGCAGCGCAGGCGTGGCGCTGTTTTCCATTGGCCTCACGGTGGCAGCTTTGGCCTTCGTTTTCGGGCTGGTAGTAGTGGTGGAGTCCGGCGAAGTCGGGGTGAAAAAACTCTTCGGGAAAGTGGATAATGAAGTACTTACCGAGGGGCTTCACTTTGTGAACCCACTAGCCGAAATCATCACCTATGACGTGAAAACGCAGAACTACACGATGTCTTCGGCACACACCGAAGGCGACAACGAGGGCGACGATGCCATCCGCGTGCTCACGGCTGATGGCCTGGAAGTCATCATCGACCTGACAGTCCTGTACCGCGTGATGCCTCCCGAGGCACCCCGTATTCTGCGTGAGATAGGCCCTGACTACAAGGGCGTTATCGTGCGTCCCATCAGCCGCACCAAGATCCGTGACAATGCCGTGTATTACGACGCCATCTCGCTCTACAGCACCAAGCGCGATGAGTTTCAGGCGCGCATCTTCAAAACCATCTCCGATGACTTTGCGTCCCGTGGCCTGCAACTGGAGCAGCTGCTGGTGCGCAACATCACCCTGCCCGCCAGTGTAAAAGCTACAATCGAGAGTAAAATCAACGCTGAGCAGGAAGCCCAGAAAATGGAGTTTGTGCTGCAGAAAGAGCGTCAGGAGGCCGAACGCAAACGTGTGGAAGCCCAGGGCCGAGCCGATGCTCAGCGCATTCTGGGCAGCTCGCTGAACGACCGGCTGCTGCAATACGAGCAGATTCAGGCGCAAAAGGAACTGGCACAGAGCCCCAACGCCAAGGTCATTATCATGAATGGCCGTGGCGCTCCCGTCATCCTCAACCCTAACTGATCGCCAACATGGTAGGCATTCTGTTGATCATTGCCGGCATCGTAACCGCTGCCGCCTATGTGGCGGTGCGCATGGTACGGAGACGCTAGTTCCTCATAGGCCCAGCTTGCGCAGCCCCAGCAGAATGGTGGTGGCGTGCAGCGCCTGCATAATGGCTCCGCTTTCGATGAGGCCGGGCAGTTCGGCCAGTGGCACGGGTACTACCTCTATCTGCTCGCCTGAGTCGAGGTCCTGCGCCGACACCTGCCGCACGTTCCGCGCCAGAAAACCCCAGCACAGGTTGGTGTGGTTGGCTGGGTTAGGGCTGATACAGCACAACTGCTCCAGCGGAGCGTCAGAGGCATAGCCGGTCTCCTCTTTCAGCTCACGGGCCGCACCGAACGCCGGATCTGGATCGGTGGGGTCCAGCACCCCACAGGGTAGTTCCAGATGAATGTCCTGCAAGCCGTGCCTGTACTGCCGGATGAGGATGGCCTTGCCATCAGCCGTAACGGGCAGCACGTTGGCCCAGTTGGGATACTCGTGAATGTAGTATGGGTCTATGACACGGCCATTGGGCAGCAGCACGCGGTCGGCGCGCACTTTCACCCAGGGGTCTACCACGTCGTAGCGCGAGGCCAGCAACTGCCAGGGTTTTACCAGGTCAGACATACGGGATTATTTCGAAGTCAGTTTCAGGCCCACCACACAGACAACCAGACCGGCCAGAAACAGGAGCCGAAGAGCGCTGCGGGGTTCATTGAAAAGGAAAATACCCAGAATCACTGTGCCCGCAGCGCCAATGCCTGTCCAGATGCCATAGGCAGTGCCAATGGGTAACTCGCGGGTGGCCTGCGCCAGAAACCAGAAACTGGCCAGCATCAGTACGATTGTAACGGCGCTGGGAACAGGTTTGGAAAGACCGTCGGTATACTTCAGCCCAATGGCCCAGCCTACCTCGCACAGAGCGGCAATCATCAGGTTGATCCAGGGGTTGGCTATCATGCGGGCAAGTTACCCCTTTTACCTGGCGATGCGGCCCGCCAGGGCTTCCATGGTCAGGCCGGGGCCAAAGGCACAGGCCAACAACGGACGGCCATTCTGGGCCAGGCTGGTATCGGCCAGCATGCGCTTCAGCACAAACAGAATGGTAGCGCTGGACAGGTTACCATGTGCATTCAGTGCTGCATAGCTGTGGGCCAGTGTGTCTTCGGGCAGGGCCAGGGCGCGTTGAACGGCCTGCAGAATGCGCACACCACCGGGGTGCACGGCATACAGCGTGTCCGGCGTGCCGCCAAGCGGGGCCAGCAGCGCTGCTATCCCTTCTTCCACCAGCTTGGGCACATAGCTGGACAGGCGTATCTCAAAGCCGGTATCGCCCACATGCCAGGCCATTTCGGCGCGCCCGCTGGCCTCTACACCCGACCGGAAACCCTCCAAAACCAAGGAGGGTGCATCTTCTGTTTTGTCATATCGTCCTGCGGCAGCAACTACACAGGCGGCAGCGCCGTCGCCGAAAATGGCATTGGAGGTCAGGTTGTCACTGTCGGGCAGATTCTGGAAGTGCAGGGTGCAGAGCTCTACCGAAACCACCAGCACCACCGCTTCAGGCGAGGCCTTTACTGCATCATGCGCCACCCGCAGGGCGTTGAAGGCGGCGTAGCAACCCATGAAGTGTATGCCAGTGCGCAGCACGTCCTGCCGCAGCCCCAGAGAGTTTATCAGGTCCAAGTCGAGGCCTGGGGCATACATACCCGTGCAGCTTACCACTACCAGATGGGTGACATCGGCCCACTGAAACCCAATAAGCTGCATTGCCGCCTGCTGCGACGCCTCGGCGCCAAGTGCCGGAGCATGCTGCCGAAACAGCGCCATACGCGCGGCGGTGCCTGGCGCGGGTTGCAGGTTGGGGGTGTTGGGATAGAAGGTATAATCGCCCTGCTGGCGCAGATAGTCTTCCAAAACGGTGTAGCGCTGGGCTATGCCCGACTGGGCATACACCCGCTCAAGGCTGGCGCTGCGCCCGGCCTCCAGCCCCAGTGCCCTGGCCATGAACGCGGCTATGTGGCTTTGAGGAATACAGTGGGCTGGCAGGGCAGTGCCTATGGCCAGCAGGGTGGGCGTAACAGACATTAGGGCGGAGGGTGTGCCTCAATTTACAGGTAGAAACCAACGCTCTGCCTAAAAGGTTTGTCAGGCCGCCGACACCCCGGCCTCCCCTTTTTTGTAAGTTTCCACATGCCCCTCCCCAATGCCTCCAAGGCGCTTTTCACGCGCGACAATCTGCTGTTGCTGCGCCTGCCTTTTTCACTGTTTCTGCTGCCTATTTTCCTGTTTGCCTGTTGGCATGTTGCAGCCTATCGCTTTCAGACCGACTGGCATAACCTCTGGCTGATGTTTGTGCTGCTGCACCTGCTGGTGTACCCTGCCAGCAATGCCTACAACAGCTATATGGACCAGGACGAAGGGCCCATCGGTGCGCTGGAAAAGCCGCCAAAGGCCAGCGTGGGCCTGTACCGGCTTACGCTGCTGATGGATGCCCTGGCATTGGTGCTGGCTGCATTTGCCAGTCCGGCGGGGTGGCGCTTCAGCCTGCTGGTGGCCATCTACATTGGCGTGAGCAAAGCCTACAGCTGGCACGGCATCCGGCTGAAGAAATATCCAGTCCTGAGCAGCAGTGTGGTGGCGCTGTTTCAGGGTGGCTACACCTTCTGGCTGGTGGGGCAGTCTGTGGCCGGGATGTATCCACACCAGTTTACCACCTCGCTGGACCTGCTGGGTATGCTGGCAGCCACCCTGCTGGTGGGTGCCCTCTACCCTACCACGCAGATCTTCCAGCATGCCGAAGACCGCCAGCGCGGCGACCGCACTTTGAGTCTGCTGTTGGGAGTGCGGGGCACATTTGTATTTACTGGCATGGTTTTCTCCCTGGGCATGGCCGTGCTGTTTCTTTACTTCCGCCAATTGGCGCTGCCACAGCACTGGTTTCTGTTCGCCGCAGGCACCCTGCCAGTCACTGGCTATTTCCTGTACTGGGCCTGGAAGGCCTGGAATCATCCAGAGGAGGCCAGTTTCCGGCACTCGTCGCGGCTGAACCTGCTGTCGGCGGTGTGTCTCTGCCTTCTCTTTCTGCTATTGCCGCAAGCCTGAAAACCGGGAAAGCCCGCACAAGGCGGGCTTTCTTCCAGCAACTACAATCGGATGAAGAAACAGTAGGCTGTTACAGCGTGGTGGTTTGGCCGTTGATGGTAACAGTAGCCGTATTGTCGCAGGCGCCGGTACCATAGTCAATGGTGCGGTCGGGCTTGCCTGAGCGGGTGATGCGGAGGACGCCCTGCACTGGGAACGTACCACGGTTGACATCACAGGAGCGGTCGTACACCAGCGCCGAGATAATATTGGCGGTGAAGGTTCGGCCCAGGCGGTTGACACCTGTCCAGGTGCCCGTGAGGGAGAACTTGTCGTCGCTGGGGTCCCAGGTGCCGGGGGTCCAGCCTTCGGTCCAAGTCCAGGTGCGGTCCGAACTCCAGGAAGAAGTGGTGTTGTCTTCAAACACCAGGTTCCCTGCAGTAACCACACGGCGGGTAGGGTTGCCACCTACAGGCACCGTAAAGGTGATGGTACCTTCGAAGTTTACCCGAATACGGTTCACCTGATAACTTTCGGTACGCACGGTCTTTACAGCACCATAGAGTGAGTCGCTGGCCGCTTTGGCCCACTTGATGACGATGGCCCCGCCACGGCGCTTGCCGTCGGCACAAATGACATCAGGATTGAAGCGGATACGCACCAGTCGATATACCACCCCACCCTCTGTGGTGTCTTTGCGAACGCGGGCAATAGCGCATACCCCCAGGCGGCCATCGGTCTTCTGGCTGCCACTGACATTGGATTCAGCCTCCGCAATTTCGATGGCATCGGTAGAGAAGTTATCGGCAGTACGATACTCCAGCGTGTCGATGCTCTGGGGCTCAGGTGATTCTTCCTTGTTGCAGGCCGAGAATGCGAGTAGCCCAACAGCCAGCGGGGCGAGTAACAGAATACGTGATTTCATACGGGAGAGAGAATTGAGGATTGTAGGGATAGGATGTCCCCATGACCCTCCCGTTTAATGCACTCCCTCAAAAAAAATTTAATCAGCTGAAAATAAAGCCTTTATGCTTCAATCGCGTGCTCCTTTGTGAACACCTCAAAGCCCTCAGGGGTCATGTACTTGCGCAGGATATCAGGCTTGGTCTGGCGCAGGTCAATGTAAATGAGGCCGTCGAGCACGTCAGAAAAATCGGGGTCGACGTTGAAGGCCAGAATCTTGCCGCCCATGTTCAAATAATGACGCAGCAGCACGGGCACCTTCATGTCGGTGGTCTCGATTTCACTAATGAGGTCCTGCACATCGTTCAGGCTCTTAATGCTGAACGAGTTGTAGAACTCTACATTCTTCTGCGGATCGAACGGATAAGGATTGCGGGGTTTGACCAGGTGCTTAAGATCTTCAGCGAACTTGTTCTCAAAAAGGAACTTCACCATCAGGTCTTTGCTCGTGGTCTGGAAATCGCCCGAGATGGACACTGGCCCAAAGAGTGAATGATATTGTGGGCGGCGCACAATGAACTGCCCTATACCGGTCCAGAGCAGAAGCAGCGGCGCATAGCTGCGCTGGTATTCCTTGCGCACGAAAGAACGCCCCAGCTCCAGCGATTTGTCCATCTGCCGGAAAAGCTGCGGATGGATGTGAAAGAGCGTATTGGTGTAGAGGCCTTCCTGGCCCTTTTCCTCCAGAATCTTATCGGCGCGGCCCATGCGGTAGGCGCCTACGATCTCCTGCTTCTCGCGGTTCCAGAGCACGATATGCTCGTACCAATTGTCGAAACGGTCTACATCGTATGCCTTGCCAGTTCCCTCACCTACTTCGCGGAAGGTAATTTCGCGCAGACGACCCAACTCGCGCAGAATGTTTGGCTGGTCATTCCCATGAATGTGCAGCACATCAATATCCTTCTGGGCAAAGAGAATAGCCTCAGCCCCCGCCGCAGCAATTTCCTCCACCAACAGGCGGGGATCAACGGGCTCGATGATGGGCTCGAAGGGAGTAGGCACCTTAAGGATATTCTTGATGGGCTTGAACTTGAGTTTCGACTGATTCAGTCGTGAACCCAGAATATAGCACTTACTGCGCAGATGCGCCATCAGTGTCTCAGCCGACTCGTACTGCTTTACTTTATCGGGTGTGATGATGCTGCCAACCTCAAACTGAATGCTTCGGTCGTCTTTGTTGACGAACTCGCGGATGAGCAGCGAGGTTCGCAGCTTCGGGTTAATGAGCGAAGCTATCTGAAACAACAGACTGTTGTGCCCACGGAAGAACACGGGGACTACCGTGGCGCCAGTCTTTTGGATAAGCCGGGCAATGTTGGGATTCCATTCCGGCTCGGTAATCTTGCGGGTCTTGGCGTTGAGTGCAGCCACTTCGCCCGAAGGAAACACTCCCAGAAAACCGCCCTCGCGCAGGTATTTGAGCGACTCCTTCATGGGGCCTGCGTTGAAACGCTTGGCGTCACCACCACCGAAGGGGTCAACCGTTATGAAATAGGGCGTCAGCTCCTTGATGCGGCCAAGCATGAAGTTGGCCATCACCTTGAAGTCGGGCCTGATCTGCTTCATCAGAATGATGAGTACCAGCGCCTCAATACCCCCGAAAGGGTGGTTGGATACCAGCACCAGCGGCCCCTCTACTTTCTTCAGCCGCTCAACAGCCTCTTCAGGAATGTCAAACTTGACATCCATGAGCTGGAGCGCCTTTTCGCAGAACTTGGCCGGATCTTCGATGCCGTGCGTATTCTTGTATATCCAGTTCAGCTTGTTGATGCCCAGTAGCGCCTCGATGGTAGGCTGCACGAGGCCATAGAGTGACCGCTTGAGGGGCGACTTCACAAACTCGCTGGTATCCAGCAGGGTGGGTGCCTGGCGAGATGCGGGTTTCACTGGCTCTGCTGTTGAGGGATGGGGCACGTCAGGAAAATGGCTAGGCTTCGGTGTCCGCGGTTCCGGAGGAGGCGAGACTCCCGCGTTTGGGTCAAAGATACGGCGAAAACAATTGTCCCATTGGCTAAAGCAGATAGTCAGGGTTCAAAGCGGCCAATGGAATGCTGTTTTCTTCAGAATTGAAGCGATGGTCATGGTGATAACCTACCACATTATAGCGATCCAGATACGGTGCCACATCCCCGTAGAAGGCATGCGGCTGTATGTTGGGGAAAAGACTGATGTCGTGGAAAACAACTCCTGGCTTTTGGGGCCACTTGTCCATAATCCGGAAGAGAAAGTCAGGGTCGCCTAAGTCGCCAGAGAACACGATCGTGTCTTTCGGGTAGGCGGCATCCGCAAACGCATAGGCATAGGAGGTCATTCCCTCCACGTGATAGCCTGTGGTGTTGATGCTGGAGAGTCCATTCCAGCCGCTCATGTCGGCATAGTTGAAATACCGGCTGGGATGCTGCATCATGTTCGCCAGGAACTGGTCCAGTTCCTGCTGAAACTCGGCATCTGGCACCAGTAGCGTCAGTTTACGGTCGGGGGTGAAGAAGTGCCGATGAAACAGCAGCGTACTGAGGCTGCCGGCATGGTCGTCGTGCAGGTGGGTAATCAGCACCGCATCGATTTCATCTACCAGATTCAGCTGGCGCAGCCGCAGGTACACCGTATTGCCACAGTCCACCAGCAGCTTCCGGCCCTTGAGGGTAACGATAGCTGCCGAGTTGCCCGCCTCGATGTCGAAGGCGCCGCCTGTGCCGAGGAAATGCAGCGTTGGTTTCACGGGTGCGTGTGGCGGTAGGAAACGGTTAGCGGTGGAAAGATACAGCAAAGGCACAGCGGATGCACCCCGGCAGGCCTTTGGCTGCAAAAAATCAGCTGCGGGCCTGAAGGGGTGTACGCTAATTCGATAGCAGATAGCGTGAGAAGCGGCGCAGGAAGCGCACTTTCTCCTCTTCCTCCAGTTTCACAAGCGTCATGACGGGTACCTTGGGGTCACTACGCTTTTTGTCGCCTTTGGCAATGGCCGCTTCTACCATGCGATTGTAGCTGGCCTCCGAGCCGACGGTGCGCAGTTCCGAGCCCCGCACCTCGAAGTATACCCACGACACGTCGTCGGTCTGGAGATAGACGCGAAGCGTGTCGGTGGTGGGAGTTCCGTCGGGCAGCACCCGGCTCATCCGATACTCTATACGCGCATCTACCACTTTGTTCAACTGGCGGCCGCCAATGCTCATCAGGCCAATAGGCATGCTGCTCCAGAAGCCGCGGATGGAATCGTTGTAGTTGAACCTTACATCAGACAGCAGCATGGTTGCCGGAATCTCCCGCGTGGTTTTCACGCTGGCGGGCAAAGCAGCGGTCTCAGCCTGCTTCTTGAAAGACTGCGTATTGGGTTCGCTGCCATCTATGCTTCCGGCATCCAGAAACTCGGAGATGGCCTCAATCAGCGCAGGATCGGCAAGGTTGATATCACTGCTGGCCATGGTGTAGAGGTTGAACTTGTTGCCCAGGTCCTCAAGGGCGTCGTCGGGCATGGCCGGGAAATCAAGCTTCAACATCAGGCGCGTAAGCACCTTGCCGCTGTTGCCGTCGTCGCGCCAACTGCCGCTGGCCTGCACCTGCGCCGAGCCCTCAGGGAAGAAGAACGGTCCATTGAAGAGTCCCCGCGCCGTGGTGATCGACAGTTTGTCGTCGTAACTGACGATGCCGCCTCGATAGCGCTCGCCGGAAATCTTCAGCTGTGGGCCCACACGGAACTCCTGGCTCTGGCGGTCGTAGGTAAGGCCACCTTCGGCCAGAATCACGTCCTTGTCGCGCTTGCCATCCTTGCGCTCCTGGAAGAAGCTGGTGTAGAACAGGCGACGTGAAGGCTGATAGTGCAGGCCGATAGTGAGCTGCTGGCGCGTGCGCTTGTTGCGTGGGTCGCGGATGGGCACAAACACTGTGTCGGGGTTTACGAAGGTGTCGCGGAAAGCAAACCAAGAGTCGGCGAAGAAGGGCTTCTCTGACTGGATCTTCACCTCGCCACCAAACTGCAGGAATCGTTTCGGCGCCCGGAGCTCCACGGTGTCGCGGAAGTAGATACGGTCGGTGATGAGAAACTCCTGCTCGGTGCGGATGGTGCCACGCGCCCAGGTGGTGGTGTCGCCCAATACACGAATGGTTGTGAACTCGATGCGCTGCTCGGGCACACCGAAGGTCCTGTACGGATATATGCCGGTTGCCTTGTAGTCGTAGCGATGCAGAATGTCTACCTCGGCGTCCACAATGGTATGATACTTCTTCACGGTGTCGGCCACGATGCGGGCCTTCTCCAGATGCTCTACCTTGCCTTTGGCATCCACTACGACACGGCGCTCGTTCGGGAAGATGGAGGCGTCGGCTACATGGATGGAATCAACGCCTGTGATCTTGATACGGCGCTCGCTGAGGTTGTAGGTAGCACCCTGCGCGGCAAAACGCAGACGGTGCTGATCGGCCAGAGTGCTTTCCCAGAGGTTGAGCGCGGCATCCGGATAGCGGGCCTTTAGTACCACTTCCTGCTTTTTCTCGTCATAGCGTCCTTCAGCCAGCGAGGTTTTGTAGCCATGCAGCGGGAAGTCGAGCAGCAGGCGGCCAGGCTCTGAGGTGTTGAAGATGGCCGTGCGGGCGCGCACATCGCTGGTGACGTCTACGCCGGTGGCCACGAAATCGAACTTGGTGCTGTCGGCCAGGTTGGCGATACGGAAGGTTGAACCCCGCGCATTAATACGAAGGTCAGAAAGGTTGATGCTGTCGCCCTCTACCTGCGCCTGCCCCGACACCAACAGCCCAGAGCCCCAGGCGCCTTTTGCAGAGAAGCTCACTTTGCCCGCCAGGGTGGCGTTGCCATTGTGCAGTGCCAGTGGTTCATCGGCAGGGGTTTCTATTTCCAGCACGCCCTTACGCGGGTACCACTTGTATTTCAGATTTTTGCCCTGCATCGGCGGGAAATACACGCCTTCGAAATTTCCCTCCACCGCCTCAAAGGCTGTCAGCTGGGCCATCACTGAATCGGGGTGGAAGAGGAAGGTATCTGACTCGGCGCGGGTCACGAGGAAATCTACCCTGCCACGGCCATGCAGGCCATAGCCGTCCATCTGCAGTTCGTTGTAGAACTTACCCTTGCCGCCATACAGGGCAATACCCTCTGCGAATATTTCGCGCACACCATAGGTGTTGTCCGATACTGGCTTCAGGGTGTCGCGGAAGGCTGGCACAATATCGCCCGCGTAAAACTCGCCCTGAAACTGCAGATTCTCAATGCGGAAGTTCTCCAGACTGTCGAGCAGGAAGGGGTCGAGCGCGAAATTGAGCTTGCCACGCTTGTATACACCCTTCTGCACAGAGGGGTTGCTCCAGAACACATAGGAGGTGGTATAGCAATCGAAAACCGGATAGCCACGTACCCGCTTGGTGCCCGATTTGTTGTTTGGTTTGTTGATGTAGATGGCACCTACTACACCTTCGATCTTCAACTGTTCCAGTGCCTTGGTGAGGCGAGGATTGGCACGTGGATCAAAGCCCTGATCGCGGCGCGGGGCAAACTTCACGCTGTCCAGTTGCAGTGCCTGAATGTAGAATTTGTCGTAGTCGAAGATGAATTTGTCCAGCCCGCGGCCGTAGAGGTTCACTTTACCGGCATACACCAGACCACCGAAACGCAGGTCGCGGTTTTTCTCCACCAGTACCGAGCCGTCCTGTGGCCGTACTATCACCTTCTGCGAGTCGGAGAGTGTAAAGGCCTCTACGCCGTTCACACGCATCAACTTGGTACGGAAGTTCAGGTCGGCGTTGTCGGGGCGGCTGGTTTTGGAGATCAGCTGCAGGACATCGTAGTCTTTGCGCTTGCTGGCGGCGCGGGTCCAGCGCACCAGCTTGGGCTTCACCACCAGCTTGCCTGCCGCCTGGTCGTAGTCTACATACCCTGCGGCCCACATATTGTATACGGCTTCCTTGAAGCCCTGCATCCACTTGCTCAGCTTGTAGGCTTTCAGGATTTCGTCCAGGTAAATGCCATCGCGATAGGGATTCACGATTTCACCAAAGCCAACAGGCGCCTTTTCCTCGCCAGGATTGGTGGCTCCTTCCACACTGCCATCCCAGCTGGTGACGGCCTCCGCCGACGCGCCAGCGTCTTCCCAGCCCGCCAGGCCCGTACTGCCCGCATCGGTGGGAGTACTGGTACCCCAGCCAAACATCTCGGCTTCTTCCTCGGCAGCCTTCTTGGCTTCTTCCTCACGGCGTTTCGCGTCACGTTCGGCTTTGGCGCGCTTGGCCCAAAGCTTGTACATCTCGTCGGCATAGCGGCCAATGATGCCCATTGGGTTGAAGGGCAGCACGCCGTTAAACTGCATGAAGCGGTTCTGCAGGAAATAGTCGTAGCTCTCCACCAGACCAATGCGGTCGGCCTGGTCCACAAACGCCGACAGCACCATGGTGTCCTGTTCGGGGTTCCAGCGCAGGGCCTCAAAATAGAAGCCATAGCGGTGGAAACTGCTGGTCATGGCCTGACGATAGAAGGGGTCCTTGATGTCCTTGGTAAGGAGCAGCTCGGGCTTGTCGGGCAGGTAGGTGAAGTCCATCGACGGGTGATAGAGCGTATCGCCGTCGGGTAAATAGATGGTCACGCGGTTGCGGGTGTTGCGCAGTGGGCGCGCCGAAAGATCAATCTCAGTGGCCTGCATGCGCAGAATACGATCCTGCCCCCGCTTAACGAACAGCGCCGCCGGGTTGGTTTTGGTACCATAGCCCAGAATACGAAGCCCCCGCATGGTGAAGCCGCCCGTAAAGTCGATGCCGCGCTGCACGTCTTTGAGCTCGTGGTTCATGTTGCGCGAACGGAACACCGGCTGCGTGGCCTTGTTGATGTCGGTCACGTGCTCGATCTCGTCTTCAAAGGTGCCTGGCACTGGAGTGGTCGACAGCTTGGGATAGACCAACACGCAGCTGTCGGAAGAAAAACCCATACTGTCGATGTATGCCCGGAAACGGAACATCCGAACGTACATTTCATCGGGCTGGCGACCCAGGCGTACATAATTGTAACGCGCAGCTTGCCCGTAGAGCACTCCACGCAGCAAGTCAAGCGAACCCGTGGTTTCATCTATGGCGGTAGAGTCTGCACCGTTTACCAGACTGAAATAGGCATTCTTCATCTTAAGGCTGGGATATCGGTTCCACACCTGCATGGTGGTATCGAACGCGGCATCCCAGGTGAGGTTGCCATAGAGTTTCTCGAAGCGGAAATGATAAGCCGAGCCCTTACCGCGGTCATAGCGGCCATTGGTGGCGATGAGATCCATGCGGGCCAATACCGACGCCAGCTCCTGTGGTGAAAGGCGAACAAAGGCCGTGTCTACAAACCGCAACACCTCAGGTATCGGGAGCATCATGTGGGCTCCTTTGGCTGAAATCCGCTCTACCAGGCTCAGATAGGTAGCAACGTGGGGGTAAAACTCCAGCCCTTTTTCCATCATACGGTTCACCTGATTGGCCAGCCTTACCAGGTCGGGGTCAGTAAAACGCTTGTCGTTCCAGGCGTTGACGAAGCGATAGTTGATGGCAGTACCTTCTGGCTTGCCCAGCCGCTCGAAACGGCTGTTTACCCCCAGTGCAAACTCCTTGGGCGTGTTGGGCAGCGGCAGGTTGAAGGGGCTGACCTTCTTGCCGGAGTCGGTAGGCGTGGTAGTCTGGGCCCAGGAGGCCGAGATGCCCAGGCACAGCAGCAACCCGGTTATCAGCAGTCGAACTTTCATGAGCGGAGTGCGAGCAAAGTCAGTTGGTAGCGTTCGGTAGTAGTAGTTCCAGTGGGTCAGGCCTGCAATTGCAAGCAAAGGCTTTGCCAACCTGCTTCCTGCAGAGAGCGATGCAGACGGAAGCCCAGTATTTGGAAATTCCGCAAAATCTCATCGCCGTCCAAATCAAAGAAGCCGCTGAGCAACAGCCATCCACCTGGCTTCAGGTGGCGGGTATATATGCTGGCGTCGTGCAGCAGCACGTTTTTCTGGATGTTGGCCAGAATCATATCGTAGGTAACGTCCGGGATGACGGCAGCATCACCCAGCAGCACGCGGGTAGAGGCATCCGACAGCCCATTCCGCACGATGTTCTCGCGGGTGTTGTTGGTCGCCCATTCGTCAATGTCGATGAGGTCGCAATGGGCGGCACCCATTTTCAGGGCCAGCAGCCCCAGCAGGCCAGTGCCACATCCCATGTCCAGTACCTGCATACCCGCTACGGGCAGGTCGTACATCTGGCGCATCATCATGCGCGTGGTCGCATGGTGACCGGTACCAAAGCTCATCTGCGGCTGCACACACAGCGTGTAGCGAAAACGCCCCAGCTGGCTTGTATCGGGTGTCCGGTGCTCGGGGTACACCAGCACAAAGTCGTCTACCTCCACCGAGTCGTACCCGGCCTCCCACACTGCATTCCAGTTCTGGTCGGGCATGTCGGCTACGGCAGTCAGCGCGGCACCATAGCGGGCCAATACCTCAGCTACTGCCTCCCGGTTCCAGGCATCGGCTGCCACATAGGCCTTCATCAGCTCGGGCGTTTCCTGCACAAAGCTCTCGAAACCCTGTGCATCCAGCTCGGCGATGATCATCTCCTGGGCATCTTCGTTGGGCGTGTGAAAAGCGAGTTCCTGGTACGACATAGGGCGGTGTAAAGCACAAAGGTGCACAGTTCCGCTGGCACTGCGGCACCAATGCACAGCGGCTTTCGGTCGAAGCGTTGGCATTTTGCGTAACTTTGCAGCGCAATAATGCCTCAGAGCTATGGATATCAAGCAATTGGATCAAGCGCTTCAGCGCATCAACGATACGTACTACGAAACCGAGGACCGCGCCCAAGCCATAGCCGCCCTGGATGAACTGCACCGTTCGGTCAAGGGCAACGAGGCCGCTCTGGCCCATTTCCAGACTGCCGCCGCCACTGTAGCCGGAGGCCAGTATGTAGCACACCTCTTCTGGGTAGCCCTGGCCCAGTACCAGAAAGACCCTGCCACCCGTGGTAACCTCATGCCGCTGTTCGAGGCTTTGGCTGCCAGCGAGTTCGACGATGAACTCAAGTTGGAAATCAAGCCCCTCATCGTCATCTACCTCGCCATCGAAAAGCAGTTCGAGATCGACAAGGTAAAGGCCCGCGTGTTCGACAAAGCTCACCCCGCGGTGAAGGAGTTCTTCGAAAAGCTCATTGAGTTCGTGACCAAGAACGTCAACTCCGTGAACGCCTATCGCCAGAAGTTTGCCCTTCTGCGCAACCGTCACCCCGACTTCGAACTCTTCTCCCAGCCCATCTCGCGTCTGGAAGAAGAACTGGCCTAACCCTGTTCACCTCCAGCGCATGTCCTGGCAAGCCTTTCTTCTGGTAGGCGCGGGCGGAGCGCTGGGCAGCATGCTGCGGTTTGCCCTCAGCCACACCCAAGGTGAGGCAGCGGAAGGGCACTTCCCCTGGGGCACATTTGCCGCCAACGTAATCGGATGCCTGTTGCTGGGCTGGCTGGCATGGCGTGGCGGTATACCGCGTGTGCAATGGCTGCTGTTGGCTACGGGCTTCTGCGGCGGCCTCACCACGTTCTCTACGCTGTCGCTTGAGCTGGTGCAGCTTTCGCCAGCAGGCTGGGCCCGTGCGGCGGTGTATGGTGTGATCACGCTTGCCGCTGGCATTGGTGCCATCGTTGTGGGGGGTTGGCTGTCGCGCACGTTTGCATGAAAGGCTGGCTTAAACGACAGTGGCAGCGCCGTTGGGTGCGTCACACCGCGTGGTCGCTGTTGGGCCTGCTGTTGTTGCTGGGCGTACTGAACGTCGTGTTTCCCCCACCCCAGCCACCGGGCTGGTCGGTAGTAGTGGAAGCCGAAGACGGGCGCATGCTGCATGCCTTCCTCAGCCCCGATGACAAGTGGCGGATGTACACCCGGCTGGAGGAAATCAGCCCCCGCCTGCAACAGACCCTGCTGAACAAAGAAGACCGCTGGTTCTACTGGCACCCCGGCGTCAACCCGCTGGCCATAGTTCGGGCGCTGTTCAACAACCTCGTGAAAGGCCGCCGCACTTCCGGCGCTTCTACTCTCACCATGCAGGTGGTGCGGATGCTGGAACCTGCCGATCGCACCTACTGGGCCAAGCTGCGCGAAATGCTGCGTGCCATTCAGCTGGAGTTGCACTACTCAAAAGAAGAAATACTGCAACTCTACCTGAACCTGGCGCCATATGGCAGCAACGTAGAGGGCATCAAGGCCGCCTCATGGATATACTTTGGTCGCCCGCCGGAAGCCCTGAGCCTGGCACAGATCACCGTGCTGACCATCGTGCCCAACCGGCCTACTTCGCTGCGTCCCGATCAGGCTGGCGACTTGCTGCAACGCGAGCGCGACCGCTGGCTGGACCAACTGGCTATCGAGGGTATTGCCACTACCGATGAAGTGGCTGACGCCAAGGCCGAACCCATACGGGTGCAGCGCCATCTGTTGCCCAAAGATGCACCCCATCTTGCCCTGCGCTTGATAAAGGAATCAGGAAACAGCCCCCTCATTCGCTCTACTGTCTCCTATAACGTGCAGGCGCGCACACAACAGATGGTGGCCAACTACGTAGAGCGCATTCGGCACCTGGGCATCACCAACGCCGCCGTGTTGGTGGTAGACAACCGCACGCACGCAGTAAAAGCCTATGTGGGGTCGGCGGACTTTTACGATGGCCTGGCGAGCGGACAGGTAGACGGCATTCAGGCGCTGCGCAGCCCCGGATCTACTCTCAAGCCCCTGCTCTATGGCCTTGCGATGGACAGCGGCCTTGTGAGCCTGCGCACGATCGTAACCGATGTGCCCATCAACTTCTCAGGCTACTCGCCGCAGAACTACAACGAGAAGTTCAACGGGCAGGTGTCCATCCAGCAGTCGCTGGCGCTTTCGTTGAACATTCCGGCGGTAAAAGTGCTGAACGAGCTGGGCGTTCCGGCGTTCACAGGTTCGCTTGCCTCGGTTGGGTTTCGGCACATCAGCGCCAACCGCAAGAAGCTGGGGCTCTCCATGATACTGGGCGGTTGTGGTGTGCGGCTGGACGAGCTGACGGGCCTGTTCAGCACTTTCGCGAATGGGGGTATTTACATGCCACCCACTTTGCGTTCCGACATCCCTTCCGACACAACACTGCAGCATCGCCTGCTGTCAGCCGAAAGCACATACCTGATCACTCAGGTGCTGTCGGACATTGTCAGACCCGACCTCCCCAACAACTTCGAGAACAGCCTGCACCTGCCACGTGTAGCCTGGAAAACCGGTACCAGCTATGGCAGGCGCGATGCCTGGGCTATTGGCTACAATGCCCAATATACCATTGGTGTTTGGGTGGGCAATTTCGACGGCAAGGGAAGCCCTGCGCTGGCTGGCGCCGACATTGCCACTCCCCTGTTGTTCCAGCTGTTCAACATTCTGGAATACAACAGTACTGCCGCATGGTTTCAGCAGCCTTCTGGCCTTGCACCACGGCAGGTGTGTGCACAAACCGGACTTCCGCCCGACAGCTTCTGCACCGACCTTGTGCCGGAACTCTTTGTACCCGGCGTGTCGCCTGCCCGTAAATGCGACCACCTCAAACCTTACTTCGTCAGCACCGATCGCCGTTATACCTACTGCAAAGATTACCAGCCTTCCGACGCTGTACTTCAACGATACCCAAACTATCCGCCGGAGCTGATTGCCTGGTGGCGCGACAGCAATATTCCGTTTCAAGGACCACCGCCCTTCCATCCTCGCTGCCAGCAGATTACCCAAAGCGAGGGTCTGTACATTACGTCACCTACAGCAGGTGCCACTTACTACTTAGATCTGCTGGGGAAGAAGCAGTTGGGCCTCCAGGCCCACTCCCCATCCGATGCTCGGAAGCTGCATTGGTTTGTCAACGACCGCTATCTTGGCGAAAGCAAGCCAGGTGTTCCATTCTTTTTCCGGCCCGACACCGGCCAGGTGAAGGTGTCGGTCACCGACGATGTGGGCCGCACGGCAACTGTTGTGTTTCTGGCAAAACCACTCTGAAGTGCCTGGCCTTGGGGCACATTGCGTAACTTGCCGCCCTCATGAGCACGCCTAGAATCCTTATTGCCAACGACGACGGCATCACTGCCCCCGGTATACAGGCACTTGTTAATGCAGTACGCGACCTGGGTCACCTGATGGTGGTAGCACCAGACAGCCCACAGAGTGGCATGGGCCACGCCATCAGTATTGCCAAGCCTCTGCGCCTCACCCGCAGCCAGCAGTTTGGCCCCGATATCGAAGCATGGGCCTGCAACGGCACCCCCGTAGACTGCGTAAAACTGGCCCGCGCCGAACTCCTGAAAGCCGCCCCAGACCTTATCCTGTCGGGCATCAACCACGGCCCCAACAACTCCATCAGCATTTTCTACAGCGGCACCATGTCGGCAGCCATGGAAGGTGCCTTCGAGCATATTCCGTCTATCGGGTTTTCGCTCTGCGATTTCAGCCACGAGGCCGACTTTACCGCCGCTGCCGTTGTGGCACGCCAAATTGTGCAGCAGGCGCTGGCCAAAGGCTTCCCCTCCAACTCTGTCCTCAACGTCAACATCCCCAAAGGGCCGCTGGAGGTCATCAAAGGCATGCGCGTAACCCGCCAGGCGATGGGCCGCTTTGTGGAGGAGTTCGACCGCCGCACCGACCCCTATGGCCGCGAATACTACTGGCTCACCGGCAAGTTCGTAACCGAGGACGTGACCGAAGACACCGACGAATGGGCCCTGCGCAACAACTATGTGAGCATCTGCCCCGCACAAACGGACATCACCGCACGGTTCGCGATGCCCGCTATTGAGGCCTGGGATCTCAACGTCCCCCGTTAAGAGGTTACTTTACAGCCTGCTGTATCTGCGCGAGCAGTTCGGCGGGCTGTATATCCATATGGCTCTCGGCCAGTACGCACTCGCCGTCTACAATCAGCAGGGCCTGCGGGCTCTCATGGTGCACGGCAAACTTCTCGGCAATGGCGTTGGAAACATCGCGATGGGCCAGGAGGTCAAGGTAGTAGCAGTCTGCTACTGCACTCAACTGGGACAATCCCTGCTCCATGCGCTTGAGTGCTACGCTGGAGATGGAACAGCGGGTGCTGTGTTTGAAAAGAATTTGAGGTCTTTCAGCTGAAGCCAGGGCAATGGCGTCCAGTTGAGCGATATCGGAGAGGGTCTGCCAGGGCATGGAATCAGAAACGATGATTTCCCACCTTGTTGGTGGCACACCGGCCGTTCATATTTTGCCGTCCGCCCGAGTTGAAGGAGTACGGTTTGTTCACCGCGCAGCCAGTAACAACTACAGCCAACAGCAATAGGGCCAGTACTATACGAATCATCTACAGTTCTGAAAAGTTCGCCACAAAATAAGCGGTTTAGCTCGAGCCAGCCACCATCTTCGGAAACGTTAAACTGGGAATGGCTGGCCAGTACCGAAGGGCAATCGCTCCTCTCGTCGCTCCATGCGGCCAATCCATCGGATGTGGCCCTGAAACTGCGGACCCGCCTGGGCCTACGGGCCGCCCTGCTGGCCACACAGTTGCAGCTGCGCCAGAAAGCCCAGCACAAACTGCCTGATTGGGTAGCCGCTGGCTGCATTTTCTTGCCTAAAGCCTACGAGCAGGCCACACGGCAGCGGGTTGCCCACGCCAAATGGCAGCAGGCACCCAGCGGCACCCATGCGCTGGACCTCACGGCAGGCATGGGCGTGGACGTGTGGCAGCTGGCCCAACGCTTTCACAAAGTGACGGCCCTGGAATGCGACCCCGGGTTGGCCGCACTTACACGCTATAACCTGCACAGACTGGGTATTGCCAACGTCGAGATTGTGGAGGCGGAAGCGGAAGCCTGGCTGAAACAGCTGCCGCCGGATGCACGCTTTGACTTCATTCACCTGGACCCCGACCGGCGGGTAGCCCCCGGACAACGCAGCCATGCCTTGGCAGACCTCAGCCCCAACATACTCACGCTGGCGCCCCATCTGCTGACGCTGGCATCCGAGGTATGGGTGAAGCTGTCGCCGATGTATGATCTGGACGAAGGTCTGCGCCAGCTGGCAGGAGCCTTCAGCGGCATCGCCGTGTCGGCTGAAGGAGAGGTGCGCGAATCGTTGTTTCGCCTCTCTGCCAATGCCCGACCACTGTCGCGAGAAGCATGGGTGATTTCAGAAAAAGGATCCCTACAGACGTATCGCAACGCAGACGACATGTCCACGGAAATAGCTGACCCTGCAGAAACCTACACTACCGTGTGGCTGCCAGACCCTGCACTGCGCAAAGCACGGCTGATGCGCGAAGCCCTTGCCATGCACCAGGTTGCTGGTGTGCCCACTGGGCCCGATGGCGTCTGGCTGCTGAAAAAGCCTGCCCCTGCCGCATTACCGGGGCGCCAACTGGAACTGCGAAACCGCATGACCACAGAGAAGAGTCTCCTGAGCTACCTGAAGCAGCAGGGTATTCAAAAAGCCAACGTACTGGTATGGGGCTTACCAGAAAAACCCGAAGCCCTTCGCAAGAAATGGAAAGTGGCCGAAGGGGGTAACGATTACCTTATTCTCAGCGCGGGCCAAAGCCGATCGTCGGCTTGCTTGCTCCATGCTCGGCGTCTTTGAGCACATCTGTGCTGGTGCGCCAGAGGTCAATCATCTGTAGCGCTGCCACAGCCGACTCTGAACCTTTATTACCGTGCTCGCCACCAGACCGCGCCAACGCCTGCTCTTCTGTATCGGGCGTAAGCACACCAAAAATGACGGGCCGCCGCGACATGAACGAGAGGTTCATCAGGCTGCTGGCCACCGCATGGCTGATGTACTCGTTGTGCTTGGTTTCGCCAGTGATGACGCAGCCAAGCGTGATAATGGCATCGAACTTGGCCTTCCCTGCCAGGTGCGCAGCCGCCTGTGGCAACTCATATGCCCCAGGCACATCAAAACGCACAATCTTGGTTACCCCGTATTGCTTCAGCGTCTGCTCACAGCCCTGATAGAGGGCATCTGTCACCTTGGAGTTGAACCGGCTGACCACTACCGCTATGAAGTCTTTGCTGTGGTCTTGCCCACCTGTGTAGGTCTGGGCACCGATAGCTTCAGCCGGATTTGCCATTTGCAGGTGCTTATTGGTTGGCCATCAGCCCTTCCAGACGGGCAATTTCGCGGTCTGCGATATAGCCTTCCTGGCTGATGGGATACTCGTTCTTGATCTTCTTCACGGCATCCAGTGCCTTGGCCAGCTTCCCAGCAGCCTCGTGGCAACGCGCAGCCGACATCAGATAATAAGGAGTGAGCGCTTCGCTTGGCTTGATGGCAGCAGCCGACTCATAGGCAGCAGCGGCTTTCTCCATGTTCTTCTGCTCCTCATAACCAAAGCCAATAGCTGCCCAGGCCTGTGCCGATACCATGTTTTCGTTTTTGTCGAAGCTCTCCAGCTGGGCTACCCCTTCTGCAAATTTACCCTGCTTCAGGTAGGCTACTCCCAGGTAATAACGGCACTGGTTGCCAGCTTTGGTTCCACTATACTCATCTACCAGCGCCTCAAGGCCCAGGTGTTGCGAAGTACCTTTGATGGCCTTGTCCATCGAGTCGGCCTCGAAGAACTGAACGGCGGTCCACATCTGCTCCTGTGCCTCGATCTCGCGCTCGGGCAGGTACATGAACTGGTAGTAACCCCAGGCAGCGGCGACCACGAGCAGCGCGATCAACACGCCCAGCAGCGGCTTCTGGTTCTTTTCAGCCATGAGGCTCAGGGTTTCCAGTACGTTGGCTTTGGGGGCTTCGGCGTTGGGTTGGGCTTCCACAGCGGGTTGCGTCTTGGGGGCTTCAGTTGCCATGCGGTGAGGTCGCGAATGCGGTATAAGGCGAGAAAATCAGGACGGCAAAATAAGTGAGTACGAAAGCAAATTCCAAGTGCCTTTCGCTGAGGCATTGCCGCCGTACCTTTGAGGCATGTCTGCTGTGCCCACTCCCGAACAGGCTCAAGCCCTCCGCATCGCCGATTTCACCTACCTCCTGCCCGACGACCGTATTGCAAAAACCGGCCTCACGCAGCGCGACGCCGCACGTCTGTTAGTCTGCCGACCTGACAGCGCGATTACAGACCACGTGTTTCACCAGCTGCCCGGCCTACTCCCTGCCCATGCCCTGCTCGTTTTCAACGACACTCGCGTGGTGCCCGCCCGATTGCAGTTTGCCAAACCCACTGGGGGCCTTATCGAAATCTTCTGCCTCTCGCCTTTGGAAGGCGATGTAGCCCTGGCAATGGCCCAGCGAACAGCCGTGCGCTGGAAATGCCTCGTGGGGGGTGCCAAAAAGTGGAAGGAAGGGCAGGTACTGACCCTGCAGGGCCCTGATATTCTGGTAGAAGCACGGCTGGACCGCACGATAGCCTTACCCGAAGGGTTCGCGATAGAGCTGTGCTGGCAGCCCGCCGAGCTGCCCTTTGCGGAGGTGCTGGAACGCGCTGGCAAAGTGCCCCTCCCACCCTATCTGAACCGTGAGGCCGATGCCGACGATCTGATACGCTATCAGACTGTCTATGCCAGCCGTGCAGGCGCCGTGGCAGCCCCCACCGCAGGGCTGCACTTTACCCCCGAACTGCTGCAAAGCCTGTTGGAGCGCGGCTTTGAGGAAGCGTTTGTAACCCTGCACGTAGGCGCTGGCACCTTCAAGCCCGTCAGCAGCGAGCAGATGGCTGGCCATGCCATGCATCAGGAGCAGATTCTTATCGCCCGACAGACGCTGGAGCAACTGACCTCACATCTGCGCGATGGCAAGCCCATCGTCCCGATTGGAACCACGGCCCTCCGCACTCTGGAAAGCCTGTACTGGTATGGCGCCGAGTTATGGCGCCATGATACTGACAGCCCCACCCTATGGGTATCACAGTGGCAACCCTACGAACGCAGCCATGATGGTCGGCCACTTCCCTCATCCGCCGACGCCCTGGCTGCCATAGTGCGGCATCTGGAAAATACAGGCCAGCAGGTATTAACTGGCCACACCGAGCTGCTCATCGCTCCTGGCTACCCACTCCATCTATGCGATGCCCTTATTACCAACTTTCACCAGCCCGAGAGCACCCTATTGCTGCTGGTGGCAGCGCTCCTGGGCCCGCGCTGGAAGGAAGTATATGCCCACGCACTGAACACAGGCTATAGATTCCTCAGTTTCGGCGACAGCTCTCTGCTGTTTCGTCATGCGAAATGAAAAACGCCTGCCACAGATTGCGGCAGGCGTTTGTATGAAATCGTGGCAGCTTACTTGCGGCTGCTGATGGCAGTGTAATCGCGGCGGGGCGAACCAGTGTAGATCTGGCGGGGACGGCCAATCGGCTCGTTATTGTCCATCATTTCCTTCCACTGGGCAATCCAGCCGGGCAGACGACCCAGCGCGAACATCACCGTGAACATGTCGGTGGGGATGCCGATAGCGCGGTAGATGATGCCCGAGTAGAAGTCTACGTTGGGGTACAGCTTGCGCTCAATGAAATAGGGATCGGTGAGGGCAGCTTCTTCCAGCTTCTTGGCGATGTCGAGCAGCGGATCATTTACGCCGAGGGCGTTGAGCACGTTGTCGCAGGCGGTCTTGATGATCTTCGCACGGGGATCGAAGTTCTTGTACACGCGGTGGCCAAAGCCCATCAGACGGAAGTTGTCGTTCTTGTCCTTGGCCTTTTCTACCCACTTGGCAGTGTTGCCACCATCGGCGTGGATGGCCTCCAGCATTTCCAATACTTCCTGGTTGGCACCACCGTGGAGCGGGCCCCAGAGGGCACAGATACCTGCGGCAATGCTGGCATAGAGGTTGGCGTGGCTGGAGCCTACAATGCGCACCGTGCTGGCCGAGCAGTTCTGCTCGTGGTCGGCATGGAGGATGAGCAGCTTGTCGAGCGCGTCGCGTACGGCAGGGTTCACTTCATACTCCTCGCTGGGCATGGCGAACATCATCTGCAGGAAGTTGCTCACGTAGTCGTGGTTGTTCTTCGGGTACACATAGGGATGACCTACGCGCTTCTTGTGAATCCACGAGATGATGGTGGGGAACTTGGCCAGCAGCCGGATGATGGTGAGCTCCACCTCTTCAAAGGGCCGGTGCGTCAGCAGCGACTCGGGGTAGAAGGCGCTCATTGAAGCCGTGAACGAGGCCAACACACCCATCGGGTGAGAAATGGTGGGCATTACCTCGAAGAACTTCTTCGACTGCTCGTGGATGAGCGTGTGGTTGGTAACGCGGTGCTCGAATGCCTTGTACTGCTCGGTGGTAGGCAACTCACCGTAGATGAGCAGATAGGCAACTTCGAGGAAGTTGGACTTTTCAGCCAGCTGCTCAATCGGATAGCCGCGGTAGTGCAGAATACCCTGTTCACCGTCGAGGAACGTAATGGCACTCTTGGTGGCACCCGTGTTCTTGTAGCCCGAGTCCAGCGTAATGTAGCCGGTCTGGTCACGCAGTTTCAGGATGTCAATTGCCTTTTCGTTCTCGCTGCCTTCTACGACGGGCAGGGTGTAGGTTTGTCCATTGAGTTTGAGTTCTGCGACTTCTGCCATGGCTTTGATAGTAAAAGTGGGAGCTTGCTTGGCGCGCCCAAAGGTAAACAATCGAGTGGAACAGGCGAGATGAAATTTGTATTACCCAGCCTGTAGTACCGCTGTTTTACAATTCGGGAGGGCCCTTTGGTTCCCCGCGCGCAACATTAACCTGCCTTAACAAGAAAGGCCCACTCCCGTGGGGGAGCAGGCCTCAACTACTTACCAGCAGTCTTCGCGGATCAGAGCTTCACGATGCGCAGGAAATCTACCTGGCCGTCGGCTGCAATCCGTATGGTATAGACACCTGAGGGCAGAGGTGCTACCGCATCGTAGAGCGGCATCACGGCTACCTGGAAGGGGCCCGTCTGTGTGAAGTACACCTTGCCATCGGCCCCCACCAGGGTCAGCGTAACCCGAGTGTTGAGGTTGAAGGCGGCATCGGTGGCTGCCAGGCTCCAGAAACTGTCGCTGATGGGGTTGGGGAACACCGTGAAGCGGCCATTCTGATTGGCCTTACCGGTAATTGCCACTTCCATTGGCGAGGTGTGGTGCATGGTACCATCAAAATCTACCTGTACCAGACGATAGTAGACGTAAGGGGCACTTGGCACGTCCGTATCCAGCCAGGTGTAGTTCTGCACGAAGTTGGTGGTGCCATGGCCAGCCACCGTTCCCAATACAGTTACATCGGTGAAGTCGGGGCTGAGCGAGCGCTGCACGATGAAATGCGAGTTGTTCAGCTCGTTGGCAGTTGTCCAGCGTACCGAAACCGTGCCTGCGCCCGTCAGTTCGGCTACAATGCTCAGGTAAGTCACCGGCAGCGGGTTGGTGCCACCAGTAGCGTTACCGAGAATGAAGTCGCTGAAAGCAGTGAAGTTGGTTGTAGACGAGATATTGCCCGTCATGCCCGAACCTACACCTCCCAGGTCTATCCAGCTGCTGCCATTTGACTTGGCAACACGCAGGTTGTTGGGGTCATTCACCCCATCATCGGCACCATAGCTGAAGCTGACAGCACCTGTTGCTATACCATCGTTAGGGGCCTGCGTAATGTTGTAGTAACGCACAGCCGATACGCGATCCAGGGTACCGGGCAGCGTGCGGGTAGCAGGCTTACCGGTGCGTACTTCAGTGGTGTAGGTGCGGCTGGTAGCGTTCGTCTGTGTCAGCGACAGTGTCAGCGGACGGTAGCTCGCTGCATCGTTACCGACAGGGAAGAACTTCACAACCGGCGTTGCCGAAGCCACAGTCTGCGTCATGGGGCCAACTACAAAACTGCTGGCGCTGCCACCGCTGAGGATAGCTGCAGCGCTGAGGATCAGACGGTGCGTAGCACTGGAGGTTACGATACCGCTGGTCATGGTCAGCTGATTGCCAACCGTAGTGCTGCCTGTACCTGTCAGGGCAATTGCACCAGATGGCTTGTTGAGCACCAGGTTGTAGAAGGTATTGCTACCCGACACATTCTGCGCGGCAGTACCGTTCAGTGTAACCGTACCGGTCCCGGCGGTATAGGTGCCTGCATTGTTCCAGTCACCAGCCACCGACATGTTGATGTTGTTGGTGTTGTTCACCGTAACACCTGCCCCGATGGCGAAACTACCATTCATGGTAAGGGCAAACGATGGGAGACTGATGCTGCCGGCGCCGGAGAAAGCCAGGTTACAGTAGGTGGTACGGCTGGCAAGGTTGCTCATAGGCAGCACATACTCAATGGTGCCGCCACCTGAAGCCACAAACGTGGTGTAACTCGCAGCCGGGAACGTGGTAGTGCGGGTTTGCAAACGGCCCGCGCCCTGAATGGTACCGAAGATGTGCCCGATGTTGGTACCGATGAACAACGTACCGGGGGTAGCGCCACCTGTCAGGGTGATGGAGTTGGCGCGACGGCCCGAGCCATTGGTATTCACACGGTGTCCTGGCAGAATCACCACCGGAAGGCCCTGCGGAATCTGGGGATTCACACTGGTGGCACCCGTCGGATCGGTCGTCCAGGTATTGGCGTCGTTCCAGTTGGCGCCCACCGCCATATTGGTGATGTTGGCTGCGCCATTGAAGGAATAAAGGGGCGTAATCGGGTTGGGGAAACGATCGCCATCACCAGCTGTGTAATCTACCGAGTTGGTGTTGGTGCCGTTACCGGGGGCCGAGTTCACGTTGCCGAAACTGATGAGCGAGATAGTAGCGCTGGAACTGGGTTCGCCAGTGGTCCATGCGCTGGGCGAGCCACTCAGGCGCGCAGCCACCAGCGTACCGGTAGTGCCCGTCATATCCGAAGCGGCGGGCGTGTAGGTGTGGCTCAGGCTGCTGAGAATGTTGCCAGTGCTGGTAACATTCCAGTAATAAGCCAACTGATACGACGTGCCGCCACCCAGTGTCAGCGGATGCTTCGAGTTGATGGGTCGAACCGTAATGGTCCCCGACGTCGAGAGGTTGGGCGTGGTGTAGGTAACAGGCGTGTACTTGCCTGCAACACCCACCGGATACACAAACGTAACGTTGGCGCCACTGTTGAACACCTTGGCAACACCAGCATCGCTGAGTGCGCCATTGGTGATGACCATGCGGGTAACAGAGCCAGCCGTAGCCGAGGCGTTTGGCCCGAAAGTCAGCAGCGTGCCGCCGATATCCAGCAGGCGTGTCGTACCAGCGGTCAGGTCCAGGGTACCAGTCAGCGTCTGGGTACCTGTCATCGTAACAATCTTGGTAGCTACAGCGCCACCAATGGTCAGGTTACTGATGGTACCATTGCTGCCACCCAGCGTGTGGGTGCTGGCAGCGCCCGCAAAACGAAGCGCCAGCGAACCATTGTAGGTGCCACTGTTGAAAATGCTGCCGTTCACATCGATAAACGTGATGGCCCCACCACTGGTTACTGTGCCCTGCGTGATCGTCAGGTTGTTGTTGATGGTGATACCACCCGCCAGTGTACCGTTGAAGGTCAGCGTACCTGCCGACTTATTGATCTCAAGGTCATACAGCGTCGCAGTAGAGCCAGTGTTATTGGTAAATGCCTGGGCGGCAGTACCATTGAAAACAGTGAGCGCAGCACCGTCAGCTTTGAACTGGCCGTTGTTGATTACATCGCCCAGAATCGTTGTGGTCAGGCTGTTGGTGCCCGAGTCGAAGATGGAGTTGGCACTGCCGGCACTGGTAGTAAGCGTCCCGCGGATGGTGAGCGGATGCACCTGTACTCGTGCAGTTACCGCATTGCCCGCGGCACCAGATACTGTCAGGTTGAACAGTGGTGTCGTAGACTCCACCAATATCGTCTGCGCGCCAGCCGTGGCAATACCCAGCTGAATGGTGCCTCCGGTAACATTACCTGTTTCGGGCAGCAGGTACAGGTCGCCGATAGAGCCGCCGCCGGCACGCTCTACAACCAGTGTACCACCGCTCATATTGAAGCTGGTACCAGTGTTGGAATAGAGCTCAAAAATACCTCGGGTATTCTGTGGATTACGACCCCGCACCGTTACCGTACCGTTCGACTGCGTGTATACCAGCGAGCCGGAGGTGATGGTCGTACTGCGTCGAATCTGGCCGTTCACGTTCAGTGCGCCACCGCTTACCGTCAGCTGCGAGTTACCGTCAGAGGTGTACTCGATATCGTTGTTGTTGTTGTTGCCAGCCACACCAACGTTTACCGTGCCATTCTGGATTTCCAGCTCACCGGCCAGCGTAACATCGTTGTTGTCGGCTGCGCTCTGTGCCAGGTTTACTGTGCCCTGCAACACGCGCAGACGGCCAGTGGTAGGAATATTGAACGTAGAGGTAGTCGAGATGGAAAGCGTGTTGTTGCGGTTCCATACCAACGTACCATTGGTCAGCGTCAGCCAGTTGTCGGCAGGCAGCGTTACAGTACCTGAAGCATCGAAAGTCAGCAGGGTTGCCTTGCTGGTGCCCTTGTTTACGGTCAGGTTGGTAAGCGTAATGGTGCCAGCACCCGTGAGCGAGGCATTATTGCCACCGCTCATTGTCAGGTTGATGTTGCCTGCACCGCCAGAGAAAGTGCCTGCTACACTCAGGTTGCCACCGACCGAAAGGTTGTGTGTACCTGCTATCGACTGGAACTGACCTGTTACTGCACCTGCACTTACGGTCACATTTCCTGCAACATTTACGGTTTGGGCTGTAGCATTGTTAAACAGAACTCGCCCGTCTTCAATCGTCATGTTACCGCCCACCGTAAGGGTACGCGAGTTGCCTCCGGTATTGAACCGAACTGTTCGGTTTGCATTATTGGTCTGGCTGAAGAGGGTAAGATTATTCAGCACAGTCAGGTCTACGTTCGGCAGGGTCATCTGCTCCGTACCGCCGGCAGCAGTGTTTCGCACCGACAGGTTCCAATAGCTTGTAGGAGCGGCGGGCAGTGTCAGAGCCGTAGCCGAACGATACTCGATGGTACCACCATTGGTGCCCAGGAAGGCGGAGAAGTCGCCAGTAGGAAAGGTCGCCGTCTGCAATCGGATGGTGCCTGTACCAGTTACGGTGCCCCAGTTACCGCCTGTAAAGGTTACGGCATTGAACGTTGCATTCGTAGCTACATCCAGCGCACCCATAGTAACGTTTGCTGTGAGCGTAACAACGTCATTACCGACAATTCGTACCACATAGCCAGTACCGGAAGGTGCCACACCACCTGCCCAGGTAGCATTCGTGTTGAAGTTACCACCGCCGGTGCCGTTGGAAGTAAACACCGTGGGCGAGGTAAACCCTGCACTACCTACGGTGTAATCACCATCGATAAAATCCTGCGTCAGCGTATTCCAGTTGGCGCCCGTCCGGAAGCTGCTGTTGTTGGGCGGGTTGGGGTTTACCACCGTAGTAGCGCCGGCATTGAAGGTGCCAGTACTGGTAGTCCAGCTGGAAGATGCCGCGTCATAACGCGCCACACGATAGTTCGCGGTTGCACCCTGCCGGTCTCCCGCGATATACGTGTACGTCTTGTGCGTGGCCGACAGTGTACCCGTCCAGCCAGCAGATGTTACACGCCAGTAGTACAGCAGTGCATTGCCCGTGGCGGTTAGGTTGGGGTGTGCGCTGTTTACCGGACGAACCGTGACAGTGCCATAGGTGCCCGTAGTGGTTGCGTTCAGCGTGGTGGGGGTGTACTTGCCACCGGAACCTACCGGGAACAGTACATCGCCGCTGGCTGCCGTAAAGGTGCGCGTAAGACCGCCGTTAGAGCTCTGGCCTGCCGTCTGGATGTGACGGGTAGCCGAGTAACCGGGTGAAGAAATCGCCGCTGTACTGCCCAGTGTCAGGTTGTAGCTGGCGAGGTCCAGAATCTTGTTGGCGGTAAGCGTAAGCGTACCATTCACCCGCTGGTTGGCCAGCAGCGAAATAGGTGCTGTCGCAGCGTTGGTGTTGTTTAGCTCCAGGTTCTGGAACACACCACTGCCGCTGCCGCCAATGGTCTGCACGGCCGCAGCTGTCTGCATCAGAATCTTACCACTGCCGGTATGTGTACCGGAGTTGACGATGTTGCCTGTTACGGTTACAGTCTTGCTGTTATCGTTCAGCGTGCCGCTCGTGATGGTAAGACCACCAGTGGTAACCGTACCCGCACCATTGAGGGTAAGTGTGCCGCTGGTTTTGTTCACCACCAACGAGCCCAATGTCAGGTTGGGTACGTTGTTAAACGACTGCGCACCAGTACCATTGAAAGTAGTGGCGGCACCGGGTACGTTATAGGTAGCATTGGTATTTACCAGCAGATCGCCGCCGACAGTGAGGCCAACCGTATTGGTGTTGCCATCCCAGGTAGTAAAGCCGTTCAGCGTAACATTGCCAATACTGCGCACATCAGTTGGCCCGCCTACAGCACGACCACGCACAGTAATATTTCCTGCACCGCTGGTATTGGTGACATTAATACGGGGCAGCGGTGAAGTGGAGTTGATGGTAAATGCAGCAGTAGCATCTGGGTAGGAGATATTGATTACACCGCCAGTTACATTGAAGTTGCCCGCGCGTGCCCGGATATCTATCCCATCGGTTGTTGCAGCTGTTGGAATGCTGCCAACAAAATTCATGGTGCCACCCGTCATGGTAAAGCTGTTGTTGGCAGATGCCATATCAAACAGCGGATATCCTGGCCAGGCACCAGGAGTAACACCAGAGCCCAGGATATTCATGGTACCGCCCGATATGGTGACGAAGGCAAACAAACCAACGGCAGAGCCACCTAACTGTGAAATATCCAGCTGCCCACCGGAAAGTTGTATTGCTGGGCCTGCGGAGTTACCATACAGGATACCCCCGGAAGCACCCGTGGAGAACAGCCCAGCTGTAATCCTGAGCGTACCCACCAGATAGGTTGCGGTAGCAGCTCGGTTGTTGTTGGGGCCGGCAAATTTGGTAACAACTACTCTTGCAGAGTCTACCCACAACTGTACGGGCACACCAATCTGAAGTGCCTGGCCACCCTCGGTGAGCGATTGGATACTGATGTTGTTGCCAAGCCGGAAAGTACCAGCCTCCAGATACAGCGCCTTGGTGGTATCTGCCGGAGGAGTATAGCCACCTGGGCCCTGTATGTTGGGCGCATACAGTCGGAAGTGAGTGGTGTCGGTGCTGAGCACACGCAGCGTGTAGGTCTGGTCGGTGCCCTTCCGCACGCGCAGACGATAGAAGTCGGTAGTGCCTGCACAGAACAGCGTTGCGTTATTGGCACCCGTAAACTTCACGTCTACCGTAGCACCATACCAAGCGCGCTGAAAGGGCGTATTGGCATACGTACCATTGTAGTAGTTGGCAGTGGTCAGGTCGGGCCCCTGGCCTACAGTCGTATTGAAGAATCGGGCGGTGCCTCCCCGGTTGTAGAAGTTGCCATTCAGTACCAGCTGGTGGCCACCGTTCGCTTGTGTAGCGCCTGCCGGAACCCCAGTGCCTACCGTGATGAGCCCACCCTGCTCCAGCGCCAGATCGCCCGTCACTCGGATGATGCGGCGCACTGTACTGGCATCGTTGATCTGCCAGGTAACTGTACCGGCCCCACCATTGCGACGAACGATCGTCAAATCGCCGTTGATGGTCCAGTCGCTAACCAGCGTATACGTGTAGTTGGTAGCCGAACCGTCTTCTTTCACCAGTTCAACGTTATTGAATATGGTCTGGCTGGTCGGCAGGTTGCCGGTAAAATTGTAGAACACAACCTTGCCACCTGTGGTTGCGGCAAAGCTGGTATAGGTTGCTGTCGGCAGGTTCCCCGAGTTGGTCCGGAGCGTACCCTGTCCTTCTACATTCCCGAAATTGTGTCCTGTAGTGGTTCCGAGGTCCAGCACACCGTCCTGTTCCAGTTGCAGATTGGCAATGGAGACGTTGCTGACGTTCATGGTTACAGTCTGTCCGTTCAGAATGACGGCCTTGTCGCCATTGGCAGGGCCATTTGTTGGCGAGTTGATGAGCGTAGAGCCAGAAGGATCTACCGTCCAGGTATCTGGGTCGGTCCAGTTGCCGGAAGTGTAGGAATAGTAGGTAATCGGATAGGCTACCGGCGTACCCAGAGTGTAGATATCGGTGTCAGACACCAGGCTGGCAGCGCTGGCCGTAAAGGTGTTCGCGCCGGTAGTGCCCGCCAGGGACGTCCACGTGCCGCCGCTTGTAGTACGGCTCCAAACTGTGTTATAGGTTGCGGCGTTGTCGCCGGAGAAAACGTCGTTGTTAACGTAATTGAAGGTAATAGGGGCAGTTCCAGTCGTGATGTTGCTGGTAGTGATGCGGAAGTAACGCGCGATCTTGCCCGTGTAAACGGTCTCCACCGTCTGCTTCACCGACAGCGTACAGACAGCAGCAGAACCACCCGTTACAGTACCTACTGTCACGGGCGCGTATGCGTTATAGTTGACTGTGGTACCTACCGGAAAGGTGTAGGCAACGCCTGCGGCGTTAGTGCCAATCCTTGCAATGGTACCGCCAGTGGCAGTGGTTGCATCGGGCACAATCATACGGGTAGCACTGAATGCTCCTGCACCCGGACTGATCGCTGCCGCATTGGCACTCATGAATACATTCGCAGAAGCTGCAATGTTCAGATAGCCGTCTGATTGCAGTGTCAGCTGGTTGTCGATAATGATGTTTCCACCAGTAACCGTAAGGTTGCGGCCCGACTTATTGATCGTGACGTTTCGGAACGCGGGTGTACCCGCACTTACCGTAATGGTTTGGTCGGCCGTCGTACTGTTGAATACAAAATTCACGAAGTTGTTGGCTGACATGGCCGTACTGAACGTGCCCGAGTTGAAATTGACATTCCCCCCAATAGTGATGGTGCCTGCACCATTAGCGCCATTGTAGGTAAATGCAGTTCCTGTCTGGTTGAAGTTCAGGTTACCAGAGATGGTAAGGTTGTTGGTATTGGCAGATGTCCACTGCAGCACGCCAGTACCCTGAATCGTCAGCGAGCCGATGGTGGCTGTCAGCGCGCCCGGCATCTGAACGGTGTGTCCGGTCAGGATGGTCACCGCCGGATTTGCTACCGACAACAGCCCACCTGGATAATCGCCTATAGTGGTGGCATTTACCCACCCTGCGCCATTCCATCGCTGCCATGTAGTGGTACCTGTCCATGACAATGGGCCAGCTTGTCGCGACCGGTAGTCACCCGTCGTTTGGGCCCATGTTCCATGACCTGTCAGGAGGCACAATACCAACAACATGGTGCCCACCCAAGCTGTTGTTCCTCTAATCCGATTCATTGCTTTGTAGAAAGTAGTTGTCGCCGCTTCTCTACAAAGGCATTGCCAAGAATCAGTATAAATGAGAAAAATGGACGAGCACGGGAATCTGACTGTCGAAATCGCTGTTTCTCTGTTTGGAAAAGCGTGAATACTGAAAAGAAGGTACACTCATCGCCAGTCTACAGCCGTCCTAAAGTGGGAAAAAAGAGACATAGCTCTCTCAAAAATGCCCTCAGTGACAGCGCCAGCAAGGATTTATCAAGGATTCACCTACTATTAATCACTGAGTTAAAACTAACTATTTTGCAGGATGAGTCCCCGCGTTAACACTTATCATCTTCCTTAAAAACTGAAATCTCCGAGCATTTTAGCATTCCACTACCAGCGGCTCGTTGAGTTTGTGTAATACCTATTCCCAATTCAAGAAACCCAACCAGCATTATATATTATAATTGATTCATCTATCCAGAATAGGCCAATTATAATCACTTACCTATGCAAAACTTGGAGAATATATTGCCCAGAATTTCGTCGTTGGTGATTTCTCCGGTGATCTCGCCCAGATAAAGCAAGGCATGGCGGATGTCCATCGCCAGCAGGTCGCCTGGGCGGCCAGCCCGCAAGCCCTCACGCACAGCCTCCAGACTGCCCTTGGCCCGCTCCAGCGCATGCAGGTGTCTCTGATTGCTCACCAAAGTGTCACCACCAGCCAACTCGCCAGCCAGTGCCGACAGCCGATGGGTGAGCACCTCAAGACCCACTCCCCCTTTGGCTGACAGACCAATATGCCCACTCGGCAGAAGCGCATCAGGCCGGGTATCCAGCTTGTTGGCTACAAACAACAGGTGCGCACCCTCACTCAGCGGCAGCTCGCGGGCATAGGCTTCCGCATCCTCGGGTGTACTCATACCAATGTCATACAACAGCACCACTACCATTGCTTCCTGCACCTTGGCAAGCGTACGGGCAACCCCTTCGGCCTCTACCGCATCCCCTGTCTCGCGGATACCGGCAGTGTCCATCAGCCGAAACTCAAAGCCGCCTATATATAAGGTATCCTCGATGACGTCGCGGGTGGTACCGGGTATGTCCGACACAATAGCCCGGTTCTCCTGCAACAGCAGGTTCAGCAGGGTAGACTTACCCGCATTGGGCCGCCCCACAATCACGGTCGGCAGGCCCTGCTTTACGGCATTGCCCGCAGCAAAACTCTCGATAAGGCCCCTTAGCGCAAAGATGGCCTCCGCCGCAGCGGCATCAAGTGCCCCGCGGTCCGCAAACTCCACGTCCTCTTCCACAAAGTCCAGCTCCAGCTCCACCAGTGAGGCAAACTGCACCAGCCGCTCGCGTATGCTGCGCAGGTGGGCACTGTAGCCACCACGCAGCTGCCGCATGGCCAGTTGTTGGCTTTGGGCCGAGCGCGCCGCAATGAGGTCGGCCACCGCCTCGGCCTGCGACAGGTCCATCCCTCCCGCCATGAACGCCCGCAGCGTAAACTCACCAGGGGCCGCCGGGCGAGCACCGTTGGCGGTCAGCAGCGACAGCACCCGGTGCAGGATATACGAACTGCCGTGGCATGACAGCTCTACAATATCCTCGCGGGTATAGCTGCGGGGCGCGCGAAACAGCGACAGCACGGCTTCGTCCAACACCGTCCCGGAGGGTTCGCGCAGGCGGGCAAAGTGCAGGGTATGGCTGGGCAGTTCGGCCAGCTTGAGGGCGGGCACCAGCGGCTGCACCACCTCCAGCGCACGGCTGCCACTCACACGGATAACGCCCAGCGCACCACTACCCGGCGGAGTAGCAATGGCGGCAATGGTGTCGGAAAGATCGGGAATCAGGGCCACGGCGCAAAGGTAGCGCATTGGCAGCGCCCCATGGTGGAATGGCCTGTGGCACGCGGCCTTTCCGTATGTTTGCACCGCTGGGTGATGCGCATGGGCCTGCCTGTGCCGTCTGAAAAGGGAATCCGGTGAGAATCCGGAGCAGTACCCGCTGCAGTAAGTGCCTTCTCTGTCACAGGAGAGGTGGAGCACAACCGCCACTGCGAGTAATCGCGGGAAGGCGTGCCCCACAGCAAGGCCGAGCCTGAAGACCTGCCCTGCACCAACCGGTAATCCTGCCGCTTTCGGGACCAAAAGCGAACCGCCCATGTCTATCGTCTCCTGGCGCGCCGTGCGTGCCGCCCTACTTTCCCTTACCCTGCTGGCCGCTGCCTGCACACAACAGCCGCGCATTCAGCATCCGACGCAGGCTGCTGCCGCCCTGCCAGACTCCTTCACCGTCAGCCATGCCAAAGGCTTCCGGATGGAAATGCCTGCACCGGGTGTGCTGCTGCTGCACATCCTGCGGCCTGCACAGGACACCCAGGACTCCCTTACGTTTGTGCTTACCCGCGCTGGCGTAACCGTACCCCCAGCTTACACCGGCCTGCCACAGGTGCAGGTGCCCGTGCAGCGCCTCGCACTGTCTGGGGCCTCGCAGGCAGCGATGGCCGCCGAACTGGGGGCTGTCTCAGAAATCGTGGGGCTCTCGGGCGCACAGTATGCCTATCACCCCGCTGTAAAACAGGCACTGGCGGAAAAGCGCATACAGGACCTGGGCCAGGAAGGCCTGAACCCCGAAACCCTGTTGGCCCTGAAAACCCAGGCCGTGGTAACCACTGCCGCCATTGCGGGCAGCGGCACCAGTGTACGTGCCGTAAGTGCCACCGGGCTGCCCCTTATCCCCATGGCCGACTGGCTGGAAGAAACGCCGCTGGGCCGCGCTGAATGGATCAAACTCATGGGCGCGCTCACGGGTAACAGCGCCAAAGCCGCGGCGTTATTCCGCCAGACTCAAACCCGCTATGACTCCCTCAAAGCCCTGGCCCGTGGCGTGCAGCACCGCCCCATTCTGCTGGTAGGATTGCCCTACAAGGATGTATGGTATGTGCCCGGTGGCAACAGCTACATGGCGCATTTCTTCATGGATGCTGGCGCCACTTACCCCTGGGCGGGCCAGCGCGAAACCGGCGGCCTGCCCCTGAGCCTCGAAGCCATTCTGCCTATTGCTCAGAAAGCCGAATTCTGGTTCAACCCCGGCCAGTACAAACTGACGCGCCTCGACGAGCTCCGCGCCCTCGATCCCCGCTTTGCATCGTTCCCCTCGCTGCGCCCCGGCAAAGTATGGATCTACAACCGCCGCCTGCTGCCCGACCTCACCAATGACTTCTGGGAACGCGGCCTCCTCTACCCCGACCGCGTGCTGGCCGACCTTCTCTTCATCCTGCACCCCGAGCTGCTGCCAGGCTATCAGCTGGAATTCTACCTCCCTCTTTCCTGACGAATGAACGCCCCGCTGCTTCGGTTTGCGCGTCAGCGATGGCTGCCTATATTGCTGCTGGGGGTAGCACTGGCCTTCCTGCTCGATCTCTGTTTCGGCGCCGTTGACATCCCACTCCCCGGCCTCCTACGGGCGCTGTGGCAGGCCCCTGCCCCCACCGACGACCCCGTCTGGAGCGTCATTATCCACCAGGTACGCCTGCCCAAGGCGCTCACTGCTCTCTGTGCAGGGGCTGCACTGGCTGTGGGGGGCCTGCTGATGCAGACGCTCTTCCGCAACCCCTTGGCCGGGCCCGATGTGCTCGGCATCTCTGCTGGTGCCAGTCTGGGCGTATCGGCGCTGCTGCTGGCTTCGGGCGGGCTGGGTATTGCCGCTGTGAAGGGCATGGGCATTGCCAGTGGGTCGTTGCTGGCTGGGGCCGCCGCTGCCGGGGCTGCACTGGTGCTGCTCATCGTACTGCTGCTGGCCTCACATGTGCGCGACGCCGTGGTGCTGCTGCTCGTCGGCATGATGATGGGTGCCACTACGCTGTCGGTGGTCAGCATCTGGCAGTATTACAGCGCCCCCGAGCAGTTGCAGGACTATCTACTCTGGACGTTCGGCTCGCTGGGCGGGGTGCCCCCTGCGCAGATAGCCCTGCTGGCGGCTATCACCCTGCTGGGACTGGGGCTGGCATGGGTATCGGCCAAACCGCTGGACGCCCTGCTGCTGGGCGAAGACTATGCCCGCAGTCTGGGCCACCATCTGCGCCGCAGTCGCTTTCTCATCATACTGGCTACCAGCCTGCTGGCGGGCGGCGTCACGGCCTTCTGTGGGCCCATTGCCTTCATCGGCATTGCGGTGCCGCACGTGGCACGGGGGTGGCTGGCCGCTTCCAGCCACCGCAAACTCATACCCGCAACGGCCCTGCTGGGCGCTCTGGCACTGCTGCTCTGCGACGTACTGACAGCCCTGCCCGGCCATGCCGCCGTGTTGCCCGTCAACATTGTTTCCTCCTTGCTGGGGGCACCCGTTGTCATATTCCTGCTGCTGCGCAGCCGTTCACTCCAACGCGCTTTCCACTGATGACCACTCCCCTGACACCCCGGCTGGCAGGCACAGACCTGAGTATCGGTTACGGTGGCCGCCACACCCGCACAGTGGCCAAGGGCCTCAGCTGCCGACTTTACGCCGGCCAACTGGTGTGCCTCCTGGGGCCCAATGGCGCAGGCAAATCTACCCTTCTGCGTACGCTGGCTGGCCTGCAACCGCCACTGGCAGGCGCTGTCTACACCAACGGTGCCGACCTCGCCAACCTGGGCCATGCCGAGCGCGCCCACCGGTTTGCGCTGGTGTTTGGCGCACAGAGTGGCCACAGTCTGCTGCGAACACACGAGCTGGTGGCACTGGGCCGCCAACCCTACACCAATTGGCAGGGCACGCTGTCGGCCACCGACCTTGCCCTGGTGCAACAGGCCATGACCGACTGCGGCATTGCCCATCTGGCCGACCGCCCGCTCCACGAGCTCTCCGACGGCGAGCGTCAACGTGCCCACATCGCCCGTGCACTGGCGCAGGATACCCCCGTCCTGCTGCTCGATGAGCCTACCGCCCACCTGGACCTCCCCGGCCGTGTCAGCATTCTGCATCTGCTGATGCGGCTGGCGCACCAGCACCACAAAGCCATTCTCGTCAGCACACACGAACTGGACCTGGCCCTACAGGCCGCCGACAGCCTGTGGCTGCTGCCCCCCGGCGGTCCACTGGTGGCAGGCCTGCCCGAAGACCTTCTGGCACAGGGCCATCTCAACGCCACGTTCCCCACCGAAGGGCTGCATCTGGACGCTGCCACAGGCCGCGCCGCACTATTGCCACAGGGCACACTGCCCCTCTGGCTGGCTAACGACTCGCCCGAAGCCTGCTGGGCCCTGCGTGCACTCTTCCGGCTCGGCTTCTTTCAGGCCAGCACACCTGAGGCACCCTGGCATCTGGACACCCGTACTTCAAACGGCACCACCCACTTCATACTGACACACCACGGCAGACCAGCCGCTGACGCTACCGACATGGCCATGCTGCTGCTGCAAACCGGCCAACATCTGAACCAGATCACAGAAAAGGCCCCGTTGCCGGAGCCTTTTGAAACACAGGTCACGCTGACGCGCTTCGTCAATTGACGCGCAGCACACGGCTCGGCAGCAGGCCCACACTGAAACGCAGTTTCTGGACACCGGTGCGGTCAAACACCAGCGTTTCGCCTGCACGCACATAATCCTTTGCGTCCGTCACATAAACTTCGCCAGTGACTGGATCAGCCGAGATGTTGTAGGGATTGCCTACGTTGTTCACGGTCATGTTGATCCAGTTGATGTTCGCAACTGCATCGGTTTGGGTGTTGACCAGCGAAACGCGGCTGTTGCTGAGCACAAAGGCCGAGTCGCCACGCAGGGCAAAGGAGGCGGAGTTCAGGCTCAGCGTCTGTTTGATACTGCCATCAGTAGCGTTAAGCACATGGATGGCAGAGGGTGTGAGCTCGCTCCAGTCTGTGGGGTCATAGGTTGCGCGGGCCGATACGTAGATGTCGCCGCCCTTGTCGGCCGCTATCAGGAAGAGGTTGTCGGCCACTGTCCAGTTGGCCGTAACGGTGTTGGTGGCAGCGTCAATCACCGAAACGCGGTTATCGTAGGTGCTGAGGGCGCCGCTGTTGGCTACATACAGCTTGGTGCCCAGTGACAGAATGCCTTCGGGATCGCGGCCCACGGGTATGGTGGCAACCGTTGCAAAAGTGGCTGTGTCTATCACCACCACGTTGTCGTCGTAGCAGGTCACGTACAGCTTTCCGCTGTTACCGGCCGCATACCGTGGCTGGCGGCCCGTGCCTCCATTCTTCACTTCAATCTGGCGCAGGTGCTTCAGGGTGCGGGCGTCCAACACCTCGATGGTGCTGGAGACGTTTACCACGACATAGATGCGGTCACCATACCGAATGAGGTCGTTGGCGGTGTCGCCCAGGCCCCGGTCGGTGACTGTGCGGAAGTAGTCCTGGAAGTTGATGCCGGGGGCATTCTCGGGGCGCACGTTGGTCTGCAACAACGAGAGCGAGGCGTTGTTGCGGCCAAAGAGCCCCTCGTTCAGCACCAGCAGACCCTTGGGAGAGACCGGAGGTGTGGGTTGTGGCTGGTCTTCAGGTGCGCTTTCGCAGGCAGTCAGCAACAGTGCGGCACACAGCAGCGCCAGTGCGGGTCGGGTAACGTTCATCATATTGTAAACAGTCAGTGGGTCAGGTTTTACAGGGAAAAAGACAGCGCCAGACGGTATGACCGGCCCGGCATGGGATAGCTCTGGATTAACTCGTATTGCTGGTCGGCAAGGTTGTTTACCTCGGCCTTCAGCAGCAGGGGGGGCCGGGCCGAACGGATGCGCCAGCTGGCCTGGGCATCCAGCAGAGTAAAGCCAGGCAGCACGTTGGCGGCAATGTTCTCCGGCAGGGAATAGCGGAATCCCGTGTATAGGAGGCCTGCCCCCACACTCACGGTGCCATAGGTAAGCGTCAGGCGGGAAGACGCCAGGTTGAAGGGCGTGTAGGGAATCTGGCCATTGGGTTCGGTGCCACTGCTGCCCGCAGTGCTCTGGTCGGTGGCATACTGCATGGTGAACTGTCCCTGCCACTGCGCGGAAAACCGGCCCCACTGGCGGGTTTCCAGTTCGGCCTGCACTTCCAGCCCGCGCGTCGCCACCTCGGCCACATTCACCATGGACCACACGAAGAGGTTGCGGGTGGGGATGGCCAGAATGCGGTCGTACACCCGGCCCAGATAGACATCTGTCGCCAGCCGTGTGCGTGCCAGCACGCCCCGGGTACGATGCTCCCAATCCAGCCCAAGGTTCAACTGCTGCACGCGCTCGGGCCGCAGGTTGCGGTTGCCTACACGGGTATAATACAGGTCGTTGAGGGTGGGCAGGCGCAGGGTCTGCTGCCCCGCAAGCCGCAGGCGTGGGCCCGCATCGCCAAGCGGAGCCCAGCCGATAGCCAACTGTGGGTTGCCATAGGCAACGGCTGGCCGGTCCACCGTCCCTACCGGACTGTCGTTTACACGTGTCAGCAGCCACGAGGCATCCACCGCCCAACGGCCCTTCGCGTCGGGCTGCCACTTTACTGCCAGCGCCTGATAGAGCGTAACGCGGGTAGGCATTCCCGCCAGAATCGTCGTTGCCAGATGGTTCCAAGCAACATCGGTGGCTGCGGAAAAGGCCAGCCTGCCAGTTGCCAGCCACGACACCGCCGCCGAGGCATAGCCCTCCTGCTGCTGATAGGTGTCGTCGAGACCACCAAGCTTGCCGGGGTCGTTAGGGTCGCGGTAATGGGTAAACTGCGAGCCATAGCGTACCTGCACTGCCAGTTGCCAGCTGCCCCCCAGGCGTTGCTCCCACCCCACCTGCACAAAGGCATCACGGTTGCCCAGCCGCTGTGCCGCCGCCGGATTGTACAACACCGTAGCACCGGGTAGGCCACGGTCGCTGTCGAAATACCACAGCTTGGCCCGTATATGGCCATTCTGCAGGGCGCGGGCAAGGTCCAGCTCGGCGCGGAGGGTGCGCAGGTCGGCGTTCTGGCGCGTCAGCGTCTCCGAGGCGCTGCCGTTTTTCAGCAGAAAGTCGTAGCGGCCATGGCCCTGCTGCACCTCCGCATTAAGTGCGGCAGCCCACTTACGGCCCATCCGCCAGTCGGTCCCTACGGCCCCGGTGTACAGGCCAAAACTGCCGCCTGTCACGCTTCCCCGCAGCCGATACGGCACCGTCATGGACAGAAGTGTTGCTCCCCGCGAGGTCAGATGCAGGGTGCTGGCCGCAGCATAGGCACGGGCTGGCTGTGCCAGCAGGGTGGTAGCGCCCAGCTCCAGCCGCACGCTGCGCAGGTTGTCCAGCGACAGCCGCCCGAGGTCGGTCTGTCCGGTTTGCGCATCCACCAGCTGGAAGCCGTCCAGAAATACTGCCGTGTGGTTGGCGCCCAGGCTGCGGACACTCAGCGTGCGCAAGCCTCCAATTCCGCCATAGTCTTTCAGCATGACGCCGGGCAGCTCGCGCACTGCATCGGCCACCGAGGCGGCGTTGCGGCGGGCCAGCGCGGCACTGTCCAGCACATGGGCCGGCAGCAGGCGTCGGTTGGGGTTTGGCAGACGTTCGCCTGTTACCTCTACGGCGTCCAGTACAAGTGTGTCAGGGGCGGTTTGCGCCAGCATCCCCAGCGGGGTGACAAACAGAAGCAGCAGGAGCAGGTGGCGCATGGGACGGTACAGATTCAGTATGGAAACCGAATCGGCCCGGTATGCCCACGCACAGAATGGGAAACCCAATGTGGCAACAGCCAGGCCCTGTAGGCCCCTGTGCCCAAAAGGAAACACCGTCCTGCCTTTTCTCCGAAGGCGCCGGAACGACTCGTGCACAGGCAGGTCTTCTGGCTCGCCTCGTGGCTGTGGGGCGCCTTCCCATCCTGGCCGGACAGTGGCTTCTGTGCCCAACAGCTGGCCTGCGCAACCGCAGACCGGAGACTTACAGCAGCGGGAACTGCTCCGGTTTTGCACCGGATTCCCTTTTCACGCACCCCCAAACGGCCATTCGGCGGTGCGACCTGAGCGGGGCAAAGGTAGGCACTGTACCCGCGCTTTCTCCAAACCAAAGTTTTCAACAGAACCCAATGCCCCGTCCGCCCTGTCTTCCAGCCGACAAATGCGCAGCGCCCTGCCACTCACCTTTGCTCTATGCGCAACTGGCTCACGCTCACATATTCACTCCTTCTGCTGCTGGCAGTGCCACTTTCTCTGCGGGCACAGGAAAGCCGCTTCGATGTGCAGACCACCGACTGGGCCAATACCCAACCCGTAAAACTGGCCGGCGACTGGGAGTTTTACCCCAATCAGCTGCTCACGCCCATCGAGATGGCGGTAAAAGCGCCCAGGGGCGTGCGGGTGGCCGTACCAAATAGCTGGGATGCCTACACCGTAGACGCCAAATCATTCGGCACGCATGGCCATGGCACCTACCGCACGCAGGTGCTGCTGGGCCGCAACCACAGCGGGCTGGCATTGCAGGTGCCCTTCATCTGGACGTCGTACCGTGTATACGTCAATGGTCAGTTGGCAGCTGTGAGTGGCACCCCCGGCACCTCGGCCGCCGAAACCGAGTCGAAGATGCTGCGCCAGCTGGTGCGCATTCCCGACAGCACCGACCGGCTTGACATCGTAATCCAGGTGGCCGACTACAGCCTCTTTGGTGGCATGCTCGAAACGCCCACCGTAGGGCGCGAACCCCAGTTGCGTCTGGCGTACGAGTTTGGCAACAGCCGCGACCTAGCCATCATCGGCGGCCTGCTCGTTATGGCCATCTATCATTTTCTGGTGTATCTCTTTCGGCGGAGAGAACGCGCCATGCTGTGGTTCGGCCTCATCTGCCTCACGGTGATGTTACGCTACATGGTCTTCGCCGACCATTACATCTACTTCTGGCTCAACGAATACAGCGGCTTCTTCACCTTCGCCTGGCAGGTAAAAGGCTACTACCTGCTCACGCTGGCTTTGGTAGTTGAGGGCGCCTTCTATCTGCGGGCACTCTTCCCGCGCGACATGCCACGCCGTGCAGCACAGGGCATGGCCCTGGTAACGGGTCTGTACACGCTGGTGGCCCTGTTACTACCCATTGCCACCTTCACTGAAACACTGATTGGCCTTCAGCCTGTCCTGATTGTGGTAGTAATCGGCCTGCTGTACGTACTGTTGCGGGCAGCCTGGTTTCGTCGTCCCTATGCACGTGCCCTTTCCGTAGGCCTGCTGGGCATGGTGGCTGCGGGCCTGCATGACGTACTCCAGCTCGCAGGCTATGGCCTGGTAGAATACGAACTGTTCACCTATGGCTTCCTCTTCTTTCTGGCAGTGCAGGCCATCGTGCTGTCGCGGCGCTATGGCTTTGCCCTCACAGAGGCCGAAGACCTCAGCGCCAACCTTGAACTGAAGGTGGCCCAGCGCACCGAAGAACTGAACCACGCCAATCAGGAGATCAGCCAGAAGAACCGCGACATCACCGACAGCATCGAATACGCCCGCCGCATCCAGCTGTCCATCCTGCCCAAAACCGATACCTTCTACCGCGCCTTCCCGCAGGCCTTCGTCCTGTACCTTCCCAAGGACATCGTCTCCGGCGACTTCTACTGGCTGCACGAGCAGCAGAACAGCTTTTACGTCTGTGCGGCCGACTGCACGGGCCACGGCGTGCCAGGTGCCTTCATGTCCATGCTGGGCAGCAACCTGCTCAACCGACTGGTGTCAGAAAACGACCGCCCCTGCCCCTCCATACTGCTCAACAGCCTGGACCAACTGGTGCAGGAAGCCCTGAAACAGAACCAGACCCGCCGCGAGCGCGAAGACCTCGCCGCCGAGGGTAGCCAGGACGGCATGGACCTCAACCTATGCCGCTTCGACCGCGACCAGCAGCAACTGGTGTATGCTGGCGCCAACCGCCCGCTGCTGCGCCTGCGCAACGGCGAAATGGAGGAGTTTGCCCCCACCAAGCAGCCCATCGGTGGCGGCGCCTCACTGTATGGCGACCGCACGGCCTTTGCACGCACCGTCATCGACACACAGCCCGGCGACACCTTCTACCTCTTCACCGACGGCATCACCGACCAGTTTGGCGGCGACAACAACCGCAAGTTTACCAGCAAGCGCTTCCGCACGCTGTTGCAGGAAACAGCCCTGCTGGACCTGCCCGCCCAGAAGCAGCACCTGCACAATGCCCTGAAAGCCTGGCAGGGCGACCGCCCCCAGACCGACGACATCCTCGTGATCGGCATCCGCATCTCCTGACTTTCCTCTACACCATGACTGCTACCTCCACTCTCCTTCCCGCCGCCGAGCGCCGACTGGCCCTGGTGCTGGCTGTACTGATGCTGGCCTTCAGCCTGCCCAAACTGCTGGCCCTGCCAGTATCGCTTGCGCTCTTCAACAAAATCAATGCTTTCATGGGCTGGCAGGGCCGCTGGTTCATGTACCTCACAGGGGTGCTGGAGCTCTTGTGTGGCAGCCTGCTACTGGCCGTGCTGGCTGTGAAAGACCGTCACTGGCAGCACACCCCCTATCGCCTGTACCTGCTGGGCCTGCTGGCCGTAGCGGGCACCATGATGGGCGCTCTCTTCACCGAGCTGGCCATTCGCCCCGGCGAAGACCCCGTACTCACCCTGCTTGCCCTGCTGCTGCTGGTGCTGTCGGCTGCTCTTCTGCTGCGCAACCGCCCCCATTGGCCCCTTCTTTCCCGCTGATTCCCATGCTGATACAGGCTACCCAGAACACCGTCTTCAACCAGCTGCAATACCTGCTGGAACACCTGCCGCCTGCGCTCTACAGTCAGCAGGTAAGTGAGATGGGCAACGCAAGCATCGGCCAGCACGTGCGCCACACGCTTGAGTTCTACACCTGCCTGCTGGAGGGCGTAGCCACTGGCACCGTCTGTTACGACCGCCGCCGCCGCAACCCTGCGCTGGAAACAGCTCCCCCCGCTGCGCTGGCATGCCTGGCGTGGGTGGAGACAGAAATAGCCCGTGTGGAATGTAACCTGCCGCTGGTGCTGGAAGCGCCCCTGGGCCGGCAGGGCACCATCGTGCACCAGACCCGCACGCACTTCGACCGCGAACTGCTTTATCTTTCCGAGCATTCGACCCACCACCTTGCCCTCATCCGCTTTGCACTCGCATTTACTGCGCCCGAATTCACCCTCCCTGCCGACTTGGGCATTGCCGAATCCACCCTTCGCTACAGGGCAGCCAATAACTTAACAGTCAGCGGCCTTCCACCTCAATCTACCAAGATGTAACTTCCGGCAAAGCCTATGTCCATGCCCGCCATTCCCCAATCGGTACCGGAGTCGAAGTACTGGTACTTCAAGAACTTCTTCTTCTTCGACATGATCGACGATGCCGACTACAAGGCGCTGGACGTGCGGAGCGAGATGGTGCAATGCCACAAGGACGAGTTTGTGTACCTGCCCGGCGAAATGCAGGACTCGGTTTTCTTCCTCAAAAAAGGCTTCATCAAGCTCGGCAGCTATGCCCCCGATGGCCGCGAAGTCATTCTGAATGTGCTTCAACCCGGCGACATCTTCGGCAGCATTGGTGGTGTCAGCACGCCCACGCAGGAGTTTGCACAGGCCATCAGCGAGGTGGCAGTATGTGCCATCAATACCGACCGCTTTCAGGAAATGCTCAGCACCCGCCCCGATCTCTCGGTACAGGTCATCAAAACTGTGGGCGAGCGGATGAACAAGCTGGAGCGCAAGCTTATCTCCCTCGCATTCAAGGATGCCCGCACCCGCATCCTCGACTTCCTCCGCGACTTCGCCAACGACTACGGCCGTATCCGGGGCGAGGAAATCCATATCGACAACTTCCTCACCCACCAGGATGTAGCCAACCTCACGGCAACCTCGCGCCAGCTGGTGTCCACCGTCTTCTCCGAACTGAGGGAGGCCGGCCAGATGGAATACGACCGCAAGCACATTCGCCTGTTGGTAGCACCAGACCAGCTCAGGTAGCAGCCAGATATCGCACCAGCTCGGCAGCCAGCCACAGCCATAAGGCCGCCAGCAACCAGAACGCTATCCGCAGCACCCTGTCCACTACATGTTGCAGTGCCTGCTGTTGCAGCCGCTGCCCCAGTCGGATGACTCCCCAGTGCAGCAGAAAGCTGCCTAAAGGTGCGCCTGCCATCAGGGCCACCTGCTCGGCCGAAGCTGTCAGCATCCCAGCCGTCTGGCCCATCACCACCACACCAGCCCAGAACAGCGGCAGTTGAACATTGGCCAGCCCAAGCGCCAGCCCGGTGAACAGGCCGCCCCACACCTGGCGGCCTGCCGACACAGGCAATGGCCCGTCCAGCAGCACTTTCGGCTGTCTCCAGAACACCACGCAGACCATTCCCACCGCCACCAGCGCACCCATTCGGGCCCAGAGGCCATGGGCTGACACCAACGGCAGCCAGCTGGCTCCCAGCAGAGCTACACCACTGTACAAAGCCTCGGGCAGACTGAACCCCACCGCTTGACCCCATGCGGCCTGTGTACGCCCGGCAATCGTGCTTCGCAGCACCATCAGGTTCATGGGGCCGGGCTGAAGCGAGCCCATGAAGCTGATGGCCACTGCCACCACAAACACCAATAGCGCACTCATGGCCGTGGCGAATGGGCTTTGCGGTAGCCTCGATACAGCTGCCAGAACTGCCCCCACGACAAAGCAGGGGCGCCGCGGCGCAGGTTGGCTACGGAGATGTGCATCACCTGCCGCCAGTGGATGAAAAGGTCGCGCCAGGCTTTCCAGAGTGGCATATCGGGGTCGTAGATATGGGCGGGCTCACTTGCCACGCCGTTCAGTTCCAACACCACAAAGTCGCCACGCAGCAGGGCTTCCTCGCTGGCTGCGCGGATGTCCAGCCGACCCACGTAAAAGCCAGCGATGCGGCCGCAGAGTGGGGCAAAGACGTTATCCAACGCTGGCCCCAGCAGATGCTGCCCACTGCGAAACAGCGTACCACGGCTGTGGTTGCCAATGCTCACCAACTCCAGACGCTCGCCGGGGGCCAGTACCCGATCCCACTGAGCCGCATACTCCTGCCGCAGCCGCTCCTGCTGAAACCGCGCGCGGTCGGTCTGCGCTACCCACTGTCCCAATGTAGTGCTGCCATCGCCTACAGCCGTCAGCAGTTCTTTCCTCACCACCGAGGTTACGCGCCCTATCGTGGCGTCAGGGTGGCGCATGTACAGCACCCCCAGTTCCAGCGGCAGGTCTACATATGTCTGAAGCAGCGTGGGCTCTCTACTGCGTTGCAGATAGTGGCCCAATTGCTGGGGGGTGGCCAGCTTCTCCACCAGGCGTCCGCGTTCGCCTACCTCGGGTTTGGCAATGAGCGGAAAGGCCATGCCAGCAGCCTGCACCTCTGCCAACACCTTCTCCAGTGCCTCATCTCCTGCCAGAAAAAGGGTCTGCGGCAGATATTCAGCGGGAAGCATTTGGTGCAGTTCGCGCTTACTTTCGCCAGCCAGCCCCCCAGCAGGTATGCCAGGATTGGCTGCCGTAAAAAACAGCAGGTTGCGGGCCCGCAGCGCCAGCAGGGCAATCCAGGCAAAAACAGGCAGATAGAACACGTAGAAGTTCCAGTACTCCCAGTGCAGCAGCCGCACCAGCCATAGAGGCCGCTGCCAGCGTCGCGAAGTGGCCACGGGCGTCACTGTCAGTTCCATGCTGCAAGATGGCCCTGCCCAGCTGCCCCAACTGTCACCCAGCCGACAGGCCAGCGCCAACCGCCGGTTTGGGGCATTCTGCCTACCTTTGCGCCCGAATCCTCAAAACGCTACTATCCCTATGCACCCTCGCAAGCTGTTGGCCGCCAATTGGAAGATGCACCTCACACTGGTAGAGGCCCAAAGCCTGGTCAGTGAAATTGTGGCTGCCCTGGGCACCGACCCTGGCCTGCGGGTGCCGCTGGTGCTGGCCGTTCCGGCACCCTATCTCCAGGCCTGCCACCATCTGGCCAAGCGTGAGGGCAACCGCATTTCCATCGCTGCGCAGAACATGCATCAGGAAGAGCGTGGAGCCTTCACCGGCGAAACCTCAGCAGAGATGATTGTGTCCTGTGGCGCCACCCACGTGGTGCTGGGCCACAGCGAGCGCCGCCAGTATTTCCACGAGGACGACGCTCTGCTGGCACACAAGACAGACCGTGCCCTGGCAGCCAACCTGCGCCCCATTTTCTGCATTGGCGAAACCCTGGCCGAGCGCGAGGCCAATCAGACCCTCGACGTAGTGAGCCGCCAGCTTTCAGCCGGGCTCTTCCATCTCAGCGCCGAACAGTTCGGCCGCGTGGTGTTGGCCTATGAACCCGTGTGGGCCATTGGTACTGGCCGCACTGCCACCCCGGAACAGGCACAGGAAGTACATGCCGCCATCCGCCAGCAGATCACCGCCAAGTATGGGGCGGCCGTCGCCGAAAACACCACCATCCTCTACGGTGGCAGTGTAAATGCTGGCAATGCAGCCGTACTTTTCGCACAAACCGACATTGACGGCGGCCTTGTAGGTGGCGCCAGCCTCAAGAGTGGCTCCTTCCTCGACATTGCCCGCGCCTTCAAATCCTGACTTGCCTATTGGCTCAGTGCCGCTTCACCCCTATTTTGAGGGATGAAAAAGCTGCTGCGCCGCCTGTTGCAAATTCTCCTTGGCTTGCTGGTGCCGGTGGTACTGTACCTGCTGCTGTGGCCTACCGACGTTGACCCCGTAGCCTGGGAGCCGCCCACCCCGCCCGCGCTGGAGAACAAGTATAACCCCGACCCCCACCTCGCACAGGCCGTGGTCTTCGGTGGCGACACCGCCGCCGTAAAGCTGCTGGGGCCTGAAGACGTTGTGCGCGACAGTGCCGGCTGGTTCTACACCGGCTGCGTTACAGGCGACATCTATCGCTTCAAGGTTGGTGGGCAGGATATGCAGCTGTGGGCGCACATCAATGGCCGACCGCTGGGCATGGCATTCGACAGCACCGGACACATGATTGTTGCTGCTGGCGATGGTGGCCTGCTGCGTCTCTCACCAGATGGCAAGACCGCAACAGTACTCACCACTGGCCTGCCCGACAGCCGTGCCATGGTAGTAAACGATGTAGCACTGGCCGACAGCGGCCTCATTTACTTCACAGATGCCAGCCGTAAGTTTGGCCTCGGTCGCCTGGTAGCTGACGTCCTGGAACACCGCCCCAATGGTCGTGTCATGGTGTATAACCCCAGCACCCGTGAAACCAGCCTCCTGCTCGACAGTCTATACTATGCCAACGGCCTGGTGCTGTCGCCCGACGAAGATTTCCTGCTCGTGAATGAGACCTGGATGTACCGTGTGCGCCGCATCTGGCTCAAAGGCCCCAAAGCTGGCACCACCGATACCTTTGCCGACAACCTGCCCGGCTTCCCAGACAACATTGATTTCAACGGAAAAGGCAGCTACTGGGTGTCGCTGGTATCGCCGCGCAGCAAGCTGGTAGATGGCCTGGCACAGTATCCCTTCATCCGCCAAGTGCTTTCGCGCCTACCCGATGTGCCCCGCCCTGTCCCCAACGGTATGGCGCTACGCCTCAACAGCGAAGGCGATGTGACAGGCTTCTTCATGGACAACACCCTTAAAGTGCCCAGCATAGCCAGCATCAACGAAATCGACGGATTTTTATGGTTGGGGTCGCCATACCGCACGGGGGTGGGGCGTGTACCTGCACCGTAAGCAACCGGTGCTGGGAGGCCTCAGCTGAGGTGACTGTCGAACCGCAGCCCAATCACCAGCACGTCGTCCAGTTGGTTTGCGGTGCCTCGCCACTGGTCGAAGAACTGCTCCAGCAGGCGCGCCTGGTCGTGCATGGAAAGCGTGCTGGCCTCGCGCAACAGCTCTTTCAGACGGGTCGGCATCAGTTTACGGGGCGGGGCATCGCTGCTGAACTGATCTACATAGCCATCGGTGAAAATGTAGGCGCTGTCGCCAGGCTGCACGTCTATGGTAATGGTCTCGAAGGGTGCAGGTGCCTTGTTCTGGCTGCCTCCTACCGGATGGCGCTGGCCTTTGTGCTCCATTACGGTGCCTTTACGGTAGAGATACAGCGGGCGGTTGGCACCAGCAAACTGCAGCTGCATGGCGTCGGCATCGTAGCTCAGCAGCGCTACATCCATGCCGTCAAAGGTTTCGCTTTCAGCATCAAACTGTCCCAGCATCTCCTTCACCTGCCGGTTCAGTTCGTTGAGAATGGCCCCAGGGTCGGTCTGTCCGCGTTCGTTCACAATCTGGTTCAGTAGAGTGTTGCCCAGTACGCTCATGAAGGCACCGGGAATGCCGTGGCCCGTGCAGTCCACTGCCGCAATGAGGCTGCGGTTGTTGCGCGAGCTGAACCAGAAGAAATCTCCCGACACCACATCCTTGGGCCGGAAAAACACAAACGACTGAGGGAAGGCTTTCTCTATCTGATTGCGGCGGGGTAGAATGGCTTCCAGAATGCGCCGGGCATAGCCAATACTGTCGCGGATTTTGCCGTAGGTCAGCTCCAGCTCCTGCTTCTGTTGCTGGATTTTCTTCATGTAGCGCGCCTTGCTGAAGGCGCCGGCCGCATGCTCTTTCAGGCGTTGCAGCTTACGGGGGTCCAGCCCCTCGAAGGCCCGCATATTGTAGGTGTTGTCAAACACCATGATGCCCACCAGCGCCCCTTTGATATGCACCAGCACCACCAGACTGGCCGCCACATTGGGCATGATGTTCTTGAAGCGCTCGATGGTGGGGCCGGCGTAGGGGCGCTCTTCTGAAAAGAGATAGCAGCCATCGTACACCTCTCGGTCGGGCACCATGTAGCGCTGGGTTGCCTCGCGGTATGAAAGGTGAATGTCCTTCACCTGCTCGGGGAGGTAGCCACGCTGCGCCAGACACCGGAAGCGCTGGGTGTCGGTGTCATACACCATGAACACCCCCGCCTGCACCTGGCCCAGCAGCACCATGCCCTGATCCAGCAGCATACCCATAATGGCCTCCATCTCCACTTCCTGGTTGATGGCGTGCAGAATCTTCACCAGGCTTTCCAGCTCGGTGCTCTGCTTCTCCATCTGCTCGTTTTGCAGCTGAATCTGCGCGGTCTGGCCCTGAATGGCCAGGTTCTTCATCATCAGCTCCTGTTGCGCCCGCCGCGACTCTTCCAGCAACCGGGCATTCTGTATCGCACTCACAATGGTGCTGACATACTTGCCTATGGTGTCGAACGCAGTTGCCGAAATGCGCAGATCCTGTGTCTGATTGGCAAAAGCGATGACGCCAACAGGCTCGTCGTTCAGCCGCAAGGGATAGAACAGCGCCGAGCGGAAGGGGGAAATCTCGAATATCTCCCGGTCGAAGGGCGACATCGGCTTGTCCTTAGACAGCTCGGTCAGCAGATACGGCTTGTTTTTCAGTATCGTCTTGACAGTGACGCTCTCTGCTTCAACCAGCGAGACCGTCATGCGCTCATAGCGGCTCAACTGCTCGTTGCTGAGACGGTTGCCCTGAACGGCCAGCACCTTCAGCGTGTTGCCGTCTGTGTCCAGCATAATCACGGCCATGAGGTCTATGCGCAGCACAGCCGCCATAGCCTTGCGGATCGCCTTGATGATTTCGTCCAGGTCCAGTGTCTGGTTCACCGCCTGCAATACCCGGTTGAGGTTGGTGGCCAGTAGTTCGCGGCGACGGGTCTGCTCGTAACGCTGTGCATTGGCCAGCAGGGGCGCCACAAAACGGGCCAGCGTCTGAAACTGGTGTATCTGCTCAGAGTTGAACGGGGCCGTGAAAGAATAGTGCTCCACATTTACAAACCCGATCACCTCCTGCGCCACCACCAGCGGCAGCACAAGTATTTCGGTAGGCACCTGGCCCCCATGGTGCGCCAGTATCTGTGGCCGCAGCATTACCTGCAGGCTGGCCCCGGCATACACCCTGGGTTCCTGTAAACGCAGCGCCTCCCAGCCCATCATTTCGCCGTTCTCATCGGGCAGATGGAACTCGTTCAGGTCGCGTACGTGCAGGCCGTGTACGGCACGCAGCGAATAGCGGTCCATGTCGGTATCCAGCAGGAAGACCGAGCCTACGCCATCCGGACGAATTGCCGAAATCGATTCTACAAGAAACGCGTGAGCAGCGCTTTGCACTTCTGTGTGCGCCGATACCTGCTGCACCAGATACAGCACCATAGGCAGAAGATCCCCCTCCAGCGGTGGCGCACTCGACCAGTCTATAGGATCACGCGGCGGAGCATCCCGGTCGGTCCGGAAGCCGCGATCACCATTCAGCAGGTCCCCATTGATGGGTTCATCCTTTCGTTTCGGATCCACCATAGGTGGGATTGTTTGTCTAACCGCAGGGAAGCGTTTTCTTTCCTTAACAAGTTACGCCACGGTCATTATTTCATCATCAATTCAGGCCATTTTGTGGGAAACAAAACTGGCCTTTGTATTTACCCGTCTAGGCGTCCCTGCCTTGTTAGGCAAGCACCTTTCACCGTTATTTGTGGGGCACACCCGTCTTCCATCATGATCTCTACTCAGTCACGGCGCGCCGCCGGTCTTATTCTGCTCTCGTACCCGCTCGTGGTGTTTGGGGGCGTCTCGCTGCTATCATTGCTTCAGGACCCCGCTTCCGGCTACCAGACCCACCCCCTCATGCAGGACCTCTACCGCGCTGGTCATGCTCATGCCGCTGTCCTGCTGGTGTTGTCGCTCATTTTGCTCCGCTGGGTAGACGACGCCCTGCTCAACGACCGCGCCAAGCAGATTGTCCGCTGGTGCGCCCCTTCAGCCGCCATACTGATGCCACTGGGCTTTTTTGGCGCGGCTATCCCTGCCGATACAGCCACCCCTGGCCCCATGATCTACCTCGTGTATCTGGGGGCAGCCATCCTCGTCACCGGCTTCATTCTGCTGGGGGTAGGTCTTATCAGAAAGTAATTTTTCCCTCTGCCATTCAGGCAGTTAGAACTTCAAACTGGCCATTTTTCACTGGGGTGAAATCCACCGTTTGGACCCGTCTCGTACATGGGTAAACCAAACAGTAATTCTTTCACTCCCTATGAAAAACCTGATCAAAGTGCTGGCAGTGGCCGGCTTCGCATTCAGCGCCCAGGCCGTGCTGGCACAGGGCGCCATGATGAGCAACAACACCGTGATGGTGGGCGGCGAAGCCATGTCTCCCAGCCGCGACATCGTAGACAATGCCGTAAAATCGAAAGATCACACCACGCTGGTAGCAGCCGTACAGGCCGCTGGTCTGGTACAGACCCTGAAGTCCGCAGGCCCTTTCACGGTGTTTGCTCCCACCAACGATGCCTTTGAAAACCTGCCCGCAGGTACCGTCGAAACGCTCCTGAAGCCCGAAAACAAGGCTACGCTCACCAAGGTACTCACCTATCATGTGGTGGCTGGTCGCTTCACCTTCGACGATGTAGCCAAACTCATCAAGGCAGGCAATGGCAAGGCGGAAATCAAAACCGTCAGTGGTGGCACCCTCACAGCCATGATGAACGGTGCGCACAATATCCAGCTCCGCGACGAAAACGGTAACGTGGCCAATATCACCACTTACGACGTACTCCAGAGCAACGGCGTCATCCACGTGATCGACCGCGTGGTGCTGCCCAAATAAGACCTCAGCGTCTCCGATTTTGGTTCATTGGTTGGTACTGTTGTCAAGGGGCCGGGCGTTCGAACACCCGGCCCTCTTTGTTTCTGCAACTTCCTTTTTCTTTCACCTGTATCCCCTGATACCTGCCTGCCCTGTATCTTTCGGAAATTCACCCACCCTCACTGGCCCCATCGTTACGTGTCTACAGACCGCACGACCCTCCCCGAAGCCGCCCTGGTGGCCTGGCTGCAGCGGAAAGACCCTGCTGCCTTCACGTACCTGTACGACAACTACAGCACTGCCCTCTGGGGTGTAGCCCAGCGCGTCCTTAACGATGAGGAAGCTGCTCAGGACGCTCTACAGGAAGCCTTCGTGAAAATCTGGCAGTATATCGACCGCTATGACCCTGCCAAGGCACGCCTCTTTACCTGGCTCCTCAACATCACCCGCAACGCGGCCATTGATAAACACAGGAGTCTGAATACCAAGTCGCAACCCAAAATCCGAAGCCTCGACGATTCCGTACGTACAGTAGACCGTACTCACAACATCAGCACCCCCGTGGAGCACATTGGCATTCAAAGCCTACTGAAAAAACTGCCCGAAGAGCAGCGTACCCTTCTGGACCTTGTCTATTACCAAGGTTACACCCAGGCCGAGGCCGCTGAAGAACTCAATATCCCGCTCGGCACTGTAAAAAGCCGTATCCGCATTGCCATGAAGTCTCTCCGCGAACTGATCTGACCCTTCTCTCGCCGTGAATACACAACAACTCATTTCTTCTGGCGATCTGGAGCAGTATGTGCTGGGATTGTGCACGCCCGAAGAAGCCGCGCGTATCGAGCAGGCCGCCGCCGCCGATCCCCTCATCCGGGCCGAACTGGAAGCCCTGCACGAAGCCTATGCTGGCTTTGCCCGTGCCGAAGCCCTGTCGCCACCCCCTGCCCTTCGCAGCCGGGTATTGGCACAGATAGAACAACTGGCAGCCAACGAACCCAAAGCATCTGCCAAGGGTGCTGCTGGTGCGCCCATCCTGCGCATGCAGCCCTACTGGATGGTCGCGGCTGCTGTGCTGCTGCTTGTCAGCCTCACCGCCAACTACCTCTTCTATTCCCGCTGGCAGCGCGCCGACGAACAGCTGGCCGTGCTCCAGACCGAGCGCACACAGATGGCCGAGCGCCTCAATGTCTTCCAGACACGCTTCGCCCTCATGCCCGACGAGCTCAAGGCCATGTCGGACCCCCATCATGTGCACTTCGCCCTCAAAGACCAGCAGGGCAACGAGTTTGCCATGATCTACTGGAACACCCAGACCAAGGAAGTCTTCTTCGGCTCGCACAACCTGCCCGCACCGCCCCCCGGCAAACAGTATCAGCTGTGGTCCATCGTGAACGGCAAACCCATTGACGCAGGTGTCATTTCCGCGCACGATGGCATGCTGCGCCTGAAAGTGGTGGAAAAGGCCGACGTATTCGCCATTACGCTGGAGCGTGAAGGTGGCGTACAGATACCCGAAGGCAAGCCCCTGGTACTTGCTACTGTGCAGAGCTGAGCCCCTGCACCTCAGCTTACCAGCGCACGCAGGCCGTCGGCTACTTCCAGCAGCTTGCTGATGGCCTTGTGGCCATTAGGTCCCAGTTCGCGGGTGTAGCGGTTCACGTACAGGTCTATGTGGGCCTTCATCACGGGCTCTTCCATCTCCTGTGCGTAGTCGCGTACGAAGGGCATCACGTCCTGCGGATGTGCCCAGGCATAGTCCAGGCTGCGCTGCAACACGCGCGTTACCTTCTCCGCCACCTCGTTGCCCAATGTTTTGCGCACCACAATCCCTCCCAGCGGAATGGGCTGGCCCGTGGTCTGTTCCCAGTATTCCCCCAGGTCCTGCACCAGTTGCAGGCCGTGCTGCGGATACGTGAACCGACTTTCGTGGATGATGACACCGCAGTCTACTTCGCCCCGTTCTACTGCGGGCATGATCTCGTGGAAAAGCATGACCCGCCGCTGGCTGTGCGGCACCTCTGGCGCAAAAAACTCCAGCAGCAGGTGCGCCGTGGTGTCTACGCCCGGTATGGCAATGGTCTTGCCTTTCAGCTCGCTACGCGCAATGGGTGTGCGGCTCACAAGCAGCGGGCCGCAGTTCTGGCCCAGCGCGCTGCCAGCTTCCAGCAGTTGATAGTCGTTCTGCACCAGCGCATAGGTGAAGTACGATAGCTTGCACACGTCCACGGCACCGGCACGTGCCAGGCGGTTCAGCTCCAGTATGTCGGCAAACTGGGGATCAAACGTCAGCCCCTCGGTATCCACTTTGCCCTGTAGAAGTGGCGCGAACGCAAATGTGTCGTTCGGACAGGGACTGATAGCCAGCGAAAGCGTCATGCCTGCTTAACGCAGGTTCAGGCTGTCGAGGTATAGTGCCACGGTATCCTGTGCGGCATTTACGGCATCGGTCAGCTGCCAGGCGGCGCGGTTGCGCGGCTCCACCCGGTTCGAGACGGCACGCACCGCCCCAAAGGGCAGCCCGGCCATCAGCGCACACTGGAAAAACGCCGCGCCCTCCATGCTCTGCACCTGCACATGCGGGTGCAGCAGTTCTTCGTGCCGTATGCTGTTGGCATTGCCCAGCACCTTGTTGGCAGTGCCGCCCAGCACCTGGGGCACTGGCAGCATTAACGGCAGGGGGTTCCGCAGCGTCTGATAGTGGGGATTATCGTTCAGCACAAACAGCGGAAAGCCCAGTTTTTCCAGCGGCAGCCAGTGTTCGTGGTCCTCAGCACCCAGTTCGGTGTAGGTCTCCTGCACTATCTGCACCACACTGCTCAGCGGCAATGCCTCGTCAAACGCCCCGCAGATGCCAACATTGAGCATCAGGTCATAGCGGCGGTCCAGCAGATGGCGGCCCAGTGCCCAGGCGGTGTTCACCATGCCAATCCCGGTTGGCAGGATGTCCAGTTCCAGATGGGCAAACCGCCCCGCATGTCGCCATTCCCGCAACCGCTGGCTCTCCAGCTCCGTCGCACTTGCTACCAATACACGCATGCCTAAAGGTACTCCTTATCTTCGTGGCAGTTCACCTGCCCATGCACATCGCCGTTCTTTCCGACCCCTCCAACTTCCACTGCGAGAAATGGGCGGGCGCCCTGGCGGCTGCGGGTGCGCAAGTCACCATCTTCACGCTCGACCCCAAACCTGCCGAGATTCCCGGCGTGGAGATCGTCCGGTTCAAAGCCCCCTTTCAGGCGGGTGGCCGCATCCGCTACCCTTCCTACTGGCTCACACGCAAAAAGTTGCGACAAGAGCTCTTTGCCCGCAAAGTAGACATCTTGCACCCCCTGCATCTTACGCCCTTTGGCACCTGGGCGCTCTGGGCCGATGTCCAGCCCTATATCCCCATCCTATCTGCCGCGATGGGCGCCGACGTACTGGAGTATCCGCGCCACAAAGCCCAGCAGCCCGAGGGCCTGCGCACCTGGCGCGAGAGCGAAGTGCAACGCTCGCCCCTCCAGCGCCTCAAGGCACACCTGCTCAACCGCTTCTTCCGGGCCCGCGTCCAGGCCGTCATCAACCGCTCCGACCTCCTCACCGGCGACAACATGCCGCTGGTAGATGCCATGCGCGATTGGTTTGGCGCACCTATTGAGCGCACGCGTCTGCTCCGCTGGGGGCTGGAACCCGAGCTCCTCGACGCCCACACCAGCCCCGAGGCACAGGCCGCTACCCGCGCCGCCTATGGCATTCCGCCCAATGCCCGGGTAGTATTCAGTCCCCGCGGCGCCAACGCCCTCTATCAGGCCGACATCATCCTCGATGCCATTGCCCGCACCCTCGCCCATCCTGCCACTCCTGCCGACACGTTCTTTCTGGTGCTGGGTGCTGGCTACCCGGCAGCGCCCTCTGTAGCCGCACTGGCACAGCAGCTTACCGCCGCACATCCCTCGCAGTTCCGCTTCATCCCCCATCAGATTCCCCGCATGGAAGTCTATCGCCTCTGGGGTATCACCGACGTGTTCATTACTGCGCCAGTATACGATGGCTATTCTGCCGCACTGGCCGAAGGGCGCTATGCCGGGGCCATTCCGCTGGCCAATGCCATCCCAGGCAATCTGGAAGTTATCACCGATGGCGAGAACGGTCTCATCGTTCACCCCTTCGACGCCCCCACGCTGGCCCAGCGGCTCTCCTACACACTCGCCCACCTCACAGAACTGAAAGCCCTCTTCGCCCCGCGCAACCGCCAGTGGATCATTGAGCACAGCCTGCTGGCCAGCAATGCCCGTCTGCTGGTACAATGGGCGCAGGAACTCCTCACCAACCAGTCAGACAATTAACCCCTGCGTACGCGCTCTTAGTTTTGAGCCGGTCCCACGGCTCATGCAAACTCAAGGAATTCTCAGAGCGTTCTGCTCAGCGCGGGATGTCTGCTGAAACCATAAGTAGATTTCTCCAGAAGCACGCAGGGGCAAACTTCGCGATGACGCCTCACAAGAATCTCCCCCCACTCTCACGTCATTTCGAGCGCAGCGAGAAATCTACTTTTGGGCGGTGTACCGCCCAGTCAGACGGAGCACGCGAGGCCTTCTCCGAAGGCCAAAGGTAGATTTCTCAGGAAGCCCCAGCGGGCACCCTTCGAAATGACGTGTTTCCTTTTTGAGGTAACCTTCTTTCAAACACCCGTCATTCACTCCTCACCAACTGGCCAGTCAAATAACCCCTGCGTTACGAGCCCTGCCTGCGGATGTCTGTTTCTTAACGCTGCCTTAGCACTCGCACTGCCCTGTACTAACACGCTGCCAGCACCTTTGTACATGTCACTACGGTAGGTGACGGGAACCTGTAGACCTGGCAGTGCAGTTGGTCAGTCTCTTCAAGAACGCTTCGTTTCATCCGTAGGTATCCATTTCCAAATGCCAACTGCATACGCGCCCTGCCTCACCGTAGGGCGCTGCCATTTCTACCCGGCAGCCACTACCTTTGCCGTATGCTCAAACGCCTGGAGCACGCCAACAAACGGCTGCTGCTGAAACTGCTGCTGGCCTCGCGGCCCAAACCCGCCGTTCCCGATGGGCCGCTGCCGCCCAATCCCCGCATCCTCTTCATCCGGCTCAACAACATCGGCGATGCCCTTGTCACTACACCGCTCATTCATGCGGTGAAGCAGCAGCTGAATGCTGAGGTGCATGTGCTGGCCGTGCCACATAACCAGGTGGTGTTCCGGGACCATCCCGATGTAGACCACCTCCACCTTTTCCGAAAAGGGCTGGGCGGCTTCCGCGACTACCTGACGCTATGCCGCACCCATGCATTCGACGCCGTAGTAGACCTTCACGATGACATTTCCACTACCGTCACCTGGCTGATGGCGCTGGCCAACGCACCCCGCCGCATTGGTCTGGCACGCGACGGCAGCGAGGCCGTGCTTACCCATTCCGTACCCCGCCCCGATCCCGGTGAGACGCACGTTATACAGCGCCATCTGGCTTTGGCCCCGCTGTTGGGCGTACAGGTGAAGCCCGAAGACGTTAATGTCTTCTATCCGCTTAAACCAGCGTCAACAGCCATTGCCAAGGCATTTACCGCACAGCACTTCCAACACGGTCAGCCCCTGCTGCTGGTCAACCTCTCGGCCGGCTCCGATGCCCGCTGGTGGGGGGTAGAACGCTGGCAGGATGCCATCCGATACATGCGGCAGCACCCCAACCTAGCAGGCTGGGGCCTCATTATCGTCTGTGCCCCCGCCGACCTGCCCCGTGCGCAGGCCATCGTCGCCACCGAAGACCTGGCCCACACCCCCGTATACTGCCAGAAGAACTACAACGCCTTCGCAGCCATTCTGTCGGAGGCTCGGCTGCTCATCACCCCCGACACCGCCATCGTGCACCTGGCTTCGGCCATCAGCCTGCGGCTCTTCGGCCTGTATGTCTCCATACGCAGCCCCAAGCACATCTGGTACCCGTGGCAGACTGCCTACGAGGCCTTCCTCACTTACGACGACACCCTAGAGACCATTGACTTTGCGCAGGTGAAACCCAGCCTCGAGCACTTCCTGACACATTTCGCTCAGCCCCATACCTGAGTTTCTCGGCACTGGGCCACCTTTCGTGCCCTTCGTGGCTTAACATATAGTATATTGCGCAGCTAAAATCCGCAGAGCGATTGCAACCGACCGAAACCAAACTGACGATTACAGAGATCGCTGCGTTTGTCGGCGGCATGGTCGAGGGCGACGCCGACCGTGTGATTACCCGCCTTGCCAGTCTGGAAGACGGTAAGCCGGGCGCGCTCTGCTTTCTGGCCGACCCCCGTTACGTACACTATATCTACGACACCGAGTGTGCTGCCGTATTGGTCGACAGTCGGTTTGTGCCTGAGAAACCCGTAGCTGCTACGCTCATCCGGGTGGCTAAGCCCCAGTTTGCCTTCAACCAGATCTGCACGTCGTACTTTGTGCCCAATCACCATCGTGAGCCCGGTATAGAGCCGCAAGCCTTCGTAGCAACCGGGGTGAAAATGGGCAAAGACGTTTCGATTGGCGCTTTCTGCTACATTTCCGAGGGCGTAGTGTTGGGCGACAATGTGACCCTCTACCCCGGAGTATACCTGGGTAAAGGCGTTACCATCGGTGACAACACCACCCTGTACCCACACACCTGTGTATACTATGGCTGTCAGATTGGCGCCAACTGTATCATACATAGCGGCAGTGTCATCGGTGGCGATGGCTTTGGCTTCCTCCGTGACGGCGACCGCAACGTGAAAGTGCCCCAAATAGGCATTGTCGTTGTGGAAGACGATGTGGAGATTGGCTCCAACTGCGCCATCGACCGTGCCACCATCGGCATCACACTCATCCGCAAAGGCGTCAAGATCGACAACCTCGTTCACCTGGCCCATAACACCGACATCGGCGAAACCAGCATCATAGCAGGACAGGCAGGTGTGGCCGGCAGCAGCCGCCTTGGTAAGGGCTGTTTACTCGGCGGTCAGGTAGGGGTATCACCTCACGTACAATTGGCCGACTACACGCAGGTAAGCGCACAGTCGGGCATCTCCAAATCCATCAAGAACCCTGGCAAGAAACTCCGTGGCTCTCCCGCCCGTGAGATGAGCAGCCAGTTGAAATTCGAGGCACAGCAGGGCCGCATTCCTGAGCTGCTCAAGCGTATCGAGCAGCTGGAGAAAGCCCTGGAGAAGTTCCTCGACCAGGAAGACTCGTAATCCAGCCATCCTTCACCCTTAGCGCGGGCGACATCCCCCAACGCCCCTTCCATCGCATGTTTCTCAAGCAGCATACTATCCAGCAGCCCATTACGCTGGAAGGCCGTGGCCTCCACACGGGTGAGCCCAGCCGTATTACCATTCATCCTGCCCCTGAAAACCACGGCATCCAGTTTCAGCGCGTAGACCTGCCAGATAAGCCGATTATCCCCGCTGATCTCGACCACGTTACCGACCTCTCCCGCTCTACCACTCTCGCCATTGGCGATGCACGCATTCACACAGTAGAGCATTGCATGGCCGCCCTCTCCGGCATGCAGATCGACAACGCCCTCATCGAAATTTCAGGCATTGAACTGCCCATCCTTGACGGCTCCGCGCTTGACTATGTACAGGCCATTCGCCGCGTTGGCACCGCCGAGCAGAAAGCCAACCGCGAGTTCTACGTCATCGACGAGCCCATCCACTACCAGAACAACGAGCGCCAAATCGATGTCGCAGCGCTCCAGTTCAACGACTATCGCGTAACGGTGATGGTGGATTACAATTCCAAAATCCTTGGCATTCAGCACGCCACCATGGTGCGCTTTGAGGATTTTGAGACCGAAATTGCCCCTGCCCGCACGTTCTGCTTCTTCCACGAACTGGAAGCCCTGCTCAGTGCAGGCCTTATCAAAGGCGGCAGCACCGACAACGCCATCGTCATTGTAGAGAAGGACGTACCCGCGGCCGAGCTGCACAAGGTAGCTACCCTCTTCAACAAGCCCGACGACATGCCCGTGCTGAAAGCCGGCATTCTCAATAACGTGGAGCTCCGCTACCAGAACGAACCCGCCCGCCACAAACTGCTGGATCTCATCGGCGACCTCGCCCTCATCGGCACGCCGCTCAAAGCACAGATTCTGGCCGCCCGCCCTGGCCACGCCTCCAACATCGCCTTCGGCAAGCTGGTCAAGCGCCAGATCAAGCAGAAGAAGCTGATCCGCAAATACCAAACCGCCGAGAGCGAAAACCAAGGCTTCGTGTTCGACATCAACGCCATCCAGAAAATCCTCCCCCACCGCTATCCCTTCCTGCTGGTGGACCGGATCAAGTCGTTCGACGGCCAGACCATCGAGGGCATCAAGAACGTCACCATCAACGAGCCCTTCTTTGTGGGCCACTTCGATGGAAACCCCATCATGCCCGGCGTGCTCATTCTCGAGGCCATGGCACAGGTAGGCGGCGTGATGCTGCTCCAGATTGTCGACGAGCCCGAAAATCACTGGGTCTACTTCGGCGCCATCGACAAGGCTCGCTTCAAAAAGCCTGTTGTGCCGGGCGATCAGCTGGTCTTCAAGCTGGAAATGCAGAGCCTGCGCCGCAACATCTGCAAAATGTATGGCCGCGCCTACGTGGACAACACCCTCGTAGCCGAAGCCGAGATGATCGCCAGCCTCGTCAAGCGAAGCTGAGCCCCTACCCCATGCTGCGTCTGCTGGGCTCCCAACTCGGGCATCGGTTCGCGGGCCACTGGCTCTTCCGCCAGTTGTCGTTCGACGTACCGCCCGGTGGCAGCCTGGCAGTGCTGGGTCCCAACGGCAGCGGTAAAAGCACCGTGCTGCGCATGCTGGCAGGTCAACTGGCTCCTGCAGAAGGCGAACTCCAACACCTTACTGTCGCGGGTACGTCTGTTCCCCCAGAAGACATCTACCGCCAGGTGTGTTGGGCCAGTCCGGCCGTAGAGCCTTATACCGCCCTCACTCTTGCCGAGGCGCTGGACCTGCACTTTCGCTTTAAACGATGCCGCCATGCCAAAGGCAATGACGGCGTTATGGAAGCCATTGGCTTGCAGGCGCACGCGCATAAACCGCTTCGGCAGTTCAGCAGTGGCATGCTGCAACGCGTAAAGCTGGCACTGGCACTTTACAGCGAAGGCGCACTGCTGCTGCTCGATGAACCCACCGCCAACCTCGACGAAACAGGCTCGGCGGCCATGCTGGCCCTCATCCGCCAGGAGCAGGCCGGCCGCACGCTGGTACTGGCCAGCAACCTCGCCCGCGAGTACACCGACATCCCCCTGCGCATACACATTGCGCCACCCTCCGCCTGACTTCCATCGGGGTTCCGTATCTTTGTACCCCGCTGAAAAACTGGCCCTGTAGTTCAACGGATAGAACAAGCGTTTCCTAAACTCTAGATCCAGGTTCGATTCCTGGCAGGGCTACCAGCTGCAAGCCGCCTCCCACCGAGGCGGCTTTTCTGTTGACCACCAACGAATAACCCCTTGATTTAGCACAATGCTAAACGTCGCCCTAACCTTTAGCATTTTTCGATTTTTTGCTAAAACAAAAATTCAAGCGCTTCTTTATCAATTAATTATAAGCAGCGTTGCAACTGCAAAATCTGCTTCGGTCACTGGTCCCCGATCGGTGTCCAGAATGAAGCGATAGGTACCGTTTTCCTCGGCACTCTGCGTAACAAACTTGCCATAGCCCGTCCCAACTCGACCGTCGGGCTGTACATGGCGCAGCCGATAGTAGCCCACATCCGTCACCACACCACCTGTCACCGACCGGTGCAGCAGGGCAAAATCCAGCACCACCTTTCCTCCCGCTTTCCCAATCTGCTGCAAAAAGCCGCCCAAATGCTCCTGCACTGCCGTTTGCCCGTTCAACGGCCCTTGCTCGGTTACATACACGGCCTTTTCTGCGTAAGCATTTGCCAGCTGGGAAGGGTCCAGATCGGCATAGGCCTTGGCCAGCGCTTTGTATGGTGCGTTATATGCCGGGTTGGTCATCAGCGCCGACTGGCCGTAAAGCGATTGGCCCAGCACCAGCAGCAGAAGGCAGTAACAGAATGTGCGCATGCCCTAAAAATACAGGCCGTCACAAACCAAACTCCGCGGGCAACATTCTTTAACCTAGAGTACCAAACAAAAACAGCCACCCTTTCAGATGGCTGTCTGCATTCTATCAGCAGCACTTACACGTGCTTGATGCCCAGTTCTTTCAGCGACTGCTCGGGTACAATGGCAGGGGCGTCCAGCATTACGTCGCGACCCGACGACGCCTTGGGGAACGCAATGACATCGCGGATGGTGTCGCCACCAGCGAAGAGCATTACCCAGCGGTCGAAGCCGAAGGCACAGCCCCCGTGTGGCGGCGCACCATACTCGAATGCCTTCAGCAGGAAGCCAAACTTCAGCTCTATCTCCTCGCGGGTCAGGCCCAGTTTGTCGAAAATCTTGTTCTGCGTCGCCTGGTCGTGGATACGGATACTGCCAGAGAGCACCTCGCTGCCGTTCATCACAAAGTCATAGCAGTAGGCGCGGATCTTCAGCAGGTCGTCGGGGTTGCCACTGTCCAGCAGGTGGGCGTCTTCGGGATTGGGCGCCACAAAGGGGTGGTGCACCGGCACAATGGCACCCGAGTCGGCATCCTTCTCGAACATCGGGAAGTCTACCACCCAGAACACTGACCAGTCGCCGTCCTTGCGCAATCCCTGGCGGTTGGCAATCTCCAGTCGCAGTTCGCCCAGTGCACGGCGCACGATGGCGGTAGTGTCGGCCACCAGCAGCAGCAGGTCGCCCGGCTTGGCGTTGAAGGCCGCCCCCATCTGACGCAGACCTGCTTCGTCGTAAAACTTGTCGATGGAGCTCTTCACACTTCCGTCTTCGCCAAAGCGAATCCATACCAGGCCTTTGGCCCCGGCCTTCTGGCCTTTGGCAAACTCGGTAAGGGCGTCAATATCCTTGCGGGTATAGGCGGCGCAGCCTTCAGCGTTGATGCCAGCCACCAGCTCGGCGCTGTTGAACACACCAAACTCCGACTGCGGCAGTAAGCCTGTCAGTTCCACAATCGGCATACCGAAACGCAGGTCGGGCTTGTCGCTGCCATACTTGCGGATGGCGTCCTGGTACGTAATACGGTCAATCTCCACGGTAGCAGGCACCCGGCGGGCGATGTCCTCTATGCCGTTGGTGGTGGCCCAGGTGTTGACGCTGGCAAACATGTGGCGCACCAGGCCGCTGAACATCTCCAGCACATCTTCCTGCCGCACGAACGACATCTCGCAGTCGATCTGCGTAAACTCGGGCTGACGGTCGCCGCGGAAGTCCTCATCGCGGTAGCACTTACACAGCTGGTAGTAGCGGTCCATGCCGGCCACCATCAGCAGCTGCTTCAATATCTGCGGGCTTTGGGGCAGGGCGTAGAAGGTGCCGGGGTGCAGGCGCGAGGGCACTAGGAAGTCGCGGGCGCCTTCGGGTGTGCTTTTGATGAACGTCGGCGTCTCGATTTCCAGAAAGCCCTGCCCGTCCAGATACAGGCGGGTGGCTTTGGCCATCTGGGCACGCAGCACCAGCGACTGTGCCACCTTGGGGCGGCGGATGTCGAGGTAGCGGTATTGCAGGCGCAGGTCTTCCAGGCCGTCGGTTTCGTCTTCTATCAGAAAGGGCGGCTGGGTAGCGCCGTTCAGCAGCACCACCTGGCTGGGCACCAGCTCCACCTCGCCAGTGGGCAGCTTGGGGTTCTTGTTCTCGCGCTCACGCACAGTGCCCACAGCCTGTATCACAAACTCGCGGCCCAGGCCTTTGGCAACCTCGTAGGCATCCGGATTCACGTCCTTGTCGATGGCCAGCTGCGTGATGCCGTGGCGGTCGCGCAGGTCTACGAAGATGAAGCGGCCAAAGTCGCGGGAGCGCTGCACCCAGCCGCACAGCGTGGCGGGCTGGCCTGCGTCGGAGAGCCGAAGCTGGCCGCAGGTGTGGGTGCGCAGGGTGGTGGCGGTAGCAGATACGGTGCCCATAGCGGCTGCAAAGGTAGCGCACAGCAGGCGTGTTCACAATTCTGAATAAATAATCAAATTTAGTTTGTTCTATAAAGAATTTCAGGCATAGAACAATTGACAAATTTAGCGAATAAAGTAACAAAACTAGAATCCATAATGTCTGGTCCATGCGTACAAACGTCCAGAATCATTCTTATTTCTCTTTCTAATCTACAATTAAAAATAGAAGAAGTATTTAACATAAATATAAGAAACTCACCTCTAGGAAAACGATAGCGCCACTCTGCATGCTCAGGCACAACTCTCAACTCATCTTCAATCTCGTAATATCCATTATGCATTTCAGCACTAGTGATATATACTCCATCAAAATAACCAGCTTGATACTCTTCATTTCCATTATTTAAAAAAGGACCAAGGCTAGAAATTTTTACAATGATAAAATTAGTGTACAAACTATCAGAACGATAAGCCCAAACTACTTCGGGATATATTTCCCACCCAGACTCACTATCACCATCTTTTACTTTCCAATTATCTCCAATCTTGCTAAAGCCACAATGCATATCCCCCCCACTAAAATAGTACCACATTCCATTCCATTTCCTTGAAGAAAGAGCATCAAACATCCTATTTATCTTATTTCGGTCAGAAGTACTTACTGAGCCATTTTCAAAAGAAGGAAACGTTCTACTGATAACATCTGCAAAAGCATATTGCTCTTCCCAAGCTTTTTGACTTTCGTCGATATAACGTCTACTAGTAGACATTTCATTGTGAAAATGATCTATTTGATCTATTGACTCAAATCTATCGTCTTTTCTGATAGACAGACACTGCCCAATAATTCTATCATACTCTTCAATTGACGAATCTATTTTAAATAGCTCAGCCAAATTTCTTCTCCCCTCACCCCTACACAGCTCTCCAAATACAAACCAATAAAGCACCTGACCAAAAGAGTAGATATCAGTTCGCTGATCAACTTCAATGCCTAAACTTGGAGCTTGCTCAGGTGCGTTAAATTCAAAGTTTGCCAGCCGTTCGCCTTCCTTAGTTATTGAATCAGGATAATCAATAAAATGAGCAATACCAAAATCACCTAGTACATATCGCTCACCATCAAAGAATATATTCTGAGGCTTGATATCGCGATGAATAATACCCGCATCATGTAATGATTTCAGGCTGACCAGCAAATCATCATATAGTTTTTTAAAATCTTCAAACTTAGGAGACCCATCTCTTTTCAGAATACTTTTATAAAGTTTCATGATTATTATATAGAAATCATGAGTATCAATACTTATCCTATCAAAATCATAGTATACAGCCACATTCTTAACTTCTTTAGAAGCTACCAGAAAATATTCCCGTTTGAATCTCTCCAGTTTCTTGGCGTCATAGTTTATCAGCACTTTAACGGCCACATCTGTTTCATACAATCGCCCGCTAAAAACAACTCCATTGGCAGACTGTCCAATCTCTTCACAGGAAGAAATAGTGCCCAAGCTAACCGGAAGTGAATACCGATTATCTTTTAAATACTTACGAAATACAGATGCTCTATTCTCCATCATATGAGCAATATAGCAGAAGAACGCTCATAAATATCTCCCCCCCTACTGCAAGCCCAGCCGCTCGCCGTCGGCGGGTATCCGCACCCGCTGTGCCAGCCCCACCCGGTGCATAGCCTCGGCCAACTGGCTGCATGTCAGCAGGCAGTGGTTCACCGTCTCCATGTGTACGGCTATCACCTGGGCTGTGGGCAGTGCTTCGGCGGTCTTCTGTACATCGGCGGCCGTCATGGTAATGGGGTCGCCAGTGAGGAACTGTGCTGCACCCGCGTTCACCACCACCCACTCGGGCTGGTGCTGGCGCAGGGCGGTTTCTACTTCAGTGCAATAGATGGTGTCGCCGGCAATGTACACCTTGCCACGGCCAGCCGTCACCACAAAGCCGGACACCGGGCCCATCTTCGCGCCAATCTCCCCCGTCCCATGCTGGCCGCTGGTGCGCCACAGCGTCAGGCCCTTCCAGTCCAGGCCGGTCTCGGCCACTTCCACCACCTGCGTAAAGCCCTTCTCCCGAATGGCCGCAGCCGCATGTGCGGGCGCAAGGATGGGCTTGTCTTTGGCGATGCGCTCAATGGCCACAGCATCCCAGTGGTCGCGGTGGGTATGGGTTACCAGCACGGCATCTACTTTGCGCAGCAGCGTTGCCAGTTCGGCATCATCCATCGGCAGGTCTACCATGGGGATACGCGTGCTGTTGGCGGCATTGCCTATCGGGTCCATCGCTGCTTTGGGCGCCAGCATGGGGTCTACCAGCAGACGCCGCCCACCGATTTCCAGCACCAGCGTAGCGTGGCGCAGCAGACGCAGGCGAATAGGCGGCTGTGCCAGGGCCATGAGGCGCGAAGGAAATCCAATGGCCGCGGCTGCCAGTGCAGACAGGCTCAGAAAATGGCGACGGGTCATGGTATCAAGGTAAACACCGTGCGGAAAGAAACATCACCCCACAGGCCGCGAATACCCTACTCCTCTTCCACCACTTGCAGCCCGCGCTTGCGGCGTGCGTTTTTCAGCAGGCGGTTGATGTACAGAATCACCCCCGAGACGATGAACGTAGCGCCGATCATACAGGCGAGAAAGCCAATGATGCGCCCCGGCATTCCGGCTATCGAGCCCGTGTGCAGCGGGAACATCATGGAAGAGAGCTTCTGCCCGGCGTTCTGGTCTTTGTACAGGCGGGCTTTCAGGGGCGCGCCAGTGGTGGGATGGTAGAAATACTGGTCGGCGGCGCGCTCATGGGGCGCCGACACTGGCAGCACCCGTACCGACACCGTCCCCAGCGTATCCTCTGGCAGGTTAAGGCTCAGGGTATGGTAAGGTCCCGCCTGTGCTGCGGTCTGCGCTATCATTTTGGCATACAACCCTGCGGCTGCGGGTGGCCGCACTGAGCCACTGTCAAGTGTTACGGGCTTCAGGGTCACGCGCTCGGTCCCGGTGATGGCATAGATACCTTTTATATAGGTATCGCGATAAGACCAATAGAGGGCGGTGAATGCGAACACAAACAGAAAAAGGGCAGCATAAAAGCCCAGCGAAATGTGCAGGTCATGGTTCAGGCGCTTCCAGCCAGCACTCCACTTCACCTTAAGCCGCTGTTTCAGTTGTGCTTTGGTGCGGGGCCACCATTCGATGATGCCCGTGAGCAGGATAATCAGGAAGAGCAGTGTCGATGCGCCGGTAATAACCTTGCCGGTATCGCCCATTGCCAGCCAACGGTGCCAACGGAACATGACATCGAAAAAGGAACCCTGCCGCCGATATTGTCCCGTTACTTCTCCGGTATAGGGGTTCACGAACAGATTGGGCGCACCCCGGCCATTCAGGTTCAACTGCCACGCCATGCCAGGGTCGCCAGGCACTGCAATGCTCTGTATCTGGCGGCCGAGTAAGGTGGTGTCCGTCTGAGAGGCCAGCCAACGATTCGTCTGTGCCAGCAGGCTGTCTGCCGTCATGGGTGGGGCACTGGCAGGAACCGTCACATAATACCGCGACGGATTGAAAAGGTGCAAAAGCTCTTTCTCAAAGGCCAGCATCGCACCAGTAAAGCACATGATGCTGATTACCATGCCAGCGGCCAGCCCCAGATACAGGTGCAGTTCGAGAAACAGACTACGCTTGGGAGATGTAGACATACGGGTTTGCTTGTACCTCCTCACCAGTTCCAGGCGAGAAAGGGACGCAAGTTTAGGCAATATCCCCCTATGTAGATTCAGTCTAATTTGCGAATCATCCTACAGGTTCTTGTAGTAGTACAGGAAGGGGTCGCGGTGCCATCCTAGGTTTTCATACAGCTGCTGCGCACCTGCATTGGCCATCTCTGTGCAGAGTGTCAGGCCTTTGGCGCCAATCTCGCGGGCATGCTGCTCGGCGCGGCGCACGAGTGCCTCGGCAATACCCCTACGCCGCGCCAACTCCAGTACGAACAGGTCGTTGAGCACCACCACCTTCTTCAGACTGACGCTGCTGAAGCCCTGATAAAGCTGCACGAAACCCACCAGACGGTCGCATTCGGCATCATGCGCCACAAAGACGGTGCTTTCGCTGGCCGCCAACCGATCTATCAGCCATTGCCGGCAGGCAGACACGCTGCTGGGTTGACGGTAAAACTGCCGGTAAGCGTCAAACAGCTCGGCTACCGCTTCGAGGTCAGCAGGTTGGAAGGCACGAATGGTCATATCGCAAGCAGGGAAAAGCGTCAGTTTTTAAGAAAAATATTAACATTCTTCAGATCTGCGGAACCAAAACAGGCAGCCCACAGGCAGGAGAGAACACCAATCTGTTAACGTTTTTTAGGTAAAATTTAACATTCACTCAAAAACAGCCTACCAGAAAAACGAAACGTTCATTTCCACAGACACGTCTAGACTGTTGATTCTGAGTAGGCAAAATCCGGTAGGCTATTGCATGTATCGATTAAGAATCCTTAACATTGTTTAACAACCTCGCGGAACTTCTGCTGCGGTCTTCTGGGGAGACACGCACGGTGTCAGCGAGACAACCCATCCTAACTCCAACCCTATTAACAGTTTTTACGCTTCACAAATGAAGAAGTTCAAGTCCCTGCCAGTGGCCCTGGCCCTTCTGGCAGCAACCGCTGTAGGCTGCTCCCAAGACAACATTGCACCCGACAGCAACAACCAGAACACTACTCAGGCAGAAAAAGCGTTCAAGAGCCGCTACATCGTAGTGCTCAACGATGACGCCCTCACCCTGCCAGCCGAAGTCAAGTCGCTGATGGCCCAGCGCCCCAGCCGTCTCGAGAAATCCCTGGGTGAAATCCAGGCTCGCTACGAAAAGGTTAAAGGCGCACACATGAGCGCAATGTCGCCTCTCTTTGGCGCCATCGGCCTCAGCCAGGAAAAAGTAACTGGCGTATATGCCTTTGCCGTAACTGGCTTCGCCGCCGAACTGACCGATGCCCAGGTTGCCGCCCTGCGTCGCAATCCGCTGGTCAAGTACGTGGAAGCTGACCAGGAAGTACAGCTCGAAGCCGTAGAAGTGCTTGAGCCCATCACCCTCACCGACAAGGCCCAGACCACGCCTTACGGCATCACCAACGTAGGTGGCGCTGTAAACGCTGCCGGCCTCAGCCGCTGGGCTTGGGTTATTGACTCGGGCTGTGACATGAACCACCCCGACCTGACCATCAATACCACTTTTGCACGCTCTATCGTCGACAGCACGCCTGAAGACGGAAACGGCCACGGTACGCACGTAGCGGGCACCATCGCCGCCCGTAACAACACCATCGGTGTGATTGGCGTTGCTGCCGGTGCTACCATCGTACCTGTGAAGGTATTCGGCGCCAGTGGCTCCAGCTCCAACTCCATCATCGTAAGCGGTATCGACTACGTTACTGCCAACGCTGAGCCCGGTGACGTAGCCAACATGAGCCTGGGTGGTGGTGCTTCTTCTACCACTGACAACGCTGTGCTTCGCCTGGCTGCTGCGGGTGTGCATTGCGCCATTGCCGCTGGTAACAGCGCAGTAAATGCTGCCAACACCAGCCCCGCCCGCGTAAACGGCACCCGTATCTACACCATCGCTGCCCATGACGTGAACAACCGCTTTGCTTCCTTCAGCAACTACGGTCGTCCCCCCGTCGACTTCAGCGCTCCTGGTGTGTCGGTTTACTCTACCTACCGTGGCGACACCTACGCTACCCTCTCTGGCACCTCGATGGCTACGCCCCACGTTGCTGGCATCCTGCTCGCAAACAACGGCACCATCTATGCCAAGGGCACCGTTACCAGCCGTGGTGTAACCTATCCCCGTGCTTCACGTATCCCCTAATCGGGAATACGCCTGCACCAGGAATTCGTCTGACAGAACGACTCTCCCCAGCGCACAGCCCCGGAATTCCGGGGCTGTCTGCGTTAAAGGGGCTATGCGATGGCGGTGTGCTGCTTAGAGCACAATGAGTGCTTCGTCAGGCATGTCATCGGTAGCCGAAAGCGTTACCTGCTGCTTCAGCCAGCCTGGCAGATTGTCGCAGGCGCGCAGGTCGCGAAGCGTCGACACGCGAATGGTACGGTTCCATCTCATGTTCTTGTCCTCCATCCGAATCCGGAAGACTTCACAAGCCTCGGCAGAGGACCTAAACTTGGTAACGGCTTTCAGATACAGGTCAAACGACATGGGAATGCGGGGATCCAGTTCATTGGCGCGTTGCAGATACCCTACCGCCGTGCTGTCGTTCTCTACCAGCAGGCCGTGGCCGGCAAAAAAATTGATGCGCGCACGCCCCGAATCTGTCGGCGGGATATAGCCATAGTCCATAGCCATCCGGGCGATGTATCCTGCCTTCGTAGTCCGATTCATGGAATCCTGTCGGGCTGCCTCAGACAGAAACGCCCGGTGCAGCTGCCGCACGTTCAGGTTCGCCAGATACTGAATGTCCCACGGGTCGCTGCCCCAGGGCCGCCGGGTCTTGATGATTGAGTCGGTGATGAGCTGCATGGTTTCCAGATTGTCCATCACGCGGCCATTCTCGCCTCGCATCTCGTTCACGATAGCCCGCAGCAGATAAGCATCCGGATTACGCTTCTCCAGCCGCATATAGTGCTGGATGTTGTGATAGGCATGAGGGGCATCGTTGGTATCCACGTATGCCACTGCACGGTAAAACAGCGCCCGCTTCTGTGATGAATCTGTGTTGAAGGCGGCATAGAAAAGATTGGCAGCCTTCAGGCACTCCTGCTTCGCCAGATGAACATGCGCCCGCAGGTAGATAGACGGGCTGTGTGTAGGCCCAAATGCCTGTCGCAGGCTGTCGGCCAGCCGTTCGGCGGCCAGTGTGTCGCCAGCCAACAGAAGGGTTCGGCCCAGCGCCACTTTGGCTTCAGCGGTAGCGGCACCCTCCAGCACAGCCGCTGCCCGAAAATGCCGGAGAGCCTTGCGGTAGTCGCCCTGCATCACCCATGTTTGCCCTACCAGGTAGTGCTCCTCGTAACTGGCGGCAGTGGCGTCCAACCTTTCCAGCTCGGTCCCGGCATAGGAACTTCCATAGGACAGCGTAGTGCGAAGTAGTTGATAGTCGCGGTTGCGGCTGTACTGGTAATAACCGTAGTAGCCACCGCCAATCAAAGCAACAAAGGCTACCAACCACAGAATACCTGATGTTTTCCTGAACATGGGGACGCAATAGGAGTTATCCCCTCAAGATACAGGCCCGATTGCCAACCGCCAACCCGTCTAGCCCATATTCCAGACAGCGACCAGAAAGTAAAAGACCGACACCAGCGACATCAGCAGGTAATACACCATAAAAAGCGCACCGAATTTCAGCAGCGTCCAGGTCCAGGACTGGGCATAGAAACGCCGCAACGCCAGTACGATATACCATGCCAGCCAAAGCATGGCTCCGGCTACCACCAGCAAAACGTACTCTTCGTCGATGTCGTTGAGGTTCACCAGCACCATGAATGGCAGAAAGGCTACGAAGGCAAATGCCTGGGTGTGAAGGGCAAACGTCAGGTGGGCCACATACTGCCCATATGACCGGAAGTACAGCGCCCACAGCAGCAGTGCCAGCACTGGCAGCAGCGTAAACATGGAAATGGGCAGGTACTCCACTACGCTCTGAATCAACTGGCTGGGGCGCGACTTACGCATGTGCTCGTTCAGCCGGTGCTCTACCTGCCACCAAACCGAGGTCGAATCTTTGCTCGGCGTACCAAAAGAAATACGTGGCCCCCGATAGGTAGTCTGTGTCTTGTGGGAAGTATCGGCAGTCGTAAGGGCGGCAGCCGTGTCACGCACTACTGGCAGGCTTCCCTTGGCACTATCGGTCATTGCCAGCGCCTTCTGCCTTCGGCGTGCCTCCAGTTCCATCTGCTGTTTGCGGTCCAGCTCTTCCAGCGGCACATCCACCGAGGCGTTCACCTTCAGGTTGTGGGCCACGGTAAACGACACCAACACAAACAGTACCACGCTGATGTTGAGGTACATTTTTACAGGCGCCACATATGAAGCCTGTCGGCCGGCTATGTATTCGCGCGACAGAAAGCCGGGCCGGAAAATCAAGGGCCAGAGGGTCCTGAATATCTTGGAATCCAGGTTGGTAACAGCCTCTATGGCTTCTCCCAGAAACCCGGTACGGCTGCGGGCACTGCGGTCGCGCTGGCCACAGTTATGGCAGTACTCGCCCTGTAGCGTGGTGCCACAGTTCAGACATTTGCCGTAGGGCTTGCGATGGGCAGGTTCCTCCGGGGCAGGTTTTGGCTTTGGGCGGTCCAGAAGGGCCATGCTGCAAATAACTGAAAGAAACCACTGCCCACACTTGCGTTGCAGGTACTTGGCATCCTATTTTCACATCATTGCATGAAACACCTTTTACCCCGACTGGCTCTCTGGATATCTGTACTCTGCCTCGCCACGCTCACATCGTGTGGCGGAGGAGGTTCTGACGCCCCTGCCCCGCAGCCTACTACAGGCAAGGTTGTCTTTTGGGTAAATGGTAACAATGTCATCACGACGTCTGATCCTGCCATTGTTGTGGTAGGAAACTCGCAGGTTGGCTCAATCACTGTGAGCCGCACTGCTGCCCCTACCGTCTTCAATCTGTCGCCCGATGTTGCCTGGGCCGACCTCGCCGCAGGCAGCTATACATACCGTGCCTTTACTGCCTCGGGACAGTTTTGGACTGGCACCGTAACCCTGACCAATGGTCAGAACACCGTGGTGGAACTTCGCAGTCAGAATACCGGACGCGTAACCTTCTGGGCCAGCAACATCGGCAACACCAACAATGCCAACATCCGCCTTATTCTCGACGGCATTGACACGCTGGGCACCCTCAGTGGCCGGCTTGGAACTGCACCTGCCTGTGGCTCCGGGGCCTCTTTTGTACGGCCTGTTGGAAATTATTCGTATATTGCGCTGTCAGTTGATAACAAATGCCAGTGGTCTGGCTCCATCAATATAACTGCTGGAGGATGCACGATACAGGAACTAGCAGCCTGTAACTGATTGTTCTAACAGCAAAAGAGTTTGAGTGTGAGTGAGAGCTCCGGACGGGAAACCGCCGGAGTTTTTTTTTCAAGCCCCCATGCTACAGAACCTCCGCCGCCTCGTTGCCCTACTGCTGGTATTAGCGGGACTCGTCATACTTGCGCAGTATTTCAAATATCCCCGCACCCACCTGATTGGCGATTGGAACGGCCCTAATGGGCAAGCACTCGTCCTCAACGCTGACAACACGGGTCTCTGGTATCTGCGCGATTCGCTCGGCAATATCAACACCTACGGCTTCACCTACCACTATAACTCGGGCACTTCGCCAGCCGAGTTCGACCTGACCCGTTTCGATAAAGGCCCACTTGCTGGGCACAGCCTGTTCGGAATCATTGAGGTTGCACTTGACGGTAAGTCCTTCCGGTGGGAATACGAACTGGCCGACTCGCCCGCCAGCCGTCCCAGCCAGTTCAACCTTTATAAGGCGCAGCGCTTCACAAAAGCAGACTGAGCCAGGCGGGCTTTTGCTTTTGTGAGTTGTTGCTTGCTGCTGCCAGGCGATTTCCTGCCGCGTGAATTTTCCGCATAGCCTGCTTTCCTTTCGAGGGCCCTGCAACCGGGGACGTTGTGAACTACAGGGCGCCGTTGCAGTCAGCGCAATACTTCGCCCTACATGGGTTCAGCGCCAATCTGTTAAGGCTTAAGCCTGATAGCACCACGGCGTTCGTTCCGGCGCGGAAGGGGGCCTCAACCAAACGCTCTTCAACGAACTGGCAGCGCTGGCACAAACTGACGCGCCGTCGCTCGCCCTGTCTTACGTCACTGGCACCACCAGCAGCACGTAGTCGTCATGCTGGGCGGCCATGCCTCCGCAGGCCCGCAGTTGCTGCCGCACAGCAGTTACCTCCCAGAATCCAGAAGCGTGAAATAACAGTCGATATGCTAATTATTGCTGTACAAATCGGCAATGCCAATAGGAAATTTTCTAGTTCAGAAGTTATTAAAATCAAAATAATGTCATTAGTAGTATGGATACCCCTAACAAATGTAAATTTCGAGTTTAAATCTACACAGCATGCAATCATCCAATCCAACAACTCCAGCGGAAATGATCACATACTGGGCAAAGCAATGGCAATCGGCTGGTATAGAACCAGGTGACCTTTTGCTGATACACAGTTCGGCAAGCAGAACAATGAAAGCTGCTAAAGAGCTTGTAAAAGACATTACACCAACCCATTTAATGGAGTCATTCCTCGAAGCAGTTGGAAAAAAGGGAACTGTCCTGTTTCCACTATTTAATTTCGACTGGCCGAAAGGTACAGCATTTGATATGAGAAATACGCCTTCACAAATGGGAGCGATAACTGAGGCGGCAAGATTACACCCAGCGTCTGTACGAACTGGACATCCTATATATTCTTTTGCTGTAATTGGTGAGCGGCAGAATGAATTTGCCAATATTTGCAACACAAGTGGCTATGATGCAGAGTCTCCTTTTGCCTTACTTCACAGATTAGATGGAAAAATCGGTATTCTTGATTTAGTCGATCAAGACAGTATGACGTTCTATCATCACGTCGAGGAAATGAATCAGGTTGAATACCGATACTTTAAAAAATGGACAAATGCATATACTGATCTCAATGGAAACACATCAGAACGAACATTTAGTTTGTTCGTCCGAGACATTGAGCGGGGTATTTGTACAGACGTTAATCGAATGATGGAGCATCTTTGGAAGAAAAATTTCTACCAAGGACAGCGTCCAGGAATCGGGCATGGGTTCCGTTGCATCAGAGCGAAAGACCTGTATATGGAAACCGAGATGGTAATCCAATCTGGGAAAGCACTTGACTTCCTCATATCAATCAAAAAATAATATGCATACGCCTGAATTGATCGAAAGCTATTTCGATCGTCTGTGGCCTATTAATCGAAGCCTCACTGGCGATGGTGTCCTGAAAACTCTGGACATCATCGCGGAGTTGGTCCCTAATCTTGAACGAATTGAGATACCAAGTGGAACAGAGGTATTTGATTGGACGGTCCCATCAGAATGGAATATCACTAAGGCATGGATAAAGGGGCCAGATGGAAAAAAAATTGTAGACTTTGAAAATAATAACCTGCACGTTGTAGGATACTCTGAGCCATTCTATGGCAAACTGACACGTGAGCAACTTATGCCTCATATCTATTCACTGCCAGAGTACCCAGATTGGATACCATATGTGACTTCCTATTATAAAAGAAGATGGGGATTTTGTATGACGCATAATCAAAAAAACAGTCTCCCCGAAGGTGAGTATGAAGTAATGATTGACTCCGATTTGAATGAGAATGGAGTAATGACAATGGCGCATGCCATTTTACCTGGTATAACAGAAAAAGAAATACTGATCAGCACCTATATCTGTCATCCATCAATGGCAAATAACGAACTTTCAGGTCCGTTGGTTGCCAGTTTTCTCTACCAGCTGTTATCAAAAATACCCAATCGCCGATATACTTATCGATTTGTTTTTGTACCCGAAACTATTGGCTCCCTAACCTACCTTTCGCTCTATGGAAATCAGCTAAAGGAAAATCTAGTTGGTGGATTGGTGGTAACCTGTATTGGTGATGATAATCCATTTACTTATAAGCAAAGTAAAAGAGGAGACTCACTGATTGATAGAGCAGCAGAAGCATATCTTTCAGCACGGTACCCAACGACAAAAATTAGAAAGTTTTGGCCTATGGGTAGCGATGAGAGGCAGTATTGCTCTCCTGGTTTTGACCTACCTGTAGGGTCTATAATTCGAAGTGTGTATGGGGAGTTTAAGGAATACCATACATCAGCAGATAATAAAGACTATATATCTTTCTCTGCATTGTCAGAATCTATCAACACCTGCTATGGCATTATTTCCCTAATTGAAGCTAATCAATATTTCGTACGTACAGAACCACACGGAGAGCCTCAATTAGGAAAACATGGCCTTTACCCATCTGTAGGTGGTCCTAAATCAATCGAATCAAGAGTAGCAGCCCTTCTTTGGCTGCTAAATTATGCAGATGGAAAGCATGATGTAATCGATACCCTCAATGCCTCTCGATGTAATCCAACTGACATTCTTGAAGGTCTGCAATCGCTTCTGGCAGCAAAAATCATCTACCCGATGCCAGTAGACTCCCTACAAATGGCTTAAAGGATTAAGCCGCAATCTTACCTTTTTAGCTACGCCATCTGCATCACGCCACCGGCAGCACCATCAGCACGTAGTCATCGTGCTGGGGGGCCATACCGCGATAGGCCCTGAGCTCCTGCCGCACAGCGGCAATCTGCGCATCGGGGGCTTTTTCCAGGGAGTTCCGCAGCCAGGCCTCCCACTTGGCCGCAGGCACCGGATTACCATCTACGTTGGGCTGCGACGATATCCCCGGCGTGTGCAGAATCAGTCGTCCGCCCCGGCGCAACACCCGTTGCAGCCCCAGCGGATCGCTGGCCGTCCGTTCGGGCGATACCAGCAGCTCCAGCTTGCCATTCTCGGCCCACCATACGGCGCAGCCATTGGCTGCAAGATGCAGCGCCATGCCGTCTGTATGCGGTTGCAGTTGCAGCACTGCCAGTTGTGCCAATTCCGGCTGCTGCTCTGGGGCGGCGCTGTACAAATGCTCGGCAAAGCCCAGCAGCACCCGTGCGGGTTCGGGCGGCGCAGGGGCATCCTTCACCAGAAACTCCAGTGCCGAGTGGCCCAACACTGCCATCAGCGCAGCAGGCACCCCCAGGCCCGGACAGTCGGCCAGGCCCAGATACAGCAGTCCATCGCGCTGGAAAAAGTAGTAGAAATCGCCGCTCACCTTCTCGGCGGGTTCATATAGTGCAGCTGCTGTAGGCAGTGCCTTTGTTACCTCCTGCTGTGCCGGCAATATGGCTTCCTGAATGCGCCCGGCGTACCGCAGGCTGTCCTGTATGTCGCGGTTCTGTTGGTCTATGGTCTGGGTCCGTTCGGCAATTCTCGCTTCCAGCAGGTCGTAGAGCTGAGCGTTGGCCAGCAGCGGGCCCATCTGTTGGCTCACCAGATGCGCCAACTCCTGCTGTGCTTTGGAGGGCATGGCAGTTTGGGGCCACCACAGTATCAGTTCGGCCGCATCCCCTTCAGTCGTTACCACATCCCAACGCAGGGTATGCCCTTCAAGCTGCCCAAGCTGAAAGTAAGGAGCGTTTGGAGCGGGAAGCGATAACTGACCGCCACAAGCGGCAGTCTGCTCCATCAGCGCCGTCAGCAACACTGGAGCCAGCTGAGACAACCCCTGTACAGCCTGAACCCGTTCCAGCGTGTTACGCAGTTGGTTCAGAATGGCCAGTCGTTCGGTCAACTCGCGCTCCTGTGCAAACGACAGCGCCGCCTGTGCAATGGTCTGCCGAAGGTCTTCGGCTACCCAGGGCTTCTGCACATAGCGATACAGACCACCCGTGTTGAGTGCCCGGCCAACAGCCTCGGCGCTCGCCTGGCCAGTCAGCAGTATCTTCCGTATCTGCGGATTCATCTGCTGCACCGCCACCATCAGTTCGTCGCCACGCATGCCTGGCATCAGGTGGTCCGATACCAGCACAGGAACGGCCACCCCCTGCTCCTGCAGTTCCAGCAGCAGTTCCAGACACTCTTCGCCACTCTGCGCTATCTCTATAGTGTAGGCAGCACCGAAGGCATCTTCCAGTTGGTCTTTCAGGCTGTCGAGAATGACTTTCTCGTCGTCTACGCAGACAATGGTGGGGCGCGGCATTAGGTTAAAAATCGTGGTTTTCCATCCCCCAGACAAGGGCCATTCGGCCCGGAAGTGTTAAGCACAACCTTATCTGACAAAATATAGGCATTAACCATTTTTTAGTTGGAAACGAGGCAGCCCGCCCGCACTTTTGTATTGCCATAAGCAATAATATGACGTACGAAAGTTCCTCTGCTTCTATGCCTGTACTCATCGAAACTTCGCCAAACCTAGCCCAGCGCCTCGCCCAACTGCCCGAAGAAGCGCAAATACCTTTCTGGCAGCGGCTTCAGCGCCTCAACGACTCGCTCCACCAGCAACTGGCCGCTGCGGAAACCCGCGTCACGGCCCTCACGGCTCGCCAGCGTGCCGAACTCCATCTCCTCGATTCCGTCTGCCAGGCGTGGCATGTGCCTGCGCGCCTCATCCTCTCCCGCAGCCGTCTTGGCTACGTCATTCAGGCACGCCGCCAGTATGCCGCACTGCTACATACTGTGCTTGCGGCCTCCCAAAGCCAGATTGCCCGCCTGCTCAACCGCAGCCGCAAAACCATCGCCAAGCTACTCCATTCCCACTACCATGACCTCTACACCTACCCTGCCTATGCCGAGCGCTTTGGCCGCTTGCTCCACCGCAACACCTCTGTGCCCCATGCAAAATATTGCTGAAACCAATAAAATAACCCGCCGCCATTTTCAGCGGGCCAACTACCGCATAAGGGTGCAACTGGACCACCGTGCCCGGGTTTTTGCCCTGCCCGGAAGCCGACTCCGGCACGCCTTGGCAGCACTCGCGGCCTGGCTCAAGGCCCATGCACCGGGCGGTGGCTGGGCTGTACAGGTAGAATTGCCAACCGGACGTCTGCTCCGTGGCTGGAAGCGGACCGGCACTCACACCCTGCTGCCACATTGGCCCACCGCTGTTCGCGAGGTTCTTTACGCGGCACAGGCCAAAGCCCCACCAGCCTTTTCTACCTGGGCCTGGCTGCGCGAAGCCGCCAACCACGCCAACTATTCTGCCGGTAGGCCCTTGCGCACCCCCATATCACTGCCCCGCATCCCTTCACGCTCCTCTCTCTGATCCTTATCCCTGTTCCCAATGTCATTGCCTACCCATTTTCCCCGCACCGACCTGCGCCGCGCTCGCAACAAAGCCCTTCGCGAACGCTTCGACGTCCTGTACAACCAGCAGCGTCTTCGCCTCGATGATGTCATCGAGCGGCTCTCGCGCGAGTTCTTTCTGGCGCCTTTCACTATCGGCCGCATCCTCAAATACCAGCCCTGATGCCCATGTATGCCTTTCTGCTGTGGCAGCAGGCCCAGCTGGCAGCAGCCTTCCCTGCCATCCTCTGGGAAGGCACCGCTCCTGCTGGCAAAGCCACCCTCCCCCACTATCTGCCGCTGGCTTCACTCACCGCCCACAGCCAGGAGCCGCGACCCGCACCCGCAGGTCTTCAGCGCCATTGGGTAACGCTGAAACTGCACTTCATGGCCGCAGCCACCAGCAGCCACACAGCCCCGGTAACCACCACCGACGATACCCTGAAATCACTTCTCAACTGGCTGAACGCCAATGCCACTGAACTAACCACCCCACACTTTACACTGGGCCAACTGGTGGTGGCGGCCCTGGAAGCACAGCCTGCCCCACACGGTGCCTTTGCCTGCGTGCTTACCCTGCAACGCCTGGTGCAGACAGCGTTGCCAGCCGCAGGCTGAGGGCCTTTTTGCATCTTGCATGCTGCCATGCGCACGCGTTTTGCTCCCAGCCCCACCGGCCACCTGCACCTGGGCCACGTAGCCCACGCGCTCTTTGTGTGGGGCTGGGCGCGCCTGGCTGATGCAGAGATCCTGTTGCGTATCGAAGACCACGACCTGCCACGTTGCCGGCCCGAATACACCGACAGCATACTCGACGACCTGCGCTGGCTGGGCTTTGAGCCTACTCACTGGGCCGAACCACTCCGGCAAAGCCAGCAACCCCAGCGATATCAGCTTACACTGGACCAATTGCAGCAGCAGGACCTGTTGTATGCCTGCGATTGTAGTCGCGCCGACCTCCAGCGCCGCTGGGAACAGCGCCTGGGACACCCTCCTGCCAAAGACACCGAACTGCCCTACGATGGCCACTGTCGCAGCCGGAAACTGCCTTTCTCCGGACAGGTTGGGCTGCGTGTAAAGCTGCCCGACACTGCCACTACCTTTTCCGACCTGCTGCTGGGCATACAAACCCAACAGCCCAGCGGCGATACCCTCCTCCGCGACCGCACAGGCCTCTATACCTACCAGTTCTGTGTGGTAGTAGACGACCTGCACCACAATATCACCCATATCGTGCGTGGGCAGGACATTCTCGGCAGTACAGCCCGTCAGCTGGCACTGCGCCAGTTGCTGGCACCCCATGTGCCAGCACTTCAGTTTCTACACCATCCGCTTCTCCTCACACCTGACGGCCGCAAGCTGTCCAAACGCAACCGCGATGCGGGCCTGGGACACTATCGGCTGCAGGCTGGCGGACCTCAACAGGCCATGGGCGACGCCCTTGCAGCAGCTGGACTTATGCCCGAAAGCCGTCCACTACAGCTGACGGAGGCATGGGAAGTGGTGGCTTTATGGCTGGAAACCCATGGGCGCCAGCGCAGCAGCGTTTAACTGGAGCAGTAGATGCAACCTCGCTTCAGCCCGGGCATCTTTCGTGCTGTACGAATCCTCACTCAACTTAAAACATGAAAGCTACCCTTCTGTATCGCTCGCTGCTGGGCGGCGCTTTCCTGCTCACAGCCCTCTCGGCCCAGGCTCAGACCGGCGACCCCTGGATCGACTCCAGCCCCAACCGCAACAACCCGCCTGCCACCACACAGCCCGCCCGATCTTCGTCGGACGACTGGCGCACCCGCGACCGCGACCGCCGCGACCGTGACAATGACCGCTACTACCGCGACAACAACTACTACCGAAACTATCGCTACCGCGACAATGACGAAAGCGTCATCTTCCGTGATTCCGATGTAGGGGCCTTTGGCAGTTTCTTCATGGAGTTTGGCCAGCTCAACGGCGGCGACAACTTTGTGACCTTCACCGGTGGCGGTGGTGCCCTCACCTTCAACAAGAGCTTCTTCTTCGGTGGCTACGGCCAGTCGCTGGTAGGCGGTGTACAGAAAGTGCCCACCGGCGTCATTGACTTTACCGGCCGCGATGATCTTCAGCTGTCCTTTGGCCATGGTGGTTTTTGGCTGGGTGCGGCCTTCAGCCCACGCAACGCCATCCACATTACCATCTCCACCAAACTGGGTTGGGGTGGTGCCAGCTGGGAAGACAGCGGCGGTAACACCGTGCTGAACCGCGACCGCGTTTTTGTCGTATCGCCTGCTGTAGGCGTCGAGGCAAATATCTTCTCCTGGATGAAAATAGATCTCAGTGGTGGCTACCGCATCGTTTCGGGCCTCAACGTGCCCGGCATGAAGAGCACCGACCTCGACGGCTTCAACGCCAATCTCGCTTTCAAGTTTGGCGGCTGGTAAGCCCCGCCTGACCTCTCTGCTTTTTTCTCCAATCTCTCTCAGCAAAGCAACGGCCACGGGTTTCCGTGGCTGTTCTGTTTATGATGGAAGCCGAGACGGCACAAACGCGGCAACGCCTTCAGCCTTTCACAGCCTTGATTTCCACCGCCAGGCCAAACGACTCTTCGAAAAGCTCCAGATTGCTCAGCGCGGCTTCCACCTCTATGTCTATCTCCTGTGGTGCTACCACTTCTATCAGCAGGGAGGGAAACATGCCACTGCCTTTCACTTTCACACGCAACTCTTTGGCCAGCCCCCGGTGGCCACGGTCCAGACTGTCGGCTATCCGAAGCATCCCCGCCAGACGGCGCACCACGTCCTTGTGCTCCTTATACAGCATCTGGTAATGAAAGTGCTCACGGGTGGGCAGGCTTTTACGATGATAGCGCACGATGTTGGATATCAGCAGCAGTTCGTTGCTGCTGAAGCCCCGCAGCCCACTGTTCAGCACAATGTACTGGCCATGCTTATGGTGTCCACTGCGGTTGATGTAGTGACCGATGTCGTGTAGCAGCGCCCCGTATTCCAGCAGCTCGCGCTCTTCTTCACCATAGGCATGAAACTCCTTCAGGGCGTCAAACAGCTGTAGGCTCAGCCGGGCGGTAATGCTGGCATGCCCCTGATCATAATTGAAGCGTTCGGCCAACTGCTTCACCCCCTGCATCCGTATCGACTTCTCGCGATGGTCGTGCAGCCGGTCGCGCTGCGTTTCCAGATAGTCGGCCAGAATACCCTCTTTCAGCGCATAGGAAGAGGTTGTGATGTATTCGATATCCAGCCGTTCCAGCACCCAGTCTACCAGTATGGCACCCATCAGCAAGAGATCCACACGGGCGGGGTCCATGCCTGGAATGTTGAGGCGCTCGGGGCGGGGAAGGGTCAGGATACGCCGCAGCACTTTCCGAAACTTCTTCCGGTCCCACTTATAGCCGTTGGGGTTCTCGGCACTCAGCAGGTCCTGGTTGTCGTGGGCAATAATGGCCGCCAGCGTTTCAAAAGAGCCAGAACTGCCAATGATGCGCTTCACGCCAAAGTCGGCTATCTCCTGCATCAGCTCCTCGGCCTGTATCGCAATGAGCGTGCGCACCTGTTCTATCTGCTTCGGGGTGATAGGGTCGGCGGGGTTCACCTGCTCCAGCAGACGAGCCGCCCCCAGACGCAGGCTCCTCAGCAGCTTGGCCTGCTGGTGGTTGCCCACGATGAATTCCACCGAGCCGCCGCCGATGTCTACCAGCAGGACGTCTTCGTCGTAGGGAAACTGCACCCCACGACGCACTCCCTTGTAGATGAACAGCGCCTCTTCGTTGCCGTTGATCACCTTGATGTCGATACCGGCTTCGGCTTTAGCGCGCTCCACAAAGTCTTTGCCGTTGCTGGCGCTGCGGATGGCACTGGTGGCGCAGGCCAGCGTCTTGGTCACATGGCGTGAGTCTATCAGCTTACGAAACCGCTGAAGTGCCGCAATGCCCCGCTCAAAAGCTACCGGTGCGATTACACCCGAATTGATGCCGCCCTCGCCCAGTTTCACCATCTCTTTGAACTTCTCCCGGATGACGTAGTCGTCCGAATCGGTCAGTTCTACAATCAGCAGGTGGAACGTATTGGTTCCCAGGTCGATGATTGCAATCGACTCATTGGCGGGGGCCGCCTGGTAAGAGGCGGGTTGTGTCGGAGGCGCAAAGTCGGCTGGCATCGGCAACAAAGGTAGAACCCCGGCCCGAACATTCCCTGTGGATAGTCAGGTTCCAGCCTGCAAGTTTTCAACTGTCAGCCTGTCGTGGGTCAGGCAGCAGGATCGTCGGTTGGCGGCACCTCTTCGGCATCGCGCCGCGCCCACTCGGCCTGTTGCAGTGCTATTTTCTTCAGGCGCTTCTGTTCCTCGCGCCAGCTCACCAAAATGCTGATTTCATAGAGCAGCAGCATCGGCACCGCCAGCAGCAACTGTGACATCATCGAGGGGTCAGGCGTCAGAATACCCGCCAGAATAAGAATCACCACCACCGCATGGCGGCGATAGTGCCGCATAAGGGCAGGTGTAACAATGCCTAGCTTGCTCAGCACCCAGATCAGCACCGGCATTTCGAACAGCAGCCCGCCCGCCAGCGATATCTGCACAATCAGCGAAATCACCTCGCCGATACGCCAGATGTTCTCTACCTGTGGTGCCAGCTGAAACGTGGCAAAAAACCGCAGCGTAGCTGGGGCAATAACGAAGTAGCTGAACAGTACCCCGAGAAAAAACAGCAGACTGACAATCGCTACCACACCCTGGGTAGCCTGAATTTCGCGCTTGCGCAGGCCCGGCTTGATAAACCGCCACAGCTCCCACATGGCATAGGGGAACACCACCACTACCGCACCGATGAACGCTACCAGAAGCGCTTTAGTGAACTGCTCGCTGGGGTCAGTGGCCTGGAGCGTCACTTGCAGTGGCTTGGTATCGCACAGGGCTGGGTCGATGCGGCACAGTGCCTGGTTGGTAACAAAATCGGGCTGGAGAGGGCCCAGCACCACATACTGCATCACCCACTGCAGGTTCACGAAGATGACAATCATCATGACCAGCAGGGCTGCGGCTACCCGGATAATATGCCAGCGGAACTCCTCGAGGTGCCCGAGGAACGACATCTTCTTGTCCGGATTGGGGGTGGGCTTGGCGAACAGTGCCATGGGCCGCAAAGTTATCGTTCTTCCGCACTCAACACCAAACAGATGGCGCAACAACATTTTGGCTTGCGGGAACGGGACAACCGTATATTTGCGCAATGCGTAACATCGTCCTCTTCGGCCCGCCCGGCGCGGGGAAGGGCACCCAATCGGCCCGCCTGCTTGAGCGCTACGGCCTGGTGCACCTCTCCACGGGCGACATGCTCCGCGCCGAAATCGCTGCCGGGACCGAACTGGGAACCCAGGCCAAGACGCTCATCGACGAGGGAAAACTCGTGCCCGATGCCGTCGTTATCGGTATGATACAGAATAAAATTCTGGCCAACCGCCAGGCTGCCGGCTTCGTCTTCGACGGCTTTCCGCGCACCGTAGCCCAAGCCGAAGCGCTGGACCACATGCTGGCCGAGAACGCCCTCGCCATCACCTGCATGGTAGCCCTTGAAGTGGAAGAGCAGGAACTGGTAAACCGCCTCCTGAAGCGCGGGGCCGAGCTCGGCCGTTCCGACGACACCGAGGAAACCATCCGCAAGCGCTTCAATGAGTACATGGCCAAAACCCTCCCCGTAGCCGACTACTACCGCGGGCAGGGCAAGTTCTACTCGGTGCCTGGCATCGGCCCCATCGACGAGATCAGCCAGCACATCGAAGCGGCCATCGACACCGCCATGGCCAAAGCCTGAGTGCGCCGCTGGCACACCCTACAGCCGCCTGCCATCCCGCAGGCGGCTTTTTCTGCTTATGCCCCTCTCGGGCACACAGCAGGGTTGCACCACAGGCAGGGAAACCCGCATCTTGCAGCCTCTATCTTCCCTGCCCCCTCCATGTCTGCCCAGCCCACCTATCTGCTTCGTAATGTATTGGCCGTCAACGAAGGGCGCACCTTCGAGACCGACGTCCTCATCCGTCACGGCCGCATCGACCGCATGGCCTCCGGCATCACCGCCGCCGCCGATTACGTCATCGAGGGCCGCGGCAGGCTCCTGCTGCTGCCCGGCCTCATCGACGACCAGGTACACTTCCGCCAGCCCGGCCTCACCCACAAAGGCGACCTCTTCACCGAAAGCCGCGCTGCCGTAGCCGGGGGCATCACCTCCTACATGGAGATGCCCAATACAGTGCCCCCCGCCACTACACAGGACCTGCTGGCCGACAAATACCGCTACGCCGCCGAGAGCAGCGCCGCCAACTATGCCTTCTACATCGGCGCTGGCAACCACAACCTCGACGAACTGCGCCGCACCGACCCCACCCGCGTGCCCGGCATCAAAATCTTCATGGGCAGCTCTACTGGCGACCTGCTCGTAGACAACCCTGCCGCCCTCGAAGGCATCTTCCAGCTTTCGGGCGAAACCGGCATTCTCATCGCCACGCACTGTGAAGACGAGCCCACCGTCCGCGCCAACACCGCCGCCTACCGCGAACGCTATGGCGCCGACGCCCCAGCTCGCGTGCACCCCGAAATCCGCAACGCCGAAGCCTGCTATCTCTCGTCCAGCAAAGCCGTAGCCCTGGCCAAACACTTCGGCAGCCAGCTCCACATTCTGCACATCAGCACCGCCCGCGAACTCGAGCTCTTCCAGCCTGGGCCCCTCAAAGGCAAGAAGATTACCGCCGAAGCCTGTACCCATCACCTCTGGTTCTCCGACGAAGACTACGACCGCCTGGGCAACCGCATCAAGTGGAACCCGGCCGTGAAAACCGCCGCCGACCGCGACGCCATCTGGCAGGCCCTCCGCGACGGCCGCATCGACGTGCTGGCTACCGACCACGCGCCTCACACCATCGAGGAAAAAGCCAAGCCTTACTTCGACGCACCCAGTGGCGGGCCGCTGGTGCAGCACACATTGCAGGCCCTCATGGACTGCGTGAAAGCCGGCCGCCTGACCGTGGAACTGCTGGTTGAAAAAGCCTGCCACGCCGTGGCCGACCGCTTTGGCGTAGTGGAGCGCGGCTATCTGCGCGAAGGCTACCACGCCGACCTCGTCCTGTTCGACCCCGCACTGCCCCACACCGTCACCCGCGAAAGCCTGCTCTACAAGTGCGGCTGGAGCCCCTTCGAGGGCCATACCTTCAGCGGCACCGTAGTGCACACCTTAGTCAACGGCCACCTGGGGTGGAGCGAGGGCAAACTACTGCCTACGCCTGTGGGCCAGGAACTGCGCTTCACACCCCGTCAATAGGGGCTTTCCCCGCAAACTTCACCCATCCGGGTGCTGTTACCCCATCATCAGATAGGGGCGCCACTCGTCCTGCACACGACCGTTGAAGTCGCTCAGGAAGAGAATATAGCTGGGGCGATAGGGCCGCTTCGACAGCGTCATGTTGGCCTGGTCAGGGGTCCGGTTGCCCTTATCGGTGTTGCAGCGCTGGCAGGCTGTCACGAGGTTCTCCCAGGTGTCCTTTCCGCCACGCGAGCGCGGCACCACGTGGTCAATGGTCAGGTTGTGGGTTTCGCCACAGTACACACACTTGTAGCCATCGCGGCGGAAGATGTTCGTGCGGCTGAGCGACACCTTGCGGTAGGGCACACGCACATAGCTGTAAAGCCGGATGATGCTGGGGAAGCGGTGACTGGCCGCAACCGACCGCATGTTGCGGTCTTTGCGGTCGGCCAGCATTTCGGCCTTCCGCAGATACACCAGAACGAACGCACGCTCGGGCGAACAGACACTGATGGCCTGATAGTCCTGATTCAGTACTAATACCCTGTTTTTCACGGTGCTAACGGTTTGTCTAATCTACAACCGCTGCACCACAATTAAAAGTGTCGTTTTATCCCCGATAGTTGGTGGGTTAACACGCCACTATGTTGGTTAACAATGCCTTCACTTGTAAACAGGTCGTGGCGGGTGTGGCCACTGCCTGCCGCGTGCACAATCCGGTCGGGTGCGGTAAGAATGCCCACGTGCGTCACCCGCCCGCTGGCGTTGGCAAAGAACGCCAGGTCACCGGCTCTCTGCTCGCCCACAGGCACTTCTGTGCCCTGTAATGCCTGCTGCCAGGCATCGCGCTGCAACGCCACCCCGCACAGGGCCAGACACACCTGCGTCAGGCCCGAGCAGTCGATGCCGGCCACCGTTTTGCCACCCCACAGGTAGGGCGTGTTCAGGTATTCCATGGCCAGCTTCACGGCATCTGCCGCTCCTGCCTCTGACCGAAAACTTAACAGACTGGGCACCACCAGTTCGCGCCCCTCGGCCAGCGCCACCGTGCTGCCTTCCTCGCTATAGAAGCGGCTGCCCCGGAACAGCGTAACACGCTCGCCTGAGTTACTGAGCCGGCCCACATTGAGCAGCGGCGCCAGCATCCGTGGCGGTGCCTGCGCCAGAGCTGGATCGGCCCGTACCAGCCCCGTAACGCGCGTCCATCCTTCATAGCCATCGGCCAGGCCTCGCCAGCGCACATATTCGCCGTCCTCGGTGGTTTCCAGCACATGGCCCAGCTCGCCTAACAGCAGTTGGCTGCCCAGTTCAGCTTTATGAGTGGGCTCCACGCGCAGCGGGGCCACCGCCTCAACACACATCCACAGCGGCTCGTTCATGCAGCACAAGTTACACCCGGCGCAATTGTCAGCCGCTTTTGCCGTTACCCTTAACACATGCAGCAAGCCCCATCCCCAGCGCCAGACGCACGGCCCTCGCTGCCCGCTCGGGCCCTCATCGGGCTGTTCACACTGCTCATCCGGGGCTATCAGCTTATTCTGTCGCCCCACCTGCCAAACAGCTGCCGCTATCACCCCACCTGCTCACAATATGCCATTGAAGCCCTGCGCAAACATGGCCCGTTGAAAGGCAGTTGGCTGGCCGCAAAACGCATCGCCCGCTGCCACCCCTGGGGCGGCCACGGCTACGATCCTGTGCCCTGAAAAGTCGTCGGAACCCTACAACATAGATTCCCGCTGCCTGTGCAAAGTTACCGGCATGGAAATGCTGCTGGTAGACCGCATGGGCCCCGAAAGCCTGGACATTGATATTCAACTGGTTGACGGCCATAACAACGTCGTCGCCACTACAACCATCAAGGCCGGTGAACCCAACACTGTGCTCCACATTCCCGGCCTCAAGGCGGGTAGTTACATGCTGAAAGGCCAGCACAGGATGGGCAGCTGGAGCCGCCGGATCATCGTCCGCACGCTGACACACGAGCCCGTCGCTTAACATTCCGCATACAATCCGGGCAAGGCTGGCGCGTTGGGTTGTTGTATATTCACCCGACTATGAAGCCTGTACGGTTCCTGCCTCAGCGGTTTACACGCCCGGCGCTGTTCCTCCTCCTGCTCTGTGCCGCTTTCATGCTGGGCACAGCCTGGCGCGACAGCCGTCCCACCCCCAGCGACAGCTATTTCGAGGTGTCGAAGAACATCGACATTTTCGGCCGCATCATGCGCGAGGTGCAGCAGAGCTATGTCGACGAAGTAGAGATCAACCAGTTCTCGCGCTATGGCTTCGACGCCATGCTCAAGACCCTGGACCCCTACACCGACTTCTACTCCGCCAGCCAGATCGAGCAGTATCGCTTTCTCAACGCCGATGAGCGCGGCAACCCCGGTCTTGACTTCCGTCTGCTCGACGGCAAGGTCATCATCACCGAGGTCTTTGAAGGCGGCCCGGCAGACAAAGCAGGTCTCAAGGCTGGCGACCAGATTCTCCAGATAGACCGCGAGAAGATAGAGGAAAAGCCCGGCACTGCCCAGCGGATCGAGGGCCTGCTGGCAGGCGAAGTCCGCTCCATCGCCACGCTGAAAGTGCGCCGTGCGGGCACCCCACAGCCGCTGGAAGTGAAGCTCGAGCGCGCCGACCGCAACGCCGCCAACATCGACTTCTACACCCTCACCGGCCCCAACCGCGACATCGCCTACGTCTCCTTCCCCAACGGCTTCTACCGCAACGCCACCGCCGAAATCCAGAAGGCGCTGGAAGACCTGCGAAAGCAGAACCCCCAGCTCAAGGGCTACATTCTCGACCTGCGCGGCAACCCCGGCGGCCTGCTCATGGAAGCCCTGGCCCTCAGCAACCTCTTCATTCCCACTGGCGAGCGCATTGTAGAAACCCGTGGCCGCATGGAGGGCAACACCGCCACCTACACCGCCGAGCGTACCCCCTTCGACACCGAAACACCCCTGGCCGTGCTGGTAGACTCCAACAGCGCCTCGGCCAGCGAAATCGTGTCGGGCGTGGTGCAGGATTATGACCGCGGCGTTGTCATCGGCCGCCGCACCTACGGCAAGGGCCTCGTGCAGACCACCCGCCCCCTCAGCTACAACAGCCAGATCAAAATCACCACCGCCCGCTACTACACCCCCAGCGGCCGCTGCATTCAGGCCATTGACTACACCCACCAGGATGCCGAAGGCGGGCTGGTGCGCAAAACCGAAACCCAGCAGCGCACCTTCAAAACACGCCGGGGCCGCCCCGTGAAAGACGGCGGCGGCATTGAGCCCGACCTGCCCACCGAGGGCCTGGCCCTGCACCCCTTCACTCGCGCGCTGCTCAGCCGGCACATCCTCTTCGACTTCGTGACGCAGTGGGTAGCCACACACCCCACCGCACCCGATGCCGCCGCCTTCCGCGTAGACGACGCCCTCTATGCCGACTTTGCCGCTTATGTGCAGAAGCGTGCCGCCGAAATCACCCCCAGCGGCAGCAAAGAACTGGCCGCCCTGAAAACCGCGCTCGCTGCTGAAACCTGGGGCACCGAACTGGCCGCCGACGTAGCCCAGCTGGAAAACAAACTGAAAGCCGCCGCCCTGAAAGGCGTGCAGACCTACCGCCCCGAACTGACCGAGCAGCTGCGCCGCGAAATCGTCCTGCGCTACCACTACCGCAAAGGCATGCGCCAGAGCTCCCTCGACGTAGACCCCGACGTTCAGGCCGCCATCCGCGTGCTCAACACCCCCACCGAATACCGCGCCCTGCTGTCGCCCAAGAAGTAATGCCCGACAACACCGAACTGGCCGAGCGCCTGCGCCTGCTCTTCCCGCAGTTTCCGCAGGACCTGCGCGACGAAATGGCCCGCAAAGGCGTGGTGAAGGAATTCGCCACCGGCGACACCATTGTCCGCACGGGGCAGTATTTCCGGTCGTCGCTCATCGTGCTCGACGGCCGTCTGAAGCTCTACCGCGATGGCGGCGAGGGCGATGCCTTCTTCCTCTACTTCCTGGAGCCCGGCAAGGCCTGCGCCCTCTCCATGCTCTGCACCCTTCAGAGCCAGACCAGCGAGGTGAAAGCCGTGGCCGACGAGCCTACACGCGTGCTCATGCTGCCCATCGAGTTGCTCGACAGCCTCATGCTCTCCCACCGCCAATGGTACCAGTTTGTGCTGGAAAACTACCGCGAGCGCCTGGAAGAACTGCTGCTGCTGGTAGACCACGTGGCCTTCCGCAGCATGGACGAGCGCCTGGAGTTTTACCTCCAGCGACAGACAGAAGCCCTCGGAACGCGTCTGCTCAACACCACCCACGAGCAGATTGCCACCGATCTAAACTCTTCACGGGTCGTCATCTCCCGCCTGCTGAAGCAGATGGAACACGACGGCCGGGTGCGCCTCCACCGCAACCAAATAGAGCTTCTGTAACTCCGGTTACAGAGTGCGCGAATTTGGGGGTGTACGTTTGCGGAAACATCCGCGTACATGACACTCCTCGTTACAGTTGCAGGCTATCTGGCAGCTCTGCTCATCGGCATCTCGCTGGGCCTGATTGGCGGCGGCGGCTCCATCCTCACGGTTCCACTGCTGGTCTATGGTTTTGGCGTGGCCCCCTTGGTGGCTACCTCGTGGTCGTTGCTGGTGGTGGGCAGCACCAGTCTGGCAGGCGCTGCGCTCAAATACCGCCGCGGCGAGGTAGACATCCGCACGGCCCTCACCTTCGGTGCAGCCTCGCTGCTGGTGGTGCTGCTCATGCGTCGTTTCGTCATGCCGGCCATCCCCGACGACCTCTTCACCCTCGGCGGCTTCACCCTCACCAAAAGCCTGTTCACGCTGCTGGCCTTTGCCGCTCTCATGGTGCTGTCAGCCGTAAAAATGCTGTGGGGTGCCCCGCCTGCCCCGGCGTCTGACACCGCCACCGCCAACCCCCTGGTGCAGATGGCTCTGCGGGGGGCTGTGGTGGGCGTGGTCACGGGCTTTGTAGGCGCTGGTGGCGGCTTTCTCATCATTCCGGCGCTGGTGCTGTTTGCCCGCCTGCCCATGAAACAGGCCGTGGGCACCTCCCTGCTCATCATCGCCGTCAACTCCCTGCTGGGTTTCCTTGCCGACCTCGGCCGCACCCCGCTCGACGCACCACTCCTCACGGGCATCATCATTGCTGCTCTCGCAGGCATGCTGCTGGGCAACTTCCTGGCGGCACACATCGACGGCAACCGCCTCAAAAAAGGCTTCGGCTGGTTTGTGCTGGTCATGGGCCTTTTCATTTTCCTGAAAGAAATTTTCCTGAAATGAGGCTGTGTAACACAGGTTACTGAAACAGCCCCTGGCCCTGCCCCACCTTTGCATCATACCTAACGAATCACCCCTCAGCACCCCATACCATGAGCACCCTCACCGCTCCCCGCATCGAACAGATTTACACCGGCTGCCTGGCACAGGGCGCCTACTACATCGAGTCAAACGGCGAGGCCGTCGTCATTGACCCGCTCCGCGAGGTAACGCCCTACCTGGAGCGCGCTGCACAGTCTGGCGCCCGCATCAAGTATGTGCTGGAAACCCACTTCCACGCCGACTTCGTCTCCGGTCACCTGGACCTCGCCAAGGCCAGCGGTGCCGCCATCGTTTTCGGCCCCAACGCCCGCCCTACTTTCGACGCCCACATTGCCACCGATGGCGAAATCCTCACCGTCGGCAGCCTCAAGCTGAAAGTGTTGCACACACCCGGCCACACGATGGAGTCTACCTGCTATCTGCTGCAGGATGAAACCGGCCGCGACATCGCCGTCTTCACCGGCGACACCCTCTTCATCGGCGATGTAGGCCGCCCCGACCTGGCACAGAAGTCGGACCTGACGATGGAAGACCTCGCAGGCCACCTGTACACCTCCCTGCGCACCAAGCTGATGCCCCTGGCCGATGACGTCATCGTCTACCCGGCCCACGGCGCTGGCTCGGCCTGTGGCAAGAACATGAGCAAGGAAACCTCCGACACCATCGGCAACCAGAAGGCCACCAACTACGCCCTCCGTGCCGACATGTCCCGCGAGGAGTTTGTCCGCGAGGTAACCACTGGCCTTATGCCACCGCCCGTCTACTTCCCACAGAACGTGCGCATGAACAAAGAGGGCTACGACAGCATCAACGACGTGCTCAAGCGTGGCACCCAGGCGCTGTCGCCACAGGCCTTCGAAGCCGCCGCCAACGAAACCAGCGCCCTCATCCTCGACACCCGCGACGCCGAGACCTTTGCGCAGGGCTTTATCCCCAACAGCATCAACATCGGTATCGACGGCAACTTCGCCCCCTGGGTGGGCGCCCTCATCCCCGATGTGCAGCAGCCTATTCTGCTGGTCACCGAGCCCGGCCGCGAGGAAGAGGTGGTCACACGCCTGGCCCGTGTAGGCTACGACAACACCCTCGGCTATCTGGAAGGCGGCTTCAGAACCTGGAAGCTGGCCGGCCGTGAAGTAGACACCATTCAGCGTGTGGGCGCCACCGAGCTGGCACGCCTGAAGAACAGCCAGCCCGCCCTGAAGATCGTAGACGTGCGCAAGCAGAGCGAATACCTCTCCGAACATCTGATAGACGCCGCCAACGCCCCGCTCGATTTCATCAACGACAGCATGGCCAAGCTGGACCCCAGCCAGCCGGTTTACATCCACTGCGCGGGCGGCTACCGCTCCATGATCTTCGTGTCCATCCTGCGGGCACGCGGCTACGACAACCTCATCGACGTACGCGGGGGCTTCAAGGCACTGAAGGAATCCGGCCTCTTTGAGGTAACCGACTACGTCTGCCCTACCACCCTGCTCTAAGCCAACAACCTTACGGGGGCTGCCGGGGCAACTTCCCTGGATGCCTGAACGCTGCTGGCGGCCCCCTCTTTTCATCCGATCATGTCATTCTTCCGAGCCATGTTCAACCTGCTTTTTGGCCAGCCCAAGGCCTACGACCTCAATGGCGCCGACTTCAAGGCCCAGTTCAAAGCCACGCCCAACGCCGTGCTGCTGGACGTACGCACCGCTGGTGAGGTAGCACAGGGCGCCCTGCCCGGTGCCAAAAACATCGACATCATGCGCGCCGACTTTGCCGAGCGCATCCAGAAGCTCGACCGCAACGCCACCTACTTCGTCTACTGCCGCAGTGGCAACCGCAGTGGACAGGCCGTGGGCATGATGCAGAACCTCGGCTTCAAGGCCTTCAACCTCGTGGGCGGCATCGGTGCCTGGCCCCGCTGATTTCCCCAAAACACTACCCATGAAGCCCCTGCGCATCCTCCTCCCGACCGACTTCTCCGTCCAGTCGGACTACGCCTGGATACTGGCGGAGAAGCTGGCCGAGAAGCTGCCCATCGAACCCCATTTCCTGCACGTGTTGCAGGTACCGGCGGCGGCCAGCTTCACACCCGATGGCGAGCTCATTCGCGACGGTGAATGGGACCCTGCCATCTACACTCGGCTGAAAACCGCTGCCGAAAACCGCCTGCAACTCCTGGCCCAGCAGCACCCCGAAGCCCAGGTGCACCTGACCCGCGGCGCCCTCACCGACGCTATCGTGTCGTACGCCACCGAGCACCAGTTCGACCTCGTGCTCATGGGCACCAAAGGCTCGTTCGGGTTGCAGGAAAAGCTGTCGGGCAGCGAAACCCAGCATGTGGCGCGCCTGTGCCCCGTACCCGTGCTCTCGCTCATGTGCGACCGCAGCGAGCTGAAGATCCGCAACCTGCTGCTGGCTGGCACCTTCAACGACGAGCACCCGCGCAACCTGCACGTGCTCAAGACCCTGCAACAGGCGTTCGACGCCACCCTGCACCTGCTCTGCGTGGTACCCAAACCCATCCCTGGCGATGTAGAGGCCGCACGTGTGCGCATGGAGCTGTTTGTGCTGGACAACGGCCTGAAGAATACCCAGTTGCACGTCCTCTCCGACCACGACCTTGAGCACGGCGTTACCCACTTCGTGCAGATGCAGGAAGTGGACCTCGTAGCCATTGGTCTGCACCCCCGCAAAGGACTTTCGGGCCTGCTTAAGGAAACCGTAGCTGAAAAGCTTGTGAACCATCTGTTCAAGCCCCTCCTGACGTTTCATTTGCAGTAACTCCTCCTTCCCATACTAGACCCAACATGCTGGAACTCCTCCGTGCGCCCTGGCCGTGGTACGTGTCGGGCGCGATGATTGCAGCCCTGCTGATGGCGCTGCTGTTTTTTGGCAAAACCTTTGGCTTCTCGTCCAATTTCCGCACGCTCTGCGCCATGTGTGGCGCGGGCCGCACTGCCCCCTTCTTCCAGTTCAACTGGCGCGGCCAGCTCTGGAACCTGGTGTTCCTGATCGGTGCGGTGATTGGTGGGGCGCTGTCGGCGCTCTGGCTCAGCAATGGCCAGCCAATCGCCATTGCCGATGCCACCGTGCAGGATCTGGCCCAGTTGGGCTTTGCCGCCCCCACAGGCGCCCAGCCCGACGAACTCTATGGCCTCGGCGTGCTGGGCTCGCTGAAAGGCATTCTGCTGCTGGTAGTAGGCGGCTTTCTGGTGGGCTTCGGCTCGCGCTGGGCGGGTGGCTGCACCTCGGGCCACGCCATCACGGGCCTGTCCAGCCTCCAGCTGCCGTCGCTCATTGCGGTTGTGGGCTTCTTCATCGGCGGCCTTGTAATGACCCATCTCATCTACCCCATCCTGTTCTGACACCCCACCCCATGAAATACCTCAAGTTTCTGCTGGCCGGCGTGGTATTCGGCATTGTCATGGCGAAAAGCGAAGCCTTCTCCTGGTATCGCATTCAGGAGATGTTCCGCTTCCAGGCCTTCCACATGTACGGCATCATTGGCGTGGCCGTGGTGCTGGGCGCGCTGGGCGTGTTCCTCATCAAACGGCTGGGCCTGCGCGACATCGGCGGCAACCCCATCGTCCTGCCGCCCAAAGAGAAAGCCATCTGGCGCTACCTGCTCGGCGGCACGGTATTTGGCCTCGGCTGGGCCCTTACCGGCGCCTGTCCCGGCCCCATGTTCGTGAACCTCGGCCAGGGCGTCTGGACTATGCTACTGGTGATTGGCAGTGCCTTTGCGGGCACCTGGGTCTATGGCCTGGTGCAGCACCGCCTGCCCCACTGACAATCATGAGTAAGTGAGTGTGAGAGTACCCCACGGCCTCGTTGGCGTGGGGTTTTTTATTGCAGCAGGCCCTGCAACTCGCCTACGGCGTCGCGCAGTTGCTGGCGAGTACACCTGTTGCTGTGTTTCATCTGCTGGCACAGGGCATAGACATCCCGCAGCAGGTCCAGGTCGTCCTCGCTGGTGGTGTACAGCAGCGGAATGTCGGCCGTATCGGGGTGGCCGTGCAGTTGCCGCTCAAAAGCCTCGCCTCGCAGATTCCCCACCTGCCGACTGCAGATTACCAGATGCGGCTGGTGCTGCCGGGCCAGGTGCAGGCCGCTCTTTCCGTCCAGCGCCACCAGCAGGCGGATGCTCCGGGGCGGCAGCAGGGCTTCTATCATTCGGGTAACAAGCGGGTCGTCGTTCACAAGGAGGACTAGCGGAACAGGATCCATGGTGTCAGGCATTTACCTTACCTACGCGGGCCGGATCAGCACAGGTTGCAAAAAGCTGCCCTGGACCCAAAAACCTCTTGACGGCCCTGCGGGGCCTACTGCAAATGCGCCTGACGGGGCCAGCAATGGCTATATGCCTGTGGGAACAACGACGTCAGAACACCGGCCCCAACAGCTCTTCCACGGCATCGCGTAGTTCGTCTTCCGTAAAGGGCTTGGAGATAAAGAGCAGTTGCTGCGGCAGTTCGTGCACCTCGCGCAGCAGTTCGCGGTCGCGGTCGCCAGTCACGAACAGCACGGGGATGTTCTTGGTTTTGGCCTTCTTCACCAGCTGCGTCAGCACCTCCTGCCCACTCATACCAGGCAGGTGCATGTCACAGATGATGAGATGAGGGGTCTGGGCTTTGGCCAGTTTCAGGCCGGTTTCGCCGTCGGTTGCCGTCACGAGTTCTACAGTCTCGGCCGGCAGAAACTTGCGCACTACGCGCGCAGTGAGTGCGTCGTCTTCGATGAGAAGGACGGTAGGTTTGCCAAACATAAGGGAGGGAAATGCTTCAGGTACGGCAAACCTAAGAGCTATTCGCTTTCTGGAAAAAGGAAGGCGTCCAATCTCTTCTTTTCATAGACCAACCGCCACAAAGTGCTGACCAACACCGCAGTGGGTTACGGACGCCCTGTCTCCCGATACGTCATTTCGAGCGCCAGCGAGAAATCTACCTTCAGGCGGCTTGCAGCCTTCTCAGTACACAGGTCTGCCTTCGGCAGCCCAAAAGTAGATTTCTCAGGAAGGCTCCGCCAACCTTCGAAATGACGCATTTCGATATAGTCCGAAACATACCCACTCTCACTCCTATCCCTGCCCTTCGTAACTTGCCCCCATGCGGCTGTTCGGCCATCCGGTTCTCTGTAACTACTATCTCACGTACCGCTGCAACGCGAAGTGCTCCTTCTGTGACATCTGGGAGAAGCCCTCGCCCTATGTCACGCTCGACCATTTCCGCGACAACCTCCGCGACCTCCTCCGCCTCAAGGTCCGCGTCATCGACTTCACCGGCGGCGAGCCTCTCCTGCACCGCGACCTCCCCGAAATGCTGCGCCTGGCCAAGGACGCAGGCCTCATCACCACCGTCACCACCAACACGCTCCTCTATCCCAAATACGCCGACAAGCTGAAGGGGCTGGTGGACATGCTGCATTTCTCGCTCGACTTCCCTGACCGCGAGCGTCACAATGCCTCACGCGGCGTAGACTGCTACGACCACCTCCTGCGCTCTATCGAAGTGGCCCGCAGCCTCGGCGAAAGGCCCGATATCCTCTACACCCTCACGGACGACAGCGTAGACGGTATTCGGCAGGTGTACGAAGAGATTTCCCGGCCCAACGACCTCATCCTTATCCTCAATCCGGTGTTCCGCTACGGCGACGTCGGCACCGACCTCAGCCAGCACCACTTTCCTGCCCTGCGCCGCTGGGCGCGCCGCAAGCGCGTATACCTCAACACCGCCTTCCTCGACCTCCGCGAGGCCGGCGGCAACCAGACCCACAGCCCCGTCTGCGTGGCTGGCAGCAGCACCGTGGTCATCAGCCCGGAAAACAAACTCGTGGTCCCCTGCTACCACCTGGGCGTGGAGAGCCTGCCCATCGACGGCCACCTCTACGACGTCTACCACCACCCCCACACCCAGCAGTTGCTGAAGCAGGAGGGCCGCCTGCCGGGGTGTCAGGGCTGCACCATCAACTGCTACATGCAGCCATCGTTTGCCACGCAGGTAAACCGCTATTTCTTCCGCGCCCTGCCCAGCACCTTCAAGTATGCCTGGGAAAAGTGGGTGTGAAGCTGCGTCAGTTACCAATAAGGTACAGGCTCAGCCTGAAGGTGTCGGTCAGGGTGCCGCTGTCTGCCTCCCGTGTCAACAGTAGAAGTGTGCCTTGCACGGTTGCCCCAAGCCAGTAATAGCCCTCCTGTGAGCGGGCATCCAGTATCAGCAGATTCATGCGGCGGCCTTTGCGGTACACATACCCTTTTACAGGAGCATTGTACCAGCCGATGCTGTCGTTAAGCGTCATCAGCGGTCCGCCGTAGTGTCCCAGCGAAGCTACCACGCGCCCATCACCATAGAAGCCCAGCCATTTGCTTAGGGTGTCGTTACTGCCCGCAGCCACCTGAACATACAGGCAGCGGTCTTCGACGCCTGCCGGCAGTGCTTCCACTGGCTTCCCCTTTTGCCGCTCGGCACGGGCTTCGCGTCCGCTGCTGCGGGTCGTGGGTCCGGTGAAGCTCATCCGGCAGCCTACCAGCACGCTGACGCCAGCCAGACACACCAGCAGGCATTTCCAGAGGAGACGTTCGGAGACAGACATAAAGCCAAGCTAGGGGCTGAGGATCGAGCGGCATAAGGCGGGCGGAAACTTGTCTGTTAATTACATCTTGCGTGGCCGATAAAATTGAAGGCCTGCACTTCCCTCATACCAAAAGCCTGACTGGCTGCGTATCTTTAACACATGGCCCGTGTTGCGCTGCTCTTCCTCTTTGTCTGTCTGGCACTCCCGGCCAGTGCCCAGCGCGATTGCAGCTTTCGTGTGGGCAAGCTGAAGTACGGCGGCGGTGGCGACTGGTATGCCAACCCCAGTTCCCTGCCCAACCTCATCCGCTTCGTCCGCGAAAACACCCGCTTGGCCATTTGTCCTGAGGCCGAATCTGTCGAGGCCAGCAGCAGCCAGCTTTTCCTCTACCCTGTGCTGTACATGACCGGCCACGGCAACGTCGTCTTCACAGACCAGGAGGTGCAGAACCTGCGCACTTGGATGCTGGCGGGCGGCCTGCTCATCGCCGACGACAACTATGGCATGCAGAAGTACATCCGCCGCGAGCTAAAGCGCATTTTCCCCGAATACTCGCTGGAGGAAGTGCCGTTGAGCCACCCCGTCTACAACGTGCACTATGCCATGCCCAAAGGCATACCCAAGGTACACGTACATGACGGCCTGCCCGCACAGGGCTTCGGCATTTTCCACGAAGGACGCCTGGTGTGCTACCTCACCTACGAGGCCGACCTCGGCGACGGCTGGGAAGACCCCGCCGTACACAACGACCCCGAGCCCATCCGGCAGCAGGCCCTGCAGATGGGCACCAACCTGCTGCTGTACGTAGCCCTGCGCTCGGCCAACGGCCTCTGAGCCAGCTCCAGAAACCCAGCTTTGCGCTGCGGTTCGTAACTTCGGCTCCCCATGCGTCATTTCTGGCCCTGCCTGCTGTCGTTTCTCCTGCCCGCGTTGCTGTTGGTGGCACCTGCAGGAGCATTTGCGCAGCAGCCGGATCCTCCGGTACTGCCCAGCGAAATCCGCGCTGTGCTTGCTGGCGGCGGTGAGGCCCGCATTGTGCCCGACACCACCGTGCCGCTGGTGTCGCTGGTCATCGCCGCACGTCATCCCATCACCGACGAAGGCTGGGCTGCCTACAGCCGCCTGTTGCCAGGGCTGGTGATGCGCCCCCTGCCCGACGACGCCCGCTACGCCAACCGCGCCGCGCTCAATCTGGCCCTGCAACAGCTGGGCATCTCCTACAAAGCCGGACATCTGCCGGGCGGCGTGTACTTCTCCGTCCTTACCCAGCCACGGTATCTGCGCCCTGCCGCCGAACTGCTCATGGCCATGCTCACCGACGCCCGCCACGACAGTCTTTCCGTGCGCAAAGCCACGCTGGCCCTCGCCGACGCCGAGCAGCAGTCGCAGAGCGCCGCCGACTACTTCCTGCGTGCCGAAATTGCCAATGCCCTCTACGGCGAGGAAGGCCAGGGTGGCTTTCTGCCCACCCCTACGTTCGCTCCGGTGCGGAAGGCTGGCAGTCAGCAGGTAGCCTATGCACAGCGCAAACTCCTGCGGCCCGACAACCTGCTGCTTATGATTGGCGGCGACGTGCAGCCCGGGCCGGCGCTGGCCCTGGCCGACAGCCTGTTTGCCGCCTGGCCCACCGCTACCCTTGCCGCCGACAGCAGCCAGACCCCTGCACACACTCCCTTGCAGAAAGATGAGCTGCTGATTGTGGTGAACGAGAAAACCACCGCGCCGCGCCTCACCGTGGCCTGGCCTCTGCCCGGCCTGGCCAGCGACAGCACCCTGCTGCTGCGGGCCAATCTGCTGGCGGGTCTGTTGCAGCAGACCGACCACCCCCTGCGCCGCCTGCTCCAGCGCCGCCGTCTGGCGCGTACCCTCGTGGCCGAAGCCGAACTGCTGCCCCAGCAGGGCTGGTTCCGCCTCACCGTCATCCCCACCCGCGACAGCCTGCTGGCCTGTTACAAGGCCCTGCGCGGCATTCCCGCCCTGCTCTCCGACCCTGCCTTTTACGACACCGCCATGGTGGCCCGCGTGCTGGCCCGCACCGAGGCCGAACTCGTCTTCCGCAAGCAGGAGAACAGTGCCTTCTGCCTCTGGCTCACCGAAAGCTGGGTACGCGGCGACCACACGCCTTACGATACCCTCCTTGCCGCTACCCAGCCCCAACATGTAACCAACTGGACCGGCCTGCTGCGGGGCTTTGCCGGCGAACACCTCGTAGACCGCCCTGCCGTTTACGGCGCGCTGGCCACCTCCACCCAGCCGGGTCTGGAGGCGTTGGAAGACTACGTGTACCGCTACAACGAACGCCCGCAACCCGCGCAGGTGCAGCTCTCCGATGCCGTGCTGGCCGAGCAGCGCGCACGCATGGCCACTGCCGATGCCGCATGGACGGGCGCCCTGAAGGACTCGTTGGAGCGCGCTGCCGAAGACCTGTACCGCAGTCCCGTCGCCGACTCGGTTGAGCATACACCAGATGCGAAAGCCGACACACTGCGAAACACACTGCCCACCGCCGACAGCTTGGCCACTGTACAGGCAGATCCAGCCCCCAGCACCGACGACACCCCCGACGAACCGGAGTCGGCCCCCGACTCCACCGTGCTGAAGCAGCCTGTGTTTACCCCCGCCGCCACAGACACCACTACTGCCGCACCAGGCATCGCCGCCCAAGTGCCCGTCTGGTATCCGGTAGACACCACCGGCCTGCGCCAGCTCTACGCCCCCGACACCGCACTGGCCCGTTTCACGCTCTTCTTCCCGCTGGACGAAATAGCCCTCGACAGTGCGGGGCAGGCCCGTCTGGCCCAGCTGGCCGCCATTCTGGCCGAACAGCCCAGCCGGATCCTCTACATCAACGGCCACAGCGACCTCAGCGGAAACCCCGACCATAACCGTGCCCTCAGCAGCCTGCGGGCCCGCTACGTGCGCGACCAGCTGGTGCAGCAGCACAGCGTCAGCCGCAGACAGCTGCGGTTCCGCGCCCGCGGTGAAAGCCAGCCGCTCTTTGACGAAAAGCCCAAACCCACCCGCAAGCGGGCCCGCGCCCTCAACCGTCGGGTAGAATTCACCTGGAACTGATGCTACGCTTCTGCTCTCTCCTGCTGGTGCTGGTGGCCTTTGCGGCCCCTGCCACAACCCATGCCCAGAAGCGCAGCAAAGCCAAGACCGACACCCGGCTGGCCCAGAACATCACCGAGCTGAGCTTTGCCGGCATACCGCTGCTGCAAAAGGCCACCAGCCCCGACAAAGTGGTGGCCATCAACCTTATGCTGATGGGCGGCCTGCGCATGGTGCCCGAAGGCAAAGAGGGCATTGAAGCCCTGTTGCTCGAAGCCCTCGTCAACGGCAGCAGCCAGGACCTGCCCGCCGAAGACATCCAGCGGCAGCTGAACGCAATGGGTACCCGCGTGGCCGTGTATGCCGGACCCGAGTTCTCCTATGTGTCGCTTCAATGCCTGGAAAAGCACTTTGCCCAGAGCTGGAACCTGCTGGTACAGCAACTGCTTTCGCCCGCCTGGCTGGAAGACGAGTTTGAAGACACGCGCGCCCGCCTGCGCATACAGGCTCAGAATCTGCCGCAGGCCGAGCGGTTTCGCCGCAATGCCCTTGCAGCCTCCCTACCAGGCCAGCTCTATGGCCGACAGGCCAGTGGCACCGATGCCACCCTGGAAAAGCTGACCCTCGACGAAGTGAAAGCACACTACGCCGGGCTCTTCCGGCTGGGGCGCATCCGCTTTGTGGTAGTGGGCGGCGTGGCTCCGCTGCGCTTGCAGAACGCCCTTATCGGCACCCTCAGCAGCCTGCCCAAAACCAGCCCCGACGACGCCGAACAGGTACTCGGCGAACTGGACCGCACCCACCAGCCCGTGCTGGTGCCGATTCCCCGCCAGACCACCACCTATATCCAGGCCCTGCTACCAGCACCGCCACCCGGCACCCGCGATGCCGCTGCACTGGAGGTGGCCCTCGCCATCCTGTCCGACCGCATGGGCGAAGACCTCTGCCTGCGCCGCAACCTTGCCTGTGAAACCTTCACAGCCTATGCCCCTACGCAGCGCAGCTATGCACTGGTGGGCGTTACTTCCGAACGGCCCGCGGCCACCGCACGCGCCTTGGCCCAGCTTATGCAGAACGTGAGCCAGCAGGGCTTTACCCAGGCCGAGCTCGACGCCCGTAAGAACGCCCTCATCACCCGTTACTACGCTGGCCTGCAGAACAGCGTGGGTCAGGCTGCGCTGTTGGCTGAAGGCTATGCCCGCCCCGGCAACGACTGGCAGGCGCTGCTGAAGCTGCCCCCGCTGGTGCAGAGCCTCACACTGGAAGAAGTCAACGCCGCGGCACGCTATCTGGTCCCCGCCCAATGGAGTTGGTACATAGAGGGCGACACCCGAACCATTACGCCTGCCGTTTTTGGGCAATAAGACGTATTACAGGGCAATAATAGACCTCTTTCAAATCCACTTACTTTATTTTTTAGGTTGATTTAAAAATATATCTTTGCGCATGCAAAAACGCGTGCGCCAGATAACTGCTGCCATCTGTGCACTATTACTGCATCCTGCCGGGCTTTTGGCCCAGCAGCCCGATACTGCTGCCGAGCACACTGCTGCCGACGCACTGGATCAGATTGTCATCACCGGCACCCTGCGGGCAGTCCGCCGCGCCGAAGCCCCCGTCCCGGTAGAGATCTACTCGGCCCGCTTTTTCCAGAAGAGCCAGAGCCCTACCCTCTACGAATCGCTGGGCATGATCAATGGCGTGCAGCCGCAAATCACCTGTAACGTTTGCTACACAGGCGATATCCGCATCAACGGAATGGAGGGCCCCTACTCTCTGGTGCTGATCGATGGTATGCCAGTGATCAGCGCACTGGGTACTGTATATGGCCTGATGGGAATTCCTACCGAACTGATACAGCGGGTGGAGGTTGTCAGGGGGCCGGCCAGCACCCTGTATGGGTCTGAGGCCGTGGCCGGAATCATCAACCTCATTACACGCGAACCTGCAAAGACGCCCAGGTTAATGGTTGGCACCCAGGTCAACAGCTTCGGTGAGCAGAGCCACGAGCTGGCCCTGCGCGTGGGTAAGCGGCGATGGAAAGGCTTCAGCACTGCCAGTTGGCTGTCGCAGAACCGTATCTGGGACCGAAATGGCGATGGCTTTACCGATGCCAGCCTGCAGAATCGGGTCGTTGCCTTTACCAAGTGGAGCATGCAACGCCCCGACAACCGCGAGTTCAGCCTGGCTGCCCGCTACCTCTACGAAGACCGTTGGGGCGGCCAAACCAACTGGACCGCCGCAGAAAGGGGGGGCGACCAGATCTACGGGGAGTCCATCTATACCAACCGCGCCGAACTGCTGGGCGTATACCAGCTGCCAGTAGCAGGGCAGAACCTCACAGCCCGATGGTCTTACGTCTTGCACGACCAGAACTCGGTGTATGGAACCACCTACTATCTGGGACGCCAGCAACTGGCCTTTGGCCAACTTACCTGGGATCGCCCCCTGGGACAGCACCACCGCCTGCTGCTGGGTTCGGCGCTTCGCTTCAGCTGGTACGATGACAACACCCCCGCAACAGCAACGCCAGAGGCAGCCAACAGGCCAGACGCCGTGTGGCTGCCGGGCCTGTTTATCGAAGACCAATGGCAGGTGAATGCCCGATGGACTGTGCTGGGCGGGCTTCGCTATGACTATGACCCACGCCACGGCAGCATTCTCAGCCCCAGAATCAACCTGAAGTGGCAACTCAGTGACTTCAGCACCCTTCGTTTGAGCGGGGGCAACGGCTTCAGGGTGGTCAACCTCTTCACTGAAGACCACGCAGCCCTGACCGGCGCCCGCACTGTCGTACTGACAGAAGCCCTGCGGCCCGAGCAGTCCTGGAATACCAGCCTCAACTGGAATCACCTCTTCTCCCTGGGCCATGCATCTTTCCTCAACGTGGACCTAAGTCTGTTCCACACCTACTTCTCCAACCGGATTCTGCCCGACTACCTCACTGACCCCAACCTCATCATCTATCGAAACCTCCAGGGATACAGCATTTCGCAGGGAATTGCGCTGAACACCGACTGGAACCTGCACCAGAACCTTCGCATCAATGCAGGGGTAACCTGGATGGAAGCCTTCCAACAGAACCAGCAGAATGGCCGCGCCCAGCGACAGGATCAGCTCTATGCCCCCCGCTTCACCAGCACCTGGCAGGTGGCATATACCTTCCCCCGGCTGAAGCTGACACTCGACTATACCGGCCAGCTTTACAGCCCCATGCCCATGCCGATTGTCCCCAATGATTACCGCCCCTCCCATTCCCCGTGGTACGCTCTGCACCACCTGCAACTCAGCAGGCAATGGAAAGACCGGGTGTCCTTCGCCGTCGGCGTCAAAAACCTCTTTGACTTTCTGCCCAGCGATCCGCTGCTGCGCCCATTCGACCCGTTTGACCGCGAAGCCGACAATCCCGTCAGCAATCCCCAGGGCTATACCTTCGACACCGCCTACAACTACGCACCCATGATGGGCCGGCGCTGGTACTTCTCGCTCCGTTTCAGCCTCTTGTAAGCATTTTCAGTACGAGCTGGAACAAAACCTCCGGCCCAACGGTGCTGCCTATGGAGACCGATCAACGGCAGACAGCTGCCAATAAGTAAACGCCCGATTGTGGAAGCCCCCGTTTTTGCGGGGGCTTTCTGTTTTCTGCTGCCGGAAAAACTTAGGCATTAATCCGCATTTTTCACTTCGCCGCCAGCCAGTGCGAACAATTTGCCGACATGCGCGTTACAGCATAACCCCCGCGCTATTAAGTTGTTGCACCACCTACCGTACACCCCCATCTTCTTCGCCTATCGCCTGATACCTCTACCTGCTTCCAGCGGCTGACACTTCTTCTGCCTGCAACCCTCCCTGTCGCATGGATACCAAACGCCTTACGTCTACCCTGCTCTTCACTTTCAGCAGCCTGGCGCTGCTGGTGGTAGTGTACCTGCTCACCAGCAGCCTGTTCAGCACCTACGAGCAGCACTCCCTGCGTGCCCGCGCCGCCGATTACACCCGCCTGCGCATCACCCGAGCACACCTCTGGCTGGAGAAAGGCATGGCAGGCGACGCTGCTATCCGCTGGGACAAAGACATTGCGCCCCTTTTCACCAGTACTTATGGCATTCTGAAGCAGATGGAGGCTGGCGGCAAACACGCACTCGGCACATTTCAGCCCCAGGAAGACCCCGCCGAGCGCGACTCCATGGAATCACTCACCAAAAGCATCCACGCATTCGAGGCCGCTACCTTTCGTCGTTGGCAGCAGCGCGACTCTACCGGAACCGCCCGCTACAACCCGGACACTGCCTACAGCCGACAGTTTGAGGCCGTGCTGACCCAGATCCGCGAGATGGCCATCCGACATGACAGCCAGCTTGAACCTACCTCACTGCGTCTGCGCGTCGTCATCTACGCCCTGCTCACACTCTCCATTCTGGGTCTGGGCTTCTCGTTGATCAACCGAAGCCGCCTGCGGCAGCAACTGGCCCTGACGCAGGAGCAGACCGCCGCCCTCCGCCGCTCAGAACAGGAACTGAACCAACAACAGCAGGAGCTGCGGGCCTCGGAAGAAGAGCTGCGCCAGAACCTCGAGGAAATGAGCGCAACCCAGGAGGAAATGCAGCGCATGACCCAGAGCCTTGAAGCCCAGAACCGCGCACTGGTAGATGCCCAGGCCGAACTTGAAGCCAACCGCCAGAAACTGGAGGCCCAGCGCCAACTGGAAGCCCGCCTCGCTGCCTACGCCGAAATACTCCGCTGGCGCCCCGACGACACGCTTGACACCTGGGGCCAACGCTTGATGATGGGCATCACCGACGACCTCAAGGGCCTCCAGTGCTGCCTGATGATGACCGAGGAAATTGCAGGCGTACGCGTACTCAAGCCCATTGCCACCTACGCCTGTGACCTTGAAAACATGCTCCCACAGGTACCATTTGGCGAAGGCATCAGCGGTCAGGTGGCCAGCAGCCGCAGGCCTTTCTGGCTGGACGACAGCGAAACTACCGCCCTGTACAGCGAAACCACCTCTGCCCTGGCCCGCATCTCTGCCAAAGCCATCACAGTGTACCCTCTGCTTTACAACGAGGAGGTGGAAGGTGTAATGGAACTGCTGTTCCTGGAGCCCCTGGACGAATACAAACAGTGGCTGTTGGAACGATTGGCACCCATGCTGGCGGCCCAGTTGCTGACCCTCCGAAACCAACAGCGCATGCAGCAACTCTATCAGCAGGCAGAGCGCAGCAGCATCGATCCTACCGGCGGCGACAGCCTTTCATACGCCATCTGAGCCATTTGCAAAAACTGCCGCAGGCGGGAACCTTAGGGCCTCAATGCCTGTGCTGCCAGTGAGTCTGAATTGTTTAAGGGTAACATTCGAACTCAGTTCTGGATTGCTTGTGCCCCTGCTTTTCCCAAAGCGGGGGTTTTTTATTGCGCGCGCTCGCGGCGGTATTCCAGCACTGTAAGCACGATCAAATACAGCAGAAAGCCGTAGAAGGTGTCTTCAAAGGGAACTGTGTAGAGGCGGATACCCAGGTTTTCGGCGTCGTTATAGCTCACGACTGGCAGGGCAGTCAGCACGCCGTTCACCAGAAAGAACGGCACCTGTGCAATGCCCCAGCCGATGAAGGCATTGCCAATGTATCGTGTCCCCAACAGGTGATAGTGCACCACTAACATGCCTGCCAGCAGCAGGAAGGTAGTGGCGGTATACCAGCGGTCAAGATATACGAGTCCCATCACTGCACAGAACAGCCACAGCGCCCACATTATGATGGGAAGATGCTTTTCGGGCAGGCGGGGCAGGTCGTAGCAACGGTAACACTCGTAGATGAACACCGTGGCATAGGGCACTACCAGAAAGAACAGCCATTCCTCAACCGGAAGTCCCAGCAGGCGAGGCCCCAGCAGATAGGGGTCGTTGAACCACCAGATGCCCATCTGCGTGAACATCACATCCCAGTACAGGAAGATGGCTCCGCCCACCAGAATACCAGAAAAGAGCCAGCGCCACGTGCGCCAGAACGCCACCTTGCGGTCAAATGACAGTGCCAGCGGCCCCAACAGCGTGAAGAGGTCGAGGTAGAGATAAACGTTGCCCAGCAGGTGGTCCATCTGTCAGAGCACTCCCAGCTTATGCCGCACAAAAGAGCCAGCCAACAGCGCCAGCTTCTGCTGATCGGGCACACGCACGCGCTCCTGCAGAATGCGGGCAGGCGGCACCCGGCGAATACGCGCAAACAGCTTGCGGTAGTAGATGTAGGCCAGATATACCCCGAAGCGCGCCCCTTTGGGCAGATTCATGATGCCCTCATAGGCAGCGTCGAAGTCGGCTTCGATGTCTGCTTCAATGCGGGCTTTGGCTTCAGCATCAAACTGGTTGAAGTCTACCCCGGGGAAGTACACGCGGCCGCGGTCTTCATAGTCGGCCTGTACGTCGCGCAGGAAGTTGACTTTCTGGAAAGCCGCGCCCAGCGAACGGGCAGGGGCCTTCAGGCGGTCATACTGTGCCGAATCGCCCTCGCAGAATACGCGCAGACACATCAGGCCCACCACTTCTGCCGAGCCATAGATATACTCTTCGTAACAGTCCTGGTCGCACTGTTGCAGGCCCAGATCCATTTCCATGCTGCGCAGAAAGGCGTCAATCAGCTCGCGATCGATGCCATATTTGCGCACCACCGCCTGAAACGAGTGGAGGATGGGGTTGAGGCTGATGCCCCGTTCGATGGCCTTGTAGGTCTCCTCGCGAAACTCCTGCAGCAGCAGGGCTTTGTCATAGTCGTGGAAGGTATCTACGATTTCGTCGGCATAGCGCACAAACCCATAGATGGCATAAATGGGGTCGTGCAGCTTGCGCGCTAGGCTTTTGATGCCCAGCGTAAAGCTGGTGCTGTAAGCCTGCGTAACCTCACGGCTGCAGGCGAACGTGGTCAGTTCAAACAACTGCAGCATGGTCTTTCAGGATGCGCTCGGTTACGAGCCGTGAGGAAATGACAACGATGGGCAACCCCGTACCCGGCACCGTGCTGGCGCCTACATAATAGAGGTTGCCGTACTTTTCGTCTTTATTTGCAGGGCGCAAGCCACCCACCTGGTCCAGCCCGTGGGCCAAGCCAAGGCCACTCCCTTTGTAGAGATTGAACATATCCCGCCAGTGCACGGGATTATATACGGTACGGGTGAGGGTATTGGATTTCAGGTCGTAGCCAATTCGCTTGCCCAGGTCTTCCACAATGGTGTCGGCCAGCTGCTCGCTGTCGCTCCAGTCGCTCTTGTAGCGCAGGTCGGGCACCGGGCACAGGATGAACAGGTTCTCGCAGCCTTCGGGCGCACAGCCGGGTGTCGTCTGCGACGAGATGTTCACGTAGTAGTAGGGCTTCTCGGGCGCTACGCTCTGCTTGAAGATATTGCTGGCATACTCCTGGAAGTTGCTGCCCAGATAGTAGTTGTGGTGATACACATTGTCCAGCTTGCCCTTGATACCCAGGTAAATGGTGAAGGGCGCCAGCGTCCATTCCAGTTTGTCCAGCTTTTGCTCGCTGTGGCTGGGCCGGTTGAGGATGGTGCCACGGAAGGCCGCGGCGTCCGAGTTGCTCACGAAGAGGTCGGCTGTCCAGCGCTTACCGGTTTTGTCGGTAAAGGCTTTCACGCCAGTGCCGTTAGGCTCAAAACCTGTGATTTCCGTGTTGTAATGAACTGGTATGTTGCGGCGCTTCAGTTCGGCCAGCAGCACTTCCACGATGCGATACATGCCGCCTTCCACATACCAGTAGCCGTCATGCTTCAGTTCGGTGTAGTTCAGCAGGCTGTACACCGAGGGGGTGTCGAAGGGCGTAGCGCCCAGAAAGAACGCCACCAGCGAGAACACTACTTTCACTTCTTCACTGGTAAAGTGGCGGTTCAGCTCTGTCCACATGCTGCGGAACAGCTTGGGGGCGTGCTTCAGCGGCACGGTAGTAAGGGCCAGCAGGTAATCTACAATGCCGTTGTAGTTACGCTTTACGATACGGTATTCGGTGTCGTGGAAAATGGCCTCAGCTGCTTTGAGATACTTCTCCACCTTCCGCTTCATGTCGGGCTCCAGCGCCTCAAACTCCTTGGCCAGCTTGTCAAGGTCTTTATGAATGAGGAAGGGCTTGTTGTGGTGGGCGAAGTTGACGGCGTACAATGGGTTCAGCTCTTTCAGCACCAGCGGCTGGCCCATACCGAGGTCCTTGAAGAGCTCGGTGAACTCATAGCTCATGCTGAAGAACGACGGACCTACATCAAACGTAAAACCTTCTTTCACCAGCTGATTAAGGCGGCCGCCCGCCTGATGATGCTTCTCTACGATTTCGACATCGTAGCCACGCTGGTGCAGACGCAGGGCCGTAGTCAGGCCTCCCAGGCCAGCTCCTATGACGAGTACTTTCTTACGCACGGGGTTGAACTGGTAGTTAGGATGGGAATGCAGCTAAGACAGTGCAACCACCCACCCCCCTCTGCCAGTTCCCGGCAGCAGGTTGTTTTAGCGCAGTAACACAACGACTTAACCCTTTCTGCCTGAAAATCAGACAGAAAAACACTTACTGGAATATACCCAGAAGTACGAGAAGGCATGTAAAAAAAAGCGCCTGCAAGCCTAACACCCACCCAGACAAGCGATTAGTGTTTGCGCCTTTCCAGAAAAGGAAGGGCACTGCCAGCCCAAACGAGATGAGGAACCACGCGAGGTAGTTCTGAAGCGGGGGCACGCCAAGCGCCCAGTGCCAGAAATCGAGCCGGATCGCCACCGGTTCTATCAAGGCGTCCATCAGGGTCATGCCTGCTGCTACCAGCAGGGCTTGCACCAGCAGGGGCAACCGCGGCAGATGCCGTGTCAGCAGGTCGCTGAAGCAGTAGAGCAGCAGCAGCCAGTTGACACCGATGAGCGGCGGCACATTCAGCACCTTGGGGCCAAAGGGATCGCCATAGTCATAGTCGCCGAAGATCCAGCCCGTAGCCACGCCCACCACTTCCACGCCATAGCCCACCAGAAAGGTAAACACCCACAGCGCCACCTGTATGGGAGTGCGCTGGCCATGGGCCCGCAGCAGCAGAAACAGCGTCAGCAGCAGGTGCACGGGCGTCAGCAGCAGAAACCACGGCCTGGAAAGTGGCAACACCAACCCTACTATGCCTACCACATAGGTAATCAGCAAGATACGGCTGTCGGTAAGGCGGAAAGGGAGGGACATGGGGAGAAGGGAGGCTGATTGGCAGTTAAACCCACCGGGAGGCCGCAGAGTGCCCTCGGAGGCAAAGTTCTGTACAGGGCATCAGGCCAGCCGGAAGAGTGTGCGGGCGTTGGCGCTGGTAAGTGCGGCCAGTTCGTCAAAGCTCATTTCCCAGATATCGGCCAGGCGCTGGGCTACCTGCACAATATGGGCGCTTTCGTTGCGCTGCCCGCGGTAAGGAACTGGCGCCAGAAAGGGCGCATCGGTTTCCAGCACCACACGGTCGCGGGGAACGCTGCGCAGGGTCTCGTCAAGCCCGCCGTTGTTCTTGTAGGTCAGTACGCCACCTATACCCAGGTAAAACCCGACTTCAATAGCCCGCGCCGCCTCTGCCTGGCCATCGGTGAAGCAGTGAAACACGCCCCGCAGACGGCCGTCCTGCCCCTCCTCCACCAGCTCAATGGTTTCGGCAAAGGCATTGCGGCTGTGCAGCACTATGGGCAGGCCAAACTGCCTGCTCCACTCGATGTGGCGGCGCAGACTCACCTGCTGCTGGGCCAGCGTGGTCTTGTCCCAGTACAGATCGATGCCGGTTTCACCCACGCCGCAGTAACGGCCGGTGGCCAGTTCAGCTTCCAGTGCCGTCAGCACCTCGGCGGGGTCGGCAGGCACATCGCAGGGATGCAGCCCGGCCATGGGCAGCACCCGACCCGGGTGGGCATCGGCCAGTGTGTTCATGCCCGGCAGGGTGTCGAGGTCAATATTCGGCAGCAGCAGGTGACTGCACACAGCCAGCGCCCGCTCCATCATGGCGGGGCGGTCGGCCGCAAACTGCTTGTGATACAGATGTGCGTGGGTGTCGATCAGCATTCCGGGCATAGCGCCGCGAAGGTACAATCCCGATGTTTTCTTTCCTGCTGGAACCCTTTTTTGTATCTTATCTGTAGGCCCTTTAATACCTCTTTTCCATCCACGCTATCGAAACATGCATCTCCCGATCCTGACGCTCCAGATTCCTCTGCTGTCCGATATCATCATTCTGCTGGTGCTGTCGGTTCTGGCCATTCTCATCTTCCACCGCTTGCGCATGCCTTCCATCATCGGGTTTCTGGCGGTAGGCATTCTGGCGGGGCCGGGCTTTCTAGGACTGGTGCAGGCGCAACACGAAATCGAGATGCTGGCCGAAATTGGCGTCATCCTGCTCATGTTCATCATCGGGTTGGAATTCTCACTCTCCAGCCTGGCACGAATCAAGCGGGCTGTGTTTCTGGGTGGTGGCTTGCAGGTAGGGCTGTCGATCGCCGCGATGGCGGGCCTGGCGGTCACGATCGGCCTGGCAGTGAACGAGGCCATCTTTCTGGGCTTTCTCGTCTCGCTGTCCAGCACGGCAATCGTTCTCAAGCTGCTGCAGGATCGCCTGGAGATGGAATCCATGCACGGTAGGGTCATCCTCGCCGTCCTCATTTTTCAGGACCTTATCGTCGTACCTATGATGCTGCTCACGCCCCTGCTCGGCGGCAAAGGCGGCGATCTCTGGACCACCCTGGGCCTCTTACTGTTGAAGATTGTAGGCGTACTGGGCTTTGTATTGGTGGCGGCACGCTATCTCATGCCACGCTTACTGTTTCTGGTGGCCCGCACCCGCAGCAAGGAGCTGTTCATCCTCACTACGCTGGGCACCTGTCTGGCTGTTGCCTGGCTTACGTCGGAAGTAGGCCTCTCGCTGGCGCTGGGAGCGTTTCTGGCCGGGCTCATCATCTCCGAGTCGGAATACAGCCACGAGGCCGTCAGCAACATTCTGCCTTTCCGCGAAATTTTCTCCAGCTTCTTCTTTGTCTCCATCGGCATGCTGCTCGACGTCTGGTTTGTAGCCGAGCACCCGCTGGGAGTGGTGGGGCTGGGGCTGGGCGTCATCGTGCTCAAACTGCTGGTGTGCATCATCGCCGCCTGGTTCCTCGACCTGCCCGTCCGTACGGTCCTGCTGGTAGGTATCGGTCTGGCGCAGGTGGGCGAGTTTGCGTTCATCCTCTCCAAAACCGGGCTGGAGGCAGGCGTTCTCCGCAGCGACCTCTACCAGTATTTCCTTGCCGTGTCCATCTTCACCATGGCCCTCACGCCCATCATGCTGCTGTATGCCGACAAGCTGACGGCCCTGCTGATGAAAGCACCCCTGCCCAAAAAACTGCGCGAACGGCTGGCGCAGGGCCCCCAGCGCCCCATCCCGGTGGCCGATCCCGCCAAACTCAAAGATCACCTCCTGGTTATCGGCTACGGCCTCAATGGCCGCAATCTCGTTCAGGCGGCGCGTTTCGGCGGCATTCCCTATGCCATCATCGAAACCAACCCCATTACCGTACGGCAGGAGCGCGCCCACGGCGAGCCTATTCTCTATGGCGATGCCGCTCAGGAGCATGTGCTGGAGCAATGCCAGATCGCCGATGCCCGGGTGGTGGTCATTGCCATTTCCGACACACCTGCCAGCAAACGCATCGTTGCCGCTGTGCGCCACGCCAACCCCAGTGCCTGCATCATTGTGCGCACACGATATGTGCGCGAGATGGAAGAACTGCTGCGCATTGGCGCCTCCGAGGTTATTCCTGAAGAACTGGAAACCTCCATCGAAATCTTCTCTCGTGTGCTTGCCAAATACCTGGTTCCCGTGCCCGAAATCGACCGCTTCGTCCGCGAACTCCGTTCCGAAAGCTACGAGATGATGCGGGCACGGTCTATGACGTCGGGCCAGTGGTCGGCCATGCAGGTCACCCTGGCCGATTCCGAGTTGGCGACCTTCGAAGTCTCCGACACCTGCGATCTGGCTGGCCGAACGCTGGCCGACATTCAGCCACGCCAGCAGTTTGGCGTTAATTTATTGGCCATCCGGCGCAATGGCAGTATGCTGTACGATGTCGACGGCGACACGCAGATCCAGCCTCACGACACACTTTATGTCTTCGGGAAGGCAGATTTGGTACACCGGTTTGCCCAGCAGTAAAGCGGGCCGCATGGGTGCTTACTTCAGGTTCAGCACAAGCCGCGCGTAGGCATCCTGCGCCTGCATCAGCAGCGCGTAGGCGGTGTCGCCTTTTACGTGTACAGCCTCCAGGTCCAGGTAGTTGTACTCGCGCTGGGCGGTGGGCTCGCTCTTCAGACGGTGATGGCCAGCCAATATCAGTTCCATGTAGCTGCGCAGGGCTCGCCACTTGGCCGCGTCCATATGTATGCGGTCAGCAACGGCACTCTGTATGGCATCGGGCACTACCTCGGGATGCCCACCCAGCGGGCCAATCTCGGAGCGGAACTTCTCGCGCAGTTCGCCGATGTAAGCCTGCTCGGTGCGCATGGCATTCATGAAGATGTCTACGTCGGTTTGGGTCAGCTGACCGCCTGCACGGTAGTTGGGCACACCCGCCTGCTCAAACACTGCCAGCGCGCTGGCCTTGGCAGCACCCACCTCTACCGACTCCTGCGGCAACTCGTTGCTGCAACCGGTACCTGCCACTGTCAGCAGGGCTCCCAGCAGCGGGAGAAGAATTCGTTTCATGAAAGTACCAGGGAAGTGTGCTTGTTGTTTGTCCATCAAAACTAGAAACGAAAGTTCTACCCTCGACGCTCAGCCGCCATTTACCACCCATTCTCGCCCTCATTTACCCCAATTGCGACTTCACCCCAGTGATACAGGGCCAAGCCAGGTGACAGTGCTAGTACCTAGCAGAACACGCTACCGAAAACTGGGTGGCGCTGCACAGAAAAAGGGAAAGTAAAGGCGCGGGCACCCTATCTTGCAGGCTTGTATATACCGCGACATGACTGAACAGCTATTCAATTCCAATATATCTGTTTATTACAAGAACATTGAAGGCAGCATATTACATATAAATGGAAACAGAATGACTACCGATTTAATTTCAAAATTAACCGGATCAATTGATGAAAGCGTAGTAGATGCTATTTTAACCAGCGATAGAAATCAAGCCTATTTCATCACTTATAACAGTGATTATTATGATGGCAAAATGATCAGGATAGTCCACAGGGACATCAAAGGAGCATACACCCTTGAAATCGCGCTTCACTATCTGAAGCCATATCACCGTAACAAAGGTATAGGCACAATTGCTTTCCAGCGACAGATTGAAGCCTGCACTGCATTGGGTATTTCTAAAATCACGGCTAAATCTGTCCGCAATGATTCCCCAGACCATTACTCGAATGGCTATTACACCTTGCCTCGATGGGGATTTGATGGCGATATTCCATCGTCTGTAATCGAGAAAATGGAAACTGATTGGCAGGTACCAGAAGAGTAGAAATCGTTTACAAAAATTTCCCAACTGATTTCAACAAGCAGAGGGCTGGTCTGGTGGCGAACACATGGCGAAGGGACATGGTTGAGTTTTGAAATTTCCAAAGAGTCGCCTTGCATCAAGGCTTTCCATACCTATCTTAGCTCAAAGAACCAGCAGTTGTGTGAAGATTGAAGCCAAACTGCGCACCGATCTTTCGCCACAGGAACAGGCCTCAATAGCCCACGAGCTTGAGCAGCTTGCTGCCGAAGTAGCGTACTTCCGCATGCATGGCAAGCGCATGCCTGAGCCTGAACAGACTACGTTAGTGGTTACTCCAGAACTGGCCACCGCCAAAGCCCGCTGAGCCTGTTCACATCCGCAGGCCCATCACCAGAATATCGTCGGTCTGCTCCATGTCGCCGCGCCAGTGGCGCAGTTCGGCATCCAGCAACAGGCGCTGGTGGTCCATGTCCTTGTCCTGATACTCCAGCAGTAGCTGGTGGAAACGGCGGCTCTTGAACCGCTTGTTGATTTCCTCCCCTATCTGGTCAGGATACCCGTCGGTAAACATATAGAGCGTGTCACCTGTCTGCAGCTCGAAGTTGTGCAGCGTGTAGTGGCGCTCGTCTTCCACCTGCTCACCCCCGATGGGATACTTGTCTGGCTTCAGTTCAATGATTTCCTGCCCCCGCACAATCAGCAGCGGGCGGTTGGCGCCAGCGTATTGCAGCTTGCCCCGCTTGGGGTCTATCTGGCACAGGGCAATGTCCAGGCCGTCGCGGCTGGTATCGGGCCCTTCACCGCCCTGGTTCAGCGCAATCCGCACCCGCAGGTTCATCTGGTACAGAATCTCATCGGGCTTGAACAGGCCCTCAATTTCCACAATCTGGCGCAGCAGCGTATTGGCCATAATGGTCATGAAGGCACCCGGAATACCGTGGCCTGTACAGTCGGCCGTGGCGATGATGGCCTTTGACAGGCGCTGCGAAAACCAGAAAAAGTCGCCCGAAACGATGTCCTTCGGTTTGTAGTAGACGAAAGACTGTGGGAAGACGTCGCGGATGTCGGCGATCTTCGGCAGAAAGGCGTCCTGGATGCGACGGGCGTATCTGATGCTGCCCAGGATGTCGTCGTTCTTGGCCGAGATTTCATCGCGCTGGCGCTCCAGCTCCACCGACTGCAACCGCACCTCTGCAGTGCGCTCCTCTACCTTCTGCTCCAGCTCTTCATATAGCTGGGCATTCTGGATGGCAATGGCCGCCTGCGCCGACAACATCCGGAACAACTCGAGGCTATAGCTGCTGAAGGCCCCCACTTTGTTGCGGTTCTCCAGATACAGCAGCCCAAAGAGCTTGCCCTGATATACCAGCGGCGTACACAGCACACTGCGCAACAGGTGGCGCCGCACATAGGGGCTGTGCATGAACATGCCATCATTCAGGGCATCGGCCAGAATGATGGTGTCTTTCGTCTTACGGGCCGAATCCACGATGGCTGGGCACACGCCCGTCTGTTCGCCTACGGCCTGGTCCACCATTTCGGTTTCGTAGCTGCCGGTGTGGCCCACTGCCGCTATGTATACGCTCTCGTCGTCTTTCTGCAGCAGAATGTAGCCGTTCTCGGCATCGGCGTTGTCCACCACAATACGCATGAGCTTGTGCAGCAGCTTGCTCAGGTGTATCTCGCCCGTCAGCGACATGGAAGCGCGGTGCAACTCGCCCAGAATGCGGCTCTTTTCGTCCAGCTCCAGGCGCTGCTGAAAATAACGGCCCGCTTCCTGAAGCGCATAGCGCAGTTCCTGCTTGCCCACCGGACGGTTGAGCACACGATATACCTTGGCCTCGCGCACACGCTCGTCGCTAACGGGCATGCCTTCGTCCACCAGCAGGATGCGAATGGCGTGGGGCCACTTCTCGTACAGCTTCACCAGCGTACTGTCGCCCATTCCATCGGGCAGGCGCTGGGCCGACACCACCATCGCGATTTCACGCTGCCCCTGTACCAAACGGTCTACCAGTTTCAGGGCTTCCTCGGCGCTGCGGGCTGTCGTCAGCTCAAAGGCATGGGCCGGGAGCGCGTCCGCAAGGCTCTCCAACAGCTGTTCCTGCTCGGCCCGGTCGGGCTCCAGACACAGGATAACAGGCAGAGAGGCGCGTTGGGTCATGGGCGAAAAGCGGGTGGAGAAGTGAAAAAGAAAGCAAAGGACGGGCCGCAAGTTACAGGTATTTCACCGCCTGCATCCGCACAATCTGCACTTGTCAGTTCGTTACACGCACCTCTACTACATAGGCGGTACTCTCGTTCCCGGCAGCATCGCGGCACTTGATGGTAAGGGTGTAGGGGCCATTGCCAGGCTCGCTGCTTACGCAGAGCGTAGGGGTAGTGGCGGCGTTAGGCGTGCTACCCAGCACAAAGCCACTGAAAGGCACCGTACGCCGGGTGAAGGTGTCGGGCGAAGAATAGGAGAACTGCCACTGTGTGCAGCTGCCCCCTGCAGGTGGCGGAAAGGCCGGCTTCAGCTCGAAGGAGTAGCCTTTGATCTGTTCGTTGTCGGTGAGAGTGAAACTGGCTCGCAATTGCGTTTCAAAGCGCGATATGCTGACCGGCCCCGCGGGCGAATACACAGTGCTGCCTGCCTGAAGGGAAGTAACCTGCACCTGCGGCTGCACTTCGTCGCCGGGAGTTTCTTTTTTGCATCCAGCGGTCAACGCCAAACACAGCGCTACCGCCAGCAATTTACCTGCCAGTGTTTTCATTGTCAGTAAAGGTGAACCGTCCTCAAGATAACAATCCCTTGCAGGCGTAGGTTTGCAGCGTAGCTTTGCAGGCCTTATTCTCTGAATTCTACATGGAAGTGAACCGCAAGGCCCAACTGCAACTGCATGTCTCGGTCTTTCTTTTCGGCTTCACCGCCATTCTGGGTGCACTCATTTCGCTCTCCAGCGTGCCGCTGGTATGGTGGCGAATCCTGCTGACGGTGGGGGTGTATCTGGTATACCTGCGCCTGCGGGGACCTATTCCACGTCTGCCATGGGCCGATCTTCGCATGCTGGCGCTCGTGGGCCTTACACTGGGCCTGCACTGGGTCACGTTCTACGCCAGCATCAAGCTCATTGGCGCATCGGTTACACTTATCTGCCTCAGCTCGGCTACATTTTTTACCGCACTCATCGGCCCCTTGATGGCCAAACGCCCCCACAGCCTGCGCGAAATCCTGCTGGGGGTAGTGGTGCTGTTGGGCATTGGCCTCATCTTCACTTTTCAGAACAGCGGCTGGGGCATGCTCGTGGGCATCTTCAGTGCCCTGCTGTCCGCACTGGTAGGCATCCTCAACAAACGGGTGGTGGGCAAATACCAAGGCACCGTCATCAACTTCTACGAGCTGGCCTGCTGTCTGGCAGTGTTCACGGTGCTGGCGCCCGTCTACCACTGGCTTTATCCTGCTGAGGCACTGGTGCCTGCCAGTACCGACTGGCTATGGATGCTGCTGCTGGCCTTCGTCTGCACCAACTTCGCCTACGACCTCTCCATGCGCGCGCTGCGCCACCTCTCGGCGTTCGACTTCATCCTTGCCATCAACCTCGAGCCCATCTATGGCATCGTGCTGGCCTTCCTCTTCCTCGGCGAAGCCCGCGAGGTCAACTGGGCCTTTTTCGTTGGTGCGGCATTGGTGTTTGGCGCTGTGTTTTACGACGTCTTCCTGGCCTTTGCCCGCCGAATGACCGAGCGCCCTCAGGCCTGACCCCACCTCTTGCCGACTCACTACAGCCCCTGCCCTGCTATCCAGCGGACGATTTCCTCCCGCTCGTCCGGGTGGAACCACTGCACCGGCTGGCGGCGGAACCACGTAAGCTGCCGCTTGGCGTAGTTGCGGGTATGCTGCTGTATCTGGGCCACGGCTTCGTCCAATGAGAGGCGGCCTTGCAGATGCGCCACCAGTTCGGCATATCCGATGGTCTGAAAGCCGGGAGCGTCGGGCGGATACTGCATCAGCAATGTCTGCACCTCGGCCAGCAACCCCGCCTCCATCATGGCCAGCACGCGGGCATTTATGCGGTCATAGAGTTCCTCCCGCGGCAGGTCCAGCCCCAGCTGCACGATGTCCCACGGCTGTGGGCGGCTCCGCCCTGTCTGGAATGCCGATAGCGGCTGCCCCGTAGCACGGTATACTTCCAGCGCTCTGCGCACGCGGGCCGGATTGTTGCGGTCTATCCGCTGCCAGGTTATGGGGTCGGCGGTACGCAGTTCCTCCACCAGTGCAGCCAGCCCCTGTGTGTCCAGGTCCTGCTGCACCTGCTCGCGTATGGCGGGCGGTGTGGGCGGAATATCGTCCAGGCCCTGTGCCAGCGCCTGCACATACAGCCCCGTGCCCCCACACACCACCACCTGCGCATGCAGGGCCAGCATGTCAGTGGCGTCAGCCAGAAAACGGGCTACACTGTAGCTCTCGGCTGGCGTGATGAGGTTGATGAGCAGATGCGGCACCTGCGCCTGCTCGGCGGCAGTGGGCTTGTTGGTGCCGATGTCCATGCCCCGGTATACCTGCCGGGCATCAGCAGACAGCAACGCCGCATTCCGGTGCTGGGCCAGTTCCAACGCCAGGGCAGATTTGCCAACGGCGGTGGGGCCTACGACAGCCAGAATGCGGCGGCGATCGGTCATCTGACGGGCGCAGGGCGCCAGTGCAGGTTACTTGGCTTTCTTGCGGGCCAGCAGCAGGTTGCTGGGCTTTCCGCCGTAGCCGATGATAAAATCCAGCGGGGTGATGGTGCTGTCGGCCTGATAGGCAGCGCGGAGGTCGGGCTGGTACATGTTGGAGAACAGCGCAATCGGCCGTGTGTAGCCCCCATAGAGTTTCACGTCCCACACGTTCTTGTCGAAAGCCTTCAGTGGCATGCCGGAATCGTCCTGCAGAATGGTGAGCGATACTTCCTGAACAAGCGAGCGGATGGTGCTGAAGTAGTCCTTGTGCATCAGGTAGCTGGCGCTCTTGATGTAAGTGGACGTCGGAGCCAGACTGCGCAGGTACGACTGGAACGATTTCTGGGCGGCCATGTTGCCGTTGGCTACGTCTACGCTGAAGTAATACAGTTCTTTCACGTTGCCGGTGGCTTCATCAAGCAGTTCCAGCTTCACGCCTGTCACGTTCTTGGCAGTGGGGGCGGGCTTCTTGGGGGCGCTGTCCAGCACGGACAGGGTGCCGTCGTCCTGCACCATTACATGGCGGAAAGAAAGTACACGGTGGCCCGTGCGGGCGGCAAAGGCCATCAGCAGGGGCGCCTGACCTTTCAGGTCGGTGCGGATGAGGTCCACGGCCATGTCTTTCGTTTTGAAGAATGACAGGCCCATGATATCATCGATAGAAACGCGGAGGTTCTCCAGCGCCTTGCCTACGCGGTCGGCAGGCAGGGTGCGGAGGTCGGGCAGGCTGCCTTCGGGCTCCAGCCCAAAGAGCACAAAGCGGGTAGCCTCGGGGAACAGAGCGTCTACGGTTAGGAAGTCCGAGCCCGCGAAGGGGTAGAAGATGTTGCGCTTTTCGGCGCGTTCGGCGGCCAGTGAGCCTGCGGCCCAGCTTTCCACCTTCACCAGAAACCGTTCCTGTTTTTTCTTCCACATGGCATCCCACAGCTTTTCGTGGGTCCTGGCAGCGGCAAGGGTATCCACGCGCTGGAGGGTACTGCCATCACGGGGTGTGAGCCCGGCCAGCAGGCGAGCCGCGTCGTCCCAGTAGCGGTCAGCCTCGGTCAGCTTGGCACGGCGGGCGTTGTCGGCCAGAGCCTCCTGGCGGGCAGCACGCTGTTGGCTGTCGGCCTGGGCGGTGGTGATGGTGGAGTCGCCTGCACCGACGGCGGCCTGTTGCTGGTCGGTGGTGTTGTCGCAGGCAGTGAGTGTGAGGGCCAGGGCCAAAAGGCCCAGCATCGAACGAGTCATCCGGTTGTTGGTTGTAATCCGCATCAAAGATAGCATTCCCGCCTGAGCGTCAGGGAGGCTGTCGAAAAACAGACGGTTCTTTACCTACGCTTACGATTGAGCAGATACCATGCCACAAGGCCCAGCACCAGCGTAGCCAACACTGCAAGGTTGGTTCGGAGGTTGTCTTTCAGCTGGTACACGAACATCCAGGCGCTGAGCCCCATGAAGATGAGGGGCGTCAGTGGGTAGCCAAAGGTGCGGTAGCCGTCGTACTGCACCCCAGCCTTCTTCTGCTGCCAGCGCAGGATGAACACTCCTGCCACCGACAGGAAGGCAAACAGGCTGAGGGTAAAGCCGATATAGTTGAGTGTCTCGCGCAGCTCTGACACAAACACCGTGATAAGTGCAATGCCTGCCTGAAGTGCCAGCGCATTCACAGGCAGCCCCTTGGCGTTGGTTTTGCCCAGAAAGGAGAAGGCTGGCACATCCTGCCCCATGGCGTGCATTACGCGCGGGCCCGCCATCACCATGCTGCTGACACTGCTTACCAGCGCCAGTGCAATAAGGGTGGAGACGATGCGCCCGCCGACATCGCCAAAGATGAACCGCGCGGCTACATCGCCCACCTCGGCCTGGCCTGCCAAGGCCGAAAGCGGCGCAGCCGTCAGATACGCGAAGTTGGTAAGCAGGTACAGTACGATCACGATGGCCGTGCCGCCAAGCAGCGCCAGCGGCACATTGCGGCGCGGATTGCTGATTTCACCCGAGATGTACGCGGCAGCATTCCAGCCACTATACGCAAACGACACGTACACCAGCCCGATGGCAAAGCCAGCCGAGAGCACAGCATCCCAGTCTGTGGGGCCGGGCACCAGTGAGAACTCCTGCGGCTGCGACACCAGCAGCCCCGAGAGGCCAAAGCCCAGAATCAGCAGGATCTTGGCTACGGTGAACACATTCTGGATGCGACTGCCCAGCGTCAGCGAAAAGCCATGCAGCGCCGTAATAGCCAGAATGAGCAGGGCTGCACAGGCTTTGTCGTTCAGCGAGGGCAGCACTGCCGAGGCATACTTGCCAAAAGCCATGGCTGCTGCTGCCACTGGCACTGAAAAGCCCGCCACCAGCGACACAAACCCAGCCAGAAAGCCCAGCGAAGGATGATAGAGTTGGCTAAGGAAGGTGTACTCGCCGCCGCTGCGGGGCATGGCCGACGCCAGTTCGCCATAGCAGAGTGCACCGCAGATGGCCAATACACCTCCCAGCAGCCAGATGAGCAGAATGGCGAACGGCGAGGGAATGCTGGCCGCCTGAAAGCCCGTGGTAGTGAAAATGCCCGTACCGATGATATTGGCCACTACAATGGCAGTGGCGGAGAACAGCCCCAGACGGGCTGCGGTTTGCGAAGTGCCTGACACAGCGGGTAAGTAGGTAGTAGAAGGGCGGCAAGATAACCCCAAAACCGCGTACCCCACACTCCATTAACGCACGAAGCCGGGCTCGCGCCCGGCTTCTGCTGTGACAAGACTGTCATTAAAGTACAACAGGCGACGTCTGGATGACGCGGTCGATTACGTGGATGACACCATTGGTTGTCAGCACGTTGAAGGTGGTGCCGTTGCCAGTGGTCACGACGTTGGAGGCCGTAGCACCGAAGCCACGTACGGTAACACCCGTGGAGCCAGCGGTGAGGGTGAGAGGCACCTGGGTATTCAGCGAGGACACCACACCGTTGGAGGGCAGATCAGACGAAAATACTGCACCTGATACCACGTGGCCCTGAAGAATACCAGCAAGCGTGGTGGGGGACAGACCGTTAATGGTAGAGATGGCAGCGGCTTCATCGGCTACGCCCAGGAAGGTGATGAAGGCAGCGTCGGTGGGGGCAAATACCGTGAAGGGACCAGCCGATGCCAACGTGGTGGCCAGGCCAGCACGTACCACGGCAGCTTCCAGTACATCAAAGTCGGCGCCAGCTACGGCCACGTCTACGATGCTGTTGGTAGGCTCAGCCAGTACGCCATCAATGATGTGTACCGCGCCGTTGAGGGCCTGGATGTCGGCGCTGGTTACGTTGCGGTTGTTGACGCGGAGGCTGCCTCCGATCTTAGATACGAAGATGCGGCCTGTGATCTGGGGGGCCGAGGTGTTGCGCAGTGTGCGAAGCGCTGTGCTGCTGGCGGTGATGTCAACCGACAGTACCGAGCTGCGTACTACGTGATACAGCAGCAGGTTGGTGACTTCTTCTACCGTCAGGTCGTTGTTGATGGCATCAATGACAGCACCTTCAGAAGCGGCATCAAAGTAGGCCACGAACGCAGCATCGGTGGGGGCAAACACCGTCAGGAAGTCGGTAGAAAGCGTGGCACCCAAGCCGGCCTTGCCTACAGCCGCTTCGAGCACGTCAAAGTCTGACGACGAAGCAACAATCTCCAGGATGTTGTTCTCTGGCACCGAAGAGTTCTCGTCTTCGCTGCAGGCAGAGGCGAAACCTGCTGACACAGCTACTGCAAGGGCGAGGCCCAGTTTGCGGAAGGATTGAAAGTTCATACTGTTTATGGATGGGTGAGCTGGCCCAGAGTTGGACCAATGCACGTTCCAACACACAGCAAACTTCTTCTGTTTCCTACACCTCGAAAATAGCCTGTAAAAAATAACCGCTCTAAATTAAATATCCGGGAACTCGCTCCTATCGCATTTCAAGAGGCGTATTATTCAAAAATCTGTTAAGAAGTACTTTACAAGGAACTAAAAGAATAATAGCCACTAATGGGTATTATCGAGACGCCTCGCCCTCGAAACAGGGCACAGCCATTTACGTTCACCCTTGGAGGCGATCATCCCGATAACCGATGAATACGAGTGCCGGGTGCTAGAACCGCACACCAATCACCATTACGTCGTCCAGCTGCTTAAGCTTGCCCTTCCAGGTGTCGAACTCCTGGGCGAGAATCTCCTTCTGACGCTGCATGGGCTCCTTGTAAATCTGGAGCAGCAGGTTCTGGAAACGCTTGGTACTGTACTTCAGTTTGGTGGCATCTTCTACCCCAAACTGATCGCGGAAGCCGTCGGAAAACAGGTAGATGACATCACCCTGCTTAATGGGCACCACATGGTTCTGGAACTCCTTCACCTCGTTGAGGCGGCGGGTGCCGCCAAGTGCCGCATGTTTGGCGGGTACAGTGGTCATGCCATTCTCATTCACCACATACAGCGGGATGTTGGCGCCAGCGTACTGGAGGGTGTAGTCTTCCAGACTGATGGACACCACTGCGGCCTCCATGCCGTCGAGTACGTCGTTGGAGCCGTCCTGCTGCGACAGTTCTTCCACCAGTCGCTGATCCATGGCCTGCAGAATCTTGGCCGGGATGAAGGTGTAGTTTTCCTTGACTACCTGGTTCAGCAGGCTCTGACCCAGCACAGACATGAACGCCCCAGGCACCCCGTGGCCTGTACAGTCCACGGCTGCCAGGATGATGCGGTCGTTCCACTCGGTGATCCAGTAGAAGTCGCCGGAGACGACATCCCGGGGCTTGAAGTAGACAAAGGCATCCGGCAGCAGTTGCTTCACGGTTTTTTCGCCGGGCAGCATGGCTTCCTGTATGCGGCGGGCATAGGCGATAGAGTCGTTGGTGAGCTCCAGGGCTCGCTCCAGCTCCTGATTGGTGGTGGCCAGCTCGATGTTCCGCAGGCGGTAGATTTCCGCCTCTGACTTGGTTTTTTCCGTAGCGAAGGCAATCTGCTGGTTGCGGAGCTTGCCGCGGGCTTCGTCCGAGACCACGGCCTCGCGCAGCTCGTGGTACTCTACGTGGTGTTCCCAGGCCTTTTCGTAATTGCCGGTGCGGGCATAGGCTTCTGAGATGTACTTGTGAGCAAGGTATACCTTGGGTCTGGCGCGAATTTCCTTTGCCTGGTCCAGCGCCTTGAACAGCACCACAAAAGCTTCGTCTACGTGCTCCTGTTGCAGGAACAGGGCGCCGATGTCGATGAGGGCGGCAGCCTCGTTGAAGCGATCTTCGAGGGTGTCGTAAATCTTCAGGCCCTTATAGAAGTATTCCAGCGCCCGCTCAAAATCTTCGAGCTTCTGGTACACGAGGCCAATGTTGTTGAGGGTTTCGGCCTGGCCATACAGCACCTGAGTCTGCTCGAAGAGAGTCAGCGCGGGCATATGATATTCCAGCGCCCGGCCATAGCTGCCACGCATCCGATATACACAGCCGCAGCCATCTTTGGCCAGGGCCTCGCCTTCCTGGTCGCCCATCTGGACGAAGAAAGTCTCGGCGTTCTGAAAGTGTTTGAGGGCCTGATCCAGGTTTGCGAGTTCCAGATTGGTGCGGCCAGTTGATAGCTCGGCATAGGCTACGCCACGCTTGTTGCCTTCGTCCTCGAAGATGTTGAAGGCACGGGTGATAGCCGTGATGGACTCGGCATATTCGCCAGTGCGCAGATAGCCGTGACCCATGGCAATCTGGGTAGTGCCCTCGCCGTGGCGGTCGCGGATTTTGACAAACAGGCGCAACGCCATTTGCAGGTGCTTCAGCGCGTTCTCAAGGTCGCCCTTGATGACCATGGCAAAACCAATGTTTCGGTAGCTCATGGCCAGGCCTTCGGGATATGCATTGTCGCGGGCCAGGCGATTGGCGTCGAGGCTCAGCTGAAGGCACTTCTGGGGGTCGCGCAGGCGCAAGTCCCAAGCCTGCTTCAGCAGTGCGCGTATCTGCTCGTGGCTCATGGCTTTGCCATTACCAGAGCCGCTGTTGGCCGTGCGGGTAGCAGAGGGTTCCATGCGGTAGTCAGAAGGTCGTGCAGGTGCAGAAAATCAGCAGGCAGGAACGAACCGAACACTGTCGTTTATTCATTACAAGGATACTATTAAATCTGCGTATTTGGAGCCGGAAACTGTAATTTCCCTGTTACAGCGGAGGCATTTACCCGTGTCTAATTGATTAATTACAAGCGTTTTCACCTACCCCATCCTGCCCTATGTCGCCTGTCCAACTCTTCGATCTGGCCAACCTTCTGGCCCTGGTGTTCTGGCTGCCGCTGCTGGCGCTGCCCCGCTGGCGTGGCACGCAATGGCTGGCCACACGCCATGCAGGGGTGCTGGTAGTGGCGGTTTTGTACGCGTGGCAGGTGGTGCCCTTGCTGGTACAGACCTTGCCGCTGGTAGCCAATCCCAAGTTCGAGGTGCTGCAACCGCTGCTTTCCAGTCCCGAAGCCTTTGCTGTGGTGTGGCTGCACATTGTGGCCTTTGACCTTCTGGCTGGCACCTGGATGTACAACGACAGCCGCACCCGGAAGCTGAACCCATGGGCAATGGTGCCATTTCTGCTACTGACACTGATGGCCGGGCCGCTGGGCTGGGGGCTATACCGCAGCCTGCGCCAATGGCTGCCTGCTGACAGGGCCTGAGTTTCGCTATTTTTGCAGCAATGGCCACCCCCAAATCCGTCTCTACCCCTGAAACCAGCCGGCGCCGTGGGCTGCTGCCCGCCGCCGACAGCGAGCTGCGCGACGTGGCCATGCGTGTAGCTGCCGCTTGGAAAAACTCTAAGTTGAGCCTGCGCTGGATCAACCCCGAGCAGTTTGAGCAGGCGGTGGTGGAACTGGCCGTGCTCATCGACACGCGGCAAAGCCTGGGCGAGGAGCGTCGCCCCCTTACCGAAGCCCTGCACCGGCTCGACCGCGAGATCAATCGCCACCTCATCCACGTAAAGCACTATCTGGCCGAAGCATATAGCACCGAGGCGGCCCCCAGCTACTACGAGGAGTTTGGCATACAGCGGCAGGGCAAAACCTGGGCGCTGCCAATTGACCGCACCGAGCGCCTCCAGAGCCTCGACCGCCTGATTGCCGCCCTTGGCCGCCACAAACTGGGCCAGCACCGCTATGGCACAGACTTCTGGCGTGGCCTGCAACAGCAGTATCTGGAAACACTGGCCGAAGCCGAAAACACCGACCAGAACCTGGCCGCGCGCGTAGCCGACAAAAACAGCCTGCGTGGTGAAATCAGAAAAGTGCTGCATGCGCTCTATCTGCTCATCCAGGCCAACTACCCCGACACCTGGGAACAGGAGTTGAAAAACTGGGGATTTGGGGTAACGAAAAATTCCTGACGTGCGTTAGGCAACAGGCTGAGTGCCATATCATCCATATGGGTGAGAATGGTCATTTCTGCGTAACAGCATTTGTGTACTTTTGCCGCCGCAAACGCTTTTCCATGAAACCTGTAACACACGTTAAAGCTTCAACCGCCACCGCCAAGGGCGATGCACCCAAAGGAGGCGCCAGGGGCCGTCTGTTCCAGAACCCTGTACTGGAACTGCTGTCGAAGTCGTCGCCGACGATGATTTTGGGCCTTCACATACCCATTCTGCTGAGCCTGTTGGCCTACAACATACTGGGCCGTGGCGAAGGGGTATTACTGACCATGGGCCTCTATGCTGCTGGCGTGTTCACGTGGTCGCTGGCCGAGTATTTCCTCCATCGTTATGTGTTCCACTGGGTAGGCGAGAGCAAAGCCGCCCAGCGTTTTCACTATATCGCCCACGGTTTTCACCACGACTACCCCCGCGACACCGAACACCTCTTCATGCCACCGTTGGCCAGTATCATTCTTGCCAGCATGTTCTTTGGCATCTTCTTCGTAGTGATGGGCTGGAACGCCTTGGCCTTCTACCCTGGCTTCATCAGTGGCTATCTGGCCTATGCCTACATGCACTACAGCATGCACACCGTGCCCAACCCACCAAAATTCCTTCGCCCACTTTGGAAACACCACCAGCTGCACCATCACAAAACACCCGACGCCGCGTTCGGTGTCAGCAGCATGATGTGGGACCGCGTGTTTGGCACCATGCCTGAACAGAAGAAGCCTGCCGAAAGGAGTTAAACTTCTCTCAAAAACGAAAAACCCCGCCTGTAAGCGGGGTTTTCTACTTTGCGCAGTCACATCAGCCCGCATAAGGGGCCGGAATTGAGAACACGCCAGTGGCGGTATTAAAGTCCAGGTGATCCAGAAGACCAGTGGCCGTAGCCAACCACAGGTGCTGATGCAGAGTCCACTCCAAACGCAGTGCCCCACGCAGGCGGTAGGGCTCGAACACCTTTGTGATGGGGTCCTGCACGGTGAGGTTGCCATGCACGAGCAGAAACTGCAGGGCCTCGGCCTGATGGGGAGCCAACGACCGTGACTCGAAGCGCACAGAACGGTCGAGGCGAGCAATCTGTGGACGCTCGGTAGTGCTGACGGGCAGAATGGGTGTCAACTCATACTGCGGCTGTGCCAGAGCGATGGGCAGCCGCAACAGCTGCCAGTCGGTTTCGGCAGGATACTCGAAGAAAAGGTTGGGCAGCGGGTTGCGCACCCGCAGGAGGGCCGTATCGGCGGGTGCCTCAGACAGCACCTCAATGGGGTCGGAGATGGCCCGGAGTACCGCGCCTTCATACAGCACCAGTTGATAGAGGCCCAGCGGCAGGTCGGCCCAGCGGTCCAACGCTGCCGTGCCGATGCTGAGCCTCTGCACCGAGGGATTGGCCGCACACACCAGCACAGGCGCTGCCAGCACCTGTCGCTCGCCAGTGGCCAACACCCGGCTAGCCTGCAGTTTGAGTGCCCCAGCACCCAGCATCACCTCTGGCATCAGCTGAGCCAGATGGCGCAGGCCCTCATGGCCCACAACGGGTAAAGGGGGCGGCAAATCGGCGGGCAATTTGGCAGGCGCATGAAAGCGCAGAAAGGCATAGTGTACCATCAGGAAAATCAGAATTGATCGACTGCCAGAATTGCGTAGGTCCGTTGAGCTATCAGGGGCGCTTCGGCATACACATCGAGGTAGGTCCGCCCACTAAAGGTGGTGTTGAGCTTAACACCGAACTCCAGTACCTGCGGACTGAGCACGCGCATCCACATCAAGGGCCAAGGGTTGGGCATCAGGTTAATCATGAAATTGGGCATGTTTACACCGGGTGGGGTCAAAAACTGTAGGAGCCAGGAGACCTCGGAGCCGGGGGCCACGCGTTGCACTGGCTGCGGACATACCAGCCTAAGGTGGGTGTCGGTTGAAGTCCAGCAGGTGGCGGGGGGTGGCACCAAGGTTGTCTGCGGCAGCCGTTGCGTGCCAGCAAAGCGGAGGCGCAGGCCGGGCACATCATCGGGGCGGCAAGGAGGAATCAGCGCCGACGTCCAACTACATACAGCCCCAGTGCCCCACCACCCCTGCGCACTGCCTACCACCACTACCCACTGCCGATATGGCGGCAGTATGGGCATGGCATCGGCGGTGAGGTCCAGCACCAATGGCGCATTACCGGCAGCGTACTGGGCGTGCACATCCATTGCCCTGACACCGGGCACCTGCACCACTTGACCACGCCAGCGGGCCTGTTCCCAAATGTCTTTCCGGCGACTTGGCAGTTGGTTCGAGAAGCTGCTGCCATAGGCTGTCTCTATCATCGCCAGATCGTCAATCAGTCGGGAGTAGTAGGCGGCATCTACCAGCACAAGTGTATCCAGCGGACCTGTCCAAAGTGGGGGCATGGGAAGGAGAATAAAGTAAATGCCCGGGGCTCTGGGGCCGAAGCCCCTGAAAGCCCGGCGGGAACAGGATCAGGCATTGGCTGGCAAAAGGGCAAACACGCCGTTGTTGCGCATACGGATGCCTCCAGCGCGGACAAGGGCGCTGTAGACATCGCCGTAGTAGAGGGGGTCCTGACTGTTCTCGAAGAACTGGACCTCACCCAGCGCACGGCAGACAGCGAAACGGCTCCAGGCGATGGCCGCAGGGCGGTCGGTACTGCCGACAGTGGCGCCACGGGGCTTCAGGGCTTTGGAGGCATCGAACACCGGCATGGTACTGCGCATGAGTACGTTAAAGCCCAGTACACGGGCAATCACGCCTTCCGGCAGCGACTGGCGGTTCATTGCCTCGGCCTGCAGCAGCTCAGGGATGGCGAAGAGGTCGCTGTAAAGCTCGGGCGGCAGCAGCAGGTAACGTTCTTCCTGCAGCACATTGGCGCGGTCCATTGCCAGCTTCACCTTGAGCAGGTCGGCCAGGGTGAGGGCGCGCTTGCCTTCCGAAATGGCTCCCGTCGTTTCCACAATCTGAGCGGAAGGGAACGCCCCTGCGCCACCGGCAGAACCCAGCCAGTTGTAGAGCAGGTCTTCCTGCACGGCCTCGCGCAGTGCTGCCAAATGCTCCCCCAGCACCGACATCCGCTTGTCGTACGACAGCTCGAAGCGGTCGGCGTGGCGCAGATGTACGGGGTCGGTGGTGTACTCGGTCAGGGTGTAGGTCAGCTCGGTGTCGAGGCGCTGGCCCACCGAAGCCGGCAGCACTGTGCGGTTGCGGCTCACCGTAGGCGAACTGCCCGCGCGGGGCACATGCACCGTCACGCCCTCCGACACATGGCTGTCGTGGTTGACGGCAAACTGGGCAAACGAGCCCGCAGGAAAGACATTCTCAATGATGTCCTGAACCCAGATTTCGCGTTGAATCGGCATAAAAAGTGTGACAGAAAAGGAATGAAGTGAGAAGAAAAATGTCAGTGGACAAGGCGGCGCAGCAACGCCCAGGCAGCCAATACCAGCACAGCGCCCAGCACTACCCAGCGCAGCGGCGACACTGGCGTGGCTGGCGTGGGCTGCCACCGCACCACCTCGTGCACCCTTTGCACCCGAAGGGTTTCCGGGGCGCAGGCCGCCTGAATGCGGAAAGTGTCTCTGTGGCGCAGGATCTGCACCGCCAGGCGCTCGCGTGTCAGGCGGAGGGTGTCGTGCAGGCGCAGCACCCGCAGGCTGTCGAGGCGGGCACCGGTGGTCACAAGAGTCGTGTCGCGGCGCACTACCTCGCGGGTCAGCAGCACAGGGCTGCGACACCCGGCCAGCAGCATCAGCGCCGCGCAGAGACAGGTACGTAGCATACGTCAGAGGGAAACCCGTTGGCCAACAGCCAGGCAGGCACATCGAAACTGGGGCAGGCTTTGGCCGCAAGCTGGTTGTGGCCCGCCACGCGGGCCGTGGGATAACGGGTCAGCAGGTCGCGGAGCAGGGCCAACTGTGCTTTCCGCTGGGCTTCGGTACGAGTATCGGTGGGCTTGCCCTGGGCATCCACCCCACCGATGTACGACACATGGATGCTTACCTCATTGTGCCCGCGCACACCGTTGGCAATGGCCGTTTCCGGGGCCAGCAGGTGCACCCGGCCGTTGGCCGCAATCAGGTAATGATAACCGGGATTCTGCCAGCCCAGTGTGTGCTTCCAGTAGTGGCGGATGCTTTCTACCGTGGCCATAGACTGCGTGGCGGTGCAGTGCAGAACAATAAGCCGGATGTCACGCATGGGGCGTCTCCTTCCGGATGGGCTGGCCGTCGTCGTCGAACTGTTGCAGGCGGCGCAGCAGCTGCACTGGTGGTCGCCAGATGCCCAGTGCCGCGCTGTGTTCCAGTATGGACAGGAACTCGCGCACCAGCACCGCGCCATAGACCACACCATCTATCCAGGTGAGCAGTACATTGGGTTCGCCACGCACTTTGTGGGTGGCCAGGGCATGTGTGGCGATCAGCAGCAGAGCATAAAAAGCCACTTTGCGCAGCGCCTGACCGATGCCTCTGCTCGAAAGGCGTTTGTCGTGCCAGGCATGCCAGGCCCCCAGCAGGCTGTCTACTGCAATGACGATGCAGAGCGTGAGCAGAAACTGCCAGTCGTCGAACACATACTGCCGCAGCAGGGCTACCACCGGGGCCAGTGTCCAGCCAAGCAGCGCCAGCAGCCGCAGGCGGTCAAAGCCGTCGCCAGCCTGGTATAAGGAACAAAGTGAATACAGCATAGAGAAAGTGGGGGAAGAAGGTGGGGGAATCAGGCCTGGCGGTAAGTGGCCTCGAAAAGGGCGCGATAGGCATCGGGAGTGTCGTTGCGCAGGCGCGCCAGGCCTTTGGGGTCGCGCTTTTCCCAGTCGCGGAGGGTCCAGTGGGCACGGGCGTCCAGAGCAGCTGTACCGCGAGCCTTCTGAAGGTCGGCCACCAGCGACCCCACGGGCCGCACCGGCTCCAGTGTCGCCAGCCACGCTTTCAGCAGGTCAGGAGCCAGGGCACCTACTTTGCGCAGCACGTCTTCCTGTCCGGCCTGTACCCGGCCTTCGGCCTGGGCACGCACCAGCCAGGCTTCCACCAAAAGGGCCTGCGCTTCGGCTGCCAGTTGACGTGCCTGTTCGGGGGCAGTTGTTGCCTGCCACTCCTCGCAGCGGCGGCGTGGCACATGGGCGGGCACAGCGGCCATTGCCCGCACCAGCGTGGCGGGCATCAGCGTGTCCACAAAACCCTGGGCCTTGGCTTCGGTGGCGGTCAGGTACTGCTCCACGTCCATCTGGCTGGCGATGTCGGCTGCCGGACGGCCAGTGCGGCTGGCGTAGATGTCCACTAGTTGGGCTTTCAGCTGGTCCAGGTGTTCGGCATGGATACGCAGCGCCTGACTGTCGCCCTGCACCATTGTCCAGGGGTTGTGAATCATCAGTTCGGCGTTCTCCGCCATCCGGATTTCCTCACCCGCCATCGCAATGACCGAGGCCATGCTGGCGGCAAGTCCGTCAATCACCGTTACCACACGGCTGCCTTTCTGGCGCAGGCCCATCAGCAGGTTGTAGATAGCCAGGCCACTGTGTACCTCGCCGCCGGGCGAATGCAGGTGCACGTGCAGCGGCGCTCCCGCTGGATGGCTTTGCAGCTGGGCGGCTACGGCCCGCGCCTCATAGCCGTCGATATACTGATACAGCAGCAGGGTACGGGGCTGTTGGGGGGTTACGTCGTGTTCCATGCTGCAAACGTTCACCCCGGCGCCGGGAGGGACAAGGCCATTGCGGCAGGCGGGTCGGCGCGCTGGGCAACCTGCCTGCCTGGGCAGGCAACCTGCCATTCTCCCTCCTGCCCTATATGCGAACAGGCCCCGAAGGGCCTGTTGCGGTGCTTGAATACGCGGCGCAGGGGGTCATTCCTGCTCCAGAATCGGCACGCCATACTTGGCGCGGAAGTAGGCAGGGTCTATGCGGAAATGCGCCAGCAGGCCGCGGTCTATCTCCCACTGCTCGCGCAGACTCAGCACGGTGTTGTCCAGGTCGAACGCCAGCCGCCGGCCTGCTATCAGCCCGGCATACTGCGGAAAGCGCTGCCGCAGAAGGGGCAGTATCTGGTGGTTCACCACGCGCTCTACCAAACGGCAGTCGCTGCGGGTCAGGTCGTCAAACAGGTTGTCGTGAATCTCGCCCAGACTGCGGGCGCCCTTGTCGCCCTGCTCGGTGGTCAGCGTCTGCGCGTTGATGAGCTTGCTCAGTTCGGCGTTGGCGCGCTCCACTAGTCGGTCGTACACCCGGAAGGCGTCGCTCTGGCTGCTGGCCTGAAAGTCAATGCGCTCGTCGTCGTTCAGCACGGCCCAGGCGGCACTGCCCATCTGCTCCAGCACACGGGCCATCTCCTGACGGCGCTGGTCGTCGCGGGCGGGTGTTCGGCCCACGCGCAGCGGCATGCCAAACACTTCGGCAAACTCGCCCCAGCAGGCCAGGGCATTGCGCTTCAGCAACACCAGCGGCACAGCCTGCGTCAGCAGCCCCAGCTGGCGCCCCTCGCCTATCTGCACCAGCGCATGGGGCCAGTCGGCCAGCGGCTTCCAGGGGCTTTGTGGGGGCAGGGGCTCGCCCACCGGCGGCACAGGGGCAGTAGCGTCCAGCGTCAGACGCTGGGCCTCCGGGCTGCAATGTCCCCGCGGCACCAGCGATGCCCGCAGCTCGCCATCGGCCACGTGCAGTTCCACCACACTGAAGCCGTAGTACAGGCTGTCAATGATGTGGCCTACGAGGTCCGAGAACCACTGCTGGCGCAGCAGATCTTCGCTGACGGGGTCTGGCACGCCATTGGCGTCCAGCAGGTGGCAGGTAGCCCCCAGCAGACGCATGCGCCGCGTGTTCAGTATGCTGGTCAGGTGGGCATCCAGCAGAGCGTCGTGCAAGGTGTCCAGCAGCAGGCGGCGGTTGGGCCGCAGGGGGTGTTCGGCCTGGCTCACGGCATCGCGCCACTGGCGCAGGTCGCCCTGCACGCGCTGACGGGTGCGCTCTGTCAGCTGGCTCACAAACGCCGCTCGTTCGTCCAGCAGCCTGCGGGCGGCGTTCAGCAGCAGCGGGTGCGGAGCCTGGGGCGGTGTCGGGGCCGTCCGGCGAAAACGGGAAAAGAAGGTTGGCATGGGTCAGGAGAGGAAATAACGGGTACGTGGATTGGAGCCGGACAGCAGTGTCGGCACAGGGGTGTCGTCCGCCGCCTTGCGCAGCGGAAAGTCGGTGGGCAGGTCGCCCGTGGCGCAGCCCTTCAGCCAGTTGAGCGCCTCGCGGTGCCGTTCTACGCGCAGCAGCGGCATGGCTACCGTGCCTCGGCTGTAGAGGTGATACAGCACCAGGTCGGCCAGCATGGCGCACAGCTGCGGGCGGGCAGCCAACCCCTCCGCCGTAAGCAGGGCGCTGGTGTCAAAGCGGTCCTGCAGCTCCTGGGCTGCCTGTGCCAGCACGGTGGCCTCGGTAACTTCCATCAGGTCTGGTGCGCCTGCCGTCAGCAGGGCCAGCACCTCGGGCCGCACCTGCACATGGTAGTACGTAAGTGGTATGCGTAACATGCTGCAAACCTTGCCCCCAGCCCGCAGAGGGACGCCAGTAGTCGCCACCCCACTACACGCCACCCCCGCCACTTTCTCCTTTTCTCTATCTTCCTGTATGCAACTGCGAACTTTCCTCTACTTCTTCCTGCCACTGGCCGCCCTGGAACTGCTGGCCCACCTCGTGCCCGACCTTAACGGCATCCGCTTTCTCACCAAGCCACTGCTGGTGCCAGCTCTCCTGCTCCTTTACATCACCAACGCCGCACTCACCGAACGGGGCGTCTATCGCCTCTTTGTAGCGGGCCTGGTACTGGGCTGGTTTGGCGACGTTCTGTTGCTTTTCGAAGGGCCCTTGTTCTTCATGGGCGGCCTGGGCAGCTTTCTGCTGGGCCACCTCTGCTACATAGCGGCGTTTGTGCGCATGGGCCGTCAGGCCGACCCCAGCAGCCGAGGACTGCTCTCCACGGGCTTGTCGGCAGTGGCACTGGGCCTCTATGCCTTCAGTTTCTTCCAGGTGGTAGGCGCCGGCCTTGGCGAAATGAAGATACCCGTGCTGGCCTACATGGTGGTCATTCTCGGCATGGTGGTATCGGTCGTGCACTTGAGGGGCCGTATTCCCGTCAATGCCTACCGCTGGCTGCTGGCGGGGGCATTGCTCTTCGTCGTCTCCGACTCGCTCCTCGCCTGGGACCGCTTCTACCAACCTCTGCCCATGGCAGGCTTCTTCATCATGCTCACCTACATCGCGGCACAGTTCAGCCTGGTCCGCGGCATGCAGGAAGCCTGAATCATCCCCCTCACCACACTTTCTCCGAAAACGACAACGGCTCCCAGAAATGGGAGCCGTTGCTGTATCTGTTGCGAGAGCGAGCCTTACGCAGCTTTCTTGCTGCCTTGGTCAATGCGCTCTACAATGCTGATGGCCTGGTACAGGTCATCGTAGTATTCTTCAATGATGCCGAAGTCGAGAAGGGTCTTGAATACCTCAGGCTCGAAGAGGTCTTTGTCGTGCCATACGGCTACGTTGATCTTGTTGCCGATGAACGAGAAACGGACAGGGTTGGCGCGGTGGCTGCGGAACTCTACCAGGCGCTGGCGCACTTCGTCGCTCAGCAGGGTCTTGGCTTCAGCAGCGTTGGTGGTGAACACCGAGAAGAGGTTATCGAAGTTGCCGTCGCCAGTGGTCATCTGAGTAGGAGCCTGCTGCTTGGTCTGCATCAGGGTGTCAATGCCATCGCCAGCGGGCACCACGAAGGTCTGGCCACCAAATGACTTTTCTACCTGTGCTACGAAGAAGAGGCCCTTGAAGGTCTGCTCCCATTCGTTGGTGGCATGGCCTTCGGCATCGTGCTTCTTGTTACGGGCTACAACTTCGGAGAATTCGATTTTGCTGCCTCCGCCAATAGTACCGGATACGTAGTCATCACCCTTGTACTTCTTGGGCAGGTGGCGGAACAGACGACTTTCAACCAACTGAGCTGGCTGAATATGCTTGTGGCTGATGTATACAAAGCTCGGGTCAACGAACTTCACGATACGCTCGATAACCTGAAACTTGAAGTCGTTGTAGAAATCCTTGTTGTCCTTGATTTCCTTGAAGGCAATCCAACCCAGTACGCCCATCACAAAAATCCATACGGCTGCAAACACCGGTTGGTAAAAGGGCATGAGACGATAGAGGGCATAGGCCCCACCAATGGCGGCCAGCAGAATCAGCACACCGGCCAGAATAATGCGGGTTACGATGCCCTTGCGCTTATTCTCTACGGCGAGAATCTCGCTACGCAGCTCGTTGTTGAAGAAGTCCCTCAGTTGGTCTATGGTTTTCATACCGGGGTAGAACTTAGGTAAATAGGCAGTAGCAGGAATTTTCGGAGGACGCAACGGAATTCAGCGAAAATACGCAGGTATTCCGTGCACCAAAACTACACACTTTGCCCGCAACGACAAGCAATCGGAACTTTTTTTGGCCTCCTTGCACCCTGAAACACAATTAAAAACGGCCGGGTCGCCCCGGCCGTCTCATGTTGTTTCGTCTAGTTGTACCTACTATTAGTGAGCAGACAGGTACGAAGCAACGCCGTCGTGCGTGGCCTTCATCGTGTCCTTGCCTTCACTCCAGTTGGCGGGGCAGACTTCGCCTTTTTCTTCCACCAGCTGCAGGGCAGCTACGGTACGCAGGGTGTCGTCAATGTTGCGGCCCAGCGGCAGGTCGTTCACCACCTGATGACGTACGATGCCCTCCTTGTCAATCAGGAATGTGCCACGGTAAGCAACGGGCGAGCCCTTGAAGGTCGAACGCTCCATGCCGTTGTCGTCCAGCTCATAGTCGTATTCGCCGGCCAGCACGTCGTAGTTACGAGCAATGGTCTTCGCGAAGTCGGCTACCAGCGGGTAGGTTACGCCTTCGATACCACCCTTGTTCTTGGGGGTGTTCAGCCAGGCCCAGTGGCTCTGTTCGCTGTCTACGCTCACGCCAATCACTTGAACGTTGCGGGCTTCGAACTCCTTCAGCTTCTCCTGGAAGGCGAGGATTTCGGTGGGGCACACAAACGTGAAGTCCATCGGCCAGAAGAACAGTACTACGTACTTCTTGCCTTTGAACTGCGACAGCGTGAAATTCTCTACGATGTCGCCGCCGTCGATTACAGCGGTTGCGCTGAAATCAGGAGCGGGTTTGCCTACAAGTACAGCCATTGGTTGTATGAAAAAAGAAAGATGATGAAAAGTAGAAGCTTCAGTCTTGAGGAGCGACGGAGCCATCTGGCCGGCTCCGCACGTGCAGGTGTAGCTGGAACGACTCAACCGTGTAGCCTGGTATCGGGTGCTGTGCCAGATGCTGCCGGATGAGCGCTGTCAGGCGATCGTCGTCGTGGTCCAGTATCGCGCCCGAATCGCGGTCCACCAGGTGATGATGCTCGTCCAGAGTGGCATCAAACCGAAGGCCGCCCTGGCCAGTCTGGTCTTTGGCCACTGGCCGCACCAGCCCTGCCTCCGTCAGCGATTCCAGCACGCGATACACTGTTCCCAGCGATAGGCTGGCCAGTTCGGGTTTCAGTCGCTGAAACAGCTCGTCGGCCGACAGGTGCTGACGCTGGGCCAGCATGGCCGTCAGAACAGCCATACGTTGCCGCGTCACTTTCAGCCCGGCACGGTTCAGCCGTTCCAGCGCTTCTTCGCGCGGGTCGGCTGCTATGACATGGGCGGAATGGGGCATGGCAAGGGCAATAGGTTAGCCGATACTGGCGCGCACGCGCTGTGCAAATGCACGCAGCGCCGTATTGAACTCCTCACCTTCTGCCACCCGTTGCAGCACGTCCATGGCTCCCAGCAGGTGGGTAAGTTGCTCGCCTTCGTCGGCACCCTCTACCGTGAAAGGCAGTGGCTGACCATCCATCAGTGCGGTTTCGGCGGCTTTCAGCTGCTCCAGCGTATGGTCGGTAGCCAGCTGTTTGATCACAGGGAGTTTCATGGGTGTAAGTGTGGAGTTGGGGGCAGCGGGGGATACGCTTACTTGATACGGTCAATCATGGCCTGTACGGCTTCCGGCTTCGCCGTGTAGTCGCCGGCTACCAACTGACCATCTTTGAACACGGCAAAGAAAGGCAGATTGGTTACGCCAGCCAGCTTGCGGGCTTCTGGGCTTTCTTCGGCGTTCACTTCCAGAAACGCGACGCCAGAGTTGGCAGCGTCATCGCTCAGGCGGGTATACTTTGGCGCCATCAGGCGGCACGAGCCACACCAGTCGGCATAGTATTTCACAGCCACTTTGGCATTGGCCTTAAGTGCATCGGCGAAAGTGGCGTCGGTTACGTGGAGTACAGACATGGTTTGTTGGATTGCTGTGTCAGTTATGGAAGCAAAACATCCTCTCCAGGCCGAATGGTTCACCAATTGCGAATATTTTCTATTTACATGACTAAAATCAACTTATTCAATGATTTAAATAAATCATTACTCTAGCGAAATACTGCGGGTGCGGTCCGCAGGATCCCTCATCTCCGTACGCCCCTCACCCCTACCTTTGCCGCCATGATTCAGGCGGTACTCTACGACATGGACGGGCTCATCATCGACTCGGAGCCCCTGTGGCAGCAGGCCGAGATCGAGGTGTTCGCTACCGTCGGCATCCAGCTCACTCCCGACCTCTGCCGCCAGACAATGGGCAAGCGCGTGGACGAGGTAGTCCGCTACTGGCACGAACGCCAGCCCTGGCCCGCCCCGCCCGACCTCCCCACCCTCACCGAAACCATCGTGCTGCGGGTAGAAGAACTCGTGCGCACCGTCGGCAAGCCCATGCCCGGCCTGGACCACAGCATCGCCCTCTGCCAGCAGAACGGCCTGCGCTGCGCTGTGGCCAGCAGTTCTTTCATGCGGCTCATCAAAGCCGTAGTCAGCCACCTGGGGCTTACGCCCCACTTTGAGGTGCTGCACAGCGCCGAGTACGAGGCCCAGGGCAAACCTCACCCTGCCGTTTTTCTCACCGCCGCGCGTCTGCTGGGCTTTGCCCCCGAGCAGTGCGTAGTGCTGGAAGACTCGCCCAACGGCGTACGCGCCGCACTGGCCGCCGGCATGCGCTGCATCGCCGTGCCCGACCACGCCCTCATCGGCCACCCCGTCTTCGCCGAGGCACATGCCACCGTGCCCTCGCTCCAGCACCTGACCCCCGAGCTGCTGCTGGGGCAATAATCGCACAGGCATACGGCCTATCCCCTTTCCGGCGTTAGATTTGGCGCTGTTGCTCTCTCCATGTCCGACGACCTGCTCGACGCCTCCGGCCGCCCCCTCCTCGACGACCTCCGCCGGGCCCTCCCCGATGCTCCCGGCGTCTACAAGTACTTCGACGCCGACGGCCGCATCCTCTACGTAGGCAAAGCCAAGAGCCTTAAGAAGCGCGTCAACAGCTACTTCACCCGTGGCGGCAGTCTCGACTTCAAGACCCGCGTGCTCGTCCGCCAGATTGCCGACATCCAGACCGTCCGCACCAACGACGACCTGGAAGCCCTGCTACTGGAAAACAACCTCATCAAGCAGTATCAGCCCAAGTACAACATGATGCTGAAGGATGGGAAAACCTACCCCTACATCTGCATCAAGAAAGAGCCCTTCCCGCGCGTCTTTTCCACCCGAAACAAAATCAAGGACGGTTCCGAATACTTCGGCCCCTACCCCAGCGGCGCAACGATGAATGCCATTCTGCATTTCATCCGCGAGAACTACCAGCTGCGCAACTGCAACCTCGCCCTCACCGACCGCAACATCCGCGAAGGCAAGTTCCGTGTCTGCCTGGAGTACCACATGAAGAACTGCGCCGGCCCCTGTGTCGGCTACCAGAAGCAGGCCGACTACGACAACGACATCAGCCAGATTCGCCACCTACTGCGCGGCCACTACCGCGAAGTACTCAGCCAGCTGAAGGCCCAGATGGACGAGGCCGCCGCCAACCTGGAGTTCGAGCGTGCCCACTTCCTCAAAAACCGTATAGAGCATGTGCAGAAGCACAAGCGCCGCAGCACCGTAGTACCCGAAACCGTGAAGGACTGCGAGGTGCTGACCGTGCAGCAGGCAGAGGGCCTCGCCGCTGTCAACCATTTCCAAATCCGCTCGGGCACTGTCGTCGGCACACACGCTTACGTCATGCGGCCCAAGGCCGAGGAAACCGATATCGAAGTGCTGGAAGCAGCCCTGGGCCAACTCCTCACCGACGAGGAAGACCTCCACGACCGCATCCTCACCAACGTCGAGACCGAGGGCGCCGACCTCGCCACCCGCTTCGACTTCCGTATACCCCAGCGCGGCGACGAAGCCAAGCTCATCGAACTGTCACTGAAAAACTGTGCTGGCCTCATCGAGGAAAAAGCCAGCCTCACCCGCCTGCGCAACGCCGAAAGCCCCACCCTGCGCGCCCTCAAGCAGGTGCAGAAAGACCTTCGACTGACCAAGCTGCCCAACCACATCGAGTGCTTCGACAACTCCAACATCCAGGGCTATGCGCCAGTGTCGTCGTGCGTGGTGTTCAAGGAAGGCAAGCCTGCCCGCCGCGATTACCGCGTCTTCAACGTCAAGACCGTCGTCGGTATAGACGACTTCGCCAGCATGAAGGAGGCTGTCTTCCGCCGCTACCGCCGCTTTCTGGAAGAAGGCACACCCCTGCCCGACCTCATCGTCATTGACGGCGGTAAGGGCCAACTGAGCCACGCCATCGAAGCCCTCGACGAACTGGGCATCACCCACAAGGTACCCATCGTATCCATCGCCAAGCGGCTGGAAGAAATCTACTACAAAGACGACCCCGTCCCGCTCTACATCGACAAGAAGAGCGCCACCCTGCGCCTGCTCCAGCGCATCCGCAACGAGGCCCACAACACCGCCATCACGTTCCACCGCAAGAAGCGCGGCGAGAAAACCCTGCGCACCGAACTCAAGGACATCAAGGGCGTGGGGGCTGTTACAGCCAAAAAACTGCTCACCGAACTGCGCTCTGTGCGCCGCATTCAGGAAGCCACCCTCGACGAACTGGCCCAGGTAGTAGGTGCCAGCAAAGCCCAGATCGTGTACGACTTCTACCACGAAGGCGGCGCACTGGCGGCTGCCACTCCTGCCCCTGAGCCAGAGGCCCAGCTGCCCCCGCAGGAGGAACGCATACCCCGTAACCCCCGTTTGCCCCGCCTCAACAAGACATCCAAACTGGCCAAAGGCCCCAGGCATACCCCAAGTGAGGGGCCATAAAGAGTCATTTAGATACAACTTGACGCATAATGTCTAGATTGATTTTCAACAATTAATCTAGCCCATGAAAAGTCTTTTATTCTCACTGGTGCTGTGCTGTATTTCAGCAGCAGCTTTTGCCCAAGCCACTTATCAGAACGGCTATTATCGCCGAAACGGGACCTACGTTCAGCCACACTATCGAACAAAGTCCAATCGGACAAATCATGACAACTACTCTACTTATGGAAATACCAATCCATACACAGGTAGTAGAGGGTCAAGGGCAAGGGATTACTCACCCGAAGCCTCAAATTACGGGAGAGGACGAACCAGAAATACAGGACCAAGGGGTGGGCAGTATTATTATAACAGTAAGCCCTCCCGAAAAACCTACACTCCAAAGTCTTACTGAAAACAGAAAACGGGCACCCTCATCAGGTGCCCGTTGCTATTTGTAGCCCTTGCTGGCCTTATGCCTCTGTGTCAGGGGCGTCGGCTGCGGGTGCTTCTACGGCGGGTGCTTCGGCGGCAGGTGCCTCGTGCTTGGCGGCTTCGGCTTTGCGCAGCGCCTTCAGTTCGGCTTTCAGCTTGCTGATTTCGTCGCGGGCAGCAGTAATCTTGCTCTCAATGTCGTTGCGAAGGGCGTCGCCACTCTTGCCACGGCTGATGAACAGGATGTTGTTCTCGTATTGCTGGATGGTTTCGTCCAACTGGCGTACGCGACCCATGATGCGGCGCTGCTCCTTCTCCAGGTGCGTTTCGCCAGCATGGCCTCCACCGTGCTGCTGACCACCGCGGTTGCCACCGTTGCTGTGGCCTTGGCCACCAGCATGGTAGCCTTGGCGGCGCGGCCCCCGGCGATACAGTTCGCGGTAGCGGTCCTGAGCCTTGCGCATGCGGGCCAGTACCTTGTCTTTCTGCTTGATGGGCACGTGGCCTACGCTGTCTATTTCCTGAAGCAGCAGTTCGGCCTCGCCTTCACGTTCAGCAGCGTCAGCGCCTTCGTACAGGGCCTCCAGCTGATCCAGAAGCGAGTTCTTGCGCTCCAGATTCGCCTGTTCGGCCTGATGCTGATCCGCACGCTGGGCTTTGAGGCCATTGAAGAAGGTGTCGCAGATCTTGCGGAACTTCTTCTGCAGCTTACGGGCCTCTTTGTAATCGTCACTGCCAGTGGCTTTCCACTCGCGTTGCAGGTTCTTGAACTGCTCGGTCTTGTTGGGTCCTTCGGCTTCAGCGGCCAGCGCCTCGGCTTTGGCCAGCAACTCCTCTTTCTGCTTCACCAGGCCTTCGCGGGCCGAGTTCAAGCCTTGGAAAAACTGCGCGCGCTTCTTGTAAAAGGCGTTCTGGGCATCGCGGAACTGCTTGAACAGCGACTTGCCTTCAGCCGTAGCCGGGCCTATCTGCTTCCAGTTCTCCATCAGCGCCTGCAGCTCCTGGCTGGCTTTCATCCAGGCGTCCTTGCTGTCAGAGGCAAAGGCGGTGTAGCTCTGGGCTTTCTCCACCAGTGCACGCTTGGCATCGGTGTTGGCACCACGCTCCTGGTCGCGCTCGCCGAAGAAACCACGGCGCTGCTCGTAGAAGAAGTCGGTAGCCGCCTTGAATCGCGCCCACAGGGCTTCGGTCTGCTCGCGGGGCACTGGCCCCACGTGCTTCCAGGCTTCGTGCAGGGCCTTCACCTTGTCGGCAGTTTCCTGCCAGTAGCGGGCACTGTGCTCGGTAACAGGTGCAGCTTCGGCCTCGGGGGTGTCTGCGACAGGTGCTTCTGCTGCATTGGCTACATCAATGTCGGGCTGCTGGTCGGTGGTCTCGGCAGCATTGGCTACAGCAGTGCTGTGCGGCATGCCCACCAGCTCTTCCAGCTCGTGTATCAGCTTTTCCTTCTCTTCCAGGTTCACCTTGCGGTCCTGTTCCAGCAGGTCGTTGTACTTCTCACGCAGGCCATAAAACTGGTCCAGATAGGTCCGGTAGGTCTGCATGATATTGTCCACGTCGGCCTGGGGCACCTGGCCGATGTCGCGCCATTTCTTCTGCACGGCGCGCACCTTGTCTATAGCAGTCACCTCTTCGGCCATTACAATGGCTTTGAGATCTTCCAGGAGGGCTTTCTTGGTGATAAGGTTCTGTTCGCGCTCGGCGTTCTGCTGGGCTTCGTACTCAGCACGGCGCTTGTTGAACTTCACCAGTGCGCGGCTCAGGCGTGCCGAAAAGTGCGTCAGGCGCTCTTTTTCGGCTTTGGCCTCGTCCTGCAGTTCGGGGTGGGCATCGTCTTCCACCTGGGTGTTCACTTCCTTCAGGCGCGCAGCAAACAGTTCGTCCCACTGCTTCTTGATCTGGCCAACGCGGCGAATGGCGTTGCGGTCCAGCTCCCGGATGGCCAGTTCTTCCATCAGCAGCACCAACTCCTGTGGGGAGTATTGGGGCAGCACTTCGGCAAAATCGGTGGCCTCGTCGTTGAGTACTGCTGACAACACCTGCTTCAGCCGCGCTTCGTTTTCACGCTGGGCGGCATCCATTTCAGGCTCGGGGTGTTCTACCTCGGCGGTGTGCGCAGTCTCCACACTCGGGTGGGTTTCAAGCGCGTCGGCAGGCTCGGCATGCCCCTGGGTCTCGGTGGGGTTCAGCGCGTCCTGCTGGGCTTGGTTCTCGGGCAGCATTGGGCTACAGTACGGAAAGAAATGTGTAATCAGGCGTAAGCGTGTCTAAGGTACGGATTATCTGTACCGATGGGCCAGCCGCACCTCAAACACGCTGAAAAGTAAGCGAAAACTAGGGGTTCTGCTCGGGCCGCATCTGCGGGAAAAGCAGTACTTCCTGTATGCTGGGGGCGCCGGTCATGATCATGGCCAGGCGGTCGATACCGATACCCAGACCTGCCGTAGGCGGCATCCCATACTCCAGCGCACGAAGGAAGTCTTCGTCCAGCACCATGGCTTCCTCATCGCCACGGTCGCGCAGGGCCAGCTGGGCCTCGAAGCGCTCGCGCTGGTCCAGAGGGTCGTTCAGTTCGGTGAAGGCGTTGCACAATTCCTTGCCGTTGCAAATGGCCTCGAAACGCTCCACCAGCCCCGGCTTGTCGCGGTGCTTCTTCGCAAGCGGCGACATTTCCAGCGGGTAGTCGGTAATGAACGTCGGCTGTATCAGCTGCTTCTCAGCCAGCGAGAACAGTTCGTCTATCAGCTTGCCACGCGCCATGGTGGGGTCTACCGGTATCTGCTTCTCCACGCACACGCGCCGAATACCGTCTTCGTCCAGGTGCGCTACGTCCACGCCTACAAACTTCTCGATGGCCTCGTACATGGTGTAGCGGGGCCACGGGCGCTGGAAGTCAATCACGTTGTCGCCAACCTGCACCTGCGTAGTACCATTCACCTTCAGAGCGGTGTACTCCAGCATCTCCTCGATGAAGTCCATCATCCACTGGTAGTCTTTGTAGGCTACGTAGAGTTCCAGCATCGTGAACTCCGGGTTGTGAAAGCGGCTCATGCCCTCGTTGCGGAAGTCCTTCGCAAACTCGTACACGCCGTCAAAGCCGCCCACGATCAGGCGCTTCAGGTACAGTTCGTTGGCAATCCGCAAATACAGCTTCATGTCCAGCGTGTTGTGGTGCGTGGTGAAGGGGCGTGCCGAGGCACCACCATAGATCGGTTGCAGAATGGGCGTTTCCACCTCCAGCAGGCCACGGTCGTTCAGGAAGCTGCGCATGGCCGTCACCATCTTCGACCGCTTGACGAACGTCTCTTTCACATGCGGGTTTACCACCAGGTCTACGTAGCGCATGCGGTGGCGCAGTTCGGCATCGGAAAACGCATCGTGCACCACGCCGTCTTTTTCTTTCGGCACAGGCAGCGGCCGCACCGTCTTGCCCAGTATCTGGTAGTCGGTCACGTGCACGGTCGTCTCGCCGGTCTTGGTAGTGAAGACATACCCTTTGATGCCGACGTGGTCGCCCAGCGAGGTCAGCCGCTTGAACAGCTCATATTTTTCTTCGCCCAGTTCGTCTTTGGCCAGGTACATCTGTATACGGCCCGTGCTGTCCTGCAACACCGCGAAGCTGGCTTTACCCATCAGGCGCTTGGTCATTACCCGGCCTGCCAGTGCCACGTCTTTATAGTCCAGCTTCTGAAGGGGATAATGCTTCAGAATGTCTGCCGCGTGGGCGTTGACGGTGAAGGTGGCGCTGGGGAAAGGATCAATCCCCATGGTGCGCAGCTCGGCAATCTCGTCCAGACGCACCTGCATCTGGTCGTTCAGCTCGTGGGCAGCAGCCTGTTGCTCGCTCATGTGTCAGATAGGGTAAACAGGGTGCAAAGGTAAGGTTTCCAGCACACTGGCTGCGCGCAAAAACGGAAAAACCCCGGCACAGGGCCGGGGTCTTCTCGCTCAGGGGGCTGAGGGTCAGTTGGGCAGAATAACGCCGGGGTACGTAAAGGCGTCTATCAGCGGGATGCTGGTGCCAAAACCCTCGTTCATTGTCTTGATAATCTCATTGGCTACCAGTGCATAGCCACGCGGGGTCAGGTGCACTCCATCGAGAGCATGCACGCCACCCGTGATGTAGCGCAGATTGATGTCAACCGAGTATTCCCGGCTGCCGGCATTCCAGCGGTTAAACATGCTCACGGCATCCAGAATCACCAGACGCTTGCCTGCGGGGCGGGCATTTACGGCGGCAACGTAGGCGTTGATGCTCGCATTGTAGGCGTCAATAGCCGTTTTGAGGTCTGCACGCTCCAGCGAATCCAGCACGAAGCTCGAAGGCAACGGATCCAGCGGACTCAGGCCATCCGGAATACCATTGGGAGCACCGCCCGCGCCACCATCAACCCCTACACGGCCCGTCGCGGTCAGCAACAGCAGGGGGTTCAGAATGTTGTTCGGGTCAGCCAGGCGGGCTTTCGCTACGAAGAGCGTGTCGCCATCTTTGCTGCGGTAATAAATACCAGGCACAGGAAGCGTGGCGGCAGCCTGCGGGCCCACCGTACGGAAGTACGCCGCCTGCGTCAGGTCGGGAATGTTCGATACAACACCCTTGGTTACAGGCGTAGCATTCAGCAGCGAATCCACAGCCAGCTGGTACACAAAGGCAAACGTAGCAGGGTTGGAAATACTGCTGCTGGCGCCACCGGCCAGTGCATAACCCAGCACGTCGTTGAAACCCAGCGCAAACGTGAAGAACGTCGGCCGCTTGTCATAGGCATCCTTCAGCACCGATGACGTAGCGGGGTTGCCCGCAATTCGGGTGTAGTAAGGGTTGAAGTTGCCGGCACCATTGGCTGGGTTGCCAAAGCCCGGAACTGCTACTTCTATCAGTCGCATGCCGGGCACGCCCATGTTGCCGTTGGCGGCAATGGCCTGTGCGTCAGAGGGGCGCCAGCCTGGCGTTACCGGCGTAATGCTCGGCGGATTGTTCTGTACTACTACTGGCGAAGGGAACAGCGCCGTCAGGGTGAAGCGGCCATTGCCAGCCCCTCCAAAGCCTGCGCCTTCGGGCAGCAGCAACTGGGTGAAGCTGCCACCCCCTACACGGGCAAAGCGGCTGGCAAGGAAGTACGGAAAGCTGTTTTCCTGGCCCGAGCGGTACAGGGCGCCATCGCCATAACCAGCGGTCAGCGAGTTGCCCAGTGCTACATAGCGGGTCAGGTCCACCTGGCCATTGGTGGTTGGGGTCGGAGCGTCCAGCTCAGGACGGCAGCTGGACAGCGCTACCGAGAGGCCTGCAAGTGCCAGAAACTTGGCAGCAATACGGGTATATGTCATGGGAGTGTCCTCCGTTTGTTAGAATTTGTAGTTGAAACCAATGCCCGGAACAACGGCGCTGGTGGCCCAGGTGCCATTCAGACCCGTTTCGAGGTTGTTGTCCTCGCGGTCAAACACGCGGAGATACTCAAACGACGCGTCGAGCGAAAACTTCTCGCTGAACTGATAGCCGAAACCGGAGGTCAGTGCATAACGGTCGCCATCGGGGCTTTCGGGCGTAACAAAGCCATCACGAACAGGGGCAATTCCGTAATAACCACCCAAACGTACAGCAAGCTTCTCTGTCAGCTGGTATTGCCCACCCAGACGGAAGGTCATACTGTTTTTGTAATTGCGCGGCTGCTCCGAGTCGGCCACTGCTGAACTGTTCTGCTCAATGTCGATATCCAGGCTCTTATACACCTCCCAGAAGATATAGTTGTAGTCAAAGGCCAGCGTCAGTTTCTCCGTTGGCTTGAAGCCCACACCCACGCTCAGCTGTGCGGGCAGAGGCAGTTCGGCATTGAAACTTCTGCTGTTGGCAAACAGTGGAGCCACACCCCCAGGCACCGTGAACACGGCATCGCCGTTGGTTACCTTGGCACGCACCAGCGAACGGTAAGCAACACCAAACGAGAGTTTCTCTGAAGGTTTATAGTATACACCCACGTTGAAGCCCACACCCGTGGCACTGTTCGACTTCAATTGCACCAGACCATCCTGCAGGCCCTGGCTCGTGAAAGGCAGCGCCCGTTGCAGGTCCACCGCGCCCAGCGCGTAAATGAAGCCTACGCCAACCCCCAGTTTCTCCGACAGCTTGTAACTCACCGTCGGCTGGAAGTAGATCGCCTGAAGCGACAGACTCTTCAAGGCATAGCGCCCTACCCAGTTGGCACCCCAGTTGTAGGCCCCACCAAAGGGCGCGTACACCCCAAGCCCAAACTTGAACTTGCTGGCGTTGGGCCCCCATACGGCATACAGCGTTGGTGGTGGCTTAATCGGGTTCTGTGTCTCATACTTTGGAGCACTCACTGCTTTGTCCACGTAAGCCGACTGCACATCTACCAAGCTGACACCCGCTTGGATGATGTTGCCCTCCAGATGCGAAACCGCACCGGGGTTGAAGTACAATGCGGCGCCGTCCTGCAGTAAGCCGGTGCCGGTATGGCCCATGGCTGTCTGCTTTTGGCCCATCAGGTTCACCTGGTAGCCCTGTCCAAAGGCTGTTCCAGTTCCCAGCAGGCACAGCGTCGCTACCAATGCGGCCGCTGTCGAGCGTAAGGGTTTCAATTGCATACTGAACTGTAAGGGTAATTGCGATTGGTTTGCTCGCTTGAACGCGTCAGCGGCATCCCGCATTTGCGGTGCCACGCCAACGCTTTCTTGCGGGGCCATTTTAGCCATAAATAGGGCATAAAAACACGCTGTCACCCCCGTATTAAGATTTTTAATGTCTAACCGCTTAATGCATTGCCATTAACACGGCATACAAACGTTTGGCAGTAACGGAAATTCTGTAAATAGGGCCGCTTTTTTGAGGCATGGCCTGTCACAGTGCCTGAAACCAGGCAGAGCCAGGCGCTTCCCCGTCTCCCCAAAACAGCACAGCCCCTTGAAAGGGGCTGCAACAGGGTCGGCTGAAAGCCGCACTTACTCTGACCGCAGAATGTCTACTGGCTTGGCACTGATGTAGCGAAGCGCCTGCGAACCTACCGCCAATAGGCCACAGGCTACCAGAATTCCCACGGCCTCCAGATACAGGCCTACCGTCAGGTCTATGCGTTTGGCAAAGAGTTCCAGAAACCGTCCGGCCAGGAACATGGCCAGTGGCAGGGCCAGGGCTACCGCTACCGCCAGTAACACCAAAAAGCGGCTAGAAAAGCTGCGAAACAGACTCAAATGCCCAGCGCCCAGCACTTTACGCACCCCGGCTTCGCGGCGACGGGTCTGGGCCTCGTAGGCCGCCATGCCCAGCAGCCCTAACGACGCGATCGTAATGGCAAGCAGCGCTACAAAACCCAGCACTTTCTTCATGTCGATTGCCACCGCAAAGCTCTCGGCCATCTGGTGCTCATAGAGTTTCAGATCCATCGCTTCGCGTGGGTTGTGCCGTGCCCAGATGGCTTTCAATGCGGCAAGCGTCTGTGGGTCCTGTGGGTCGCGCACGGCTATCACTGCATGCCGCAGCCGTTGGCCATTGGCCCGGAACAGCACGGGCGGCATCTCCTGCATCATGCTGCCATATACAATGTCGGCCACCACGCCTATTACCTCTACTACCGAAGTGTCTTTGGCGTTGTAAATCTCAAAAGTGCGGCCCACAGCCTCTCCAGGGGTCGAAGCCCCCATACGGCGGGCAGCTGTCTCGTTCAGCAGCACATACCGGTCGCCGCCAGTGGGTACCTCCGCCGGAAAGTCTCGGCCGGCCAGCAATTCCAGCTCCATCATGCGCCGGGTATTCGGGCTCATGAACGTCTGCGACATATCCACTGGCTCGGGTTCCCCGGCCCACTTCACCCGTGTTTGATAAAAGTTGCCCCCACCCCAGGCCGGAGCCATGCCTGTTACCTCCTCTACACCTGGAGCATTGCGCAACTCTGCCTCCAGCGTGGCATAGGCTGCATTTCCAACATCCAGTATATACAGGTTCTGGGTTCTGAATCCTGGGTTCACCTGATACAGATGGTTCACCTGACGACTCAGTACCAGCGTAAACACGATGAACAGCAGCGATATCGCGAATTGCCCCACCACCAGCGCCCGACGCAGATTCAGGCGCTTCATCAGCCGGAAATTGCCGTCGCCTCTCAACACGCGCATGGGGTTAAGTCGGGCCAATGCCCAGGCGGGCAACACCCCACCCAACACGCCCACCAGCAGCGTAAAAAGCAGAAACACCAACAGCACCACAGGTGTTACTGCCAGCTCCACTTTCAGATACTGGTTCAGTTGCAGTGCTTTGAAACCTGGTATCAATTGCCGCAGCAGTATCAGCCCCAGCCCCAGCGACAGCAACGCCATCAGCGTACTTTCAGCCAGAAACTGCCAGAAGATGTCGGCGCTTCGGGCGCCAGAGGTTTTGCGGATACCGACCTCGCGGCTGCGTACCAGCATGCGGCTCAGCGACAGATTCGTGTAGTTGAAGGCTGCTGTCAGCATCACCACCATTGCCAGCACCGACAGAAACAGCAGCACCGACCCCGGCAGAAAGAAACCCAGGTCGTTGCCAAGGCCGTTGAAATCCGTCGCTACCGAGGTCAGCGGCTGCGCACGGAATGCCAGAGTCACATTCTCGCGGCGCGAGTCTTGCCGCACGCCACTGTAGCGGCCCAGCACTGCTTCCAGCTGCCCCAGTTGAGCAGTGTTGTCCAGCACCACGTACAGATAGTCGTTGTAATGGTTCACCCAGGGATCCTCTTTCAGCACGGGATCGGCAGCGAGGGCCTCCAACGTCGGCATGAGTTCATACGACAGCAGGGCCTGAGGCGTCAGATGGGTACGGCCTTCGGGTTGTTGCATTACCCCCGTCACGGTAAATGCACCCAGCTCGCCCAGTATCACGGTTTTACCTAAGGCGCTCTCACGGCCAAACAGCGCCTCGGCCTGCGGAGCAGCCAGCACCAGGCCCCGAGCTGAGGCCAGCGCCGTCCGCCGATCGCCCTCCAACAGCGGGTGGGCAAAAACCTCGAAGAAACTGGCATCAGCTACCAGCAGTTCCAGCGGAATGCTCTTGTCACCTATGCTGGCCGGGCGCCGCAACCCCCGATGCAGCCGAACCATGCCTTTCAGGCCCGGAACTTCTGACTTGAGGTGATCGGCCAAGGGCCGAGGTGAAGTCGCCAGGTCTACACCCTCCCCATTCCGGCCTTCGGTTATGATCCGGTAGGTGGTTGCCGCATAGGGGTGCTGGCGGTCAACAGTGAAAGCCTCGTTTATCAGTGTCAGCACCAGCAGACAGACTGATAAACCCATAGCAAGGCCCACAACGTTGATGAAGGAGAACAGGGGTTGGCGCTTGATGCTGCGCCAGGCCACCCAGAAATAGCTTTTCAGCATGATACAGTCGTTTTGAGTAGAGCTGTAAAGCCCTTAACAAAACGCCTGCCACTTCACATAATAGGCCCCTGCTTGTGCACAGGGGCCTATTAGCCATACCACGACTGTCCGGCAGCGCACAGTTGCTGTTCGCCTCCGCCCACTCCAGACGGGTCAGTTGCTGGCAAGCACAGGCACCATGCGCGCTACTTCCGGCACTTCCCGGAACTGATAGATCTGGTTGCGAAGACGCGGCTCAAAGCCTGCCTCGATGATACATTTCTGAATCTCCTGCGCGGTGAAGCGGTACGGCGCACCCGCTGCCGACACCACGTTTTCCTCAATCATGATGCTGCCCATGTCGTTGGCGCCGGCATGCAGGCACAGCTGCGCAACTTTGGGGCCTACTGTCAGCCACGAAGCCTGAATGTTCTCGATGTTCGGCAGCATGATGCGGCTCAGCGCTATCATCCGCACGTATTCATCCGCACCAACACTGTTCCGCACGCCTTTCTTGCGCTGCAACAGCGTGCCGTCGTCCTGGAACGGCCACGGAATAAACGCCTTGAAGCCCATGCTGCCCGCCGGCTTTTCGGCCTGCACCGCACGGATGCGCACCAGGTGGTCGAACCGCTCCTCCAGCGTCTCGATATGCCCAAACATCATCGTCGCGCTCGACGGAATATCCAGCTTGTGGGCCTGGCGCATTACCTCCAGCCACTCTTCGCCCAGACACTTTCCATTGCTGATGAGGCGACGCACACGGTCGGCCAGTATCTCGGCGCCGGCGCCGGGAAGGCTGTCAAGGCCCGCTGCCTTCAGGCGGCGCAGGGTCTCATGGTAGCTGATGCCGCTTACCTCGCTGATGTGCACTATTTCTGGCGGACCCAGCGCGTGCAGGCGCAGGTTCGGGTACCAGCTCTTCAGCTTCGAAAAGGTCGTCTCGTAAAATTCGATGCCAAGCTCGGGGTGGTGTCCCCCCTGTAACAGCAACTGGTCGCCGCCCAGGGCAAACATCTCCTCGATCTTGCGCTTGTACGTGTCGTCATCGGTGATGTACGACTCGGGGTGACCCGGCACACGGAAGAAGTTGCAGAACTTGCAGTTGGCCACGCACACGTTCGTCGTGTTCACGTTCCGGTCGATCTGCCAGGTCACGATGCCCAGCGTGTCGGCTTTCTTCACCTTCCGGATCTCATTGGCCACGTACATGAGGTCCGTCAGCGTTGCCTGCTGAAACAGGTGAATACCCTCTTCGAGCGTCAAAAACTCTAACGCAAGGGCTTTATCGAGCAGTGCCTGTGTGTTCATCGTGCTGGGATAACGCGGCAAAGATAGCCGTCGTTGCACCTGCCCCAAAAAATTTTCAATTCATATTGAAAATTGCACAGGTGCTAGAAAACCTTCTTCCGGGCTTTCCAGTCTTCCAGCATCAGGTTGTAGTAGAAGCTGGTACTTTGTTTGGCGCGCACGTACAGATCCACCCGCAGGATGTTTTCCCAGTCGGGCGGAAACACCCGGATGGGTCGCTCTTTCACACGCTTCTTCTCCACATAGCCTGCCAGCATCCCCAGCGCCTCAATAACCGCCTTAGAGTCTTTCCGCTTCTTCAGGTGGTTTTTGTGCCGCTCTATCATGAAGAGGGTTTCGTCGGGATCCTGCTTGGCGTCTATCGCTGCCATCACTTCCATCAGTGCCATCAGCGGATTTTCGGCCAGTTCGGGGGCCTGCTGGCTGTAGTAGGTAATTTCCTCACGCGCCTGCGAGGGCAGGTGGGCCGCTATCAACATGGCCAGGCGGTAGAAGATGCAGCGGGTCTGCTGGTCGTCGGTGGGCTCGCCGGTGCGAATCACCGTGTCTACCTGCTTCAGGCCCTGCGGCAGGTCGTTCTCGTAGAAGTTGAACAGCGCGCAGGTCTCCAGATACGCTGGCAGGAAAGCCTGTCGGATCTCCGGCTTCAGCATGTCCACTTCTTTGTTCAGCTTGTAGATCATGCCCGTCAGCAGCAGGAAGTCGCCGCTGCGCAACCCACTCCGCAGGTACATGTTCACCAGCTCGAAGTATCGGTCTTCGGGCAGAATGGCGCCATTGCTGGTCAGCCGCTTGTGGTATTGTGCCAGCCGCCGGTGGTATTCGTCCGGCTGGTCCATGATCTGGTAATACAGCTGCTCGGTAGCCAGCTTTTCGAGTGTCAGGGGCAGGTTGTGTTCGTCGATGGCCAGGTCTTTCAGCTGGCTCATGAACTCGGCCGCCCGCTGTTGCACGGTGTCTTCGGGCAGGTCATCGTAATTCAACCGCAGCAGCCCCAACGATTCGCGAACACGCTTCAGCCTCGACTCCGGGTCGCTCGACTGACGCACTTCGTCTATCCGCGCCTGCAGGTCTTCATATTGCTTCAGGCTGGGCTCTTTCGTCAGCAGCAGGGCCTCCTGCTGGGTCTTCAGCGCCAGTTGCAGCTGCTCGGTGTTGCCCGAAGCCTGTGCGCTCTCCAGTGCCTCCTGCGACAGCATGGCCGCCGCATCTCCCATCCGTCGTTGCAGCAGTACCTGTGCACGGCCATACAGGCGAACAAACTGGTAACCTGGGTTCTGGCTGTTTGAATATTCCAGCAGCACTACCAGAATATCGTCCAGCAGCGCCCGCTTCTGCATCGAGTAGAAGGCCCGCGATACATCCTGGAAGTGCTCGGCGTACAGATTCTGGTCCAGCGTCTTCGAGTACACCTGGGTTTTGGCATACCCTTCGTAAATGCGCTGGAAACGATTTTCCCTCTTATGCAGCTGATACAGCCGCTTTTCTTCTTTGGCCAGCGAATGAATAAGGTCGAAGAGGATCTGCATGACGATGGGGAGGCTGCACGCGTGGTGATTCTTCGGTTCGCTGGTTCAGGTCAGGTCTGAATCGGGTGAAAAAGAGAGCGTTGGTCGGGATGTCTCTGCTTTTGCACCGTTAAATTACTGCTTTCACAGTTCTTAAGAAAAAAAGCCGCTACAATCCATCACCCATTTTGGGTAAGTATGGGAATGACAAGGCCATGTGTACAATAAGCAAAATGCATGCCGCAGTGCCGTTTGTCTCATTTTACCCAATTCTGGCGATTGCTTACCGCACAAGGAAACGCCTGCAATTGTGGAAAAATTCTTAGCTTAAGGCTAAGCATCTTAACTGTTCAGTGCATGAAAACCCTCAGCACTTCCTGGTTTGTAGAGGGCTCGCTCGACTTCGAGTACAAGCAGTATGTCCTCCTGGCTTACCTGCAGGAGGTTGACCTGTCCTACCGCCAGAACTGCCTGTATCCGCCATTGGCCGATCTCATCGCTCATTACCGTGCGCTGTCCTCTTTTCTGGAGGAAAAACAGCGACTGGCCGATACCTTCCCTCATCGTATCGTCGGCATGGATGCCGAGGCACTCCGCTGGATATTTGAGCGCACCGAAGACGACGATACCATCCTGGCCGAACTGGAAGCCATCGTCAGCTTTGCCTTGCCACGCATCTCGGCCCGCATGGAGCAGGGGCGCGAACTCTACGAAACTGTAGATGGCCGCCTGGGGCTGCTGCCCGTTGGTGTCATGCCACTGTACCGCAACGAAGGCTACATCCTCCTGCGCCGTGCCACCCTGCCCGATGTCCCTGCCTATCGCTTCACCATCAGCACCTTTGTGCCGCCACCTGGCGATGCCCGCGAGCGCATGATCGGCATTCATCTGGCGCCCGTTACCGTGTTCACCTACAGTCTCACCATGCCCTACGAGCAGATGAAGCGCGAGCTCATCCACGCCCAACCCGATCTGCCAAACCCAGCCACCTACGCCGTCGAATCCGAGCTCGCCGTACCCCTCGACGCCACCCTGCTGCCCATTGCCAAGCGCCGCCTCCTCCGCGAGGTCGTCCGCGCAGCCTGAGCGCAGCCAGCCGCTTCACCACTTTCCGCCGGCCGCAATTGCAGCCTTCAGAAGGGCATACTCGGCCAGCATTTCCCGCACCACTTCGGCGGCGGGCGTCAGTTGGTCTATGAGGCCAGCCACCTGACCTATTTCCAGTTCGCCCTCGGTCATATCGCCTTCAAACATGCCCTGTCTGGCGCGGCCCTTGCCCAGCAATGCCATCAACTCTTCCCGACTGGCGCCACGGGCTTCGGCGGCCGCCACTGCATCGGCAAAGGCATTGCGCAGCAGCCGCACCGGCACCAGTTGTTTCATTTGCAGCCGGGTAGCGTCTTCGCCAGCGGCTACCACCGCCTCCTTGAAGTTCGGGTGACTGCTGGCCTCGGGCGTTGCCACAAACCGCGTACCCACCTGCACCCCATCGGCCCCCAGCGCCATCGCTGCCAGCATGCCAGCCCCAGTAGCTATGCCGCCCGCCGCTATGATGGGCAGGTCGATGGCTTTGCGCACCATCGGTATCAGCACCATCGTCGTCAGCTCGGCGGCACCATTGTGCCCACCTGCCTCAAAGCCCTCGGCCACTACGGCATCGCAGCCCGCAGCCTGGGCTTTCTCGGCAAACTTCACTCCCGGCACCACATGCACCACCGTGCAGCCGGCGGCTTTCAGCCGCGGCACCACCAGTTTGGGATTGCCCGCGCTGGTGAAGAATATGCGCACGCCACCGGCCAGCGCCACCTGTATCTGCTCTTCCACCCGATGATACAGCAGCGGCAGGTTCACGCCAAAAGGCCAGTCAGTGGCGGCTTTGCATTTGGCTATGTGCTCGGCCAGCAGTTCGGGGCTCATGCTGCCTGCACCCAGCAGGCCCAGCCCGCCCGCATTGCTCACGGCGCTGGCCAGCCGCCAGCCGCTGGCCCACACCATTCCCGCCTGCACGATGGGCACAGATACACCCAGCAGGTTACATACCCGGTTTGCTTCAAACATCCTTCAAGTTGCGCAGGCGCTGCGCCAACTGCAAGCGTCAGGCTTTTGCCTGGGCGGCACGCCGGGCCAGGTGCTCCTCCAGCCGCTTGTCCACAACATGGAAGAACAGCGGCGGCACCATCGCCAGCAGCAGCATACCCGAATAACCCGTAGGCAGCACGGGGCTGCTCTCGTGGTGTTTCAACTCGTGGAAATGGCGGGCACCGTGGGCATGGTGGTCGCTGTGGCGGGTCAGGTCTACCATGAAGAAGCGCGTGCCGTGCTCACTGATCCACGCATGACCCGGGTCTACCCGCGTGATTTTGTCGCGGCGCAGGCCGTAATGCTGTATGTAGTTCACAAACTCCAGCAGGAAGTTGGCCAGCACGGCCTGTCCCAGCCAGGCTATCACGCCCGCCCAGCCCAGCCAGTAGTACAATGCGGCGCATAGCAGCACCGCCAGCACCACCGATACCACACCGTAGTTGGTGGGCCCCCAGGCCCATTTGCCTTCTTTGCGCAGCCGCTCGGCCTCCAGAACAAACGTGTCTTTTACCTGCCCATAGATAGACCGCAGCAGAAAGCCGTACAGGGTCTCGCCTTTGCGGGCGCTGGTGCTGTCGTCGTCGGTGCCAACCAGCTTGTGGTGTACCCGCACGTGGGCTACATAGAAATAGATGTTGCCTGCCGAGAACAGCAGAAACTTGCTGCCCCAGATCCAGAAAGCCTCTTTGCGGTGGCACAGTTCGTGCCCCACTACAATGGCGCCCGAACCCGAATACGCGCCCGTGCTCAGTATGGCGGCAAACAGGCCCCAGCCCGTCAGCACACCCGTATGTATCCCCCAGAACAGCGAGCCCAAACACGCGGCCTGTGCCAGTAGATGCAGAAACAGTACGATGTTGGGCACCGTCTCGTCGTCACCGGTATGGGCATTGTCATCTACCTGTGGCGCCAGGCGTTCCAGCAGCGCCAGCCCTATGAACGAGAAAGCGTAGTTGGTGAAGGCCCACCAGCCGCCTGTCAGGTTGCCGAACACCACCAGCACGGCAGGGGTCAGGCCCAGAAAGTACAGGGCATTGCGCAGCGCAGGCCGCAGCAAAACACGGGGTGAAGGCGAGACAACGGTTTGCATGGCAGGGAAAATGAGTCTCTACAAGATAACATGCAGAGACCCAATTGTGCCAGCGCCATTGTAGTTATTCGCCTTCGCCTGCGTAGGGCGCCGTTGTATCCAGCTGCTCTGGCTCGGGGGCACGCTGCGTCCGGAAACCCACAATGGTACGGTCGCTCGGCAGAGTGTCGCGCGAGTACAGGGCGCTGGAGTGCACACCCATGTCAAACGCCTTGATCAGCAGTTGATCTATTGCCGGGCGGTCCATCAGACTGGGATGGCTGAACACGCGCAGTTCCTGAGTAGGGGGCTCATTACCCTGCACGGCATGGCCTACGATGCTCACCACAATCTCCCCATTCAGGGCAGGGGCAAAGTACAGCTGAAAGCCCGCTTCTATCAGCCCACAGTATTGCTTGCTTTCAGGATGATGAAACGTTGCCACGGGGCGCGGCTGGCTGTACAACAGCACCGTCATCAGCTGATGGTTCTCGTAAACCACCCCTTCGCTCTCCATGCGCGCATACATCGTCTCCACCGTCAGGTTGTCACGGAAATAAGGTACCCGTTCCTGTACGGCCTTCACCACCTCGGTCAGGTAGGCCAGGAGCTCCTGGCTCTTGTCGCGCCAGGCCAGAAAACGGTTTTCCACTTCGGATATCTCGCGCGTATACAGCGCGGCAGCTTCCAATACGGCTTTCATACTGGCAAGATAGAAAAAGCCGATGGCCTGCTGGTGCTGGGGCTACCAGTCGCTGGGCTCCACTTCCTGCTGCCGTGTACTTGACACCAGCGTCAGTTTGCCTTCGGTCACCGTCAGATCGTACCACCTGAAGGTTTTACCCCTGTTTCCGCCATACCAGTGTGCTACGTCAAACCACTGTTCCATCTTCCGGTCGGCCTTCACCTCCAGCACACGGATAGGCCGTGCGGCCGTACCCCATGTCAGGGGCTTGCCAGCTGACAGTTGAACGGGGGCACCTGCGATGTCCGGCTGAATGAACCAGGCGCTCCTCTTGCCCAACACCCGCGCTTCTCCAACGCCGTTCACAATCACGGCTGTCTCCTCGTCCACCCCGATACCATACACCGGGCCGTTGTGCATTTCCCGGGCCCGGGCAATAAAAGCCAGATGCCGCCCCATACGGTTGCGGGCCATGTAATGCTGGTCTACTACTACCCTGCCCAGAAAAGGCAGACCCAGAAAATCCTGCCGCCCGATGGTCACCCGATGCCCATAGGGGTCGGCCAGCACTTCTTCTGTCGCAAGGTTCTCTTCATCAGGCCGCAGGGCCGTTGCGTCAAAATAATAGCCCGACAGAATTGCAGCCCCGGCGCTTGTCCCGCTCACGATTCCCTGCTTCTCAGCGTGTACAAACCGAATGGCGTCGGCCAGTGGCGTCCCCTTCCAGTAGCGGGCATACAGCGCCTGATCCCCACCAGCGATAAACACCACCTCAGCCAGCTGCACGCGGCGGGCTACCGCCGAGTCCATCGCATCTTCCCGGCTGTCTATCAGCAACGTCTCTACCGAGTTCAGCTTGCCTTTGGCCAGCTTCCAGAGGTAAGACGTGTAAGCGTTGCCGCCCGCTGCACGCAACACCACCATATCGCCACCATCGGCCTGCTCTATCATCCAGCGGAAGGCCGGGTCAAAGTCGCGCCCACCACCCATAATGACAATCGCCTGTGTTGGGGAGGATTCCACGTCCGTGCTGCTGCCCAGCCGACCAAAGCTTTGAGGCAGCCGCGACAATTCAGCGGCCTGGTTGTCGTCCTGCCCAAAAACGGGGACATTCAGCAGCAGAGCCGCCAGCAGCAGTAGATAATGCATACGGTAAGATAGCGCACCCAACCCTATTGTCCATCGCTGGGGGTAGGGTGTAAGAGTAGGCCTGCGCAATTCTCTCAAAACTCCGACACCAGCTCGGCCAGCGTGGGGTTCTCGAGGTCTTTGTCAGAGAGAATGGGGTCGGTCACGCGCCAGTCAATACCCAACGCGGGGTCGTTCCACAGCAGGCCGCCTTCGCTGGGGCGGTTGTAGGGCGCTGTGCATTTGTAGAAGAACAGCGCAGTGTCGCTCAGCACCGAGAAGCCGTGCGCAAAGCCTGGGGGCACATACAGCATCGTCCGGTTGGCCTCCGTCAGTTCTATCGTGAAGGCTTTGCCATACGTGGGGCTGCCCCGGCGGATGTCCACCACTACGTCCAGCACCACTCCCTGTAGGGCGCACACCAATTTGCCCTGCGCATGCGGTGGCCGCTGAAAATGCAGCCCGCGCAGTGTGCCTTTGGTGCTGAATGAAAGATTGTCCTGCTCAAAGCGCGCCGTCAGCCCCTGTTCGGCAAGGGCGGCTTCAGCATGCAGTTCCAGAAAGTAGCCACGGCTGTCGCCAAAAACTTGGGGCTGCACTATCAGCAGCCCCTCCATATCGGTCTGGCTTACCTTAAACGGCATTCACCTTCTTTTTGAAGTAGTCCAGTGTCAGCTTCAGGCCTTCGGCGCGGCCAACTTTGGGCTCCCAGCCCAGTACGGTGCGGGCGCGGGTAATGTCGGGGCGGCGCTGTTTGGGGTCGTCCTGTGGCAGTGGGTTGTGCACGATGCGGCTGCTGCTCTCGGGCAGGTTGGTCAGCACCTCCTTGGCAAAGTCCAGGATGGTAATCTCATCCGGATTGCCCACGTTTACTGGCCGCGTCTCGTCCGACAGCAGCAGGCGGTAGATGCCTTCAATCAGGTCCGACACGTAGCAGAAGCTGCGGGTCTGGCTGCCGTCACCAAACACAGTGATGTCCTCGCCACGCAGCGCCTGGCCTACGAAAGCGGGCAGTGCGCGGCCATCATCGAGGCGCATGCGCGGGCCATAGGTATTGAAAATGCGTACGATACGGGTTTCTACACCGTGAGCACGGTGGTAAGCCATGGTCATAGCTTCCATGAAACGCTTGGCTTCGTCGTAGCAGCCGCGCGGGCCAATGGGGTTCACATGGCCCCAGTATTCTTCGTCCTGCGGGTGCACCTGCGGGTCGCCATACACTTCGCTGGTGCTGGCAACCAGTACACGGGCCCCCTTGGCACGGGCCAGGCCCAGCACACGGTGCGTGCCCAGTGCCCCTACCTTCAGCGTCTGGATGGGAATTTTCAGATAATCGATCGGGCTGGCAGGCGACGCAAAGTGTAGGATGTAGTGCAGTTCGCCTGGCACGTGGATGTAGTTCGTCACGTCCACATGCTGGAACACGAAGTCCGGATGGCCGAAAAGGTGCTCGATATTCGACATGCTGCCTGTCACCAGATTGTCCATGACAATCACACGATAGCCTTCGGCAATCATACGGTCGGCCAGATGGGAGCCCAGAAACCCGGCCCCACCGGTAATCAATACGGTCTTCTTCATGCGTTACCAGAACTAATGGTGGGCAAAACTAGCCAAAAAACCCCGCCCTCAGGACTCCATCGGTATCTCTACCCGGGGCTGCGGGGTGTCGGTTTTGCCAAAATGCAGCTCAAACTGGCTCCCCTTCTCGTCGGTATGCACCACTAGTTTCGCCTGTAACTGGCGCGTAATCATGGTCACCAGGCGCAGACCCAATGATGTTGCCTGTTCAATCTTGAAATCGGCAGGCAGGCCAATCCCGTTGTCCGAAATGCGCAGCGATACCAGTTGGCCCTCCACCGACTCGGCTTCTACCCGGATTGTACCGGGCTGGTTGTTCGGGAAGGCATACTTCAGCGCATTCGATATCAGTTCATTGATGATGAGTCCCAGCCGCATGGCCTTGTCCAGGTCCATCAACACGGGTTGCACATCAACCTGAAACGCCACTGGCTGGTCATTGCCAAAGGTCTGCGAGATGTACGCCAGCAGGTTCGACACATACTCGTCGAACTCGATGTTATGCAGGTCACGGCTCTGGTAAAGCTTCTCGTGCACCAACGCTATCGAGTAGATACGCGCCTGCGACTCGCGCAGCAGCGCCACCACCCGCTCGTCCTCGGTGCTGTCGCTCTGAAACTCCAGCAGACTCGACACCACCTGCAGGTTGTTCTTCACTCGGTGGTAAATCTCCTGCAACAGCACTTCCTTCTCTCGCACAGAAGCCCGCAGGCGGTCTTCCGCGCTCTTGCGGTCTGCAATGTCGCGCAGGTTCGCTACGATGGCCCCCACCCCTTCGTTCGACAAAAGGTTGGTGCCCTGCGCCTCAAAGTAGGCCCAGTTACCATCCTTCTTCCGCATCCTGAATTCTACTGCAATGGTCTCGGCAGGATTTAACAGCGCCCGGGTCATCGCCTGCTCAAACGTCGGAAGCTCAGACGGATGGATGAGCGACAGCAGATCGCTGCCTACCAGTTCCACTGGCTCGTATTGCAAAATCCGCTGCACCGCAGGCGTCACATACCGACAGATGCCTTTCTCATCAAAGGTCATGATGATGTCAGACGAGTTTTGCAGCAGCGCCCTGAAGCGCTCTTCACTCGAACGCAACGCCTGCTCGGCAGCTACCCGCTCGGTAATGTCTTCCAGCAGCGCAAGGCCGCGTATCAGGCCAGTCGGCTGATCGGTCAGGTGTGTTACCGTCATTTTTACCCAAATGAGCCCGCCATCCCGTCGCACACAGCGCTTCTCCAGTTGGTAAGAGGCAATCTCACCGTTCATCAGCTGTTGCAATGACCGCTCTTCCAGGCTCACATCTTCCAGGTACGAAATCTCCCGGATGTTCATCGTCAGCAGGTCGTCTTCGCTGTAGCCCAGCAGTTGACACAGCGCCGAGTTTACCTGCTTCAGCGCTCCGTCGCGCGACCAGATGCCGATACCTATCGGTGCCGACTCAAAAATGGCCCGGAAGCGCACCTCACTCTCGGCCAACGCATTCAGTGCCTTCCGAAGGTCGGTTACATCCTGCAGCATCAGCACACCGGCAAACACCACCCCCTCCGAGTTTTTCACCGGCACTGTGTGCACGCGGTAAAAGCGGCCATTCAAGGCCAGTTCATTTACTGCGGGCTCGCGCAGCAGGGCAATGTCGAAATACCGCGCCAAAGGCCGGTACAACTCTGGCGTAAGTACACGCTCCACTGGGCGGCCTTCCATGTCGCGGCGATCCAGCCCCAGTTCTTCCAGCAGCTGCCCCCCTGCCACCAGAAAACGCTTGTTCAGGTCAAACAGGAACACCGACCCTCCCGGGAAGTGCTGCACCAGCGTTCTATACAGGCTCTCAGAGCGGCGCAGGGCTTCGTCTTTCTGCTTACGCTCGGTAATGACCGTTACGTTGGCCAACAGTTCTTTCACCCGGCCATCCGTGCCAATCCGCAGCGGGGTCTCGCGGCTGTGCAGCCACTCCCACTTGCCTGCCGCGTTGCGGTAGCGCAATTCCATTTCCATATGGGCACCATGCGGCTTGCGCAACAGGGCCCGGCGTCGTTCCAGCATCACAACCAGATCATCTGGGTGTGTATGGCCCAGAAACACATCGCCTTGCATGTTTACCCCTACATCATGCCCACACAGCTCGGCACGGTTGCAGTACGTTACCTCCCAGGTTTCCGCATTGGCAATGATGATGAAGTCGGGCGAGTTCTCGGCAAGCGATCGGAAGCGCGACTCGCTCTCCGCCAGCGATATCTCCGCCAGTTTGCGCTGGGTTATGTCCACAATCGACCCCTCCAGAAATGCCACCTCCCCCGAAACCGAATCCGGCACCGCCCGGATCTGCTGCTCCACCCACACCGACTCCCCGTCTTTATAGCGCGTCAGAAGGTATTCATACGTATGCACCTTGTTGTCATGCAACAGGTCGCTCACTACGCGGTTGCGGATGGCCGGGTCGGGATACAACTTCACGATACGGCCCTCTGTCACCTGCATCAGCTGCTCAGGGCTGTCATATCCCAGTATCTCAGCGAATGTCTGGTTGATATTCAGTATCAGCCCGTCGGTCGACGTCTGGAACATTCCCTCTACGGCGTTTTCGAAGATGGTCCGGTACAGCTCTTCGGCATTCCGCAAGGCGGCCTCTGCACGCTTGCGGGCAGTGATATCCTGCACGGTCCCTTCGATAAACAGGGGCTTGCCGTCTATGTCACGCACCAGCCGCGCATTCTCCGACACCCAGATTCGCTCTTTGTCCTTCCGGATGATTTCAAATTCATAGCCCTGCACGCGTCCCTCGGTCATCAGGGTGTCAATCAGCAACGTACGGGCTGCCGGATCAGCATATACCTGGGTGGCCAGGTTGTTGATGTCGGCCAGAAACGCCTCGGCAGTGTCATAGCCATGCAGGCGAGCCATCGTCGGGTTCAGCATCAGCACTTGGCCCTCCAGCGACGACCGGAAAATACCCTCCACCGAGTTCTGGTAGATACTGCGGTAACGTTCTTCTGCTTCGGCCAGTGCCGACTGTGCCCGCCGCCGCTCTGTGATGTCGGTAATGCGCACCAGCAGAAAACTGCGCGTTACTACTGTGATGCGCTTTACCGCAAGCGAGCCCCAGAACACCTCGCCCGTCACGGTCGAAAACTCCTCTTCTTCATCCAGTATTGTTTCCAACTGCCCCCGGAGGTTGTTGCTTTCGGCCAGGCGTTCCACCAGAGGCCTCAGCACAATGCGCCGCAGGAGCGCGGCATCCCGATTGCCCCGCACCCCAAACATCTCCATTGCACGGGTGTTGAAGTCTTCCAGCACCATCGTCCGGTCATCAACCAGGAACAGTGCATCGGCCGAACCATTGAAGATGGCTTGGAACAGGCGTTCGGTTTCAACCCGGGCATTCACAATCTCGCGCTGCGCCGTGATATCGTTCACCCGCACGATCTGCAGTTGCTCTTTTCCGAAGTGGATGTTCTTGACCGCCAGCGCCCCCCAGAAGTAATTGCCCTTGAACGTCCGGTAATGAACTTCCATCTGGAACACACCGCCCTCGTTCACGATTTCTTCAGCCGCGGATATCTCCGCGGGCGACATCGGTTCGGCGTGCATCGATACGCCCCACTTACCTTTCAGCTCGGCCTTAGAGTCGGCCTCAAACATCTGCACCGCCCGTTGGTTGCAGTCTACAATGAGGCGGGTCTGCTGGTTCACGATGAACAATGCGTCAGCCCCATCTTCATAAATCACCCGCATCATCTCCTGGCTCTCCCGCAGAGCCTGCTCCACCTGCTTCTGTGCCGTGATGTCCTGCACTGTGCCCACCAAACGCGTAGCCCCACTTTCAGTGCGCCCCGCTACCCGCATACGGCCCTGTAGCCACACTACCTGGCCATCACCATCGGGCTGGGCCAGCCGAAACTCCGCCACACCCTCCTCCGACGCTTTGCCACGATACACCTGCCGAATGGCTTTCCGCAGTGTATCAATGTCATCCGGATGTATCAACAGGAAGAACTGGTCCCCAGTCAGAGGCGCACGCCCAAAGGGATAGCGAAACACCCGGTACATTTCCTCTGACCAGTATACCGACCCCGTTTCCGGCAATATCTCATAGTTGCCAATCTTCGACAGCTGTTGTGCTTCGGCCAGAATCGTCTCCTGCTTCCGCAGCGCGTCTTCATACCGCTTCCGGTCAGTGATATCGCGGTTGTTCAGCACCAATCCCTGTATCGACGGGTTCCCCAGTTGGTTGGTCGCAATGGTTTCAACAGCCAGATAATGCCCTGCGCTGTGCCGCAGGCGGTACTCCACTGTATCCACGCCGTTGGCATTGCTGCCCAGTTGCGTAAACCGCAGCCGTACCCACGTACGGTCGTCAGGATGCACAAACTCCAGCAGCGGCCGCCCCAGTAGTTCGCTCTCTCCACAGCCCAGAAAATGCCAGGTCACAGGGCTCACATACGTGATTACCCCATCAGCGTCCAGCACAAGTATGAGGTCGTAGGAATGCGCCACGAGCCCCTGAAACCGCTCTCGGCTTTCGATGAGGCTGCGCTCCACTTCTATGCGCTCGGTCACCAACTGGGCCACGCCAATTACACCTGAAATCTGCCCCTGCACATCGCGTCGCACCTGAGCCCGAGCCTCTATCCACTCGCCCCGGAACGGGAACAGCCAGTGGGTGTCTTCCACCTTCCCATCCAGCAGTTGCCGTATCGGCTCCACCAACGAGGGATCGCCTACCATTTCTTCCATTCGCTGACCAATCACCTGCGCTCCTGTCTGCAATACCTGCATCAACTGCCCGGTCATCAGCCGCACACAGCCATCACTGTCCAGCTCAAAAATCGCTACTGGCAGCTGCTGTACCAGACTGCCAATGCCCGCTCCCAGTAAGCCCTCGGCCACATCGCCTTGAAAGTCGGGCCGCTTCAGTTGAAACCGCAGCGACCACCCCGGCATGCCCGTCACCCCACGTATCGGCTCCAGGTGCACAAAGTAATCGGCCTCGTTCACTGGCGACCGGAAACTCATTGTCCGTCGGCCCGCTTCTCGGTTACGCAGCCATTGAAAGTCGTGGAGGTCCGGCACCAGTTGTCCGATTGGCTCCCCGGCTATCTCCTCCGACACCGTACCCAGTATACGGGCCGCCGCACGGTTTGCCAGACTGATGTTTCCTGCCGAGTCCAGCCACATCAGCGGAATACTCAGCTGGTCCAGAAGGCTCAATAGCCCCTGCTCCTGCATACGGGCACTTATGTCAGTGCCGCCCATCGTCACCCGCTGCACATAGCCGGTCAGGCCTTCCACCATGCCGTTCATCAGTATCGGCGAGCACCCGATACGTACTGGCACCGAAAGATCATCGCCCAACAGCACCTCAACTTCCACCGACACTGGCCCTTCGCCTCGCAGGGCTCTACCAAGACGCTCGCGCAGCAGGTCCTGATACTGCTCCTCCATTACGCCAATCAAGTCCTCAATCCGCTCTGGCATCTGGCTGTTGTCCAGCGCCAGCACCCGCAGCGCCTCCTGGCTCCAGACAATCCGGTCGTAGGTCAGGCTGTAGTCCCACGAGCCAATACCTGCCAGCACCGAAGCCTTCTGCAGCTGTTGCAGTTCGGTACGCAGCTGTCCTTCCCGCTGCCGCAGTGAGCTTTCCTGCGCCCGGCGCTCCGACACATCCTGCAACGTCACAAATGCGCCCCGCAGCTTTTGCGAGGTATCATAGGCTGGCTGCGCCGACATCTGAAGACAGCGCACTACGGTATCGCCCTGCGTCTGGGTCAGTAGCTGAACAAACGGCAGGCCTTTCTCCACCAGTCGCAGCGCATGCCGCTTCAGCTGCTCCAGTTCCTCAAACGGCAGATACTTCACAAGCTCGCGCGGCGCAAAGTACCGCTGGGTGCCCAGTATGTTCAGCAGCCGGCACACTTCGTCCGACAGATGCACCATGCCGGTGCCGTGGTCATATTCGGCCCAGCCCAGCCGCGCACTGCGCAGGGCTTTGCCATGCAGCATCACCTGCTGTCGAAGATTGCTGGCCGCTTCTCGGTCTTCGTGCTTGGAAAGAAAAATGCAAGCCACCTCACCGGGGGCGGTGCTGACAATCCGGCATGTATATACCCCCTGCCCCATCACGCCGCCAGCCAGCGTCACGGGCACTTCCACCATCTCGCCCGTCTCCCCAGCCTGCAACAGGCCTTGCCGCAGCCGCGACACCGATGTAGAGGCGAAAATCGACTCTGCCAGCTCGCCAAACCAGTTTTCCAGTGGCGGTATGTCTTCGCCCTGGCGCTGCGCCAGCGCGCCCATGCACCGCCCATCCTGACGGAACAGAACCGTAAAATAGGGTGTCTGATTGGCCAAGGCACGTATCTGCGCCTGGGCCACCATGTCGCCCGCCGACTCCTGTGTAGGCTTGGGCAGCAGCAATACCACTGTTCCGGGTGCCAGTTGCATCAGCCGGCCCCGCAACTGACGGCCTTTCGGCGTCATCAGCGCGACGTCAAGCGGATCGGCAAATGGGGTCATCAGAGCTATTTTCTCCAACACCGAGGCCACAGAGTCCGGCAACAGCGTCTCCAGACTTCTGGGTGGGCGCCCCCCGCGCTTGGCGTCTGTCAGCAGCGTACGCGCCAACGCATTGTATCGCAGGAATGTCCCCTCTGCATCCATCAGCACTATCCCATTCCCGGCGGCGGCGGCCATGGCCGTTGCCAACATCCACAGACGGTCAAGCTCTACCTGTGGCAGGGCCTCGCCCGTCAGTCCTGGGTCGGTAGGTTCGTACGTGGTGTTTGTTTCCTCTGCCATGCAGCGCGTGCGGGGGCCGTCACCCTTGCTTATCCTCGAAATTTACCGCTTTACCCAACATCTCGGTTGCTCACATACAGCCTCAAAGGCGTTTTATTCCCTGTGCCCAATTATCAAACCCACCTATAAGATTACCGCACCCTTTTCGCGTTATTCGCACTGACAATATTCTACATGAGCGACCTCGACCAGCTCGGCACACGCATCCGCGAACTCCGAAAGGCCCGCAACCTCAACCAGCAGGAGTTTGCAGCATCCATCGGCATCGCACAGTCCAGCCTCTCACAGATTGAGCAGGGCCAGATTAAGCCATCTTTCGAAACCCTCGAGCTCATCGTAGTCCGATACGGCACCTCTTTCGATGCCCTACTCCGCGGCCATAACCCCAGCCCACCTCCCACCACCTTGGCGCGCCCAGTCCGGCAGCTTATCGAAAACCCCACCGAGGAACGCATCCCCCTGCTCGACCAGAACGTTCTCGCAGGCGTCCTCTCCGGCTTCGTCGATGACAACCCCACCGAAGAGCACCCCGCCATTCTCTTCCCAGGCATCCGGGGCGGCGTAGCCCTGCGCGTCATGGGCAACAGCATGGAGCCCACCCTCAAGCCCGGCGACATCCTGCTCTGCACCCCTGTCGACGCCGAAGGCTTCCGCGACAACCGCGTCTATGTCGTCGTCACCCGCGACGGCGCTCTTGTCAAGCGCGTTATCGACCGTTCCCGCACCGAGAACGCCCTCATCCTCAAGTCCGACAACCGCGACTACGGCACACAGCTCGTTGCTCTGGCTGATGTCCTTCAGATTTTCCAGGTGCGGCGTCGCATCACCGCCGACCTCTCTGGCCCGGATGCGCTTTTCGAACGCCTCAATCAGCTGGAACAGGGGCTCTACGACCTGCGACAGGCGCAACAACAACTGGAGGAAAAGATGGCAGGCGGCAAGCTGCAGTCGCCTTCGGCGCGATAAGTACTGCCGATTCTGCTTAGGCCGCCTGCGCAGCTGGGGAAGAAGCAGGCCCCAGCCTCCGCACTTTTTTACTGGGGATGGCACATTTGGCCGCACGAAGGTTGCGCCAGTGGCCTACAATAATCAGCACACTGCCCAGCAGGTGTATTTCGCCAAAGCCTAATAAAGAGCGTATCTCTGTCTCGAACAGCATACCGCTGCCAAACAGCACCAGCCCGCCCCACAGCAGCAGTTGTGTACCCACATTGCGGGTGCGCGGACTCACCATCAGCACGGCAAACAGCGCCAACCCAAAAAAACCGGCATCAAGCCAATGGTTGTGCAACAACGGGTTCACACTGTAAAGGCCCACCGCAAATGGCATGGCCATGCAGTGAATCATGCACGCTACCGACCCCCAAAGGCCAATACGGTCCAGCCACGAGCGACTGGGCGTTGCGTTCTTTTCAGGGGCAGACTTGGCACACATACGGCAACAAAGGTAACACTGTTGCAAAAACCAAAGCAACAGTGTTGCACAAAGATACCCACCCTTCCTGTTTTCGCAACATAGTTGCAAAAATATTCCTGAAACCTCCCCAACTTGCAGTATGCTCCATACCCGCAAGCTGCCCCCCGTTGTGCTCTCCATCGCCGGAAGCGACTCGGGTGGCGGCGCTGGCATTCAGGCCGACCTCAAGACCTTTGAGGCACACGGCGTCTTCGGCACTACCGCCATCACCGCCATCACCGCCCAGAACACCCTTGGCGTCACTGCCATACAGCCCGTTGACCTCGCCGTCATCGACGCCCAGATCGCCGCTGTCTGTCAGGACTTTCCCGTCGCCGCCATTAAAATCGGTATGCTCGCCGACGCTGCCATTGTACGTCAGGTGGCACAGAGTATCCGACAGCATGCGCCCGGCACCCCCGTTGTGCTCGACCCCGTCATGGTAGCCAGTTCAGGCGCCATCCTCCTCCAGCCCGAGGCCATTCAGGCACTCATCGCCGACCTCTTTCCACTGGCTACCCTCATCACACCTAATATACCCGAAGCCGCTCACCTGCTGGGTCGCCCCATTCACTCGCTCGAGGAAGCCCTCAAGGCCGCCCGCGAGCTGGAGCCCCTCCTCTCTCCCGACGGCTGGGTACTCCTTAAGGGAGCCCACCTCGAACCCAATCCCGAGGCGCCCATGTCTGTCGACATCCTCGTGCATCAGGGCAAAACCACTCGCTACGAACTGCCGTTTTTGCCCACCCGCAATACCCACGGCACCGGTTGCACACTGTCGTCAGCTCTGGCAGCCCGCCTGGCGATGGGCGAATCCGTCCGTGAAGCCGTGCGCCTGGCCAAAGCCTACGTCCACGAAGCCATCTGGGAAGCACCTTCCGGCCTCGGCAAAGGCCATGGACCCCTGCGCCACAAGGTTCAGATTCCGCAATGAGACTGCCGCTATTGGTACTAGGCTTTCTCCTGCCCCTCACTATCCATGCGCAGGATGACTGCCGCATGCGTCGGCAGGACCTCCGGCCACTCATAGCCCCTGACAATCGCTGGTTCTCACATCATCTCTGGGACGACAGTCTCAAGACAGAATCAGCGCGCATGGGCCCCGGCCGTGTCCTTATCCTGGAACAGCAGGCCTGTCTGCGCCACTCCATCACGCTCACGCTACAGGTAGACGCAGACCAGCTGCCCCGCGATCCCATCATCGACGGTCCCTGGTTCATCCGCGAAACCCTCCTACTGCTCGACCGCCTCTGGCCCCTCGACCCCGCCTACTGGGAGTTCCGTGCCGAACTGCGTCAGGCGCTCACCCAGCACTACGACGCCCTCCGCGGCCCCGGTGTCAAGCTGCCACGCATCAACTTCCCCATTGCAGACCGCAGTTTCATCACAGCCTTCCGCCACACGGCTACGGGCGTCACACTGGAGTTGCAGATTGTCAAGCTGCTGCACACCGAGGCCATCCGCCGCCCCGGCATACCCGACTACCGCGACGACGCCTGGCGGAAGTAACGCTGCGCTTTACCGCTCTCACCACCCCTTGGGCAGGGCATTCAGCCGGTACACCGGGTAACGGTTGTGCGTGGGCTCGTAATAGGCGCTGCGTTTGTACACGAAGTCCAGCTGCTGGTTGGCGCTCCGCGCAAAAGTGCTGTCCTGCGCACGCTTGGCTTCCAGCTCCTGACGCAGGGCGGGGTTCTCGGCCAGCAGTTTGGCCGCCACATCCTCAAACACATACGCAGAGAAGTATTCTTTCTGCCCCAGCACGCCGTCAAAGAAATTCCAGTTGAAGAAACTGTCATAGGCCCGCGGCTCCAGTGTCTCCACTATGTAGCGGGCGGCGGGCTGCGCAACGGGCACCACCCAGTCACCCTTGAACACCTGCACCGCCATGCGCTGGCTGCGGGTGCGGGTCTGATTGTGCATGTAGTGGCCTTCGTAGGCACGTTGCAGGGTGTTGTATCGGTCCAGATAGTACACCTCGGTCTCGATGCTGCCATCGGCAGGCACCTGGCGCATCTGCACGCCGCTCAGCTTCAGCAGTTCCACCACCTGATGCCATGCCTGGGGCACTACGTAGTAGGCAGGCGCAGTGGCGCTGTCCGTCGGCACCGACCGTGTGTAGTACTTGATGTCGCGTACCCATGGGCGGGTGCGGTCATAATACAGCCGCTCCAGCCCCGACACCGCGCTGGGCTTGTAGCGCGCCTCATATCCACTGAACCGGAATGGCTCCCAGTAGGTCATGTCGTTCTGCCACCCCAGGTAATGCACACGCTGCTGTGCTACCTGAACATCGGCTGCCTTCTTGTTGGCTACCAGAAGGCTGGCATCCTCGCGGGCCACTTCCAGCACGGCCTGCATCATACGGTAAGTCGCCATTACACGCTGCGGAAACGGCTTCAGCATATGTGTTTCAGTCACCAGCCCCACGCAGTTGAACAGCGCCGCGTAGCCCGACGAATACCGTGGCGAGTCGTAAAACTCTACCAGCCCGCTGTCGGGTATTTCGCCCACAGTGTTCATGTAAGGGCACGCCGGAAAGCCAGCCGCCGCCACACGGTTGTATACACCCGGCCGGAAGCGTGTGTTCAGCCACTGGCCCAGCACGGGCGTCAGCTTGTCGCGCTGGGTAAACAGCAGCGTCAGCACATGGGCATAGTCGGCTCCATTGCTGGTGTGGTTGTCGATAAACAGATGAGGCTTCCACTGCTGAAACAGCGTGATAAACGCACGCGCATTTCGGCTGTCGGCTTTGATGAAGTCGCGATTGAGGTCCAGGTTGCGGGCGTTGCCACGGAAGCCATGCACCTCAGGCCCATTCTGGTTGGCACGGTAGGTACGACTTTGGTTCAAAGCCCCGCTCACGTTGTACATCGGTATGAAAACCAGTACCGTACGCTCAGCCAAGGACTTCAGTGCAGGCTGGGTCAGGATGTCGCGTACCAGCATCATACTGGCATCCACGCCCTCGGGCTCACCAGGGTGTATCGCATTGTTGATCAGCACCACTGGCATACCCGCTTTTTGGGCGGCCTCAGGCGTCAGTGCGCCGCCCGTGCTCAAAACAAAGGCATGAATGGGGCGGCCGGCGTCGTCATGCCCTGTTTCATACAGACGTGCTTGTTTAGGGTAGGTTTTAGCCAGTTTCTGGTACCAGACCACCACTTCGTCGTGGGTGGCCGTGCGCAGGCTGTCGCTCTGCTCAAAAGGGGTTTGCTGCGCCTGCACTCCGGCGGCACACAGCAGCAGGGCGGCACACAGTGTCAGCAGATGGGTTCTCATGGCTGCCAAAACTAGTAAAAGCTGCGCATCCCCTTTCGTGGCCTGCAAAACACCCCGTATGCGGGATTTACCTGCGCCTTCCTGCGTACTAGTTTTGAATCAGTCAGTTGGTTAGTTCTCTCCTCTGTGAACAAACCCAACCGAAAAGGGCTGGCAACAGCCATGATGAAAAGACTGTGTAAGGATAGGTGACCAAAGCCTGAAGGCCGCTCGAAAGGGCGGCTTTCGTTTTTCAGCAACTATTCAAGCCCCCTCGCCACCTTTAGCCAGTCTTATCCTGCCTCCGGCTGCTACCTTTCGCTTCCTTTTCTCCTTGCCATGCGTCTGCTTCTGCTTCTCTGCTGCCTGCTGCCTCTATGCCTCATGGCGCAATCGCCCTGCGCTTCCTTCGACGACTGCTACAGCCGTGCCACTGGCCCAGACGTCCAAGTCCTTGAGCGCCGCCAGTACGTCACACGTGCCCTCGACATGATGCCGAAAGGCACCCTCAGCGCCGAACAGACCGAACGCGCCTGCACCCTTCTCGGCATGCGCGCCGCAACCTATCTCGAACTCAACGAGAACGACCGCGCACGCGCCGACCTCGAGCGGATCAACCAGCTGCAACCCCGCCACCCACGCTACCTCATGGGAATGGCTACCTTCTCGGTCATGCGCGCCAAGCCCGATGAAGCCATTCGCCTCCTCAACGAAGCCATAGACACCGACCCCAACCTTGTCGAGGCCTATGAGCAACTCGTAGCCCTCCACACCAAACGCCAGGAGTATCGCCCCGCCGCCGACCTTATGACGCGACTTACCCGCCGCTTTGCCGGCAATTGGTACGAGAGCCTCGACAGTGAGGCAACCCTGCATAGCGGCATCACTCGCCTGGGCACTCTTCGCGAAGCCGAACTCTACTACCAGCAGGCCCTGCTGGCCATGTATGCCAGCCGTGCCGATACCGCCCTTCTCGCGTTTCGCAATGCGCTCCTTCACAAGCCTGACTGGCCCGACGCCTACTACGAGCGCGCACGCCTGCTCCGCGCACTGGGTAAACGCGACCTTGCCCTCGTCGACCTCACCCAGTTGAAGAAACTCCAGCCCCGCGACTGCCTGGCCCTCTCACTCCTCGGGAAAGTCCTTGCCGAACTGGGACGAACCACCGAAGGCCTTCAGGAATGCCTCTCCGCCAGCCGCCTTCCCGAATGCCCCACCGGCTATGCCTGGGCCGCCGAGCTCATGGCCGATGCCCGCAACTGGCAGGGTGCCCAAGAAGCTGCCACCCAGGCGCTCCAAGACCCCACCCTGTTGGCCCCCGACGAAGAAGCCGCTGCTCAGTACGCCCTCGGCGCAGCCCTCCTGGCCAACAACGACAAGGCCAAGGCCCGCACTGCCCTCCGCCGTGCCGCCGACCTTGGCCACACCAATGCCGCTAAGCTCCTCGCTTCTCTCTGACACCAAGCCTACTGCTGCGTACCGCATACGTCGTCCGTTTTTTCTACGTTATGCATGCAGTAACCTTTCGTTACTTTACGCTTCAAGACCAATATCACTCTCCCTACGTATGAACAACTACTATGGCGGCAATTGGGCACCTGATGCCCGCCCCTCAGAAGTTCTGCCGGTTAATGTCATCAATGCCTACCTCACCCGGGTATTCTCCATCATGGGCCTGGGGTTGGCCATCACGGGCACCATGGCTTGGCTGTTCTTCTCAATGGCCTTCTCCACTACAGCGGTAGACGGCTACCAGATTGCCTCGGATCTCTATCTCCGTCAGGAGTATGCCTTCCTCTTCACCGGCATCATGCGCTGGGTCATCATGCTGGCGCCTCTGGCATTCATGCTTGTGTTGTCCTTTGGCATCAACAGTTTCAGCTATTCTGTCGCCACACTCATTTTTGCCGCTTTCGCTGCCGTAATGGGTGTTAGCCTCAGTGCCATTTTCGCTATCTACACCATTGGCAGCATCGCCGCTACGTTCTTTATCGCAGCGGGCATGTTTGGTGCACTGGCACTCTATGGGGCCACCACCAAGAAAGACCTGTCGTCGCTGGGCAGCATTGCCATCATGGGCCTCGTAGGCCTCATCATCGCAGGCATTGTCAACTGGTTCCTTAAGTCCGACACCATGGGCTTCATTATCAGCATCATTGGTGTGCTGGTGTTCTGTGCCCTCACTGCCTACGACATGCAGAAGATTCTGCGCGAAGGCCTCACCATGGACGCCGACTCGGAAGTAGCCAAGAAAGCCAGCATCATGGGTGCTCTTACCCTGTATCTGGACTTCATCAACCTCTTCCTGTACCTGCTGCGTCTGCTGGGTTCGCGCCGCGACTAACCCCACCACACCGCACAAGCTGTAAGCCCCTCCCTACCCGGAGGGGCTTTTTTGTAGCCCTTTCCAACCAGTTGTTAGCACCGCCCGCCGAATTCCGTATTTTCGGGCGCAATGCAGTTGTTCCGTAGGAAAGATGTCAGCGCCATTCTCGCCGAAGGAGGCGATGGCCACGAAACCGGGGGTGCGTCCCTCAGCAAATCGCTCACCGTCCGCGACCTCACCGCACTGGGTATCGCCGCCGTCGTCGGCGCAGGTATCTTCAGCACCATTGGCAATGCTGCTGCGGCAGGTGGCCCGGCGGTTTCGCTGCTCTTCGTGTTCACTGCGGTGGCCTGCGGCTTCTCGGCCCTCTGTTACGCCGAGTTTGCCAGCGCCCTCCCGATCAGTGGCAGCGCCTATACCTACGCCTACGCCTCCTTCGGCGAAATCATCGCCTGGATGCTCGGCTGGTCGCTGCTGATGGAGTACGCCATCGGCAACATCGCCGTCGCCATCTCGTGGTCCGGCTACTTCACCGAGCTCTTACACGGCTTCGGCTGGCATATCCCTGAATACCTGACCATGGACTACCTCAGTGCCTCACGTGGCTATGACGAGGTGTCCAAGGCGCTGGCCAGTGGCACCCCCTTAGCCTCAATGAAGCCGGCCCTGCAGGAAGCCTATGCCGCCTGGGTAAACGCGCCGCAGCTTGGCAGCCTCCGTATCATCGCCGACATCCCCGCCTTGCTTATCGTCATTGCCATTACCTGGCTGGTCTTCATCGGCATCAAGGAAAGCAAGAACGCGGGCAATGTCATGGTAGCCATCAAAGTAGCGGTGGTACTGGGCGTCATAATCCTTGGCGTATTCTTCATCGACGTAGACAACTGGTCGCCCTTTGCCCCCAACGGCTTCACAGGGGTGATGTCGGGCGTGTCGGCTGTGTTCTTCGCATACATTGGCTTCGATGCCATCTCCACCACAGCCGAGGAGTGCAAGAACCCCCAGCGCGACCTCCCCCGCGCCATGATCTACGCCCTTATTATCTGCACGCTCCTCTACGTGCTGGTTGCATTGGTACTTACTGGCATCGCTCCTTACCACACCCTCGGCGTAGACGATCCGCTGGCTTTTGTCTTCAGCAACATCAACATCGATCCCTCCATCCGTCGTATCATCATCGTCGTCATTGCCGTGTCGGCCGTGGTGGCCATGAGCTCTGTGCTGCTGGTATTCCAGATGGGTCAGCCCCGCATCTGGATGTCCATGAGCCGCGACGGCCTGCTGCCCCCCATCTTTGGCCGCATACACCCCAAGTACCAGACACCCTGGTTCTCAACGCTGGTCACTGGCTTCATCGTGGCCATCCCCAGCCTGTTCATGAACCTCACCGAGGTCACGGACCTCACCAGCATCGGTACGCTCTTTGCCTTCGTGCTCGTTTGTGGCGGTGTCCTCAAAATGCAGCAGGACCCCAAGGGTGGCATGCCCAGCAAGTTCCGTGTGCCCTACGTCAATGGTGCCATCTGGCTGCCACTGGGCTATGTAGCCACCATCGTCCTGGTGTGGTTCAACGCGCCCGACCTTATCCGCAACCTCTGGTGCTACGACGCCACCAAATCAATTGGCGCTGAGTTCTGGGCCCGATTCCCCCGCTACCTTTTCATCATCGTCGCCACCTGGATCACCCTTCAGGCTGTCCGCAAGCGCTACTCCCTCATACCTGTCCTGGGCATGCTCTCCTGCCTCTACCTCATGACCGAGATGAGTGTCCTCAACTGGGAGCGGTTCTTCGGCTGGCTGTTGCTGGGCATCATCGTTTACTTCGTCTACGGCTACCGCAACAGCCGTCTGGCTAAGAAGGCCGCCGAGGCAGCCAGGCAGGGCTGAGTTTCCGGTTCAGGCGTCCAGCCACTTGCTGGCCCCCAGCCCAAAGAGCGCAAAGTCATACTTCACAGGGTCTTCGTCATCGAAGACCCTGAGTGTTTCTGTCAGTTCCAGCACGGCCCGCAGGTCGTCCTGTGGGCGCTTCAGCAGGCCCAGTCGTCGGGCAATGCGGCCGCTGTGCAGGTCCAGCGGTATCAGCAGCTGGCGTGGCTGTATGCGCCGCCACAGGCCAAAGTCTACCCCGGCCGTGTCCTGCCGCACCATCCAGCGCAGGTACATGTTCAGCCGCTTGGCAGCCGCACCACGCGTCACATCCGACAGGTGTTTGCGCGTACGCGCAGGGGCCTCGGGCAGCGAGAAAAACACCCGGTGCAGTGCCGCCAGCCCCTGCTGTACGTCGGCATCTGTGGGCCGCACGGCCCCAGCCAGCACCTGTTCCAGCCCGCCGTAGTCGCGGTAAATCGTCTGTAGCGCCCGGAAGAAATACACGGCATCGGTGCTGTTGAACGTCCGGTGCACAAAGCCCTCGGCCCGCGCCCACTCCCCCGGCCCTGCATGGCGAATGAAGTCGGCCGGGGCATCATCCATCAGCGCCATCAGTTTTCGCGACGACGCCAGCATCGTGGGCCGCTGACCCCAAGCCAGTGTGGCCGTCAGAAAGCCCGCTATCTCTATGTCCTCCTTTCCGCTGAACTGATGCGGTACCGAAATCGGGTCCGGTGGAATGAAGCTCGGCTGGTTGAACACCGCCACCAGTTCGTCCAGCAGGTCTTTCTGCTCGGTGGGTGTCAGCCGTTCGGGGTGCTGCGGCAGCTTCTCTTTCACAGCGGACGGATAGCAGCAGTAAGCGCCTGCTTCAGGTCAGCAATCAGGTCGTCGGCATGTTCCAGCCCAATGCTCATGCGCAGCAGACCAGGAGCCGTCACAGTGTCGGGCCCCTCCATACTGGCCCGGTGCTCGATCAGGCTTTCCGTCCCGCCCAGACTCGTGGCCCGGGTGAATACCCGCGTGTGTGCTGCCACAGCCAGCGCCACTTCCGCGCCCCCTTCCACCTCAAACGACACCATGCCCCCAAAGCCGCCATGCAGCTGGGTCAGCGCCAGTGCGCGCTGTGGGTGACGGTCCAGTCCGGGGTAATGCACAGCCGTCACCCGCGGATCAGCAGCCAGCGCTTCGGCCACGTGCTGGGCGTTGGCACAGTGCACTTTCAGCCGTGCACCCAAGCTGCGAAGGCCCCGCAGCGTCTGGTAGCAGTCGAACGGCGAGGGCACTCCACCCATCAGCTGTTGCAGCTGGCGCATGCGCTCGAACAGGCCCGTGGCATTCTTCGCTACCACCACCCCGCCCAGCACATCGCTGTGGCCCGAGAGGTACTTCGTGGTGCTGTGCATCACAAAGTCGGCCCCCATGTCCAGCGGACTCTGCAACGGCGGCGGGGCCAGCGTGGCGTCCACCAGCAGCAGAATGCCGCGCGCGTGCAGCACTTCGGCCAGCCGGGCGATGTCGGTCAGCTCCAGCGTGGGGTTGTTGGGCGTCTCTATCCACACCAGCCGGGTTTCGGGGCGCAGCATGGCGTGCACCGCGTCCAGATCGGTCATGTCCACGCGGTCGTATTGCAGGCCCCAGGGGGCCATCACGTCCTTCAGCAGGGTGCGGGTGCCGGTGTATACGCGCAGGGGTGCCAACACGTGGTCGCCGGGTTGCAGCGCCATAAACACCGCCGATGTCGCCGCCTGCCCCGACGCAAAGCACGCCGCCGCCTCGCCCCCGTGCAGCTGCGCCAGCGTGCGTTCCAGCAGGGCGCGGGTGGGGTTGTCGTAGCGGGTGTAGTAGTAGCCGCGCGGATACTCGCCGTTGGCATCCCGCTGATAGGTGGTAGCCAGATGCAGCGGCGCCAGCACGGCACCGGTGGCAGCGTCTATCTCAGCGCCGGCATGCGCCAGCAGCGAGTCGAGGTGGTCGAAGGAGGTGGGCATAGGTCGGGTGGACAAAGTACGGCTTCCAAACTTACAACGGCCAGTGATACCCGGCAGTGCGAGTGTGCCAGAGCACGGTAAACAGCCAGTGGAGTTTACTGTTGGAAGGGGATAGCATGATCTTCTTCAAACCTAAACCGCCCAGCAGTAACGCCGGGCGGTGCAGAGCAGGGGTTGGTATCCCTGTGAGAGAACAGGAATCAGTTGTTACCGCCCTGGGGCTGCTGATTGCTGGGGGCGGGCTCGTTATTGCCACGGCGGCCGCGGGCAGGCGCATTGCCAGTGCCTGTACCATTCTCCTGGCGGCGCTCCTGCATGCGGTCCTGCATGTTCTGGCGCATTTCCTCGCGGGCGGCGCGGTACTTCGTCAGCTGCTCAGCCGTCAGCATCGCTTCTATCTGCATCTCCCGCTCCTGGTTGATCTTCTGGAACTCGGCCACCCGCGCCATCATGCCGGCACGGTCGGTTGCCTGCGCACGCAGGGCCTGCATGCGGGTAGTGGCATCGATGTTGATGGCCAGAATGTGCTCTTTCTGCTCGGGCAGCAGACCCACCTTCTGGTCAATAAAGTCGGTCATGCGGGCAGCCTGTTCTTCGGGCGTCATCGTGGGGCGCTGACCGGCAGGGCCGCCTTGGCCGCCTTGCCAGCCACCTTGCGCGGGAGCTTGGCCTTGGGGTTGGCTGGCAGCACGGGTGCTGTCCTGGGCGTAGACGCCAACAGCCAGCAGTACAAGCGCCGCCAGCAGAGATAGGGTTTTGCGTGTCATAGTGGGTTTGTGTGAAGGGGTCAGGATTGTAACGCCGAAACTAGGAAAAGGTTTAATCCTCTCGGAAAAGGGTGCATCTCTCCGCCGCCAGAGGCTATCTTTAAGGCTGTTACCCTTTCGTCAGTCCATGCCCCGATACGTCCCCGAACGCCGCCGCAACGGCAACAACCGCCTCCCCGACCGCGTAGCTTCCGGGCTGCTGGGCATCTTTGGAGGCAGCATCGGCCTCCAGCACTTCTACATGGGCAAGACCTCGCTCGGGCTCCTCTCGCTCGCCTTCTCCTGGACGGGCATTCCTGCTTTGGTCAACTTCATCCACGGCGTTGTCATACTGGCTCAGGACGACGACACCTATGTTCGCAACAATTACCCCGAACGGCTTCGGGAACTGGGCATCGGCGATGACGATGCCGAAACATACGAGGAAGTGCCCCGTTTTCAGAGCAACACCCCACGGCCCCAACTTGAGCCACAACCGTCCATCTCCCTCCAGAGCGACTACACCTACCAGGACGTACAGGCATTTCAGAACGTCGTCCGCGAAGCCGAGAAATTGGCCGCCCTGCCACACGTCTGGATGGTACGTTTCAAAAACGGCAAACTGGCCCAGCGCCTCGATCTCACCTACTTCTACGACCAGATTGCCACTACTAATGGGCGAATGCCCACCTGCACCTTTCAGGCCGGGCCACTGAGTATTATGTTCACCCCGGTGCAGGTCGTCATCAAGGACGAAGCCCAGATTCGCACCTGGAGCTATCGCGACCTCCACACCCAGATTGGGGTCGACTATTTCGACGAAGACCCCCGCTGGTTCCTCCCCCAGCCCCCTGCTGGCGCACGTGTCCTTCAGCAAAAATGGCTCTACGCCCTCCCCGACGGCAGCCCTGACCCCGAGAAAATCGACAACCGCCAGATTCCAGTTGTAGAATATGGCCGTCTCGTCATCGGCAACCAGTCAGGTCCGCTCGTCACCTTCTGGGCCGCCGATGCCCCCGCACTCACCGAGCTGGGGCTGGAACTCGAAAAGTACTTCGAGCGTAAACAGGGCTTGGGCGACCGCACCAACGCCGCTTTCTGATTTTCCCTCCCTTCCCCATGAGCTTCACCCAGGACCTCTGGCAAACCGCCTCGCCCGTTTACGAGCGCATTCTGCACCACCCCTTCCTGCAAGGCCTTACCACGGGCACCCTGCCCGAGCAGGCGTTCCGCTTCTACGTCATACAGGACTCGCACTACCTCCGCGACTTCGCCCGGGGCCTGGCCATCCTCGGCGCCAAAGCCCCCGAAGACGACACCCTCAGCATGTTCTGCCACCACGCCGCAAACGCCATTGCCGTGGAGCGCGCCCTGCACGAGAGTTTCTACAGCACCTGGCAGATGCCCGCGCACGAGGTGTGGCAGACGCCCGTGGCCCCCAACTGCCTGCTCTACACCAGCTACCTCATGCGCGTGGCCTACGAGCGCCCCTGGGCCGAGGGCCTCGCCGCATTCCTGCCCTGCTACTGGGTATATATGGAAGTAGGCAAGGAACTGGAGAAAAAGGGTAGCCCGCACCCACTCTTCCAGCAATGGATCAACACCTATGCCTCCGCCGAGTTCGAAGCCGTGGTGCGCCAGGTGCTGGACGTAACGGACGCCGCCGCCCTCCGCGCCTCCGACGCCGAACGCAAGGCCATGCACCACCACTTCCTCATGTCCACCCGCTTCGAATACCTCTTCTGGGACATGGGCTGGAACCAGCAGGTGTGGGAGGTGTAGCTTCCGCGTACCTTTGCGGAGACATGACACCCGCCGACCTCTCCCCCGACGACTTCCAGCGCCAGCTCGACGAGCGGTTCATGCGCGAAGCCCTCAAGCAGGCGCAGATGGCCGCCGACGCCGACGAGGTGCCAGTAGGTGCAGTGGTCGTGGCTGGGGGTAAAATCATCGGGCGCGGCCACAACCAGGTGGAGAAACTCTTCGACGCCACCGCCCACGCCGAGATGATTGCCATCACCGCCGCCGCGGGTGCACTCAACTCCAAGTACCTCACAGACTGCACGCTCTACGTCACCCTTGAGCCCTGCCCCATGTGTGCCGGGGCGCTTCGCTGGGCACAGATGGGCCGTGTGGTCTTCGGCGCCAGCGATGTAAAGAACGGCTATAAGCGCTTCGGCGACATGCTCCACCCCAAAACCGAACGCAGTGAGGGTGTGTTACATACAGAATGTGCCGCTCTCATGGTAGACTTCTTTCGGGCCAAACGGCGTTAAGGTGGCAACTCACGCCTCATTCCTTTGAAAACTGCGCTTAAGAATGCCGCCCGCGCCGCCGAGCGCGACGGCTGGCTCTCCTGGTTCATCTTCATCGTCCTCATTTTCATTTGGGGGTCGTCCTTCATCCTCATCAAGAAGGGCATTCGGGCCTTCTCTCCCATGCAGGTGGGTGGTATCCGCATGATGGCCGCTGGCCTCTCCCTCCTCCCTCTGGCTATCTACTACGCAAGATCAGGCAAAAAGTACCCTTGGGCACTGCTCATTCTGGTAGGCATCACGGGCAACATACTACCTTCGGTCCTCTTTCCGCTTGCTACAACAGTGCTGCCCAGTGGCATCGTAGGCACCCTCAACTCGCTCACACCCCTCTGCGTACTCATTATCGGCGCGCTGTTCTTTGGCGTCCGCTTTCAGTCAGACCGCATTCTGGGCGTTCTTATCGGCCTTTCTGGCTCTCTGGCGCTCATCATCTTCCGCCCTAACAATGCAGAACTATCGTGGGCTACCGTCGGCGCTGGCCTCATCGTAATGTTCTGTACGCTCTGTTATGGCTTTAACCTTAACATCATCCGCCACCGCCTCAGCGGCCTCAACTCACTCGAGATCACCAGTCTCTCGCTCCAGATGGCCTGGATACTCGGTATCGGCACACTCATCGCTTCTGGCGACTTCACCACCCGGCTCACCCAGCACCCCGAAGGTTGGCAGGCTTTCGGCTTCGTGGTCCTGCTGGGCATGATGAGTACCTCGCTTGCCCTGCTGCTTTTCTATAAACTGGTGAAGATGGTGGGGCCTGTCTTCGCCGCCTCCAATACCTACTTTGTGCCTTTTGTGGCACTGCTCTGGGGCCTTCTTGACAACGAGCCTTTGGGCTGGATTCAGGCAGTATGCCTGGGCGTCATTCTGTTGGGCGTATGGCTGGTGAATCGTCCCCAGCCTACTCCTCCTGTTATGGACACCCCGGAGAGCTGAGCCCCGTACCAACTTGCACCAGGAAAAACCTCGGCATACAATATCGCTACTGCACCCAAACGACAAAGCCCGGCAATGCCGGGCTTTGTACAGATGCGGATCGTATCCCGAATCGTGCGTTTAGGCTTCTGCCGAGGTTTCGCCAGCATCTGCTGCCTTAGGGGCGGCATCAGCTTTTTTCTTCGGCGAACCAGCACGACGACCACGACGGGTAGCCTTCTTCTCACCACCGGTAGGCAGGAACTCGTTGTAATCAACCAGTTCGATCAGTGCCATTTCGGCAGCATCGCCAGGACGGATGCCCAGCTTGAGAATCCGGGTGTAACCACCGGGACGGTTCATGATGCGGGGGGCAACTTCCGTGAAAAGGGTCTTCACGGCGTCCTTGTTTTGGAGGTACGAGAAAACGATACGACGGCTGTGCGTGGTGTCGCTCTTCGACTTCGTGATCAGGGGCTCTACGTACTTGCGCAGCACCTTGGCCTTGGCCAGGGTGGTACGAATGTGCTTATGCTCGATAAGCGAGTTGGCCATATTTGCCAGCATCGCCTGACGATGCGAGTACGTACGGCCGAGGTTGTTGATTTTATCTCCGTGGCGCATGGCGTTTCAGCGGGTCAGAGAGGGTTGGCTTAATATTCTTCTTCCAGTTTGTACTTCGTGACATCCATGCCGAAGGTGAGGTTCTTGCTTGCGACAAGTTCCTCCAGCTCCGAAAGCGACTTCTTCCCGAAGTTGCGGAATTTGAGCAGATCGGCAATGTTGTAGCTGACGAGATCGCCCAGCGTACGGATTTCAGCAGCCTTGAGGCAGTTGTAGGCACGTACCGACAGATCGAGCTCGGAGAGCGACGTCTTGAGGAGCTTGCGCATCTGCAGGAAGTTTTCATCAACTTCCTTGCGTACGGCAGGCTGCTCTGTCTTCAGCTCAATGGTGCTGTCGCTAAACAGCATCAGGTGCTTGATCAGGATATTGGCTGCTTCCTTCAGTGCGTCCTCAGGATCAATCGTCCCGTCGGTCGTTACTTCAAGAATCAGTTGTTCGTAGTCGGTGCGCTGTTCCACGCGGGTGTTCTCCACCGTATACTTCACGTTCTTGATGGGCGTGAAGATCGAATCGATGGCGATTTCACCAAAGGCCATGTCAGCCGTCTTGTTGTCGTCGGCCAGACGATAGCCACGACCCTTGCCGACAGTCAACTCAACGTCCAACTGCACGTTCTTGCCAAGGTGGCAAATAACATGGTCGGGGTTGGTGACGGCAAAAGCAGACGTGTTCTTGGCAATATCACCAGCCGTGAACACTTCCTGTCCCTTGATGGAAACGAAAATCTTGTTCTCGCCATCCATCAGCTTCTTCAGGCGAACACCTTTGAGGTTCAGGACGATGTCTACCATGTCCTCGATAACACCGGGGATGGTGCTGAACTCATGCTCTACGCCAGAGGGGATCTTCACTGACGTAATCGCATGACCCTCGAGTGAGCTCAGAAGAACACGGCGCAGGGCGTTGCCTACGGTTGTTCCGTAGCCAGGCTCGAGCGGACGGAAAAGAAACTTGCCATAGTAGTCTTGGGCTTTCTCCATGACTACCTTCTCGGGCATGACAAACTGAAGCAGCGACATGATAGGGGTTCGGTCTGCGGGGTTTGTGGTAAAAATCAGGATTAACGCGAGTAAAGCTCGACGATGAGACGCTCCTGGATATTCTCAGGAATTGCCTCACGCTCCGGCAGGTTAAGATACTTGCCAGAAAGCTCCTGCTTGTTTACGTCAATCCAGGGGAAACGAGCTGCACGAGCGGCTACGCTGTTCTGAATTGCTTCCAAGGTCTTGCTGCGCTCACGTACGGTGACGATGTCGCCGGGCTTAACCTGGAAAGAAGGAATATTTACAACGTGACCATTCACCTCGATGTGCTTGTGGCCTACCAGCTGGCGCGCAGCACGACGAGTAGGCGCAAAACCCATGCGGTAAACTACGTTGTCGAGACGCGACTCGAGGAATTGGAGCAGGTTCTCGCCCGTGTTGCCAGCCTTACGCGAAGCATGCTGGAACGCAATGCGGAACTGACGCTCCAGTACACCGTAAATGAACTTGGCCTTCTGCTTCTCGAGCAGCTGGACAGCGTACTCACTCTGCTTGCTGCGGCGGGTTTTGCCGTGCTGGCCAGGCGCGTAGTTCTTACGCTCCAACGCCTTGGAGAAACCGAAAATCGGCTCCTTGTAACGGCGGGCAATCTTCTGCTTGGGACCTGTATAGCGTGCCATTTCTTTAAATCTCTGCTGTCAAGTAATTATACGCGACGCTTCTTGGGAGGACGGCAGCCGTTGTGCGGCAGCGGCGTAATGTCCTGAATGATCGTAACCTCGATACCTACAGCGTTGATGGCCCGAATGGCGCTCTCGCGTCCTGAACCGGTGCCCTTCACAAACACCTCGGCCTTGCGCAGACCCAGATCGTAGGCTTCCTTGCCGCAGGTAGTCGCTGCTACCTGTGCAGCATAAGGCGTGTTCTTCTTCGAGCCCTTAAAGCCTGCTTTACCAGCAGATGCCCAGGAAATCGTGTTACCAACCTTGTCAGTAACCGTTACGATAATGTTGTTGAAGGAAGAAGTAATGAAGACGATGCCTTCCGGCTCGACTCTTACCTTCTTCTTAGGCTTTGCAGCGGTTTTAGCCATGATGCCTATCGATTAAGCTTGTAGGGGTCTGTGCAGATTACTTGGTTGCCTTCTTCTTGCCGGCTACAGTCTTACGCTTGCCTTTGCGAGTACGGGCGTTGGTACGGGTGCGTTGGCCACGAACCGGCAGACCACGCTTGTGGCGCAGGCCACGGTAGCAACCGATATCCACCAGACGCTTGATATTCAGCGCTACCTCAGCGCGGAGCTGGCCTTCAACCTTGTAGTTGTCGGTCAGAATTTGACGAACCTGACCGGTTTCGTCGTCATTCCAGTCTTGGACACGCTTGTTGCGGTCCACACCGGCCGCATCCAGAATTTTCTGGGCGGTGCTACGGCCAATGCCGTAGATGTAGGTCAGCGCGATTTCGCCGCGCTTGTTTTTGGGGATATCGATGCCCGCGATGCGTGCCATAGTCGCTTAGCCTTGACGTTGCTTAAACTTCGGGTTCTTCTTGTTGATGACGTAAACTTTGCCGTTACGCCGAACAATCTTACAGTCCGCACTGCGTTTTTTGACGCTTGCTCGCACTTTCATGGCGTGGAGAGAAGGTAGAAGATTACTTAAAACGGTAAACGATGCGACCTTTGGAGAGGTCGTAAGGTGAAATTTCAACAGTTACTCTATCACCAGGCAGGATCTTGATGTAGTGCATCCGCATCTTGCCTGAGATATGGGCGAGAATCTGGTGACCATTCTCCAACTCCACCTTAAAGGTAGCATTGGGAAGGGCTTCCAGTATCACACCGTCAACTCGTATGGAGGATTGCTTGGCCATCAGTTTTCGATAAAGTCGAAGGTGGACAGAATCTCCGCTTTGCCCTTACGGACAACGACAGTGTGTTCGAAATGCGCCGACGGAAGGCCGTCGACAGTCAGGATCGTCCAGCCATCATCCCCACGAATAATCCCGGCTTTGCCCAGATTAATCATAGGCTCGATAGCGATAACCAAACCCTGTTTCAATTTCATACCGTTTCCACGCCGACCGTAATTCGGCACTTCCGGTGGCTCGTGAAGATTTGCACCCAAACCGTGGCCTACCATTTCGCGAACAATCCCGAAACCGTAGCGCTCAACATGTGTTTGGACAGCCGCAGACACATCTCCGAGCCGAGCACCTTCGACCGCTTGGTCTATAGCGAGATACAGTGATTCCTTGGTGACTTTCAACAGCTGGAGTACCTCTGGCTTGACATCACCTACCGCAAACGTGTAGGCTGAGTCGCCATAGTAGCCATTGAGTTTCACACCACAGTCAACGCTGACAACATCTCCGTCCTTCAGAATACGTCCCTTGTCGGGAATACCATGCACAACCTCGTTGTTAACCGAGATGCAAAGCGTTCCGGGAAAAGGGAATACGTCACTATCGTAAACGTAATTCTTGAAGGCTGGAATGCCACCATTCGACCGAATATATTCTTCTGCAACGATATCCAGTGAAAGCGTGTCGACCCCAGGGGCAATACGCTTCGCAACCTCGCCGAGCGTTTTGCCCACGAGTTGCGACGCTGCCCGGATGGCATCGATTTCGCTCTCTTTTTTTAGGATTACGCCTTGCATCTAGAATGTACAGTATTAAACAGTTGCGCCAACTTGGTTGCGTGCACGGGTAGTAGAACCACCACGGCCAGTACCCATCAACCCATCGTAGTGACGGTTTTTCAGGTAGCTCTCAATCTGCTCCAGAGTATCCAGCACTACACCAATCATGATGAGAATACTGGTACCGCCGAAGAATTGAGCAAACTGGCTGCTAACCCCAAAGCTGCGAACGATCGCTGGAAGGAGCGCAATGAAAGCAAGCGAAAAGGCCCCAGGGAGTGTAATTCGCGTAATGATCGCATCAATGTACTCACTGGTTTTCTTGCCAGGCTTAACGCCAGGAATAAAACCACCATTGCGTTTCAGATTCTCGGCCATATCATTGGGATTCACCATTACAGCCGTGTAGAAGTAGGTGAATACAATAATGAGCGTAACGAAAATCACATTGTAAATGATACCAGCGGGATCCGCAAAGGTATTGTACAAAGAAACGGCAACCGTGCTGTTCTGATTCTGGTTTGCGATGTATTGAAACAGCGTAGCCGGAATGAACATCAAGGACTGGGCAAAGATGATAGGCATTACACCCGCCATGTTGAGCTTCAGCGGTATCACCTGACGCACATTCGACATCATGCTACCCATCATCTTGTTACCCGCCATGCGGCGTGCATAGTTCACCGGGATTTTACGTGTACCCTGCGTCAGCAGAATTACGAAAGCGGTGATAAAGATGAGCGCTACGATTTCAACAAAGAAAATCAGCGGCTTGTTAGTGGTAGCTTCATTGATAAGCGCCAGTGGCAGCTCAGCAATGATGCCGATGGCAATGATCAGTGATACACCGTTGCCAATACCACGCTCGGTAATACGCTCACCAAGCCACATCAAAAACATCGTACCAGCGGTAAGACAAACGATAGTGGTAAAGGCAAACAGACCGGGCGAAGCAATAACAGCATTGGGGAACTGCGTGCGGAGGTTAGCCAGATATGCACCTGCCTGCAGCATCGTGATAACGATGGTCAGCATGCGCATGTACTGGTTAATAGTTCGCGTGCCGCTTTCACCCTGCTTCTGAAGTTTCTGCAGACTGGGTACTACAGTCGTAGCCAGCTGAATGATGATAGAAGCAGAAATGTAGGGCATGATGCCCAGCGCGAAAATAGCGCCACGTGAGAAGGCCCCCCCTACAAACAGGTTCACAATGCCAAGAACGCCTTGGCCTTGTGAACTGTTAAAGGATGCTTCCAGCGCTGCGGAATCAAGTCCCGGCAGGATAACGAAGGAACCAAAGCGGAATACAGCCAGCAAAGCCAGCGTGTAGATGATCCGACTGCGGAGCTCCTCGATCCGGAAAATGTTCCGTAGGGTTTCGAACAGGCCTTTCATGCGAGGTTACTCGATGACGATGGTTTTGCCACCCGCGGTTTCAATCGCTTTGGTGGCTGAGTCGCTGAATTTGTGGGCATATACCGTAACAGCCATGTTCAGCTCTCCACGGCCAAGCACCTTGAAGGGCTTGCGGAGCGTGCTGATCAGACCGTTGGCCAGCAATACCTCAGGAGACAATTCCTGACCTTTCAGGTCGGGACGGGCTTCCATAAGGTCCTGGATACGATCCAGGTTGATTGCTTGGTATTCTACACGGAAGGGATTCTTGAAACCAAACTTCGGCAGACGGCGCTGAAGAGGCATCTGGCCACCTTCAAAACCTTCTTTTGCCGAATAGCTGGCACGAGACTGGCTACCCTTGTGACCCTTGGTAGAGGTGCCGCCTTTACCAGATCCAGGACCACGGCCGATGCGGATGCGGTCCTTGCGCGAACCGGGGGCGGGAGTAAGATTGCTCAGGTTCATTGCTGTACCTCCTCTACGGTAACCAAATGGCTAACTTTACGAATCATCCCGATAAGTGCCGGAGTAGCGGTTTTCACCACCTCACGGTTCATCTTGCCCAGACCCAGCGAGCGCATGGTGGCCTTCTGGTCTTTCGGGCGGTCGATCAGGCTCTTAACCTGTTTAATCTTGAGCAGCGCCATGATGTATAGCGAATCGCTTTCGCGGATTAACCTTTGAACACTTTAGACATTGGAATGCCACGCAGACGTGCTACGGAATGCGGGTCGCGCATTTCAGCCAGTGCCTGGAGCGTAGCCTTCACAACGTTGTGAGGGTTGGTGCTGCCCTGCGACTTGCCCAGTACGTCCTTGATACCGGCGCTTTCCAGCACTTTGCGCATGGCACCACCGGCCAGTACACCAGTACCAGGAGCGGCAGGCTTCAGGATCACCTTGGAAGCACCGAACTTGGTTTCAATCTCGTGGGGTACCGTGCCATTCAGTACAGGTACCTTCACCAGATTCTTCTTGGCGTCTTCAATGCCTTTGGAGATGGCATTCGTCACTTCATTGGCTTTGCCAAGTCCGTAACCTACCACGCCATTGCCATCACCGACAACAACGATGGCGCTGAAGGAGAAGCGGCGACCACCTTTGACCACCTTGGCCACACGCTGTACGGCCACGAGCTGCTCTTTCAGCTCACTCTCGACGGGTTTTACCCTTTTATAGCTTGCAATCATGAGGATTGTCGAGTGTGCGATTTAGAATACCAGACCTCCTTCACGGGCGCCTTCGGCAAGAGCCTTCACGCGGCCGTGATACATGTAACCATTACGGTCGAATACAACCTTTTCGACACCAGCGGCTTTGGCCTTCTCCGCAAGGAGTTTGCCAACCTGATGGCTCTTTTCAGTTTTCGAACCGGGCTGCGAAGATACACCTTTGATTCGAGATGAGCAACTTGCGAGGGTAATTCCACGCTCGTCGTCAATAATCTGGGCATAAATCGCGGTGTTGGACCGGAATACGCTGAGACGCGGACGCTCTGCGGTACCACGGACGCGCTTGCGGATGCCTTTCTTGATCCGCTCCCGCCGCGCAGTTTTAGTAGTGCTTGCGATTGCCATGGTCGGTTACTTTTTGCCTTTGCCTGCTGCCTTACCTGCCTTGCGACGTACCTGCTCACCCACGAAGCGGATACCTTTGCCTTTGTAAGGCTCGGGCGAACGAAGGCGGCGGATTTTGGCGGCTACCTGGCCGAGGAGTTGTTTGTCAATACACTTCAGAATCAAGCGAGGAGCCTGACCTTTTTCCGTTACGGTCGTAGCGGTAATCTCGGCAGGCAGCATGAAGTACGTGCTGTGCGAGTAACCCAGCGAAAGATCAATGTAGTTGCCCTTGACTTCGGCACGGTAACCTACACCAATCAGTTCCATCTGCACTTCATAGCCGTCAGACACACCCTTTACCATGTTATTGATCAGGGCACGGTAGAGGCCGTGAAGCGCACGGTGGCGCTTCTGGTCGGTGGGGCGCACTACAGTGAGTACGCCGTTGTCGTTGGCAATGTCAAAGCCGTACTCGAGCTGTTGCTTCAGCTCGCCCTTCGGGCCTTTAACCGTTACCAGGCTGTCAGCGAATGTATAGGATACGCCTTTGGGGAGCGTGATCGTTGCTTTTCCGATGCGAGACATAGTGTTTCTGGGCCTCCTGGATTAATAGACGTAGCACAGAACTTCACCGCCCACACCCAATTCCTTCGCCTGCTTGCCGGTCATGATGCCGCGCGAGGTGGTGAGGATGGCGATGCCCAGACCGTTCATCACACGCGGCATATCGGCTACACCGGTGAACTGACGCAGGCCAGGCTTGCTGACACGAACGATTTTGGTAATGGCCGGCTCTTTGGTGAGACGGTCGTATTTCAGCGCAACCTTGAGGGTGCCCTGGCCGTGGTTGTCGTTCTCCACCAGCTTATAGCCGGCGATGTAGCCCATGTCGTGCAGGACCTGAACGATGCCCAGCTTCATATTCGAGGCAGGAATCTCAACAATGCGCTTGCGAACAGCCGAGGCGTTGCGAATGCGGGTGAGGAGATCTGCAATGGTATCAGTACTCATGACGATATCTCGTGAGGTGGCGTGATGCCTGATTTGTAATTACCAACTAGCCTTGGTTACACCGGGGATTTTGCCTTCCAGCGCCATGAGACGGAACATGTTACGGCACAGGCCGAACTTCCGGATGTAGGCGCGGGGACGACCCGTTACTTTACAGCGGTTCTTGAGGCGAACAGGGCTGGAGTCGCGGGGGAGCTCGGCCAGCTTGATCCATTCACCTGCCTCCTTGAGGGCTTTGCGACGCTCCGCGTACAGCGCTACCATTTTCTCGCGCTTGGCCTGACGGGCGATAACGGACTTCTTAGACATAGCGGTGTTAGGCGTTGGTCTTTTCGGTGCTCTTGAAGGGCATGCCAAACGATTTCAGCAGCTCGTAGGCTTCTTCGTCGGTTGGGGCAGTGGTTACAAACGTGATATCGAAGCCGGATATTTTGTAGACTTTATCCACATCGATTTCCGGGAAGATGATCTGCTCTTTCACACCCATGGTGTAGTTGCCTTTTCCGTCGAAGCCTTTATCAGGCAGACCACGGAAATCGCGCATACGAGGGGCTGCGAGGGTGATCAGGCGATCAAGAAATTCATACATGCGGTCATGGCGAAGGGTAACCTTGCAGCCAATGGGCATGCCCTTGCGAAGCTTGAAGTTTGAGATATCGCGCTTCGACTTGGTGATTATCGGCTTCTGGCCGGCAATCAGATTGAAGTCTTGAACCGCTTGGTCCAGCAGCTTCTTATCGCCTACGGCAGCCCCAACACCACGGTTGAGGACAATCTTCTCCAGGCGAGGCACCTGCATGACGTTCTTGTAGTTGAACTTCTCCTGAAGCTCTTTTACAATCCGGCTGCGGTATTCATCCTTGAGGCGGACTTTGTAAGACATAGCTGTTTGACGTTGGGCGGAGAGTATTAGTCGATTTTGTTGCCAGTTTTCTTGCTGACACGCACCCAGCCTTTTTCAGTCTTTTCACGACCGATACGGGTGGGCTTGCCAGTCTTGGGCTCGATCAGCTGCAGTTTGGCGACATGCAGCGGAGCTTCCTGACGCACCACTTGACCCTGAGGGTTCTTTTGGTTGGGCTTCTGGTGCTTCGTTACCATGTTCAGGCCTTCCACGATGGCTTTCATCTTGCGGGGAAAAACCACCAGGACTCGCCCGGTTTGGCCACGGTCATCACCGGAGAGCACCTTTACGGTGTCGCCCTTCTTGATGTGGAGCTTGGGGATTGCGTTCGAAGTGCGGCGCATAACGGTAGGATGCTTGGGCCTTAGAGTACCTCTGGGGCCAGGGAAACGATCTTCATGTACTGTTTCTCGCGCAGTTCGCGGGCCACGGGGCCAAAGATACGGGTACCGCGCGGTTCACCTTGGTTGTTGATGATCACAGCTGCGTTTTCGTCGAAACGAATGTAGCTGCCATCACGGCGGCGAATGGCGCGCTTGGCACGGACAACTACGGCTTTCACCACGTCGCCCTTCTTCACCGTACCCCCGGGAACAGCACTCTTCACAGAAGCAACGATGACATCACCGATGCTGCCATACCGTACTTTGCTGCCGCCCATCACACGGATGCACAGCAGTTCTTTTGCGCCGGTGTTATCGGCGACTTTCAGACGGGATTCTTGCTGGATCATGGCGGGGTTGGGTTACTTGGCCTTCTCAATCACTTGCTTGAGCTTCCAACGCTTGGTTTTGCTCAGCGGACGCGTTTCTACGATCAGTACCAGATCACCTACGTGCGCTTCGCCGCGCTCGTCGTGGGCATGGAACTTGGTCGTCTTCTTGATGAACTTGCCGTAAATGGGGTGCTTCACCTTACGCTCCACAGCAACCGTGATGGTTTTGTCCATCTTGTCGCTGGTCACGCGGCCCACACGCTCCTTGCGAACGCCCTTCAGAGGGGTTTCGGTCGCTTCGGCTTGTATATGCTGCTCGCTCATGGCTGTATCTTATTCGCAGGATTCGGTACGGAACGTGTTAGGCGTTGGACTTACCCGCCAGCACGCGGGCGTGCTGTTCAGTTTTGATACGAGCAATGTCCTTCCGGATCGCCGACAGACGATTCGGATTTTCGATCGGCGAGAGGCCGTGGCTGTACTTCAGGCTAGCCAGCAAGGCCGACTGCTCCTGAAGCTGCGTTGCCAACTCGGCATCGCTCATGGTGCGGATATCCTTAGACTTCATAGTCCCTCCGAACAATAAACTTGGTTTTTACGGGAAGCTTCTGGGCGGCCAGGCGCATGGCCTCTTCTGCTGCTGACAGCGGTACACCGTCTGCTTCGAACAGGATGCGGCCGGGTTCTACGGGTGCAGCCCAGTATTCGGGGTTACCCTTACCCTTACCCATACGTACCTCTGCAGGCTTTTTCGTGATGGGCTTATCGGGGAATATCCGGATCCATACTTTCCCTTCACGCTTCAGGAAGCGCGTCAGGGCAATACGGGCAGCTTCAATCTGACGGGCGGTGATATAGCCTTCGTCAATCGTCTTCAGGGCAAAACTGCCGAAGGAGATTTCGGCGCCCCGCGTAGCAACACGGGCAATACGGCCGCGCTGCTGCTTACGATAGGTAGTACGTTTGGGTTGTAGCATGGCGTCTTACCTCCTCAATTAATTGTTGGTGCGGGGACGACGGTCGCCAGTAGGACGGCCACCACGGTCGCCGCCACGACCTCCGCGGTCACCACCACGGCCACCACGACGGTCACCACCACGGTCGTTGCGGTCACGACGCTCGCCACCGAAACCACCACGCATGTTGCCACCCTTGTCGGATACGGCAGGTTCTGCGTTGGGGCTCAGGTCAGGCTTGCCGTATACTTCGCCTTTGAAGATCCACACCTTGATGCCGATCGAACCGTAGATGGTTTGCGATACAGCCTGGGCGTAGTCAATGTTGGCGCGCAGCGTCTGCAGGGGCACACGGCCTTCGCGATACTGCTCGGTACGTGACATTTCTGCACCACCGAGGCGGCCAGCGCACATTACCTTGATGCCCTCTGCACCCATGCGCATGGCAGCCGCAATAGACGACTTCATGGCGCGACGGAAAGAGATACGGGCACGCAGCTGCTGACCAATATTTTCAGCCACCAGGCGGGCATCCAGCTCCGGACGCTTAACCTCGTGGATGTTAATCTGCACTTCCTTGACGGTGAGCTTCTTCAGCTCTTCCTTCAGTTTCTCAACCTCAGCACCACCCTTGCCGATGACAATACCCGGACGAGCGGTGTGGATCGTGATGATCAGACGCTTCAGCGTGCGCTCAATCACAATCTTGCTGATGCCACCCTTGGGGATGCGCGCCAGCAGGTAAGTGCGGATCTTCTCGTCTTCTACCAGCTTGTCGGCGTAGTTTTTACCGCCGTACCAGTTGGATTCCCAGCCCTTGATGATACCAAGGCGAAGACCGGTTGGATGCGTTTTCTGTCCCACGGTGCTTAGGGTGTATTAGGCTTCTTTGGTCGTTTTCTTGGTGCTTTTCTTGGCAGCAGGCTTGGCGTCGCCTTCACCTTCAGCTTTTGCCTTCTTGGCAACGGGCTTCTTGGCAGCAGGCTTGGCTTCAGCCTTCGGCTCGGGCTTGGCAGGAGCAGGCACAGCCGCTACCGTCTCCTGGCCGCGAACGCCCAGATAGATGGTTACGTGGTTGCTGCGCTTGCGTACGCGGTAAGCACGGCCCTGGGGGGCTGGGCGAAGACGCTTCAGCATCGGGCCACCATCCACCGTGATCGTCTTCACGAACAGGGCGTCGATGTTGCTCTGCTGAGACTTCTCTTCGTAGCTGGCAATGGCCGACTTCAGCAGCGTGAACAGCGGCTTCGAAGCGTGGCGCGGGTGCAGCTTCAGAATCGCCAGCGCTTTGGTCACATCCAGGCCACGGATGATGTCAGCCACAAGGCGCATCTTCCGGGGGCTCGAAGGGAAATTCCGCAGCGAGGCAAAATATTGGGTCTTGCGCACGGCTTTGCGAGCGTCGGCAGCGAGCTTCTTCCGCTGGCCCAACCCGAGGTTGGGGCGGGGTTCGCCCGATGCGATCTTCTGCTTGCGCGTGAGCTTAGTCGTCTCTTGAACTTGCATGACTAGGCAGTTTTAAAGGGCGTCGGGGAACGAATTAGCGTTTGCCTTTATCGGTTTTCTGCCCAGCGTGACCTTTGAAGGTACGCGTGGGAGCGAATTCACCCAGTTTGTGGCCTACCATGTTCTCCGAGATATACACCGGAATGAACTTGTTGCCATTGTGGATTGCCACTGTATGGCCCACAAACTCAGGTGTAATCATGGAACGACGACTCCAGGTCTTGAGCACCGTCTTTGAACGGTTCTCATTCATCTTGTCGATTTTCCGTTCCAGGGAGGGCTCTATGAAAGGGCCTTTTTTAAGCGAGCGTGGCATGGTGCTTACTTCGTTTTACGACGCGAGATAATGAACTTGCTGCTGGCCTTCTTGCGGTTCCGGGTCTTGTAGCCCTTCGCGGGGATACCCTTGCGTGAACGCGGGTGACCACCGGAAGCACGGCCCTCGCCACCACCCATTGGGTGATCTACAGGGTTCATTGCTACAGCACGGGTGCGGGGACGGCGGCCGAGCCAGCGCTTGCGACCTGCCTTGCCATACTCAATATTGAAGTGCTCTGCGTTGCCTACGCTGCCAATGGTGGCAGTGCAGGTCGAGAGAATACGACGAACTTCACCAGAAGGAAGCTTGATAACCACGTAGCGGCCTTCCTTGGCAGTCAGCTGGGCGAAAGTGCCTGCGCTGCGTGCCAGGGCAGCACCACGGCCGGGCTGAAGCTCAATCGCGTGGATAACCGTACCCAGCGGAATGGAGCCCAGGGGCAGTGAGTTGCCTACTACAGGCTCGGCGCCTACACCGCTCATCACGGTTTGGCCTACCTTCAGTTTATCTGGTGCAAGAATGTAGCGCTTCTCGCCATCAGCGTAGTGCAGAAGAGCAATACGGGCTGTGCGGTTGGGATCGTATTCGATCGTGGCAACCTTGGCGGGTACGCCTGCTTTCTCGCGCTTGAAGTCGATAATACGGTACTTGCGCTTGTGGCCACCGCCAACATAGCGCATCGTCATGCGGCCCTGGTTGTTACGGCCACCCGACTTGGGGAGCGACACAACAAGACTCTTCTCGGGCTCCGATGCCGTGACTTCGGCGAAGTCACTTACCGAGCGGAAGCGTGTGCCGGGGGTTACTGGTTTGTACTTGCGTAGTGCCATTGTACTTCAGGCGCTTAGGCGTTCTTGTAGAAATCAATTTCCTGGCCGGCGGCGAGGGTCACATAGGCGCGCTTCGTACGGCTGGTTTTGCCGTGGATGAAGCCCGTGCGGGTGTAGCGGGTGCGACGACGTGCAGCCTGGATGGCCGTACGCAGGTTCACTACCGTTACGCCATAGGTCTCTTCGATGGCCTTCTTGATCTGCAGCTTGTTGGCATCCAGATCTACCACGAAGCCATACTGCTTCTGGGCAGCTTCACCCAGGGCAGTCATCTTTTCAGTTACGATTGGCTTGATGAGAACTTGCATCAGTGTATCCTCCTTCGTGGTCAGGCCAGCGTGTTGTTGATGGAATCAACAGCGTCCTGCAGAACGACCAGGCGCTCGGCATTGACGATGTCATACGTATTCAGCTCACCAACGTGCAGGATGCTGACACCAGGGATGTTCCGGCCGCTACGCAGCAGGTTCACATCCAGTTGGTTCGTCACCACCAGCACCTTGTTCTCGGCTACGTTCAGTTTGCCCAGAATGTCGGCGAACGTCTTGGTCTTCGGTTCGCTGAAACTCATAGCGTCAACTACCAGAATCTGGTTCTCACGAGCCTTGTAGCTCAGAGCACTCCGGCGGGCCAGACGCTTGACTTTCTTGTTCAGCTTGAAATCGTACTCGTGGGGTACCGGACCTTGCATGGTACCACCATGGCGGTGCAGCGGGCTGCGCTTATGACCCTGACGTGCGTTGCCAGTGCCCTTCTGCTTGTAAGGCTTCTTGGTAGAGCCTGCAACTTCACCGCGGCCTTTCACCTTATGAGTACCCTGGCGCTGGTGTGCCATATATTGGCGCACATCCAGGTAGATGGCGTGGTCACTCGGGTCAATGGCGAACACCTCGTCAGAGAGTGTCACCTTACTACCGGTGGCTTTGCCTTGTATGTTGAGGACGTTTACTTCCATGGGTATTGTCGCAATGCGGCGTTTTCAGTCAACGGCTTACTTCTCGATGTAGACAATAGAACCCTTCGGCCCAGGGATGGAACCAGAGACAACGATGAGGTTTTTCTCAGGCAACACCTTGATGATCTGGAGGTTCTGTACTTTCACGCGGGCATTGCCCATCTGGCCGGGCAGACGCTTACCCTTCAATACACGTGAAGGATAGGAGCTGGCGCCCATTGAACCGGGAGCACGTTCGCGGTTGTGCTGACCGTGCGTACGGCCACCAACACCGCTGAAGCCGTGACGCTTCACAACACCCTGGAAGCCTTTACCCTTGCTCGTGCCTACTACGTCGACGAACTCACCTACTGCGAACAGATCAACCGTAATCTCATCGCCAAGCTTGTAGTTGGCGGGGTTCAGGTCGAACTCGTGCAGATGGCGCTTCGGCGCAGTACCAGCTTTTGCAAAGTGGCCTGCCAGCGGCTTGGACGTGTTCTTCTCCTTCATTTCACCGTAGCCAAGCTGCACTGCATCGTAGCCATCCGTCGCGAGCGACTTCAGCTGCGTTACAACACAAGGGCCGGCCTCGATGAGGGTACACGCAACCTGCTTGCGACTCTCGTCGAACAGGCTCGTCATCCCGAGTTTTTTACCTATAAGTCCAGGCATGGCTTGAATTGGTAACAGATAAACAGGTTAAACTTTGATCTCTACATCAACGCCAGTCGGCAGTTCCAACTTCATCAGCGCGTCCACCGTTTTGGTGCTGCTGCTGAAGATGTCGATCAGGCGCTTGTGGCTGCTCACTTGGAACTGCTCACGCGACTTCTTGTTCACGTGGGGAGAGCGGTTCACAGTGATGATGCTCTTTTCAGTAGGCAGCGGAATGGGGCCGCTTACTACTGCGCCTGTACCTTTGACCGTCTTCACGATCTTCTCGGCGCTGCGGTCGACCAGATTGTGGTCGTAGCTCTTCAGCTTGATGCGAATCTTTTGCGTCATAGCGATTCGTTTCTGTGCGGGAACCTGAAATGTGGGACGCTTATACTTTTTCTTTTACGCCTTTCGACTTGGCAACTACCTCATCCTGTACGTTCCGAGGTGTTACTTCGTAGTGGCTGAATTCCATCGTGGAGCTGGCACGGCCCGAGCTCAGCGTACGGAGCTGGGTTACGTAACCAAACATTTCCGACAGGGGTACCAGAGCCGAAATCACCTTGGCATTGCCACGGTCGCCCATGGAGCCAATCTGACCGCGGCGCTTGTTGAGGTCACCAACAATAGCACCCATGTACTCTTCCGGCGTTACGGCTTCCACCTTCATGATCGGCTCCAGAAGAACCGGGCTTGCCTTGCGGCAGGCTTCACGGAAAGCGTAACGGCCAGCCAGTTCGAATGACAGTGCGTCCGAATCCACATCGTGGTACGAACCGTCATACAGACGAACCTTGATATCCTGTGCAGGGAAACCAGCGATGATACCTTCGTTCATCGCGTTGCGAATACCCTTTTCAATCGGGCTGATGAATTCCTTAGGAATCGAGCCACCCTTGATTTCATTCACGAACTCGAAGCCCTTGCCCATTTCGTTAGGCATGAACTCCACCTGGATGTCAGCGAACTTACCACGGCCACCGGTCTGCTTCTTGTAGGTCTCGCGGTGCTGGACGTTCTTGGTGATCGTCTCGCGGTAGGCAACCTGGGGTTGGCCTTCGTTTACTTCTACCTTGAACTCGCGACGCATACGGTCTACGATGATTTCCAGGTGAAGCTCGCCCATACCGGCAATGATCGTCTGGCCAGACTCCTCGTCACTCTTCACACGGAAGGTCGGATCTTCTTCAGACAGTTTGCCAAGGGCAACACCCATCTTGTCGGCGTCAGCCTGGGTCTTGGGCTCAATGGCCTTCTCGATAACGGGCTCGGGGAAGGTCATGCTCTCAAGCACAATCGGATGCTCTACAGCGCAGAGGGTATCCCCAGTGCGGATGTCCTTGAAACCAACAGCAGCAGCAATGTCACCAGCTTCTACGAAGTCAATCTGGTTCTGCTTGTTGGCGTGCATCTGCATGATGCGGGAAATACGCTCCTTGTTGCCGCTACGGGTATTCAGCACATAGCTGCCACCGTCCAGACGGCCCGAGTATACACGGAAGAACGCCAGACGACCTACGAAGGGGTCTGTCATGATCTTGAATGCGAGGGCCGAGAAAGGCTCGCTCACGTCCGTCTTGCGGATCAGTTCTTCTTCGGTGTCAGGGTGAATACCTTTTACGTCCTCAATGTCCGCAGGAGCGGGCAGGTAGAACGTAACGGCATCCAGCATAGCCTGTACACCTTTGTTCTTGAACGAGCTGCCGCACATCAGGGGCTGGATCGACATGTCCAGCGTAGCAGCGCGCAGGGCAGCACGGATTTCGTTCGGGGTGATACTGTTCTGGTCTTCGAAGAATTTCTCCAGCAGCTTCTCGTCGTACTCAGCAACCTTCTCGATGAGGTTCTGGCGCCAGTGCTGTACTTCTTCTACCAGGTCGGCAGGAATCGGAATTTCCTTCCAGGTCATGCCCTTGTCGTCCTCGTTCCATACGATGGCACGGTTGTGGATCAGGTCCACTACGCCCTTGAACTGGTCTTCAGCGCCAATGGGAACCTGCAGGGGCACGGGGTTACCGCCCAGCATTTCACGGATCTGCTTCTCTACGTTGAAAAAGTCAGCACCAATGCGGTCCATCTTGTTTACGAAGCAGATGCGGGGCACCTTGTACTTCGTGGCCTGACGCCATACCGTTTCAGACTGGGGCTCTACGCCGTCAACAGCCGAGAACAGCGATACCGCACCGTCCAGTACACGCATCGAGCGCTCCACTTCCACCGTAAAGTCTACGTGGCCAGGGGTGTCGATGATGTTAACGCGGTAATCTTCGTTCGTTTCGGTGTTCTTCCAGAACGTGGTTACGGCAGCAGCAGTGATGGTGATACCGCGCTCTTTTTCCTGCTCCATCCAGTCGGTGGTAGCAGCGCCGTCGTGCACTTCACCCAGCTTGTGTACCAAGCCAGTGTAGTAGAGAATACGCTCGGTAGTGGTCGTTTTACCGGCGTCGATGTGCGCAACAATACCAATGTTGCGCGTGTGCTGCAGATCAACCTTTTTCATCTGTCAAAGAACAATCGGTCAGAAAGACCGGATGAGATGTTTTCGGGGGCGGTGACTTAGAACTTGAAGTGCGAGAATGCCTTGTTAGCTTCAGCCATGCGGTGGGTGTCTTCCTTCTTCTTCACGGCAGCACCTTCACCTTTCGAGGCGGCGACGATTTCGCCAGCCAGACGCTCGCGCATGGTCTTTTCACCACGGTTGCGGCTGTAGTCAATCAGCCACTTCATGCCCAGCGATATACGACGCTTCGGGCGGATTTCAGTCGGAATCTGGAACGTAGCACCACCCACACGACGGCTGCGTACTTCTACGGCAGGCATGATGTTGTTCAGGGCGGTTTCAAACGCTTCCAGACCATTCAGCTGGGTGCGCTTCTCTACGATATCCAGGGCATCGTACAGGATCGTGTAGGCAATCGACTTCTTGCCGTCAAACATCAGTTTGTTGACGAAGGCGGCCAGGATCTCGCTACCGTACTTCGGATCGGGAGTCTTGTAGCGCTTGGGGGCGGGACGGTTACGCATGACGCTGTGTCTTGAACGGTGTTTCTACTTCTGCCTGTCCTTATTTCTTCTTCGGTGCACCTTTAGCCGGGGCTGCTGCGCCTTTCTTCGGAACCTTCGTCCCGTACTTCGAGCGCGCTTGCTTGCGGTCGTTGACACCTGCGGTATCCAGCGCACCACGTACGATGTGATAACGTACACCGGGAAGGTCCTTCACACGACCACCGCGAACCAGCACGATGCTGTGTTCCTGGAGGTTGTGGCCTTCACCGGGGATGTAGGCGTTTACTTCCTTGCCGTTCGTCAGTCGAACACGCGCTACTTTACGCAGCGCCGAGTTCGGCTTCTTGGGGGTCGTCGTGTATACACGTACACATACTCCACGACGCTGAGGACAGTTGTCCAGCGAGGGAGACTTGCTCTTGGTTAGTACCGCGGTGCGGCCGAGGCGCACAAGCTGCTGAATGGTTGGCATAATCTGTGCTACGACAGGCTTTTCGAAACAGGACTGCAAAGGTAGCGGAACACTTCTCTTATGTCAATACATATTCTACTTTTTTGCCCTTCCCGACCCCTTCTGCCACTTTCCCCGCACTAGCCCCAGCCGCTTTTCCTCCTCCACACCCCTGTGCTGCCACTTTATCAGCCGCCCAGCCCCCCGATTATTTCCACCAGTGTGGAAACTTTTGGCCGCCTTTCAGCCCTTATTCTTTTGCCTCCTGCACATCGCTACATGCACTTACGCCTCTCCACTCACGTCGGCCAGTCCGCCCCACAGGTCTTCGCTGGTTTCAATCAGCAGCTCTTTCAGCGCCTCGCACCGCCCTTCCCAAAGGTAACCCTCCTCCGCTACGACGGCAACCTCCCTGGCCACCAGGTCCACATCCGCCTCTCTTTCCTGCTCTTCACGCAACTCTGGATAAGCCACATCACCGAATACCAGACTGGCCCCGACGAATGGCGTTTCACCGACGTTGGCACCACACTGCCCTTCTTTCTCTCCAGTTGGCACCACAGCCACCGCATTTTGCCCCAGCCCGATGGCTCCAGCATCATTATCGATGACATCGAGTTCCAGGCGGGCTGGCGCTGGCTCACCCCCCTGCTCTACCCAGCCATGTGGCTCCAGTTTGCCCTGCGCAAACCCATCTATCGCCGCATTTTTGCCCGCTGACCACTCCGGCCAGCCCTATACTGGCACAGCGCTTGCCTCCAATCCTTGGCCCCTTGGCCCGATTGGTTAATTTGCACCATGGCAAAGTCCTCTGTTGCCCCTCTGCTGGCTGTCTTACTCTGTCTCATTTGCGGCCCCACATACCTGTGGGCACAGCCTTCCGAGGCCGGACGCCCCTTTCTGCGCAATTTCTCCCCGAAAGAATACCGCGAAGACGCCCAAAACTGGGGAGCGGTGCAAGACCGCCGGGGCACCCTTTACTTCGCCAACAACAATGGCGTTGTCATCTACAATGGACAGCAGCAATGGCAACGCGTCCCCGTAGCAGGGCGTAAGGTACGCGGCCTCGCCATTAACGATCGTGGCTTTATATATGTAGGCGCAGAGGGCGAATTTGGCGTCCTCAGGCCTACTGCCACTGGTTCCTATTTCTTCTCATCCCTCCGCGACGACCTCCCCGACTCTCTCCAGAACTTTCAGAATGTCTGGCAGATCCATACCACCGACCAGTACGTCTACCTCAACATCGGCACCCACATCGTACGCTATGCCGAAACCGAGGTAGGCACTGATATCAAGGTCTGGCGCACCCGCGACGGCTCCGACGCCTTTCACACCTTTTTTGTAGTAGGCGGCATTCCATATGTTCGAGAAATCGGCGTGGGCCTCCAGCGCATCATCGATGGCCGCCTGATTCCCGTTCCTGGAGGTGAAGTCTTTGCGGGCGAACGCCTCGACGCCATCGTCCGGTACGACGACGAGCGGGTACTGCTTGGCACCCGCAAACTGGGGCTGCTGGTCCTCGGTACCGAAGGGTTCATGCCCTTCCCCAGTCCTGCCGCCGCCTTTCTCGACACCGCCCAGGTGTACCATGGCACAGCCCTTCCCGGTGGTCTCTTTGCCTTCGCCACCCTCCGTGGCGGCGTCATCGTTATCAACCGCGCAGGGGCCATCGTGCAGGTCATCAATACTGAAACAGGGCTGCTCGACAACAACGTACACTACCTCCTGCCCGACCGTCAAGGCTCCCTCTGGCTGGCCCTCGACAAGGGCCTCGCCCACGTAGAGCTTCCTTCTCCCTTTACCCGCTTTGGGCAGGAAGCTGGTCTGTTGGGTAACGTCTACAGCATGGTGCGGCACAAAGGCACGCTCTATGCAGGCACCTCTGTGGGGCTTTTCCGCATGATTCCCGCGGCACCCGGCATGCCCGCCCGCTGGCAGCCACTCAAGGGTATCAATACCCAGGTATGGCAGCTGCTGGAGGCAAAAGGAACCCTGCTCGCCGCTACTACAGCCGGCCTTATGGAGCTCCACAACGACCAGCCCCACCTCATCTACATCAACGGCCAGAACGTCAATGCCTTCAGCCTCTACCAGGACAGCGACGACCGCGTACTCGTGGGCCTGGCCACCGGTCTGGGCATCGCTGCCTACGATGGCCGGCACTGGTCAGTGCCAGCCATGCTGCCCGGCGTGGAAATCCCGGTCCGCCGCATCACACCCGCCGAAGATGGCGTACTCTGGCTTGGCGACGGTCAACAAACGCTCCTGCATGTCAACCTCAACACGCCCGAGCCCTCCGTAACGCCCATCACCCCCGAAATGGGCTTCTCCGACCCCAATGCCCTGGCCTTCCGCCTCCGCGGACAAACGCTTCTTGCAGGCACTTTCGGCCTCCGCCGCTGGGACCCCGCCCGCCGCCGCTTTATCCCGGATCCAGCTTTCGGTAAAGAATATGCCGACAGCTCCCACACCGTCTCCTTCCTCTACCCCGAACCCTCCGGCGAACGCATCTGGCTACGTGCAGGCCCTAACCACCCCGATGCCGACATCGAGCTCATGATTGCCACCCCAGGCCCGCAAAACACCTTCCGGGTCAAACGCTCCGAGCTCACCCGCCTCAATTATTTCGCCACCCGCTTCATCTATCCCGATCCCGCTTCCGAGGCCAATCCCCCTGTCGTCTGGATCGGCGGCGACGACGGTATCATCCGCTACAACCCCGACCTGCCCAAGCGCTGGAAGGCCGCCTTCACCACCGCCGTCCTCGGCGTCACGGCCAACGACTCCCTCCTCTTCGCGGGTGCAGGCTTCCCAGGCGACAGCTCCGGCATTGCCTTTCAGGAAACCTTCCCCGAACTCCTCTACGCCGACAACAACCTCACCTTCACTTTCGGCGCCCTCAGCTTCGACCTTCTCGACGACGGCAAGGGCAACCTCTACCGCTGGCGTCTCGTCGGCTTCGAAGACGACTGGTCCGCCTGGGACACCCGCACCGAGCGCGGCTACACCAACCTCCCCGAGGGCGAGTACACCTTCAAGGTGCAGGCACGCAACATCTATGGGCAGGAGTCAGAAGTCGGCGAATACGCCTTCGTCATTCTACCCCCTTGGTACCGCACCTGGTGGGCCTATACGCTCTATGTGCTGGCAGCCGGCGGCTTGGTCTATCTGTTCGTACGCTGGCGGCTCTCGCAGCTCGAAGCCGAAAAGCGTGTGCTGGAACAGAAAGTGGTAGAGCGCACCGCCGAGGTCGTCCGCCAGAAAGAGGAAATCGAGCAGGCCAACGAGGAAATCAAGCTCAAAAACGCCGAAATCGAGAACGCCTACGAGGAAATCAAGGCCACCAATGAGAACCTCGAAGCCGCCTACCACGAGATTGAAGAGAAGAACCAGGACATCATGGACTCCATTACCTATGCCAAGCGCATACAGGAGGCCTTCCTGCCGCAGCACACCGAAATCGCACACTGGTTTCCCGCCAGCTTTGTCCTCTTCAAGCCCCGCGACATCGTCTCCGGCGACTTCTACTGGTTCTCCCGCCGCGACCCTTACCTCTACCTTGTCGGAGCCGACTGTACCGGCCACGGCGTGCCCGGCGCCATCATGTCCGTTATGGGCAACTCCCTCCTGAACCAGATCATCGGCGAAATGGGCCTCCGCGAGCCCGGACAGATGCTCGATACCCTGCACCTGAAGGTGCAGGAAACCCTGCGCCAGAAAGAAGCAGGGGCCAAAACAAAGGACGGTATGGAAATCGCCCTCCTGCGTCTCGACCCCGCACGACAGGAACTCATCTTTGCCGCCGCCAACCGCCCACTCCTCCACATCCGCAATGGAGAAATGGTCGAGATCGACGGCGACAAGTTCCCCATCGGCGGTGCCCAGTACGAAGACCGTACCCCCTTCACCCCCCACACCATCTCCTACCTCCCCGGCGACGTCTTCTACACCTTCTCCGACGGCTACGGCGACCAGTTTGGCGGCGAGCGCGGCAAGAAGTTCATGGTCAAGAACCTCAAGAACCTCCTCCACGAAATCCATCAGCTGCCCATGGAAGAGCAGCGCCAGATTCTCGACACCCGCATTGAGGAGTGGAAAGGCATGCGTGCCCAGGTAGACGACATCCTGGTCATCGGCATCCGCCTCTGAGACCCGAGCGTTAACCGCCGTATCGCGCCAGCAGTGCTTCCAGCTGGGGCGTGAGGTCGCGCCCGTCGTTCTCGATTACAAAATCGGCAAGCTCACGCTTTCGGGCATCAGCCCACTGCCGGGCCATGCGGTGCCGCACCTCTTCGGGCGTCAGCCCATCACGGGCTACCACGCGCTGCACCCGCAGTTCTTCCGGCGCTGTCACCAGCACCAGCGCATCAAACCGCGCCCGCGCATCTATCTCAAACAGCAGCGCCGCTTCATAGAACGCCGCCTTTGCACCCTGCGCTTCCTGCGCCGCAAACCACCGTTCGCCATCCAGCGCCACCGCCGGGTGCACAATGCCGTTCAGCTTCTTCAGTTCTTCTGGATTTGGGAACACACGCTCGGCCAGCCACCCGCGGTTCAGGCTGCCGTCGGTCTGGTACACTTCCGGCCCAAAAACCGCCAGCATCTGCCGCTTCAGCTCAGCACTCTCTGTGTACAGGGCTTTGGCGCGCGCATCGGCATAGTACACCGGGTAGCCACGCTGTTCCAATAGGCCACATACATAGCTCTTGCCGCTGCCGATGCCTCCCGTTATACCGATCTTCTTCATCGGCGCCGCGTAATAACGAACGACAGTGCCGCCGTTTCTATCACCACACTCCGAACTACGGGGGGCCGCCGCACCAGCTTCGGCACCAACACTTCCGTCTCGTCGGTTACTTGCGAAAGGTCTACCGTCACCTCAAAGTCTTCGGCACGCACCTGCTCAAAGCGGTCAAACGGTACCAGAAACCGCACGTACACCGACTCGCTGCCCAGGCGTACCATTGCACCCTGCGGTATGCCAATCTTGCGCACTGGCACCTCCATTCTGCCTTCGGTAAACCGCGCTGCTTCGGCACGCACCTCCACCGCCGTGGGGCTCACCAGCAGATCTTCGCTCGGTTTCAGGTCTACCACCCGTTGAAATGCCCCCTGTACATCGCCTTGGGCAAAAGCTTCCGTTGGCCACCCTGCCAGCGCCTCTATCTCCCGCCGCGTCCCTGTTACTTCCACTGTGTCGGGCACGGTAATGGGCGGGTCCAGAAACTCAAACCCATCCGCCGGCCGCAGTTGCCCTTTCAACACCACCGGAAGCCGCTTCCGTATCTTTTCTTCAAACTGCAGTTGCAGGCTGTCTGGCAGTATCGTCGTCACACGCATACCCAGCGCCTCTTCCAGCGGGCCCCGCAGCTGGTCGGTCAGCAGGTAGCCACGGGCAACTGCCAGGGCCAGGTCCACCCGAAAGGTATCGTTTTTCACCGTCAGTGCCTGTAGCATCAGCTTGTGTCCCACCCCACTGGTAGACACAAACAGCCGCTGTGGTAGCGGCTGCGACAGCTTCAGTGTCGTCGGCAGGTTCTCATACTTCACCGGCACCGCCACCGTCGTCCGGTATTCGCGCCGCATCCGTACTACAAGCCACAGGCTCGACGCCACCAAAAGCGCGAAGGCGATGCGGAATACCTTATCGCGGTCGAAGCGGAAGGTAGTACTCGTCATCGCCTTCGGGAGGGTACGGGGTCGCTAAACTCAGCTCTGCTGGCTCTGCTCCGGGTTGGCCAACTCACGGATTGCTGCTTTGTCGAACCGCAGCTTCACGCTGTCGGCTTCGAGCAGCACCGTCTTATCCTCTATCTCCTTGATCACGCCGTGCAGGCCGCCAATCGTAATCACCTTGTCGCCCTTCTTCAGGCCTTCACGGAAGAGTTTCTCCTTCTTCGCACGCTGCTGCTGCGGGCGAATCAGCATGAAATACATTACTACGAAGATAAGCACCGGGAAAGCCAGGCTCACCCAGCTGCTGCCGCCCGCGGGGGCTGCTTGCAGTATAATCCAGTTGAGAGTCATTGTGTTGTTGGGAAGTAGCAAATATCAGGAAGGTTGACTTGTCGCAGCCAGCACTTCGCCGCTGAACATCAGAATGTGCGTCTTCTGCTTCGTGTTGGCCGTTACGATCAGCTGCTTCTTCTGCATGCCTACGCGCCCGCGGCTGTCAAACTCAAATTTGATGTACCCTTCTGCCCCAGGAGCCACGGCTTCGCGCGTCCAGTCGGGGGCCGTGCAGCCACAGCTGGGCTTCACACCCAGTATCTGCAGCGGCTGGCTGCCCGTGTTCTTGAACTTGAAGGTGTACATGATCTTCTCGCCTTCGCCAATTTTGCCGAAGTTGTATTCGGTCCGGTCAAAGGTCACTTCGGTCGGAGGCAGCGAATCAGCGGCCGCCAGATCAGAGTAAGCGGCCTGCGACACTGGGGTCTGGGCCTGTTCTACTGGCTTGTTGCAGGCGGCCAACAGCATGCCAGCGGCCAGCACCAGGGCTATGGAACGGAGCATAGTTATTGTTCTTCGAAGTGTATCGGTTGTAGAGGGGGCTGTTATCAGCCTTGGGGGTTCTGCTTGATGTCGTCCAGCAACGACTCCACCTCCTTCAGCAGGTCTTCCGCTTTCTTGCGGTCCTGCCGCGAAATGTCGGCGGGCGTGTAGCTTTCGCTGAAGTTTTCACCCGACTTCTCCTGACCCAGCATTTCGCGCAGCTTGGTCAGGTATTTGTCCAGCTTGTAGCTCAGCTTGTCGCGGGTGTTCTTGCCGCTGTCGGGGGCAAACAGAATGCCGGCGGCGGCGCCTACGGCTATACCAGACAGAAAGGCAATGAAAGTGCGGGTGCTCGATTTCATAGGGTGCGCAGTTTAGAGGGGGTTCGTCAGGCAGGCAGCGAGGGCGTCTCCGGCTTCGGCGACGGGTCAATCAGACCGCGTCCCGTTTTCACTATCCGGTTCGCCTCTTTCAGTTGCTTGTGCAATTTGTCAAGAATGCCGTTCACAAACTGACTGCTCTTCTCCGTGCTGTAATTTTTAGCGATGTCAAGATACTCGTTGATCGTTACTTTCACCGGTATCGTCTGGCAGTGCAACATTTCCTGGATGCCCAGAATCAGGATAATCCGGTCTATCATCGCGATCCGCGACAGGTCCCAGTTCTCCAGACAGCTGCCTACCAGGTCTTCGTACTCCTGCTGGTGGGCGTGCGTACCGAAGTACAGCTCCCGCAGAAATACCGCATCATCTTCCCCGTCTTCTGCGGGCGTCTTGGCCATCGCCGAGCGCAGCTCACGGTAGTCCGGGTCCAACAGTTGGTTGAACACGTCGCCGGCCGTGTTGCCGGAACTCAGCAGCGCATAGTACGCCTGCAATACCTTTACTCGAATCTGGCGGCGGGTCAGCATGCTCTTTCTAGTACGTAGGAACGGGGTCGGATAGTGCCTGTCGACAGCCCCAAATCCCTTGTGTTAACAAGGCATTTGGCTTGTGGCAGCGCAGGCGGGCCGCAAAGGTAACAGGTTTCGCCGATATCAGACAACCTGCGCCGGGGTCGTACTTTCCTGTGTTACAGACCGCTGCGTCTGGTCTGTAACCGGCAGCAGAATCCGGAAGGTCGTCCCTCGACCAGGCTCTGACCGCCGCACGAATATTTTGCCCTTGTGGTAGTTCTGGATGATCCGCCGCGACAGGCTCAGCCCCAGCCCCCAGCCCCGCTTCTTTGTCGTAAACCCAGGCTTGAACACGTCTTTCAGGTGCTGCTTCTGTATGCCTTTGCCGGTGTCTTCCACGTCTATCTCCACCAGCCGCCCTTTCAGCTTGGCCCGCAGCACTATCGCTCCCTGCTTCTGCCCGGCCATGGCGTCCAGCGCGTTCTTCATCAGGTTCTCCACCACCCACTCAAACAGAATGGCGTTCAGCGCCACCTGAAAGCCCGGCGTCAGTTCGTTCGTCAGCAGCACCGTAAAATTGGCGCTCCGCGTCAGGCGGCCTTTCACATATTGTACCGCCCGCTCCAGTATCGGCTGTATCGGCTGCACCGTCAGCTCGGGCTCAGAGCCAATCTTGCTGAACCGCTCTGCAATATTCTGCAGGTGCTGTACGTCGGCCTCCATCTCGCGCAAAATCTCCGTGTCCTGCTCCGTCGCCGCCTGGTCCTCCATCCGCATCCGCAGCAGTTCTATCCACGCCATCAGCCCCGATATCGGTGTCCCAAGCTGGTGTGCGGTTTCCTTCGCCAGCCCAGCCCACACACGGTTTTGCTGGTCGCGTAACGACACCGTGAAGTTATAAACCGCCCCTGCCAGAATCAGCGTCACTATCAGCAGTGTCACATACGGAAAGTACCGCAGCAGCCGTATCGTCCGGTTCTCCCTGAAATACAGATACTGATATTGCCCTGTAGCATACTCAATGACAAGAGGCCGCTGACTGGTGTTGGCTTTCATCTCCGCCAGCTCACGCTCCACCAACTGTTGGCGCATCGAAGGATCGCCTCCAATGTCCAGGTTGTCTGCCACAATCAGACCTGTCGTATCGGTGATGATCGTAGGCACGTTGATCAGCGCGTTCGACTGCCGTATCACGTTGTTGAACAGGAACTCCGTCTCCCCGTTGTCGGCCGTCGCGTTGTACTTCAGCACCTCCACATACAGCCCCAGACGCCGACGCTCGGCGTCCACCAGTTCCTGCACCAGCCGGTTCGACAGCCACAACGACACCCCTGCCACCGCAATGCCGATTACGGTAAGAACATGCGCCGGGCGCACCTGATTCAGAATCGATCGTATCACGATGGGGAGAGGCTAAAATACATACTGCGTGTAACTTCGCCGTCATGATCGCCTATGTTTCCGGCTTCCTCGCCGTCAAAGAACCCACCCATTTGGTAGTAGAATGCCACGGCGTGGGCTATCTGGTGAAGATTTCCCTCAACACCTACACCGCGGTAAAAGACCTGAAAGAGGCGCTCATCCACACCCACTTTCAGGTGAAGGAAGACGGCCAGGTGCTCTTCGGCTTCCACGACCCCAAAGAGCGTGGCCTGTTCGAACTCCTCGTTTCTGTCTCTGGCGTCGGCGGCTCCACCGCCCTCAACATCCTCTCCTCCCTCGCCCCCGCCGAACTCGAACAGACCATCGCCCGCCAGGACGTCGCTCTCCTCAAGAAAATCAAAGGCATCGGCCAGAAGACGGCCGAACGCATTGTCCTCGAACTCAAGGACAAAATGAAAGGCCAGTTTGGCCCCACTGTCGCAGGCGCTGGCGCCATTCGGGGCACAGTCGCCCCCGCAATGGGTCCCCGCGAGGAAGTCCTCATTGCCCTCACCAACCTCGGCTTTGCCCGCGCCCAGATCGAGAAGAAAGTCGACGACCTCATCGCCTCCGGCGTCACCGACTCAGCCCTGCTCATCAAGGCTGTCCTGCGCGGCTGAGCCTCGTGCATCCCTAACATGGGTTAATTCACAGAAAAACAGGCGCTCGCGTAAGCCTTTTAGCCTATATTTGGCATTGGCCTTTTTCCCCGCAGCGCCTACCGCAACAGCCTCTACCCTCTTGTGAATTTGTGCCAGCTAAACCCTGGCTTCTTCCTGTCCGCCTCCTGAACCGAGCCAACGCTTTGTCGCGCTTCTGTCGTACGCTTGTTGCCGTAGCACTTCTGCTGCTCGTTGCGCCCCTCGTGGACAGTGCGCCCCTGCTTGTTCAGCTCACGCGCATCGCCCCCCCGAAGGTCCCCACCCATCCTGTAGCGCAGGTTCGCAAGCCCATGCGCAGGGCCTCGCCCGCGCCCCCCGATACCCTCGGCCTGCCCGGTATCGTCATGCCCAGCATGCTCCTGGCACCAGGCGACACCGACCCCCGACCACGACGCTACGACGGCCGCGGCGACGACTGGATGGACAGCCCCTACGACGCCTCCCGCCGCAACCGTGTCAGCCCCATGTATGGCCCCCGCCCCGCTGCCGCGCAAACCATCTACGAACTCGCACCCGACGGAAAAGGCTATTACGTCTACGAGCGCGTCGGGAAGTACGACCTCCGCCCTCCCACCTACATGACCCGCGAAGAGTATGGCCGCCTGCGCCTCAGACAGCAGAGTGCCGACTACTTCCGCCGCAAAGCCGAAACCAGCGCCACACAGGGCAACAGCGACAGGCTCGTCCCAGCACTTAACATCAACAGTGCCCTCTTCAAAGACATCTTCGGCTCTGGCCGTGTAGACATCCGTCCCAACATCACCGCCCTCCTTGATCTCTCCTCCCGTACCAACAGGCTCCAGAACCCTTCTCTGTCTCTCCGCCAGCAGGAAAACACTTTCTTCGATTTCCGCCAGCAGATCCAGATGAACGTCACAGGCCAGATCGGGGAGCGCCTCCGATTCCGTGCCAACTACGACACCGAGGCCCAGTTCAACTTCGAGAATCAGTTCAAGGTCGAGTATGTAGGCCAGGAAGACGACGTACTCCGCACCCTCGAGGCCGGCAACGTCTCCCTCCCCCTCAATGGTACCCTGATCACCGGCGGCCAGAACCTCTGGGGCGTAAAAATGGGCTTCCAGTTCGGCCCGGTTGCCGTAACTGGCGTCGTGAGCCAGCAGCGCGGTAAAACCAACGAAATCACCATTCGACCCGGCACCGCCAACACCGAGTTCCTGAAGAAAGCCAGCGAGTACGACGACTACCGCCACTTCTTCCTCAACCAGTACTTCCGCTCGCTCTACGAAAGCAGTCTCGCCAATCCACCCCTCGTCCTCTCTCCCATCAACGTCACGCGCGTCGAGGTCTGGGTCTCCAACTTCAACGCCAGCAGCACCTCTGGCACCCGCAACGCCGTTGGTTTTGTCGATCTTGGCGAAGGCCGCAACGCCTCCACCTACGGCCCGCGGCTCTTCAACGCCGCCCTCAACCCGACGTCCATCTTCGCCGACAACAACAGCAACCAGCTCTACAGCCTCGTCCGCGCCAATCCTGCTTCCCGCGACAATGCCACGGCCACCAATGCCCTCGAAGGCCTACCCGGCCTCTCCCTCCGCGGTGGCGCCGACTTCGAACTCACCAAGAACCTCCGTCGCCTCAACGAGTCTGAGTATTACCTCCACCCACAGCTGGGCTTCCTCAGCCTCAGCATCAAGCTCCAGCCCAACCAGGTCCTCTTTGTCGCCTACGAGTACACCGTCAAGGGCGACCCCACCGTCCACCGGGTCGGTGAGTTCAGCAATGACGTCCCCGCCGACGGAACCAACAGCAACGTCCTCTTCCTCAAGATGCTGAAGCCCAGCGCTGTACGTCCGGTCCTCAACAACCGGCCCTACCCCGCCTGGGACCTCATGATGAAGAACGTCTATTCCCTCGTCAACGGAACCATCGCCCCCGACAACTTCCGCCTCGACGTCGTTTACGAATCTTTCGATGGCAAAGGCGATATCAACTACCTGCCTACCAGCGCCGTAGCCAACCGCCCTCTCATTCAGATTCTTGCCCTCGATCGCCTCACCAACAACCGCGAGCGCGGGCCCGACAACCGTTTCGACTGGCTGCCCGGCATCTCTATCATCCCAGAGCGCGGCGTCGTCATGTTCCCCGTGCTCGAGCCCTTCGGCGAATACCTCGGCCGCCAGATCGCCAGCCCCACCGAAGACTCCCTCTACACCTTTCGCCAGCTCTACCGCCAGACCCAGGCAGACGCCGTCTTCCTCTCTCCCCGGCAGGATCGCTTCAAGTTCCGGGGCACCTATACCGGCCAGGCGGGCGGCACCGAGGTCTTTCTCAACACCGCGCTCATTGTCCCCGGCAGTGTCCGCGTCACCGCTGGTGCTGGCGTCCTCGTCGAAGGCGTTGACTACACAGTCGACTACCAGATTGGCAAGGTCACCCTCCTGGGCCGCGCCATGCAGAACACCTCGCAGGAAATCAGCATCAAGTGGGAGAGCAACACCCTTTTCGGCATTGACCAGAAGACCCTTGTCGGCGCCCGCATCGACTACCGCGTCAATCGCTATCTCAACCTCGGCGGAACTGTCATTTACCTCAACGAGCGCCCTCTCATCAACAAGGTCGTCATTGGCGAGGAACCCATGAGCAACCTCCTCTGGGGCCTCGATGGCACCTACAACCGCCAGTCGCGCTGGATTACTCGCCTCCTCGACCGCCTGCCCTGGTACTCCACCTCCGCCCCAAGCCAGGTCAACATCTCTGGCGAGTTTGCCCAGTTACGCCCAGGTTTCCCCAGCCAGATTGCCAATGGCGAAGAACAGGGCATTGCTTATATCGACGATTTTGAAGGCGCACAGAACGCCCTCGACCTTGCGTCCCAGGTACAGAACTGGGTGCTCGCCTCCGTGCCCCCCACTATCCCAGACCCTGACCCCGGCAACCCCGACAGTCTCCGCCGCGGCTTTACCCGCGCTCGACTCGCCTGGTACCAGATCGACTCCCGCTTCTTCGACCAGCCCCAGGACTTCGGGCTGTCCCGCACCGGCGCCGCCCTCAACGACAACTATCAGCGCCGCATCTCCATCAACGAAGTCTTCCCCGGCCGAACCGTCGCCGTCACCGACTTCCTCCAGACCTTCGACCTCCAGTACCTGCCATCCCTCCGCGGACAGTATAACTACGCCGCCGCCGCCGCTCGCCTCAACCCCGACGGAACCCTCCGCAACCCACAGGACAACTGGGGTGGCATCATGCGCCGCACCACTGGCAACACCGACTTCGAGGCTGCCAACTTCGAGTTCCTCGAGTTCTGGGTCATGGACCCCTTCATGAGCAACCCCTCCTCCGTCGGCGGCGACCTTTACTTCAACCTCGGCAAAGTATCCGAGGACATCCTGCCCGACAACCGCCTCAGTTTTGAGAACGGCCTGCCCACCAACGCCCTTAACAACGCCGCCAACACCAACCTTGTCACCACGCCCTGGGGCCGCGTACCCGCCCTCCAGGCCAGTACCAACGCCTTCGACAACGACCCCGCCGCTCGCCAGTTTCAGGACGTCGGCCTCGATGGCCTTGGCGCCGCCGATGAAGCCGCCTACTTCGGCACCTTCCTCTCAGCTGCCGCTGCCGCCGGCCTCTCACCCGATGCCCTGGCACAGCTCCAGGCCGACCCCTCCTCCGACAATTTCCAGTTCTTCACCGACGGCTTCCCCTCTGGCACCGACATCCTTACCCGCTACCGCCTCTTCAACGGCCTTGAGGGCAACAGCCCCGTCTCGCAGGGTGTCGACGGTTTCTCCCGGGCCAGCAAGCTCCTCCCCGACATCGAGGACCTCAACCAGGATGGCACCCCCAACACCACTGAGAGCTTCTGGGAATACCGCATCTCCATGCGCCCTGCTGATCTTGTCGTCGGCCAGAACCACATCGTCGACAAGCAGATACGCCAGGTAAGCCTCCCGAACGGCACCCGCGGCAGCGCCACATGGTATCTCTTCCGCATCCCCATCCGCACCGCTGGCACCGCCCGCCTTGGCATACAGGACTTCAAGGCCATCGACTTTATCCGGATGTACCTCACCCGGTTCAACGACCCTGTTGTCCTCCGCTTCGGCTCCCTCCGCCTTGTCAGCACCCAGTGGCGTACCTATCCCACCGCCTTCAAAGACGATGGCATGAATGGCGGCACTGGCAGCGAATTCTCCCTTGGCACCCTCAACGTAGAGGAAAACACCAGCAAGTCGCCCTTCCCCTACACCGTGCCCCCGCGCATCCAGCGTCAGGGCGTGCCCTCCAGCCCCATCCCTAACCAGCTCCAGAACGAGCAGGCCCTCCAGCTAAAGGTCCAGAACCTCGCCGATGGCGAGTCGCATGCTGTCTTCAAGAACGTCCAGCTCGACCTCCGCTTCTACGACCGTATCCGCATGTGGGTACACGCCGAAGGCATTGCCCCCACCCTCAACAACATCGGCGACGCCCGCATCTTCGTCCGCCTCGGCACCGACTACCTCTACAACTACTACGAGTACGAAATCCCCCTCACGCCCAGTGCCCTCGGTGCTGCCTCGCCCGAGGCCATCTGGCCCACTGAGAACGAGCTCAACGTCCGCTTCGACGACCTCGCCGCGGCCAAGGTTCAGCGAAATGCCGCTGGTCAGGCTTTCAACCAGCGCTACACCATTACCACCCCCGACGGCCGACGCATCACCGTGCTGGGTAACCCCCTGCTCAACAACGTCAAGACCGTCATGGTCGGCATCCGAAACCCTAGCGACCCCAGTGCAACCCCGCTCTCCGTCGAAGTCTGGGTCAACGAGCTCCGCGTCACCGACTATAACCTCGAACCTGGCTGGGCCGCAGCCGGGCGCATGAACCTCCGCCTCGCCGACCTCGGCACCCTCCAGCTCTCCGGCCAATACGTCACCCCAGGCTTCGGCTCTGTCGAGAAACGCATCTTCGAGCGAACCCTCGACTACCGCAAGCAGTGGGACATCGCCACCACCCTGCAACTGGGCCGCCTCCTTCCCAAGAAACTCGGCCTCGAAATCCCCGTCGCCTTCTCCTATGGCGAGCGCCTCATCGAGCCCAAGTACAACCCCGTCGACCCCGATATCCGCCTCTCCACCTTCCTGGAGAACACCCCTTCTGACCGCCGCGACATCGCCTATGCCCAGAGCGTCGCCTACAACCGCAACATCAGCTACTCGCTCAACAATGTCCGCCGCATTCGCCAGGGCACCGGGAAAGCCCAATTCTGGGACATTGAGAACTGGGCCTTCAGCTACTCCTTCGCCGAAATCTTCACCCGCAGCGCCCAAATCGAACGCCGCATTCAGCAGCAGCAGAGCGCCAGCATTGTTTATCAGCACGGCTTCAACCCGAAGAACTACCGGCCCTTCAAAGGCAAGAGCAACAAAAGCAACCTCCTCACCGAGTTCAATTTCTTCCTCCTGCCCCAGACCATCAGCTTCAGCGTCAACGCCGACCGCCAGTATGAAGAAGAGAAACTTCGCGCCGTAGCAGGCACCAACTTCCTGCTGCCTGCCACTTACGTTCAGAACTTCACCATCACCCGCCGCTACGACGTCCGCTGGGACCTCACCCGCAGCCTGGGCCTCACCTATTCCGGCACCGACATCGCCCGGGTGGATGAGCCCCGCGGCCCTGCCGACTCCCCGGCCAAGCGCGACAGCCTCTGGGCAAACGTCGTCAACGTAGGCCGCACCGACTTCTGGAACTGGCTCAACTTCGGCCGGACCATCGACTTCACCCAGACTCTCACGGCCACCTACAGGGTTCCTTTCCAGTACTTCGGCCCTCTCAACTGGTTCAGCTCTACACTTGGTTACACCGCCGACTACAAGTGGGTCACAGCTCCCCTGCAAAGTCAGTCGCTCGGCAACACCATCACCAACTCCCGCACCCTCAACGGCGACTTCACCATCGACTTCGCCAAGTTCTACAAGAAGTTCCCAGCCATCGACCGCATCCGCAAGCCCATACCCCGCCGAAACATCTACTCCGAGGCCGACAGCCTCCGCCGCCGCGGCGATGACGTCGGTGTTGCGCTTCGCAATTTCGGCAAAGGCATGGCTGGCACCCTCTTCTCCCTTCAGCAGGTAGAGCTGCGCTACACCCGCACCGATGGCACCACCCTGCCCGGCTTCCTCCCCGGTGTCGACCTCTTCGGCATCGACATGGACTACACCGACCCCAGCACCGGCGAGGTCTTCCGTGCCCCAGGCTTCGACTTCGTCTTCGGCGGTCAGCCCACCCTCACCCGCGAGGGCTTCTTTGCCATTGCCATTGCCAGAGGCTGGGTGTCCAAAGACCCACGCCTTGCCGCCCAGTTCGGCCAAACCAGTAACGAGCAGATTACTGGCCGCACTGCCCTCGAGCCCTTCCGCGGCCTCCGCATCGACCTCAACCTCCAGCGCACCAAAACCTCCAATCTCTCCGGCGTCTTTGCCTTCGATCAGAACCAGGCCGACTTCCTCGTCTCCAACCGTATTTCCGGTGGCACCTACACCATCACCACCGTCGGTGCCCACACCATGTTCGGCGACCGTTTTGCCGAGTTCCAGGCCGCACGTGTCATCATCTCCGACCGTCTCCGCGCCCAGAACGGCGGCTACCTTGGCTCACCCATCTCCGGCCAGCTCGCCGATGGCACCTGGAACGGCTACACTGGCAGTTCACAGGAAGTCCTCATCCCTGCACTGCTCTCTGCCTACGGCCCCTACTCCGTCGGGGGCGTGCCCCTCTCCGGCTTCCCCGAGATTCCCCTCCCCAACTGGAGCGTCCAGTACAACGGCCTCTCCGACCTCTGGTTCATGAAGACCATCTTCAAAACCGTTACCCTGACCCACCGCTACACCGGCACCTACAGCGCCAGCTTCCTCGAGAACCTCAACGCCCAGGACCTCAACAACGATGGCTTTATCGACAACTTCGAAGCCGTCCCCGCCGATACCACCCAGAAGAACTTCCTGCCCCGCAACGTCGTCCAGAGTGTCCTCATTTCCGAGAGCTTCGCGCCCCTGCTCGGCGTCAACCTCGTCTTCCAGAACGGAATCTCCCTCCTCCTCGACTACAAGCAGAGCCGCACCCTCCTCCTCAACACCGGTGCCCTTCAGCTCACCGAGACCAACAACACCGAGTTCACCTTCAACCTCGCCTGGAAGAAAGACCGCCCCATGATGCCCATCAGCATCTTCGGCCAGCTCATCGAGCTGCGCAACAACTTCACCGTCCGCATGGAAATGACCTTCCGCGATGCCCGCACCGAGAACCGCCGTCTCGACAGCACCATCGAGCGCGAACCCACCGGGGGCAACTCCAGCTGGACCTTCAAGCCCAGCATCGACTACGTCATCTCCGACCAGCTCACCGCCCGCGCCTACTACGAGCGCACCTCCAATCGTCCCGTCCTCTCCAACTCCTTCCCCACCGTCTTCATCGCCTGGGGCATACAGCTGCGCTTCACCCTAAAGTAGGGCGAAGGGGGGAGGTAAATCCGCCGGGAAATCAGTCTTTCGGGGCGTCTTCCGCCTGGCCGGGCAGCAGGTGCCGGGTGGCTTTCAGCAGGTTGTCGCGCTGGGCGCTGTCGCCGGGCCACTTGCCCGCCAGTATCTCCAGCAGTTGTGCCATCAGCTGCTGCTGCTGGTCCTGTCGGCGCTCTATGTTGACGAGGCGGCGCAGAATGTCGGCGTAGGTGCTGTCGGCGGTGTCCAGCTTGTCGTTCACGATAAGCTGTTGGCCGCGCAGCTGCTGCATCAGCTCCATCAGCTGGTCCTGCCGGATGAGCGACTCGGCCAGCAGTTCCATCACGCGTTTCTGTTCGTCGTAGGCCATGTTGTCAGGGTAACGCACAAACCCCCACCCGCTCGTATGTTGGGCGCTGTTTCTCGCCCCAGCGCCCTCCCCTGCACGTCTCCCGATGCATCGGGACTACCTGTGGGATGCGTAGAGCCGCCCGACCCGACTCATCAAACGCCCCCAGCGTCCTCAGCCAAGCCCCTACCCTGCACGTCATTTCGAGCGCAGCGAAGAAATCTTCCACGCGCAATGGGCAGGAGCACAGACAATTCTCTTCAGCCTACGTCGTCGAAAGGAGGTACAAAGCCCCCCACTCACCCGCCGATCGTTCTTGCGGCGGCGAGGGCGAAGTACGTGGCGATGAGGTCGGCGCCGGCGCGCTTGAAGGCCGTCAGCGTTTCCAGCATGGCCGCCTGCTCGTTCAGCCAGCCCCGCTCCGCTGCCGCCTTGATCATCGCGTATTCCGCCGACACCTGGTACACCGACACCGGCACATGCACGCTGTCGCGCACCTCCCGCACGATGTCAAGATACGGCAGGCCCGGCTTCACCATCACGATGTCGGCGCCTTCCTGCACGTCCAGCTGCACTTCGCGCAGGGCTTCGCGGCGGTTGTCGGGCGCCATCTGGTAGGTCTTCTTGTCGCCAAACCCGGGGGCGCTGTCCAGTGCGTCGCGGAAGGGGCCGTAGAAACAGCTGGCGTACTTGGCGCTGTAGGCCATGATGCCCACATCGGTGAAGCCGGCCAGTTCCAGCGCAGCCCGGATGGTGGCGATGCGTCCGTCCATCATGTCGGAGGGGGCTACGAAGTCGGCACCGGCCTGGGCATGCACCAGCGACATTTCGGCCAGCACGCGGCTGCTCTCGTCGTTCACGATGCGGCCGTCGCGCACGATGCCGTCATGCCCGTCCGAGTTGAAGGGGTCCAGCGCCACGTCGGTCATCACGCACATCTCGGGCACGGCGTCTTTGATAGCCTTTACCGTTTCGGGCAGTAGGCCGTTGGGGTTCACGGCTTCGCGGCCCAGGGGGTCTTTCTTGGCGTCGGGCACTTTCACGAACACCAGCACCGAGCGCACACCGGCGGCGTACAACTCCTTCACGTGCTGCACGGTCAGGTCCACGGTCAGGCGGTCGATGCCCGGCATGGAGGTAATGGGGTCGCGCTGGACCTTCCCTTCCATCACAAACAGCGGCGCGATGAAGTCGGCCGGGGTCAGCGTTGTTTCTGACACCATGGCACGAATGGCGGCCGATGCCCGCAGGCGGCGTGGGCGTACGTGTGGAAAGGAACCTTGCGACATATCAACTGTTGGTTATGATTTCAGGCAGGGCTGCAAGTTAGGGCTGCTTCTGCCGAAATTGAACTACCCAACCTAACGCTTCATGCTACAACTATTGCATGCCCTGCGCCAGGGCATCCGTACGGGGTCGGCACGGCTGTTTGTGCACACGGTACAGGAATTCCGCGACAGCTTCCTGCTGCCCGAGTCGGCCCCGGCCGAGTTCGGCCGAATGCTGGCCCGCCTGCGCACCCACCCCGAGCTGCTGGGCCTTGTACGCCAATACCTCGCTGCTGTGCTGCACCGCTACGAGGCCACGCCCCTGCTCACCGATGCCGGTATTCTCTCCAGCCGCGAGTTTGTGCCCGAACTCCTCCGCCGCCTCACCGAGAAGGTCCTGCCCGACACCACACGCCGCCCTACCCTCGAAACTGTCCTCCGCGAAGCTTTCCGGGGCCGGCTCGACTTCAAGTGGATGCAGCAGGTGCCCACCGAGCAGTGGCTCGAACTCTTCGCCCTTGTGCTGCCCCGCGAAGAACTGGCCCGCCCCGACGCGCTTACCCTTCGTACACAGGTGTTGGAGGCTGTCAATGTACTTTCCTACCGCATTGCCGCCATCGGCCTCGAACCCGAACTCGTTCGCCGACACCCCCAGCTCACCCACGAGAACTCCCCCTACCTCCACCAGAACCGCGAAATCCTCCAGCTCCTCGACGGCCTGGCCGGAAACCCCACCCCCGACGGCCCCACCGAAGACTACCGCCAGGTGCTCGTGCTCCTGCGCCAGTGCGAGGAAGGCATAGACCTCATTGCCGAAACCCGCACCGTATTCGGCACCAGTGTCCGTCTCATCACCCTGCAACAGCGCCTGCGCCAGCATGTGCGACGCCTCCGCGAGCTCCTCGCCATCCTGCACGAGCCCGCACCCGACCGCCAGAACGCACTCCTCCTCATCCTCTTTCTCGACCTCGTGCAGGGCCTCGATGAAGCCGAGAGCATACGCGCCCTATTTACCCAGAGTACCCGCCAGCTGGCCCATCAGGTGGTAGAACATGCAGGCCGCACTGGTGAGCACTACATCACCCGCACCGCCCGCGAATACTGGCGCGCCTTCGTGGCGGCACTCGGCGGCGGACTCTACGTGGCACTGGCCGTGCCCGTCAAAATCCTCATCTACTGGCTGCATGGCCCGCTGGGCCCCTCAGCGCTGCTCTATTCCCTCAACTACGCCGCTGTGTTTGTGGGCGTGCACCTCTCGCACTTCTCCATCGCCACCAAGCAGCCCGCCATGACGGCCTCGCACATCGCCGCCAGCCTCGACGCCGGCAACGGTGGCCCACCCGGACAGGCCCGCCGCGAGCGCCTGGCTCGCCTCGCCGACCTCATCATCTGCACCAGCCGCAGCCAGTTCATCTCCTTCGTGGGCAACCTGCTGCTCTGCCTGCCGCTGCCGCTGCTATTCGGCTGGGCCTGGCTTCATTTCACCGGCCAGCCCTTCATCGACGGCGAAAAGGCCCACCACCTGCTCGAGGAAATCCACCCCTGGCACAGCCTGTCGGTGTTCTATGCAGGCGTGGCAGGCCTCGGCCTCTTCGGCGCGGGCCTCATCTCCGGCTATTTCGACAACAAAGTGGCCTACCTACAGCTGCCCCTGCGTCTCAAACGCCACAGGGGGCTGCGTCGCCTGTTCCCTGCCCGGCGGCTCATCCGCTTTGCCAATTACGTGGGCAACAACCTCGGCGCCATGATGGGCAACATCCTGCTGGGCTTCTATCTCGGTTCCATGGGCACCATCGGCGTCATCCTCGGCCTGCCGCTCGACATCCGGCACATCACCTTCTCCAGTGGCAACTTCGGCCTGGCCGTCGCCAGTCTGGGCTTCGACGTGCCGCTGGCAGTGGTGGGCATCTGCCTGCTGGGCATCTTCCTCATCGGGCTTATGAACTTTGCGGTCAGCTTTGGGCTGTCGCTCTTCGTGGCCACGCGCGCCCGTGGGCTGCAGTTCCGCGAAGCCCCCATGCTGGTACAGATGCTCGTGCGCCTGTTCTTCCGCTGGCCGCAGGACTGGCTCTTTGCCCCCCGCGCTCCCCGCGACCTCTCCTTCCTCACTGCCCCTCGCTGAGGTCAGTCTTCCCGGATGGCGTTTGCCAGAAACGTGTTCAGCGGTACGGCCGCCTTGAAGTGTGCCAGCACGGCGTCCATCAGCCCATCGCTCAGGATGTACTTGGCGTCTATGCGGGCGGCCACGTAAAACTGCTTGTGCTTGAGAATGGGCTGGGCCTCGGCTTCTTCCTTGAAGTCGCGCGGGGCGGTTTTCAGCTGCGCGCCCTGCACACTGCCCCACAGCTGCTGAAACTCCTTGCCCGTGGTGGCTTTCTCCCACGCCTTGGCGTTGTACACAATCTCCTGCCGGATGCGGTAGAGCGTGGGGCTGTCGGGATCATAACTGCCTGCTGCAAAGAAGGTTTCCTCTGGTGACAGGTGCACGTAGAAGCCCGGCAGGTGCGACTTCTTGCCGCCCATGCCCAGCCACGCCGACGCGTGCGTCTTGTAGGGCGTCTTGTCGTTGGAGAACCGCACGTCGCGGTAGATCCGGTGGATGCAGTCTTTCGGGGCCAGCGGGCTGTACGTTGGGTCTATGGCCGCAACGGCGGGCAGCAGATTGGCTACAAACCGCTCGAACGGCTTCTTCACCACGGCCTCATATTCGGCTTTGCGCGGCTTGAACCAGTCGGCGTTGTTGTTGCGGGCCAGCTGCTTGAAGAAGTCCAGAAACGCCTTGTCGAAGTACTGCATCGCGGTGGAGTGGGAGTGTGGGTGAAGTCCGAAAGTTAGAACAAAACCGAGGCGTCAGTCGCCCAGCTGGCGGGCCAGCACGGCCAGCCCCTCTTCCAGTTTGCGGGGCCGGAAACCCAGTTCGGTCTGCGCCTTCAGGATGATGAAACCCGATTTCCGCGGCCGCGGTGCCGGCTCGTTCAGCATGTCGGTGCTCACGGCCTCTATGCCGCTGGGGTTCAGCGAGAAAAAACGCGCCACCCGCACGGCCAGTTCGTGCACACTCATCAGCTCGGTGCCTGCCAGGTGCCACAGGCCAGTGGCCCGCATCATGGCAGCCCGCACCACGGCCTCGGCAAAGTCTTCGGCCAGCGTGGGGGTGCGGTACTGGTCGTGCACTACGCGCAGGCGCTCACCGTTGCGAAGGCGATCGCGCACCATGCGCACAAAGTTGCCCCGACTGGGGTCGTTGGAGGTGCCGTACAGCAGCACCGTCCGCAGTATCGCATGCGGCACACCCGAGGCCCGCACCAGCTCTTCGGCCTCCAGCTTGTGCAGCCCATACAGGTTCAGGGGGTTGGGCGTGGCAGCCTCGCTGTACGGGCCATCGTGGCCGTCAAACACATGGTCGGTGCTCAGCTGCACCAGGTGGCTGCCGTGGGCGGCACACTGCTTCAGCAGCAGCTTCACCACGTGCACGTTGGCCAGATAGCTGCCGCTGGGGTTCTGCTCGCAGGTATCGGGGGCGGTCATGCCGGCACTGTTCACCACCACCGTGGGGCGGTGCCGCTCAAAAAGGGCCGCTACGGCGCTTTCGTCGGTCAGGTCTACCCGCTCATAGGGCTGGTGCAACGCCGCCGGGTTGCGGTTGTGCGTGCGTCCTACGCCCACCGCCTGCACCGCCGTGCGTCCTGCCAGCTGGCCCATCACCTTCTGCCCCACCAGGCCATTGCTCCCCAGCACCAACAGGGTGTCAGGCATGTGGGTCAGCAGATTGGGTGGCAGATTGTGCAGCCAGTCGGCTGGGGTCAAAGGCGTTCCAGGGCTCGCCCGTGGGCATGGGCGCTTCCACCCGCAGCGGGGCTTTCGTCACCGGGTGAATCAGGTCTACCCGCCAGGCAAACAGGGCAATGTTGCCATCGGGCAGAAACTTGGTCTTGCCGTACTTCACGTCGCCGGCGATGGTACAGCCCATGCGCGCCAGCTGCACACGTATCTGGTGCTGCCGGCCGGTAATGGGGTTCACGGCCAGCAGGGCCCTGCTGCCTGCCGCCTGTAGCAGCTGCCAGTCCAGTATGGCCTCCTGCGCGCCATAGGCGGGTTTGTCGTAGGCCCGAACGATGTTTTTGCCCGGCAGCTTGGCCAGAAAGTGGCGCAGCGTGCCGCTGTCGGCATCGGGCACCCGTTCCACCACCGCCAGATACGTCTTGTGTATCTCCCGCGTCTTGAACTGCTCGGTCATGCGTGCCGCCGCCTTGCTCGTTTTGGCCAGCAGCAACACGCCGCCTACGGGCCGGTCGGTGCGGTGCAGCAGCGCCAGGTACACGGCGCCGGGCTTGGCATACTTGCTGCGGATGTATTCCTTCGTCCACTCAAAGGCGCTTTCGTCGCCCGTGGTGTCGCCCTGCGACAGCATGCCCGCAGGTTTGTTGATCACGATCAGGTGGTTGTCCTCGTACAGGACGGTGGGCGTAAGCACTGCCGACATAGCCTGCAAGTTAGCGCGTCACCGTTACGGTTCCCGTGCGCTTTATCACAAGTCCGTTCAGATACACCGCTTCCACCTCGTAGAAGTATGCCACGCCGTCGGCCACCGGGGTGCCACGCACGGTGCCGTCCCAGCGTTCGCGCGGGCTTGTGGCCGAGAACACCAGCCGCCCGTTGCGGTCAAACACCGTCAGCCGGAACGTCCGCGTGGCTTCCGTCTTGATGTAGAACTCGTCGTTGATACCGTCGCCGTTCGGGGTAAACACGTTCGGGATGATCATCTCAGGTGTGTCCACCACCCGCACGTCCGTACGGAATTCGGCCGCACAGCCAGAGGTATCCTGCACCACCACCCGCACCGGATAGGTGCCCAGCGCTGGGTAGCGGTTGCTGATGGTGTCTTTATCGGTAGTAGCTACGCGGCCATCGCCGAAGCTCCATTCGTACAGCGCCGCCCGGTCCGACACCACCCGGAACTGCACCTCCACATTCGGTTGCAGCAGCACAATCGGCTGTTCGGGCACCGTCACCAGCGTCAGAGTAGGCTCGGGCAGGTCGGGTACGTCAACAGTGTACACCCGCTGGCAGCCCGCAGCATCGCGCACCGTCACCTGATAGCGGCCACCCCCAACTGCCAGAGCACGGTTGCCGGTGCCTGCCCCGCCAGCCCAGGTATAGGTGTAGGGGCTGCGCCCACCCGTCACCGCCAGTGTCACTGCGCCATTGCGCTGCCCGCAGGTAGCAGGGCGTATGGTGGGTGTCAGCCGCAGAGTGTCGGTTACCACAAACTGCTGCACCGTGGCGCAGCCGCGGGCATCGGTCACGGTCACGCGATAGGTGCCGCCAGGCAGCTGGGTCTGCTTGAATACAGTGCCCATGCCTGCCGCAGGGGCCACACCGCCACCACTGGCAGTCCAGGTCCAGCTGTAGGGTGCTAGCGCCCCCGATATCCGGAACTGGATGGTGGCGTTACACACAGGGTCGTGGCTGCCGTCGGTGTTGGTGGTCAGCACAGGCGTGGGGTTCACGCGTACGTAAATGGTGTCATCACAACCACTGCGCAGCAACAGGCGGTAGGTGCCCGCTATGTTGAAGGTGTAACTGTTCAGCACCGCAACGTTGGTGCCGATGGTGGTGGAGGTGTTATAGCCCGCCCCCGACTGCAATATCCAATTGCCTGCCCGCGTGCCCGTCAGCGTGGGCACACTGCCACGGCACAGCGTCAGGGTGTCGTTCGTCAGTCCGGTGGCCGAGATGTTGGGCTTGGCCAATACCTGCACCTGCACCTGCGACGAGTCGCCGCAGTTCACCAGTCGCACAATGTCGGTGCCCAGCAACGGAAAGCCGATTTTTACCTCGTTCACCAGCTGCGCTATGCGTGTGCGCACCCCGCCCCGCACCAGATACCAGTAGCCGACCTCGCGTCCGCGGAACACAGCCGAGTCGCCCACGCACACCCGTGCTGGATTGGCAGGGCTGGTAATCAGCGGTGGCAGCTGGGTGCCAATCACTCGAACGGTGTCGCGGCAGTTGGCCGTGGAGGCCACAAACAGATTGGTGCCCACTTCGGCTGTAAAAGAGCCTGGCGTCCGGGTGTTGGTCGCCAGATTCACAACCAGACCGTTGGGCCGCACACGTATCCAGTCGGCGGGCTGCTGGCTTGTCAGCGTCAGAAACTTGCCCGCGCAGATGCTCGTGTCGCGCTCCAGCGACAGGCCCAACCCACCCGCCTGTACCAGCACACTGGCCGTGTCTTCCACGCAGCTGCCCGCAATCTGGGCCCACACCCGCACACGATAGGTACCCTTGCGCGGGTAGCGTTTGTTCGGCACCGTAGGGCCCGTCGCAGTGGTGCCGTCGCCGAGGTCCCACCGCCAGCTCACTACATCCAGTGCACTGCTGCCCGTGAAAGTCAGCGGAGTGCCTGCACACTGCTGCCCAAAGGGCGTTACTTCTATCCGCGTGGTGATGGACCCCAGGTTGGTGCCGCTGCTGTAGCCATAGGCGTCGAAGTTGCCCACGTTGCCCGTGTTGTCGCCGTAGGCATATACATAGGCCACAAAACCCGAATCGCTTGTTACCAGGTGATTGCCCGCTGTTATTTCCACCCGTGCATACGACAGCTCCGGTGCGGCTGGCACTGTGGCAAACGCAGCCGCAGGCACTGTAGTGCCATCCAGTTTCACCGTGGCTCTCGCCAACGTCCGGGCAATGATGGTCAGGTAGTAAATCATCGGCCGGCCAAATGCCCCGATGTTGAAGGCATTGAACAGTGCCCGGTTGATCTTCTGCTCAAAAGGGCTCACCACAATGGCGAAGGGGTCGCCAATGCCGTTGCCATCCGAGCCCTGACTGGTACTGTACTGCATCAGCGAGGCCGGCCCGCTGGTCTCAATCACCGTAGGCCCTGTCACAATGATGTCATACTTCTGCAGGGCTGGCTGCGTAGCCGCTACCACCCCATTTACCTTGATCTGCGTGTTGGGATTCAGCGGCAGCACCGTCACTACCTCATCGCGGCGGCCTGTGCCCGGCACACTTACAAAGCGCTGGCCCCACGTCTGTAGCGGTTGCAGCTGCTCCAGCAGCAGGTTAACGGTCCCACAGCCAATGGGGCTCCCGGGCGGCGTGCACACATTGATGGCGTTGTTGCCCGAAAAAGCCGCAAACGGCTTGCAGCCCGTGGCATTCACCGCGCGCACACGTGTGCCGGTGAGGTCGCCGTTGCTCAGTATCTGGTAGGTTTGGCCGCGGTTCAGGGTCTTGCGTATCACGGTGCCGCGCGGAATGGACAGGCTGCCATTGAGGTCGCGCACCAGCGCCGTAGGCACTATCTCCAGCTGGGTGTTGTCTTCTGTGGCCACTACCAGCAGATAGGCATCGCTCACCACCTGGTTCATCGCATCGCGCGTAATGGCATAGTACTCTGATCCCAGCGATGGCACCGGATACACCACCATCGCGTCAGAGCTGTTCTGCGTATAGTTGATGGCGAATACCGTTACCGAGTCGGTAGCCGTAACCCGCACCCCCTTGTTGGCGATTACGTCGCTCTGGGTGTTTTGTACAAACAGATAGGCCTCGGTTGAAGTCAGTGGGCCAAACAGGCTGACCGCCTGCGTCTGGTTGGCCGCCAATGTCACGGTCTGACTGCGGTTCTGCCCTGGCACGCTCACCGTGGCTGTACAGGCGCGGTCGGCACTGATGTATACCTGTAGAATGGTAGGCGCCCCCAGCCCGTTGGTGGGCATGGTAAACCAGAAGTCACGGCCTTTGTTACTCAGTTCCTGCCCATGCAGGTCAGACGGCACCAACAGCAGAAGAGTGGCCTGTAGAGCCAGAAACCAGCGAAGCATCAGAGCAGACAGAGGTAGTTACCTGTAAAGATACGAAATGTCGCTGCCATCCCCTGTTCTGGCAGCCGAAAAAGGACCGTTACGCGACTATTTCCCTACAAGAACACCCCGCTCCAAATAGTCACACAAATCCACAATAGAAGCATCAAACTCATCATCAGTAGAATAAAAGCAATTCCACTTGCAAATATTCGCCATGTAATTATCTTGCAGTAAACCCATTCTTTATGAAAAACAGAATTCGAAAGCTCATCGTCTGTGCTGCCATGCTCGCAGCTCCGGTTATCTTGATTGGCCAGGTCAATGGCAATTGCTATAATGGTCCTGTGGTACCACCAGCCGTACCAGGCGGCCCGTGGCTCCAGGAATACTGGTGCCCTGCAGGGAACGGCTGCTGGGAGGTCACGGTGTACACCTACTCAGCGGAGGGGGGCTATGGCATTCATCACTACAACACCTGTGACGAAGCCCCTTTCTAATCGCAACTTTCCTCCCTAACCCGAATTGAATCATTCTATGAAACGCTATATCGTATTGCTCACCGGCGTGGGCCTGCTCGCATTGGCCGCCTGCAACAACAGCCCTGAAGACGCCCCAACCGCACAAGCTCAGCTATCTGAGAAGCAACAGATTGAAATGGTCTCCAGAGTGCTGCAAGCCTCCGAGCAAGAACTCCCAGTCCACCCGGCGATTGAGCTTATGGGAGACTTCAAGGGCATTAGCCTCACTGCTGATGAGTTTCGGATCTACAAAGACCTCACCTCTTTCCGCATGTACGCCACCCAGCCCAAAGCCAACTGGAAAGACGCCGAGCAGAAACTGGCCCAGCTCACTGCTGACGCCAAAGTGCTGAAGGAGCAGGCCTACATCGTGCAGGTAGCCACCGCCTGCTACCTCAATGTGCTCATCAACGACCCCAGCGCCCCCAAGGAGAAAATCCAGTCCACCCTTGTAACCCTGCGCCAGGGCAACTACCGCGACGTGTATCTCTTTGCCCGTGGCCTGCAAAAGGTCTGGACGCTGGAAAAGAACCGCCCCGCCCAGCTGGACGAAATCCGCAACTACGCTTTGTGGGTAGCCGAGCAACCTGCGCCAAAGTTTGCTTCTTCCGCGCCAGTCGTAGCTCGCGAAAACCTCACCAGCCTTCAGCGCTCGCTTCAGGAGATCAGCGCCGAGGTAGAAGCCCGCAAAGCCGCTCATGACCGCCAGAACCAGGCCGAAGGTCTGCGCATCCTTCAGGCGCTCTGAGCCCACTATTTGGCTGGATCGTAATTAACAGGCGGCTCCAGAGTCGCCTGTTTTCCATATTGAATACCCCCTGAGTGAACATAATGGGCACAATCTTTCCCCCAATCCACCATGCTTGCCCGCACCCTTGTCATCTTTGCTCTTATAGCCCTGCCCGCCACCCTGCTGGGCCAGTGGCAAAGCGCCCAGCCCGTCTCCGGCGAACTGCCTGCTGAACGTATGGTACGCATGCAGGCTGCCGGCTTTGAAGCAATGGCCCGCATGCGTGCCAAAGCACCCATTCTCATGCCCAATCCCAGGCTGGTGCCGCCGATGGGAAATTATATGACCATGCCCCCGCGCGACCAGAAGGCCATTCGGTTTCAGTCTTTTGCATCGGCCTACATCACACAGGATTCGGCCACCCTCCGCGGCGCACGGGAAAACTACCTGAAGATGATGCAGCTGGCCGACAGCGTTTCCTTCCCAGACTACCTTCGGCAGATGGCCTCCGCTATCTATCTCAACGCACTGGTCCGCTACCCCGAGGCCCAACGCTCTGACATCGAGTCCTGCCTCATGCAGCTCCACCTCTCTGGCTACCGCGAAGCCCACGTAATGGCGCTGGGTCTGAAGCGCGTATGGCACACGCAGCCTGCCCGCCAGCACCTCTGGGAAGAAATCCGCCAGAAGTACCTCGTCCAGGCACAGGAGAATCTGGCCGAAGAGCCCCCGGCACCCTATACCCCCACCGCACAGGAAACCGCCGCCGCCCTCACCCTGCCGCCCCAGATTCGCGAAGCCCAGCGCAAAGTGGCCGAGGCTGAGGCCGTGTACGAGCAGCGCAAACGCACCGCCCAAGCCCAGGCCCTCGACATCCTCAAGGCGCTGAAGTAAGCCTGCCCAACTCTGCGGGTGTTCTCCACCGGGTTTGTGCCCATCTTTGCGGTATGCCCCGCTACACCGCTCCTGCCGTCCTCACCCCCGAGGGCCTTCGTGCCCACTGGACGGTAGACTGCACCGACGACGGCACCGTGCGGGCCCTGCACGACCACCCCACCCCCGACGCCCAGCCCCTCGACGGCATCCTCTCCCCCGGCTTTGTCAACGCCCACTGCCACCTCGAGCTCTCCCATCTCGCAGGTGCCATCCCATCCGGCGTAGGCATGGTCGGCTTCATCACCCAGCTGATCGGCATCCGCCCCAGCTACACCCCCGAGCAGGCCCAAGCCGCCGCACACGCCGCCCTTGAGCAGATGGCCCAGTCCGGCGTCGCGGCCATCGGCGACATCGCCAATGGGCCCGACAGCTTTCCCGCCAAGCTGGCTCTGGCCCACCGTGTGGCCGTGCACACCTTCGTCGAACTGCTGGGCGTAGACCCCGCCCGCGCCGAAGCTGCCCTGCAACGCGGCCGCGACCAGCTGACGCAGGCACCCACCCCCGCCTCGCTGGCGCCACACGCCCCCTACTCCACCTCCGAGGCCCTTTTCCAGCACATCTACCGCCACGCCGACAGTCTTCCCACCTCTCCCGGCCAGCGCCTCAGTCTCCATCTTCTCGAAAGCGAGGCCGAACGCGAGTGGTTTGCCCAGCGCACCGGTCCCTTCACTGGCTTCTACGACTGGCTGGGCCGCACCCTCGTCACCGACGCCCACTCGCCCCTTGACCACGCCCTGACGCCGCCCCCCGCCAGCCCTCTGCTGCTCGTCCACCTCACCGAGGCCACCGCCGCCGACCTCCAGCAGCTACAGGCTCTGGAAGCAAACGGCGCGCAGTTCTTCTACTGCCTCTGCCCCCGCAGCAACCGCTATCTCCATGGCAAACTGCCACAGGCGCCCCTCTTCCCGCTGCACGGCACCAAAGTCTGCCTCGGCACCGACAGCGCCGCCAGCAACTGGAGCCTCGACATGGTCCTGGAAATGGCCGAGTTGCAGGCTGCCTTCCCCGCCCTATCCACCGAAACCCTGCTCTTCTGCGCCACCCGCAACGGCGCCCACGCCCTCGGCATGGAACACACCCTCGGCACCTTCAGCCCCGGCAAGCGCCCCGGCCTGGCTCTGCTCTCCGGCCTCGACGCCCGGTTCCGCTTCACGCCCCAGACCACCAGCCGCCGTATTCTCTGACGCCCCCACATCCACTTTCGGCCCGCTCGTGCGTTACTTTGTGCATCCGGTCCATTCCCGCCTCTCATGATCATCGTCGGTAACGTCGTCGTGTCGGAAGACATCCTCAGCGAGCAGTTCGCCTGCAAGCTTTCCGCCTGTAAGGGCGCCTGTTGTGTAGAAGGCGATGGCGGTGCCCCCGTCGAGCCCGGCGAAATCGACCTCATGGAGCAGGCCTATGCCGACGTCCAGCACCTGCTCACCCCCGAAGGCCGGGCCGCCATCGAGCAGCAGGGCGCCTGGGTGCAGGCCGAAGACGGTGCGCTCGAAACCCCACTCGTAGGCGATGGCGGCCCCTGCGCCTACACCGTCTACGAAAACGGTGTGGCCTTCTGCGGAATCGAAAAAGGCTGGAAAGAAGGCCTCACCGCCTTCCGCAAGCCCATCTCCTGCCACCTCTACCCCATTCGCATCCACGAGGGACCGCAGTTCGAGGTGCTCCGCTACGACGTTTGGGACATCTGCGCCCCCGCCTGCGCCAACGGCCGCGACCTCAAGCTGCCCGTCTACCAGTTCCTCCGCGAGGCGCTGGAGCGCAAGTACGGCACCGACTTCTGGCAGGAGCTGCACGCCATCGCACAGGCCCGCCGCGCACAGTCATGACGCAGGCCCTCGACGATTCCCTCTTTGCCGCCTGGCTGAAGCTGCCCGCCCGCACCGGCCAGATGGAGGCCCGCCCCCTGCCTGTGCTGAAGCCCCACCAGCGCCTGCTTATCTCGGTGGAAGACGCCGACAGCCCGCTGACCGAACTCACAGAGCTCCTCGACGCACCTTTCACCCTGCTGGAAGACGCACCCCCGCCGCTGGTGCTGCTCCACTTTCTGCCGCCGGTGCAGCTGATGGAGGCCCTGCGCCGCTGCCGCTACGAGCTCGGCGTCTATCTCCCCGGCGACACCGCCGCCACCCCTCTACTGCCCCTGCGCAAGCCCTTTCGTCCCGCGCTGGAACTCCTCCGCCGCCTGCACCTGCTGGGCGCACAGCCCGCAGCCCTCTGCGAGCCCCACACCCACCGCGACCCCTTTCACCTGGCCCAGCTCATCGGCCCCATCGCCCACACCGTCTACCCCCTGCCCACCGACAGCCCACAGGCCGCGCAGCTGCTGGAATGGGTGAAGGGCTAAATAAGCACACGGCTAATAATCAATTACTTACCCACCATGTGTGGATAACTTACCCGGATCAATTAAATAGAGGGCGAACTCCTGGGGCGCAAGAGATTCCCAGGCTACGCATCACTACATGATGTAAATGTAGGATGGATTATTAATTAAACTGATTACAGAGTCTTTCAAAATGTTCATCAACTAAATGTCACAACTTCATTTTCATTGTAAACCGAATATGAAGAGCATTAAACGAATCTGCCATTTTGACTACACGCCCTCTATAATGCTGTTCATGTATTAATTTTCCATTTACTTCCTGTTGCACTAGCACTCCATACATTTTAAACTCTCCGCTATCTGTTGAACCGAATTGGATTGCCCCTCCTACATCTGCCAAAGTATTTAATTTTATTACTTCATATACTAAATCAGCAGGGTTTTTTATGACTCGAGACAAGGCTAGAAGGCTATCAGCTTCTTTTTTCCCACTTCCCATGTTAAAGTATTCACCATTTTGTTGCAATACCTCTTCTGCAGTAAAAATCAACTTCTTATTTTCCCCGTCCCATTGAGGACTCAATTTAAAGGCCTTATATTTTTTTGCATCCGGACAAAAAATAATTAACAAAATTTCCGCCAAACTATCTTCTCTAAGGAACCATAATTGAGGAACATACTCCTCGAGAATACCTTTAACTTCATTAATTAATACCAATACACTAACATCATTAACTAATTGAGTATCTTCTAACGCAGTCCGTAACCATTCAGCTATTGTGTAACCAATTGTGCTACTTCCGCTATAAGCTAAACCAGCAGAGTGACTATATTTTAATTGCGAAGTTTCTGTCCCGCTGCCGCTTGGAGAATAAATATTGATATTAAATTGAAATATTTTTATCCCAACGTCCGCAGTATTATTACCCCAAGAGAGTCTGGAGTCCGAGGCTACATCAATGAAAGAGCCTCTTCTAGATGCAGAAATGAGCGTCATAGCAATTTTAGTTAAAGTAAAAAAAGACAAAAAATGAAGAATTCAGGCCAAACATCCGAAATAGGACAAAATCTTGATTCCCTGCCGCATCTTTTGCCAGTAGTAAAATAACATTAAACATCGCGCAACTACGTTGTAAGTTATAGACTTTCTCGCTTTGCACTTGTAAACCTCCCATCTGCCTCGGAGGTTGCGCTCATGCAATCCTTCACACAACACCTTCTCGACCGCGCGCTTGTCCTTCAGCAGCGGCTCGAAACCCTCTTCCACCAGCAGATCGAAAAAGTGGAAACCACCGACCCGCGCGCCCTCCTCTCGCCCGAACGCGTGCGCACCCTCACCGGAGTCTCCAAGCTTTACCGCGACCAGACACTGCTCTGCGCCCGCCTGGCCACACAGGTGAACCGCGAAACCGCCGCCGCACAAAAGCAGCAGCAGAAAGAAGAAAAGGCAGCACAGAAAACAGCCAAAGCGGAACCGGCTCAGCCCACTGCCCCTGAGGAAACCCCTGCCCTGCCAGCCGCGCATACCCTGCCATTGTCAGCGCCCGTAGCCCCCACCGAGACCGAGCACACCAACACACTGGTAGACTTTTCAGGCTTCCTGCACCAGCGCCAGCATTTCCCCAAGCGTCAGTAACACGGCTCTGCCGAACTGGCCGGGCGGGTACTTACTGCCACCGTTGCCACAGTGTTGCCTTCATACCCAATGATGAGGCTGCCATAGCTGCGCGAATAAATCGCGTAGTTCTCAACCACCCGTGTAGGCTTGCCCAACTGGGTCTCCACTGCCGGGCGGGCCTTGCCCAGCAGCGGCGTCTTCTGCCGTCCTGCAAACCCCGACCGGATTTCGATGAAGTCGCGGCCCGTGTAGGCAAAGAACGTGTGGTCCAGGAAAAACACACCTCCGCCGCAGTTCAGATTGGGCGTAGCCTCCGACGTTTCGCCCGTGAAGCAGGGAAACGCCTGCTTGAACTGCGCCTGACTGGCATTTGGCGGCACGTTGTCCAGTGTGCCTTTGTCTATGTCAAACAGCAGGGTGGTGCAGCTGCCCGGGCCGTTCACGCTCACAGGAGTGTTGGTGCTGGTGGCCAGGCGCTGGTTGTTGCTGTTGCTGTAGTTGCTGCCAGCGGCAGCAGTACCCTGCGTACTGCCTGCACTTCCTGAGTTGCCTGTGCTGCCCGCAGCCCGGCCCGAAGTTGCTCCGGCAGCAGTCGTGCTGCTGGGCGTGCTCGTCATGTTTGTGCCGCAGGTGGCATTGTCCGGCACCGTGCTGAACCATACCACGGCATAGTTGCCGTAGATGCCCACGCCCATCGCCTGAAAGCGCTGGTTGGCCCAGATGCCGCTGTTCACCATCACGGCATTGTGGCCCGAACTGCCTTGCCAGGCCCGGAGCGCACCTTGCGGCTCGGCGCCTCCGCCGGCCATGTAGGATATTTCAAAACCATAGCCAGGGTAGCCCGTTATCTCCTTGGGCTTGTTCCACATGCCTGCCGCGTTGCGGTGGTCGCCATAGTAACACACGGGCGTCCAGTTGCCGTTGCCCGACCACGAGTGCATGTTGCACTCGCCCTGGTCCGGACGGTTATTCTGCAGATCGCGCACGTGCAGTTGCGCCACCTTGGTCAGCTGAGGGCTGTAAGGCACCGGCCCCAATCCCTTCTGGGAGCGGTAGTTGTTGATCAGGTCCATCAGCTGACGCTCCGCAGATGTCAGACAGCCATCCTGGGCATGGGCCATCAAAGACCCCACCAGGAAAACAAACAGGAGACCAAGGGCACGTTTCATGGAAGTCAAACTAATGCCTTTGAGCCAAAAGCGGGGAAGCACCCGCTGGACAATGGGTGATTTTGCCGCAGGTGCGGTAATCACTTGCCCTCCTCGGCCCCATCCATGAACCAGCCCGAATACATCACGTAGTTGTCGGGCAGGCGGTCCAGCAGTTCGCGCTGGGCCTCTGTCAGCGGCTTAATCTTCTTGGCGGGCACCCCGGCATACAGCCAGCCGCTTTCGCAACGGGTGTTTTCCAGCACCAGCGCCCCGGCGGCAATAATCACGTAGGGCTCTATCACGGCATGATCCAGCACTTTGGCGCCCATGCCAATCAGCACGTTGTCCTGCACATGGCAGCCGTGCACAATGGCCGCATGGCCTATGTTCACCCGGTTGCCAATCACCAGGTCGGCCTTCTGGTAGGTGCAGTGCAGCACAGCGCCATCCTGTATGTTGGTCTCGGCCCCAATGCGGATGCTGTGTACATCGCCCCGCACCACCGCCCCATACCACACCGAACACCGTGGCCCCATCACCACATCGCCCACCACTACGGCCGTTTCAGCCAGAAAAACATCTTCCGGAATCTGGGGCGTAAAACCCCGCACACTGCGTACAATAGCCATGCCGCAAGTTAAGTCGCCACAGGCATTTGGAATCACCGCGAAGCATGCTATCTTTGCCGTCCCAATTCAATTCGCCCAAGGCGGGACTCGTCCCCCGTCAACGGCTCTTTAAACACTATGCCAGTTAAACTTCGTCTTCGGAGACTCGGCCGTACGCACCAGGCATTCTACCAGATCGTAGCTGCCGATTCGCGTTCGCCGCGTGACGGTAAGTTCATCGAGAAGATCGGAACTTACAACCCTGTGACCGTACCCCACCAGGTAACGGTAGACCACAGCAAAGCCATGAAATGGCTGAAAAACGGTGCACAACCCACCGAAACCGTGCGCAGCATCTTCTCGCACGAAGGCATCATGCTGAAGCTTCACCTGCACCGCAAGGGCAAGAACGAAGCCGAAATCACTGCCGCTTTCGACAAGTGGTCTGCCGAAAAGACCCGCAAGAAAGAGCAGCTGGCCAACGCCGCCGCCCGCACCAAGGATGAGCAGAAGAAGGCCCGCATGGAAGCCGAGCGCAAGCGTCGCGAAGCTGTCAGCGCCCGCATCGCTGCTAAGAACACTCCGGCTCCTGCCGCTGCCGCCGAAGCTCCCGCTGAAGGCGAAGCCGCTGCCGAATAATTACTCCGCCGTATGGCCAGGCAGAAGCCCCTCACGCTGGACGACTGTTACCTGCTGGGGTACATTGCCAAAGCCCACGGTGTACGCGGGGAAGTCCGCGCGCAACTCAACGTACAGTCCCTCGAAGCCTATCGTGGCCTTGAGGGACTGTTGCTTTTGATAGACGACGAGCTCGTCTATCTCGACATCGAGCAGTTTCGTCCACAGGGGGGCGGCCAGGCCCTCATCAAGCTGGCCGAGGTAGACGACATGGACGCCGCCGAAGACCTCCGCGGCTGCATCATCTACCTGCCTCTCGCCGCCCTGCCCCAACTGCCCGACACCCAGTTCTATTACCACGAAATCATCGGCTTCCGCGCCCATGATGCCCGTTTCGGCGACCTAGGCCTCGTGCAGGACGTCTTCGAAATGCCCGGCCAGGACCTCCTCCGCCTCCAGCACCCCTCTGGCCGCGAGGTGCTCGTCCCCATTCTCGATGCCACCGTGCCCCGCGTAGACCGCAAAGCCCGCATCGTACACACCACCGTACCCGACGGCCTGCTGGACATCTACCTCCACACCGGTCCCGAAAAGCCCGACACCGCCGCGGACGACGCCCAGTAGCGTCCACCCCATACGGTTATTCCGTCGTTTTCGTTACTATTGTGACGTTATTATAGATACATAGCTCTGGTTATGACTTTAGACTGGCTGAAAGCAAAATGTACCGATGCTGCTCCCTTTTTCAAGGGTATGGCTTCAGCCTTTGACGTATTCGGCTTAGGACATGAAGCCCCAAAAACCACTATGCCTAAGGCCAAGTCTGGTTTTTACCAATACAACTTGTCGATTGGAAAGTATTTCGAGAAAGTAGGTGGATATATGGCCCAGCAGATGGCTATCTTTGAGGATGAACACAGGTCATCCTGATTTCTCTCGCCGCCCAAGTCCTCCTACTCATACAGACGATTCAGCTTCTGCTGATAAGCCACGTGGCAGTTTGGTTGCGCAAACCGTAAGCCTTTCCTATCCGAGCCCTTTACCGCCTCCCAACATATTGGAAGAATATGCCCGGATTGATCCGAGCATTGTAGAATGGTTGAAGAAGCGGGTCGAATTGGAGCAGGGCTCTTCAATAGAGAACGAGCGCGAGCAGCGCCGCATCTATGAGCAAGAGCTACTGCTTGATAATCAACGGAGTACGAGAGGGCAGTGGCTGGGATTTACGATTGCCGTGCTCGCACTTGCTTTGGTTGGTTTTGCTATTGGTATCAATACAGGTGCCGCTTGGCCCGCAACTGCTGTGGGAGCATTGGTGCTGCTGCTGATTGGCATGGCTGGCCGATTGCTTACCGTTCGGTCAAATCGCAAGCAGGGGCAAAACTGATTTCCTCCCCGTTTCGGCGTACCTTTGTCCCACACACACTGCAAGGGGCATGGCCGCCGATACTCCCCCACTCGACTATGAAGACGTACGCGCCGTCAGCGACCAGCTCGCCGACAAAGTTCGCGTGCTCAGTCAGTTGGCTGGCGCCCTCCAACAGGAAAACCGCCTCCTGCACCAGACCGTCACCACCCAGAAGCGCGAGCTCGCCGCACAGCAGCGCGAAATTCAGACGCTCCGCACTCAGCTGGAAAGTGCTAACTTAGAGCGCGCAACCGACGTCAGCCGGTCTGCCGAACTCAAATCCCATCTGGATCACCTGATCGCCCAAGTGGACGACTGCCTGGCCCAACTCGGCGAATAGCCGACCCCGCCCGGCGGAACTCCCATATAGACCCTCCTCCGCCGGTATGCCTGCCTCCCGCGACTTCAACCTCACCCTCCTCAACCGCACACTGTCCGTGCAGGTGAAGCCGGGCGAGGAAGCGACCCTCCAACGGGCCGCCACCGTGGTGCAGGAAAAGGTGGCCGCCTACAAGGCCTCCTACGGTGTCTCCGACGACGTGTACCTGCTGCTCATGTGCTGCCTCGATTTGGCGCTGGATGCACAGCAGGCCCTCGCGCAGCAGGGGAAGGACTTTGGCGAACTGGGCGAACAACTGAAGGCTACCCTGGCCCTCGCCGATTCGGCGCTGGCCAACCTCGGCCACCGCAGTTGACCACTGGCGATCCGCCTGTTCGGTAGTCCGGGTATGCTTCGGCGCACTCGATATACCCCACCCCATGGAAATCCTCATTTATCTTCTTGTCGGCATCGGGGGCCTCGTGCTGGGCCTGCTGATTGGCCGCTTCCTGCTCGCGCAGGTATATGGCAAGCTCGAAACCGCTGCCCGCGACCGTGCTGAAGCCATTGTCAAGGAAGCCGAAGCCGCCGCCGAAAACCTCAAGCAGAGCAAGCTCATTGAAGCCAAAGCCAAGTTTCAGGAGCTCAAGAGCAAGCACGAAGAAGAAACCAGCGAGCGAAACCGCACCCTCCGCAGCAACGAAGACCGCCTGAAGCAGAAGGAGAAGGAAGTGCAGCAGCGCGCCGACCAACTGAAGAAAGAACGCCAGGAGCTGGAGCAGCAACTGGACCAGATCAAGCAGCAGCAGGAGGCCGTGCGCATGCGCCATGATGAAGCCGAACGCCTGCGCAACCAGCAGGTAGAGCGCCTGGAGAAACTGGCCCAACTGACCGCCGCCGAAGCCCGCGAACTCCTCCTCGACAACCTGAAGGAGGAAGTACGCAGCATGGCCAACGCCCAGATGAAGGACGTGATAGACCAGGCCAAGGCGCAGGCCAACCGTGAAGCCAAACGCATTGTGCTTCAGAGCATTCAGCGGACGGCTGCCGAGCACGCCATTGAAAATACGGTGTCGGTGTTCCACCTGGAGAACGACGAGGTGAAGGGCCGCATCATCGGGCGAGAAGGCCGCAACATCCGCGCACTGGAAGCCGCTACTGGCTGCGAAATCATCGTGGACGACACACCCGAAGCCATCATCATCTCGGGCTTCGACCCCGTGCGTCGTGAAATTGCCCGTTTGAGCCTGCATCGCCTGGTTGGCGATGGCCGCATACACCCTGCCCGCATTGAGGAAGTGGTGACCAAGACCACCAAAGCCCTCAACGACGAGATTATGGAAGTGGGCGAGCGCACCTGTATAGACTTGGGCATCCACGGCCTGCACCCCGAACTGGTGCGTTACGTGGGCCGCATGAAATACCGCAGCTCCTACGGCCAGAACCTGCTGCAACACAGCCGCGAAGTGGCCAACCTCAGCGCCATCATGGCCGCGGAAATGGGCCTGAACCCCAAGCTGGCCCGCCGTGCCGGTCTGCTGCACGACATCGGCAAGGTGGCCGAGGAAAATCCCGAACTGCCCCACGCACTGCTGGGCATGGAGCTGGCCAAGAAGTTCAAGGAACACCCCGAAGTGTGCAACGCCATTGGTGCGCACCACGACGAAATCGAGATGACGAGTCTCATCAGCCCCATCATCCAAGCCTGCGACGCCATCAGCGGTGCACGCCCCGGGGCCCGTCGCGAAATCATCGACACGTACATCAAGCGCCTGAAGGACCTCGAGTCGCTGGCTCTGTCGTACCCCGGTGTGGAGAAGACGTTCGCCATTCAGGCGGGCCGCGAGCTTCGCGTCATCGTATCCAGCGACCGCGTGAACGACGAGCAGGCCGACGTGCTGGCCTTCGAAATCTCGAACCGCATCCAGAACGAGATGCAGTACCCTGGCCAGATCAAGGTGACGGTCATCCGCGAGAAGCGGGCCGTGAGCTTCGCCAAGTAACTGGCTTACACCCCTATACAGAACAGGAGAGGCCCCACCGGCTTCTCCTGTTTGCGTTTATTGGCTTGGCAGAAGCCCCCTACCCGCCTAGCTTACGTCCTCGTTCCCACTCCGTTATGTTTGCTACCGCTGGATACTCCGGTACGCCGCTTGCCAAAAAACTGGGGCTGAAGTCCGGCCTGCACTGCCTGTGGCTGCATACCCCCGCCGACCTGTGGGCGGCGCTGGGCGCACTGCCCGCCGACCTCACCGCCCACGACACCCCTCAGCCTGGAACGGCCTACGATTTTGTGCACCTCTTTGTCAATGAGGCCGCTACGCTGGAAGCGGAGGTACAGGCCGTGCTTCCGCAGTTGCGGAAAGACGGCATGCTGTGGCTGTCGTGGCCGAAGAAGGCCGCCCGCAAGGTGGTGCCGTCTGACATAGACGAGAACCTGCTGCGCACGGTGCTGCTGCCGCTGGGCATTGTGGATGTGAAGGTGTGCGCCATAACGGAGGTGTGGAGCGGCCTGAAGTTCGTGTGGCGCAAGGAGAACCGGTGAGCGGCATCCTCTCCCCAGTGAGCGGGACAACAGGAGTATAGATTTCTTCGGACGCTCGAAATGACGTGCAGGCGAGTGGCTTGCCGCCTTCCCTCCAACCGAGAGGGCTGTCTCAGACAGCCCACAGGTAGTGCCGATGCATCGGGAGACGTAGCGCTATCTGGATGACGAAGCCGTGAGCGTTCGATCCAGTGCCCATCCTAGCGGATGGGGCGGAGCAGGTCCTGATCCTGAAGCTTACCGCTGAGGCGGAGCAGTTCGACCTCGGCAAGCTTGGCCGCATACTGAGCTGTCAGGAGGCGGGTCTGTGCCTGAACGAAGGTCCGCTGTGCCTCGCGGAGCTCGAGCGGGGTGCTGGAGCCGATCTTGAAGCGGTCGAGGGCGACCTCGGCGTTCTGCTTTGCCACCGCAAGGTTTTCCACCTCAAGGGCCAGAATCTGCAGGTTGTTCTGGTAGTCAACGTAGGCACGGCGCAGGTCGCTCTGAAGACCCAGCAACCCCTGCTGGTATCGATACTCGGCAGTGGTGCGGGAAATCCGCGCGTTCTGCAGGTTCCGATTGACGTTGTTCCCATCGAAGAGGGTGTAAGCCAACGTAACACCCCCTTGCGGACCGATGGTCTGGATAAAGAGCGGATTCTGGTTGAAGCCCTGTGCCAGCGCACCTGAGTTCTGCTGGAAGAAGTTGTACCCAAGTGACGCCGTAAGAGTTGGGAGGCGGGCGGCCTTGGCTTCGCGAATCTGAAACTCGGCTTGAACACGGGCTTCCTCCAAGAGGCTGAGAGCAGAACTGCGGTTGAGGGCCATTTCCTCCAACTCATTGATTACAAGGGAGCTGTCAAGCGAGATGGTGGAATCGGCGATAACATAGGCGGTTTCAGGCGGCATCCCCATCTGCTCGTTGAGGGTGACGCGGGCACGCTGGAGAGTTCCGTTGATGCGGAGCAGGGCCGACTTATCGGCATTGAGGTCAACGGTGCTCTGGAGTGCCTCCAGGCCTGAGCCTGCACCAATTTCCTTACGGGCCACGGCGATGCGCGACCGTTCCTCGGAGATACTGAGGGCGGTACGGAGCAGCTTCTGCTGTTCCTGCTGCTGCACGATATCATAGTAGGCCCGGGTGACGTTGGCAATAACCGTCTCTACCGACTGCATCACCTGCACACTGCTGGCCTTGGCTACCGATTGCAGACGGTTGTAGAAAGCGCGGCGACGGAGACCGTCAAAGACCGTGTACTGGGCTGTGATGTTGGCGTTGTAGCCGTAGGAGCTGACGTTGTTAACGCGGTTGAGGACCTGCTCGCCATTGGCATCGGTGCGGGTTTGGAGACGTCGGTTCTGGAGGTTGAAGTTGACGCCGCCACCAGCGGTGACACGCGGGTAAAAGCCAACCGCACCGGGTTCGGCGCTGTTAAGGGCAATTTCCTCGGCAGTGCGTGCAATACGTATTTCGAAGTTCTGCTGCAGCGCCAGCACAATGGCCTGCTCCAGCGTAAGCCCCTGAAGGGAGGCCGAATCAGTGGCCTGGCTTTCGCTCTGGGCCTGGGCTACCCCACCGAACAACAGGGCCGCCAAAAGAACGGGGCGGAACAGGACAAACACTTTCATCAGACGGTGTGGTATTCGGTGGGGGTGGACACAGCAGTCGGCGTTGCATGGGTATCATGGCCATTGCTGCCGGAAGCGTGGGGTTTGGTTTCCTTTGAGAGGTAGGAGTAGATGGCCGGGATGACGTACAGCGTGAGGATGGTGGAGAAGATAACCCCACCCACTACAACAATGCCCATGCCGACGCGGCTTTCGGCGCCAGCCCCCAGCGCCAGTGCGATGGGCAGAAAGCCCAGGGCTGTGGCGAGGCTGGTCATGAGAATGGGACGGAAACGGCTGACAGCGGCATCTACAGCGGCCTGAGCGCGGGTGCGGCCTACCTCCTTGCGCTGGTTGGCAAACTCCACGATGAGGATACCGTTCTTGGTAACCAGACCGATGAGCATGATGACGCCAATCTGGCTGAAGATGTTGAGCGTCTGGTGGTAATACCAGAGGAAGAACAGCGCCCCGGCCAGCGCCAGCGGCACGGTGAAGAGGATAACGAAGGGATCGCGGATGGACTCGAACTGGGCCGCCAGCACGAGGTAAATCATGATGAGGGCCAGGAGGAAGGCGAAGATGAGGGAGTTGGACGACTCGGCGAAATCGCGGGAGGCGCCGGAGAGGTCGGTCTGGAAGCCGTCGGGAAGGACGCGGGCCTTGATTTCATCCATTGCCTTGATGCCGTCGCCAAGGGTGTAGCCGGGAGCGGGGTTGGCAGAGACGGTGGCCGACACAAAACGGTTGAAACGGTAAAGCTGTGGCGGAGAGGCTTTCTCGCGCAGACGGACAAGGTTGTCGAGCTGAATGAGGCGGCCATCCTGACTGCGGACATACATGGAGCTGAGGTCCAGAGGCTCGTTGCGGTTCTGGCGTTCGAGCTGGCCGATGATCTGGTACTGCTTGCCGTCGCGGATGAAGAAGCCATAGCGGGCCTCGGAGAGCGAAAGCTGAAGCGTGCGGGCAATGTCGATAACGGAGACGTTGAGCGAGCGGGCCTTGGCGCGGTCGATATCTACCTGAAGTTCCGGCTTGTTGAACTTAAGGTCAAGGTCAACGAAAGAGAAAGCGGGGTTCTGGCGCGCTTCTTCGAGGAAGCGGGGCAGGATGGCCGCCAGGCTGTCGAAGTTGTTGGCCTGAATAACATACTGGATGGGCAGGCCCCGGCCACCGCTGCCGATGGTTACAGGCTGCACAATGTAGGCGCGGGCCCCGGACATCTGTGCCAGAGCGGGTTGCAGCCTGGCGGCGATGGCCTGCTGGGTACGCAGACGCTGGTCGGGGTCCTTGAGGATGAGGTTGGCGAAGGCGGTGTTCTTGGCCGATGCCGAGCCGAAACCAGGGGCGGTAACGGTAATCATGGTCTGGATCTCGGGCACGGAGTCCTGCAGCATCTGGGTAAGGTCTACGACGTAGCGATCCATGAAGTCGTAGGAGGTACCCTCTGGTGCGGTGGCAAAGACACGGAAGTTGGATCGGTCTTCCTGAGGCGAGAGCTCGGAAGGGATGAGACCGAAGAGGAAGACGATCAAGAAGCCGCATATCCCCATGATGGGCCATGCCATCCAGCGACGACGCATGAAGGCCTCCAGCGAGCTGCGGTAGCCGGAGACGAGGCTTTCAAAGAACGGTTCTGTTTTTCGGTAGAACCAAGGCTGCACGGCCCGGTGCTTGAGCAGACGGGTAGACAGCATGGGTGTAAGCGTTAGGGCCACGAAAGCCGAGATGCCCACTGCCCCAGCCACCACTACGCCGAACTCGCGGAAGAGACGCCCTACCAGCCCCTGCAGAAAGATGATGGGCAGGAACACGGCCGCCAGTACGATGGTGGTGGCGATAACGGCCACATAGATTTCCTCTGTGCCCTTGCGGCCGGCCTCCATCGGCGACATGCCTTCCTCGATTTTGGCGTAGATGTTCTCCAACACCACGATGGCGTCGTCTACCACCAGACCGATGGAGAGCACGATGGCCAGCAGCGTGAGTACGTTGATGGAATAGTCCAGCAGGTACATGATGAAGAACGCGCCGACGAGCGACACCGGAATGGCGAGAACGGGAATGAGCGTAGAGCGCCAATCGCGGAGGAAGAGGAAGATGACGAGCACCACAAGCGCAAAAGCGATGTAGAGGGTCTCGATTACTTCCTCGATGGCAAGGTTGATATACTTGGTAGCGTCGAAAGTGACGAAGTACGTGACGCCTTTGGGGAGGTCGCGCTCGATCTGCTTGAGGCGCTCGTAGGCAAGGCGGGAAATCTCGATATTGTTGGCACCAGGCTGGGGTATAATGGCCACAGCTACGGCAGGCTGACCATCGCGGCGGAAGCTGGTGGTGAGGTTTTCGGCGTCGAGCTTGGCATAGCCTACGTCTTCGAGACGCACCACTTCATCGCCGACCTGGCGGACGACCAGACGGTTGAAGGCATCGGGGTCGGTGAGGCGACCAAGTGTACGAACGGAAAGCTCAACGGTGTTGCCTTCGATTTTGCCGCTGGGGAGTTCCACGTTCTCGCGCTGGATGGCCTGCTGGACATCGAGGGGGGTGAGGCGATAGGCGGCAAGTTTGGCGGGGTCGAGCCAGAGGCGCATGGAATAGCGCTTCTCGCCATAAATCTGAATGGAGCTGACACCCTGAATGGTTTGCAGGCGTTCCTTGAAAACCTCGGAAGCGAGGAAGGACAACTCCAGCTGGGTCATGGAGGGACTGATGACCGAGACAATCATGACCGCCTGGGCATTGGCGTCGGCCTTGGCTACCTGCGGGGGGTCCATGTCGGGCGGCAGGCGGCTGACGATACGGGACACACGGTCGCGGACGTCGTTGGCGGCGTTGTCGAGATTGACGTTGAGACCGAACTCTACGGTGATGGTGGAGCGGCCCTCGGCACTGACGCTGGAGATGGTGCGGATGCCGTCAATGCCGTTGATGGACTCTTCGAGGGGCTCGGTCACCTGGCTCTCCATTACGTCGGCGTTGGCGCCGGGATAGCTGGCAGAAACCGTGATGATGGGGGGGTCGACGGAAGGAAACTCACGTACGCCCAGGAAGCTGAAGCCGATGTATCCGAACAGGATAATGGCCACGCTCATCACCGTCGTCAGAATGGGACGGTTGATACTGGTGGAGGAAAGGCCGGCCATATGGGTTTGTCTGTCGGAGGGTTTGTCTGAAAAAGCGTGGCGCAGGGTGCGTCAGGGCGTAAGTCGCGGGTTGGGGAGCGTAACCTTGACATCGACGCCTGGGCGCAACTGAAGGATACCAGTTGTGAGAACGGTGTCGCCAGCACTGAGGCCCTTCTCAATTTCAATGCGTTCGGCCTGGCGGGTGCCAAGCTCTACCTTGCGGGCTTCAGCCTTGCCGCCCTTCACTACGTATATCTGCTGGCCGTCCTGGGTAGGGACGATGGCCTCGGAAGGCACGAGGAGGGCGTTGGAGTTGCGGCCAAACTCCAGTACGACGTCGGCGAAGGCGCCGGGGATTAGCTCGCCGCGGGGGTTGGCAGCACGGGCGCGCATGCGGAGCGAGCGGGTTTCGGGGTCGATCTTGGGCTCGATAGCGAAGACAGTAGCGATGAACTCGCGGCCGGGGGCCGAGCGTACCTGCAGCTTCACGCGGTCGCCATTTCGGACGCGCTCGGCATACTTTTCAGGAATGGAGAACTCCACCTTCACCTGATCAAGGTTCTGGAGGGTGGTGATGAAGGTGCCGGGGGAGAGATAGCTGCCGACGGCTACCTGACGCAGGCCGATGGTACCATCGAAGGGAGCACGGACCTGGGTTTTGGCAATCTGGGCGCGGATGAGGTCGATGTCGGCCTGGGCGGTGCGAAGGTCAGACGCGATGACGTCGTACTCCTGCTGGCTGATGGCCTGGCGCTCGAGCAGCACGCGCTGCCGATACTCCTGGGCCTCGATAAGTTTCTTGCGGTTTTCGGCCTTGGCGAGCGAAGCCTGCAATTCGGCGTCGTTAACCTGAAGCAGCAGTTGGCCCTTTTTCACACGACCGCCTTCTGCGAAAAAGAGGCCCACCACCTTGCCGCCTGCCTCTGAGGTGACGTTGACTTCGTCGTTGGCCAGAACGGTGCCGGTGGCCATGAGCTTGGCCACAAGCGCTTCAGGCTTGACGACGACGCCCTGGGCATAAACGGAGCCGGAGCCCGGACGGCCTGCTGCTGTTGCTGGGGCCTTGGTATCGGACTCACTGGCACGGCGCCAGATCAGCACCAAAATGATAAGGCCAGCCACAGCCCACAAGAGGATGGATTTGCGAGTCAAAGCAGAAGTGTAAAAAAATGACCGGGCCAAAGTTAGCCCTATGGGCTAGGGTGTAACGCCATCTGTTTTCATAATGTTCTCCAAAAAAACGTTAAAACATATGATTATGTTAACAATGTACTGGCAACCGACTGTGTAGCGTAGCTTTGTCATGCCGTCTTTCCGCTTACCTACCACTCCCCTGTCCTACTCGTGAGGTTGTTACTCCGCGCCCTTTGGCCTTATTTCGTCCGCTACCGCTGGTATCTGCTGGCTGGCTTTGCGTTCATCCTCATTTCCAACTGGTTCTCGATTTACCCGGCACAGGTGGTGCGGGATGCATTCAACCTGGTAGGCGACCTGATCAAGATGCAGGGCCTGGTGGCAGGTACGCCGCAGGGCGAAGTGCTGTCAGACCGGATTGGGCATGTGCTGTTTCTCTTCGGCGGCATTGTAGTGCTGGCAGCCATCCTGCGGGGTGTGTTCCTGTACCTCGTGCGGCAAACACTCATCGTGGTGTCGCGGCACATGGAGTATGACCAGAAGAATCAGCTGTTTGAGCACTACCAGCACTACAGCCTGAGCATTCTGCGGAAGCGACAGACGGGCGACCTGATGTCGCGCATTGGCGAGGACGTGGCGGCGGTGCGCATGTTCACCGGCCCCGGCATCATGTACACGCTCAACACCGTGACGCTGTTCATCATGGTGATGGCAACGATGCTGGTGGTAAACGCCGAACTGACCCTGTACGTACTGATGCCCATGCCCGTGCTGGCGCTGAGCATTTACGTGGTACACAACATCATCAACAAGCGGAGCGAGGAAGCCCAAGGGCAGCTGAGTGTAATTACCAGCCTGACACAGGAAGCCTACAGCGGCATCCGGCTGCTGCGCGCCTATGCCCGCGAGAAAGTAAGCGTAGGGCAGTTTGCCAGCGAAAGCGACACCTACCGCGACCGCGCCATGCGTCTGGCCCGTGTTGATGCCCTCTTCTATCCCACCATTCTGCTGCTGATAGGCCTGAGCACGGTGTTCACGGTGTGGATTGGCGGCGAGAAAGTGATCGCTGGCACGGTGTCGCTGGGCAACATCGCCGAGTTTATCCTGTACATCAACCTGCTGACATGGCCAGTGGCCAGCCTGGGCTGGATTACGAGCATGATCCAGAAAGGGGCGGCCAGCCAGAAGCGCATCAACGAACTGCTGGAACTGCGCAGCGAGCAGTTGTTCCCTGAAACCTCGCCCGACTTCGACACGGCGTCGGTGGCCTTCACCCATGTGAACTACACCTACCCCGACACCGGCATACAGGCACTGAAAGACGTAAGCTTTGATGTGGCGCCGGGTAGCGTGCTGGGCATAGTGGGCAGCACAGGCTGTGGCAAAACGACGCTGGCCAACCTGATGCTGCGCTTCATGGACGTGCCGCAGGGCGAAATCCGCATGGGCGGGCGGCTGATACAGGACTACTCGAAAGCCGGCCTGCGCCGCCACATCGGCTATGTGCCGCAGGATGGCTTCCTGTTCTCGGACACCATCTCAAACAACATTGCCTTTGGCAAGCCGAACGCCACACAGGACGAGATTGAAGCCGCTGCGAAGTTTGCCGGGGTGTACGACGACATCGTGCGCTTCCCCGAGGGCTTTGCGACCATCATTGGCGAACGGGGCGTAACGCTGAGCGGTGGCCAGAAACAGCGCGTGAGCATCGCCCGGGCCTACCTGAGCAAGCCCAATCTGCTGATACTGGATGACGCCTTGAGCGCAGTGGACACCCGCACGGAATCGCTGATCCTGGACAACCTGCGTGGCAAGCTGACGACCGACAGCTGGAAGCCAACGCTGGTGATCATCAGCCACCGGATGTCAGCGGTGGAGCATGCCGACCAGATACTGGTGATGGACAATGGCCGGATAGTGGAGCGCGGCACACACGCCGAGCTTATTGCCAGCGGCGGCGAATACGCCGAACTGGTGCAGAAGCAGCAGCTGGAATCGGAGTTTGCCGAGACGGAGAAGTAAAGGGGAGAAGACGGCCCGCGGTCAGTTTCGTATACATCTCCTGATGTATCGGGACTACCTGTAGGCGGCTTGCCGCCCGCTCTGCCAGATGTAACTGGGCGGCTCTGCGCCGCTCAAAAGTAGATTTCTCAGGAAGGCCACGCCAACCTTCGAAATGACGTGCCATTTATCTAACCCGTGCTGGCGTTCATGTGCTGGGGGACTTCTCCGCTGCGCTGACGCCCACTGCGAAGTGACAGCGGAGCGTTCAAACAACTTGCCCCTTTACGTCATTTCGAGCGCAGCGAGAAATCTACCTTTAGGCGGCTTGCCGCCTTCTCTGCCAACTGTATCTGGGCGGCTCTGCGCCGCTGCCCAAAGGTAGTCTAGATGTATTGGGAGTGATGCTTATACTCTGGTTACCTCAGCCTTCCATCCACTGGCGGAAGACGGGTGCCTTTTCGCGGGAGATGTCTACGGACGGCAGAGGGTCTTTGAGGCGGACGACGAGCTTGCCGTTGATGCCGCTTTTTACCGTGTCGATGGCGGAGAGGTGGAGGATAAACTGGCGGTTGGCGCGGAAGAAAACGTCCGGGTTCACCATGTGCTCCACTTCTTCAAGCGTGGGATAGTCGGTATAGTAGCGGTGGCCGTCGTGTGTGAGGACGTAGACGAGTTCGTCTTTGAGGAAGCAGGCAATCTGGTCGGCAGGGAGTGGCATGACACCGCCTTTGGCATGGACCATGAAGCGTTCGCGCCAGACGGGTTTGTCGCCGGCACGGAAGTCAGCAATGAGGGCAGCAAGTTGGGCTCGGCTGTCGGGGGTTGTCTGCTGACTGTGGCGGCGGTATTTGTCAAGCGCACGTACAAGTTCGGCGCTGTCAATGGGCTTGAGGAGGTAGTCTACGCTGTTGACCTTAAAGGCGCGGAGCGCATACTCGTGATAGGCGGTGGTGAAAATGACAGGGCACTGGATGAGCTCGGCTTCGAGGAGCTCGAAGGACACGCCGTCGGCCAGCTGGATGTCAGCAAAGACCAGGCTGGGCTGTGGGTTGTTGGCAAACCATGCACGGGCGTCGGCCACAGACTCGAGGGTAGTCTGTACGGCGATGTCGGGGGCATGGGCACGCAGGAGCTTGTGGAGGTCGCGGGCCACCAGCTGCTCGTCTTCAAGGATTACGGCGGTCAGGGCTGACATAGGGGTACTAGAACGGAAAACTGCGCCTCGGTCTGCTGTACAAGAACGGGGTGCTCGCTGTAAAAACTGTAAAGGGCCCGCATGTTGTCGAGGCCGGTGCGGTTGCTGGATTCTACTATCTGCTTGGCTTGCAGATTATTGGACACCCGAAGATAATGTCCTTCGGGTGAGGTATCGATATGAAGACGCAGCGGATTGCTCTCCGTCATACGGTTGTGCTTGATGGCGTTCTCGATGAGAATCTGGAGCGTGACGGGGGCAATGAGGCACTGTTGACTTTGGGGCGGAATGTCGAGGGTGATTTCGAGGGCGGGCCCAAAGCGTGTGCGCAGGAGGAAGAGGTAGTTGTGGATGAACTCAAGCTCGGTTGCGAGCGACACCAGCTGCTCGTCTTTGTGCTGAAGCACATAGCGGTAAACGCGCGAGAGCTGCTGGAGAAACTGGGAGGCCAGGGCCTGGTCTTCGTGAATGAGGCTGTTGAGCGAAGTGAGGCTGTTGAAGAGGAAGTGGGGGTTGAGCTGGTTGCGGAGGTTGTCGAAGCGGACGTTGGCGGCCTCGCGCTGGAGGCGCTCGTTCTTGACGAGGTCGCGCTGCCAGTTCTGAAAAAACTGTGCCCCCAGATACACCACATTGAGGGTGATGGCAAAGAGCACATCGGAGGTCATGATGAAGGTGAAGAGCAGCGGGTTGAGCCGGAGGGGCAGCAGGTGCTCGAACACCTGGAACATGGTAAGCTGGAAGAGAAGGATGCCGAGAATGGAGAGGGAGATCTGTACGACGACGCGGCGGCCTACGCCTTCCTCGAAGGGCAAAACGTCGTCGAGCCAGCGGATGAAGAAGCTGAAGATGAGCCAGAAGACGTAGCCCAGGACGAGGAGGAAGCAGAAGATGCTGAGGTGCCAGCTCCAGCTGCGCTCGGGGAACAGCAGCAGGCGGATGATGCCGGACACCACCGCAAAGGTGAGAATGAGGAGGTGCCCGGCATGGCGCACGACGAAGCCCAGGGCGGTATCGAGCGCCGAGGGAGTGGAACTGAGGAAGTGAAAACGCCTAACTGACACGTGCAGAAACGGGGTTGCGGGGTTTCTCGGGGAGGAGTGCGCCGTCGTGGAGTTCGAGGATGCGGTCGGCACCGGAGGCAAACTCCTCGTCGTGGGTGACGGTGATGATGGTTTGGCCGTAGCTGCCGGCGAGGTCCTTGAGGATGGTGAAGACGTTGCGGGAGTTGGCGCTGTCGAGGTTTCCGGTGGGCTCGTCGCCCATAATGATATCGGGATCGTTGATGAGGGCGCGGGCGATGGCGACCCGCTGCTGCTGGCCGCCGGAGAGCTTGTTGCTGGGCTTGAGGGCCTGGTCTTCGACACCGAGCAGCCGCAGCTTCTCCATAGCGCGGTGCTCGATTTCCTGCGGGGAATAGCGGCCCAGCTTGAGTGCCGGTAGCATAACGTTACGTAGGCTGGAGAACTCGGGCAGGAGGTAGTGGAACTGGAAAACGAAGCCGATGTGCTCGTTGCGGACGGCGGCCAGCTGCTCCTGCGATTGCCCGGTGATTTCGTGGCCTGCCAGCCAAAGGTGGCCGTCGTAGGCGGTGTCCATTGTGCTGAGAATGTAGAGCAGGGTACTTTTGCCACTGCCCGACTTACCCATGAGAGCGACGAATTCGCCGCGGTTCACCTGAAAAGAAATCTCTTTGAGCACCTGAAAGCGGGTGGGCTCGTCGAACCACTTGCTGATGCCGCGGGCTTCGAGAACGGGAACGGAGGCGTTGGGCATGGCGAAGGGGCTGCTTATTTGCCGCGGATGATTTCGACAGGGTCAATGGTGGCGGCTTTGCGCGATGGAAACCAGCCCGCCAGCGCCGTGGTTGACAAGCCGAAAACCAAGCCGAAAAGGTAATAGCGGATGTCCCAGGTGACAGGGAGGCTGTCGATCTGGAGGACGCTGTTAGACGAGAAAGGCACCAGCGACAGCAGGTAAGACAGCAGGGCGCCCAGCCCCACCCCGACGATGCCGCCCATGAGGCCGATGATGACTGCCTGCAAAAGAAAGATGCTGACGACATCGCGGCCCGAAAAGCCAGTGGCCTTGAGTATGGCAATGTCGCGCATTTTCTCGTAGACGGTCATGTTCATGATGTTGTAGATGCCGAAGCCGGCCACTACCAGCAGCGTGATGCTGACCACATAGGTGAGGATGTTGCGGAAGGTGAAGGAGACGAGGATGGAGCTGTTGGTGGTTTGCCAGTCTTCGGCGCGGAAGCCGAAGCGGCGCTGGTACTCCTGGGCTACAGCGGGTGCCTCAAGGGCGTTGTGGAGTTTGAGGTTGATATCGGTGATGTAGGAGCGGTCGCGGCGGAGCGCCTTCTGGACAGTGTGGAGCTGGGTGTAGCAGCGTGCGTCGTCGATGGCAGTAATCCCTGTCTGGAAAAGGCCAACGATTTTGACGGTAATCTGTACGCCTTCAGCAGTGGTTACTGACACGCGCTCGCCCATGTGAAGCCCCATTTTGCTGGCCAGGCCCACACCCATGAGAACGCCATCACTGGAGGTAAGAAGATTGTCGAGATTGCCCTCCACCATTTTGGAGGAGAGGTCGAAGAGGCGGTCTTCGGCGCGGATGTCTACTCCTGCGAGGTTGCCCGGGATGGGCTGACCGGTATTGTTGAAGAACACCTGACTGGAGACCAGTGGCGACGCCCCAAAGACGCGAGGATCGGCACGAATGGCCTCCAGCATACTGAGGCCGTCCTTAAGCTTGATCTGCTTGCGGGTTGGGCGGGGATGGCGCAGCAGGATGGTTGCCTGGCGGAATGAATCGACTTGGGAGAGGAGAGGCGCCTGTGCCAGGCGGGTGTCGTTGTAGACACGGATGTGGGGCGCGGCGCTGAGGAGCATGTCCTCAATGAGGTTGTTGACGCCCGTCATGAAGCTGATCATGAGGACGAACATGGCAATGCCGAAGGTGACCCCCAGCGCAGCCACGATAGTCTGTCGCTTGCGCGACACCAGATGGGTGCGGGCAATTGAGAGCAGCAGTGGCAGGTTGGAGCGGGCCATATGTCAGCGGACGATAACGTCGGTAGTGGAATCGACCCCGGCAAGGACCTCCACGAAGTCGAAGTTCTCCGAGCCCTTGCGAATGCGAACAGCTACGGGCTTTCCGTCGCGCAGAATGCGGACACTGTCGCCACCGAAGACTACAGCACGAGGCAGCAGCAGGGCATTGGCTTTGCGGCTGACGAGCAGGTTTGCCTCGACAGTGAGGCCAGCGTACTGGGCTGGCAGGGGGTCGCTAAGGAGGGCGTCGACGCGGAAGTTCTGCTCGGCCTGACGCAGCATGGGGTAGATTTTCTGGACGCGGGCGCGGAAGACAGTGTCGGGATAGGCATCGATCCGCATGAGTACCTCCTGCCCCTCGCGTACGCGGGTGATGTCGTTTTCATCTATGCTGAGGTGGGCCACAAGCTGGTCGGCACGGCCCAGGCGTGCGATGGCCTCGCCGCGGCGGACAAACTCGCCACGCTCTTTGAAGACTTCGTAGACCCGGCCATCCATGAGCGCACGGAGGGTGGCATATTCGGCGACAGTGCGTGTCAGCTGGCTCTGTGCCTGGGCGTTGTCGAGCTGTAGGGCGAGTTCGCGCCGGGTCTGACGGAGGCGGGCCTCCTGGGCGCGGAAATTGGCCAGGCTGGCATCATAGGCCACCTGGGCGCGGTCGAGATTGGCGGCGGTGGTAGCGCCCTCGGCCATGAGGTTGCGGAAGCGAAGGAGGTTTAGGCTATCGTTGACGTACTGGCTGCGGGCAGCTGCCAGCGCAGCTTCGCGCTCGCGGAGGAGGGGGGAATTGGCGGCAGCGTTGCTGCGGGCGAGGTCCAACTGTTCCTGGGAATTGCGCTGGCGCACACGCTGCTCGTCGGCGGTGAGGCCGAAGAGCGCCTGCCCGGCTTTCACGGGGTCGTTCTCGGCGACCCACAGCGAGGTGAGGTAGCCCTCGGCCTGGGCCTGAAGGAGGTACTCGTCGGCTGGGTGGAGGGTGCCCGCAGCATAGACAGCCTCTACCATTGGGCCGGAGCGGGGGCGCAGGGTTTCTGGGCCGCTGGAGCAGGCCGCCAGCACCAAAGCCAGAACGAACATTGGGGAAAAGCGCATACCGCAGGTTATCATCTTTCCCCAAATAAGAGGATTGTGCGGCGGGAAGCAATGGGCCTGGGCGCCAAACAGCCGAAGGCCCCGTCCAAGAGTAGGAACGGGGCCTTCAGGTGGCGGGGGCCGATTGGGTTATGCGGTCAGCGGACTCAGATTGGCGATGTCCTCAGTAACCTTGCCGTCATAGATGCGAACGATGCGGTTGCCATAGCGGGCATTTTCCTCACTATGGGTTACCTGAATGATGGTAACTCCGTCTTCACGATTGAGCTTCTGGAACAGGCGCATGATTTCGCGGCCCTGCTCAGAATGCAGGTTACCAGTTGGCTCGTCGGCGAGGAGCAGACTGGGCTTGCCGATGATGGCGCGGGCAATGCCCACCAGTTGCTGCTGGCCGCCGGAGAGCTGCTCGGGGAAGAGGTCCTTCTTGCCGACGATGCCAAAGCGGTCGAGGATATCGGCTACCATGGCTTCGCGCTCCTTGCTCTTGATGCCTTTGTAGAGCAGCGGGGTTTCTATGTTTTCGGCGACCGTGAGTTCGTCGATAAGATGATAGGCCTGAAAAACGAAGCCGATGTGCGACTTGTGAAAGTCGGTACGCTGGCTGTCCTTGAAGCGGTGCACGGCCTGGTCGCGGAAGAAATACTCGCCGGCATTGGGCTGCTCGAGTGCACCGATGATATTAAGCAGCGTGGACTTTCCCGCGCCGCTGGGGCCCATAATGCTGACAAACTGGCCCGCCTGCACATCCAGACTGCACCCCTGTAGTATGTAATGCTTCTGGAACTTGGATTCGTAGTATTTATCGATGTTGACGAGCTTGATCATGGGGAAGCGAAAGGCGTTAAGGGGCGTTATAAACGGCCGGCGGAGCAAAGACAGTTTCGGAGTCGCTGCCTTCGGGGCTGGACTCCCGCTCGGGCTCGGTAAAAGTTACAGAAAGAACCGCCAGCATCATCCCGATACTCAGGATGATGCCGAAGATGAGGGCGAAGTACAGCCAGCGGCTGGGGGCCGCTGCGTCGCTGGCGGGATCTTGCTTCATGGAGCGCAGCTTACTGTGTCTTCAAAGACTGCACTGGGTTGCGATTGGCTGCACGCCATGACTGCAAAATCACTACAGAAACTGTAAAAAAGAGCGAGAGGAGGAAAGAGCCGAGGAACCAGAGGGGGCTGATGGCAATGCGATAGGTGTAGCCCTCAAGCCAGTTGCTGAGCCCATACCAGGCCAGCGGCGTGGCAATGACAAAAGCAAGCGCAACCAGAACAGCAAACTCGCGCGAGAGAAGCTGCAGAATACTGGCGACCGAAGCGCCCAGCACCTTTCGCACACCAATTTCCTTGGAGCGCTGCTCGGTCATGTAAGCGGCCAGACCCACCAGCCCCAGTACAGCGATGAGAATGGCAATGACTGCAAAGGCCGTGACTACCGAGAACATCCGCTGTTCGCTCTTGTAAGCATTGGCGATGGCATCGTCCATGATGGTGTAGGAGTAGACGTGCTGGGGGTAGACCTTATCCCAGGCATTCTCCATGCGCTCAATGGTTTGGGCGAACTGCTGACTGTTGACCTTGACCGCGAGATTGTAAATGGCTTCGCCCCGGCCAATGAGCATATAGGGCTGGATTTCGCGCTTAAGGCCCTGGGTATGGAAGTCCTTCACTACCCCTACAATCTGGTGGGTACCGACATAGGTACTGTAAGACTTGCCGACGGCCTCTGCTGGTTGCTGATAGCCCATTTTGCGGGCAAAGGTTTCGTTGATGACGACGTTCATGGAGTCCTGCTGGGTATACCAGCGGCCTGCCGCGAGCTTGAGGCCGAAGACTTCGCCATAGTTAACATCGGCGGGCTTCCAGCAGATGGAGAAGGGCTCGTTTTCCTGCTTTCCAGGCTGGGTCCAGGACGTAGACCAGGTCATGTTGGAGAACGGTGGCGTAAGGCAAAGCGAGCTGGCGAGGACGCCGGGCTGCTGGTTGATTTCAGACTGGAGAGACTGCAAAGAGCGAAGGTTCTCGCTGGGCAGGTTGATGACCACAACGGCATCGGACTGAAAGCCGAGGTCGGTGTTGCGCATGTAGTCCATCTGGGCATGGATGATGAACACCCCAGCCACCAGCGCCTGTGTAACCACAAACTGGGTAACAATCATTGCCTTGCGCGCCGTCACACCCTTTTGCCGGCCACCCAGCATACTGGTTTTCATGCTGGCCAGTGCCGGAACCCGCCCCATGAGAATAGCGGGATACAGTGCAGAGAGGCCAGAACTGAGGAGCAGCAGCACCAGCAACATCGGCAGCACCCACCACAATTGGGTGTAGAATGGGGCTAACGACATGGCGAGCGTCTGGTTAATGTAGGGCACCATGAGTTCGGCCATTACGAGGGCGAAAAGGAGCCCAAAGCCTGTAAGAAGGGCGGTTTCGGTCCACACCTGAAGCATGAGCCAGCCCCGCGAGCCGCCGAGCACCTTACGGATAGCGATTTCCTGGCTGCGCTGCAGCACCCGTGCAGAGGCCATGTTGATGTAGTTGATGCAGGCAATGAGCAGAAGCACCAGCCCCAGCGAACCCAACACCCAGAGTTGAGTGGTGGACGCCTGGTTACCGATGTTGGTGCCAAAACGCTGATCGAAATGCTGGTCATAAAGGGTCTGCACCCCTATTGTGACCGTCTCTTTGGGGTCGAGGTCGGTATTGTGTTTCTTTAAGCTGGCAGCAACGGTATTGCGGAGATGGGCCAGTTCGGTGGGATTGGTTTCGTAGAGGAAGACCTGAAAGTCGTCGGCGAGGTTTCCCCACTGCTCGGGGTTTTTGCCAGTGAGCTCCTGCATCTGGTGCAGGTGCATGATGATACCGTAATTGAAGTGCGAGTTGGTGGGCTGGTCTTCATATACGCCTGTCACGATGAGGTCTACTTTGTCGTCCATCCGCAGGGTTTGGCCAAGTGCCGACTGACCGGGAAAGTATTTGTCGGCGTAGGACTTGGCCAGCACCACGCTGTTGACATTGTCCATCACCCGGCGGCCATCACCTTCAAGCCAGTTGAAATCGAAGAGATTGAAATACTCGGGCTCCACCTGAATGGCTGTGCGCTCTTCGCGAAACTTCTCGCGGAGGCTGCCCCGCTGGAAGGAGACAGTTACCCGGCCCAGGAAGTTGGTAGCAACAAAGGCGTCGATCTCGGGATAATCGAGGCGTAACGCCTTTACGGCAGGCATGGGAAAGGCCTCGGTGTAGAAGTCGCGACCATCACGGGCAGTAGTAAGGGTAAAGCGGTAGATGTCGTCATACTTCGACTGATGACGGTCGAACGAGAGGTTGTGGGCAATGATACTGGTTATGACCAGGCAGCACGCCAGACTGACTGCCAGCCCCAGTACATTGAGCAGGGAGTAACCCCTGTGACGAACCATGCCTCTGAAGGCTACGGTAAGAAGATTACGGAACATAGGTTGAGCGCGAGTGAGAAGAATGAAAACTTAGATCGTCAGGCAGAAGCACCCGGAGCAATGAGTTGCTCGTAGCGCTGCTGACGAACCCGCTGGAAGGTGATCTGAATGTACTGCTCGGTGGCAGTGCCAATCTGAAGAAGCTCGTATTCAGGATCGTAGCTTTCTACCACTTTGCGAATGCAGGATACGCGGTCGCCGTTGGGGTTGTCACACTGTTCCCAAGGGAATACCTCTACACGGTACTGGTAGTCTTTCTGCACACCGTTGACCTTGACGGTAATCTCGACGGTGTGCTCGGCCTCGATGTTAGGCAGTTGGATGGATACGGCAGCCATAACGTTACGGGATTGGGAAAGGGTAGATTATTCGGACCGCAGCGACTTGACTGGGTTGGAGACAGCCGCGCGGACAGATTGATAGCTGATGGTGATGAGCGCGATACCTATGGCCAAACCGCCTGCCAGGAGGAAGGTAACCGGGCTGAGGGCGATGCGATATTCGAAGCCCTGCAGCCAGTGATTCATGGAATACCAGGCGACAGGACAGGCGACCACGAAGGAGATAAGCACCAGCGCGGCAAAGTCTTTGGCGAAAAGACCAAAAATCTGTAGCTCAGACGCCCCGAGCACCTTGCGCACACCTACCTCTTTCTGACGCTTTGCAGCCATGTAGGTAGCGAGGCCAAAAAGCCCCAGCGTTGCGATGAGCACAGCCAGAACGCTGAAGAGCGTAAAGATGCGCCCCAACCGCATCTCGCTGGCGTATTGCTGAGCCACTTTGTCTGAAATGAACTGGTAGTGAAATGGGGCGGAATTGCCTGTTTGGAGCTTCCAACGGGCCTCAAGGGCGGCCAGGATCTCGCGGGCCTGAGACATGTCAACGCGCAGCGCCATGTAGGCGCGGGCCGAGGTCATGAAAATGCCCAAGGGATCGATACGGCGCTGCATCCCCTCGTAATGGAAATCTTTCACAACGCCGACGACGGTGTAACTGCGGGGCTTCTGACCATCGTCGGCCCCCAGTGCCTCGATCCGCTGGCCCACGGCGGCGTCGGGCTTCCAGCCAAACTGGAGTGCGGCGGTTTCGTTGAGGACGACGTTGTTGGAATCGGCAGGACGGGTCGGGTCAATGTCACGGCCAGCAACCAGTGCCAGGCCAAGCGCCTCGACGAGGTCGCCGTCAGAATTGCCACCAACGATGATGCGGGTGATGTCGGATTTATGCCCCACAGGAGCCATGCCACTGCGGCTGCGGGTAGGCATGCCGGGCACCAGGTTGGTCATAGACACTGCCTTGACACCTGGGATACGCAGGGCCTCCTGTTTAAAGGTATGGGCCTGACTTTCTTTCAGCACCCAGGTATCGTCTACCAACAGGATGGCCTCGCTCTCAAACCCAAGGTTGCGGGTGCGGGCAAACTCCAGTTGGTCGTAAACGACCAGTGTAGCAATGATGAGAACGGTTCCGAGGGCAAACTGAAACACCACCAGGCCGCTGCGCAGGAGGCTGCCACGGCGACTGGTCGTCTGGCGGCCACCTTTAATGACTTTGACAGGCAGGAAGGAGGCAAGATAGGCGCTGGGATAAATGCCTGCCAAGAAGCCCATGAGAAGTGCGCCGCCCACCAGCGACAGCAGAACCCAGGGGTTGAAGAGCATATCTGGAGTGAGGCGATAGCCGGACAGGGCAGACACGGCGGGAAGAGCAAACACCGCGAGTGTGAGACCCAACACTACGCCACCGATAGTGAGAAGGCCCGATTCAGAGAGGAACTGCCCCATAAGCTGACGGCGGTCGGAACCGAGCACCTTGCGGATGCCTACTTCCTTGGCGCGATCGGCGGCACGGGCAGTAGCCAGGTTGATAAAGTTGACGCAGGCGATAAGCAGAATGAAAACCCCTACCAGAATGAAGACATTGACATGGGTGCGGTCGCCGGGGCCGACGCCGTCGCGGCCAATAGCCCTATTGACACTGGCCTCCAGATGCAGGCTATGCAGGGGGTCGACATAGAACTCAAAGCCTTGACCTGTTTTCTGAAATTCCTGGTACGACACCCCGGCAACTTTCTGGACAATGGGGCCGAGATACTTGGAAATGATTTCAGGCTGGATGCGTTTCATGAAAGCGGCTCCATCTATCCCAGTGCGCAGCCGCAGATAGGTGTGAGAATTCATGTTGCCGAGCCAGCCGTAGCCATTGCCAGTTTTCATTTGCGCCGTGGAGGGCGTGAGGCCATAGAAATGGAAATGGCTGGTAGCGGGAGGATTGGCGACGATGCCGGTGACTTTGAGGTCGCGCTGATTGTCGAATCGGACAGTTTTGCCGACAGGCTCTTCGGTGCCAAAGAGTCGAAGGGCGCCCTCTTCTGTCAAAACGAGGCTGTTGGGGTCCAGGAGGACCGTGGCAGGGTTGCCCTTCAGCAGACGATAACCGAAAAACTGAAAGAAGTTGCTGTCTGCGAAGAAGACATCGGGCAGGGTAACGACACGTTCGGTGCCCGTAATGGCCAGAATGGTGTTGCCATTGCTGGTGATGTGCGAGACGGCCTCTACCTCTGAGTAGTCGCGGAGAAGATCCTCGCCCGTAGTGTAGGCAACCTCACTGTTGTTGAAGGCCTGCTCACCAAAGCGCCCCTTAGCGCCCATGCGGTAAATGCGGTCACCATTGGGGTGAAAGTCGTCGTAGGACAACTCTTGCTGTAGATAAATGCCAATGAGCAGGCAGCAGGCAATGCCCGCTGCCATGCCTACGAGGTTAAGCCCTGTAAAAAGCTTGTTGCGACCCAGACTCCGGAGCGAAACGGAAATGAAATGACGAAACATGAGAGGATGTGAGAAAGAGTGGGTGCAAGTGAGGTTCGTCAGGCGTCTGAGGCAGAGACGTTGTTACACAGGGGCAGTTATTCGGAGCGGAGCGATTTGACAGGATTGGAGACTGCCGCACGGATAGACTGGTAGCTGATGGTGAGGAGGGTAATGAACAGTGCCAGTGCCCCCGCCAGCAGGAAGGTAGCCGGGCTGAGCTCGATTCGGTATTTGTAGCCCTCGAGCCACTGCTGCATGAAATACCAGGCTACGGGGCAGGCAATGGCAAACGCCGCAACAACCAGCAGGGCAAAGTCTTTGGCGAAGAGGCCGAAGATCTGCCACTCAGAGGCGCCCAGCACCTTGCGGACACCAACTTCCTTCTGGCGCTTGGCAGCCATGTATGCTGCAAGCCCAAAGAGGCCCAGCGCCGCAATGAGTACCGCAAGCACGCTGAAAAGCGTGAAGATGCGGCCCAGGCGCACCTCGCCCAGGTATTGCTCGGCCAGCCGCTCGGAAACAAACTGATATGAGAATGGAGCAGCGTTGTTGGTTTTTTTCTTCCAGAGGGCAGAAAGGGCTGCGAGCACTTCGGGTGCCTGAGTCACATCTATCCGAATGGCCATGTAGGCCTTCTGGTTGTCGAGGTAGATACCGACAGGGCCAATGAGGTTCTGCATGCCCTGGTAGTGAAAGTTTTTAACTACGCCCACGACGGTCAGGTGGTCGGCGGGCGGCTCGCCGGGGCCCGAAGGCTGAGTTATCTGTTTACCCAGGGCCTCTTCAGGCTTCCAGCCAAACTGCTGCACTGCGGCCTCGTTGAGCACCACGCTGAAGGAATCGCTGGGTCTGGTATTGTCGAGGTCTCGGCCGTAGAGGATCTTGAGGTCGAGGGTACGAACGAGGTCGCCATCCGAGTGGCCCCCAGCGAGGATGCGGGTCACGTCGGGACGCCCGACGGGGGCCATACCATTGTTGTTGCGCGTTTCCATACCGGGCACCAGACCCGTCAACGCCGCCGCCTTGACGCCGGGAATGCGCAGCGCCTCCTGCTTGAAACTCTGAGCCTGCTGGCCCCGCAGCACCCAGGTATCGTTGACCACCAGCAGGCCCTCGCGGTTGAAGCCGAGATTCTGCGTACGGACATACTCGAGTTGATCATAGACCACCAGCGTGGCAATGATCATGATGGTGCCGAGGGCAAACTGAAAGACCACCAGACTGCTGCGCAGCAGACTGCCCCGCCGTCCAGTAGACTGGCTGCCACCCTTGATAACCTTGACAGGCAGAAAAGACGAGAGGTAGGCGCTAGGGTAAATGCCAGCCACAAACCCCATCACCAACGCTCCTATCACCAGCCCCGGCAGCACCACGGGCTGCATGAGCAGGGCAGGCGAGAGTTCGCGGCCAGCCACCTGCGACACGAAGGGCAATGCCAGCGTGGCCAGCACCAATGCCAGCACCACCCCCCCAAGGGTGAGCAGCGCCGACTCGGTCAGAAACTGGCCCATAAGCTGCTGGCGGTCAGAGCCGAGCACCTTACGGATGCCAACTTCCTTGGCACGGTCAGCAGCCCGGGCGGTGGCCAGGTTGATGAAGTTGACACAGGCGATGAGCAGAATGAACGCGCCCACCAGGAAGAAGACATTTACGTAGACACGGTCGCCCGAGCTGGAGCCATCGCGGCCAATGGCCCGGGAGGTGCTGGCGTCGAGATGAAGCGCGGCAATGGGTTCGAGACTGTAATTGAAGCCCTGCCCTTTCTTCAGCAGCTCGGAATAGGGAACTCCAAGGAACTTCTGAATCAGCGGACCGACATATTTCTCTACTACCTGCCCCTGAATACGAGGCATAAACCCAGCCGCGTCAGCACCTGGTCGCATGCGCAGATAGGTGTAGTAGTTCATATTGCCCAGCCAGCCATACTGTACATTGGCGAGCTGGTCGGCTGTGAAAGGCGTAAGGCCGTAGAAATGAAGGTGGCTGTTGGCTGGAGGGTTGGCTGCGATGCCAGTCACCTTCAGGTCGCGTATGTTGTCGAAACGGACCACCTTGCCGATGGGGTCTTCAGTGCCGAAGAGACGCGTTGCGGCTTCTTCGGTGAGGACGAGACTGTTGGGGTCGCGTAGGGCCGTTGCCGGATTGCCCCTCAGCAACCGATAGCCGAAGAACTGGAAGAAGTTGCTGTCGGCGTAATAGACATCCGGAATGGTAATCACCTGGTCCTGGCCGGGGATGGCGAGAATGGTGTTTCCGTTATGGGAAAAGCGAGAATAGGCTTCGACCTCTGAGTAGTCGCGGAGGAGGTCCTGGCCGGTAGCGAGGGCCACTTCACTGGTCTCGATGTCCTGATCGCCGAAACGGCCCTTCATGGCGATGCGATAGATGCGGTCGCCATCCGGGTGAAAGTCATCGAAGGACAACTCCTGTTGCAGGTAGAGCCCGATAATCAGACAACAGGCAATGCCCGCCGCCATGCCTACAAGGTTGAGCATGGTGAACAGGCGATTGCGTGCCAGGCTGCGGAGCGACACAGCCAGAAAGTGACGATACATAGGAGTGAGTGTGAAGTGAGTGGGCCGAAGAATGGGAATAGTCCCCCGATTTTACCTACACATAGAAGCGCTGCTTGATGTTTTCGGTGACGACCTGGCCGTCAAAGAGGTGCACGACGCGGTGTGCGTGTTCGCTCTGGGCGGGACTGTGCGTTACCATAACGATGGTGGTGCCGGCGGCGTTGAGTTCCTGCAGGAGCTTCATGACCTCCTCACCGTGGGCTGAGTCGAGGTTACCGGTCGGTTCATCCGCGAGGATGAGGTTGGGCTTGGCGATGATGGCACGGGCAATGGCGACACGCTGCTGCTGACCGCCGGAGAGCTGCTGTGGGAAGTGGCCACGGCGGTGCATCATGTTCATCTGCTCCAGGGCTTCTTCTACGCGCTTCTTACGCTCGGCGGCGCCCACCTTCAGGTACAGCAGGGGCAGCTCTACGTTTTCGAACACGGTGAGTTCGTCAATGAGATTGAAACTCTGGAAGACGAAGCCGATATTCTGCTTGCGGAGGTTGGCGCGCTGGCGCTCGGTGCGCTTGCTCACCTCTTCGTTCATGAACCAGAACTCGCCACTGCCGGGGTTGTCGAGCAGCCCCAGGATGTTCAGCAGGGTAGACTTGCCACAACCGGAAGGACCCATGATGGCGATGAACTCGCCTTTGTTCACTTCCATGTTGACGTTGTTCAGCGCAGTGGTTTCCACTTCATCGGTGGCGTATACTTTGCTGAGATTGACGGTTTTGATTACGTGCATGACGCTATAGAGATAAGGAGAGAGTGAGAGAAATGAGAGAGAGACGGTAGGACGGAAGTTGCGAGGGGTCAGTCGAAGATGAGCACTTCGTTGGTACCGAAGTTTTCGTAGGACGAAGTGATGACTCTGTCGCCAGGCTCCAAGCCGCTGAGAACCTCGAAGAACTCGGGATTTTTGCGGCCGAGGGTGACGGCCCGGCGAACGGCGCGCTTGTCGCCATCTTCGAGGACGAAAATCCAACTGCCACCGGTGTCTTTGTAGAAGCCGCCCATGGGCAGAAGCACAGCCTGCTCGGGGTTGCCCAGTTCCAGGCGGATGTGGAGGGTCTGGCCGCGGCGAAGGTTGGCGGGCAGCTTGCCGATGAAAAGCATATCTACCTCAAAGCGCCCCTCGGCAATGGTAGGGTACACCTTGGAGATTTCGAGGGTGTAGGTTTTGCCGTCGAACTCGAAGGTGCCACGCTGGCCGGGGTTGATGCGGGAGAGATAGAGTTCGTCGATGCGAACGCGGGCCTTGTAGGCGTCGAGGATGTCGACCTGGCCGAGACGCTGACCAGGGGTGATGTTCTGGCCGATGCGGAGGTCGGGGCTGGTAAACTGGCCTTTGAAGGGAGCGCGGATTTCGAGGTTTTCGCGGAGGCCACTGATTTTGTTCAGCTGCACGAGCATGTTGCGCGCCTGGCGGTCGAGCTGGGTGCCCTGTTCGAGACGGAGGAGCGAGTCGCGGCGATAGGCAGCATAGGTAATGTCGCGGCGGCGAACGTAATAGAGGTATTCCTCGGCCACAAGTTCATAGTCGCGCTTGGAGATGGCGCCAGAGGCAAAGAGTTCCTTGTAGCGCTCATACTGGGGCTTGAGGGTGGCAATCCGGTAATCTATTTCGGCCACCTGGTTGGCGAGGCTGAGGCTGTTGGTCTCGAGGTTAAGGCGGGTGTTGCGGATGTTGTTGATCTGCTCGGTGGTCTGGGTCTCGCGGGTGATGACGTCAAGCTCCATCTGGGGGTTTGCCAGCGCCACGAGGAGGTCGCCCTTCTGCACCATTGCGCCCGACTCGCGGTAGATTTTCTGGATCTGGCCGCCCTGAATCGCGTCGATGAAGATGGTCTGGATGGGCTCCACGGTGCCGGTCACCGGGATGAACTCAAGGAAGTCGCCTTTCTTGATTTCACTGACAGTGAGTTTATCGAGCTCTACATTGAGCCGGCTGCGCCTGTCGGCGAAAACAAGCACATATATCAGCAGCAGGGGCAGCACCACCGCACCGGCAATGAGGGCGATGCGGGTGGGAGTCCATTTCTTTTTCTGTATGACGCGGTCCATAAGGTTGGGGGCAGTGGAAGCCGGAAGTAAGAGTGAAGTGGCGAAAGGTGTGCCAGAGGCTGTGGAGTGAGTGACAGTCCTTCTGGCGGCAGAAGTGTTAATGGAGGCTGTCCGGCGACGAACAGTAGGTGTCCGCCAGCGAACAGCTCAGCGGCTGTCAGAGCGAAACGTTGTCTTCGCGGCGAAGGAGTGTCGAGAGGTCGGAAAGGCGGGCCAGATACAGGTATGCCTGGGTGCCATCGGCCAACTGCATATTCACTTGAATGCGGCCATCAACGGCGAGAGCCTGTACCGACTTGATGGTGACCGTACGGTTGGCCTCCGTGATGGGGATGATGTCGAAGCGGTGTTCGTCGGCGGTGGCTACATAGAGGTAGTCGATGGTGAGTTGCCACTCGCCAGCGAACCAGTTGCTCTCGGTCGACTCGGCGACGAGCGAGGTGCGGGTGGCGGTGGGGCTTTGGGCATCTACCGTGAGGCCAAGCAGAATGAGGGCAGCGGCCAGAAGGGGGGTGAGGGGGCGAAGGGCGCGTGACATATTGAGAGAGCGTTGAGTGTGAGTGAGTGAGTGAAAGAGTGTGTCTGTGCCAGCCGTTTGAGTGAGTGTGTGACTGGCACATCCCACCTTTGTCAACTGCCGTGCCAAACTGCAAAAAACGGGTCTATTTCGCCAGAGGAAGCATTTTGTGTTAACAGACTCGTTCGGTGGCGAACACCTGCTGTCCGGTATCGGACAGCCTGATGGATGGGCCTGCCCGAGTGCAAAAACAAAAAGCCCCAGGCTGTCCCGGGGCTCATTTCCGACTCGTTTTCCTGGCTTCTCTTCCTGCCTGCGCCCAGTGATGTCGGCTGGTTGCTGGCGGGTGTCGAAGCCTTCTCCGGCACGGCACTTGCCAACTTCCATGCCAGCTGACAAAACAGGCTGTTTGTGGCTGTGAATGCCGTTTTGCTCCGGCTGGCTTGTTCGCCACCGAACAGGCACTGTCCGATATCGGACAGCGATGTCTGGATTTTCGTTACCTTAACCTAGCCCTGCTGCGCCGCTACAGGCGATTTCAGCACTGATGCATTTCCCGGTACAATGTTTGCCCATCATGCCCCGCAAGGAACAAACCCCCGATGCCCCCGCTATGGCCCTGTCGAACGACCCCATCGGCAAAGTGCTGATGGTAGACGATGATGAAGACGTGTTGAAAGCCGCCCGTATGCTGCTTAAGCGGCACGTGCAACAGATGGACATCGAAAAGAATCCGAATGCCATCCCTACCCTGCTGAAGAATACGCATTATGACGTGATTCTGCTGGACATGAACTTCACGAAAGATGTGGCCAGCGGACATGAGGGCTTTGCCTGGCTGGAGCGCATACTGGAGATAGACCCTTCAGCGGTGGTGGTGCTGATCACAGCCTATGGCGACGTAGACATGGCCGTTCGGGCCATCAAGGCGGGGGCCACGGATTTCGTCATCAAGCCGTGGAACAACGAGAAGCTCATAGCCACGGTGTTCTCGGCGATGAAGCTGCGGCGGGCACAGAACCAGGTGGACGAACTGCGCAGCCGCCAGAGCCTGCTGGCCCAGGATCTGGACCAGATGTTTCAGGACATCGTAGGCAAAAGCAGTGGCATGCTGAAGGTGTTTGAAACCGTGCTGCGCGTAGCTGAAACCGATGCCAACGTACTGATACTGGGCGAGAACGGCACCGGCAAGGAGCTGATAGCGCGAGCGCTGCACCGACACTCGAAACGCGCGAAAGAAGTCTTTGTAGGCGTAGACCTGGGCTCAATAGCGGAAACGCTGTTCGAAAGCGAACTGTTTGGCCACCAGAAAGGCGCCTTCACCGATGCACGCGAAGACCGCGCAGGTCGCTTTGAAGTAGCCAACGGCGGCACCATCTTCCTCGATGAAATCGGCAACCTGAGCATGGCCCTACAGGGCAAACTGCTGACCGTGCTGCAAAGCCGCCAGGTAACGCGCATAGGCAGCAACAAGCCCAAAGGCATTGACATACGGCTGGTGTGTGCCACCAACAAAGATCCCTACGAGATGGTGAACCAGGGCAGCTTCCGGCAGGATTTGCTCTACCGCATCAACACCATCGAGATCAAACTGCCGCCGCTGCGCGAGCGTAAGGAAGACATACCCCTGCTGGCCAACCACTTCCTGGAGTCGTTTGCCCGGAAGTACAAGAAAACCACCCGCACCATCAGTCAGCCAGCCATGAACAAGCTGACGGGCTATGCCTGGCCGGGCAACATCCGCGAGCTGCAGCACACACTGGAGCGGGCCGTCATCCTGAGCGATGCCGCCTTATTACAGCCCGACGACATACTGCTGTCGGTCACCAACACCCAGCCGGGGGGGGAAGCCGGCAATGTGCAACTGGACAACTACAACCTGGAAGAGCTGGAGAAGGTGATGATCCGAAAGGTGCTGAACAAGCACAACGGCAACATCTCCAACGCTGCCCGCGAACTGGGCCTAACCCGCGCCTCGCTGTACCGACGCCTCGAAAAGCATGGCCTTTGATCATTTCCGCATCCGGCTGGCCGCACGCCTGACGGGCATTCTGCTGACGCTGCTGGTCATTGTGCTGTTGGCCGCCCTGTCTGACCAATACCTGGCAGTGGGGCTGCTGGCGTGCCTGCTGGTATTTCAGGTAGTGGCACTATATCGGCTGGTAGACACCACCAACCAGAAACTGAAGTTCTTTCTCGAAAGCATTCGCTACGGCGATTTCTCGATAAGTTTCACGCACGACAACCGCCTGGGTGGATCGTTCCGAGAGCTGAACGAGCAGTTCACGGCGGTGATCCGCGACTTCCAGAAAACCCGCGCCGAGAAAGAGGAGAACCTGCGCTATCTGGACACCGTGGTGCAGCACGTGAGCACGGGCCTTCTGGTGTTTGACCAGAACGGAAAGATAGAGCTGATCAACACCGCGGCGCGCAACCTGCTGGGTCAGACAGCCTACCGCAACATATCGGAGATAGAACGCAGCCACCCGGCGCTGGTGCAAGCGTTTAGGACGCTGCGCAGCGGCAGCAGCTCGCTGGAGCGAATTGGCGTGGAGGAAAATACCGAACGCCAGCTGAGCGTGCAGGCTGCCGAATTCTGGATGCGGGGCCGGGCACTGAAACTGGTGTCATTGCAGAACATCCAGGTAGAACTGGAGCAGAAAGAGCTGGAAGCCTGGCGCAACCTGGCCCGCGTGCTGCGCCACGAAATCATGAACAGCATCACCCCCATCAGCTCGCTGAGCGGCACCGTGCGCGAACTGATAGAGGAAGAAGCCACCCACACCGTGGCCAACGGCGTAGACCAGGTGGTGCTGACGCCCGAGACCTTCGAAGACCTGCGCGACAGCCTTGAGACCATCGAGAAGCGCAGCCAGGGGCTCATCCACTTTGTGGATGCCTACCGCAACTTCACCAGCATACCCACACCGAAGCTGCAACGCACTGAGATTCGGCGTCTGATACAGCAGATAGAACTGCTGCTGCGTGAGCAGGCCGAAAAACGTCAGGTGACCCTGCTGGTGACTGTAGACCCAGCCGACCTGCACATCCAGGCCGATCCCGATTTGATTGAGATGGTGCTGATCAACCTGGTGAAGAATGCAGTGGAAGCCTTTCCGGAAGCCGAACCGGGCACCGACCCCATGACGCGCCGCGTGGCATTGGTGGCCCGCCGCGAAGAAGGCCGGGTAGCCATTCATGTGGCCGACAACGGGCCGGGTATTATCCCCGAGGCACTGGAGCGCATCTTCATTCCGTTCTACACCACAAAGCGCGGGGGCTCGGGCATCGGGCTGTCGTGGTCGCGGCAGATCATGCACCAGCACGGCGGCTCGCTTACGGCGCAGTCGGAGCCCGACCAGCAGACGGTGTTCACGCTGCGGTTTGCCGCCTGAGCCCGGCGTTACTTCTTCCGCTTGGGGGCTGGCTTTCCCTTGATCTTAGCTGCTGGCTTTGAGGCTGGTTTAGCAGCAGGTTTGGCCTGCTGCGGTGATGGCTCGACCAGCGCAAAAAGTGCTTTAAGGTCAGGTGCGAGCACCAACTCGATGCGACGGTTGCGGGCCTTGCCTTCGGGGGTGTCGTTGCTGGCAACAGGCGCATAAGCACTGCGGCCTGCGGCGATGACCCGACTGCGCGATACCCCACCCTCGGTGGTCAGCAGGCGCACCACCTCAGTGGCCCGCAGCACGGAGAGGTCCCAGTTGTCCTGAATGGCACCAAGGTTGGTGACGGGCACGTTGTCGGTGTGGCCCTCCACGGTAACGTCGAGGTTGGGCTGGGTCTTGAGCACGGTGGCGAGTTCCAGCAGGGCGGCGCGGCCTTTGCGGTCCAGCTTGGTTTCGCCTGTTTCGAAAAGCAGTTGGTTGGGCAGCGACACATATACGCGGCCATTGCGCTCGGCTACGTCGAGGCCCGAGTCGCGGAAGCCTGTGAGCGCCTGTGCCACCTTCTGGCGCAGGGCCACAGCGGCCGAGTCACGGACGAAGATTTCGCGCTCCAGTCGGTCGCGGTCGGCCAGAAGCTGCTGGGTGGTTTCGCCGCTGTTGTTGGCCAGCTTGTCGTAGTTGTCTTTCAGCTGGCGGTAGCGGGCCTCGGCCTGGGCCACCATTTCCTCCATCTGCTGGTGCTCAGTATCCAGGCGCTTGATGTCGGCATTGCGGGCGCGCAACCCGGTACGCAGGGCAGTGGTGTCGGCCTGCAGTTCCGTCACCTGCTGGCGGGTGGCCTGCAGCGTGCGTTCCAGTGCCTCTGCCGTCGACACCTGTGCAAGATATTCCTTCTTGGACACACAGCTTCCGGCAACCATTCCGACAGCCAGTACACCCAGAAAAACAGTTGCAGTTCTCATGATTATCGTTGTGCTAACGGCGATTTACTTCCACTGGATTGACTTGGCCATGTGCAGCAGATCGGCCTTCATGTACTCGATTACCGGCGCCAGCGAGTCGTTCTTAAGCGCCGTGCGAAAGTAGAAAGACGTCATGACGGCGTTGGCGGAACTATCAGTAAAAAAGAACTGCGCCGACGTCGGAACCTCGCCATAAATCTGGAAATAGACACCGCCTCCGGTGCCGGAAACTATGCGCTCTTCCGTGATCTCGCTGGCCTTCTCAGTGTGCTTGTAAATAAGCCTGCGATAATCTTCATAGGCTGTAGAGGCGCCCTTCGGGCCTTTGGGTGCAAGGCCCCGACTGGTGATGTGCCAACGACAGCCGAGTGTCGGAAACTCGATATCGACATAACAGGAATCGATGCGGCCGGTGAGCACTTTACCGATGGCCGGATACTCAAAAGTGAAGGGGCAGTGTGGATCGCTGAAGCGGGTGTAGGTGTGCGCCGGAAGTTCCAGGCGGTGGAAGCCTCTGGGGCGCGGCCGTGTGTCGGCGGCAGAGCAGCCAGCCAGCAGGACCACTGCAAGCAGAAAAGATAAACCACGCATAGGCTTGCAAGTTAAGCTCCGTGCGTGTGTCAGCTGCCCAACTTCCGTTATATTTGTTTGCGTCATCCAGACCGAATTTCACACAACACACGCATGTTGTCTGGCTTTGCCATACCCTCAGTTTTTAAGGCCTCGGCCCGGGGTATCTGCACAGCCGCCTGTCTGGGTATTGCTGCACTGCTACCCCTGCCTGGGCATGCCCAGGACGACGATGCCAGCGAAACAGGCCTGCCGTTTGTCCAGAATTACTCGCCAAAGGTTTATCACGCCGAAACCCAGAACTGGGACATCGTGCAGGACCAGCGGGGTATTATCTACATCGGCAACAACGACGGCGTACTGGAGTACGACGGCAGCTTCTGGCGCCTTATCCCCACGGCCAACAAAACATCGGTTCGCTCGCTGAACATCGACCGTGGCGGGCGCATCTGGGTGGGTGCCAAGACAGAAATCGGCTATCTGAAGCCCGATGCCCAAGGCGTACTGCGCTATGTGAGCCTGATGCAGGCCGTGCCACAGGCCTTCCGCGACTTCCAGCGGGTGGAAAATGTGGTGCCACTGCACGACTCGGTGTTCTTCAGCTCTACTGCCGTATTGCTGGTGTGGGATGGCACAAAAATGACCGGCTTCAAGCCTGAGACGGAGTTTCGATTCACATACGCCAATCAGAATCAGGTGTATACGGTGCAGGATGAACTGGGCCTCTTTCACCTGGACCAAGGCCGAATGGTACTGCTGCCTGGCACCCGGCTCTTGGGCGAAAGCCGCGTGGTGGGCGTAGAGCATCTGGACAACGGTAATGTGCTGTTTGTGACCCGCAAGGCCGGGCTGCAAATCTGGGACGGAAAGCGACTGACCCCCTACCTGCCTGGGCTGCGGGCGTTTCTGGAAACCCATCGGGTATACTGTTCCACCCTGCTGCCCGATGGCAATCTGGCACTGGGCACCCTGTATGCCGGGGTAGTGATCCTCAACCGGCGGGGCGAAATAGTGCGGGTGCTGGACAAAAAACGTGGCCTGCACGACCAGACCATTCTCTTCCTGCGAACCGACCGCGAACGAGCCCTGTGGATCGGCACCAACAACGGCGTGTCGCGGGTGGAGCCCAGCGGCCGCCTCTCTTTTTTTAATGACCAATTGGGCTTGCCCGGCGACGTACGGGCTACGGCGCGCTTTGGTGGCCGCCTGTATGCCACCACCAGCCAAGGTCTGTTTGTGATGAAGCCCCCCACGGCACCCGGCCAGGTGGAGGGCGTGACAGGCCGCACCTTTGAGGCCGTGCCCGGCCTTGACATCGACTCGTGGGAAATGGCCGTGGCACCCACCCCCGGCAGTGCCAACCGTTCCAGCCTCGTTGTAACCTCCAGCGATGGCGCCTTTGTGGTGGACGCCCCCGGATTGCCTGCCCGCAAGGTACCCTGTGGCGGCCTGTTCACCCTGCATGTAAGCAACCGCTACCCCGGCATCGTGTACCTCGGCGGGGCCGATGGCGTGTTTGTGCTGAAAGCGCAAGGCACACAGGGCTATCAGCTGCTGGGCCGCCTGGAAGGCATAAACAAGGAGGTGCGCTCGATACAGGAAACGCCGGAAGGTTGGCTGTGGATGGGCTCGCAGTTTCAGGGCGTGGTGCGCGCCGATATGCGCCAGGCGTTTTCGCTGAAGCCGCCCGTGCGCGAGTTCACCACCGCCAATGGCCTCCCCACCAACAACCTCAACGTATTCCGTACCGTCTATGGCCAGACGCTCATTGCCACACAGGCCGGCGTGTACCGTATGGAGCAGGTGCCTGGGCAAAAAGCCGACAGCCTTCGCTTCGTACCCGACAACCGTTTCGACAGCATCTATGGCGGCCGCATGCGCCCCTGGATTCTGCACATGGCCCTGATGCCCGACAGCACCCTGCTGCTACACACCTACCCCATCCGACGTACACTGGCCGTGCGGCCCAACACCAAAGGCCAGATGGTATCGGGGGTGCTGCCGCTGCTGCGCATGCAAGGGCAGGATGTGTATGCTTTTGTACCCGAAGCCGACAGCGTGGTGTGGATGTGTGGCGCCGAGGGGCTGGTGCGCTTCGACAGCCGCCACGACCGCGCAGGCACGTTTACCTTCCTGCCGCTGATTCGGCGGGTGGTGATGGATGAAGACTCCACGCTGTTTGGCGGCACCTTCATGACGGCGGGTGGCACGGTGACGCCTTTCCAGCATGAGTTTCTGCAACCGCAGCTGCTCTCTGACCAGAACGCCCTGCGCTTTGAGTGCGCCGCCACCACCTTCGACGACGCCGCCGGCCTGGTGTACCAGTACTGGCTGGAGGGTTTCGACAACAAATGGAGCGACTGGACCACCAAGACCGACAAGCAGTACACCAACCTGCCGCATGGCACCTACACCTTTAAAGTGCGTGTGCGCAACAGCGCCGGGCTGGTGAGCGTGCCCAATAAATACACCTTCCACATAGCGCGGCCGTGGTACCTGACGTGGTGGGCCTGGGCGCTGTATGTGGTAGGGGCCATTGGCCTGATGTGGGGCGTGGTGCACCTGCGGTCGCGGCGGCTGGAGCAGGAAAACCGCAGGCTGGAAGCCATCGTGGGTGAACGCACTGCCGAATTGGCCCGCCAGAAGGGCGCACTGGAAGAAGCCAACCACGCCATTGCCACGCAGAACCAGGAAATCAGCCACCGGAACGAGGAGCTTGCCACCGCGCTGGAAGAACTGCGCGCCACCCAGAACCAACTGATCGTGACCGAACGCATGGCCGCCGTGGGCCGACTGGTAGACGGCGTGGCCCACCAGCTGAACACCCCGCTGGGTGCCATGAAGGCCTCGGCCCAGAACCTGGACAAACTGCTGACCGACATCCTTGGACCCTACCCCGTGTGGCTGGCCGACCTGCCCGCCGCCGACCGAGAGCAGTATCTGAGCCTGGCGGCACGGATGCTCTCGAACCGCGAGGAGCTGAGCACCAAGGAAGAACGCGCCCAGCGGCGCACAATGGCTGCCGCGCTGGAAGCCACTGGCCGCGCCCCGCTGGAAGTGGACGAACTGGCCCGCAAAACCGTGGAGGTGGGCCTCAGCCGCTACCCCGACGATGTCATTGCCCTGCTGCAGAAACCCTGGGGCACACAGGCCATCGAGTATATGCACAAACTGGGGCGCAGCGTGGTGTCCATCAGCACGATGTCGCTGTCGGCGGGCAAGGCTGAGAAAATCGTCTACACCCTGAAATCGTACAGCCGGATGGACGAAGGCGGCGTGCCTGTGCCGGTAGACATAGCTGATACCCTGAACGAAGCACTCATACTGAACGCCAACCCTATCCGGCAGCGGGTAGAACTCATACGCGACTTCCAGTCCTGTGCGCCTGTAATGGTAATGCACTCGGCGCTGGTGCAGGTGTGGAACAACCTCATCTCCAACTCGCTGATGGCCATGCCCAACGGTGGCATCCTGACGCTGAAACTGTGGCAGGAACACGACGAGGCCGTGGTGAGTATCAGCGACAGTGGCAGCGGCATTGCGCCCGAAATCGCAGACCGCGTGTTCGACCCCTTCTTCTCCACCCGCGACCAGGGCGAGGGCGTAGGGCTGGGGCTGGACCTCTGCCGCCGCATCGTCACGCAGTCGGGCGGTACCATCTATTTTGACAGCAAAACCGGCAGCACGACCTTTTGGGTCAGGCTGCCGGTTTTCACAACAACGCCATAAAGGGCGAAGTACCGGGCTGTATCAGCGACCCATGGGGCCGTCGGTATGGGCTGCTGCGGTCTTCTGGCAGCAGGGCTCCAGACGGTCGTGGGCCTTCTTGTCGGCGGGCACGTCGTCGGCGTCATAGCCTGTCAGCGACACCGCCTTGCGCAGCTTGGCAGGGTTGGTGCGGCTGGGGTCGTACCATACCGTGAGCACCTTGGTTTCCATGTTGAGCTCGGCCCGCGACACGCCGCGTTCGAACTTCATGGTCTTGTACAGGTTGGTGCGGCACATGCCACACTTGGCCGAGGTCTGAATGGCCAGGCTTGTGCCGCCTTCTGCCTGGGCAGCAGGAACGGTCTGGGCATTGGCTGTGGCGCCGAACAGCAGGCCAAAGGCCATGGCGCCGGCAGTAAGAAGGGAACGGAACATAGGTATTAAGAGAGTTGAAAGTTTGGTAATCAATTGGAAGCGGCGGGGCCGGGAATCATGAAACGGAAGCCTGCATAGACTACGCGGCCCATGACGGGGCCCCACACCAGCGAGCTGTCGAAGTATGGACCGTAGGGGTCTTTGGCCGCAACGAGCGGATCGAGCTGGCGGAAGTTGGTGAGGTTTTCGACGCCGACATACAGCTCGAACTTCTTGCTGAAGACGTGCGTCACCTGGGCGTTGAAAACCGTGTAGCTGGGTGCCTGCGCGCGCACACGGTACTCGGCGGGGTTGTTCAGCGTTTCGGGCAGGCGCTGCGGGCCATACCAGTGCATGGTGGCGTCGAACTTCCAGCGGCTGAGCTCATACGCCAGGTTGACGAGGCCGCGGTGCTGGGCGGTGAGGGGGCGCTGGCGCACTTCGCCGCCAATGGTGCTGCGTACGTCGTAGAACTTGTAGGCCATGCGGAGGTCCAGCCGGTGCAGCAGTTCGTATTCTACCGCCAGCTGCACGGCATGGGCAAACGACTTACCGTTGAGGTTGTAGAAAGCCACGGCGTTGGGGTCGCTGTCCATGTCGACAATCACCTGGTTCTCAAAGTCGCTGCGGTAGGCATCGAGGGTGAGGGTTCCGTAACGGCGGGCCAGGCGGAAGAGCTGGGTTACGTTGAAGCCGTAGTTCCAGGCTACCTCGGGGCGAAGGCCGGGTGCCACCGAAATAAGGCGGGAGCTGGCCAGAATGTTGGGGTTGTCGGCAAAGAGGTTGGCGACGCGCAGGCCCCGGCCACCGGCAATACGGAAGGTGGTGAGGTCGTTGGGGGCATAGCGGATGTGCAGGCGGGGCGTGAAGAAGCCACCGTAGAGGTTGTGCTGGTCGTAGCGCAGGCCTGCCATGAGGGTGAACCTGTCGCCTTCGGTCCAGGTGTACTCAAAGAACGCACCGGGCACCGACTCCTGGCGTTGCAGGCTGGTGAGGTCGAAGCGCTCACGGTACTGGTCGAACACGTAGCTGAGCCCCGTGCGCCACTGGTGGTTGGTGTTGCTGAAGATGGACTGGAAAATGAGGTTTGCATAGCCCCGGCGCTGGCGGCCGTCGTACTCGCGGATGCCGTACACGCCTGCCTGGTTGTGCAGGGTGGTGCCCAGTTGCAGACCAATGCTCTGGTAGGGCTTGGCGGGCCACACGTAGCCGTTCTTGGAGAAGGCTTCGAGGCGCTGGGTGCGGATGCGGATGCCATAGGCGTGGCCGGGCATGGAGGGCATGCCGTCCATCACGTACATCATCTGGCCGGCGCGGCGGTCTTCGTCCAGCACCTGTGCGCCAAACTCGCCCTGAAAGCCGCTGGGCAGACGATACTGCCAGTGGTTGGCGACGGTCAGAATCTTGGGGGCGGCCATGTCGGCAAAGCCGTCGCCGTTGTTGTCCATCACGTCGGCCTGGGTGCTGCCGTGGGTCATGAGCACGGTAGACCATTTGTCGGACAGCTTCTGGGCCAGGTTGAGGTTGGCTTCGTAGCGGCCGGTGTTGTTGGCGTACATGTTGAGGTGCAGACGCTCAAAGTCGGGCTTCTTCAGCGTCACGTTGATCTGGCCCGAGATCGACTCATAGCCCTGCACCACCGAACCCACGCCCTTGCTCACCTGAATAGACTGCACCCAAGGGCCGGGGATGTAGTTGAGGCCATAGGTGCGGCCCAGACCACTCATCAGCGGCACGTTCTCGGTGAGAATCTGCACGTAGCTGCCAGCCAGCCCCAGCATCTGCAACTGCTTGGCGCCCGTGGCACCGTCGCTGATGGAGACGTCTACCGAGGGGTTGGCCTCGAAGCTCTCGCCGAGGTTGCAGCAGGCGGCCTTGCCCAGCTCCTTGATGCCCATCATCTGGGTCTGGACGGGGTTGGCGCGGTCCAGCGTGGTGGCTTTGGCGCGGCCAGTAATCTGGACTTCCGAGAGTTCGCGGCCACGGCCTACCACAAAGCGGGGCGCAGGCGAACCGGGCATCCAGTGCAGGGTGTCGGGGCGCAGGCCCGCCACGCGGGCAACGAGGTTGAAGTGGTGCCCGGCCGACTCCATGCGGAACTTACCGAGGCTGTCGGTGAGAGTGCCCTGCCCGGTTTCGGGCAGAAAGACTTCGGCATAGGGCGCAGGCACTTCCTTGCCCTGGTCGTCGAGCATGTATACCTGACCCTGAATAACAACGGGGGTGTTCTGGGCCAGCGTGAAGAAGGGTAGCAGCAACAGGGCTGCACCTATGATGAAACGAAAGGAGTTCATGTGTGTGAGAATGGAACAGAGTGTGTGAGAAGCGGATGCGCGAAACGCACGCATCAGCGGGCCACCAAAAGCCTTGGGCTTTCAGGGGCGACACAGACTTTCCAGACTCAAATACGCAGCAGGGCAGACTGCAACAGGTAGGCACGGCCATCAGAAGGGCCAGCCAGGGGCGGTGGCGCCAGAACCTCGTCAGAGGTCAGGGCAACCGGTGCGGTGAGCGCGGCCACACGCAGAAACTCCCAATCGGTGGGCAACACCGCCGGGGGCATGGGCACACTCAGGGGCGAAGCGGTGGTGCGCTCAGCCAGGTCAAACGTAACGTGGGAATCGGTGCAGCAGCTGGCTTCGATGCTGGCCTCGGCAGTCATTTCGCTGCCTTTCAGCTCGCAACACTCCTTGCCGGGGTGCAGGGAGACTTCCGTCTCGCGGAAGAGGTTGCAGGTGTGCGCATAAACGGTAGCCTCCAGCGACGACAGCGCGAACACTGTCAACAGCAGGAAGGACAAGACACGTTTTGCGGTAACTCGCATGACCATATAACGTGAGGGGTATCTCGAAAGTATCCGCGTGGATAAATTCTTAACGCTCCTTATGCTTTTCTGCGGCGGCTCACCTCGTAGAGCAGCATTCCGGCGGCAATACCCACGTTGAGCGATGAAATTTTGCCCTTCATGGGAATACGTACCCGTTGGTCGCAGGCTTTGAGCACGGCGGGAGAGATGCCTTCGCCTTCGTCGCCCAGCAGGAGGCACAGGGGCGCTTCGGCGTTAATGACATCGGGGGTGTCGTCGGCCTTTTCGGTGCAGGCAATGACGTTGAGGCCTGCTGCCTGTAATTCGGCCACAGCGTGCTTGGCGCTCTCTACGCGGCAGACAGGCAGATGGGCCAGTGCTCCGGCGCTGGTTTTCATGGCATCGGCCCCCAGGCGTGCGCTGCCATGGCTGGGCAGCAGCAGGGCATGTGCACCCATGCACTCGGCGGTGCGGGCGATGGCGCCGATGTTGCGCACGTCGGTCACGCCGTCGAGCAGGAGCACCAGTGGTACCTCGCCACGCTCGAACACAGCGGCCAGCACGTCGTTGAGGTCCTGGTAGGTAACGGCGCTGACGAACGCCAGTATCCCCTGGTGGTTGCGGCCACGGGCCACTGACTCTATTTTCTCAATGGGCACAAACTGCACAGGCGCCCCGACTTCTTTCAGCTTCTGGCGCAGCTCCATCGACAGCTTGGCATCGTTGCCCTGTACCTCGGCTCCGCGGGCAATGAGTACGCGGTCAAACGGTTTGCCGGCTTCGAGGGCTTCCAGCACGGCGCGGATGCCAAACACGGCGTCGTCGCTGATGGCGGCGGGGCGCTGCCCACCCCCGCGCTGCTGCGGGGGGCGGCCCTGAAACGAGCGTTGGGGGCCACGGCCGTCTCGGCCTCTGTGATCGCGGTCGCTGGAATATGCCATGCGGCAAAGGTACTGCCAAACAGCACGCGGCAGCCTGTGAGGCCGCCGCGCTGTAAAGAAGAGAAACAAAAGAAAACTTAATCCTGTAGGGGAGGGGTATCAATCTGTGTCTCGGGCGGGTCGGAGATGGGTGCCGTACCCTTGGTTTTGGGCAGCCGCCCAGCCCCACGCAGGGCCTGCCGCAACACATACTCCACTTGCCCGTTTACGCTGCGCAGTTCGTCGGCCGCCCAGGCTTCCAGCGCCCGAAAGGTGTCGGTATCCAGCCGCAGCACAAAGTTTTTCTTCTCAGCCATGCCCCTACCCTCCTGTTGCTTAGTGGTGCAGGGTGCCTGCGTTTACTACGGGACTGGCCGCACGGTCTGAACAGAGCACCACCAGCAGGTTGCTCACCATGGCGGCTTTGCGCTCATCGTCCAGGTGCACCACGTCGCGCTCGCTCAGTTTGGTCAGCGCCATTTCCACCATGCTCACGGCGCCTTCCACAATCTGGCGGCGGGCAGCCACCACGGCGGTGGCCTGCTGGCGTTGCAGCATGGCACCTGCAATTTCAGGGGCGTAGGCCAGGTGGCTGATGCGGGCTTCCATTACGCTGAGCCCGGCAAAGTGCAGGCGTTCTTTCAGCTCTTTCTCCAGTTGATCGTTCACCTGTTCGGCGCCAGCGCGGAGGGTCACCTCGTGCTCATCGTCGCTCTCGATATTATCGTAGGCGTAGATACCAGCCATGTGGCGCAGGGCGGCCTCACTCTGGAGGGTCACGAAGCGGTGGTAGTCGTCTACCTCAAAGCTGGCACGAAAGGTATCTTCCACCTGCCACACGATGACGGCAGCAATCTCGATGGGGTTGCCCAGCCGGTCGTTCACCTTGAGGGTCTCGGTGTTGAGGTTACGGGCGCGCAGCGAAATCTTCTTCTTGTCGTAGAAGGGGTTGGTGAAGTAGAAGCCGTTTTCCTTCACCGTACCCTTGTAAGTACCGAAGAGAATGAGCACCCGGCTCTCGTTGGGTTCCACTACCATAAAGCCGCCCATCATGATGAGTGTGGGTATGATCATCACAAAGCCCGCGATGCGGGGAATCCCAGGATGCCTGACTGTTAGATACACAATGAGGGCGATGAGCAGGAACAGTACCCCCAGCATCAGCCCGCCGCTGGCAGGCTTTACGATACGTTCTTGAACAGGAGTGGTTTTCATTTTGAGACAGGTTTGATATTACAATGATATCACAAAGACATCTGCATTTCCAAATGGTTGCATAAAAAACCTACGTATCTCCGTAAACCTGTTAGCTTGCACCCGCTGACCTTTTCACTCACCGATCTGCCTATTCTGCCTGCTATGGTTCAGCGACTTAGAACCCTGAACAGTCTGTTCTGGAGGCTTGGCCTCATGCTTTTGTTTGTTTCAGCCGTCCCCATTCGTGGTCATTCACAATTAGGGGTACCCTATCTGAAGCAGTATGCTGCCCGCGACTATGGCGGCAGTGAAGCCAATTACAGCGCCGCACGCTCTGCCATGGGCCTGCTGTATGTGGCCAATGACCGCGGCGTATTACAGTATGACGGCCAGCGCTGGCTGTTGCTGTCTGTGCCTGCCGAAACCCAGCCCAAAGTGGTAGCCGCTGGCATTGACGGCCGCGTCTATGCCATTGCCGGAAACCAGCTGTTCGTGCTCACGGCCAGCACAGAAGGCAAACCTGCTTTTGTGCGCATTGCCATCGAAGGCTTCACCGACGGCAACCTGCCCGGCGAAACCAAAGGCACCTACACCCGTGCCGATGGCCTGTACATTGCCACTACCGCCGGCATGGTGGTGGCACACAAAGGAGCCGCCAAAAAGTGCGTAGTGAACAACACACCTGCCAAACGCATGGCGGCCCTCAGCACCATTGCCCACCTGCCGGGCCGTGGCCTGGTAGCAGTAGCCAACGGCGAGGTGCAACGCTGGATGGGCAACGCCATGCTGTCGGACCTGAACGTGGTAGGCATGGTGCCCATGCCTGGCAAGCAGATGCTTATTGCCACCGAGAAAACCCTGTTCCGCTTCAACGGCTGGACGCTGCAACCCTTCCTGCCCTACGAGGTAGAAGAGTATCTGGCCACCAACGTCATTTCGGCGGTGCAGGCCCTCACCCGCGACCTCTTCGCCATCTCTACCCTGCGGGGCGGCATCATCGTCATCAACGCCAAGGGCGAACAGCTGACGAAGATAGACCGCTCGGTAGGCCTCCAGAATGAAACCGTCTACAGCCTGCTGCGCGATGCCGAGGGCGGCCTGTGGCTGTGTCTGCAATCGGGCATCACCCGTGCCAACCTGCTGGCCCCCACTACGTTCTTCAACTCCAACGCCGGGCTTCAGGGCGCAGTCAACGACATGCTGCGCTACCAGGGCCGCCTGTACGCTGCAACAGAATTTGGCCTCTATGTACTGGACGAAACCAGCACGCCGGCGCAGTTTCGCCCTGTGGCGGGCATTGTAAAAGCCACGTTCAGCCTGGTGCCATCGGCCAAGCGCCTGTTTGCCGCCACTGCCACCGGTGTGTATGAAGTGGAAGGCGAGAACGCCAAGCCCGTCTGGAGCCGCCCCGTCACACAGATGGAGGCAAGCACCGTAGACCCCAACCTGTATTTTCTGGGCCTGCCCGATGGTGTGGCCACGCTGCGAATTGTGCCCTATACCCAGCGGCAGCGCGTGCAGCTGGGCACCCGCGTGAAGCGCTGGGAGTGGCGCACCCTGCAACTGGACTCTCTGTCGGTGCGGCGTGTGCCCGGCCCCCGTGCAGCCACCCTGCACCTCACCGCCGACCCCAAAGGCCGCGTGTGGGTAACCACCGCCGACAGCCTGCTGCTCATCGAGCCGGCCGACCCGCCCATCCGCAGGGCCTACACCGCCGCCGACGGCCTCGAAGCCGGCAAGCCCCCGCGCATCTGGCGTCTGGGTGGCCGCATCCTGGCCATTCAGTCAAAGGGCGTATATGAGCTGGACAACCGTGATGGCCGGTTCATCCGCGACGAAGAGCTCTCGCGCGACGGCCAGCAGATTCAGTTTCTGCACCAGGACAACTTCAACGACCGGCTGGTGCTGGCCGGTGGTGACCTGCGCTATGGCGCCTGGAACGCCGCCGCCAAATCCTACGCCTGGGACAGCACCGCCCTGCAGATCGAGGCCAGCACCAGTCTGCGCGCGGCCTACCGGCAGGACGCCACCCAATATTGGCTGGGCTTCGGCAACGGCATGATCCGCTTTGAGCCGCGCCGCAAGCAGATGCCGCCACCACCCTACCGCGTGATACTGCGCAGCGCACGCATCGACGGCGACTCGCTCGTCTACGGCGGCCTCTGGGCCGACAGCCTGAACCCTGCCGCCAGCGACAGCCTCTACGCCGAAAGCTTTTCCGTCTTGGGCCAACCTACCCGCGTTGCCCTGGCTTTTGCAGGCACACGGTTCGACGATAACGCGCGTCTGCAATACCAGTATGCCCTGCGCGAGGCTGGCTCGGACGACCCACTGAAGTGGAGCGCCCCCTCCACCACCCCCGAAGCCGAACTCACAGGCCTGGAACTGGGCGACTACGAACTGCATCTTCGCGCCCGTGACATTTCGGGCCGCTACAGTTCCCCCACGGTCTACGTCTTCCATCTGGTGCCCCACTGGTATCAGACGTGGTGGGCACGCCTGCTCTTCTTTGTACTGGGCGCTGGCGCAATTGCCGGCTTGGCCTATGCCAGTGCCTTGATATACAGCGCACGCCTGCGGGCCAAAAACCAGCGACTGGAAGCCATCATCACCGAGCGCACCCGCGAAATCGAAGACAAGAACAAGGCGCTGGAAGCCTATGCCGCCGAAATGGTGCGCCAGAAGCAGGAGATCGAGCGCAAAAACCGCGACATCACCGACAGCATTAACTACGCCAAGCGCATTCAGCAGGCCATGCTGCCCCGCAACGAGCAACTGAAGGCTGCGCTGGAAGAGTTCTTTATTCTCTACACGCCGCGCGACATCGTCTCGGGCGACTTCTACTGGTATGCCCAGCAGGGACACACACTGGTGCTGGCCGCTGGCGACTGTACCGGTCACGGTGTACCGGGCGCTCTGATGTCGATGATCGGCAGCTCGATCCTCAACCGTATCGTGAACGAACGGCTGGAGACAAACCCGGCCCGCATACTCGAGGAGCTGCACCAGGGGGTACGCGCCGCACTGAACCAGGACAGCGCCGGCAAAGACCAGATTGTGCGCGACGGCATGGACATCTGCATCGTCACCATCGACGTACTGGACAAGCGCCTGTGGGCGGCCTCGGCCAACCGCCCCATCTGGCGCATCGTCAACGGTGAACTCGAAGAGACCAAGGGCGACAAGATGCCCATTGGCGGCTCGGCGGTGCAACAGCGTTACTCGCTGCACGAGTTTGCCCTCAACCCCGGCGACACTTTCTACCTGTTCTCTGACGGCTACCCCGACCAGTTCGGTGGCGAACGCGGCCGCAAATTCCAGACCCGCCGTTTCCGCGAAACCCTGCTGGCCAATCAGCACCTGTCGCTGAAAGACCAGGCTGTGCTGCTGGAAGAAACCCTGAACACCTGGCGCGGCAGTCGCGATCAGGTGGACGACATCCTCGTAATCGGCGTGCGCTTCTAGTGTCGCCGCCTCAAGTAACCTTCCAACGGGCAGCTCCTCACCGGGCTGCCCGTTTCTGTTGGGGGGCGAGGGGCGGAAAGTTGACGCACGGGGGTACCCAAATGCCCGCCGCCCACTACCTTTGCACCGTCATGAACTACGCCGAGGTATTCCAGAAAGTCGTTTCCCACAGCAAGGAGCACGGGTTCATTTTCCAGAGCAGCGAAATCTACGACGGCCTGGGGGCCGTGTACGATTACGGCCCACTGGGTGCGCTGATGAAGCGCAATATCTCGGGCCTGTGGTGGCGCAGCATGGTGCAAATGCAGGAGAACATCGTTGGGCTGGACGCCGCTATCCTGATGCACCCGCAGGTATGGAAAGCCAGCGGCCACGTAGACGCCTTCAGCGACCCGCTGATTGACAACAAAGACTCCAAGCGCCGCTTCCGTGCCGACGTGCTGCTGGAAGAGTACATCGAGAAGCTGCTGGACAAGGCCCGCAAGGAGACCGAGAAGAAGTTCCGCAAGGAGGGCCGCGAAGACGTGCCCGCCGAGGAGTTTGCCCGCCGCATGGCTGGCGACCGTTCGGCCCAGAAAGCCGAAGAGGTGCGCAAGGGCCTGGCTGCCGCCATGACCGCTGGCGACATGGCCGCCCTCAAAACGCTGATAGAGCAGGCCGAGATAGCTGACCCCGACACCGGCAGCCGCAACTGGACCGACGTGCGCCAGTTCAACCTCATGTTCAAGACGCAGCTGGGCTCGGTAGCCGGCGATGCCGCCGACATCTACCTGCGCCCCGAAACAGCCCAGGGCATCTTCGTGAACTTCCTGAACGTGCAGAAGTCCATGCGGATGAAGATTCCCTTCGGCATCGCGCAGATCGGCAAGGCCTTCCGCAACGAGATTGTAGCGCGGCAGTTCATCTTCCGCATGCGCGAATTCGAGCAGATGGAGATGCAGTTCTTCGTGAAGCCGGGCACGCAGATGGAATGGTTTGAGCACTGGAAGGGCGTGCGCCAGAAGTGGCACCACGCACTGGGCATCCCCACCACCCGCACCCGCCTCAAGCTGCACGACAAGCTGGCCCACTACGCCGACGCCGCCGTAGACATTGAGTTCGAGTTCCCCTTCGGCTGGAAGGAACTGGAGGGCATCCACTCCCGCACCGATTTCGACCTCACACAGCACCAGAACCTCTCTGGCAAGAAGCTCCAGTACTTCGACCCCGAAGAAAAGACCAACTACACCCCCTATGTGGTGGAGACCTCGGTGGGGCTGGACCGCTCGTTCCTCATGCACCTGTGCAACGCCTTCCACGAAGAGCAGGCCCCTACGGCCGAGGAGGGCGAATCGGCACTGCGCACGGTTCTGCGCCTGAACCCGCACGTGGCCCCCATCAAAGCGGCCATTCTGCCACTGGTGAACAAAGACGGCCTGCCCGAAGCCGCCGAGAAGATTTACCACGACCTGAAGTACGACTTCCAGGTGGCGATGGAGGAGAAAGACTCCATCGGCCGCCGCTACCGCCGCAACGATGCCAAGGGCACGCCCTTCTGCATCACGGTGGACCAGGAAACGCTGAGCAGCGGCACCGTAACGGTACGCCACCGCGACAGCATGCAGCAGGAAAAGATCGCGGCTGACAAGCTGCGCCTGTGGATGCACGAACAGCTGGACGTGCGCCAGGTGCTGGGCTGAGATGCCTGCCTGCCTCAACCACACAAGGCCCACCTTTCGGTGGGCCTTGTCGCTTACTGACACTTTCCAGTGTCTTCTACACTACAGCTTATGGCTCAGCGGGCTATCCATTGCTGGACGGTGGCCGCAGGCGTGTTGTAATCTACCATGGGCAGGAGGTCGGGCATGCTGATGGCCAGACCCGCGGCAGGCTGCTCCAGCGTCACCCAGTCGATATGCAGTTGCAGGTCGGGGCGGCCCGTAGTGACGACGGTGCTGTTGAACTGGCGGGGGTTCTGTTGCAGCTGGGTGGTGGCATACCAGTCGGTGTAGGCGTTAAAGCCCACCTGTACGCGCCGGGGCAGGTCAGGGCGATAGAAACGCTCCAGCAGGGTCCATTCGGTTTGGCCTTCGTAGCGATAGAGCAGCACAAAAACCGGCCCTACACGGGTAATGCACAGTTCCATCCAGCCGGTTTTTGCGGGCCACAGCTTCAGTGCCGAACGGCTGTTGACGGTGGTCTTGGTTTCAAAGACCACCTGCTTCAGGGGTTCCGCGATGCCCGTGGTAAGGAAAAGCCAGTTCTCGGTACGGGGCTGCCATGCACTGGCGCCGCCAGCGGGAATCTCCCGCACCATCAGCCCTGCCAGCGACCAGACCTGCGTGGGGGCAATGGAGTCCTGCCCGGTGACCTTGATGCGGGCTGTAAGGCGAAAAGCACCCGCTACCTGACGTTGCAGAAACGCGCCATGATACTCAGCATACCAGCCTGAGGTATGTGGCGTAAGCGTAAGTATGCCGTCTTTCACCTGGGCCGCCTTGACGAAACTGGGCCAGCCTTCAGTGGCTGAGAAATCGGGCCAGCGGGCCAGTGAGGCTTCCGAAGCGAAGTCGTCGGAGAGGGAGTCTACCCGTTGCCATTGTATGGGAGACAGGCGCGACTGCGCAGCCGCACTCAGGGAAATGGCACAGAGGACAAGTACCCAGTGTAGAGTCTTTTTCATACAGGCAACCTAGCGTTCCTGTATGTGAAGTGCTGTAAAAGTATGTTAGGCTACGTTAAGCCGCCTTGCGGGCAGCGACGGGCGGCTGGTGGTAGCAGGCTGGGTCGAAGCTGACGTTGCCAAACAGATACAGCATCAGCACCCGGCTGTAACGCGTGAGCAGCGGCAGCAGCCCCACAATGAGCGACAGATACAGGCCCATGATGGCAAGCAGGTCCCAGTCGGTGAGCAGGCGCAGGGGCACTACCAGTGTGAGCAGCAGGCCCACGATAAAGCCATAGTTAATGTACATGGCTCCCCAGAAAAACCCCGTCTCGATTTCATAGTGCAGACCACAGTGGGGACAGTCGTCATGCATCTTCTGGAAACTGCCGAGGTTGTAGGGCCCCGTCAGGAACATACGGCCTTTGCGGCAGCGAGGGCATTTTTCAGTAAGCAGCGCAGTGAGTCCGCTGGGAGGATTGCTCATGTTGGTTGTGAGTTGTCAGTATCCAAAAGGCTGGTCGGAAATGGGCAGCTCGGTTTTGCGGTTGTTCCGATACCAAATGAACGCAATGCCACCTGCAATGACGTATGGGAATGCCAGCAGGAACAGAATGCCCGTGTTCAGACCGCGCCCGGCATTGCTCTGGCCGCTCTCAAGACCCGCCGAAACGTTGGCCTTGCACATGGGGCACTGTGCCTGCGCGCTGGCAGCACCCATCATCAACAGCAGCAGAAACCCAGCCATTCGAATCCGTTTCATGACTCAGTGACCGTAATAAGGGGCCATCATAAGATAAACGACCACACCGGTTACAGATACATACAGCCAGAGGGGAAAAGTCCAGCGCGCAATTTTTCGGTGGCGGACATAATCGCCCTGCAGGCCCCGGTATACTGTAAAGAGAATGGCGGGCAATATCAGTGCCGCCAGCACCACATGGGTAATGAGCAGGAAGAAATAAACGGCACGGATAGCCCCCTCGCCCCCGAAACGGGCCTGATCGGGAGACAGAAGGTGGTATACCACGTAATTGACCAGAAAGAGCCCCGACAGAATAAACGCCGTGAGCATGACCGCTTTGTGCTGGGCAATCTGCCTGCGGCGAATAAGTGTAAAGCCCAGCACGAGCAGCACGCTCACCGCACTGTTGATACAGGCGTTGACAAGCGGGAAGATACTGAGGTTGAGGCCGTGGCCTTCAATGGCAGGCATCTGCATCAGCAGAATGACCACCACTGGCACCAGCACGGAAATGGCAATAATCAGGGGGACGAAAATCCGGTCTTTCATTGCTGCACGAAGCGTGAATAGCGTCCCGAAGTAACCTGTTTCTGGCGGAATTCGTGCCGGAGCGCGCGTACGTCTTCCTTCAAGCGTTTGACTTGCCCGGCTGAAGCGGCGTCATACACGGCCCGAACGTGGAGGTCGGGGTCGACAAGTGCCATCGGAAGACGCAATCCAGGGTTGGTAAGCAGATACGCCCGGCGGAGAGCCGAGTCAGCTGGGGCCGCAAGGCGCAGCCCTGGCACGGAATCCGATTCAGCGGCCGATACAGTGCCCGCCAACACCAGGCGAATGTCCCCGGCCTTGCGCCAGGCATAGGCAAACTCGTGGGTGAGCTCTCCGACCAGTCCCTTGGCCGCGCCCTGCGTAACGGTATCGTCAGCGATAACCAGCAGCAGATGCATCCGGCCACGGAGGCTGTCGGCAAGCGGGGTGGGCACGGTGTAGTACAGGGTGTCGGCGCCCTGCAGGGTGCGTTCGCCCAGGATCGGCATGTTGACGAACTGCTGGTTGCTGCCACGCATCAGCAGCAGAACCAACACAGGCCCAAACAAAACCAGAAGGACGGCTGCTACGCGCAGCAGGCGTAGGCCGTCCTTTTGGGTTGTGGGCTCGCCAGTTTCAGGCGTTGCCATGGTATGTCAGTGCTCAGGAATGAAGCTGGGCGCCTTCGTACATCATGGCCATCACCAGCACAAAGATGAAGACAACAGGCACCACGATGGAGTAAATCAGATTGATCTTCTCAAACTTGAGGTGCATGAAATAGGCAATGATGTAGAATGCCTTGGCAATGGTCAGCAAAACGTATATCAGCACCTTCCAGGGCTTGTGAGGCAGCGCCTCATTGCTGATGGCGAGTGCAATGATGAACTCGACGATTGTGATGCCCAACAGAATCAGGAACGGACGCCAGATTTTGTTGAAAGTGTCACTCTTATGCTCGTGCGCGTGGGTATCAGCCATGGTGCGTAATGTCGTCAGGGGTGATTAAACGAGGTAGAAGCAGGTGAACACAAACACCCACACAAGGTCTACAAAGTGCCAGTAGAGACCTACTTTTTCAATCATCTCGTAGCCGGCAGACTGGAATTTGCCTTCGAGCGTACCCGCCAGAACGATGGCCAGAATCACAAGACCGGAGAATACGTGAAAGCCGTGGAAGCCTGTAATCACGAAGAAGAGAGCCGTGAAGGAAGTGGGGTTCGCCGCACCTACCGCGCCATTGGCATCGTAGGAGGTGAAGGGATTGTGCCACAGGGAGGCCCCTTCGTGGAACATATGGGTCCATTCCCATGCCTGGCAGCCCAGGAACATGGCCCCACCAATGATGGTGAGGAACAGGTACTTAACGATCTCCTTACGGTCGCCACGGTGGCCAGCCTCAACAGCCAGTACCATCGTTACCGAACTCATGATCAGGATGAAGGTCATGATGCCGACAAACACCAGCGGCGCGTTGCCGTGGTAGAAAGGCATAGACTTGAACACCTCTTCCGGCTTGGGCCAGAACACGTGGCTCACACGGATCATCCCGTAGGAGATGAGCAGTGCCGAGAACGTAAAGGCATCTGACACGAGGAAAAACCACATCATCAGTTTGCCGTAGCTTGCGCCAAAGGGGGCGTTGCCACCGTCCCAGATGCTGGTTTTGCCAGCCTCAGGCGCAGAAGATGCCGTACTTACGGTTGCCATGCGAGTATATCAGAGGTGATTGATGAGCAAAAATAGAAATAAATAGACCCAAAGGAAATCGAGGGCGTGCCAGAAAAGCGCTACCTGTTCCAGCGTGAAGGTATTCCTGGCGCTGATACGGTACCGTGCCGCCTGTATCAGCATGACTGCCAGCGCAATGACCCCAGCAATCAAGTGCACCCCGTGCAGGCCCATCAGCACATAAAGAAACGAGCCACTGGGGTTGCCCACAAAGTAGACCCCCTGCGCCACCAGTTGGCCAAAGCCGAGAAACTGGGTGGTAAGAAAGGCTATGCCCAGCGTAGCCGAGCCAGTAATCCAGCCCAACAGTGCCGAGTAACGATCTTGCCGCGCCGCACGCAAGCCCATGTGCAAGGCGCCAGAGCTGAGCAGGATGAGGCCGGTAGACAGCCAGAGAATAGCAGGCAGGTCATAAGGCCGCCAGTTCCCTTCGCCCTTGCGGACGATATATGCACTGGTGAGCCCAGCAAAGAGCATGACCATCGAGCCAATCCACAGCCACATCAGCAGCCGACTGGCTCGCCGCTTGGTGGCCAGTTCTTCACTGTAAGGGGTTGTCATATCCATTTCTTAGAAGTGTTTGTCGAGAAAAAGGCCCAGCAGCATGAGCGGGAGGTACAAAAACGAACCGAACATGAGCAGCAGGGCAGCGGCATTCGTGCGCTCTGTATATAACCGCCAGGCGAGGTAGAGAAATCCCGTGCTCTGCACCAGATTTGCCCACAGGGCCGCCTGTCCACTCATGCCCACCCAGTAGGGCAACCAGATAGCCGGAAGCAGCGCTGCCGCCGAAACGACAATCCAGATGGCGCTGGCTGTGTCTTTGCCCCCACGCGAGGGCAGCAGGTGGTAACCTGCCTTACGGTATTCGTCGTGAGCCAGCCAGGCGATGGCCCAGAAGTGTGGAAACTGCCAGATGAACTGAAGGAGGAACAGGATGCCCGCCTCGCGGCCCAGATGCCCAGTAGCCGCTGCGTAGCCAATAAGGGGCGGCATGGCCCCTGGGAAAGCACCGATAAACACCGCCCACGGACCAATCTTTTTAGCCGGAGTATATACAAAAGAGTACGCCACCAGCGACAGTCCGCCTAACAGCGTACACAGGGGGTTGGTGCCCAGCCACAACACCGCTATGCCCGCCACCCCCAGCACCACTGCGATAAGCAGCGCCTGCCGTGCCTGCATGCGGCCTGTAGGAAGCGGCCGCTCGGCGGTGCGCTTCATCTGAGCGTCCTGCCGGATTTCCAACAGTTGGTTCAGGGTATTGGAAGATGCCGTCACCAGCAGGCCCCCCAGCACCACCATGCCTGCCACATAACCATCGAGCGGGCCAGGCACACCAATCATGTAGCCCAGCAGAGCCGATGCCACCACCACCAGCGTGAGCCGGAGTTTGGCAAGTTGCAGTACGTCGCGGAAGGAGATGGGCCGCAAGGCGAAGAGAAACTAAAAACCGAATGAGAAACTCAAGGAGCAGTGGCCAGTACGGCAGCTTCTTCTGCCGAAGGTCGCAGCAGTTTGCGCTTGTATAATACCAGCAGCAGCAGAAACTGCACACCGAACAGCAGGAAAGCCAGGAACAGGTGAACGGGTTGTGCCACCGCTGGCAAACCCAGATATGCCAGTACCATACCTGCGGCAATGGTGGTGCCCAGTACGCCAACCAGCGCCCAGGCGATGTAACGCACACTGCTGTTGAGCCCTATCAGCGGCCAGATACGGTAAATGAGCCAGCCATTGACCAGCAGCAGCAGGCCCGAAAGCGATCGGTGCGCATAGAACAGTCCACCCGTAGACAGCAGCCAGTTGGTACGGCCCGCTTCTCCGGTGATGGCGGCACTGTGGTCTACCAATTCGCGCACCTGCGTGCCAATCACAATCTGTGCAATCAGCATGGCAAGACAGCCCGCAGACTGTGCCCGCAGTGGCGGCAGTGAAAGCCCGCCTGGGCGTTTCACGCGTTCAATCTGTGGCCAGGACACCGCATAGAGCACCAGCCCTACAATGGCCAGTGCACCCAGCATATGCAGCGTTACCATGCCCGGTGCCAGGTTGTGCGCCACTACTTTGGCCCCCAGCCAGCCGACAAACGCAACCCCGAGCAATGCAGCCAGGCTCACGTAGACGATACGACGGTCTGAGCGCCAATAGGTAAGCGACAGCAGAAATGTGACGAAAATAAAGACCCCTGTGAGCGCACCCAGCAGGCGGTTGATGTACTCTACCCAGGTATGAACTGCACTGAACTCAGCGATTTCACGGCCACCAACGGCAAAGCGCTCACGGTAGTCGGGAGGCAGCTGCGATACGTCTGTGGGGGGCACCCAGGTGCCGAAGCACTTGGGCCAGTCGGGGCAACCCATGCCCGAGCCAGTGGCTCGCACGATGCCGCCCGCCATGATCAGCAGGTATACAATAACAAGGGTGGCGATCCCGAATACACGGAATCGCCACACCTGTTTCTCGCTATACTCAAGGATTGACATTACGTAGGCCGGTTAGGCAACGTGAGCGTCATCCTGTTGGTCGTCTTTGCGGTGCACGGCCTCAGGGGTAGGGGTCGTGCTGGGGGCAGGGCTGTGGGCTCCACCTGTAGGTACTACCGGCGCAGGATCGTAGTCCTCATCCCAGTAGCGCTTACCACTGTTCAGGTCGGCATCAGATACCGTCTGGGGAACGAAGTCGGTAGGTGCACCAGGCGCACTATACTCGTAGGGCCAGCGGTACACAGCCGGGATTTCGCCAGGCCAGTTGCCGTGAATACCCTCTACAGGAGTGGTCCACTCCATGGTAGTAGCCTTCCATGGGTTGCGCTCAGACTTCTTGCCCGCGATAGCGCTGTAAACGAAATTGTAGAGGAAGATGAACTGAGCACCTACACCGATGATGGCGGCAATGGTGATGAAGACGTTGAGATCAACAAACACCTCGGCGAAGTTGAACTGCGTGAAAGCGTAGTAACGACGGGGTACACCAGCCAGGCCGATATAGTGCATCGGGAAGAACACGAGGTAGGCTGAAGCAAAAGTGAGCCAGAAGTGCCAGTAACCCAGCGTGTTGTTCATCTTGCGACCGAACATCTTGGGGAACCAGTGATACACCCCGGCAAACATGCCGAACATAGCCGCCGAACCCATTACCAGGTGGAAGTGGGCCACGACGAAGTAGGTGTTGTGCAGGTTGATGTCCAGCGCGGCATTACCGAGCCAGATACCTGTCAGACCACCCGAGATGAACAGTGACACCAGGCCGATGGCGAACATAGCACCCGGCGTGAACTGGATGTTACCGCGCCACAGCGTAGCCAGGTAGTTGAAGGTCTTTACCGCAGAGGGAACCGCGATGATAAGCGTAGCAATCACGAAGGCAGTGCCCAGGAAGGGGTTCATGCCCGAAACGAACATGTGGTGACCCCATACAATGAACGACAGGCCTGTGATGCCCAGCAGAGAGCCGATCATGGCGCGGTAGCCAAAGATGGGCTTGCGGGCGCTGGTGGCAATCACCTCGGAGGTGATACCCAGAGCAGGCATCAGGATGATGTATACTTCGGGGTGGCCCAGGAACCAGAACAGGTGCTGGAACAGAACGGGGCTGCCGCCCTGATTGGCCAGCTGCTCGCCCTTCAGTACGATGTCAGACAGGTAGAAGCTGGTGCCGAAGCTGCGGTCAAAGATGAGCAGAATGGCAGCAGCGAACAGTACAGGGAAGCTGAGAACACCCAGTACTGCCGTAAGGAAGAATGCCCAGATGGTAAGGGGCATGTTGGTCATCTTCATGCCCTTGGTGCGCATGTTCAGCACCGTGGCAATGTAGTTGAGCGAACCCATCAGCGAACTGGCGATGAACAGCGACATCGACACCAGCCAGAGGGTCATACCCAGACCCGAACCCGACATGGCTTTGGGCAGGGCCGACAGCGGAGGATACACCGTCCAGCCAGCGCCTGCAGGACCGGTTTCTACGAAGATGGACACCAGCATTACTACCGAGCTGAGGAAGAACAGCCAGTAGCTGAGCATGTTGAGGAAAGGCGACGCCATATCGCGTGCACCAATCTGCAACGGAATAAGCAGGTTGCTGAACGTACCGCTCAAGCCAGCCGTGAGCACAAAGAACACCATGATGGTGCCGTGAATGGTCACGAGCGACATGTAGAAGGTTGGATCCAGGATGCCATCCTTGCCCCACTTGCCCAGAATAAACTCCAGACCGGGGATAGGGGTATCAGGCCAGGCCAGCTGAAGACGGAAAAGCACCGACAGAAGGCCGCCTACGAAACCCATCACAATACCTGTGATGAGGAACTGGCGGGCAATCATTTTGTGGTCCTGGCTGAAGATATACTTCGTCAGGAACGTCTCCTTGTGGTGCTCGTGGCCGTGCGCGTCATGCACCTCGTGTGCGTGGGCGGTGGCAGTGCTGTGTTGTACCGACATGACGGAAGCGTATTGAGACGGTTGAGGCTGTTAGCGGCTGGCGGTCTTGTTGTTCTGGGGGGCAGCGGGAGCGGCTGGAGTAACGGCCTGCTGTTCAGCAGCCAGCTGTTCCTCCTGTGCTTTCTTGTACTTGCTGGCATACCAGCTGGGCTGCTGCTGCAACCAAGCCTGGTATTCATCGGGCGTTACCACCTTGATAACCAGACGCATGTTCCAGTGGGCTTCGCCACAGAGCTGCGAACAGGCCATTTCATATTCGAAATCGGGATTGCCCAGACGGTCGCGCATTTCGGCAGTAGTAATCGTAGGGGTCAGCGTGAACTCGGTGGGCATGCCGGGTACAGCATACAGCTGCTGCCGGAACTGCGGCATGTATACACCATGCAGTACGTCCTTGGCACGAATCTTCACCAGAACTGCACGTCCTTTGGGGATTACGAGTTCCTTTACGTCGGCTACGATGTCGTCGTGTGCATCGGCATCGGTGGGGTCAATACCTACTGCGTTGATACCCTTGATAAGCTTGTAGTTGGCGCGGCCCAGTTTATTGTCTACGCCTGCGTAGCGCACATTCCACTGGAACTGCTCGCCTACTACTTCCACCACTACAGGATTCTGTTCCTTGATGGCTTCTACGTCTTTGATTTTGTTCCAGACGCTTACACCGTCCAGCACCAGGTAGGCCAGCACCACGGCAGGAATCAGTGTCCACACCAGCTCCAGTCGGGTGTTGTCGTGGTAGTAGATGGCGGTGCGGCCGGGGCGGCTGCGATAGATATACGTGAAGAGGAAAAGCAGCGTCTGCGTGATGACAAACACGATACCCGTAATGATAATCGTGTTGCGCAGCATCCGGTCTATCTCCATGCCGTGCTCAGAAGCAGCGGAACCCATCAGGACATACTTGGCGTGGAGATTGAACTCCCACACCAGCCCTACGGCACCTGCCAGGAAGAACAGCAGGAACAGACGCGGATTGAGAGCGTTGGTATTGAACCGTGCCAGGGGGTTGAAGCCCGTGAGCTCGGCAACCTTGCTCATCATGATGGCAACCAATACCACACACAGGGTGATGAGGCCCGCGGCAGCAAAGAACAGTTTCACCAGCCCGTTGCCCTCCTTGGCGGGTTCGCCCAGTTGAACGTCGGCATACTGTTCGGCAGCGGCAGCTGCCTGCTTACCCAGCTTTAGCGAGTCCGCTATGGCTTGGGCGTAGCTGTCTCCGGCGCTGAAATACAGAAAGCCGAAGCACAGTACGGCCGCCAATAACAGGCGGAAAATGGTACGATGTTTCCCCGTGTTGGTCATAAATGACGGTGATTGCAATGCGCAGCGAAGTTAGCAATTCATGCGGAAAGACACAGGCTTTGGCCTTTCTTGGTCCGCATTTGCTTTCAACTGTGCAAAAATGAGCGCACACGGGCGACCATCCAAACACAGCGTATCAGCGGCCAACAGGCTTCTGGCCTTTCTTCCATTCCTATTCTACAACAGCAAAACAACGGTTTTTGCTCAACCCAAACACTGATTCGTCACATGCCGACACGCATTTGTACTGCGTATAAATAATGCGAAGCGTCAGATTGGGCGCACGGAGTGCAGGTCGGGGTGTCGCTGTTTCAGGGGTTCGAGCACACCCCGCTCCAGCGTCAGCGATAGATAGGGACAGCCCGTACAGGCGCCTCGGGTACGCACGGAAATCTCGCCCTCGGCAAAGCGCTCGAAGAAAATGCCACCGCCGTCCTGCTGGGTGGCGGGCAGAATCTTGGTGCGGAACCACTCGGCCACGGGATGCTCGTCGCCTGTGGGCGTCAGGCCCGTCGGGAAGGGCGACTCGGTGGCGTTGCGCAGCACAGTCAGCAGCTGGGGCCGCAGGGCTGCCAGCTCGTGCGGCTCGGGTTCGGCAGCAAAGCGTACCGAGATAAAGCCCCCTGCCACATACACGCTTTCCACGCCCGGGTGGGCAAACAGCACCTCGCATACCGGATGCCCGGCGGGGTAGTCGGCCCGCAGATACTCCACCCAGCCCTCGGGCATCAGTTCCAGGCTGGACACAAACTTGAAGGCCCGCGGATTAGGCGTGGCCTGTACAATCAGTTCGATGGGGTTGTGCATGGGCGTGTATTGTGGTGCCATAACGGCGCCGCAAAACTACTAATTCCCTTTGCCCTGCTTACGTGGCTCGATGGGTCGGGCTTCTTCCACTTTCCGTTGCAGCCGCAGCAGTTCTACCAGCGACAGTTCGTGCTGGGCGGGCCGCAGCAGTTTGCGCAGCGCCTCCAGTGTTTCGATGTTCTCGATGTTGTCGATACTGCCGATGATGTCCTCCTTCTCGCGCTTGGTGAGGTGGAAGTTGAGGCTGGCCTTCTCGAAGGTGCGCTCTGGGATGTATTGGAGCTCGAATACGTCGAAAGGCACCTGAAACAGCGAGGGGCCATAATGCAGCATCTGGTCGGTGCCAAAGTCTTGGGCCTCGGCCAGTGTATTATAGGTGCCGCCCACTACACCGAAAAGGCGCTGCCCCAGCGTGATTTCACGGCTGCCCGACACCTGCCGCTCCCGGTCAGAGTCGCGAATCTGGAGGTACACCACGCCCGCAGTGTTGGCGTCGATCCACTCGCGGTGGGCAAAGAGATAGCGCAGAGCCAACACCACCCCGAAGTTGTCTATCACGCCGGCGTCCATCACCTCCACCACTGGCTGGGTGGGCAGTTCGGCAAAAGGCAGGATGAACGGGAAGCTGGCGCTGAGGCGGATGGCCGAGGTAAGGTACAGGCTGTCGGCGTTCTGGGCGGCAAAGAAGCGCCGGAACTCTACGCCCGATATTTCGTTGCTGTACAGCCGGTTGTAACGCACCGGTTGCAACAGGTAGGAACAGGGCTGCGCTGAAATCACCAGCTGACGACCGTCGTTTACCACCGCCGGGGCAAACAACAGCTGCGGCACCAATGCCTGTCGCTCGGGCTGAGCGTAATGTGCCAGTCGGCGGCCCTTCAGCAACTGGGTGTTCTCGGCCAACTGGCGCTCGAAGGCATAGCCGCGGTCGCGGGTCATGCGCTCCTGTCCGTTGCGCAGCTCCGGCGTGGGGATGAACAGGTTGGCGATGACGTTGAACGTGATGGCGTTGAGCAGATCGGCCGACACGTTGTTGATGTGTGCGCGGGCAAAACGGCCGGGCAGATCAGTCGGATATCGCTTTTCGGCGTCCAGCAGCAGTAGCTCGCGGTAGTAGCTGGCACCGATCATGCCACCGGAGGCTCCACAGATGAGGCGCAGGTTGTCGTTGATGCGCCCTTCGAGCAGGCTGTCCAGGCGTTGCAGGCAGGTGACGGTCCAGGTGGCGCTGCGCAGGCCGCCGCCCGTGGTGCCTATTACCAGCAATCGGGGTTTGGCATTGGCGCCATAGCGGGCTTTGTAGTTCGCCACCCAGGTATCCAGCACGGCGCGACCTGCCGCCAGATCGGCCTGCACGAGGCTGTCAGTCACACTGGCTTTGATCGTCTCAAGCGTGTAGCTGGCCGGTGGCACATCGTAGTTGAGGCCATTTACATAGTGCCGCCCCAGAAATGGCTGCGATTTATTGAGGAAAAACAGCACCACCACCAGTGCAATGCCCACCAGCGGGCCAATCTTGCGGAACCAGTAGGCCACCGCGCCCACCAGCAGAATGATGAATGCGAAGAGTATCAGCAGCGTGGCACCTGCTGGCACCTGAAAATAGGCGTTGTCCTGCATGAGACCCAGCGTAGCCAGCAACACCAGAAACGACAGCATGAACAACAGGGCGTTGGCATGGTTCTGATTCAGCACACGCATCATGGGGCGGGTATCGCCTGAAATGCGGACTGGCACCGGCCTTATGCCAAAATTGCCCCCGATGAAGGTATTGACCTTCATGTTCTGGTCCAGCGAGGCTTTCACTCTACGCGCCATGCGCATGGGGTTCTGCAGGCCCTGCACAAAGCGTTCGCCCAGCATGGAGATGGCGTTCTTGTTGGTGAGGGTGAAGTAGCCCAGTGCCAGCAGGGTAATCACTGCCCCGCCCAGATACAGACCCGAAAGCAGCACCAGCGTAGAGGGCCGCTCGGCCAACGGGCTGCGCAGCTGGAAGTCGGCAAAGCGCCAGCCATAGAACAGCCAGTACGCCACGGGCAGTATGCTGTTGTTGATGGCGAACACCCGGAAAGGCGACCGCTGCAATGCGATAAACGCAAACCGAGGTCCGTCCAGAATGTACGACGTCACCTGATAGGCCAGGATGAACAGCCCCACCGTAAGCCCCACGATGAATGCCGCCAGAAACGATACTTCCTGCTGGTACTCGGGCTCCAGCAGCAGCTGCGCCATGCCAAATTCGCTCATCAGGCCATTGCCTGTCAGCAGAAACAGCACCACCCAGATGGCCAGCATCACGCGGTGGTTGGCCACCTGGCTCACCAGCATCTGCACCGGCAGCGAGTAATACAGCTCTATGAAGGGGCGCGACAGCCTGTGTACAGTCGGCATAGCGCCTAAAGATAGCACAAGAGGGGCCAATGCCCCCCTCGCCCTCGGGTCGTAGGCAGTTTACTGCATCGAGTGCAGGGCCACGCGGTTGCCCTCGGTGTCTAGGAAAAAGGCAAAGAAGCCGTTCTCGCCACCGATTTCCGTTTTGGGCATCAGCACTTTACCACCAGCGGCTTCCACGCGCGACAGAACAAGACTCAGGTCGTCGCCGCCGTAGAGATACACCATTGAGCCCTTGTCGCTTGGTACGTGGCTGGGACTTTTTACTACTGCCCCAGTGGTGTGCGGCGGGTTGTTCGGGAAAAAGGCCATGAGGTTGTCGCCCATCTGCATGGTGGGCATTTCGATGGCCAGCAGGGTTTCGTAGAACTTCCGGGCCCGATCCAGATCAGTGGCCGGAATCTCGAACCACGAGAGGGTGTAGCTCATGAGCAAAAGGGATTGAGAGTGAAACCCAAGCTACCCTCAAACATTCAGAAAATCAATTGTTAACGCGCGCCGAAGATGGCGCTGCCCACCCGCACCATGGTAGCCCCGGCAGCAATGGCCAGGTCGTAGTCGGCACTCATGCCCATCGACAGCTCTTCCATGGACAGTTGGGAGTTTTCCTGTGCCCGCAGCCGTTCCCGCAGGGCGGCCAGCTGCTGAAATTGTGCTGCAATGCGGGCGCGGTTGTCGGTGAGCTCGGCTATGCCCATCAGGCCCCGGATGCGCACATTCGGGTGCTGGGGCAGGGCGGCCAGAATGTCCTGCACGCCAGCTTCGTCGGTGCCTTCCTTCTGGTCCTCGTTCGAGATGTTTACCTGTATCAGGCAGTCGATGATGCGGTTGTAGCGAGCGGCCTGCCGGTCTATCTCGGCCAGCAGCTTCACCGAGTCCAGGCTGTGAATCAGGTGCACAAACGGCGCCAGATACTTCACTTTGTTGGTCTGGAGGTGGCCTATCTGATGCCAGCGCAGGGGCAGGTGGGCCAGTTGCTCATGCTTCTCAGCCATTTCCTGCACACGGTTTTCGCCAAAGTCCACCTGTCCGGCCGCATGGGCTTCTTCTACGGCACTGGCAGGTTTGGTCTTGCTCACGGCCAGCAGGCGCACACTGCCGACAGGGCGGCCACTGGCAGCTTCGGCCGCACGAATGCCTTCCAATACGTGGGGCAGGTGATCTTTAACAGCCATACGTCAGCAGAAAAAGGGGCAGATCAATAGCTGCCGGGCAGCGAGGTGGGGTCGTTGCTGGGGTCGTTGTCCTGAAGGGCGGCGGTGTCGGCTGCGGCTTTGCCAATGCGCTCCACCTCATTGGGGGTGCGCTTGGCGCGGGCGCGTTCTTTCAGTGCCGTGGTAATGATGGGCACTACCGACAACAGGATGATACCGATGACGATGTACTCGATATAGTTCTTGATGCCGGGGATCAGCACGCCGAGAAAGTAGCCCGCGAACGTCATGCTGAACACCCAGAGGATACCCCCAGCAACGTTGTAGCGCACAAACAGACTGTACTCAAACTTCGCCACGCCTGCGATGATGGGGGCAAACGTGCGCACGATGGGCACAAAACGACCGAGGATGATGGTCTTGCCGCCGTGGCGCTCGTAGAAGGCCCGGGTGCGCTCGATATACTGCGGCTTGAACAGCCACGACTCGTTGCGGCGGAACAGCGCAGGGCCAAACTTGCGTCCTGTCAGATAGCCCACCTGGTCGCCGACAATGGCCGCCACCGTCAGTGTGCTCACCAGCAACAGAATGTGCACCGGGAACTGGCCCGTAGCACACAGCAGCCCTGCCGTAAACAGCAGCGAGTCGCCGGGCAGGAAGAAACCCACCATCAGGCCGGTTTCGGCAAACACAATCGCGATACAGATGGCCAGGCCCCCGTAGGCGATGAGAAACTCGGGGTTCAGCAGTTCCTTGAGTTGGTGCAACAGTTCCATGTGGGCACAAAGATACACCTTCCCCGTACCCACCCTCTGCTTTGGCAAGGTGTTTGTAAAGTGAGCCCTGTAGCCAAGGATTTCCCCTACTTTTGCAGCCGAACTCCCTGGCACACTCTCACATCCATTTCATACACACGTAGCTATGGCTAACGAACAGAATTCCAACTCCGCGCCCGGCGGCACCAGCAACACCACCAAAATCATTCTGGGTGTCATCATCGTAGGGTTGGCCGCTTCTACTGCCTACTTCGCCTTCCAGACGCAGCAGCTGAAGCAGCAGAACGTAGAGTACGCCGAGAACAAGGTGGAACTCGAAACGGAAATCAGCCAGCTGAACGACAAGATTACCCAGATGGGGTCCGACATCGAGAACAAGGACATTCAGCTGGAAGAGAAGAACCGCCGTATCGAGCAGATGAGTGCCGAACTCGACAACGCTCGCAAGCGCCTGGCACAACTCTCGGCTGCGGGCCGCCTCACTGCCAGCCAGCTGGAAGAGTACAAAGGCAAGGTAGACCAGATGGCCTACTACATTGAGAAGTATCAGGCCGAGATTGCCCGCCTGAAAGAAGAGAACGAGCGCCTCACTGGCCAGGTCACCAACCTGACGCAGGAAGTGCGCCAGCGCGACAGCACCATCACCGAAGCCCAGCGCGAAAACACCCTCTATCGCACGAAGCTTCAGGCGGCCGCCATTCTGGAAGCAGCCGAGTTCAGCTTCGCCGAGGTCAACCGCCGGGGCAAGGAAAGTGCCGCCAACAAAGACCGCGAGCTGCGCCTCAGCACCGACGAGAAGCTGAAGATTACCTTCACCCTCATGAAGAACGCCGTAGCCGAGATTGGCAGCCGTACGCTCTACGCCGTCATCAAGGGGCCCGATGGCACTGTTTACAAGTCGTTTGAGACCACCGGTGGCTACTTCACCTTCAACGGTCAGGAAGTGCCCTACTCCACCAAAACCGCTGTTAACTATGACCGCGCGGCCCAGTCGGTATCCATGCTCTACGCACTGCCACAGGGTGTCGAGTGGAAAGACGGCCAGACCACTGTGGTCATCTACTGCGAAGGCTACGAGATTGGCACTGCCACGCTGAAACTCAAGTAAGCAGGCTTTTCCCAAAAAGGTTACAGCGCGGTGTAGGGGTTTCCCGACGCCGCGTTGTTATTTTGAGACACAACCTCTCCCCTCTGCGCCATGCCAACCCAGGTAGAACTCACCCTCCACAGCCTCACTTGCCTGAAACAGAGCGAGAAAGATGGCGATGAAATGTACCTGCTCTTCAAGGCAGCAACGGGCGGACCTGGCACAAAAGGCACGGAAATTGTCAACGAACGTGTACCGGCTCACATGCAGGTCTGGCCCATGCGTACCTCCGACCACCTCGTGCTTGACCACTGTCTCTATGTAGGCAACCTGGAAAACAATGGCCTCGCCTTCACACTCACTGTCATGGAAATGGACGTGCTGAACATCGTCAAGAACTCCATCGGTATTGTAGGCAGGTGGGTAGACGACTACGTGGGGCAGGTGCTGCTGGCGGTGGCCGCCGACGGCAACGCGGTCTGGACCACCGGCAGGCACACCCATGAGGCAGGCCCCGAACCCGGCGACCTCTACGCCTTCCGCGTTACCGGAAACCGTAGTGACTACCTCGTAAAATTCAAACTCATACTCAGCTGATGGCGATGTACGTTCGCCTTAGTATCTCTCTCACCATGTTGAACCGCGCTATTCTGCTTCTCGTGCTGCTGCTGACCACCGTTGGCGCCCAAGCACAGAACGCCCTCACCGCCGACAGCGTATTGCTGCGCCCGCTGCCCCCGGCAGCCACCACACCCCTGCCCGATGTGCAGGAGGCCCTGCGCCCCTGGATGAAGTACATCTTCACTGGCCGCGACTTTGAAGCCAAGCTGAAGGCCAACACCACCGTGGTAGCCTACTTCCAGCAGTTGCTCAAACGGACCGATTCTTACGACTTCGGCTTCGATTCACTCATCACTGTCTCTCGTCTCTACCCCGAGGATCAAACCTTTCGTCTCTTCACCTGGCAGTACACCGACCCCAGTGGCAACGCCAATTACGCCGGGCTGGTGCAGCGTCGAATCCCAACCGAAAAGGGCCAGACCGAACTGCGCGTCATCGTGCTGCAAGACGTGGTAGACCGCAGCGAAGACGTAGAGCGCACCCCGCTGGACAACACCCGCTGGCTGGGTGCCATTTATTACAAGCCCCGCTACTCCGAGTTTGGCATACTCTCCCAGCGCGGCGAAATCATGCGCATGACCCTGGCTGGCAAAACCCGCAAGGAGAAAACCACCCACTACGTCATCTTCGGCTACAACGGCCACAACGCCACCAGCAACTACAAAATCCTCGACGTCATTCACTTTGACCCGCGCGACCCCGACAAAGTGTACTTCGGTGCACCGCTCTTCTATTCGGGCGCCGCGCCCAAGCTGCGCTGCGTGTTCAAGTACACCGACAACTCGGTGTTTACCCTCAACCGCGCCCAGATCATGGATGGCAAGAAGAAAGCCTGGGGCATCGTGTTCGACCACCTGGCTGCCCCCCAGCGCAACGACCAGCGCAGTGTCTGGACCTACGGCGCCGACGGCACCGTCGACGGCTACCAGTGGTACGACAAATGGTATGAGCAGCGCAAGGGCTTCTTCGGCCTGCGGAAGAACGTAAACGTATACGACCCCAGCCTGGAGCAGTATGACCCCCGCGAGCAGCAGCGCCGAATAGAAGAAGAACGCAAGCGGCTGCGCACCCAGGGCATCGAGTTTGATCGCAACAACCAAGGCGGCAACAAGCCTGGCAACAGCCCTGCGCCAGTGGATAACTGAGCCCATTGCAGGCCCCACAGTGCCTGTTTCTGCATTGGATATCAGCCCCCAGCCACACCCGGCCGGGGGTTCTTGTTTCCAACCTGCCCTCCAGCAGTTGGAATCTGATGGGCGGGTGCGTAATTTCGACGCGCGAACGGGTGTAAACCGCACCCGCTCCAATGCACTTTGCCCCGCTTATGAGCAACTTCAACACCGCCGATCTGGCCCCCTCAGCTGCCCTGCTGGCGTTGCTGGTGTTTGGTCTGATTCTTATGCTCGCCGACGCGTTCAAGGCGCGCCGCGCGCTCCCTTGGCTCGCAGGTATCGGTCTGCTGACCTCCACCGCCCTGGCCATTCCCGGCTGGCTTCAGTCCGACGCCCTCTCCATCCACTACAGTGGCATGATTGCCTTTGGCGGCATTGCGGCCCTGGTGCACATCTTTCTTTGTGCTGCGGCGTTCTTTGCCCTCTTCTTTATTGAAGACTTCTTCCGTCGGCACCACAAGGACCTTGGCGACGTCTACGCCCTTCTCTTCTTCTCGCTCATCGGCATGATTATGCTTGCCAACGGCAACGATCTCATCATCCTCTTCGTAGGTCTTGAGATTATGTCGGTGGCGCTGTACATCATGGCGGGCCTCTTCAAGCGCGATGTGCGCAGCAACGAAGCTGGCCTCAAGTACTTCCTGCTGGGGGCCTTCAGCTCGGCCTTCCTGCTCTACGGCATTGCCCTCATCTACGGCATGGCTGGCACCACCCGCATGGATGTCATCCAAACCATGAACCTCTCCACTACCGCCCCCTCTGTGCTGTATTATCCTGCACTGGGACTGTTGCTGGTGGGTTTCCTCTTTAAAATCGCTGCGTTCCCCTTCCACAGCTGGACGCCCGACGTATACACCGGCACGCCCACGCCACTGGCAGGCTTCATGGCCAGCGCCAGCAAGATGTCGGCCTTCATTGCGCTGGCGTTCTTCCTGCAGCGCTTCATGCCAACACCCGACCCCAAAATCCTCACGCTGCTCGCAGTGCTGGCCGTGGCGTCCATGGTGTATGGCAACATCGTAGCCAGCCGCCAGACCAACCTCAAGCGCATGCTGGCCTACTCCAGCATTGCCCACACTGGCTACCTCATGCTGGGCCTCTGTGCCGGTCCTGAGGGCTATCAGGCTGTTATCTTCTACATGGTGGTGTACATGCTCATGACCACCGGCGCTTTCGGCATCATTTCCATCGTGGAGAACACCGAGCGCGACGCCGAACTCGAAGCCTGGAAAGGCCTGGGCATGCGCCGTCCCTGGGTAGGCATTGCCATGTCGGTCTTCCTGTTCTCGCTGGCGGGTGTTCCGCCGCTGGCAGGTTTCATGAGCAAGTTCCAGGTGTTCTCTTCGGCTGTACACGCCGAATACACCACGCTGGCTGTCATCGGTATTCTCACTTCGGTTATCGGTGCGTTCTACTACCTCCGTGTCATCGTGGTCATGTTCTTCCAGAAGCCTGAAACCGGTGTGGCCCTCGCTGGCGACATTCAGGGCGAAGGCGCACTGGTAGCCGCACTCAACCGTCAGGTGGGACCCATGGTTGGCGCTGTAGCCCTCATGATCCTCCTGCTCATCCTCGGCATCTGGCCCTCACTGGTAGACAGCTACATGGAAGCCCTGTACGCCAAGGTCAACACTGTAACTGCCGCTGTGGTCCGCTGATCACCCTCGCACACCGTTTCATGACTGGCCCTCCTGTATTGCGCGGCATTCGTGCCATTTACTCCGCAATGCTGGCGGGCCAGCTGCTTTTTGCGCTGGCCGCCATTGCCCTGGTCATCACGGGCCGGTTCATCGCCAACCCCATTGCCCACTACGTCATGCAGTTTGCCGTGCCGGTACTGTCACTGGTGTTTGGCGCTGCGGGGGTAGGCCTCTACTCCTGGCGCATTCGGGCCTCCCGCGACCTCCGCACTCTCAGCTCAAAACTCCAGAGCTATCAGGTGGCATTTGTCATGCGCTGTGCAGTGCTGCAGGGCGTCAATCTCTTTGTGCTCGTAGCCTACATCCAGACGGGCCAGCCTGTCTACTGGGTGTACTACTTCGCTGTCATCCTCGTCTATCTCTACCGGAAGCCCTCGGCCGAGCACGCAGCCCACAGCCTGCATCTCTCTGACACCGAGCGCAACCAGTTGCTTTCTCAATCCTGATTTTGGGCATTTTTGTGGTGAAGGAAACAGCCGTGAACGGGCCCCCTGCTTATCCTGCTGCCCTCTCCGATACACTTTTTGGGCAGCTGCAACAGGCCGCAGAGGCGGTCGGCCAGCCTGCCTATGTCATCGGTGGCTATGTGCGCGACTTCCTGCTGGGCCGCCCCGGCAAGGACGTTGATGTCGTAACCGTAGGCAGTGGCACCCGTCTGGCACGCGAGTTTGCCCGCGTTGCTGGTGCCCCCGATATCGTGGTGTACGAGAACTTCGGCACGGCCCTCGTCCGCACGGCCGACTGGCACGTTGAATTCGTCGGTGCCCGCCGCGAGAGCTATCAGGCCAACTCGCGCAAGCCCTCTGTCGAGAACGGTACCCTGCGCGACGACCAGCTGCGCCGCGACTTCACCATCAACGCCCTGTCCCTCTCTCTCCAGAAGGAAGACTGGGCCACTCTGCACGACCCCTTCGACGGCCTGGGCGACCTCGAGCGCGGCATCCTCCGCACCCCCACCGACCCCGACGTCACCTTCTCCGACGACCCCCTGCGCATGCTCCGCGGCATCCGCTTTGCCACACGCCTCAACTTCCGCATCGCCGACGACACCTACGCCGCCATCGTCCGCAACGCCAGCCGCATCGACATCGTCAGCCCCGAGCGCGTCACCGACGAGCTCAACAAGATGATCCTCACCGATGTGCCCAGCACGGCCTTCAAGCTCATGTTCAACACCGGCCTGCTGCACCGCTTCTTCCCCGAGTTCGTGAAGCTGCATGGCGTGGAGCGCGTCAATGGCCGGGCACACAAAGACAATTTCTACCACACGCTACAGGTACTGGACAACCTGTGTCGCACCACCGGCGACCTCTGGCTGCGCTGGGGGGCTGTTCTCCACGACATCGCCAAGCCTGCCACCAAGCGGTTTGACCCCGTCGTCGGCTGGACCTTCCACGGCCACGAAGACCGCGGCGCACGCATGGTGCCCAAAATCTTCCAGCGCCTGCGCCTGCCTATGGGCGAGCCCATGCGCTACGTCCAGAAGCTGGTGAAGCTGCACCTGCGGCCCATCGCCCTGGTAGACGAAGAAGTGACCGACAGCGCCATCCGCCGCCTCATTGTAGACGCCGGCGACGACCTCGAGGACCTCATGAAGCTCTGCCGCGCCGACATCACCACCCGCGATGCCGACAAGGTGGCCCGCTACCTCCGCAACTTCGACCACGTAGAGGAGCGCATCGCCGAGGTCATCGAGCGCGACAACCTGCGCAACTGGCAGCCGCCCATCACCGGCGAGGTCATCATGCAGACCTTCAACCTGAAGCCCGGCCGTATTGTGGGCGACATCAAGCAGCGTGTCCGCGACGCCATCCTCGACGGTGCGGTGCCCAACGACTACGACGCCGCCTTTGCCTACATGAAGGAAATAGCCGCACCGCTGCTGGCCCAGCAGGCCGAAGGCACCTACGAAGCCCCTGAAGATGACCGTAGCCGAAACCGTTAGCCGGCTGAGGAGCCAGATACTGCAACGCCGTCTCCTGGTGCTGATGCTGGTTTAACCCTCTGGCATTTCAGCACTCCTTAGAGTCACCGCTCATTCCCGAAAGCCCTTTGCCTACGGCCCGGTGATTGCCGCCAATGCCTTCATGCTGGGCATTTCCATCATTCTGGCAGTCGGCCGCTACCCCACCGTTTCGCATGCCAACCGCACCAGCCTGTGCGACTGACCACTGCATCCCTCCCCATTAGTAGGCACCCCTGCCGCACGCGCGTGTTAATGCATTAGCTTGTAGCTGCCTGTCCTATCCTCTCCCTGATATGAAGCTCCAAGAACTGATCAGAGGCCTCCGGTTTCAGTACTACCTGAACCTGGCGTTCATCATTGTCATTTCCATCTTCCCGCCCCTGTTTATTGTCACCAACGGGCTATACAACATCTTCCCGAATGACCAGTGGATACCTGCGGTCATGTTCTCCGGGGGCGCAGTGATGGTCTTTGCCATCGGCCACGCGGTGTACACCTGGCGGTTGAGCCGCGCCCCACGCGAAATCTCCTACGACGCCAAGGCCTTCCGCTACTCCCGCGCCCTCTACAATCAGATGACTACCACCGCCGGTGCCTATGGCTTCGCGCTGATGGGCGCGCTGCTCTCGGGCATGCATTACCTGCCCATTCTGGTGGGGGTAGCCGCGCTGATATGGTTTGCCATGATACGCCCGTCCGAGGCCCACGCCCGGCGCACCGTTTTCGGCGAAGACTTCAAGGACTGACCCCGCGGCCAATGCGCATTAGTGCGTCAGCTCCCAGATGAGCTTCACCAGTATGCCCACCACAAATATCGTGATGGCCAGCAGGTTGGTGCGGCGCATGAACTTCAGGTTGAAACGCGAGCTCGGCGACAGCTTGTCCAGTTCTTCCTTCTTCATTTTCTCTGGTAGGCAAAAAGGTATACAACCTCACAACACAAACATCGGTACAAGCGTGCGCCAAAAACGAAAAGGGGGCTTTAGGGCCCCCTTTTCTGTGCATTCAGCAAAGATTACTTCTGCTTCAGGATGTTCAGGGCCGAGCCAGCCTTGAAGTAGGTGATCTGTGCCTCGTTGTAGGTGTGCTTCAGCGTGATGTTCTCGCTGCTGCCGTCCTTGTGATGAATCACCAGCGTCAGCGGTACACCGGGTTTGAAGTCCGTCAGGCCTACGATATCGAAGGTATCATCCTCCTGGATTTTGTCGTAGTCGGCGGGGTTCTGGAACGTCAGTGCCAACATGCCCTGCTTCTTCAGGTTCGACTCGTGGATACGCGCGAACGACTTCACCACGATGGCACGGATGCCCAGGTGACGCACCTGCATGGCGGCGTGCTCGCGGCTCGAGCCTTCGCCGTAGTTGCTGTCGCCCACTACGATGGAACCGATGCTGGAAGCCTTGTAGGCACGCTGTACGGTGGGCACAGCGCCATACTCGCCGGTCAGCTGGTTCTTCACGCTGTCGGGCTTGCCGTTGAAGAAGTTGATGGCACCGGTCAGGGTGTTGTTGCTGATGTTGTCCAGGTGGCCACGGTACTTCAGCCAGGGGCCGGCCATCGAGATGTGGTCGGTGGTACACTTGCCCTTGGCCTTGATCAGCAGCTTCAGACCCTTGAGGTCGGTGCCTTCCCAGGGCTTGAAGGGGTCGAGCAGTTGCAGGCGGTCCGACTTCGGATCAACAGCCACGCTCAGCGAACGGCCATCGGCAGCGGGTGCCTGGTAGCCAGCGTCTTTCACAGCAAAGCCTTGGGGCGGCAGGTCAATGCCAGCGGGCTCCTTCAGCTTCACCTTCTCGCCCTTGTCGTTGGTCAGGGTGTCGGTCAGCGGGTTGAAGGTCAGGTCGCCGGCAATGGCCAGTGCGGTTACGATTTCGGGGCTTGCCACAAAGCTGTGTGTCAGCGGGTTGCCGTCGTTACGCTTGGCGAAGTTGCGGTTGAAGCTCGTGATGATGCTGTTGGGCTCACCTTCTTTGCGGTGGCGCTTCCACTGGCCAATACAGGGGCCGCAGGCGTTGGCCAGCACCACACCACCCATCTTCTCGAAGGTGGCCAGGATGCCGTCGCGCTCGGCGGTGTAGCGTACCTGCTCAGAGCCAGGGGTGATGGTGAACTCGCTCTTCACCTTCAGGCCATTCTGTACGGCAAACTCAGCAATGCTGGCAGCACGGGTCAGGTCTTCGTACGAACTGTTGGTGCACGAGCCAATAAGGCCTACTTCCAGCACTGCCGGATAACCTTTCTCTTTTACGGCGGCAGCAAACTTGCTGATAGGCCATGCCAGATCGGGGGTGAAGGGGCCGTTTACGTGGGGCTCCAGCTCCGACAGGTTGATTTCCACCACCTTGTCGAAATATTTCTCGGGGTTGGCATACACCTCGGCGTCGCCAGTGAGGTGGGCTGCTACGCCATCGGCCAGGTCGGCAATGTCGGCACGGCCAGTCGAGCGCAGGTACTTGCTCATCGAGGCATCGTAGCCGAAAATGGAGGTCGTAGCGCCGATTTCCGCACCCATGTTACAGATGGTGCCCTTGCCGGTGCAGCTCAGGTTGGTAGCGCCTTCGCCGAAGTATTCCAGAATGGCATCGGTGCCGCCTTCTACGGTGAGGATGCCCGCCACTTTCAGGATGACGTCTTTGGCAGAGGTCCAGCCGCTGAGCTTGCCGGTCAGCTTCACGCCAATCAGCTTGGGGAACTTCAGCTCCCAGCCCATGCCGGTCATTGCATCTACGGCGTCGGCGCCGCCTACACCAATGGCCACCATGCCCAGGCCACCCGCGTTGGGGGTGTGGCTGTCAGTACCAATCATCATGCCGCCGGGGAACGCGTAGTTCTCCAGCACTACCTGGTGAATGATACCCGAACCCGCACGCCAGAAGCCGATACCGTATTTCTTGGAGACACTCGACAGGAAGTCGTACACCTCTTTGTTCTCTTCCACGGCGCGGCCCAGATCTTCATCGGCACCCTTTTCGGCGCGGATCAAGTGGTCGCAGTGTACGGTGGAAGGAACAGCCACGCGGTCGAGGCCAGCCTGCATGAACTGCAGCAGGGCCATCTGCGCCGTAGCGTCCTGCATCGCCACACGGTCGGGCGAGAACTCTACGTAATCGGCACCGCGCTTGAAGTCAGCCAGTGGCTGCTCGCGGAAAAGGTGGGTGTAGAGGATTTTCTCGGTGTGGGTCAGCGGCCGGCCAAGTTTCTGGCGCACAGCGTCCAGCTTCTTCGGCAGCTCGGCGTACACCGACTTGATCATCTCAATGTCGAATGCCATATCTGTAAGTATTGGGTTCGTGGGTAAGACGCCCGTTGGCAGGCGTACAAAGTTAGAGAAAGCAGGCACCCCGACAACGTTTTCGCACGGTTTCCCGTTTCCCTACCCCTGCATTCCCTGGCTGTGTACCTTTGCCTCATGCGTTGGCTCTTGCTGGCTCTTTTCTGCCTGCCCGCGCTGCCCGCCTGGGCACAGGGGCAGCAGGTGCAGATTCTCTATGCCGGGGTGCTGGAAGGCTTCACGACCCCCGATGGCCAAAAGGCCCGTAAGCTCCTGCGCGACGCCGAAAGCCAGGTGCGCATGAAGCAGGACAGCACTCTCATGTTCTGCGACAGCGCCTACCAGTACGAGGCCACCAACCAGGTCGTCTTCTTCTCCCGCGTCAAGCTTATCATGCCCGGTGCCAACAGTACGGCCGTTCTCACCGCCGACCGTATTGACTACGATGGCAACACCCGCATCGCCGAAGTCTACAACAACATCACCCTCGCCGACGAGCAGACTACCCTGCGCACCAACAGGATGACCTATTACCGGGCGCTCAACTTCGGCTTCTACCAGGGCGGCGGCACACTGGTGGACCCCACCTCTACCCTCACGAGTATCGTCGGTTACTACTTCTCCGACCTACGCCGCGCCAGCTTCAAGCTGAAGGTCAAGCAGGTGAGCCCCGACTATACCCTCGTCACCGACACCCTCGACTACCACACCGACACCCGGACAGCCTACTTTCAGGCACCCACCTGGATTCAGGGACAGGGCAAAAAGAAGCGCGACCTCTACACCGAGGGCGGTTGGTACCAAACCGTCGAGCGCCGCAGCCTGTTGTTCAATCATCCCGCCTACCGCGACTCCAGCTACACCCTCGGCGCCGATACCCTGTACTACGACGACGCCATTGACCGCGGATGGGCCTCCTGCGGCGTATATCTCTACAACCGCGACACTACTATCGCCATCTTCGGCGACAGAGCGTTGATTCGCCGCGACGTCAACGAAACCCGCATCACCCAGGACCCCGTGTTGGTGCAGCGCTTCCAAGGTGACACGCTGGCCCTTTACGCCGACACCCTCTATGCCATCGATGACAGTGCCAATGGCAACCGCCGCCTGCGTGCCTATAAAAACGTCCGCTTCGCCATGCGCGAAATGCAGGGCGTAGCCGACTCCATGGAATACGAGCGCATGGATTCCATCCTCACACTGTACCAAAACCCAGTGTTGTGGTCGGGCGTGAACCAGATTACTGGCGACACCATCCGCTTCTGGATGCGCAACAAACAGGCAGACTCGGTCAGCGTTTACGGCGCGCCATTCATCGCAAGCAAAGTCAACGACCGCGATTTCAACCAGATCACGGGGCGCCAGCTGTTCGGCAAAATGCGCAACAACCAGCTCACCTGGCTCAGGGTGCTGGGCAACGCAGAATTCATCTACTTCAGCAAAGACGATGATGATAAGGAGACGGGCATGATCCACTCCTACAGCCGCGAGTTTCTGATGTGGCTCGAAAACAACGATCCACAGCGCATCAAACTGATAGACAAAATCGAAGGGGCCATGCACCCCTTGCACGAAATCTACAATGAACCCAACAAGCTGAAGGGCTTCAAATGGCGCGGAGATGAACGGCCCTATCGCTTCCTGTTACCAGAGCCGGATAGGGACCCCAAACCCCCTAAGAAGAAAAAGAAAGCCCCTCCGGCCCCAGCAAAAGCTGCTACTGGCGCGCCTAGGGTTAACAAACCTTAATGAAAATACAGATCCGTAGTCTGTTCCGTATTTTACAGTGTCTGCGCGTGCAACCCTGAAACGCCATTTCCTCTCTTTGCTCTAAACACACGGCATCTCATGGCCCAAACCATCATACAGCTGGAGAATATCGCCAAAGCCTACAAGATGGGCAGCGAAATCATCCGAGCCCTCCAGGACGTCTCCCTCTCTATTGCCCGTAATGAATACGTGGCCTTCATGGGCCCCTCGGGCTCTGGTAAATCCACGCTGATGAACATCCTCGGCTGTCTGGATTCACCTTCCAGTGGTCAGTACGTTCTCAACGGTACCAACGTCTCCAAGATGGACGACGCCGAACTGGCACACGTACGCAACAAGGAAATCGGCTTCGTCTTCCAGACCTTTAACCTGCTGCCACGCCTCACAGCGCATGAGAATGTAGCGCTACCGCTCATTTATGCTGGCTATTCCAAGAAAGACCGCATGGAAAAAGCAGCCCGGGCGCTGGAAAGCGTAGGTCTCGGGCACCGAATGGACCACAAGCCGAATGAGCTTTCCGGTGGCCAGCGCCAACGTGTTGCCGTTGCCCGTGCCCTCATCAACGATCCGTCCATCATCCTCGCCGACGAACCTACCGGTAACCTGGACACCAAGACCTCCTACGAGATCATGGCCCTGTTCGACGAGCTGCACAAGCGGGGCAACACCATCATCCTGGTAACGCACGAAGAAGATATTGCCAACTATGCCAACCGGGTAGTACGCCTCCGTGACGGCCTTGTAGAAAGTGACAAGATCAACCCGAACCCTAACAAGGCCCAGGCACCTCATGCCTTTCAGGCATAAGAAACCGCATTAGCAAACAGACAGTAGAAAACGGCCGGTGGAAATTCCACTGGCCGTTTTGCTTTGACACCATTTGCCAGCAGTGCGGCTCATACATATTCAAACTAATGTTCCCCTGAGAAAGAGAAGTTCTTCAGCATATAAATGAAAAGAGCTACCGTTACCAGTAGCTCTTTTCGTTTCCTAGCAGGGCGTAAATCAGTAGCTCCACAGGTGGTGCTCAAACTCGATCATCTGTTGACGACGGGTTTCAGCTTCTGCGAGGCTGTTGGAGCCAGCATCAGACAGCTCCACTACGAAGCCGCTGAAGAGGCGCATATCGAGAATTTCCTTCATTGAGCGGTGTTCCGCATCATTGAAACGGTTCTTCCACTGGGTTTGATCGAGCATCTCTTTGATATCACTGAACTTGAAGGCGCAGAGATACTCAGAGGGCAGCTTGCCTTCTGGATCAATCCACATCAGACGGATGTACTTGATCTCGTACACCATATCAGAGCGGACTTTATCGAACACGCGGTCTTCCACGAGCTCAAAAGCAGTTTGTACGGGCGAGAGATCTACCTGGGCAGCAGCGGTAGCAGCTGCGTCACCAGTGGCAGCACCAGCGTCGGCTTCAGAACCGAACTCGTCGCCACCGAAGTCGCCACCGAAATCGTCTTCACCGCCACCAAAGTCACCGAAGTCACCAAGGTCTTCGCCACCTTCAGCGCCAGTACCTTCTCCGCCAGCAGCAGGAGTCTCTACCGCTGCACCAGTACCGTTGAGCTTGGCCAGACGTGCGGCGAATGCAGCATAGTCAAGAGGCTGGTTCAGCGTATCGTACTTGTATGCAACAAACTTATTCGAACGAAACCCTTCGACAATAGCATCAATGATACCCTTGGTACGAGTGCCAAAGCGGCCTTCGCTGGCTTCGTAAGATTTACCAGTAACAGCCACAAAAGGCTGATTGATCTTCTCACGGGTATCGATGCGCACTACAACGCGCTTGCGCCAGAAGTGATCGTCGATGCGAGGAGAGATCTGCTGGGCTGCCGCCATAGAAGCAACACCCACAGTCAGAGTCAATATGAAAAGAAGCTTCTTCATGGTAGCAGGTTACTTGACAATAGCTGACAGAGTGAGTTCGCGAACCGTAAACTTCTCTTCAACCGGTGTGTTCTTGTAGTTGATACGGTTGATCTTCTCAATCTGGAAATAGATCTTGTTACCAACCGGGATGTTGCCAGGTACCTTAACCTGTACACTGGCGTAAATGCCACGGTACGGTCCAGAAGTCTGGGCAGGGCCAACAGGAGAGGGAGGCGACAGCGGCGAACCAGCCTTGATCACCATACCTACAATCTGGTAGCGGGCATCCTTATCCATGGCACGGAAGAAGTTGGCATCAGGGATACAACGAACTTCAATCGAGGAGCCACGGGCAATAGGAGATGCACCATCCCACTGAGCGCCGTTAACATACAGTACTACAGTAGGTTTCGGCGGAGGAATAACCTTGTAATCAACCGTGCCTACCTGCACCAATTGACCGTTCGTCAGGGACGACACCATCAGGCGTGCGCCACGAGGATCAGTAGGTACGATGCGGAAAGACTTACGGTTAGAAGGCGTGGGAATTACTTCACCTGCATTGATGCCGATCTTGGGATTGTAGTAGTCGCCAAGAGCAGGAACGTCAATGTTTACAGGGTTGGCACAGGCCAGATAAAGAATCTGAACTGCATCAGAAGTAATCACAATCTCAGGCTTGCGAACCTTGAACTTCTTGTTGATGGTCAGTTTCTTGATCTCACCAGAAGAGTTCGGTACTTCAATAGTAGCGCTGTACGACTGCTCACCTTCGTATTTGCCCTTAGGAATCACAGCACCACTGGCCATGATTTTCAGGATAGCCGATTGACCATCGGGAGCAACCGAGATAGAGCCACCACCTGCGAGGAAGCGGGGCTTAGCCTGCTTCGAAGAGGCAGTAACAAACAGCTTGGTTTCGAAAGGAAGACCAGCAGCTACTACCTGTGATACCGGAGCATCCATAGCAACCAGCGAGTCGATCTTAAACTCGATTTCTCCCAGCTTGCTGCGGAGCATCCCAAGTACTTCAGCTTCGACTACACGAATGTCGTTCTTGAACTTCTCCAGCATGGCCACGTTGGCAACAACCGGAGGCTTGTGGAAGATGTAGTACTCCCAGGTCTTGTTCTTGGCATTCGAGTTGGCCGGAATGGAAGGATCTTCAGCAGGATCCAGCGCGATGTGCGTGAAACCCTTACCGAGGAGAGCCTTCTGGCCCTTGTTATTGGTCTCGTAGAACTTATTGGCCCAGTCGATGTACTCGCGGAGCTTGTCCTTCAAGTCACGGGCGTAGCCACTGCCCCGGCCACCGTTGTCTGTATCACGGGCGCCGTCAGCAGCACCGATCATCCAGTAACGATAGTTCTTTTCTGTATTATCCTTGTTCTTGATGCCACCGGTCTCAGGATCGGTGTCAGCAATCTCAGGCTTGCCGAGGTCCTTGATGCGCTCGTCGATGTAAGCAATCAGATCGTTGGTACGCTTGATTACCTCATCTACCTGCGCAGGAATACTGGCGTTCTTGGAGTTACCTGTCTTCACCTCCTTGTCAACCGAGGCCTTGATGTCGCCACCAAGGTTGCGGTTCTTTTCAGCCAGCTTGTCAGCAGAGCTGTGCAGCGAGCCGGAGATCAATTCAAAACTCTTGAGAATATCTGCCGAAACGTTGAGCGCGAGAAGGGCTGTCAACACGAGATACATCATGTTGATCATCTTCTGACGCGGTGTTAGCTTACCACCTGCCATACTGCGTTGTGATTAAGGTTAGCGAAATGGCGCGGGGCGCTTAGCGGTTGTTACCGGCAGCAGCCATAGCGTTGAGCATACCGCCGTAGATGCTGTTCAGGGCGTGCATGTTCTTGCTCATAGCCACAACTTCGTTGCGGAGGTTTTCAGTTTCCTTCGAGGTATCCACCAGGTTCTGCATAGCCGATGCCATGCCACCGTAGAACTTGTTCACTGCACCCAGGTGCTTCTGAGCGTCTTCCAGCTCAAGCGCATACACTGCGTTCAGCGACTCCAGGTTCTTGGTAACGTTGGTGATCTGTGCCTGGTAGTTTTTTACTTCGTTGATAGAGCCACCAAACTGGTTCATGGCATCTACAGTCACGGCATAACCCTTATTCAGGGAGTCGATTTTGCCGCTTGCCTGGCGAAGCTTCTCGCTGAACTCGTTGGTAGCAACGGTAGCGTCGGAGATATCAGCCAGGTTAGTTACGTTGACCTTGAGACCGTGGATAGAGTCAGCAAGAGTTTCGAAAAGCTTGCCAAGTTCGGCATCCTGCAGGGCAGCGTTGGTCTTGCCAATACCACCAGCCATTACAGCAGAAGACATACCGCCACCCATGGTAGCACCGCCTTCGAGCATATTGACATCCAGATCTACTTCCTCATCCTCTACGTCCTCGGCAAGCTGGGGGAATACCTTGTGCCAGCTGTAATGACGCTCGTCTTCAGGCAGGGGTTCGAATGCAGACACGAAGAAGATAACCGCCTCCGTGCCCAGACCGACGATCAGCATTTCGTCAGCACCGGGGAAGTGAAGAATTTTGAAAAGCGCACCGATGATAACTACGGCAGCACCGATACCGTAGAGCATCGCGACGCCCTTTTTCCAGCCGCGAGACTGAAGCAGACCTTTGTTCTTGTTGGATGCCATTGCTAGGAAGTGTTAGGGTAGTCGAATTTAGAGAGTGTGCAGAGCGCGTAATTAGAGTGAGGCTGCGCCTTTGCGGCCAATCACAGATACTACGCAACGGAAACCGATGAACGACTTGGTGGTGTCGGCGTACTCATAGGTACGAGTCCCAACCGAAAGGAAGTAACCAATATCTTTCCAGCTGCCGCCGCGGATAGCACGCCGCTTATTCTGCTTCTTCAGGTCACGGTACACGGGGTTGATGTCCAGCGTGTAGGTGTAAGAAGTTTCTTCGAAGTCATCTTCGCACCATTCAGCTACGTTACCCGACATGTCGTACAGACCGTAGTCGTTGGGATAGTAAGCCTTGGTGGGAGCGGTGTAGCTATAGTTGTCGCCTATATAGTCGCCACGCTGCACTTTGAAGTTGGCGAGGAAACAGCCTTTAGCGTTACGAAGATAAAGACCTTCCCACGGATAGAGCTTGTGCTCGTAACCGCCACGGGCAGCATACTCCCATTCAGCTTCAGAGGGAAGACGGAAACGGGGCAGGCGGCTAAGGCCCTTCTCGTCACGCTCCTTGTTGTAGTACATGTAGCGCCAGTAGCAAAATACCTGAGCAGCATTCCAGTTGATGCCTACCACGGGGTAGTCGTCAAAGGCAGGGTGCCAGAAGTAGTTCTCTACGAGCGGTTCGTTGTAGGTGTAGGTGAAGTCGCGCACCCAGGCGAGCGTGTCAGGGTAGATTAGCTTGCGGTAGGTGGGCTCTACGATGTCATAATCGTAGTACTTCTTCATGAAAGGCTTGATGGAATCCAGGAACGCGTCCGGACCAACAGCACCACTGGCATCAACAGATGCCTCGATGAACTGGCGATACTCGTCGTTTGTGATTTCGCCGTCGTCCATGTAGAACGCGCTGATGGTGATCTGGCGGTTCTGGGCGATCTGCGAATAGTTCACGTCCTGGTCATTCTGGCCCATGTGGAAGCTGCCGGCTGGAATGAATACCATTCCGTAGGGCATCGGATCATCCCATTTGGGGCGCTTTTCCTTACTACCAGTCAGCTCGCCGCCTTTGCCGCCTCCGAGGAGGCCACAACCAGAAAGCAGTGCTGCAGCGAGGACACAGAGCAGCGCAAGATTTTTCATACGAGGATATCGTCAGTAAATGAGGTTGGCAGTATTTCTTGCTGCGACAAAAATAGAGAAATCCAAACGATTTACAACCCTGCCACTAGAAAATGCAAAGTCCATAAGCATCAGCTTTTTAGCGCCCCAGCCTCCTTCGGTTGTCGAAAGGAGACAGGTTCTGCGGTGCAAAGCGGATAAACTTCGGAAGAGTGTACGAGACAACGATCTCGTGCGACCCATTCGATGCAGCTCCCAGCTGCGACAGTGTGTAATCGTAGGCGTAAGCTACAAAAAGTTTCGAACTCGCCTGAAAGCCTATCAAGGCAATCGCGGCGTCCTGATGCCGATACCCCAGTCCAAAGACCATCGGGGAGGCGTAAAGATTGGCGTTGACCTCGGCCTGCCACTGGCTCCCCACCAGACGGATGCTGGTAGAAGGCATCAGCTGCACGTTGCGTGAGAGGTCAATGCGGTAACCGCCAGTCAGTTGGAAGGTTCGGCCCAGCGTGTTCTGCTGGCTCTGGCCAATGTTGTTGGTCAGCCTGGTAAACTGCGGCTCCAACAGGTGATTGGCGCTCAAACCGACAAAGAAGCGGTCTTCCGGGGCATACCAGGCAATGCCAAAGCCCAGGTCACCTACAATCTGGCTTGCAACGGCGTTGATGAGTGCCGGGTCGTTGGGGTTATCCGGTGGGCGCCAGTTGGTTCCGTCCACACTTTTGTAAAGAAAACCGCCGCTGAGCCCTATCTGGAGCGACTGCCGTCCATCGCGCCCCATGGGAATGCGATATGCATAGGCAACCTTGAACTCAGTGCTGGCAAACGGGCCGGCCACATCGCCGACGGCATAGGCACCGATAGCACCTTTCAGCTTGGGTACCGGCCGGCTGTAAGCCAGTGCAAACGACTGAGGATGACCGTCTATGCCCACCCACTGAGAACGGCCCGAGAAGGTGAAGTTGGTAGCGTCATGATGGCCTGCAAAAGCCGGATTTGCCACCACGCGGTTAAACATGTACAGGCTCCAGAGTGGATCCTGCTGCGCATGCAGCCTGCCGTGGCCGATTATTGCCAACAGAAACAGAAGGGTGGAGCGAAAAAAAATCCGGCTCATCGTGGGTGGCCTGCGCATATGGGGTAGGAATGCTACCCAGAGTGGCTAATATACAACTAAAGCAAACCAACCAAAGCCCTTCCGGGTTTCAGCCAAAGTTTTGCTCAGCCCCTCAGATAGTGTTCGATGGCCATGGTCATCGAAGGAACGTCGGGCTTGGGAGCCTCAATATCAATGCGTAAGCCTGCTTCTTCAGCAGCTTTGGCAGTTGCCTTGCCAAACACAGCCACCAGCTTTTTGTCCTGTTTGAACTTTGGGAAGTTGTGTTGCAGGGCTGAGATACTCAGCGGTGAGAAGAAACACAGCATATCGTACTGTGCCAGCGGTATGTCCTTGATATCCAGAAACTCCGTCTGGTATACCCGGGCTTCCTTCACCTGATAGCCCAGCTTGGTCATCTGGTCAATCAGGTCTTTACCAGCATTGTCGCCAGCGGGGAACAGAAACTTTTCGCTGCCGTGCTTCTTGATGATGGCCAGCAGATCGGCCGTTGTTCGCTCGCCCACAAAGAGCTTGCGTTTGCGAATGGTGATGTACTTCTGCAGGTACTTGGCCGTGGCGTCGGACATGCAGAAGTATTTGGCCTCGGCAGGCATTTCAATCCGCAGGTCTTTGCAGATGCGGAAGAAGTGGTCTACAGACACCTTGCTGGTGAAGATGATGCCAGTGTAGTCCAGCGGATTGATGTTCTGCTTTCGGAACTCCGGCGTCGGAATGCCCTCTACAGTAATGAAGTCCGCAAAATCCACTTTCACGTTGAACGCAGTGGCCAGCTGATGATAGGGTGAGTTCTCGTCGGCCGGTTGCGCGTGCGTCACCAGGATGGTCTTGACTTTGGCAGCCATGTAAGTTGTGGCGTATGCAGCGGAAGTTGTTTGTACTGACAGCGCAGCTGGTGTCACTTCGAAAGAGCCACCGGAACGGGCTAACTACTTATCAGGAAGCAGCAAACCACAGAATCGGCAGCAGTTCGAGCACGCAAATATACAAAATGGCAGCGACCAGTGGCAGTTCCAGCGCATCCAGCAGGCCCCGCACCAGAATCACGTATCGCCGCAGCAGATAGACAACGAACAGCCAGAAGCATACCATCGCCACTGTTGCAGGCGCTTCAATCTCTGACAGGTTCACACCGAAGCCCACAGCCGCCACCACAGCCAGCAGGGGCATGGCCGCATACACATCCAGGGCCAGCAGGCGGGGAACAAATCCCTTCAACCCGTATATACCCGCCAGCACCGAAAGCAACACCAGCTTGCCAATTGTCACCGCCGTAATGACCAGCAGGGTAATGCCCCACATGGACAGCGTGGCCGCTCCTTCCACCAGCAGACTGTGATAGGCATGGGTCAGCGTGGGTGCGCCCGGAGCTTGTGCATACAGGCCGAAACGTGTAACAAACTGCACTGAAAACACCAGCAGTGCCGACATCAGCGACACCAGCAGCAGCGTTGTCCACAGCAGTGCCTGCCCACGCAGGAGCTGCTGCTGCCGAATCATGTCCAGAACCTTGCGCTCGCCCAGCGAAAACAATGCCGACAGGCTGAAGAGCATGCCGAACGAACTGGCATCGGTAAGCTTCCAGGCCACCATCAGCAGCAGGGGCAACAGCAGCAGCAGCAGCGCCTGTATGTTGTCGAACGGCTGAATCGGCTGGTAGTCAGACGGGAAATACTGGCCCCAGTTGGCTGTCTTCAGGCCATCGGCACCCAACCAGAAGGGGCGCTCAATGCCGTCTGCCGTCGGGTAACCATTGATATATGCCACAACCGGCGGCAGGGAATCCACGATGGCGAAGCCTGCGGCTGCCACCTGCTGCTCCATGGCCCGCGTGGGTGTGTAAGGGAAATAAACCGTTCGCAGCCCCTGCTTCTTCATCAGGAAGAGATAGAAATCGAGGCGGCCCTGTGGAATCAGATAGCCCAGCGAGTCGTCGTAGGGGGCCAATACAGCAGCTGTATCTGTCCTGGCGATGTGGGTGGGGCGGGCCTGTACGCGGTAAGCAGAATCGGTGGCTGCCAGCACGAAAGCCGGGCGGTGAATACCCAGCCCCATGCGCGGCATCAGGGAAAACGACGGCAGGCCCGTTGGCCGACGCAGCACCACACGCAGGCTGTGCCAACCCTTTGTGGCCAGCTGAGCGGGAATGGGTATCTGAAGGGGTGTAAATGGCTGGCTTGAGATAGTCAGCAGAGCCTGGTCAAAATAGATTTCCGCTTCCCAGGCCAGCCCTTCGAAAAAGAGATAGAGTGGTTTGGCCGGCGTTTCCTGCAACAGAATGCTGGTGGAAATGTCCAACGATTGCTGGTTCTGTACCAGAAAAGGCGGCCGGTATTCGTGGCCCGTACTGTCCTTCCACGGCTGGCTGAGCAGCAGAATGTCCACCAGCTTTTCCTGGCCATCCCCACGCTGAAAACGCAGGCCGTCATCGGTGCTGGTCGTAGTGCGGCCAGCCGGGGGTAACGCCTGCACAGGCGTCTGGGCCTGGGGCTGCATGGGCAGTATCTGGGCCGGAGCCTGGGCCGGAGCTGGCGGGGGTGGCGTCGACTGCTGCGGTTGGCCCCACAGACTGGCTACAGGCAGCAGGCACAGGGCGGTCAGCAGACGGAAACGAAGGATGGCAATCACAGCAAGGGGCAGGCGAACGACGCACTGCGCCGCAAACTTACGCCTTCATCGTCTTTGGGCGGCGTTGCCCCGTACCTTTGAGCCCACACAACCCCTCATTTACCATGTTCCGCGTAGGTTTCGGTTACGACGTACACGCTTTTGCCGAGGGCCGCGAGTGCTGGCTCGGCGGCGTACACATTCCCCATCACAAGGGCCTGGATGGCCATTCCGATGCCGATGTCCTGCTGCATGCCATCTGCGATGCCCTGCTGGGTGCACTTGCCCTCCGCGACATAGGCCACCACTTCCCCAACACCGACGAGCGTTACCGCGGCATTTCCTCGCTGGAGCTCCTGCGCCACACCTATCAGCTCATCCGCACCGAGGGCTATGTGCTGGGCAACCTCGACGCCACCGTCGTGGCCGAAGCCCCCAAAATCAATCCGCATGTAAGCCGCATGCAGGAGGCCATCTGCACGGTAATGGAGGGCGTGCAGCCCAACCAGGTGTCCATCAAAGCCACCACCAACGAGAAAATGGGCTTTGTGGGCCGCGAAGAAGGCATCTGCGCCTATGCTGTAGCACTGGTGCACAAGGGCTGATCCGTCTCCCATTTCTGTTGGCAGACCTATGACCGAAGCGGTTGTCAGCCAGATACTGGCGCAGGGTGAAGGCCTTCGTGTGGAGTTCAAGGAAGCCCGCATGGCCCTGCCCCACAACCTCTTCGACACCGTCTGTGCCATGCTCAACCGCAACGGCGGCGACATTCTGCTGGGCATACGCGACGATGGCGCCATTCTGGGCGTAGAGCGCCGGAAAGCCGAAGCCATGTGCCAGGAGTTTCTGGCCCTTTCCTGCGACGCCAGCATACTCAACCCACCCTTCGCCCTGGAACCCACTCCTGTAGAGGTACACGGCCACCTGCTGCTGCACATCCGGGTGCCCAGCAGCAGCCAGGTACACGACCATGCCGGAAACATCTTCGACCGTGTGGGCGAGGCCGACCTGCACCTGCACGACCTCCATGCCATTGCGGCGCTGGAGGCCCACAAGCAGGCCCGCTTCAGCGAAAGCCGCCTGATCCCCGGTCTGCGCTTTGGCGATTTCGACCCCAGGCTGTTTCAGAAAGCCCGAACCCTCATCCACAGTCACCGGCCCGAGCATCCCTGGCTGGCGCTGGACAACCGTCAGCTGTTGCAGGCTGCGGGCTTGCGACACCGCGAACTTGCCACGGGCAATGAAGGCTACACTCTTGCAGCCGCCCTGCTGTTTGCCCCGGCAGATGTACTGTACAGCCTGCTGCCACACTACCGTCTGGAAGCAGTTACCCGCCTCCAGACACCCAGCCACGACGATGGCCACGAGGTTATCTACGGCAACCTCCTCGACGCATACGGGCAACTCATGGCCTTCATTGCCAGGCACCTGCCCGAGCGCCTTTCCCCAGAAGCCCATCTCCCGCACAGCCTGCGCGAACTGGCGTTTCATGAAGTAGTAACCAACCTGCTCATTCACCGGGACTACAGCAGCTCAACGCCCTCCCAACTGCTTCTGTACACCGACCGGTTGGAGACTCACAACCCCGCCAGCCCCCACCAGCTGGGGCCACTGAACCCAGCGGCCTGTATGTTCTACCCCAGAAACCCCTTTCTGTGGGCGTTCTTCCGGGCGCTGGGCTGGGCAGGCGCCCCGGGCACCGGGCTTCAGAATGCAGTGCAGGGGCTGCAACAGTATGTCGGCAGTGGCGCCACTGCCACCTTCACCGACGGTGCCCGTTTTCAGACGTATCTACCGCTGCCGAATCTGCTCGGCTAGCCCCAGCCGCTACCATCTCTTGCACCAGTTCCGTAGTTTGCTGCTTCGCAACTGAACATCTCCATGCGTCTGTCCACCCTTCTGCTGCTGTTGCTGGCGCCGCTGGCACTGGCAGCGCAGTCCACCCCCAAACCCACTTCCAGTCCAATGCTCACCGGTCTTTCTCCCAACCTCGGCGTGGCCGACGTCCGCCGCAGCCTCCAGTTCTACACCGACAAGCTGGGCTTCACCCAGCTCGATTCCGTAGAGGTGGAAGGCAACCTCATCTGGGCCATGTGCATCCGCGATGGCGTAACCCTGATGATGGGCCATATGGACACCCTGGTCGAAGACATGCCCGAAACCAAGGGCCAGAAGCCCGCACTCACCGGCGGACTCTTCCTCACCGTAGCCGATGTCAACGCCCTGTTCAAGGAATTGCAGGCCAAGGGCGTAGCCATTGCCATTGCCCTCAACGATAAGCCCTACGGCACCGAGTTCGCCCTCCGCGACCCCGACGGCTATCTCCTCACCTTCTGCCAGTTGAAGTAGCACCTTCTGTCTGCTTAAAACGTTCGTACTCTCAGGCTTTCTTCGGAACTTTGCACCCTGTTTTTCGAAAGCCTGACTTTCCGAACGTATGAATCAAGCGCCCGAAACCGCCGCACAAACCCTCTACCCGCAGTTTTCATCGCTCGATTTCCCGGCCATTGACCGCGAAATCAGGGCTTTCTGGGAACGTGAGCGAATTTTCGAGCGCAGCATCGAAACCCGCGAGGGCAACACGCCCTTCACTTTCTACGAAGGGCCTCCCTCGGCCAATGGCAAGCCCGGCATTCACCACGTGATGGCCCGCGCCATCAAAGACCTCTTCTGCCGCTACCAGACCCTCAAGGGCCGCCAGGTGAAGCGCAAAGGCGGCTGGGACACCCACGGCCTGCCCATCGAGCTGCAAGTGGAAAAAGAGCTGGGTATCACCAAGAAGGACATCGGCACCAAAATCTCCGTGGAGGAGTACAACCGCAAGTGCCGCGAAACCGTGATGCGCTTCAAGAGCGAGTGGGACGAAGTGACCCGCCGCATGGGCTATTGGGTAGACCTCGAGAACCCCTACATCACCTTCGAGAACGACTACATCGAGTCGGTCTGGTACCTCCTTTCTGACCTCTACAAGAAGGAGCTGCTCTACAAGGGCTACACCATCCAGCCCTATTCGCCTGCCGCTGGTACGGGGCTCAGCAGCCACGAGCTCAACATGCCCGGCTGCTACAAGCCCGTGAAGGACACCAGCGCCGTGGCCATGTTCCGCGTCACCACCGAGGGCCCCCACCAGAACGACTTCATCCTCGCCTGGACCACCACGCCCTGGACGCTGCCCGCCAACTCGGCCCTCGTCGTAGGCGAGAAAATCACCTATGCCAAGGTCGAGAGCTACAACCAGTACTCCGGCCAGCGCATCCGCGTGCTGGTGGCCAAAGACCGCCTCAACGCCTACTTCCCCGCCGAAAGCGCCGAGCTGGACTTTGACGCCTACCAGCAGGGCGACAAGCACATCCCCTGGCGCCTCGTCAGCGAACACACCGGCAAGGAGCTGGTGGGCCTGCACTACGCCCCCCTCTTCTCCTTCATCCAGCCCGATCTCGAAGGCGGCCGCCTCGACGCCTTCCGCGTCATTCCCGGCGACTTTGTAACCACCGAAGACGGTACTGGCGTGGTACACTGTTCGCCCACCTTTGGTGCCGACGACGCCCGTGCTGCCAAGCAGGCAGGCATTGCCAGCATCGTAGTGCGCGACGAGAACGGCGAAATCGCCCCTATCGTAGACAAGCAGGGCAAATACGTAGCTGAGATGGGCGAGTTTGCCGGCCGCTACGTCAAGAACTACACCGACGACGCCAATTTCAAAGACCTCGACGAGGACCTCTGCCAGTGGCTCCGCAGCAAGGGCCTGCTCTTCAAGAAGGAAAAGTACGAGCACAACTACCCCCACTGCTGGCGCACCGACAAGCCTGTCCTGTACTACCCGCTCGACTCGTGGTTCATCCGCACCAGCCGCGCCGACATCAAGCAGCGCATGGTGGAGCTCAACGAAACCATCACCTGGAAGCCCGCCGCCACCGGCACCGGCCGCTTCAAGGGCTGGCTCGAGAACCTCGAAGACTGGAACCTCTCGCGCAGCCGCTACTGGGGCATTCCCCTGCCCATCTGGCGCAACGAGGACAAGACCGAAACCAAGTGCATCGGTTCGGTAGCCGATCTGAAAGCCGAAGTAGAGAAAGCCCGCGCGGCCGGCATCAGCAATCCCGCGTGGAATGAAGCCGCTATGGACCTCCACCGCCCCTTCATTGACGAATGGGTGCTGGCCGACAGCAAGGGCAACCCCATGCGCCGCGAACTGGACCTCATCGACGTCTGGTTCGACTCCGGTGCCATGCCCTACGCCCAGTGGCACTACCCCTTCGAGCAGCACGACACCTTCCAGGCCGCTTTCCCCGCCGACTTCATCGCCGAGGGCGTAGACCAGACCCGCGGCTGGTTCTTCACCCTGCACGCCATCGCCTCCATGACACACAACTCCGTCGCCTTCAAGACGGTAGTGTCCAACGGCCTCGTGCTCGACAAGAACGGCAACAAGATGTCCAAGCGCCTGGGCAACGCCGTAGACCCCATCGAGACCCTCGACAAGTACGGCGCCGACCCCACCCGCTGGTACATGATCGAGAACGCCAACCCCTGGGAGAACCTCAAGTTCAACCTCGACCACCTGGCCGAGACCCAGCGGAAGTTCTTCGGCACCCTCTACAACACCTACCAGTTCTTCGCGCTCTACGCCAACATCGACGGCTGGAAGCCCGGTGCCACCACCGTGCCCCGCGCTGACCGCGCCGAGCTGGACCGCTGGATCCTCTCCCGCCTCAACACCCTGCTCAAGGACGTAGACGCCGCATACGCCGACTATGAGCCAACCCGCGCCGCGCGCCTCATCCAGGACTTCACCGTCGAGGAGCTGTCCAACTGGTATGTGCGCCTCTGCCGCCGCCGTTTCTGGAAAGGCGAGCTCACCACCGACAAGCAGGCCGCCTACGAAACCCTGCACCAGGTGCTCACTACGCTGGCTCAGCTGATGTCGCCCATCGCGCCCTTCTTTGCCGACTGGCTCTTCCGCAACCTCACTGAGTGCGCCCGCACCAGCGGCCACGCCCTTTACAGCCAGCCCAGCGTGCACCTCACCCTGCTGCCCGCTCCCGACGCCGCCTGGATGGACACCGCCCTCGAGGCCCGCATGAAGGCCGCCCAGGACATCTGCTCCCTGGCCCACGGTATCCGCAAGCGCGTGAAGATTAACGTGCGCCGTCCCCTCGGCAAGCTCATGGTAGCCCTCAAGGCAGGCGCCGACGTCCAGCAGTACCACCTCGTCGAGGCCCTCGTCAAGAGCGAAATCAACGTCAAGGAAATCGAGTACCTGGCGCCCGACAGCACCGTCATCCGCAAAACCGTGAAGGCCAACTTCAAGGTACTGGGTGCGCAGCTGGGGGCCCGCATGAAGGCGGGTGCAGCCGCCATTGAGGCCCTCACGCCCGAGCAGATTGCCACCATCGAGCAGGGCGGCACCGTCACCCTCAGCCTCGAAGGCCAGCCCCTGCCCCTCACCCTGGCCGAGGTCGACATCCGCACCGAAGACATCCCCGGCTGGGCAGTAGCCTCCAACGGCGCCCAGACCGTCGCGCTCGACGTCACCCTCACAGAAGAACTTGTGCAGGAAGGCATCGCCCGAGAACTCGTAAACCGCCTCCAGAACCTCCGCAAGGACACTGGCCTGGAGGTCACAGACCGCATCCGCGTAGAACTTGCCGCCCCCGCGGCTTGGCATAACGCATTGACAGTGTTCAAGTCCTATATTTGCGGCGAAATTTTGGCTGAAGACCTGCTGATGGTAGATACCCTGGCCGACGGCCATAGTATCGAAATCGACGGCGACACAGCTATGGCACGCATCCACACTCTCTAAATCCTCCCGATGGCCAAGAAAACTTCTGCACCTGCCAAGGCGAAAGCACCGGCGAAAGCTGCTCCCAAGGCAGCTGCTAAACCCGCGGCCAAAGCGGCTCCTGCAAAATCTGCGGCCAAGCCTGCTGCGAAGACGGCTGCCAAACCCGCTGCAAAAGCTGCTGCCAAGCCCGCTGCCAAAACGGCCGCGAAGCCTGCTGCCAAGGCCGCCCCAGCGAAAGCTGCTGCGAAACCGGCTGCCAAGCCCGCCGCAAAAGCTGCTGCCAAGCCCGTGAAAGAGACCAAGCCTGCTGCCAAAGCTGCTGTCAAAACCACTGCAAAGCCTGCCGCGAAACCCACTGCCAAGCCCGCGGCTAAAGCTGCTGCGAAAACCGCTGCCAAGCCTGCCGCAAAAGCCGCACCGGCAAAGCCCGCTGCAAAAGCGGCTGCCAAGCCTGCTGCGAAGCCTGCTGCGAAGGCTGCCGCAAAACCAGCCGCGAAAACCGCTGCCAAGCCTGCCGCGAAACCTGCACCCAAAGCAGCCGCCAAGGTCAGCAGCCTGACGCCCGCCGCCCCCAAGAAGGTGGAGAAGCACGTCATTACGCCCAAGCCAGCCAAGCCAGCGCCCGCCAAGAGCCTGCAGAAGCCTGTGCCCGCCAAGGCCAAGACCATCACCGAACCTGAGGAAAAAACCCACTACTCCAAAGAAGAGCTGGAGGAGTTCCGCATCATCATCCAGACCAAGCTGGCCGAAAGCCGCGAGGAGTACAAGAGCCTGCAGGAAAGCCTGCGCAGCAGTGCCGAAACCACTGCCGACGGCTACAACTTCACCGAGTTTGGCAGCGAGATGTCTGACCGCGAGCAGACCGAGATGCTCATGGGCCGCACCGGTAAGTTCATCGACTCGCTCGAGCGCGCCATGGTCCGCATCGAAAACGGCACCTATGGCCGTTGCAAGGTCACCGGCAAGCTCATTTCCAAAGAGCGCCTGCGCCTGGTGCCCCACACTGAAACCAGCATCGAAGCCAAGCTGCAGCAGGGGAGCGCCCCCCAGCCTGCCCCCGTCTACAGCCGCGACGGCGAATAAGCCGCTCTGATACTTACACCAGCGGCCGGCAGAAACCCTACCGGCCGCTTCCTTTTTCTCCACCCACCCTAGCTTCTCCCAACCTTGAAACCCCTGGTACGCTACAGCCTCATCGCCGCGCTGATCGTCCTTATCGACCAGGTCGTCAAGCTGTATGTCAAGTTTCACTTCCAGCTGGGCGAAGAGGTGCCCCTGTTGGGCTCATTCTTCCGCCTCCATTTCACCGAGAACAAGGGCGCGGCGTTTGGCCTCACCTTCACCACCCTCTTCGGTATGGGCGACGAAACCGGCAAGCTGCTGCTTACGCTCTTCTCGCTGGGGCTGGTGGGGTTTATTGTCTATTACCTCTACAGCCTTCGCCACGCCAAGGGTGCATTGCCTGTTCTGGTAGCCCTGATTCTCGGCGGCGCCGTCGGCAACATCATCGACCGCGTCTTCTACGGCAGCTGGTTCGCCGCCATGAACGACTACGAGGGCGGCCTCTTCCACGGCCGGGTAGTAGACATGTTCTACTTCCACTTCTGGGAGGGCATTCTGCCCGATGGCTTTCCCTTCTGGGGCGGCACCTACACCGTCTTCGACTTCGCCATCTTCAACATTGCCGATGCCGCCATTTCGGTAGGCATTGTGGCCATTCTCATTTTCCAGAAACGCCTGTTCGCACTGGCCGCGGACCCACAGCCGGTGCCCACCAGCCCCGACAGCGTTCCGCCTGCTGCCCCAGCCCAGGAGCAGCCCCAGCAGCCCACTGCCTGACCAGCCCCCCTGACACACACAGGCAGCGTATACTCTATAACAGCAACGCCCCGGCTCATCACCGGGGCGTTCTGCTTTTCTGGCGCGGGCCTGTTGTGTTTACAGGTTGATGCCGAAGGTAAACGTCACCGCCGACTGGCCCGCCCGCAGGCCCGTCACGTTGTAGTGGTAGTTTACCCGGAAGAGGTCCAGCCGCAGAACGCGGATGTTCGTGATGCCCACCAGCAGTTCGGTATGGGTGGCCAGGCCGGGCATGGCCATGGTGTGCAGGCCCACCACTTCATGAAACTTCAGCTTGCGCAGCAGGGGCAGCTTGTTCAGCCAGAAGCCCCGAAAGTTGTGCTCTACATGCAGTTCGGCGTAGCGGTCCTGCGAGGCATAGGTGTAGTAGTCCATTGCGCCAAAACGGGCCAGTTCGTCCGGCCGGTAAACCGTCTGGTTGGCGCGGGCATGAAACTGGTTCTGCAGCAGCACTTCGCCATTGCGCAGCAGATAGCCGCCCCGCACCAGATACTGGAAGTCGCCCACCAGTTTGAAGTCCAGCGCGCCATTCACCCGGGCCACCAGCTTGTGGTAGGTGGTGTTCAGGCTGCGGTCGTCGGTCCAGTTTTGGGCAGCGGTATACTCGAAGCCGATACTGGGCAGCAACGGGTTGTTGATGTAGAAGCGACCCGTGGGCAGGGTAATGTACTTGCTGCCAAACCGCAGGTTGTAGATCAGCTGCACCCCAGCGGTGTAAGCCTGTGGCTGGATGATGTTCGGCGTGTACTCGCGGTTCTCCTTCGGGTAGGCCACGTAGTTGGTAGTATTGGGCAGCGGGCTGTAGCGATAGCCAAATACCGAGACCACGCCAATGTTGTTGCGGTTCAGGCGGCGCTGATATTGCAGCCGGCCCCCTGCCTGCTGATACATCTTCAGGTAGTTCTGCTCACCGATGAGCGAGTACATTGTGTTCAGCGTGGGCGTTATCTGCATAAAGGCCGGGCTGAACTCCTGGGGGTGATCCATCAACTCCAGCTGTATCACCTCCGAGTTGCTGCGGTTCAGCCGATAGGCCGTCTGTACACGCCAGCTGAAACGCTTGTTCGAGAAGCCATAGCGCAGGTCGCTGTTGATAGAGATGCGCCGCCCCTTGGCGTCGGCAGTAGTGGTGTCCTCGCCGGGGTTCAGGTTGTAGGTCTTGAACACGTTCATCGACACGTTCCAGCCCTCCATCGTGTTGAACTGCAAGGCCGTCAGGGGCGACGAAAAACGCAGTATGTTCTTGTTCTGGATGTTTGTCCAGGTGTACCCCTGCATCAGATCCATCGGCTTGAACTTGTTGCGGGCCCGGTTCACAGAGTCTATGTATTCGGGGCTGTTGCGGCGGCGCTCGGCGCTGTCGCCTTTCAGGAAGTTCTGCTGCTCGGCAGTGGTTAGTGCGGCTGGGCGCAGCGAGTCCCAGAAGGCCACGTTGCGGTTGTTGGCCGTCACTTTCTTGTCTACGCGCAGCACCTCGTTGTAGAAATCGCCGTCGGCACCGCTGCTGGCCGCGCCTCCCAGACTGGCCATCCCCATGTCATCGCGCTCGGCCCGCGCCGAGTCCTGGGCCGCCTGTGCGGCCTTCTGGGCGGGGGTGGGTTCGGGCTGCTTCTTTGGTGCTTTCGGGGTCTTCTTTTTGGCAGGAGCCTGGGCCACGGCAACGGGCGCTGCCGGCTTGGCACCCGTGGCCGACGGGCTCGTGATGTTGTAGTTGCTGTATACGTTCATCATCACGCCCGACACGTCAAACTTCTTGATCAGAACGTTCATCTTCAGCCGTGCCGACACCTCGTTTCGGAACAGCACCCACAGCGAGTCGCGCACTGGCAGGTAATCCTGCTTGATGCGCAGGGTATCGAAGTAGCGAATCGGCTGGTCTTTCACCACGCGCAGGTCAAAGCCCTTGATGGCATAAGAACCGTCCACGATGTAGATCACCCCGGCAAAAACAGGGTCGGCGGGGCGGCGCGGAATCACTTCAATCTTGTACACCTTGGCGCCCTTTTCCATCTGGGTGCCCAGCAGCTTGAACTCGTAGAAGAAGAAAGCGTTGTCGGCCAGTGGGGCTACGAACTCGCGCACAAACACCTGTGGAAAGCTGATGAGGCTCTTGTACGGGTTGATGTTGAACATCAGGCCGCCAATGGCGCTGAATTCCCGGCTGTCACCGCTCACGCGCGAGTTGTGGATTACTTCCTTGCGCTTGTCGGGCTTGTCTACGTAAAGGGTGGAGAAGGTCTCCGACAGAAACTCAATCTTCTTGGCCTTCAGGTCAGTACCCACCACCTTGGTATATACATTGGCGCTGTAGGTCTTGACGGCCTGGTCGTTCTGGCGGCGGCGGCGAATGGCCTCGCGCATGATGCCATAGGCGGGGTCACGTCCATCGGCCGTGATGAACTGGTCTGCCAGGATCAGTTCTTCGCCTTCCAGCTGGAAATCCTGCTTCACCGCTTTGCCCTTCACGTCAAGGTCCAGAAAGAAGGTCTTGAAGCCCAGCGATCGCACCTGCAGGCGGTAGCTGCCTTCCTGGGGCAACGACAGGCTGTAGGCGCCATTGATGTCGGCCACCGTGCCCTGTGTCGTCCCTACAATAGATACGGTTGCGTAGGGAATCGGTTCGCCGTCAGGGCCGGTGACGGTACCCTGCACCGAAACCTGTGCCCAGGCAGCAGAACTCAACGAAACCAACAGAAGAATTAACAGAAACAGACCAGACCATGCAGTCTGGCGGCTTTTTTGAGGTGGCATGTTGCAAAGAGACATCACGGACTACAAGGTTGCACGGCCTGACTTCCCTGCTGGGGCCAATTTCAGAACTGTCTTTCAACATCTGTCACGGAACCCAGCACTTTGGCAGGGGGTTTGCGTAAGAACACTAGATTTGCGCGTAAATCTTCCCCTACCTATGAACAGTTTCCGCCGTACCATTGCCGCGCGCTTCCTGGCGCAGGCCATGGCCGTGGCTGTTGCACTGCCCTTGGCAGCCAACAACTTGCTGGCCCAATCCACCCAACCCCAGCAGATGGAAAGCTGGGTGAAGCAGATGAACGAGGAGCAGAACTTCCACGGTGCTGTGGTAGTCGTTGAAAAAGGCAAAGTGGTGTTCAGCGCTGGCGTCGGCATGGCCGATTTCGCCACCAACACGCCCGTTACCACAGCCACGCTCTTCAACCTCGGCGAACTCTCCGAGCAGTTCACCAGCATGGCCATCCTCATGCTCAGCGAGCAGGGCAAACTCAAGCTCGATGACGAGCTCACCACCTATCTGCCCGAACTGGCCGCCTATCCTGGCGTCACCCTCCGACACCTGCTCACCCACAGCTCCGGCATCCCCGGCTACGAAACACCCCTCGCCATCAACTGGGACCGCACCAAAACTGCCACCAACAAGGATCTCATTGCCCTGCTCAAGCGCATCAAGTTCCCTGCACAGTTCCGCCCCGGCGAGCGCATTCAGTACAGCTCCAGCGACTATGCCCTGCTGGCATCGGTTGTCGAGCGTGTATACGGCCAGCCCTTTCACACTGCCCTCAAGGCACTTGTGTTTGATAAAGCTGGTATGAAGACTGCCGTGGTATACAACAAGTTTGCTACGCCCACCATTCAGGGTCGCGCGTTCTCTGTCCGCATGAAAATGATCACCACGCCCGTGGTGCGTCAGGACGAGTTCACGGCTGAAATCGTCGGCGGCAACAACCTCTTTGCCAGTGCCAACGACCTCGCTGCCTGGGAAGCAGCCCTGGCTGGTAACAAGCTGGTGAAGGCCACCACGCTGGAGCTCGCCTATCGCAATGCCCGCCTCAACAGCGGCGCCGTCGCCAACTACGGTTTCGGCTGGTCGCTGGCGATGAACGGCCCCGAGCACGTAGCCAGCCTCGACGGCGAAGAGAACGGCTACCGTGGCATCTATCGCCGCTATCTCACTGCACAAACGGCCATCATTATCCTCAACCACACTGAGTCGGAAGCCATCTTCGATCTCGCCGAGGGCCTGCACGATATCATCGAAGAGCGCCAGCCTGTAGCGCCAAAGCGGCCCATCGCGCTGCTAATGGCCCAGGCTTACCGCAAGAAGGGCATTGACGGCGCCATGGAAGTCTATGGCAAAGCCAAGGCCGAAGGTAAAACCAACTACGACTTCCGCGAGTCGGAACTGAACGTGTTTGGCCATGAACTGCTGGCCGCCGGCAAAGTGAAGGACGCCATCGCCATCTTCCGTGTCAACGTGGAGTTCTATCCCCGCTCGTTCAACACCTACGACAGCCTGGCCGAAGCCTACGCCGCCGACAACCAGGTAGAACAGGCCATCCTCAACTACCGCAAGTCGCTGGCCCTGTACCCCAGCAACGATGTAGCCCGCGAGGCCCTCAAGAAACTGGGTGCCAAGTAATCGGCAGACCCATAAATAGAAAAAGGCCAGTCGCGCAGACTGGCCTTTTTCGTTGAGGAAGTAACAGGGTCAGGTAGGCAATTGCCAATCAATCGGGGCTTGACCATGCTGCGCCAGCCAGTCGTTGGCCTGCGAAAAGTGGCGACAGCCCAGGAAGCCGCTGTGCGCCGAAAAAGGCGAGGGATGCGCGGCCATCAACACACGGTGTCGATGCCCATCGATTACCTGACCTTTCTGCTGGGCATAACGCCCCCACAGTAGAAACACCAGGCCCTCGCGCTCGTCGTTCAGCCGCCGGATAACCGCATCGGTAAACTGCTCCCAGCCCTTCTTCTGGTGCGAACCCGGCAGCCCGGCTTCCACGGTCAGGGTCGCGTTGAGCAGGAGCACGCCCTGTTCGGCCCAGTGGGTAAGGTCGCCGTGGCTGCGTGGCATCTTCAGGCCCAGGTCGCTCTCAATCTCTTGGTAGATGTTCACAAGCGATGGCGGTGGCTTCACCCCACGTTGCACCGAAAAGCACAGCCCGTGCGCCTGCCCCGCTCCGTGATAGGGGTCCTGCCCCAGTATCACCACCTTTACTTTGTCGAATGGCGTGCAGTCGAAAGCACGGAAAATCTGACCACCCGGTGGGTAGAAAGTCTTGCCCGCGGCTTTCTCGGCTTTGAGAAACGCTGCCAGCTGTTGAAAATAGGGCTGGCCGAATTCGCCTTCCAGCCGCGCCAGCCAAGTGGGTTCCAGCTTTACCGTCATCGCCACGAAGCTACCAAACGCATAAATGAATAGCTTGCTCCAGTATGAAAAAGGGCCTTCTGTTCCTGTTTGTGATGACAGCACTACTGGCTGCCTGCAACCCTACCCGCCGCGAAATCGCCGAGATTAAAACGCTGGAGAAACAACTGTGGCTGGGACAGGAAGAACTGGAAGCAGCCTATCATACAATTGATACAGCCTCACGCGCCTACCTGGCTCCGCAGGCCGGGATACCCTCCGACACAGCTGGCTACAATCTGCTGCAACGCATCAGCAAAGCCCAAGAGCAACAGGCTGATATCATCGCGCGACACAACCGGCTGCTGGCTCGCTGCCGCGAACTGCTGAAAGGCATGGAGAGTACGGAAATACCACTGGAAGTCAGTGCTGATGAACGGGCCTCCATTGAGACAGACCATGAGCAACTGATGGTCGAAGGCCGGCGACTCAACGAAACTGCTACAAAAGAGGTTGCCCAACTGACACAGCGGCTCACCCCTTGATGGGGCGCGTACCTGGTGCAGCTGCCTGCCCGGCCTTCTCTATCCAGTGATACAGCTGGGGAGTAAGACCGTCAGGGCCTGTTAGCACCAATTGATGCGTAACGCGGTCTGTCCAACCCGATTTGCGGGGAGGCATCAGCCCGGCCTCAAAGGGCGTGTCCAGCGGCAGCGTCAAGCCGATAAGTAGCCCTTCCTTGCTGGGCTTCACTACCATGAACTGCCGCTTCCACGAAAAAGGCACGTAGGTTTTACAGGGATCTGACTTCCAATGAGGATGCTGCGCCAGGACCGTAGCCCGCAGTTGCTCGTACGCTGTGCGCTGGGCAGCATCGAATGGCGCAAAAAGAGCTGCTACAAGCTTCTCCGGATGCTGGTACTCACTGAAAGCCTCCTCTTCTGGCTGGAAATGATGCGCCGATACCACATTGGCTTGGATCGTGCCCAGGCCTTCAGCTTTCAACAGCGCAATGGCAGCTCTTTTGTCGCTGGGAGCGGCGGCAGCCAGCCAGGCCTTCCACTCGGCCAGATCGCGACCCGACTTCACTTTGAGATTGGCAATAATTGCCAGCTCCATTTCCCTTGGGGACTTCGCCATATCCGAAGATAGGCACCTACGACACACGCTGACACAGTGCCACCTGAACAACAGTCGAACAAGTGGTGAAAGTAGCGGCGCACAAAAACAAAAAGCCCCTCGATTACGCGAGGGGCTTTAAAGATGGCGACGACCTACTTTCCCAGGTGTTATCCCAGTATCATCGGCGCAGGGCGGCTTAACTACTCTGTTCGGAATGGGAAGAGGTG
>NZ_JBXVVW010000003.1:0-73997 GCF_057219875.1 Pontibacter sp. T17
CTTGGCGGCGGCGGTCTTGCTCATTTCCGGCGGGCGTTAGGGGTGAGTTTGCGGGTCAGTTCTTTTACCAGGGCGTCCAGGTTTTCCTGCGCTTCCTTCTGGTCGGTCAGGGGCTTCAGGGTCGAGAGGTTGCGGTCAAAGGCCACGTAGTTGCGCACCACGGTGGTAAGCACCTGCATGTCCAGGGCTTCGGCCGCGCCTTTGATCTTCTCGTATACGAACTTGTTTTCCGTCTTCTGGGTAAACTTGTTCATCAGCAGAAAGATGTCCATGCCCAGACCGAAGCGCTCCTGCTTGATGCGCCGCAGGTCGGAGATGAACTTGATGAACTCGAGCGTAGAGTTGAAGTCCAGCTTGTTGGCCACAATGGGAATCACCACCACGTCGGCCACCAGGTACAGGTTCAGCAGATTGGCCTGGCCTATCGAGCCGGGCATGTCCAGGAAGATGTAGTCGTACTGGCCGTTGTAGTCTTTCAGCAGCTCCACGGCCTCTTCGGGGCTGGCGCCTACTACAGGAAAGAGGCCCTCGGGTGCTTCGTCGCCGGCCTCCATGAGGTCCATGCGGCGCTGCTTCACCAGGCTCTGCTGGTAGTCGCAGTCAAACACTGCCACTTTGCTTTTGCCGCTGAAGTGCATCAGCGTGGCGGTGAACACCGTCAGGGTGCTCTTGCCGATGCCGCCTTTCTGGTTGGCGAAGGTGATAACGCGCGTATTCATGCAGGTGTGCAGCTATGCAGATGGCAAGGTTCGTAGTTGACAATCAGTACAGGTGTGCATGTGTGCAGCTTTACGGCTTAACAGTTACATAGCTATGCTTGTGCAAGCGTTGGAAGTCAGACAGCTGTTTGCATGTATAGATACATAGCTGTGGGTCTGACAAGTTTTGTAGCTGTGCATTTGGCTGGATACGTGCTTGTATGCTTGTGTAGACAGACAGTCAGGCGGTTGTGCAACTGCCTGTGTGCTTACGCGGCTGCCTATATAGTTACGTGCGTGGCTGATTGTTTAAATAGCGATTTGCTCAGGCAAGTATACAAAGAGATAAACAGTTGCGCAAGCGTGTAAGCAAAAAAATGTGTGCGTGCGCAGATGGTCAGTCAGCAGCCTGCCCAATTGTTCAGTTATGCACGTGCATAGCTTTATATGTGCGTACGCAATTCTCCGCTTGTGCACGCATAAGCGCTTGTACATATAAGCATGCATCCTGGTGCATGGTTATGGCTTTACGCGTGTGCAGATGTGAATGTATGAGCGTGCGTAAGCGCTGAGTATGCACACTTGAATAGCAGCATGCTTTCGCATATTCATACGCTTATGCATATGCAGTTGTGTGGCTTTGAATATGTGCACGTGTGAAGCTGCAACGCCGCTGGTGGGGTAGGCCGCCCTTTTCTCCTTCAGCGCCTTTTTCCTACCGCTCGCCACCCCTTTCTGCACAAATCGGCCTACAAGTAACGACTGTTCCAGCCCTTTCCGTAACTTCATATCACTTTTACTCCTCCCGGACGATGAAACGCATTGCCTTGGCCTGTGAAACCTGCGAGTCGCGCGAGCACTCGCTGTTCTCCTGCTGTCGTCAGGTGGAGCTTGAGACGCTCACCGACAACAAGGCCACTTCCCAGTTCAAGAAGGGACAGGTGATTTACTTCGAGGGCAACAAGCCCCTCGGCCTGTTCTGCGTCAACCAGGGGGCAATCAAGCTCTACAAAACCGGGCCAGACGGCAAGGAGCAGATCCTCCGCATCGCACAGGCTGGCGACTTCCTCGGCTATCACGCGCTCATTGCGCAGGAGGCCTACCACGCTACCGCCGAAGCCCTCGAAGACTCAGTCGCCTGTTTCATCCCCAAAGAGGTGTTCATCGAAATGCTCGATCGCCAGCCCGAGCTCTCCCGCATGATGCTCCGCACCCTGGCACACGACCTGGCCATCGCCGACGAGCAGCTGCTCAACATGGCCCAGAAGTCGGTGCGCGAGCGCATGGCCGAAACCCTCCTGCTGCTCTTCGATACCCTCTCCAAGCGCCCCCACAGCAAGCAGACCGCCGACAGCAACGTCATCCCCGTGCAGTTGCCCCGCGAAGACATCGCCAACCTCGCAGGCACCAGCACCGAAACCGCCATCCGCTTCCTCAGCGAGTTCAAGGAAGACGGTCTCATCGACCTCCAGGGCAAGCAGATCCGCATTCTCAAGCCCGAGGCCCTGCGCAAGGTGGCCCGCGCCAACGCATAGCAATACTACCTTATATATAGGTTAACATCGGGTAGGGGAGTAGCCCCCCTCCGTTCCCGCCGCCAGCAGGCCCCTCCTACGAGGGGCCTGCTGCTGTTTAAATTCTGTATGAACTAGCCAATCCTGGCTTTCGATTTTTACGATTCGTTAACAGTATGACGGCTTTTCGATACATATTTTAAGATTTTGGCTGTTCAAAAGCGCCTTTTTTCAATAGTCAACAACCTGAGTGTTAAATTTTGCCGTGTTTTAACCTAATAAATCATAATATTTCCTAATATTGATGTTATCAAAATCCCTTTTCACATGAAGCAGTCTTTGATTCTCTGTTTGATGCTTCTGGCCGCCGGTAACCTTGTGCATGCACAGGGCGACGTGCGTTCCAGGGGTACGCAGGGTGACGCACAAGCTGCGCCTGCTGCCCGGACAGTCACCGGGAAAGTCACCGACAAGGATGGTAATGCACTCGTAGGTGCTACTGTTTCCGTTGTGTCGCGTGTCACAGGCCAGGTTGTTGGCGGCACCTACACCGACCAGGATGGTAACTTCTCCGTCTCAGTCACCGATCCGGGCAACCGCGTCGTTCGCATTTCCTATGTGAACTTCGCCACCCGCGATATCCCCGCTACCAGCGACGCTTCGGCGTTCTCTGTAACCCTGCAGGAATCCGCCGTGAACCTCCAGGAAGTAGTCGTAGTTGGTTACGGTACCGTAGCCAAGCGTGACCTCTCCAGCTCTGTTGCCCGCGTGGAAGGTGCTTCCATCGCCAACGTACTGGTAGGCTCGCCTGACCAGGCCCTCCAGGGTCGTGCCTCTGGTGTGCAGGTACAGCAGAACTCCGGTTTCCTTGGCTCCACTCCTACCATTCGTGTACGTGGTGTCAACTCCGTTACCCAGGGCACTTACCCGCTCATCGTAATCGATGGTATGCAGGTACCCGCCGGTAACAACTCCGGTGTTGCACTCTCCAACATCCTATCTTCCCTCAACGCCGACGACATCGAGTCAGTAGAAGTACTGAAGGACGGTGCTGCCACCGCTATCTACGGTTCGCAGGCTGCCAACGGTGTTATCGTGTACACCACCAAGCGTGGTAAGGCTGGCAAGGTGCAGGTTAACTACAACGCCCAGTTCGGCTGGTCGTCGGTTTTCCGCAAGTTCGAAGTGCTGAATGCCCGCGACTTCATGACCCTCATCAACGAGGAGCGTGCAAACAGCGGTCTGGGTGCTGCTGCATTCCCCCTGCCCATCGATCCAGGTAACCCCAGCGGTCCTATCTACGACACCGACTGGCAGTCGTACATCTTCCGCACGGGCTTCCAGCAGGCGCACACCCTCTCCATCTCGGGTGGCAACGACAAGACCCAGTACTACCTGTCGCTGGGCGCCCAGCTGCAGCAGGGCCATATCCAGGCCAACGACCAGAACCGCTACAACCTGCGTCTGAACATCGACCACAAGGTGAACAAGTTCGCCAAGGTCGGTACGTCGCTGATGTACGCCAACTGGGAGACCACTGGTCTGACCTCTGGTGCAAACAGCCTGAGCGGCAACACCTATGCTGCCCTCAGCCAAATCCCGAACGTACCTGCCTTCTTCGCTGACGGCCGTTACAACATCACCCCCAACGGTGGTTCGCTCGGCACTGGTAATAACCTCCTGGGTCATGCTACCAACGCCTCGCACATTGTATACGTACTCCGTAACAATACCTTCCTGGCCCGCAACAACCGTGCTCAGGGCAACATGTACCTGGAAATCGAGCCCCTTCAGGAGCTTGGCCTCACCATCCGCTCGCAGTTCAACTTCGACCTGGTGAACACCGAGGACTTCCAGTACCTGAACCCCTTCCACGGTGACGGTCGTGGCTCGCAGGGTATCGTATTCCAACAGTACGTTCCCTTCTACCGCTGGATCTGGCAGAACTATGCCAACCTGAACCGCACCATCGCTGAAGACCACAACATCAGCCTGACGGTGGGTATGGAATATCAGCGCGAACAAGGCCGTTCGTTCTTCGCCCAGGGTGCACAGCTGGCTGACCCCTTCTTCAACCAGAACCTTGTTTCCGGTACCTTCATTACGCCTACCGCTGGTGGTGGCTCTACGCCCGATGGCCGTGATGGCTACTTCGGCCGTGTCAACTACAACTACAAGCAGCGCTACTACTTCGGTGCTTCCGTACGCTACGACCGTCTGGCCTACCTGGCCCCGGATGTTCGTGGTGGCTGGTTCCCCGGCTTCTCGGCTGCATGGCGCGTGTCGGAAGAATCTTTCTGGCAGAACAGCACCATCCTCAGCAAGGTATCGAGCCTGAAGCTGCGTGGTAGCTGGGCTACGGTAGGTAACACTGCCTTCGGCAGCTCATTCCCTTACCTGTCTGTGTACAGCCCGGCTCAGTACGGCTCGCAGCCTGGTATCGGTCTCGGTCAGATTGGTAACCCCGGTCTGCTGTGGGAGAAGTCTACCAAGATTGACTTCGGTGTGGAAATGGGTCTCTTCGATGACCGTCTGTCCATCGAATTCGATTTCTATCGTAACAACCTCGACGACCTGATCTTCGCCGTTCCCTATCCTCCGAGCTTCGGTATCCCCGGCAACGCCATCACCCAGAACATTGGCAAGGCTTACACCCAGGGTATCGAACTCCAGATCCGTTCGGTGAACATCAGCAAGCCCACCAGCCGTTTTGAGTGGACCACCGACTTCAACATCTCTACCCAGAATGCTGTTGTAACCGCACTGCCCTTCGGTCGTGACATCATCGGTGCCAACACCATCCTCCGCGAAGGTGTAGCTCAGAACACCCTCTGGGGCTACCAGTGGTACGGTGTGAACCCTGCCAACGGTTTCCCCGTATTCCAGAAGGGCGATGGCCGTCTGGTTCAGGGCAGCCCCTTCACTGGCCAGTGGTCGCTTTTCAACCCCGAGAACCCCGCTCTGTTCACCAGCAACCCTGCACTCGCTCTTTCGGCTACTGCCGACAAGCGTGAGCTCGGCACCACGCTGCCCAAGTTCTTCGGTGGTATCCGCAACAACGTGACCTGGCGCGACTTCGACTTCGAAGTGTTCTTCACCTTCGCCGGTGGTCACAAAATCTGGAACGGTACACGTGCCAACAACCTGACCAACCAGTTCACCAACCGCCTGACGGAACAGCTCGACCGCTGGACTCCTACCAACACGAGCGGTCAGGTACCGATACTGGCTTCTGGTTCGCAGGACTTCGTGAACCGCCCCGCTGAAACCAACAGCCGTTTTGTTGAATCTGGCGACTTCCTCCGTCTGCAACTGCTCTCGCTGGGTTATACCCTCAAGCAGCCCTTCCTCGAGAAGGCTGGTGTAACAGGCATCCGTTTCTATGTTCAGGGCCAGAACCTCCTGGTAATTACTCCTTACCGCGGTATCGATCCTGACCTGGGTGCTGGTATTGACTACAACGTGAACCCCCTTGCCCGGACCTTCCTGGTAGGTGCTAGCGTTACTTTCTAATCCAACTTTTGCAGGTAAATCATCATGAAACGCACAGTTTCTCTTTACAATACACTGACCCGCACGCTCAAGGGTCTCGCCCTTACTGCGGGCCTTGGCGTGGCGGTTGCCAGCTGCAACGTGGTGGATCTCGAACCCGTGAACACCATTGGTGAGCCCAGCGCCTTCGCCACGGCTGCCCGTGTCGATGCTGCTGCTGCCGGCCTCTACGATGCCGCCCAGACTGGCCTTTACGACGGTGGTCCCCGTGGCTATCCCTTCGGCTCGGCTTACTCCCTGCTGAATGATGCCCGCGGCGAGGACATGATCAACACCCAGCAGTTCTTCCTCATCGTAGGCGAGAACACCCAGACCGCTGCCAGCCCCAACTGTCTGTGGTACTGGAACAACTGCTACCGTGTAATCAACCGTTGCAACGTCTTCATCAAGGGCCTGGCTACTGCCACCTCGATTGACGCCGCCACCAAGGAAGCTTACGAAGGCGAGGCCCGCTTCCTGCGTGCACTCAGCCACTCGGAGCTGGCGATCCAGTTCTGCCGTCCCTACGGCGATACCCCCGGTGCTACGCACCCTGGTGTACCCTACCGTACGGTGGCTATTGACAACCTTGCCGCTACCGATGCTGCCTATGCAGTGGGCCGTGGCACTGTTGCCGAGCTGTATACCAACATGATTGCGGACCTTGACTACGCCATCGACAAACTGCCGGTAGCAGGTTCCGCCCTGCGCGCAGGTTCCAAGGCTGTAACGCGTGCTACCAAGCAGGCGGCTATCGCCCTGAAAATCCGTCTGCAGATGCACATGCGTGATTGGGCTGGCGCACTTGCTACGGCCAACATCACCGGTGCTCGCCTGGTAGCTCCTGGTACTTCCCCCGCTACCCTGGCGCAGGCCCCCGACTTCACTACGCGTGTTGCTCCGTCTATCGTTACTGTTTTCTCTACCGATACGGACATTGAGAACATGTTCTCCATCGAGAACAACGCTCAGGACAACTCGGGTGTAAACGGTTCGGTATCTGCCTTCTACAGCACTAACGAAGCGCCGCTCAACGGTCGTGGCATTCTGGCTATCTCGCCTGAGTTCTACAACGATGCCCGTTGGCTCGGCTGCGACGTTCGCCGCACCCAACTGACCCACATCGCGGGTCACCCCGGTGCCGGTGGTCGTGCTGCACTGATCCGCAAGTACTCCAACGCAGTAGATCGCTCTGACTTCGTGCCCATCATCCGCTTCACCGAGGTACTCCTCAACATTGCGGAAGCCGAAATCCGGAACTCGGATCCCACCTACGCTGGTGCTCCCGATGCCCGTGCGCTCGCGCTGCTGAACACCGTTCGTAACCGCAACATTGCCGATGCCAGCCAGCACTTCACTGCGGCCAGCTTCGCCACCAACAAAGAACTCCTCGCGGCAATCCTCTTCGAGCGCCGTATCGAGTTCATCGGTGAAGGCAAGCGTTGGGGCGACATCCACCGCCTGGCGTTGGATGCCGAAGCGGATCTTGCTGGTGGTGGTGACAACGACCGTTCTACCTACAACGTATCGTCTACTTTCGGTCCTTCCGGTATTCCTGAAAAGTGGCGTCCATCACAGATGGTGGCTAACCCAGTTACTGTTGCCAGCGTTACCTACAACAACGGCTACTTTGCTGCGTCCAGCAGTGCTACCTGCGCGGTTGATCTTTCTCAGACCGCTCCGAAGCCCCCTGTGACCAACCCCACCTCTCGTGCACCGTACCTCACCCCCCAGCCGTACAACGACTTCCGTTTCCTCTGGGGTATCCCACCCACCGAGCTGACCGCCAACCCAACGCTGGCCAACGCTCAGAACCCTGGGTACTGAGAACACGGATCACAGAGCAGTTTCGGCTGACTCTGCCTGAAACCACAGCCGCCGGATTTTCCGGCGGCTTTTTTTATGCCCGCACCTCTCCTTGGGGAACACCAGCCGCCTCGCCCCGTGTTGTCGCTTCTGACAACCACCCACTCCCGTACCAACCGCATGACCACTTATTTCCTCTACCTCATGGCTGGGGCCTACATCCTGCTGGGGATCAATCACTTTGTGATGCCCAAGCTGTACCATCGGATGATTCCGCCCTATTTGCCCAATCCCCGCCTGTTGAATCTGCTGGCTGGCGCCGCCGAGGTAGTGCTGGGTGCGGGTCTGCTCTTCGACGCTACACGCTCGGTGGCAGCACTGGGCATTGTGCTCATGCTGGTGGCGTTCATGCCCGTCCACATCTACATGCTGCAAGACCGCAATGTCATTCCCTTTGCGCCCGGCTGGGCCCTGTGGCTCCGCCTTTTCTTCCAGCTGGCACTCATCTACGCGGCGTATATCTACATATAAAAGACCCGCTGGCTGATGAAAATCAGCTTTCCGCATGTGCGCCTCTCATAGGGTAGGGGGCGCAGGCGCAATACGTTTGTAGTGTACCTCAGTGCCCAAACGCCATGCGCAAGCTCCTGCTCTATTCGGCAGCCCCCGTGTTGCCTCAGCTGCTCAGGCAGGTGGCTGCCCAATGGGCCATGCTGGAACCCGGTCTGAGTGTAGACCTGCTGCTGCCCCAGCAGAACGATAAACCCCTGGTTTACAACCGACTGGAAGAGACCAGTCAGCGACTGCCCGGACAGAGCGTGCTTACCCGCTTTGCCCCCAGCCGTCTGCCACGCCTGCTGGAGCAGCAGACCACCTTCTGCGACCTCCTCGTTGCCACCCGCACCGATGTTCTGACCGAACTGCTGCCCCTGCTGCTTGAGCGTGCCGCTGCCGTCAGGGCCCCACTTTACATCCCCAGCGACGACATCCCCCCTGCATTGGCGCAGCGCGTGGTGTTGCTGGCCGATGCTGCCTCGCTCAGGGCCCTTCTGCGCTTCCGCACCGTCCTCATCCGGGAAGCCGAGGTGGTGGTGCTGGGCATGGGTGAGCACGAAGGCGCCGCCGAAAAGGCCCTCATGAGCTACGTGAAGGCTTATGTGCCTGCGCCAGCCTATTACAGTGCTCCCTGCACGGCCCAGGAAATCCGCCGCATGCTCATCAGTCCCGGCCTGCTGGCGGGCACCCTTGACCCAGACCTGCCCGGCGGCGAAGCCCTGCTCGAGCTTCTCAGTTCACAGGCCCAGCCCGCCGGACTTTCGTATCTTCTTCTTCCCAAACACGCACGCGGGGTATGAACAACTCCTCCTCCTTCACGCCCGCCGCACCGACAGCCACCCTGCCAACCGACGCTCACGACGACACCCCTGCCGCCCCTGCGCCCACTGGCTGTTACCACTGCGGTCAACCCCTTCCGGCTCCGGCCCTCATACGTCACGCCGATGGCCATGCCTTCTGCTGCGACGGCTGCCAGACCGTCTACACCCTGCTCGCCGACAACGGCCTCTGTGCCTACTACACCCAGGATGAAACCCCCGGCACCCCTCAGCCCGATGAAGTGCCCGCCGATGCCGCCTTCGCCTGGCTCGACGACGAGGCCCTTACCGCCAGTCTGCTCCTCTACCGCGACGCCAGCCGCGCCCGCATCGCTCTGCACATCCCCGGCATGCACTGCCGTTCGTGCATCTGGCTGCTCGAGCATCTCCACCGCCTCAACCCCCACATTCTCCGCTCGGAGGTGGACTTTGGCCGCAAACGCCTGACGCTCGACTACGCTCCCCAGTACCTGCGTCTCTCCACGCTGGTGGCGCTGCTGCATCGCATCGGGTACGCGCCGCTGCTCAACCTCGAGGCCTTGCAGGGCGGGGCAGGCAAGCGCACCCTCGATCCTGCCGCCCGCACCCTCTGGCTGCGCCTCGGCGTGGCGGGCTTTGGTCTGGGCAACCTCATGCTCCTGGCCTTCCCCGACTACCTTGCCCCCGGCGAGGTAGACCGCGGCCTGCATAGCCTCTTCGCCTGGCTCTCGCTCGTGATGGGCACGGGCGTGTACGTATACGCCGGGTGGGACTACCTCGCCAACGCCGTCCGCGGCCTGCGCTTCCGCTACTTCACCATTGACCAGCCGCTGGCCCTGGGCATGACGTCCATGTTCGTCCGCTCGGTCTATGAGGTGGTTACGGGCACGGGCGTCGGCTACTTCGACTCCCTGGCCGGCCTCATCTTCTTCCTGCTGCTGGGCAAGGTATTGCAGCGCAGCACCTGGGAGGCCCTCGCCTTCGACCGCGACTACCGCGCCTACTTCCCACTCTCTGCCGCCCGGCTCACCACCGACGCCACCGGCCACGACCACGAGCAGCGGGTGCCTGTCACGCAGATCGAGAAAGGCCAGCGCATCGTCGTCCGCACCGGCGAGCTCATCCCTGCCGACGCCTTTCTGGTGGAAGGGCAGGCCCTTGTGGACAACACCTTCCTCACCGGCGAAAGCGCCCCCGTGGCCTATCAGCCCGGTGATCTCCTTTATGCCGGAGGCCGCCAGACCGCCGGTCGCATCGTGCTGCTGGTAGAGCGCGCCGTCAACAACAGCCGCCTCACCAGCCTCTGGAACCACCCCAGCTTCGACAAGGCCCACACTGCCCGGCCCCTGCAAACCCGCATCGACCGCATTTCGGCGGTCTTCACCGTGGTGGTGGTGGTCATTGCCGTGCTCAGCGCCGCTTTCTGGGTGTGGCAGGGCGACACCGCCCGCGCCGCCGATGCCTTCACGGCCATGCTCATCATCGCCTGCCCCTGCGCTTTGGCTTTTGCCGCGCCCTTCACCTTCGGCCACCTGCAACGCCTGCTGGGCCGCGAGGGCCTCTATGCCCGCAATCCCGATGCCGTGGAGCGCCTCGGCGACGTAGACACCCTCGTCTTCGACAAAACCGGCACCCTCACCGACAACTCACCCGCTGCGCCTGACGCCGCCCGCCCGCAGCCGGTGGCGCTGACTGCCGGTGGCGAAACCGCCCTGCCCGCGCTGGTGTCCATCGCCAGCCAGAGCGCCCACCCCCTGAGTCAGCAGCTGGCCCAGTACTGGCCCCAGCACCGCCTGCCCGTCAGCCACCTCACCGAACAGCCCGGCAAGGGGCTGGAAGCCACCGTCCTCACCCCCGAAGGTCCCGTTACCTACCGCCTGGGCAGCGCCGTCTGGTGCGGCCTCGCGGAAGAACAGGGTGGGGCAGGGGCTGTGGTGGGTGCCCGCCACACGCCCGAAGGCTGGCTGCCGCTGCTCCGCTTCGAGACGCCCCAGCACTGGCGCACGGCCCTGGCCGACTGGCTGCCGGGTCTGCGCCCTCAGTATCAGCTGCACCTGGTGTCGGGCGACAGCCCGACCGACGTGCCCCGACTGGTACAGTGGATGGGCAGCGAAACCCACCTGCGGTTCCGCGCCCAGCCCGAGGACAAACGCCAGTACCTCGAAGCCCTGCAACAGCGCGGCCACCGCGTAGCCATGATCGGCGACGGCCTCAACGACGCCGGGGCCCTGCAACAGGCCGACTGTGGCATTGCCGTCACTGCGCAGGCCGGGCTGTTCACGCCCGCCTCCGACGCCATCCTCGACGCCCGGGCGCTGCCGCGCCTGCCGCGTCTGCTGCAACTGGCCCGCAGCGGCAAAGCCATTCTGTGGACGTGCTTTGCCGTCTCATTGCTCTACAACCTCACCGGCACGGTCTTCGCTGTCCAGGGAGACCTGCAGCCGGTGGTGGCTGCCTGCCTGATGCCCTTCAGCAGCATCGGCAGCATCCTGCTGGCCCGCGCCCTCACCAGCGCCGCTGGGAAGAGGGTGCTGGGGTAGGGGGGCTATAGAGATGCCTATATTTGTTAGAGAGGGGTAAACTTTTATATTGCATTATGTATCGAGACCTAGCAGACCTGTACGCCAGATATGGCTTCAAGAAAATAGTAGATGTAGATGATTACATGATGTTTACTATTAAATCAGGGATGTTCCATGGTACACACATCGTTAAAAAGAAGCCTGAAGCTGTAATCGATCAAGTTAAAAAGGGAATCAGTGAATTAGGGCATGCGTGTGATGTTAAGTATTATACTACAATTAGTGAAGCTCATTCTGAATTATTTAAAGGTAGTTTTGATATTGAGAATACAATTACTGAAAATCGGCGAAAGATAACAGATTTTGTTACTAATCGAACAAAATCATTGGGAACAGACTATGAATATATAAACGTGCCGTATCATAATACGCAATTAAAGCATAATGAAAAATATAATCTTATTTATGAAGTAGAAGAAATCATTAAAAAAGATAAGCCTCAACTGGTAATTTTAGAAGCTGCTGCAGGTTATGGTAAAACATGTACGGCATTTGAAATTCTGAATTCATTGATAAAAACTAATAATGAGAAAATTATTTTGCTAACCGAGTTATCTAAAAATAGGACGGCAACCAAATTTCGTTACATTTTACTTGATATTATAGATGATGAATTACCTAAAACAAATTATGAACTTGTTGTTGAGGAAATAAAGCAAGGAAATATAATCCTTATTATTGATGGGTTTGATGAGCTTTTATCTCGAGGCAGGACGCTTAAAAAGCAAGATGAATCGAATGATGATGATGAATATTTTGAGGACGTTAAAGGTTTACTCGAATCAATTGCGCTATTATTAGAAAATAAAGCGAAGATAATAATAACGACAAGAAAATCAGCAATGTTTCTTGATGGGGAGTTTTATAGTTGGGTTGAAAGGTATGAAAATACTTTTGATCTAGTGCAATTTACTCTTCAATCACCCGATATGAAGATTTGGCTTGGGAGTGAGAAAAATAACATCTTGGAATCTGAAAATTCTGAAACGACTTTATTTAGCAGTCCTGTATTGCTTGCTTTTCTTCGATCATTATCTATTGAAGAGTTTAGAAACCTAATTCAGTCGCCGCATAAAATTATAGATGACTATCTCCGAAGAATTATGAATAGAGAAATGTCAAGGCAAAACTTGACATTAAATCCAGAGGAGCAATTTAGGATACTACAAAATCTTGCTTTGTCTTTCAATGAATTCAATCAATCGGCATTTGATAGGATAGATATTATAGACTTTATTAAGGGTTATAATTCTGAGTTATTGAGGAATTGTATTGAAAGATATACCACTGACATACCAAGTATAGAAGAAATTTGTGATAACCTCTCAAACCATGCTTTACTTGATAGATCTGAGCACAATCTTAAGATTGGATTTATTAATGATTTGATTTATGGAATATGTCTAGGTGAGGGAATTATAAATATTGAAAAAGATAGCGAAAAGTATGTGAGTAACTATTTTTTAAATGTTGGTTCAATTGAAAAAACCCTGGCCGCTTTTAAATTGTTTGATGAAGTAAAAAGAGAGCGATTGCGTAGTAAAATAATTGATATTTATGACTTATTAGATGCAGATTTGAAAATACTCTTTGAAGCTAGTCTATCAAGGGTTGTTGCTGATGAATATGAGGATGTATCTTTTGAACAAATTAAGCTCAACAATACTTTAATTGACTCTAGTATAAATAGATCAACGTTTGTCAATTGTCATTTTAACTCTTGCATAATTAATAATGACAAAATGTGCGAAGTGTCTTTTATAAATTGTAAATTCAATCACTCAAGTTTTGTAAATTACTCGGTATTTGCTGACATCTTGTTCTTTGATTGTGAGTTTATTAATAGCGAGGAGATAGAGAATTATGCGGCTAGTTACTTTACATCAATTGACGAGCAACCTATAAATATTGAATTGGAATCACCTTACAGAAAAAAGATATTAAAACGTTTGTGGCCGCTTGGCAAACTCTCACCGTATCCATACAGACCAATTAATGCTATAATGTTAGGATTTGCTGATAACGAAAAGGATCTTGTTTATTCGGAATTGTTGAATTTGGCAAAGTCAGGTATTATAGAAGAAATTAATACTGATCTGTATAAGATTAGTAGAAACCATCTTAGTATTGTAAAATCCATCCTTGGGAAATGAGTTCTGTTTTAATGCCGATCGTCACTTTAATTGAAGGAAAACTTCAATCTCGTGGGATATTGTATAGAATATTTCATCGAGTCAAAGGTAAAAAATCGATAGAAGATAAAATAGAAAAGAAAAATTATTCATTACACAATAAGTTGGTTACCGATTATTATGGAATACGTATTATTTGCTATTTCAATGATGATGTTAGGATCGTTCGTGAAATGATTGAATCTATGTTTAATATTTTAGAGTCAACAATTGATGATTATAATTCAGCTACATTTCAGCCTCAGCGTCTTAATTTAGTTTGTTGTATTGATAATGTTGATCATTTTAAATCAGAAGTATTTGGCAGGCTTAATTCAAAAACATTAGCACAATTTATACAACCATCTTTTGAAGTGCAAATTAGGACAACATTGTCCGAAGGCTGGCATGAAATTGAACACGACCTTAGATACAAGGTTCCTTCGCACTGGGATAACCTTAATGAAGCATCTAGAATGTTGAACGGTATTCTTGCCTCGTTAGAGGTGGCTGACATGACTTTGATTAGTTTATTTGAATCAATTAGTCATACGTCTTATAAAAATAAGAAATGGCCTGCTATGATGTTATTTAAGTTTAGAATAAGGCTTCTTGACTCTAATATATCTAGTGAAATAATTAGTGTGTTAGACCAAAGGCCTGAATTTTCAAAATCTATAATTAAACTCGATAGAGGTGATGTTTTGAAGTCACTTGAATTTTTTAAACATCCTTTAACTATCAATAATTTATTCTATCATATTAATCATACATTTATACATGATGATTTGATAAAAAAAATCACTCCTAGCTATTTTTTTTTGGTTGGACAAGATAACAAGTAATAGTTCATTGGCTTGTAGCCACTAATCATAACGGACTTATTCCCCTTCCCCCGTTCGCTGGCGTACACCGCTGTCCGCTTCCGCACAGGGGCAACTGCCTCCACGCGCCCGCCAGGCCTGTTTTTCGCCTTTGGCATTCCCCTTGTGCAGGCGTCTGCTCTCACACTCCCTGTCTTACCTTATGGTGCGCAACCTTTTCTTCCTCGCCGGGCGGCTCTACGCCGTCCAAAGGTAGATTTCTCGCTGCGCTGGTGCTTGCTCGAAATGACGTGAAAGGACAAGCCTCCCCTCTCTCACTCCTGCACGCGCCATTGCTGGGCGCACTCGGGGAAAGGGTCGCCGAAGCCGATGAGGGCGGCTTTCTCCAGCGACGGCGGCGGGCAGGCGTCAAGCCCCTGGCCGTCGGCGCGAAGCAGCAGGTATTTCAAGCGCGTCAGGCGGGGCAGCCAGCCAAACCCGTCGCCCTCCATCATGTGGATTGACAGCTGCTCCAGCTGCACCAGATCACCCAGCCACGCCGGAAAGTCATCGCCTCGCTGCCAGCCGATGGACAGGCTGCGCAGGGCCTTCAGATTCAGGGGCAGGCGCTCCCAGTCTCCTCCCTTGCGGCAGTCCAGTACGCCCACTGACAGCGTTTCCAGCAGCGGGAAGCGGCCGAAGTCGGCAGGGGGCTGCACGCCGCTGAGGTCGAGCCAGCGCAGGGTGGGGGGCAGCAGGGGCCACAGTCCGGCTACCGACAGCGGCGCGTCGTCGCTGCACACCAGCCGCAGAGAATCAAGGGTTTGCAGCTGCACCTCCCAGTCGGCCGGGCGCACATCCAGCTTCAGGCTCAGGTAGCCGAGCCGCACGTTGGGTGCGCGCAGACTCAGGCGGCGGAGGGCGGTGCCGGCGGGGTAGAGCTCCAGGCGTTTCAGGGCAGGCATGTGGCCCACGAGTTGGCCCAGCGCCAGGCTGGGAGGTACGGCTGTGGGCGCCAGCAGCACGATGAAAGTCTGTATCTGGGGCAGCGCGACGGGCTGCTGTGCCAGCGGCAGCTCGCTGTTGATATGCAGAAGGCGGCAATGCTGGAGGCCCCGGTGCAGGGGGCGCAGGTCCAGTGAATCGGTGGGGGCGGCACCATCGGCGGCTTCTACGCGGAGGTAGCATTCGGTGCGGTCGGGGGCGGAGGTCAGCACGGAGTCGGCCTGGCGCAGCTGTTCGCGCCAGTTGCCCGCGGTGTACGACAGCGTCAGCTCGATCTTCCGGTAGCGGTCGGGATAGGGGTCGGCGCCGTCCAGTTCGTCATGGCCCTCGGTCACCTGATGGTGGTAGAGGTAGAATTTGCGGGTCTGGGCTGCGAGCAGTGCGGGCAACAGCAGCAGGGTCAGGAACAGGAGGCGCATGCCCTGAAGCTAGGCAAAGACCGGCAGGGGGGTGGTGCCGTGCAGACCGGGGCGGGCAAATTACCGCAGGCGGGGTAGCAGCCGCCAGAAGGCGCTTCAACAAAAAGCCCACGGGAAACCCCGCGGGCATGTATAGGAACAGAGGTGTTCAAACCCCTGCAAGGAAAATCCCCGACGGAATCGGGGAGTGCAAACATAACCAGAACCACCGACACAGGTGCCGGAATGGGCTACGGGCTGGCGGTGGATGTTGAGTGCTGCCCAAACGCCGCACGCCCTGCGGTGCGGCAGGGCGTGCTACTTACAGGGCAGGGAAAGTGATGGGTCAGTTGAGGCGGCGGGTGCCGTTGGTGTTTACCACGTAGCGGAAGGTGTAGTAGCGCGCGGCATCGGCGGCGGTGGGGGTGGCAGGCGCGTTCTGGTAGTAGCTGGTGATGCTCACTTTGGCGTAGCCACTGCCGTCGCCCAGCTTCACGACGATGGTGCGGCCGGGGGTCGGGTTGATGGTGGTGGTAGTGGGGTTGTAGGTGTACCAGCCATTGCCGCTGCCGGTGGGGATGGCGTAGTTGTTGGTGGCGACGTCGGAGCGGAGCTCGGCATCGGCGGGGGCCTCGGTTACGGCCTCAAACGCCTGTGTCACCACGAGGGCACGTCCGCTGCCGGGGCCGCTGATGCCACTGTTCACGCGGATGGTGGTTGACTTGAAGGCGAGGTCCCATTTGTTGGAGTTGGAGTCGCTCTGGGGCAGGAGCTGGCCCGTGCGCAGGCTGAAGTAGCGCCAGGGTTCGTAGCCGGTTGCGGGTGAGCCGGGTGCACCAGGATCGGCGGGCGCGTGGAGGTTGGTGTAGGTTTTCACTTCCAGTGCGGGGGTGGGGGTGTCGTCGCTGCTGTTGTTGCAGCCAAGAACCAGGCCAGCCGAAACCAGCAGCAGAAGCGCAGTGCGAATGGGAGAAAACATGTCTGTTGGGGTTTGAAAAGGGTGTTTGGGAATGTGTCAGGGGTTGAGGCGGGGCAGTTGCACCTGCACCGTGAGGTACCACAGCCTGCCGGGGAGGGCGGGCATGTTGGTGGGGTCGGTGTAGCCGAGGGCGTTGTCGAGTCCGGCCAGCAGGGTGAGCCAGCGGCCGAAGGTGTGGCCCACGTTGGCATCGAGGGTAGCATAGCCGGGGGCCAGCTGGTCGTAGTCGTCGAGGATGGCGTTGCCGTTGGTATCGCCCAGACCAAAGCTGCTGCGGTATATGCCCCGCAGGGTGCCCTGCCACCGCTGATTGGGGCTGTTGTAGGTGAGGCGCAGGTTGGCGGTATGGCTGCTGCGGTTTGCCAGGCCGCGGTATTCGCTGGCCTTGAGGGGCACATCGACGCCCTGGCTGTTGCGGCGGTAATACTGGCGGTTGGCAATGCCTTCCAGTACGGCTTCATCGCCCGTCTGCAAAAACTGATATCCGGCTTTGAGCGTCAGGCCCTTGAGGGGTGTCTGCCAGGCGGCGTCCACCTCGGTGCCCCAGGTGAAGATGCGGCTGAGGTTGCGGTAGCTGAATACGCTCTGCTCGTTGGTCTGGCGGGCAATGGCGTACGTCTCGATGAGGTTCTGGATGCGGTTGTAGAAGAGGTTGGCTGACAGGCGAAGGGTAGGGGTAGGCTGTAGGGTGGCCCCCAGATTGAAGGCCCACGACGACTCGGGGCGCAGGGGCTGGCCCAATGTGGTGGTGTCGACAAAATAGCCTGAGATACGGCCTGCGGCGGCAAGGGCGCGGAGGCGTTCTGCGGCCTGTGCGGTGCCAAAAACGGCGTAGCCAACAGCGCTGTTGCTGAAGTTGAGGTAGAGCTGGCGGAAGTCGGGTGCCTTGAAACCCGCGCTGACAGAAGCCGTGAGGCGCAGGGCTTTGGCGGCCTGCCAGTTAAGGCCCAGTTTGGGGCTCAGCTGATGCTGGTAGGCGCTGGGTGCGTCGAAGCGGAGCCCGGCCAGCAGCCCCAGCCGCTTGACCAGCTGCCAGTCGGCCTGGGCGTAGAGATAGGCGGTGTGCTGGCGCTGGCGGGTGTCATAGCGGGTAGCCTCTATGGCCTCGAAGTTGGTGCCTGCGCCAAGGGTAAGCGCCAGGTTGGGCCGGGCCTGCCAGTCGGCCTGCATCTCGGGGCGCTGAAAGGTCTGGGTAAAGTAGGTGTCGTCGTAGAGCGTACCCGAGGGGGCATAGCGCAGCACTTCGTTGGTCTGGTAGCCAGTAGCGTAGTAGCTGGCGCGGAGTTTCCACTGTGTGCCCGTCCAGGTGAGCGCCGGGCGTACGTTCCATTCCTTCACCTCGCCAGTGCCCTGCACCAGTGAGCCGTCGGCCAGGCCCAAGGCGCTCTGCTGGGTCTCGGTGTAGCCGCGCAGACTGACCTCGGCCTGGAGCCGGTCGCTGAGCCAGTGGCCCACCTTAAGCCCGGCTGTGTAGTGGGTGGAAGGGGAGACCGTAGCGCCGGGCGCCTGTGGGTTGAAGTCGTATCCGGCTGTTGAGTAGCGGTTTACTGTGGCCTGTGCCCAGGTACGGGTGCCACGCAGACCGACGTCCAGTCCGGTGTCCCAGGTGTGGTTGCTGCCCAGGCGGTTGCGAAAGAAGATGCTGCGCCCACTTGAGGGTTTTCGTGTGATGATATTGACCACGCCGCCGAGGGCTTCGGAGCCATAGAGACTGCTGGCCGGTCCTTTGAGAATCTCGATGCGCTCGACGTTCTGGACGGTGAGGCGGCTGAGGTCGAGGGTACCAGCGGTGCGGCCCACCAGGGGTTCGCCGTCGATGAGGATGAGGATGTAGTCGTCGTCTATGCCCTGCAGCTGCAGACCAGTGCCGTGGTCGTGTACGAGGACGACGCCCGTCTGCTGGGCCAGCACTTCGTCCAGACGCATGGCGCCCTGCTGGCGTATCTCCTGCGCGGTAATGACGGTAACGGGCGTGGGCAGCTGGTCCAGCCGGCGTTCGGTGCGGGTGGCGGTAACGACCAGCTCTTCCAGTAGCAGGGCTTGTGTCGAGTCGGGCGGCGCTTGCTGCTGAGCCCAGCCCCCGTAGGGGCCAAGCAGCGCAGCTATTAAAGCTGGACTAATTCTAAACAATGTAACAAACGTTCTCATTGTCTGGGGGTTCAGGATGGGAGAACGAGGGGGAAAATCAGGCAGGAACGGAGTCGGACGGCAGCTCAGCAAGCAGGGCGCGCCAGTCTTCGCGTTCGGGCAGGCCGGGCTTGCGCAGGCCAAAGAACTGCACGATGAGTTCGCCAACGCCATCGAAGCATTCGATGCTGGTGACGACACCGTCGCGGGTGGGTTTCTGGACTATCCAGGCGGTAGCGAGGCTGTCGGTGCGGAGGTGCATGTTGAAGTGGGGGTCCAGGACGTTGAGCCAGGGGCCCATGGTCTTGATATGGCGCACTTCCTCCTGATGGATCTGGATGTTGCCCTTGTTGCCTGCAAAGATCATGATGGGAAGGCGGGGCTCGGCGGCCACACGCAGCAGCACGTCTTCCAGCGCAGCAATGGCAATGCGACGGGTGAAGGTGCCTTCGGCCAGGCGAATGGCATCGAGGCGGTCGGCCTTGTGTTTGCGCAGCATTCCAAAGTAGTCGTGGGTGTCCTGCAGGGCGGCCCATTCGGCGAGGAAGGCGGTGCGGTCTATCTCGGCCAGAGGTACGATTTTGAGGGCGGGGACGGGTTGCAGGGCCAGTTCGGCGGTCTGTTCAGGTGCGCGGAAGCGGGCCACGAGTGCGGCATAGGCTTCGGGGTTGCCGTCGTGCTGGAGGTATACCTTCAGAATGGCTGTGCCGCTGATGTCAAACACCTGAATGCTGTGCATGGGCTTGCCGTTCTGGCCTACTGATTCAACCGCGAAAGCGAAGCCCCAGTGTTTGAAGAACACGCGCAGTTCGATGGGCCCGATGACGGTGGCCATGTCGCCGTGGGGGGCGCGGGTGATTTCCACACTGTCGAAGGTGCCTTTGTGCTCGAGGACACAGCCGTCGTTGCGGGTGAGGCACATGACGCGGCCCAGGGTGGTGAAGGCTTCGAGGAGGTCGGGCCAGCTGGGGGGTGCCAGGCGTACCACTTTGCCTTCGGCCATCTGGGTGGCGAGGAGCTCGGCCTCGGAGACACCCAGCTCAATGGCGGCTTCGCGTATGCGCATGCTGGGCGAGGCCTCGCGGAGGGCTTTCCAGCGTTCAGCGAGGGGGGCGTTGGGGTCGGGCAGAAAGGTGCTGTTCATAAGGAACGGGATTAGCAAGGCGTGGATAGGGAATGGGAGACAGAATGGGTGTTAGGCTGGCTGTGGTGGCAGTGGCCTACACAGGGAATGACAAGCGGGCGGCCACTGAGGGGGTGGGGCTGCACCAGCACGCTTTGGCCGAAGACCTGCTCTACGGTGCTTCGGGTAAGGGTTTGGTGCACCTCGCCGCAGCTGTGGCATATGCCGCCCTTGAGGAAGACAATGTGGTCGAAATAGGCGGCAGCGAGGTTGAGGTCATGCACCACAGCCACCAGGCCAGTGTTGGGTCCCAGGGCGGATTTGGCTGTGAGCAGGGCCTGATGCTGCTGCAGGAGGTCGAGGCTGGCGGTGGGCTCGTCGAGGAGAAGGTAGCGGTTGGCATCGGGCGTGGGCTGCCATAGCTGGGCAAGGACACGGCCCAGCTGCACGCGCTGCTGTTCGCCGCCGGAAAGTTGCTGATAGGGCCTACGAGCCAGCGGATGCAGGTTCAGCACTTCCAGTGCGGCTTCCACCGCCTGGCGGTTTTCAGTGCGGCTGGTACCCAGGGCTACGCGGCCCATGCCGATGACTTCTTCCACGGAATAGGGGAAGGGCTGAAGCACCTGCTGACTGAGCACGGCGCGGCGGCGGGCCAGTTCGGCTGGGGTGTAGGTGGCAAGTGGCTTGCCGTCCAGCAGTACGGCCCCGGTGGTGGCAGGCATGGCGCCAGCCAGCAAACGCAGCAGCGTGGATTTGCCCGCGCCGTTGGGCCCTACAATCGCCGTGCTTTCACCAGGGCGAATCTGGACCGACAGGCGCTGCAAGAGGGTGCGGCTGGCAGTGGCAAAAGAGAGGTGTTGGGCTTCCAGCATGTGTGTCAGGCGAAACGGGTGCGGCGGAACTCGCGGGTGACAATCCAAAGCAGGGTAGGGGCACCGATGAGGGCAGTAAGCAAACCGACGGGCAGCTCGGCCGGGGCCACGAGGGTGCGGGCCAGGCTGTCGGCCAGCACCAGCAGGGCGGCCCCAGAGAGCGCCGTGAGGGGCAGCACGCGCTGCTGATTGGCCCCCACCAGCAGGCGCACCATGTGCGGCACCGCTAGGCCAACGAACGCGATGAGACCGCTGAAAGCCACCGAGGTGCCTACGGCCAAGGCAATCAGCACGATAACCTGTGTACGTACCCTGCTGACCGACAGACCCATATAGGCGGCTTCCTGTTCGCCCAGGCTCAGCAGGTCCAGCTTGGGGGCCATGCGTACCAAGAGCGCCAGGGCGACGGCTAGCAGGGGGGCTGCAACCGCAAGCGTAAGCCACGTGGCACCGCCAAAGCCGCCCATCCGCCAGAAGGTGAACGTGCGCAGGGAGGCGTCGTCGGAGAAGAAGACAAGGATGCCGATGAGGGCTTCGGTGCAGGCGGTGATGCCAAGCCCGGCCAGCACCAGAAACACGCCGTTGATCTGCCCCATCCAGCGGGCCAGCAGAAACAGCAGCACGGTCATGAGCAGGCTGCCCACGAACGCCGACACCGGCAGCAGAAACGCGCCCAGTACCGTTGCCACCGAAGCCCCTGCCACTAGCGCCAGCAGTGTGAAGAGCGCCGCTCCACTGGATACGCCGAGGAGTCCGGGTTCGGCCAGCGGATTGCGAAGGAGGCCCTGCATGGCGGTTCCGGCCATGGCCAGGGCAGCGCCTGTCAGGCTGGCCAGCAGGAAGCGCGGCATGCGAATGTCCCAGAAGATGACCGCTTTGGTGGGTGCCAGGTCTGGGGTGTCGAAGCCCAGGCCGTGTAGCAGCGCCTGTCCGCAGTCGGCGAGGGAAAGGCCCCCGGCTCCGAGTGTGAGGGAGAGCAGCGCTGCCACCGCCCACAGCAGCAGCAGGCCGTGCACAGGCTTCAATTGGAAGCGGACCGTGGGCAACATGGCGTGTTTGGTGGCGGTGGGCATGGCTGGATGTGCAGGAGCGGGGGCGGGTGTGGCGCTTATTGGGCGTCGGGATGGGTGGCGCGTGCCAGCTCGAGGGCAGCCTGGGGCGCCCGGGGACCAAAGCCGAGAAGGTAGAGGTCATCGTAAGCCAGAACCCGGCCCTCGCGGTAGGCGCGGCACTGCGCAATGCCGGGGAATGCCTTCAGGCCTTCCATGCCACCGATGCTCTCAAGGCCGTTAAGAGTGAGAATGAGGAAGTCGGGGTCGGCTTGAAGGACGGCCTCGGGTGTGAGGGGCTTGTAACCGCCGAAGGGCACAGCGTTGCGGATGCCAGCAGCTTCCAGCATGGCGGCACCACTTGTGCCACTGCCTGCCACCTGCACCGTACCAGCGCCACGGGCGTAGATGAACAGGGCTTTGGGCTGTTGGGGATGGGCGGTGAGGAAGTCGGTGAGTTGCTGGCGCTGGTTGTCGTAAACAGCCAGCAGGCTGTCGCGCTGGGCTGGCCGATTGAGCAGGGTACCGATACGGACGATGAGTGCGCGGGTGCTGTCGAGGTGGCGGGGGTTTGCAAACGGGTGGTAAGCGAGCCCGGCTTTCTGAAGCTGGGCCACGGCCTCGGGCGGGCCAGCTTCGGTGGAGGCAAGTACCACTGTGGGGGTAAGCCCAAGTACGCCTTCGGGATTGAGGCTGCGGTAGAAGCCTACTTTGGGCACGTTGGCGGTAGCCTGCGGGAAGGTGGCGGAAGCGTCGAGCCCAACAACCTGACTGCCAGCATCGAGGGCGTAGACGGTTTCGGTGAGGGCGCCACCGAGGACGACGAGTCGGGCTTGCTGGGGTTGCCGCGGGGCTTGGGTGCAGGCGGTTGCCGCGAGAAGGAGGCAGATGGGAAGTGTGCGGAGTGCGAACATGCCGCAAACTTACACTATCTGGACTAAATCCAAATAAGTATAGAAAATTTTAAGGAGGGTAGAACCCGCCACAGGCTCTGCGGTGGGGTTTACAGCGGGCGGCGCAGTTCCAGATTCCTGGTGAAGACGCGGTGGCCGACCTGTCGCGGGCGTTCAACCGCCTGCTGGGGCGGCTAGACGTGGTGTTTGAGTTGCAACGGTCGTTCATTGCAAACGCCAGCCACGAACTGCGCACGCCACTGCGGTGATAGTGGGCGAGTTGCACCAGTTGTGGCAGTTGAGCCGCCTGGCTACAGGTTTTCTGCGAAGGCCACAGGTAGTCCCGATAACCGGGGTGTTCCAATTTCTCAGGAAGGCTCCGCCGACCTTCGAAATGACGTACTGGGCGGGGTGTCGGCCAGTCCTGTTCCCCTACTCAGTCTCCGCCTTTTTCGCCTTGCGGCGGCGCTGGAGTTCGAAAGCGAGTAAGACCGTCAGCAGCAGGGGCAGGAGCGTAAGCCAGTCGCGGATCAGCGTCTGTTTGATGGCGGGGTAGAGCGTCGCAAAAGGCAGCCGAAGGGCATGTAGGCGAAACGCCTCACCTGGTCGGCATCGTCTCGCTGGCTGAAAGGCGCTTCAACAAAAAGCCCACGGGAAACCCCGCGGGCATGTATGGGAACAGAGGTGTTCAAACCCCTGCAAGGAAAATCCCCGACGGAATCGGGGAGTGCAAACATAGCCAGAACCTCCGACACGGGTGCCGGAATGGGCAACGAACAGGCAGCCGGAAGGCTGCGGGCCTAGCTGGCCAACAGATTGCGGCGCTGCTGGCGGTACGCCGGAATGACAAGATCGCCGCGGCGGATTGCCTCTGCGTCCTTCTCGATCAGCGTAATCAATTGCTGCAGGTCCACATTCAGGAAGTTCGACAGGCGTTCCAGCTCGAAGCGGGTGAACGTCGTCGGGTTGCGCTGACGCGTAATCCAGGTGTGGCGGCTGATGTTCAGCAACTGCTCGAACACGGCCGACTTGAGGCCGCGGTTGCGGATAAACTGTGCAAATACTCCACGTTCGCTCATGGTGTCAAAGCTAGGGCAACTTGGCCCGCACCGCGCCGCCGGAAGCGCTACCATACCACGGGCTAGCCCTCAATTCTGAAACAGGCACTTGAAGTAATATGTCGTAAAGTATTGTAATACAATGTGTTAAACCGTTTTGTCTAGCTTTAGACGTGCGGGAGCCGCACTACCGCCATTTTTTGCACCCGCCAGAAACTTACCTGTCGTAGCAATGTGAATTGCTGTGGTTTCTTTCCACGCATCCAACCGCCCTGCCACAGCTGAAAACCCTGTTTCACGATGCCGTCAGCTAATCAGCCACCCACAATCACACCATTTCCTGACGCGCCTCATGTTTTCACAGCCCCGCCAGCCAAACCTTGCAATCGTCATCGGCCACTCCTCCAACTGCCGCTGTTATGTCTGAAAATCAACCTACTGCGCTGCCAGAACTCCTGGCCCGCTACGACCGCCCCACGCCGCGCTACACCAGCTACCCGCCAGTGCCCTACTGGACGCGCGCCCAGTTTCCGCCCGCCGACTGGCTGCCCCATGTGCAGAACGTCTTCCGGCAGACGCCTGACCCTGCCCTCGCCCTCTACGTGCATCTGCCTTACTGCGAGGCCCTGTGCACCTACTGCGGCTGCAACAAGCGCATCACCGTCAACCACGCCGTTGAAGGCCCCTATGTAGACGCCGTGCTGAAAGAATGGGCCCTGTACCGGGCGCAGTTTCCGGCCCAGCCCCGCCTGTACGAACTGCACCTGGGCGGCGGTACCCCCACCTTCTTTTCCCCCGGCCATCTGTATCGGCTGATAGCAGGACTGTTGGAAAACCTGCCGGTGGCCGACGCACCTGCCTTCAGTTTTGAGGCCCACCCGAGTTCCACTACGAAAGCCCACCTGGAGACGCTCTACAGCCTAGGATTCCGGCGCCTGAGCCTGGGAGTACAGGACTTCGATCCGATGGTGCAGTTCATCATCAACCGGCCCCAGACCGTGGAGCAGACGTGGGACGTAGTACGCAACGCCCGCGCTGTCGGCTACACCTCCGTCAACATCGACCTTATCTACGGCCTGCCCCGTCAGACCGAGCAGAGCGTGGCCGACACCTTCCGGCATGTGCTGGAGATGCGGCCCGATCGCATTGCCTTCTACAGCTATGCCCACGTGCCGTGGAAGAGTCCCGGCCAGCGCCGGTACACCGAGGCCGACCTGCCCAGTGCCGCGCTGAAACACCGTCTGCAACAGATGGGCCGCGACCGCCTGCTCGAAGCCGGTTACATCGAGATCGGCATGGACCATTTTGCCCTGCCCGACGACGAGCTGACACTGGCCCAGGCCAACGGAACTCTGCACCGGAACTTCATGGGCTACACCCCCACGCGCACACCCCTGCTCATCGGGTTGGGGGCTAGCAGCATTTCCGACACCGGCACTGCCCTGATGCAGAACCTCAAGGATGTAGAGCCCTATCTGGAGGCTGTGAACGCTGGGGTGATACCTGCGGAAAGAGGCCATGAGCGTACTTCCGAGGAGTTGCATACCGAGTCTCATATTCTGGACCTCATGTGCCGCTTTGCCAGTCGGTATTCCGGTGGTGTTTCCGATGAACTCCGACAGCGACTGCAACCACTGGCCGCCGATGGCCTGTGCAGCATTTCCGACGACACCGTTACCGTCACACCGCTGGGTCGTACGTTCCTGCGTAACCTTGCCGCCGCGCTCGACCCCCGCTACACACCACCCGCCGACGCACCGGTGTTCAGCCGCTCCATCTAGTGGCAAGTTGGTTGCTGGCAAATCGGTAAGCTGCACAGGCAGGCAGGTACGTACGGGCTACACCTTTGCCCCTTCGCACTTGTGCACGTGCAGTCTGTGGCCCAGCTTGCGGCATGGTCAAACGATTACCCGTGCCGCCAGAGACGCAGCGCCGCCTGCTGCGTCTGCTGGAATACCAGGTGGAGTGTATGGAGCACCATGTGGCAACCGGCAGCACCGAGGGCCTGCCCAAGCAGCTCATAGACGGTCTGAAGAACATGGCCACCATCCACCATATCTATGGTTCCAACTTTACGGCGGGGGCGGCGTCCGAGCTGCTGCGTCAGTTTACCGGCTACGTCAGCGCCGAGCATCCCGATCTCTCCGCCGCGTGCGTAGAGGCCGTGCAGAGCTTCACTGAGGCCCAGATGGCCGCCGAGCAGTAGGGGGTGGCGTCGCCGACGCCTGCTGCTTCCCATGCCTGGCCCGCACACCCGCCACGCCAACCTGCTGACAGCGTGCGTACTGGCATTGCCGTTCCCGTTGCAACAACCGTTGCGTCAGGCCGTGCGCCAGCGCCAGTACCCGAAGTGCTGAACGCCATTCCATTAACAGAAACCGCCATTTCAGGCCCGCTGAGTGGGGTGCCAAGGTGCGCCGTTGTGCCAGTTGGGGCCGTTACTGCGCCTGTTTCCTTCGTTTCCGACGCGCCGTTCGTCGATGCCACACTGGTGGACGACACTCCGCCGCCTCGCTTCGCTGCCTTCTGGGCACCTCTGTCGGTACCGGGTACGGCTGCCCTGCAGCGCGACCTCGCCCGTCTGCGGGCCCAGCAGCGCAACCAGCCCCGTCTTACTGCCGCGCCGCTTCCACCCGATGACGAAGCCGCCCGCGATGTCTACCGCAACGACTATGTGGCCTTCCTCCGGCGCTATTTTCCGCATTATGCTACCGTCGATCCGGCGCCCATGCACGTGCAGGCGGCCAATGCCGTCCGCGACAATCCGACATGGAAAGGGCTGTGGATGTGGTTTCGAGGGGCAGCCAAAAGTACACATGCCGATGTACTGCTGCCGCTCTGGCTGCTGATACAGAAACCGACACAGCTGCGCTTCATGCTGCTGGTGGGAAAGTCGGAGAAGGCTGCCCGCCGCCTGCTCGCCGACCTCCAGCAGGAGCTTACCGGCAACCACCTGCTCCGGGCCGATTTCAATATCGTTCCGATGAAAGGTCACTGGACCAAAGGCGAGTTTGCCACCGCCTGCGGGGCGTCGTTTGTGGCGCTGGGAATGGGGCAGAGCCCGAGGGGCCTCCGGCGCAACAGCCACCGGCCCGACTACATTGTGGCCGATGACCTGGACCACGCCCAGCTGTCGCAGAACCCCCGCCGCGTAGACCGGTATACCCGCTGGCTCATCGAGGACGTACTCGGTACGCTCGACGTCGGCCGTGGGCGCTTCGTCTTCGCCAACAACCTCTTCAGCCGCAACAGCCTGATGGCGCGGCTGTCTGACCGGGGCACCTTCGAGTGTCTGCGCCTCGACGCCTTCGATGCCGAAGGGCTGCCCACCTGGCCTGCCAAGTACGGCCCCGAGGGCCTGTGGCTGCGCGAGCGTCAGCAGCAGATGGGCTATCGCGCCTTCGCCCGCGAATACCTGAATACGCCCGTGGACGAAGGGGGTGTGTTTCAGCCTCACTGGGTGCGCTGGGTGCCTGCCCTGCCCTGGCAGCAGTATCGCGCGCTGGTGTGTTACATAGACCCCAGTTTCCGCCACGGCCCCCAGGCCGACTACAAAGCCGCCAAGCTCTGGGGCCTTACGGCCGAAGGGCAGTACCACCACCTGCGGGCATTCGTGCGACAGGCCCCGCCAGCCGAGCTGGCCCGCTGGTGCCATGCTCTGGCCGCCGAGGTGGCACGTGCTGCGCCCGAGGCCGCCATACAGTTCGTGCTTGAAGGCGGCTTCATTCAGGATGTTTTCCGCGACGCCTTTGAGATGGAACGGCCACTGGGTGCGCCCACCCTGCCCCTGCGTATCGACACCCGTAAAAAGCCGCCAAAGGCCTACCGCATAGAGGGGATGGCACATTTATGGGAGCAGGGCCGCACGGCCTATGCTGACTCCCTCCGCACTGACCCCGACACCCAAACCGGCCTGGACCAGCTCTACGCCTTTCAGGAGGGCAGCAGAGCCCACGACGATGGCCCTGACGCCGATGAGGGCGCTCTATATCTGTTGCAGCAGCTAGCCCGCACTGCCGATGCGCCAACACCCATTGTGGGTCCACGTATCACCAATCGGTGGTACGGATAAGACCATTCTGTTAAGGATTCTGAACCATGCGTCTCCTCCTGTCAGCCATACCAAAGGATTCCTTATGTTTGAATCAACCACACGGCGGTTTTATACCACCACTCACACGATCAACCCTGACGTTGCCACGCGCGACGCACGTACTGTCATGATGAACTTTATCCAGGGAGAAGGCTGGACACAGGATTTGCGCCTCACGAAGGACGGCAAACCTCTGCCCGTTGGCCCACTGGAAGTGGCAGAACGAACCGTCCGCTCCATCGAAACGGTCATCAAGGTCAACGGCCGCCTTCAGGCCCGCTTCCGCTGGCCCTACGACGAGGAAAACTACCCCTACCACGAGTTTCTGGAGGTAGACCTCTTCGACGCCAACGTTATCCGCATGAAGATTTCGCGCAACATGTCGCGCCGTTTCGAGCCCGGGTACCTCACCGTCTTTACCTACGTGGAGTATCTCGACGGCCGGCGCGATACCGTCGTGCAGATCATCGGCAACCTCCTCCGGGCCGATCTCGCTGTCCGCATGACCGGCTGATCGTCAGCCACGTAAGTCTCCCGTTTCTGTTTTCGAATCCCGGCCTGCTGTCTGCGTGCCTCAGTCTACGTAGCCTTCAAACACGATGCGGCTTACCACGCCTTCGTCCAGCAGAAACACCAGTGTACCGTTCAGTTCGGTATTGTCCACCAGCACGCGGTCGCTGTATTCGGTGCGGTGCAGGGGGTAGGCATCCAGCGCCTCTAGCAGTTCGGCCTGGCTCATGCCCACGCGCAGCCCGTCTTTCAGAATGCAGCGCTTGGTACGCAGGTCGGCGCTCATCAGTAGAAATTCGCCGCTCGCGCTCGACCGATACAGCCGTATCGCCGATCCCGCCTCAAACCGCAGCGAGTATACTGTGTCAATCTGGGTGCTGTCGTGGGCATTGTGCTGGGGCGTGCGCACTACCTCGAAGGGGGCCAGAATGGCTTTCGTATACGGCGCAAAGGTCTTGGCGTCGGCCTCGCTCTTGATGTCGGCAAACGGGTTCTGGATGAAGTCGCGCGCCTGCTTGGCCTCTGGGTTGCGCTCGTAGTCGTGCTGAATCGAGTTGTAGAAGCTGTCAATCGCCGCCCGGTTGTCGGCCATTGGGGTTTCCTCGGGCGTCATCAGCGCTTCGGGGGTGTCTGCGTCGGTGGCTTCGGGGGTGCCACAGCCGCCCATCAGGGCCGCACTTAGCAGGAGGGAGGCAGGCAAAGCCCGCACGCGCTGATACATAGCCACAAAACTAAACAGGGAATAAGCCCCCGCAAGGATGAAAAAGGGTATTCCGTCAGTACAAAACTACCAAACCGCCAGCCGGTTATACCGTCACTACACCAACGGCCTTCACCAGGGCGGCCAGCATGTCGCGGCCGTCGGTTTCGCCCAGCAGGGGGTCGGCGGCGCGCTCGGGGTGGGGCATCATGCCAAACACGCGGCGGTTGGTGCTGCTCACACCGGCTATGTTGTTCAGCGAGCCGTTGGGGTTGCTCTCGGGCGTTACGTTGCCTGCGGCATCGCAGTAGCGGAAAATCACCTGCCCGTTGTCTTCGATGCGCTTCAGGTCGTCGGCGCTGGCAAAGAACCGGCCATCACCGTGGGCAATGGGGATTTTGTAGGCGCGGTCGGCCAGGTGCTCGTTCACGGCGCTGTTGTGGTGAGCCGGGCGCAGGTGCACGTGGTCGCAGATGAAGCGTGTGCCGCTGTTGCGCAGCAGCGCCCCGGGCAGCAGGCCCGCTTCCGTCAGAATCTGGAAGCCGTTGCAGATGCCCATCACATAGCCACCCTTCTCGGCGTGCTTCACCACCTCGGCCATGATGGGCGAGAACCGCGCAATGGCCCCCGACCGCAGATAGTCGCCGTAGGAGAAGCCCCCGGGCAGCAGCAGAAAGTCGCAGCCTTTCAGGTCGGTATCCTTGTGCCAGAGGTGTTCCACGCGTTGGCCCAGCAGGGTGCCAAGGGCGTAGATGAGGTCCTGGTCGCAGTTGCTGCCGGGGAAAGTGATGACGCCGAATTTCATACGGAAAGAGCTTGCGGGGGGCTGTGCGCCGCAAAGGTACAAACCGCCGGGCTAGGGCTGGCGCACTCCCACCGGATTTCTCAGAATCAGCAGTTCCACCCTCCGGTTGCGGGCGCGGCCCTCGGCGGTGGTGTTGGGGGCCAGCGGCATGGCGGTTCCAAAGCCCCGCACGGTTACACGGCTGGGCGCGATGCCCTGTTTCAGCAGCCAGGCGCCCACGGCGTTGGCCCGCGCCAGCGACAGCTGCTGGTTATAGGCTTCCGTGCCCAGCGAGTCGGTGTGGCCCAGCAGCTGCACGTGCCAGTCGGGGTGTTCCTCCAGCTGGTACGACAGCTCTTCCAGCACGGGCAGGGCCTGCGTCTTCAGCTCGGTGCGGTCCAGATCAAACTGCACGTCGGGCAGGGCATAGCGTACGCCGGGGGTCAGGCGCGTGTCCAGGTCTGCCGTCTGAAAGGGCAGGGTCTCCAGTTCGGGCGCCCGCTCCGACGCCACCAGCGACACGTCGTCGATGTAGTAGTAGCACGACACGCCCACTTCCAGTATCTGGCCCTTGGCCGGTGCGCCGGTCACGTACTGGGGGGTCTGGTAATACTGCACCTGCTTGTCGGGGGCAAAAAGGCCCAGCACCAGCCACTGTTCGCCGCCGGTTGCGCGCAGCTCGGCGGTTACGCGCACCCAGCGCTTTTCGTCCATGAGGGGGCCGGGCGCCATGACGGGGGTGTAGGGAATGTCGGTGAGCTTGGGCTGCTGGTCGGCCTGGGGCAGGTCGGCCAGCAGGGCCGCTTCGAGGCCACGGGTCGCGAAACCGGCCCAGTCGGCGCGGCTCATGTACAGCGTCAGGCGGTAGTAGTGGTTGGCGTCGAGGGCGGTGGTCAGCTTGATGGCCAGGTACTCGCGGTACTGCTCCCGCAGCGACGAGAAGAGAAACAGCCCGGCATAGGCTTCGCCGCCGTGTGCTTTCTGGTAGCCTACGCGGTTGTCAGGTACGTGCATGCCGTTGACGCCACAGGTGTGATAGTAGTCGGGGGTGCCTTTGTTGGGGGTGCGCCAGCCGGTGGCCAGACCAATCTGGAAGTGGTCGTTGGGACAGTCGCCCTTGGTCTCGAAGCCGCCATTGGGCACGAAGTTGTAGGGCGCAACGGGCTGCGGGGTAGTGGCGGGCGCGGCAGGCGTTTGGCCCAGCACCCCCACCGGCAGCAGAAGCAACAGCCAGCGAATCATGGAGTAAAGATAGGGAGGGGAGCGGGTATTGCTCCCCACGGCAATGTTTTACAGAACTGTCAACCGCTTACGGCCATGATAGTAACTTCACTTTATCATATGCTAGCATCCCCGCACAATTCTGCTGCACCTGCCGTTTCGAATTATATGGCACGGAAGGCGAAGCTGCGTCTGGAAAACGTGGAGTATTATTTTCTCCAGCGGGCTTTTGCCCATGAGGCAGAAGATATGTCGCCTTCAAAGCTGCAAAAACTCCTCTATTTTGCTCAAGGATGGCACATGGCGCTGCACAGCAAGCATCAGCCGCTGTTCGAGGCCGATTTCGAGGCCTGGCAGCAAGGCCCGGTCATCCCCTCCATCTGGTGGAAATACCGAGGGCTTTCGCTTTTGCTCTACCAGAACTTTCCGGGCAACTGGGATAACCTCCTTCTGCCACAGACCGATGACCCCCAACTACTGGAGTTTCTCGATCTCATTTGGCGTATTTATGGCTCTAAATCTGCATTTGAACTGGCCGAACTGACCTACCGAACCGGAACCCCCTGGGATCTCACACGCGACGACACCGGCCAGAACCGTGTAATCCCCAAGTCGTTGATGCTGGAATACTTCAAGAGTCAGGCAACACAGACAGCCATTGCCGTATGAGTGCGCCACTGACACCGGAAGAAGAAGCAGGTCATTTGCAGAACGACGCCCTCCGAATCACGGACACGAATACTGCTCCCGCTACGGCCAATCAGCCACGGCAGCCCAAAACGGAGCCCCTGTACCTGAAAGAAATCAAGGACCTGCGTACCAAGCGTATTCAGCTGGAGTCGGCCAAGCTGGACGACCGCCTCGAAGACCTGAAGCTCAAGCGGCGCATTGCTGCCTATCTGATTTGGATTCTGGCCTCCAGTCTGGTGTTTCTTGGGGTTGCCATCATTCTCAATGCCATCTGGCTTATCGGTATATCCGACAGTGTTCTCATTGCCCTCATCAGCTTTGTGGGCGTAAATGTTATTGGGCTGGTGCTCATTGTCGTGAAGTACCTCTTCCCTACGGAGACAAACCACCAGGACGAGCACAACCCGAATTCCTTCCTCAATCGCGCAACCGATACCGTTCCTCCCGAAGAAGTGGAAAAGGCCGCCTAGCTCCCCTCACGTGTTGCGCAGGGCTAGGGTGTGGGCGCGCTGTGTTTCCTGCTCGGCGGCGGCGGTGTGGCCCAACTGGTGCAGCAGGGCGGCGTATTCGGCGCTGGCATCGGCGTCCACGCGGTTCAGGCGCACTACGTAGGAGTAGTCTTCCAGCGCGGCCTCGGGCTGGTTCAGTGCGGCGTAGGCCCGCGCCCGCACCAAGTAGGCACCGCTCAGCCACACGTTGAGGCCGATGGCTGTATTGCAGTCGTCGATGGCGCGGTGGTAGTTGCCCAGATGCAGGTGGGCGCGGCCACGCAGCCAATAGGCTACATCGCGGTTCTGGCTGTCGGGGTGCAGAATCTGCTCGGTGCAGAGGCGCAGGGTGTGGCGGTAGTTGCCTTCGCGGAGGGTGCGCTCGGCCTCGCCGAGGTGCTGCACAGCCCGCAGTTGACCGTCCGACAGGCGCCAGCGTTTGGCCTCGCGCCAGATGAGCCACCACACGTAGCACCAGAACACCACCCACGCGGTTTCAGCAACTATGGGCATGGATTAGAAACACAGAAGGTACATCCTATTCAAACGCCAGTGCCGCCCCGTGCCGTTCCCACTCCGCAGGCAGTTTCCGCAGCTTGGAACGCTTCTATGTACGGTGAGGGGTGCGCCTCGATGATTAGACTCTGGGCTACCGATTTCTCCGTCGCCCTCGAAATGACGTGCCTTTATTGCGTGCGCGCTGTATGACGTAGAAGCCAATCATGCGGCAATACTAGCAGGTGGTGGGGCTAATTACAAAGTGTGCAGTTGGTGGATGTGCAGATTGCCCCTGTACAGGGGCAGTTTGATACCAATGTACGGGCATTCCATAAAAAGCCACGTCATTTCGAGCGAGCGTCCGCGAAGCGAGAAATCTACTTTTGGGTGGCATCGGCCGCACAGTTAGGTGGTCCCGATGCACCAGGATGTGCCAATTTCTCAGGCAGGCCCTAAGGCAGCCTTCGAAATGACGTGCTGGGGAGGAGCGTTACGGGTACTCGGGTGACGTGCTCCATGTGGTCATGCCGAGCCCGCAAACCTGCTGTCACTTCGCAGCGAGGGCACCGAGCGGGGAAGTCTCCCGAGGACGCAGAGGGGATTTCTCCGCTTCGCTACGAAATGACAGTAAGGGGTAATGCCGCTACAGATTTCTTCGCTGTGCTCGAAATGACGTGCTTTTGGGGAATGGTGCAGCCTTCGAAATGACGTGCAGGGGAGATAAAGCCTTCCCTCACTTCTTTTGGAAGGCCGCGAGGCCCCTGCGGAGCCAGTCGCGGTAGGCGGCTACGTCGGTGTTGTGGGCGCGGGGCTCTACCAGCATCTCGGCGGGTTTGCCCTCCAGCAGCTGGGCGTTGCGGGCGGGGTCCAGCAGCACGTAATAAGGCTGGGCTTGCGCGTTGAACACCGTCTCCTGGAAGTGGAGCCACTGGTCGCCGATGGTGCGGAGGCGGCGTCCGTCGGGGCGGTCAATGGGCTTGGGCAGCGGCGTGCGGTCGTCGACGTACAGCGAAATCATGACGTACTCGCCCGTGAGCAGGGCTTTCACCTCGGCATCGGGCCATACGTTGGCTTCCATGTGGCGGCAGTTGACACACGAGTGACCGGTGAAGTCGAGAAACACGGGCTTGTTGACCTTGCGGGCATAGGCCAGCCCTTCTTCCAGGTCGTAGAAGACGCAGAAGCCGGGGGGCGTGTGGCGTGCGAAGATCTCGGCGTACTTGCGGGGCGTGTTGCAGACCTCCTTGCCGGGGGTGGCAGCACCGGTTCCGCCAAAGCCGTCGACATAGCCAGCGGGCTTCACGCCGATGTCGCCATTGACAGGGGGCAGGAAGCCGGAGAGCATGCGCAGCGGCGCACCCCAGAGGCCGGGCACGAGGTAGAGGGCAAACCAGAAGGCGCCCACGGCCAGCAGGAAACGCGGCACCGACACGCGGCCCGTAGCGGGCGAGTCGTGGGGGAAGGTGAGCTTGCCGAGGAAGTAGAGGCCGAGCATGACGGCCAGGACAATCCAGGCGGCGAGGTAGATTTCGCGGTCGAGGAGGCCGAGGTGCCAGACGAGGTCGGCGTTGGAGAGGAACTTGAGGGCCAGCCCCAGTTCCAGTATGCCCAGGGTGATTTTGACGCTGTTGAGCCAGCCACCGCTTTTGGGCAGGGAGTTGAGCAGGCCGGGGAAGAGGGCGAAGAGGCCGAAGGGCAGGGCAAACGCCAGCGAGAAGCCCAGCATGCCGATGGTGGGCCCTAGGTAGCTGCCGCGGGCGGCCTCTATAATAAGGCCACCTGCCAGCGGGCCGGTGCACGAGAAGCTGACCAGCACCAGCGTGAGCGCCATGAAGAACGTGCCTGTTACCCCGCCCTGACTGGCTCGGCTGTCGGCGGCGTTGCTCCAGCGGCTGGGCAGGGTGATTTCGAACCAGCCGAGGAAGCTGAGCGCGAAGAACACCAGCATGGCGAAGAACAACAGGTTAACCCACGGGTTGCTGGCGAGCTGGTACAGCGCAGTGGAGCCAAACAGGGCCGTGATGGCCAGGCCCAGCGCCACGAAGATGAAGACGATGCTGCCCGAGTAGATGAGGGCGTTGCGGATGCCAGTGGCGCGGTTGGGGCTGTTCTTGGTGAAGTAGCTGACGGTGAAGGGAATCATCGGGTACACACAGGGCGTGAGCAGGCCGATGAGGCCGAAGGCGAAAGCTTCGAAGAAGAGCCCCCAGAGCGAGCGGTCGGAGGAGGAAACGGGAGCCGCGGACACAGGCTGGCGACTGTCACCTTCCGTGGGCGCAGATGTGGCAGGTGTAGTGGTTGCGGCAGTGTCGGTGGTCGTGGCAGGCGTGGTTGCCGGAGTAGCGGGTGTGGCCTCGGAGGTACCGGAGGTGTTGGCGGGGTTAGCAGTGGCCTGTGCGGCGGGCTGGGCCTTGAGGCTGATACGGACGGTGTAGTCGCCGGGGATGCAGGACGAGGAGTCGCAGACCTGGTAGCGGACGCCGCCGACAAGCTGCACGGTTTCGGCGGTGAGCTTCACCTTTTGGGTGAAAACGGCCGTACCCTCGAAGTAGCCTACGTTGGTTTCGAAGATCTCGTCGTACTTGGTGTGGGGCTTTCCTACGTCGACAAGGGCGCCTACCAGCTGGGCACCCCGGCTGTCGGGGTCGAGCTCGAAGGAGGTAGGCGTGGGGCCCGGCGGATTGGGCTCTACGGACGAATAGATGTGGAAGCCCGGGACGATTTTGGCGGTGAAGCGCAGGGTAACGACGTCGCCGACACGGTAGCCGCTGGCGGGCATTACCTCATGGCTCCAGGAGATTTTCTGGGCGATCTTGGGGCGGGGCAGCTGGGCGGCAGCCGAAAGGGCTGCGCTGAGGGCCAGCACCAGCCACAGGCCGGAACGAAGTAGTTTCATCACGTTGCAAGAATACGAAGAAGCCAACATGCCCACCGGAAGCAGGGTTCCGGGTTAACAAAGTATTGGGGTGGGTGTCGGAGAGATGACAGTGGGCAGATGCGCTGTAGCGAGTGGGCGGTGGCTGTAGGTTTGCGACAATCTGCATCAACGAGGCTGAATCGTCGGTTTTTTGTAAGGGCCACCTCGGACGGGCACAGTAATCTTGCCAGCATGTCAAGTTCTGTGCTGCACACCCTACGCCAATGGGCTATCCCTGTGCTTCTGCTGTTTGCGGTTACGGCTTTTGTGGCCTGTGACCCGGAAGAGGAAAGTAAGCCAACGCCCACGCCAGCTGGGCCCTCACGTCCCGAAATCCGCACGGTTTCGCCCCAGCGCACGGCCGCGGGGGCGCTTCAGACACTCCGGGGCAAGCATTTCGGGGCCAGCAAGGCGCTGAACGAGGTGAGCTTCTATGCAGCCGGTTCTACCACGCCGATTGCCCTGCCAGCGGACAGCATCAAGTCGGCGATGGACACGCTCCTGACGTTCCGCCTGCCGAGCACCCTGGGGGTGGGCGTTTATGCGCTCCGGCTGAATGTGGAAGGCCGTGCCGACACGCTTGCCGGCGCCTTCGAGGTGTTCACGCGCCCGGTGGTGAATGGCGTTGAGTTTGCCCAGGTAGTGCCGGGGCAGAGTTTCAAAATCACAGGTGCCAATTTCTCAGCCACGGCTGCCAGCAATCTCGTGACACTCAACACCCATGCCCTGACGGTTACAGCAGCTACCCCTACCGAGCTGACGGTTACGGTGCCGACGACGGTTCCGGTGGGCAGCTATCCGGTAGCGGTAACGGTGAACTCGGTAACGAGTCAGAGCAATCCTTCAGTGGCCATTGTGGCTGCACCGACGATACGCAGCTTTACGCCAGGCCAGGGCAGTGCCGGTACTGCGATGACCATCAGGGGCACAGGCTTCAACAGTCCGGCCGTACTGATTGGCACGGTGGCGGCAACGGTTACCGCCAGTACTGATACGACCATTACCTGTACGGTGCCCACTGGCCTTACGGCAGACCAGTCGTACTCCGTAAAAGTGACGAGCAACCGGGTTCAGGTAACCGCCACTGCCAACTTCACCTACCGCCTGATGTCCGTGCTTTCCAGTACGGAGTACACCACCTACGTTCCGTGGCAGACGTTGAAGATTTTTGCCAGTAACCTGGCAGCAGTACCTGCCAGCAACCAGATCAAACTGGGTACTGCCACGCTGACAGCCAGTGCCGTGAGTGTAGGCACACCCAGCTTTGTGGAAGTGACAATCCCAACGGGCACGCCTGTCGGCACTCAGTCGGTTTCGCTAGTGGTGAATGGCATTTCGTCCAGCAACAGCCTCAATATCAACATTACCGCTGCCCCCACTATTACCAGCTTCACGCCCACACAAGGTAGCGCTGGTACGACCATGACGATTGCGGGCACGGGCTTCAACGGACCGACGGTACTGATTGGCACGGTAGCGGCCACAGTTACTGCCAGCACGGCTACGAGCATCACCTGTACGGTGCCCAGTGGGCTCACGCACAACTCGGCATACCCGGTGAAAGTGACCAGCAATCGCCACCAAGTAACGGCTGCGGGTAACTTCACCTATCGATTGGCACCTACCTTAAGCAGCACAGAGTATGCGAGCTACATAGCTGGCCAGCTCTTGAAGGTGTATGCGAACAACCTGTCTACGACTGCCAGCAACAATCAGATCAAGATTGGCACCACTACTGTAACTGCCACCGCAGTGGGCACAACCACACCCACTTACGTTGCGGCAGTCATTCCGGCGGGTGTGCCGCTGGGCAACCAGACAGTATCGTTGATCGTGAACGGGGTTCCTTCAACGAACAGTTTGAATATCACGCTGAATGACGCTCCGACCATTACCTCGTATACCCCGGCAATTGCCGCTGCCGGGGCTACGCTGACCATCACGGGTACCCACTTCAGCAATCCGACGGTTAAGATAGGAGGCGTATCAGCCCCTATGACCAGCAGCACGGGCACGACCATTGTCTGCACGGTTCCTTTCGGATTGGAAGTTGGCACTGCCCAGGAGATTCGTGTTACCAGTAACCGCTACGACGTAGTGGCGTCTTCCAACCTACAGATTAGCCAACGGCCACAGATGGGGGCATGGGAATACACTGCCTATGTACCGGGCCAGACCGCTCAGTTGACCGCCTACAATGTTTCCTCGACGGCAAGTGAGAACGTACTGAAGGTGGGGTCGGTGCATATCCCTGCCAGTTCGGTAACACCTGGCACCCCTGCATTACTGACATTTACCCTGCCTGCGGACTTAGCCACGGTGGCGTACAGCACACAGCTTCTGGTGAATGGGGCTACCTCCAGCAACAACGTGGTACTGAATGTCGTAGCCGCACCGACCATCAGCAGCGTAAGCCCAACCCGCGGGGGGATAGGAACCGAGGTTACCATTCAGGGGGCCAACTTCAGTTCCCCGATTGTACAGTTTGGTTCTGCAACGGCCACGGTGTTGTCCAGCACATCCAGCAGCATTACCTGTACAGTACCTGCGGGCCTGACACTTGGTATGAACTACCAGGTGCGGGTTACGAGCAACCGTGCGGTGGTGACGGCAGCTACCCAGTTTACGATGTCGGAAGCGTTCAGCATCACTTCGATTACGCCAGCCAACGCACAGTACATGGGGGAACTGATTACCATCAACGGCGTGTCGCCGGCGTCGGGCAATGCGTCCAACACGACGGTTACAATCAATGGTACGGTTGTACCCATTGAGACGTACTCGCCCACCAGCCTGACAGTACGTCTGCCTAATATGGTGTACGGTAAATACCCGATTGTGGTCAATATCAACAATGTGCCCTCCAATACGGTCAGCTACACGGTATCGGGTTACTTCCTCTCGCTGTCGGCAACACAGGCCGCGCCGGGTGATATTGTCACCATCAACGGACGTGGCTTCAATTCGGATGCTGGTGGCTATAATGTCGCGATTTATTATTGCTCGGGGGGTAGTTGCTCTCTCAAGGCCCATTCGGTATCGTATGGAATGTACCTGCCGATTGAAATCGTATCGGTCTCCAATACACACATCAGCTTCCGGATGCCTTCGGGCCTTGTACCCGGCTTAACGTACTTGATTGAAGAGCGTGTGCTGGCTCCGGGAATCGGCAATAGCAGACTTCCCAATCGACCGGGCTACTCGGGTTCGTCTAACCTGATTGCCAGATAGACGTGGAAATCGTACGCCAGTACTGCCCGCTCCTGCCAGAGTGGGCAGTACTGCGTTGAGGGGGCTTGTGCATCCCGCGGCATTAAAAAACCGCCCAGGGGACTGGGCGGTGTGTGTGTTACGTGCCGAACACACCAAGAAGCACTCCTATAGTAACTAGACCCATGGCACGTCGGCATACGGGAGATACAGCGACGTGGATGTACTGTAAAGAAAATACCTGGTGGCCTGCGGGGTACCGGGTTGGTGACGAATGGGCAGAATGGCGGGACAAATACCCCAAGTGCCGCCACGAATGGTTAGGGCGCCAGGGCCAATAAGGGGACAATCCCTCAAATGGGTTGGAGGTGCAAGGGCTATTGTCTAATTTGTCTTGCAACAACAAACCTACTGGCATGCGCACACTGGTATTGTCGGGCCCGGTGGCAGGGACGCCACCGCAACTGCTGCAACATACCCGGCTGACGCTGGGCAACGAAAGCGCCGCAATGGCGCTGGGCGAGCGCCCCCCCATAGCGGTGGTGGTGCTGGACCACAGCAGCCAGTGGGGCCCTGTGACTACCTGCCGCGACCGTCACCCACAGGCCCTGCTCGTGGCCCTGGCCCCTTCGCCCACACCCGACGACCGGCTGGCCGTTTTCCAGGCCGGAGCCGATGTGGTGCTGCCACACACCGCCCCCGCCGAGCGCTGGGACGCCCTGCTTCTGGCCCTGGCTGAGCGAAAGGAAGCTTTTCTACATCAACTTGATGACCAGATTCCGGAGGTGCTGGACGCCGTGCAGGCCTATCTGCTGGGCGACAGCTCGGATGGTGAGTTCTTCGACATCTTCCAGCGGAATGTGCTCACCTCGCTGACCGAACTCGAGACCGCCTATGCCCAGCGCCATCTCAACACCGTGGGCACTGTGCTGCATGGCATTAAAGCAGGTTTTCACTATTTTGGTTTCGAAGCACTTTTCGAACAGGCCAATGAGTTGGACCACAGGGCCCGCGCCATCGACCCCGGCGCGGACTTCGATCCGACCTTCGACCGGTTGCTGTTGGATATGATCGAAAGCCTTTGGGCCGTGCGCGCGGCCCGCGCTGTGTATCTGCATTGACCCATCCCGACCTATCTCCCGCCATGTCCGCCCACTTCCTGCGCTGTACCATTGTAGACGACGACGAGCTGTCGCGGCGGGTGTTGCAGAACTTCATCGAGCAGACGCAGACCCTGCAACTGGTAGGCTGTTTCGACGGGCCCGCCCCGGCGTTTGACCACCTGCAGAACGGCTCCACCGATCTGGTGTTTCTTGATATCGAGATGCCGGAGATGACAGGCATTCAGCTGCTTGAGACGCTGCGCAACCCTCCGGCGGTGGTCATTACGTCGTCGAAACTGGAATATGCACTGGACGGCTACCGATTTGGCGTGATTGACTACTTGCTGAAACCTATTACCCCGGCGCGCTTTTTCGAGTGTGTGAACCGCGTGAGCGAGCGCATCGAAGCGCTGCGGGCGGCAGCCCAGCACGCCGAGCGGCTGGACCCCCAGCAGGCCGATGACCGCCTGTTCATCCGCCGCGACAACCAGTTCATCCCCGTGAACTTCAGCCGGATACAGTATGTGGAGGCTGCGGGCAACTACGTGCGGCTGGTGACGCAGGACGGCGAGTTCATGCTGCACACCCCGCTGGCCGAGGTGGAAGCGCGGTTGCCACAGAGCGTGTTTGTACGCGTGCACCGGTCGTACATCGTGAACCTTCAACAGATCACGCTGTTTCAGGGTAACTTCCTGGCCGTGGGCAACAAGCCAGTGCCTGTGAGCAAAAACCACCAGGGCACGCTTGAAACGCGCCTCAACCTGCTGAAGTAGTAGGGCTTGGCCCGGCGCCAGCCTTCCGGCATTTCAATGTGGCGTGCTACTTTGCCATATACCCTTCTGCCTTTATAACCTGTGTATACTGGTGGTGATGGGCTTGATGCTTCCCAGAGGCGTAACGGCTGCCCCTGTACAAGGTCCTGCCGAGGCACTTTGCTGATGGCTGTAGCGTTACGTCACATTTTCCGCATGACGGAGAGGTGGTGGTCATCGTGCTCGGCGACGAAGTAGAGGTGGTCGCCGAGGGAGAGGGCGGCGTCGAGGCGGGGGTGGCGCAGTTGCTTCTGCCACTGGGCGTCGGTGAGGGTAGCGATCAGCGACAGCGTGTGTGCGCGGGCTTCGGTAAATGCCTGCACGTGCTGCGGCAGTTGGTGCTGGGGATAGGTGCCATTGGTAACGGCGGCGTTGGTGAGGTCGGCTACGGTGAGGGTGGTGGCGTCGGCCAGAAAGTCGTGGAGGCGTTGCTGCCACAGCTGTTCGATGTCGCGGAGGTGGATGACGTGGTGCTCGAAGGTCCAGCCGCCACCAGGCTGAGCGGCATACCAGTGGCCGGGTGCATATTGCTGCACCAGGTGTTGCAGGCGCAGGGGAGTGCCGCGGAGGCGTTCGCGAAGGCCAGGCAGGCTGTGGGCAATCTGCGTGAAGGGAAACTGGCGCTGGAACCAGGGGGTGAGGTCGGTGGGGAAGGACATGTGAGCGAAGTGAGTATGATACCAATCGGTATCCAATGTAGGATGCGCGCGGAACAGAAGCAAGCGGCGGGCATCTCAAGGCTGCTGGAGCAGCCGCAGGACATACTGGCCGGGGTAGTCGCGCAGGCCCAGCCAGTTGCGCAGGTCGTCGGAGGCCAGCACCTGCTGGCGTAGCGCCTCGGTATGGGTGGTGTCGGGACCTTTGCGGCTGTAGGCCCAGGCGAAGAGGGGGTTATGGGGCTCCAGCGCATGGGCTTTGGCCAGCAACTCGTAGCCTTTGGGCAGGCCCTGCAGGGAGGGCATATCGGGGTTGCGGCCACTGGGGACAAAGAGTTTGTCGGAGATGATGCAGCCGGCGAAGAAGAGATACTCGGGGTTGTCGGCGAAACGCTGCCACGACTCGGCGAAGTAGACGTACCGGTAGTCGATCATGTCCTGCACGTGGGCAGGGTCGTGGGTGCCCTGGCGTTTGAGGGCTTCGATACACTGTTCGGACAGATACAGGGCCGTGATCCATGCCCAGGGGTTGGCCGCATACTTTTCGATGACGAGGAGGAGGAAGCGGAAGACCTGGTCCCATTGGTCGGTGGCGATCATCTGGTGCAGACGGATGGGCCAGTTGTCGCCGGGCTGCTCCATCTGGGCCAACTCCTGTTCAAAGCGCTGGGCGCGGCGGTTTTCCTGGAGTTGGCGCCAGAGGTGCCAACAGAAAGCGCCAACGAAGAGGAACACGGGGATGAGAAGACTGTACATGAGGGCAATCAAAGAATGTGAGCGCGAGGTATCTTCTTGGCCTTGAGGGCTTCGGTATTGGTGGCGATGCGAGCGAGGAATGCCTCGCGATGGGTGGAAAGGTCAGATACGGGATTTCTTCAGGGCCAGTGCGTACCGGAGTTGTAGCGCGGGGCTGCGGAGTTCGGCGGGTATGTGCTTCAGGCAGTTTACTACCTCCTGGTACTGCTGCTGCTGCCAGGCAGCATCGGCCTTTCGGAGCCACTGCGCCTGAATTTGCGTTGTGGTGTAGGCGGCGCTTTCAGCCTCCACATAGGCTTCCAGCGCCTGCTGCAACGGGTCATCGGGGTCTTCCAGTAGCAGGTGCCCTTCGTTCTGGAGGAAGCGCCCCACCGCTGGAAGGAAAGCCGCAGGGTCGGTGCGGGGCAGGTCGTAGGGGGTGTGGAAGAAGTGGCGCAGGAGGTGGTCGGTGAGTTCGATGCCTTGCGTGGGGCGGTAGCCGAGCCAAAGGGTGTGGGTGAATTCGAGGGGGTTGTGCACCAGTGTCAGCCGCTGTTGCTGACGGACGTAGGTAACCGAATGGGGTTCGGGCGGCTGGGCCGCAAAGCCGTGTTCGGCCAGCAGGTGCGTGAGGGCTTCCAGTTCGGCGGGCAGAAAGGGCATGGGCGTCAGGGGGATTCAGTAAGAGAGCGGAAAAGCGTCGGGCTGTTGAAGTGCCGCACCAAAAATCAACTGGCTCTCATTCGCACTAATGGTTGGGATAAATGGAGCGGGCGCAGGAGTCGCCATCCGGGACACTCACCGTCAGAAAGGCGGAGAGAATTTCAATTTTGGAATGAGTACACGACAGCTTATTAAATTCAATATTGTATATTATTTCATTATTTTCAACTAATTTTCTTTTCATAAAACTGTCTGTCAGTATCACTGATTCTGATTTAGTGCAAATGGCGTTATTTTCTCTGTATGTGATATTCAGATTGCTGATTATCAAGGAATCCAGAATGCCGGAATAGAGTAAGCGGTAATTTACCAGCGTGAAAGAGAACTGAATTGAGTCCAACGCAGATAATTTCTGTTGCGAAGTGTCCCTTGTAATTCTTTGGTTGCCCGCCCATGCTGTCCATCGAGGGTCTATCACCACCTGTTCGCACAATTCATTGTTGGTTCTCGTCTCAGGGGAAGCGGCGAGCGTCAGCAGGAAGGCGGGCAGCAGCAGCCAGTGGCGGAATCGGGTGGGGGGCATGTGCGTGTTCAGGAGAAGAGCGAGAACGGGAAGGGCTTCGGGGGCGTGGGGTTGCTGATGGTGCCGACGTGCGCTATGAATCGGGCGGCGAGCTGCGGAGTGGGGAGCAGGGCCTTGAAGCGACGGAGCGTCTCGAGGATGAAGGCGTCGGTAACGGGTTGCAGGAGCACCAGTTGGAAGCTGGCGGACAGTTCGTCGAGGACGGGGAAGATGGCGGCCTCATCGGGGGTGGCATGGCGGTCGAGGTAGAGGGCGTCGCCGCCGTGGCGGATCCAGCGTTCGAGCAGGGCGGGCGTAAGATGCATCTGTAGGGGGCAGCAGTAGTTGCCCAAAATACTGTACTTTTCGGCATGCGCTGGAACGACTTTCTGCAAAAAGTGGTGCTGAGCCTGCTGGCCACGTGGGTAGTAACGGGTGTACTGATTGCCGCTTTTTCAGGGTTTCTGTTTTTCTTTTTCCCGGGCCAGTACTCTGCACCAGCGCTGTCCGTAGGCGCGTATCTGGAGCATGTGTTGGGGTATCTGTTTTGGTATGGTCTTATCACCGGGATCTATGTTCTGCCAGTGTTTCTGGTGATACGCCTGATTGGCTGGGCTCTTGGGAGGCTGACGGTCAACTGGCTGAGATGGGAGTTTGGCATTGTGATAGGGCTGCTTCTGCTGCCTCAGATCCTTGCTTATTTCAACGATTCGAGCGCCTATCCCCCGAGAGAACACCGCGACAATCTGATTCACTTTGTAGCAGGTGCATTGGCCTATGCTATGGGCCAAGTGGCTGCGGCAAAGGTGCTGGGCCAACCGCATCCCTTTCAGGCTAAGAAACTTGAACGATGAAGACCATCCCTTCTTTCTGCCGCTCGGTGTGCTGCTCGGTGCTGGCCACGTGGCTGGTGAGCTTGCTGGTGTTTACGGTTCCTGCCAGCATCATGAGTTTCCACAGTCGACTGACATACGCCGACACGTGGTCTACGGGAGGGTATATCCCATTAGCCTGGGCGATGTTCTGCTACCTGGGCGTGCTTTCGCTTCCTTTTGTGTTGGTGCTGTTGCTTGGGCGGGTGGTGGCTTATGGTTACCACAAACTAAATTCCAGGTGGTTGGTGTGTGAATTTGTGACGGGTCTGGTTGTCTTTACACTGATAATGGCTTCCGGAGGGCAACTAACGTTTTGGGAGATTGCAGGAGGCGTCCTGTTACTGGCATTGGCCTATGCTATGGGCCAATGGGCGGCGGCAAAGGTGCTGGGTCAGCCTACTGCACCCACTAAACCAGAGGAGGTGGCCCCATGACCTTCTGGCAGTGTCTGAAGATTGCCGGGCGCTCGATGCTGGCTACCTGGCTGGTGAGTCTGCTGGTGTTTGCAGTGTTGGCCAGCATTGAACACCAATACGACCCGCGTATCATTCGCAGCAGCAAGTCTATCGACTACCTCTACGCGGTCACCGCCTTTTTGGTAGGGGCGATGTACTCGCTGGTTCCAATGGTCATTCTGCTTCTAGTGCGGTTTCTGTTGTGCGCGCGCAATCAGTTGAATGCAAAATCGCTGATTATCGAATTCCACATTGTTATTGCGATTTCTCTCCTCATCTCCCACGGCGTCGGGGGCTGGAAGGAAGTGGAGGATCTGTTTCCGGAAGGGGTCATCTTCCTGCTGCCCTATTATATGGGCCAATGGGCGGCGATACGGACGCTGCCGAAACGGAAGGAGGAGGTGACCCAATGACCTTGTGGCAGTGTCTGAAGATTGCCGGGCGCTCGGTGCTGTATACCTGGCTGGTGAGCCTGCTGGTGTTTGCCCTGTTGTACAATCTGGTTACCAGTTGGGGAGACCGGACGGCGCTGGCGCTCTTCACGACCAGCGGCTACCCATCTCGGCTGCTGGGAACGCTGGTCATGCTGCTGCCATTGTCGTTTCTAGGCGCGCTGGCGCTGTTGGTGGTGCGTGTGGTGGCCTGTTACCTCCATCGGCTGACCCCCAGGTGGCTTGTGTGGGAGTATGGCATCGTGATGGGAAGCTGGCTGCTGCTGGGGATCATCGGCAACCTGACGTCGCAACCGGATGGCCATTCGCTGACGGAGGTCGTGCCAGTGATGGTGGTAGTGCTGCTGGCCTATGGCATGGGCCAATGGGTTGCGATACGGACGCTGCCGCAGGAGGCACCTGTTCAACCGGAAGCGGCAGCCCCAAGGACCTACTGGCAGTGCTTCTTAATCGCCAGTCGCTCTGTGCTGTATACCTGGCTGGTGAGCCTGCTGGTGATGGCTGTTCTGGCCGCATTGAAGTTGGAATTGGATGATTCCGTCATTCGCATCAGCCATCCCCCCGATTTCAGTGCGCACCTGAAGAGCTTCATCGACCAGGTGTTTCGAGTGTTTATTGTTATAGGGATTTACTCGGTGATTCCTGTGGCACTTGTGTGGGTTGTGCGGTTTTTCGTGTGCGGCTTTGGCCTGCTGACGCCCCGGTGGTTCTGGATGGAATTTCTGCTCACCGTGGGCGTTGTCCTCTTCATATCCCGTATTACCCGCGGATGGGAGGAGGTGGAAGACCTGTTTCCGACGGGCGTGATGTTCCTGCTGGCCTATGTGGTAGGGATGCTGGTAACACCGGGGGCCTTGTTGAGGATGCCTGCCTCCCCACCGCTTAACCCGCATTCCAATGGCTAACAGGCAGTCTTTTGATGTGGTGGTGACCTCGGTGCTGACTACCTGGCTGGTGAGTCTGCTGGTGTTTGCCGTGCTGGGCAGCATTGCAAGCCAATACGACCCGCGTATCATTCACAGCAGCCATTCGATAGGCCTATTCCTTGCAATGGTGTTCGCTGGCATTTTAATGGGAGCAGTGTACTCGCTGGTTCCAATGGTCTTTCTGCTTGTAGTGCGGTTTCTGTTATGCGCGGGCAATCAGTTGAATGTAAAATCGCTGATTATTGAATTTCACATTGTTATTGCGATTTCTCTCCTCATCTCCCACAGCGGTGGGGGCTGGGAGGAAGTGGAGGATCTGTTTCCGACGGGCGTGATATTCCTGCTGGCCTATGGCATGGGCCAGTGGGCCACCTTGCGTATGCTGCCGAAACGGAAGGAGGAGGTGGCCCCATGACCTTATGGCAATCGCTGCGGGTGGCATGGCGGACGGTGCTGTACACGTGGGGAGCGGGAATACTGGTGTTTGCTATGCTGGCCAGTGTGGTAGATTCCTTCACCGGCTCATCACACGATCCTTACATCGCCCGTCTGGTAGGCGTCTTTCTGGGCGTTCTGTTTTACTTCGGGGTCTGGGCGGCTCCGCTGATACCTGCGCTGCTGCTGTTGCGGGCACTGGCCAGTAGCAGGGGCTGGCTAACCCACTCCTGGCTGGTGGCAGAATGCCTGTTTCTGTCTGGGATTTTTGCCCTGACCCTGCTGGTGGACAGTGTCAGATTATTTGTCTGGGGGCCAATTGATGTCAGTTGGAATGCAGTTGCCATTCCGGTGGTGGGCTACATCGCAGGCCAATGGGCGGCGATACGGACGCTGCCGAAAAACTAGTTCCCCATTCAACTCCTGATGCGGCGCATTTACCTCTTCATCATTGTGTTCTGCCTGTTGGAATTGCCGGTATGGGGGCAGCAGCGCAGCAACTTCATCGTTCAGGCGGACGACGACATCTGCATGAGTTCACTGGCTGTGAGCCTGTGCGACACCAACGGCGTGGTGCTGGCGACGGGTTCGTACAGTCCGGGCGAACTGACCTACACGGCCCTGCCACCCACATACGCAGGGAAAGCCATACTCCTCGCGTTTATGCTGCCGGAAGGGTACCTGCCTGTGGCCATTCGGTTGAATGCCAATGCCCTAGAGTCTGGTTTTGTATTATCCGAATCTACCCTGCCAACGGGAAGCACCGCCGTATTTATGCGTTTGGCGAAAGCCGCTACGTGTATGCCCTCCACACCAGCGAGTTCAGCGCAATTCCAATAACCAAAAGCCGTGGAAGGACGCCATGAGTCGGGGAGCGCCTATCTTGGCGGCATGAAAGGAAATTGGAGTGTGCGGGTGCTGGCCGCCGTGGCGTTCGTGAGCCTGCTGGCAGGCTGTGGGCAGGAGGAGCCAGCCGAAGGGCAGCAGCTGATTCGTGCAGCGTGTCAGCCGCTCTTGGATTCTGCCAGCTTCTACTATACCCGCCACGTGAACATGGAGAGCCAGTTTGCGCTGGATTCGGCCATTCTGTATTACCGCAGGTCTGTCGCCTGCGACAGCCAGTCCATTGCCGCGCACATGTACCTGGCGGCGGTGTTGGCAGGCAAGCGAGACACGCAGGCGGTATTGGCGCTGGCCGACCGTGTGGTGCAGCTGGGGAAGCACGACCCCGGATATCTGTGTTACCGGACAGGGCAGCGGATGTGGGCAGGCGATACGGCTGGGGCCCGCACCGACCTCCAGCTGGCCCGCAAAGCCGAAGACCAGCTGCTGGCCGCGCACCCCGACAGCATCGTGACGGATGGTGCAACGCTGGCGATGATGGAGCTCCTGTACGGAAAGGACGCAGCATTGGCCACGGGCGACAGTCTGCTGCGCCTGTACCCCCGGCAACTGCTGCTGCGCTACACGGTAGTCTCCATGCGCGAAGGCCCCACGAACGTGCCGGACAGTCTGGTGAAGGAAGTGGAGGCCTACTACCGGTCGAAACGCCCGAAGGCCGATGCGGGCCTGCCCATGCGCCAGATGCTGACGCCGCTGATGTAAGGGGCGGCGGGCCTGTGCGGTTAGCGCCAGAAGGGTGCGGTGGTGTGCGCTGAGTAAGATGCTAACCCAGCCGGTGCAGTTGGGCGAGGTACTGCTGAATGCGTCATGCCTGGATTTGCTGGCCAGCTTCAGGCTTTCCTTTTTGCAAATAAAAAGCGATTACATTTGCAAAGAACCATATATTAAGAGCAGTTCTGAATATCCTTTCATTGAAATATATTTCGAGAGATATACTGCTGATGGTAAATATAATTATATCTATCAGCACTATCAATGGCAGCTGATTGATGAATATAGATGAGAGCGTTCTAGTAATTCCTGTTACGATGATTATAGGCAGAGAAACAATCATGCCATATGTGATGAAGCCTAAAAATGTCCAAAGTAAATCAGTAATTAAATTTAAAAAACTGATTGGACGACTTAATGTATGTGAAATATATAAAAATAAAAAATATGACAAAAGATAGATCAGTACTGATCTTTTGAAATGTTGTAGGATAAATCGGGTCATTGCATGCTGGTCGGCTAATCTTTGAGCACAGGGGGTGTCATTGCCGTATACCGTGGCTACGCCTGTAACATCTCCAAGGTAAGACTATTTCCCATTTGACGACAGAGATTGCTCCAGCCGGTGCAGGTGGGCGAGGTACTGCTGAAAGTAGCTGTTCTGCTGGATTGAGGGAAAGGATTCCAGTATTTCTGCTGTCAGTGTATGGGCAAATACTTTCACGGCCTCGGTGAGGTCAGTGAGGGTGGTGTCCATTACGTCGCTGGAATAGGTGAAGTACAGGCGCAGTGCTGCACCCGTGCGCACGAACTGGATTTCGTCGCCTGATTCGGTGAACTCGAAGGTGGCAGTCGCATCCGGGGCTGCGGTCAGGGTGTCGAGAATATGGAGAAGGCAGTCGGCGAAGTCGAAAAGGGGAATCCAGTCCCAATCCATGTCAATGCGCTGGCCGTCCTGCTCCAGCCGCACCGAGCCGGGGAAGCAGTAGTAGTGCAGCGTTGTCTGGTGTTCGGCAGAGAGGTCTTGAGGCGCCCAATGCATGTGGGAGTAGTGGATGTGCAGCATGGGGGTGACCTACGGGATGGGCTCGACGGTGAGGCGGGCGGCGGTTACGTACGAATGTCGGTGCTGTGCTGTCCCGTAAAGTATGGTGCAGCGCATAAACGGAGGCTGGTGCGGCAGCAGTGGCTCAGTCAATGCCGGGGCCTTGCGGTTCCGCATGGTGGAGAGAGCTGATTTGGGGCCTTGGTTCAGTTCTCAACCGAGAGCTTACCCGGTTTGTACACCACGTTCGGGGGATCGAACCATTCGCCGCGCTGCACCACATCGGCGAGGTGGCCCAGCGTCAGCCGAATCTTAGGGCCCTTCGTGTATTCATGGTACAGGTTGATGATCCAGGAAATAGGAGGTATATCGTCTTCGAAGTAGCGGTAATAGTCGAAGTTGTCGTAGCTGATGTTATGGCGCGTGAAGTAGGTGGTGAAGAAATCCTCAAGATCCTCTGAAAACATGCAGAGGTCCTGTATGGCATCTTCCTCTATGCCAATGTTGAAGTGCGTGGTTTCGTTCAGGATCTGCCGGATGTCCGCCAGAATCTCGTCGCGTAATTTTGTGGAAGGTGCGGCCATGGGTTGGAAGTGAATGTCGGGTGTATTCTTTTTCAGACTCTGAGAAGCGCATGCCCGAGCAGCAGGCGCAGGTCTTTGGCCTGTTTCAGCAGGCTGCGCTCCAGCGACGTGGAGGCCGAGCAGGTGGCAAAAGCTTCGTGGTTTGCCTGTTTGGCTTCCAGGCTGATGTCTGGCATGTACTGCTGGTTCAGCTGGGCCAGCGTAAGGCTATCCGGCACGCCCGGTTGTGGATACAGCGTCACCGTCAGATGGTCTTCCACGTTCTCATACGAGATGGCGAGGGTGAGTGCCTCTTTCCGGTACCGGCAGGAATAGAAGGCGTTTCCATTGGCTGTCTGCTCCATCAGCCTGAAGTGAAATTCGGCCTCCAGAAAGCCAAAATAGGTGCTGACGGCTGTGAAATAGTCAGGAGCTGAGGTCATGTTACGGGTGTTTGCGGAAAGCGCCATCAGTCCCAGCCCACGGTGTAGACAATCCAGTTGGGAGACAGCTGTTTAACAATATACCCTGCGTTTTCAGTGTACGGGTAGCCGTTCATATACTTAGTGTAGACATAGCCCTGGCTGAGAAACCCCTCACTGGCAGTAAATCTGAATATCAGGTCGTTAAACTGGCTGTCATGAAATACATAGATAGAATCGGAAGTCATCTGCGCACCACATTTCTCAAGCACATATGCTGGAATTACATACTGGCTATCTGGTTTGATGTGGTGGTAGAGCGAGTCGGCAACGGCATCGCAGGCGGGTGGAATGTCCATGTGCCTGGCGCCGCAGGCAGAAAGCAGCAGTGAAACCAACAGGGCCAGCACGGCCTGGGTTCTGCTCATGGGTCGGAGTATTGCTGTGCGGGTCATCAGTTGATTTTCACAGGGCGGGCTGGCACAAAGTCTTTCCCTTTTCGCAAGGGTATTCGGTACCTGTCTCCCGATATTTTCTTCCTGTGCTGCTTTCAGGAATGGAATGGAGACGCATTGAGATAGCATGTTGCTTCAGGCGGAGGAAGGAAGGGTCAAGGCTGCATGTGGTCATAGTTCAGGCATCGGTCCTGCGTCAGGATTGGATAGGCCTTGTCGCGGTGTTCAATGGTGAACAGGAACGAGTTGGAGTCCTTCCGAATGGTCAGAGAGCAGGAGTCCTGAATGCCTGCCAGTATTGCCCGCTGGATGCTGTCCAGATACACGTGATACTCAGTAGAGTAAGCAGTCAGGAGGACGTAATAGTTTTTGCTTTTCCATATACTGATAAGCTGGGTATTCAGCTGACTGACATAGATTCTGCATTTTCGGGCCCGGTCCATCGGCCTGACATAGAAAAATCAAAGGAATATAACATCAGCAGAAACGTAACTATGTAGTAGAGTTTGATCAGATTTCCATTTGCATTTGAGGTCGGGAGCATAGAATCCGGGGGTATGTGTTCTATGGGCTGTGACAGCCCCTTTTATTGTTTCTGCGGACAGGAATAGAGGCCGTGCAGTGCCGGTGATTGCCGGAGTTTCTTTTGGTAAACCACCGAGGCGGGTAGCGCTACCTGGCTGCTGAACCTGAAATAGACTTCGGGTTCGGTATAGTAGCGGGGGAACGCATTGTAAATCGGAATCAGATACATGCCCTCGGGCCTGATGCGGACACACTTCCTGCGGTCGGGACAAGTGCGGTCCACTTGCGACAGAATCCTCAGCGTGTCGCCCGTCAGCATGTCCACGGAGGTAATCCGGTAGCAGTCATTGAATCGGCCAATGGAGAGTACCCGCACGGCGCGAACCGAGGCGATTCCGGTTTCGGCAGAGGTGAGGCCAAGAGCAGGAAGCAGGAGCAGCAGAAGCGTCAGGCGGATTCGCATGGGCGCAGGTACGGTTTTATTGAGCTGCCGGAGGCGGCGGGTCGAACCATCTGCCTTTTTCGGCTACATCCAGCAGATGCTGATAGGTGAGCAGGCGCTTCGGCCCTCGGCCCTTCGCTCGGTCAATCAGGTCGAAGATAATACCCCACAGGCCTGTCTCTTCGTCGAAATAATCGCTGAAGCGAAAGCCTTTGGGATCTATGTTCAGGGTAGTGAAATAGTCATCAAGGAAGCTATCGTAATCTTCGGGGCAGGCATGGTTTTCCTGCAGGGTATTGGCCAGGGCAAACCGGTCGGTGTCGAAATGCCGGTCTGATATTGCCCTCAGCTGTTCCATTAACGGGATGTCTGGCTTCTGCGTCATGGGGTAGGGGTTGAAGTGCGCAGCAGGCTTTCCGCGGGCAATTTTTTGTTACGGATTCCGCGATTCATCACATTTGGCTTTTTCTGTATAGAATGTGTATGCGTATCCATTTGATTTTATATTGATAATGGTTGAATTAGCCTCTTTGGAAATGGTATCCCGCCGCCATAACCCCAGCTCAATAAATGAATCCAGTGATTCTTGCCTTTCCATATGGATGATAAAATTTTTGCCAGACTCAAGGTATAGAACATGCCCCCTTCTTTCCTGTGCGAACGAGGAAATAGGCTCGTTCAGTTCTAGTCTGTAAAATGCACATACTTCTTCACGTTTTTTTACGATCCTATCAATAGGAGATGGAAGTGGCACTGTAATAGCCGCTATTAGAATTAATATAATTACGAACAGCCACAGATAATTCAGATCTTTCTCCTTGGAATAAAGCATTTTTGAAATATAAAATTTATTTGAGGCGTCTGAGTCCGCGTGGATATAGAGGCAATATAAAGTTAAATGTTAAACTTTACAGTATCTGGCACCATTTGTCGGTGCGGTAGTGTTGGCAGCATGCTGTGCCGTTGTATGCTGTAAGGAAAAGAGGGCCAGCCGATAGGGCACAGCATGGCGAAGGGTGATGCGTGGCAGTTTCATGGCACGAGTGCGGCAGAAGTGAGCAGCAGGCGCAGGTCTTTGGCCTGTTTCAGCAGGCTGCGCTCCAGCGGCGTGGCGGCCGTGCAGGCGGCAAAAGCTTCGTGATTTGCCTGTTTGGCTTCCGGGCTGATGTCTGGCATGTACTGCTGGTTCAGCTGGGCCAGCGGAGTACCCAGACGGGCGGAGGCGGCTTCTGGCGAACGAAGGTCGTAAACCGTCACCTGAAGGAACTCAGCCACATTTTCCAGTGCAATCTGTATTTCCAACCTGGCATTGCCATACCGCAGGGTGTAGAAGGCATTCCCATTGGCCGTTGCCTCTTTCACCGCAAACCGGAATTCAGTTTCCAGAAAGGAGAAGCAGGCGTTGCAGAAAGCAAAAAAGGCCTCGGGAGACATCATGGACGTAGACAGAGAATATGAGCAGTGGAATAGGGGGGCGTCGCGAGGTTACAGGCCCTGTTCTTGGCAGCCGCTCCGATAGCTGCAGGTTGTGGCGGTGGGGTGCAGGAGGGTGGGGTTATTCATCGGCGGCATCAGGGGTGAGCAGCTGCCACACGGTTTCGTCTTCATAAATCAGGCGGACGGCCAGGCGATTGGCGACAGGCCTGGCGTTCTCGGGCAGTTGCAGTTCGAGGATACCGCCCGGGGCGTCCCTGCGAAAGGTGGTGTGCTGGATGCAGAATTCCTGTGTCAGCCGCCAGGCCCTGTTTTCCGGCTGGCCCTCCAGAAAGACGAAGAGCTGAAGGCGACAGCTCGGAAACCGGAGATCGCCAAGGGCAGCTGTGTCGTCAGTGTAGGCCAGCCGTTGGTTACCGATTTCCAGCCGCAGGATGTTGCCGGCTGTCTGGGTGCGGCCAGTTAAAAGGGCGTAGAAAGTGGGGGCGTCATCAAGGGTGTCAACCTCCACAAAGTCGGGGGTGGGTTCCGCGCGAAAGCGCTGTTGGTAGTTGGTGGGCAGAAACAGCAGCGTGTGGCAGGACTGTGCGGCCGCGGTGGAGCCCCACTGTAACCAAAGGGCAAGAACGAGGAGTGCTCTCATGGTATGGCAGCCAATATAGATGGCTGTTTTTGACAAAACAATCTGGCGTACAGACCCGCCCATCTGACAGTATACTACCTGCGTGATGCGCCAGCCGACAGGAGCAGGGGTTTCCGGGCCATCAGAAGGCGAGGCTTTGCCACCAAGATGCGATTATTTGCACATCGGCACCCACACTACGGGCAGCGCCGTTTCTCCCTACCTTTACGCGCCCCAATGCGGGGCCAGACATCGCTACGATGAACGTTTACCCCCACCGCAACGCATAAACCGTCATGCCTTACGCAACGATTGGGCTGGGCGCGGTACAGTTTGGGCTGGACTATGGCATCGCCAATGACCGTGGCCAGACCCCTGCCCCGGAAGTAGCCCGCATACTGGACCTCTGTGCCGCCAGCGGCCTGACGGTGGTGGATACTGCCGCTGCCTACGGCACCTCGGAAGAAGTGCTGGGTGGACTGTGGCAGCAGCACCTGCCACAAAGCCGCCTCATCAGCAAGCTGCGCCCGCCCCGCGAGGGCTGGGACCCCGCCGCCGAACTGGCCGAGACCTTCCGCCGCCTACAGACCGACCATCTCTATGGCTACATCTACCACGACTGCGAAACCTACTTTCAGGTGCCGGAGTCGCTGGAGGTACTGCGCGCGGCCAAAGCCGCTGGCCGCATCCAGAAGATCGGCTTCTCGGTGTACACGCCCGAACAGACCGAGCGCCTGCTGGCCCAGGCCCCCGAAGGCTGTTTCGACCTCATCCAGATTCCCTTCAGCGTCTTCGATGGCCGGTTTCTGCCGCTGCTGCCCCAGCTGAAAGCCCGCGGCGTGGAAGTGCACGTGCGGTCGGCGTTTCTGCAGGGCCTGCCCCAGCTGACGGAAGCCGAACTGGTGTCGCTTTTCGGCTTTGCCCCGCCCCAGCTGCTGGCCTTCCAGCAGATGTGCGCGCAGGAAGGCTGGAACCTGTATCAGGCTTTGCTGGCCTACGTAGCCGCTACGCCCGGGGTGGATGTGGTGGTGGTGGGGGTGGTGGACGCCGCCCAGCTGGCCCTGAACCTCGAACACCGTGCCCTGCTGCCGCTGGTGGCACCGCGCTGCGCCGAATGGGCCCGCACCTATGGCATCGCCAACGACGAAGTGGTGCTGCCCTTCAAGTGGAAGAAGAACAAATACCTGGAAGCCAAAAAGCAATCGGCACAATGATACGACTCGGCGTTATCGGCATGAGCGAGGGCAACGGACACCCGTACTCGTGGTCGGCCATCTGCAACGGCTATGACACAGCGGCAATGGCCAGCTGCCCGTTTCCGGTGATTCCGCAATATCTGGCGCAGCAGCGGTGGCCCGACGACTCACTGGGGCACCGGGCCACCGTCACCCACATCTGGACGCAGGACGAGGCCATGAGCCGCGATGTAGCTGCTGCCTCGCGCATTGCGCACGTAGTGGCCCAGCCCGAAGACATGATCGGCCAGATAGACGGCCTGCTGCTGGCCCGCGACGATGCCCAGAACCATTACCGGTTTGCGGCTCCTTTCCTCAAGGCGGGCATTCCGGTGTACATCGACAAGCCGTTTGCCCTGAGCCGCGCCGATGCCGAGGCGCTGCTGGCCCTGCAACAGTATCCCGAGCAGATCTACACCTGTTCGGCCCTGCGCTATGGCGCCGAGCTGCAACTGACCGATGCCGAGTGGGCCTCGCTGGGCGAGCTGAAGTTTGTAGACGCCGTGACGCCGAAGTACTGGCCTACCTACGCAGTGCACATCATAGAGCCGGTGGTGGCGCAGCTGCGGCAGCGGGGCCTGATGGGCCAGGTAGCGGCACATTCCAGCGCCACCGTAGGCACCAGCACTACCCTGGCCCTTACGCTGGACAATGGCATGCACCTGCGTTTTGGCGCAGTGGGCAGCCTGCCGGTGCCCATCCGTATGCACTGGTTTGGCACCAGCGGGCAGGTTACGAATCAGTTTGCCGACAGCTTCAGCGCCTTCCGGGCTGCCATCCGCGCGTTCCTGGACCAGATTGACACGCGCCAGCAGCAGCTGGAACGTGCCGAGACGCTTTCTGTTGTTCAGCTGATAGAGCTGGGCATGACTTCCCGCTGACCTCCTGTATCTTCGCTGCCTCCGATTTCCCATTACCGCCATGTCTACAGCCAAGGCCCGTACCACTGTCGCCATCATCCCCGCCCGCGGCGGGTCCAAGCGTGTGCCCCGCAAGAACATCATTGACTTTGCCGGCAAGCCGCTTATCGCCTGGACCATCGAAGCCGCTCAGGAAACAGGCCTGTTTGACAAGATAGTGGTGTCTACCGACGATGCCGAGATTGCCGAGGTGTCGCGTGCGCACGGGGCCGAGGTGCCCTTTCTGCGCAACCAGTTTGGCGACGACCACAGCCCCGTGAGCCTGGCTACTGCCGAGACGCTGCAACGCCTGGAAGCCGAATGTGGCTGGCGTTTCGATACGGTGGTGCAGCTGTTTGCGGTGTGCCCCCTGCGTACGGCCGCAGACATACTGGCCGCCATGCAGCAGTTCGAGCAGTCGGGTGCCGATTTTCAGCTCAGCTGCTTCGACTACGGCTGGTTTCACCCGTGGTGGGCGCACAAGGTGGGGCCGGATGGTCGCCCCGAGGCGCTGTTCCCCGAAGTGATGAAAGGCGCAGTGCGGTCGCAGGACCTGCCCCAGCTGTATTGCCCCACGGGCGCTACCTGGATAGCCAATGTGCAGCCCCTGCTGGCATCGCAGACGTTCTACGGCCCCGACCACCGGTTTTTCCCGATGCCCTGGCAGCGCGCCATTGACATAGACACCTACGAGGACATCGAGATGGCGCTGCTGCTGCGGCAGATGGAAGGCGCCAAAGGCAACCGCTAACGGCGCTGGGCCGTTTCGAGGAGTAGGGTTATCAGGCTGGCGCGCCTACCTTCTGCTGAAGGTAACTAACGCACAGTTCTGCAATGCGGCGGCACGACTGGCCGTCGCCGTACGGGTTGGGCACAGAGGCCATCTGCTGATACACCTCGGCCGACTCGTCGATGCGGGTGAACGCGTCTACAATGGCTTTTCGGTTGGCTCCGGCCAGGATGGCACAGCCCGCAGCCACGCCTTCCGGCCGTTCGGTGGTGTCGCGCATCACTACAATGGGCTTGTTCAGCGTAGGCGCTTCTTCCTGTATGCCGCCGGAATCGGTGAGGATGATGTGCGACCGGTGCATGAAGAACACCAGTTCGTCGTAGCGCAGGGGGTCCAGCAGGAACACGTTGGCTTTCTGGCCCAGGTTCTGGTGCACAATGCTGCGTACGTTGGGATTGAGGTGCACAGGAAAAATGAACCGGTAGGCTGGGCGGCTGTCGGCCAGTTCTGCAATGGCGTCACAGATTTCCTTCAACCCGGCCCCGAAGTTCTCGCGGCGGTGCGAGGTAATGAGCACAATTTTCGCCTTCGGCGTTACTATGTGCTGGAAACGTTCTTCATAGGGCGCAGGGTCTTTCTGCACCTTTCGCACAATCAGCTCGAGGGCATCCACAACGGTGTTGCCCACGTTGTGTATCTCGGCTTTTGACTTCTCGGAAACCAGGTTCTGGGTGGCGATATCCGTCGGGGTGAACTGGATATCAGAAATGACGTCGGTAATTCTCCTGTTGGCTTCTTCAGGGAACGGGCTGAAGAGGTCGTAGGTGCGCAGGCCCGCTTCCACATGCGCAATTCTGATTTTGTGGTAATGTGCCACCAGCGAGGCCGCCATGCAGGTGGTGGTGTCGCCCTGCACCACTACCATGTCGGGCTTCTCGGCCACAAACGCCTCATCCAGTTTCGTGATAAGCCGGGCCGTCAGCCCGCTGAGCGTTTGGTTCTCGACCATGACTTCCAGCTGGAGGTCGGGTTGGACGTCAAAGAGCTCAAAGAGTGGCTGGACCATTTCTTTGTGCTGTCCCGAAAAAATCAACAGGCAGCGCACGTCAGGCAGCTGGTTGAAGGCATGCACCAGCGGAAGCAGTTTGATGGCTTCCGGGCGCGTTCCAATCACCACGGCAATTTTTTTCATACTTGTTGGAGCAAAGTGAGCAGCCTTTTGGCATTGTGCTCAGCTGAGTATTTGATGTCAAGACCGGGCGCTGACTGCGCCTGTGTGTTGGCTTTTTCTTCCAACAGCTGCGCGATACATTCTGCCATCAGGTCGGTCTCCGCGTGCGCGAAATGATGGTAGTGGGGGCCTGCCAGAATCTCACGGGTGGTGCTGCCCAGCGGTGTGACAGAAAGAATGGGTTTTTGCGCCACCATGTAGTCCAGAATCTTGCTGGGGAAGAACAGCGCCTTGTCTGGGTCGTCTTCGCTGCTGTCGATAATGAGCAGGACGTCGGCTTTGCGCTGCCACTCCTGCGATTCCTTGAAAGGGACCAGCCCGTGGTTGTGGACAAAGGGCAGGTTGGCGTCGGCAATCTGTTTCAGGGCGGTCTGGTCGAATGGGCCTACCATGTGCACTGCCAGCCTGTTGGCAATGTCTGGCTGGGTCTGGTGCAGTTTGGTCAGTGCCTGAAGCAGGGCCAGCGGTTGCCGGGGGCCGTTGAGGCTGCCAGTGTATACAAGTGTCAGCGGGTCAGTGGCGTTGCCTTGGGGGGCTGGTGGGGCGATGTCGGCGGGGTCGTACACATTGGGCATGTACACGAACTTGTCGCCGAACTCGGGATACTTTGCTTTGTAGAAGCTCAGCATGCGGGGCGATGCTACGGCGATCCAGCGGGCGTACTGGAAACATTTCTTCTGCCACAGCTTCTGAAACCACAGCGAGAGGCCCGAGAAACGCAGGATGGGCGAGTCGGCCCAGGGGTCGCTCAGGTGCATTACCAGGGGTGCGTCATAATGCCGGGCCAGTTTGTAGCCCATCAGCACCGAGCTGAGCGGGAACGCCCGGGCATAGACAATGTCGGGTCGCTTCTGCAGGGCGGCCACCACACGCTTCCAGCGCAGATGAAAACTGAGGCGGGTATCGGGTAAAAGCAGCAGGGCCCGGAACAGTTTGTTGATCAGAATGGAAATGTACTTCGGCTCGGTTATCGGCACCTTGACCACCTGCCGGGCACCTTCGCCATAATGGGCCAGGCGCGCATCTTCAGTCATCCAGAGGGTAGGACCAGAGGTTGCCACATCGATATCCAATGCATTCTGTGCCGCGAGGTACTTGAAGTACCTGGCCACCTGAATTGCCTCCGGGTCCAGCTTGGGCGGGAAAGCGATGGAGACAAACAGAATGGATTTTCTAAGCTCAGCGCTCATTGGATAGTAGTTTCGAGGGTGAAGTTAGGGGGTATATGGCTATGTAGTGCGCTTAAGGGCTCGCGCATTCTGGTGAGCGCCGGGCTGACAGGCAGTCGGCCGACAGCGTACAGCCATCACTTGGCCAGGATTTCTGCCAGACGGTACTTGGCTTTCCCGTCAGTGCTGGTGAGGGCGTATTCCGCGAAGGCGGATTTGTATTGTGCCTGAATGGCACCTATTTCAGCTCTGCGGGTCATCAGGTCTTTGAGTTCGGCGAGCGTGTAGGCAACGTGCGCTACCTGGGCATCGACGAATTGTTGTGACAGGAGAACGGGCTCTGGTGCTGGGTGCATTTCCAGCAGGAATACCACCGAAGAGGGGTGCACCACTATGGGGAGGAGCATGGTGGAGTAGAAGGCAATGGTCAAACCCGCTTTGGCGATGGCTTCAGGAAGCATTTCATCAGTCACGATTTCAAAGCGTTGATCCTTCAGCAGTTCGTCCCAAATCGGATGCTTGTCGCCAGGGTGTAGCTTCAAATAGATTTTGTTTATCCTTTCTGAACGGGTGAGGATGAACAATTCCCGAATGAATGCGCCGTAGTTCTCTGGGTTCCAGCCCAGCAGGTTGGCATTGTGCAGTTGCGTGCCAACAAAAAGCAAAGTGTCGTTTTCCGGTGCTGCCGCCGACTTGTGTTGGAAGAGGTGGTCGAACTGGGGTATGCCTATATGGTGTACCCTTGCAGTCTGATCCAACTGGAGGAAATGCTCGGTAAACTCAAAGATCATCGGGGAGAAACTGATGTAGCTGTCTACCCTGCGGAGTGCGGCAAACTCGCTGAGCAGTTCGAGCGAATGGCCTTCCCGCCGGCTGCGAATCAGTAGCGAGACAAAGCGGCGGAAGAATGAAAACCCGACGGAGAGCATCGACCTGACCATGTGTAGGTTGTTGCGCATCATGTGCACGCGTTCTTCGCGGCTGGGAGTATGCGTGTCCTTTTTATATCCTGCTTTATTTCGGTAGGCTAACTGATACTTGTAGGGCAGCCGGATCCCATGCTCAAGGTACAGTGTCGGGATGCCCTTTCGTTTGGCGATGGCATTGAGCAGAATCTGGAGGTAGGACTCAACGAAAATGAAGACAATCTTGTCTGGCTGCACATCGTCCAGCAACTGCACGGTATTGCCATAGTCCGACCAGCATACCAGCCGCCCGTACGGGCTGTAAATCTCGCGGTTCGACTCTATCCCCCAGTTATAGCGGTATTCCAGAAAGGTGAGGTCGCAGCTGTGCTTTGCTTCATCAAACATCCGCACGATATCCGGTCTGTTAATTGTGCCAACAACCAGTATGCGGGGTTTCCTGACGGCGGTTTCAGACATGCGTTTAGGGTTCAGGCAGCGAAGTTACTCAGCCGGGGCATGCGTTTCACCGCCCGCGCCTGTTCTGGCGGAAATGTAGCCAGATGATGGCAGCGGTGCTGCCGCGGGCGCTCTGCAAGTCATGGCACTGCCTGCCTTTATTTTCCTTCACCTGGGTTCGGCTGTGTCAATCTAGGCCGGAGGACGGGGCTGCCTGTCGGTTGGCAACAATTGAAAATCCGAACCATTGAATACCAGTGTCTGGCTGTCTGCCGGGCTTTCAGGGTCTGGGCCGCAGGGGGAATCCGGCATCCTGCTCTATGCAACTACTGAAATGAGTAGTTTACTTCAGCATCTGCCGGATGTCTTCTAGACTCTTTTCGCGAGGTTTCTGTGACGGTTCAGCCATCATTGGAAGGAAACTAGAAGTGCGGCTGGAGTTGCTCCCGGTAGTTCGTCGAGGACTATCAGCACCTCGTTTGGGGTCGGCTGTGCCAGCAGTTTTGCCATGTACAGATTGGCACCTGCAGCCGCCTGCACCGTTGTACATCCCTGTGCCAGACTGTACGTCGACAGTGTTTTCTTTGCTTCATGGTAGAGGAAGAGCGTGTTGTTGGCGGCATCTACCCCCAGTAACTCCTGTCCTGATAGCGTTGTTTCCCTTTCGTCTCTGAAGATGCGGACAGAAGTGAAATAGGCCATTTCTTTCTTCCTTAGATAGTTAGCTGACAGCACCAGCGTGCGCCCGATGTGGGCCAGGCGTACATACTGGTATGGGTGCAGGTAGTTGAAGAGGGTGCCGGGGATGGCCTGCAGACGGGTGCCGTTGTTTAGCAGCAGCAGCTCTGGCAGGTATTGAGCACTCAAGCTGGTGTCGGTCAGGGCATACAGGTCTTGTCTTGCGGCCCAGGCCGTTGCAGGTGTGTTGGAGAGGAGGCGAAGCATGCCGACAGGACGGTCCAGCAGAAAAACGGCGGTATGTGGACCGTCTTTGTGAGTGTTAAATACCGTCATTGTGTCGCCTTTCCAAAAGGTGGTATAAGGCACAAACTGGCGGTCAGAAGCGAGGGCTTGGCCAGCTGCATCGAGGGTGATCGGACGGCTGTAGATGCGCTGCGCGAACACCTGGGAGGTCATCAGGGAGAGTGCCAGCAGTAGGCAAAGAATTTTGGGAGGCATCTGGATAGGCGCTCGTTTAACAACGAATGTAGGAATATGGCAAGAAGTAGAAATTATATAATTTATCTTATGTAAAGTAATTAAGAATCCAGTCTTGGCATTTTTCTACTGAACTGTGCCGCAGTCCTGCTTTTACGCCCATATTGCCGCGCATTCTCCCTTCTCATGCCACGCGGTTACGACATACAGGTTTACATGCCCCACGGCGACCCCAAGGGCATGCGCATCATCAGCAAGTCCAACTGGACGGGCACCATCATGGTGTGCTCGCGCTCGCTCTTCGGCCAGATACAGGACTACTTTGCCCGCGGCTCCAAAGTCGGCGTCTATGTGCTGGTAGGCACAGAGGAGCGCGACGACAACGACCTGCCTACGCTCTACATCGGCGAGGGCGACCCCATCGAAACCCGCCTCCGCAGCCACCACGCCAGCAAGGACTTCTGGGACACCGTTTACTGCTTCTGGTCGGCAGACCTGCGGCTCAACAAAGCCCACATTCAGTACCTCGAAGCCATGCTGCTGGAGCGCGCCAAGGAGGCGCGGCGCTGTAACCTCGACAACCGCAACGCCATGCAGCTGCCCACGCTTTCGGATGCCGACCGCGACTACTGCGACCATTACCTGGAGGAGCTGTACTCCTGCCTGCCAGTGGTGGGCTTCGACTTCTTCGATGTCCTACAGCGCCCGGCCAGTAACCCTCCCACCGACCCCCAGATGCCTGATGCACCCCGTGTGATGTACCAGCTGACAGCCCGGGGCACGGTGCTGGCGCATGGCTGGGAGTCGAGCAGCGGGTTTACCGTGCAGCAGGACAGCCGGATGGTTAAGGAAGGTTTGCCCAGCGCCACTCGCGACCTGATGCAGCAACGTTACAACCTGATAGACAAAGGGGTAGTGGTACCCGACAGCATGGGGCTGTACTATTACTTCAAGCAGGACTATGCATTTCCCTCGCCCTCTGCTGCCGCCAGAGTGATTCTGGGTCGGAATTCCAATGGCCGCATAGAGTGGAAGGACGCACAGGGCAAAACCCTGAAGCAATACCAGGAGGAAGCCGCCGGGCAGGTCGACGGCTGAGAACATCGGGTGACTGCGCCCCACTCCCGTTATCTTTGCCCCATGCCCGACCGCGCCGCGCTCGACCGCTGGAAGACCGACCTCGACCTCGGGCAGTTTGCCTGCGACCGCCTGGGGTACCAGCCCCTGCGCGCCCGCTCCGACGCCACCCGCCGCGCCTACCGCGGCCCCCACTCCCCCACCGACCTGCTGCTGGTGCACCGCCTGCCGCCGCATGGCCATTGGATCTACATCAACCCCTACCAGCCCGACGACCGCGGCGACATCTATAACCTGGTGATGAATCGGTTGGGCCTGCCCTTTCTGGAGGCCGTGGCCTTTGTCATGGGCAATGCCCCAGCAAGTGCGGCCCGCCCCCCTGCCTTCTCGGCTGATGATGCCAAGCTTGAAACCAGTCCTCTGCCCAGCTTCCAGTGGCAGCCGTTGGGTAGCGTGCGGGCCTACCTGCACCAGCGGGGCCTGACAGACGCGGTGCTCGACAGTCCGCTTTTCGCCAACACACTGGGGCAGGTGCCCCACCCCACCGGGCCGCGCGTTGCCTTCCCCATTCGGGCGGGGGATACCGTCGTAGGCCTCGAACTGAAAGGCCCTGCCTTCAAGGGCGCACAGGCGGGCTCGCGCAAGGCGCTGGGGCTGTGGAACTCCAACTGGCCCAGCGGCCGCGATGTGCTGCGCTTTGTGCTGGTAGAGAGCCCGTTGGATGCGCTGGCGCATGCCCTGATCCGCGGCAAAGCCTACACGCCCACCACAGTGTATCTGGCTACCAACGGGCAGCTGGCCGCCCCGCAGCTGGCGCTGATGCAACAGTATATAGACCAGCACAAACCCCGCGAGGTGCTGCTGGCCTTCGACAGCGACACCACCGGCGAGCGGTACAGCCTGGCGTGCCTGGGACTGCTGGGTCCGCCGCGACAGGAAGTGCGCCTGCCCCGCCCCGGCGACCTGCCCGCCACAGTGGCAGTGCGCGTGGGCCTGCTGCGCAGTCACCAGTGGCTGTTGCGGCTGAGCGTTCAACCCGCCCCGGCTACCCCCGCCGAAGCGGCCGACCAGTGGATGCAGGCGCAGTGGCAGGCGGCGTTTGCCCATTCGCTGCTGCTGGCTCCGGCATTGGTGCCCACCGGCCCGCTGAGCTGGGAGGTGCGTTTGAACAGCGACCCTGACACGCGCCAGCGGCTGGAGGCTTTCATCCGCAGTGTGCGGCCAGCCACGCTGCTTGTGCGGGAACGGCCCCGCGCCAAGGACTGGAACGACCAGCTGCTGGCCCGCCCTGCACGCCACTGACAGCCTGACCTGCTCCCAGCTGCCCGTCTAACGCGGGGATTTCCAGTGGGTGTTCCGCTTGCATACCGTTGTTGCAAGCGGAACACAACCGGTGTTGGAGTGGGAACAGACTGCTGTTGCAACGGGAACACAAGGCACGACGGACTGACGGATGAAAGGCCTCCACCGTTGTAGCAACGGGAATTTTGGGGTGTGGAAACGGGAACAGACCCGTGTACCAACGGGAACAAAGCGTTGTTGCAACGGGAACACCCAGTAGGCAGCCTTCAAAACGATGCAGTTAGACACGTTGAGACACCGCTGTACCACCGGGAATGCACTGGTGTTGGAACGAGGACAGACCGGTGTTGCATCGGGGACGCTTTTCACCACCCCTGTTGCAACGGGAACACAGCGGTACGGCCCTGGCTCCTATCCCTAACCTGCTGATACACTTGCGTCTGGCCTGACTTACTGCGCTGAACAGACAGACTTCAGCCTGTGTTGCAGCGGGGAAAAATATCCGTACGACATCTGTCAGACCAAAGCGCTATTTATTAACCTGTTATAGCGCAGAATCGGCGATTTTCCCGCTCCAACAACCTTGTTCCAACGGCCACTTCTATATAAATAGAAATACATACATAGATTAGATATTACAACAGGGAATGAAAATGGTTGGGTGTTCCCGCTGCTACATGAATAGGTCTTTTGGCAGCTGATCGGGCTTAAGGGTGTGAAATCGGGAACAATGGTCCGAGTTGCATAGAGCGTATTCACGATACGTCAAAAATCGCCTTCACGGTGTCCCCGCTGCAACAACGATTGTCTGCCAAAATGTCTAACGGAATACACAGAAGCGTTTTCCACGTGTCTAGCGGACGTGGAAAAGTAAGTGAGAATGTCTAGCGCAAAGTTGTGCAATGAGTGGAAGTTTGGCAGTGCAAGTGGTGTGTTCAGCACCGGGCGCATTGCTTTTCATCCTTTCACCCTGCCGCCGTTGTGAGCCTTACTCCGGAACTACAGCCCCAGGACGCCCGTACCGGCGCATCGGCCCAGGCCGAACCCGTGCAACAGCTGAGTCTGCTCAATCTCTCGGCGCCCGCGGTGCCCCAGAGCCGGGCGGTGGGCAAGCCCCGCACCCGTGGCAAGCGCGACCTCCTCGCCGCCAATGCCACCGCCACCGGCCCCATCGACAAGCTGCACCGGCTGGACCGCAACTTTACCCAGAACGTCCTCGACTTCAGCCAGTTTGGCGAAGACGAGCAGCTCTGCCGCGACCTCGTGGTATATATCTCCTACGCCCTGCAGACGCCCGACCTCCTGAACAGCGGCCAGCTGGAGCCCAACCACTTCGGCCGCACCATGCGCTACGACAAGGCCAACCTGTTCCGCAAGCACGCCAACCCCGTAGACAAGCAGGCCCCCGACAAAGCCTTCGTGTGGGACTCGGTGCTGGAAAACGCGCTGTTCCGCCTGTCGTCGCAGGCGCTGGCCTTCACACGGCCCCTGCCCAGCCACTCGCGCACGTTGCAGGCGTTCCGCCTCGAATCGGTGCAGATTCTGCGCAACCTCACCCTCTATACCGACCCCCGCAACCGCGACAAGCGCTACTACCGTTTCGAGTACAACCCCGACATCATCGGCAACCTCTCCAAGAGCTTCGCCACCTTCAACCTCGAGACGTACAACGCCCTGCGCCAGGGTAAGATCAACCTGCAGCGCCTGTACCTCTACCTCGAGGGCGAGCGCACCAAACTGCGTCTGTACAACGCCCGCAACGACCACCAGGCCAATACCGTCGAAATTGACTTCAACACCCTCTCCCACCTCACGGGCAAGGAAGGTGTATCGGACGTGCGCAAGCGCAAGTTCAAGATGAAGCAGCTGGTGGACATCCTCAACGAGGTCACGGGCTGGCAGTTCGAATACCGCTTCGTGGCCACCACGCCCGAGCAGCGGTTCCCCTACACACTGTCCATTACGTTCCACGACCTGGCCTCGCTGTCAGAACAGGAGCGGATACTCCAGCGCCGCAAGATTTTCTCCGAGACACTGGAACGCAACCTCTTGGAGCTGTACCGCACGCTGGCACCCGAGCTGGCCGAGGTGAACGACTACGATTTCCAGAGTTGGAAGTTCACGCCCAAGGACATCGGCGCCAAGTACCAGGCGTATCTGGACGCCCAGCTGTTCGCCTTCGAGAAGCCGTCTGACCCCTTCGAACTGGCCAACCAGCAGCACTTCCAGCAGATCTTCCACTACGCCCCCGTGCTGCCCCGCAAGACCGGCAGCTGAGGCAGAGGCATTGCTCGTCAGTCCAGCTTTTGCAACAGGCGGGCCAGCCAGTGTTTGGTGGCCGGATAGAAGACGAGCCCCAGCCCGGCCGTTACCAGCAGCAGCACGCTACTGAACACCAGTTCTCTGGTGCGTCCGCCCTGGCTCCAGGCAGGCAGCACCCCACGCACCAGCAGCATCACCATGAACAGCAGTACCAGTCCGGCACCGCGGGGCACCTGTACCGACCGACTGTCGAGCAGGGGCGAGGGCTGTGGGTAGCGTTGCAGCAGCCAGGCATGGCCCAACTGTCGGAGCAGGTCCAGCGCCAAAAGAAAGTACAGCAGCCGTGCCAGAAACAGAAACCGGTAGTTGATGCTGCCGAAGGCCAGCGCGCCTATCAGAAAGGCGTCGAATACCAGGCCCAGCAGCTGCTGCCAGCGCCGGGGGGCTTCGGGTGCCTGTTGCCGCAGGGGGCGGTCCAGCAGCCAGCCGATGGCCTCGCCCAGACTCATGGGCAGGTGGCGGGCGCGGGTCTGCATCTCGGGGTTGTCGGCGTAGGCGGCTCCGGCCATGCGCAGCAGCGCAAACCCTGCACGCACGCTGCCATCCAGCAGCAGCAGGGCTTTCAGGGGCCAGTCGAACGCGCCGCCGATGAGCATCAGTTCAAACAGGCCCAATGCCAGTGTGTAGAGGCCCAGCAGGTACACGGGCCAGTCGGTGCCGAGCATGGGGTGCCGGGTCGGCGAAACGGGTGGGGTCTGCATAACAGGAGGTGGAGAGCCTGAATCTAGCACAATGCCGGGAAAATGGGTGTTAAGTGCGGGGTTTTTGACCCGTTTGGGGCATCTGTTGTCCAGTTTGGCTGCTATCTTTCCGTATGCGTTTTGCCGTTTCTCTGGGGATAGTGCTCCTGCTCTGGGCGTGTGCTGAAAACCGGGCTCCACAGCAGCCCCAGCAGCAACAGACGGAAGGTAGCCTACCCCCGCCTGATGTGCCCTATGGGCCCGACGCCAGCGGCTTCTACGCACCCACTACTCCCAGCCTTGATATGCTGCGGCGTGACTCGCTGGAGGCACAGACTGCGGCGCGTCAGGCGCTGATGGACAGTCTGCGTGCCCGTTTCCATTACGTGCCACCGCTTTACTGGCCTGTTAAGGCCAGTGGTTTCAGGAGCCATAATCTGGCCACAGTGGGCTCGCGCTGGCAGGAAATGGAAAGCGCGTCGGAACGCGACAACCCCCGTCTGCGCGAGGCCTTTCTGCTGGTGTGGCACCCTTTTGCCTTAGAAGACCAGCGCACAAGCGCGGATTTGGCCTCGCTATTGCCATATGCACAGCTCGTGGGCCAGCCCTGGCGCATGGAAGCCACCGTTTTCCCTGATGCAGATGCCTATCCCGACTCGGTGTACCGCCTGCATTTCACCGACAGCACCGTACTGCAATTCCGGCGCTGGCGGGTGGAACGGCAGGACGATGCGGGTAATCGGACGGTAGATCTGCCGGGGCGGCTGGCGTTTGTCTCTGCCCGCATCTATACCCCCCGGCTGCCCATACGCGGTGGCCTGCGGGTAGGCTCGCACCGCCGCGAGGTGATGCAGCAGCTTCGCCATCAGGTATATCCCGTGCTGGAGTTCGATAACCTTATCCAGATCAGCGACTTCCAAACGATGTCTGTACTTACTTTCCTGCTCCGCGCCGATACCGTTTATTGCATCCGCAGTGGGGTCTATCAGGGCTGAACGCCACTTCTTTTCGTTTCATGCGCCGTTATCTCCTATCCCTTCTCCTACTGGCCGCTGTAGGCTGTGGTGAAAACCGTGTACCACAACAGCAGGTCGCCTCTGCTGCCGACAGCACCCCTGCCGTCGGCCTTCCGTCGCCCGAGCAGGCACGCGGGAATGCCGAGTCCGACTCGCCCAGGGTTGCGAGCGATACCCTCCGCACGCTGTACGGTATTGATGTCTTGCGGGGCTATTCCAATACTGGGGCCCTGCGCAGCCACAACCTAAAGGCGGTTGCATCCCAGTGGACTCAACTTCAGGACGCTACCCCCGAGCAGAACCCACAGTTGCAGGAGAGCTGGACGCTGGTACGAAACCCTTTTGCGTGCGAGGATCTGCTGACCGGCGCCAATTCGGCTTCCTTCCTGCCCTGTGCCCAACTGGTAGGCCAGCCCTGGCGGATGGAGGTAGAGCCTTTTCCCGGCTATGAAGACTACCCCGACTCGCTTTATACCCTTCGTTTTCCCGATAGCACCATCCTGCCCTTTCGACGCGTTTTTGCCCGCCGTGATCCTTCGGGAAAGCCTCTGGATGCAGGCCGGATGGACCTCATTTCCTGCGACGTTTTCACTCCCCAATTGCCAGTGCGTGGTGGCCTGCGGGTAGGTTCGCACCGCCGCGACGTAGTGAAGCAACTGAGCCAGCTGGTGTACCCCATGCTGGAGTTCGACAACCTGGTAGTTATTGGCGATTACCAGGATATGAACAGACTCACGTTCTTCCTCCGCGCCGATACCGTTTACCGCATCAGCAGCAGCGTCTATCAGGGCTGAGTCCTTCTCTGTTCCATCCTTCCCATGCGCATTATCCTCCTGTTTTTGGTGCTGCTGGCGGCTGTTGCCTGTGGCGAAAGAAAGGCTACGCAGCAGGCATCAGAAGTCTGGCCGCCCGATACCAATCCGGCCAACTGGATGGGGGCCGACTCCACCCCTGTCCCTCCTTTTCTCACAAATGCGTTTTGTGATCAGGCGCTGAAGTCACCTTCGTGGGGGGCTTTTCTGTCGGAAAATCAGGCTGTGCGCGCTGCTTTCTGCGATTCGCTGGCCAAAGCCGGTATTGCCGATTGCAGCAACCACCCGCGGGTCAGTGCCGACCAGCGGCTTACCTATGACCCGTTGGCGTCAAATGCGATGTTCCAGAACCTGCCGAATCCGGAAGCGCTGGGCCGCCGACTGGGCGGTTTGGCCTATGTGCGTGGCGGGCTACTCTTCGAGGGCTGCACCAGCGATTGTGACTCGGTGTTCACCGTCGGCCTGCCCGATTCTTCTTCTTTTGCCCTGCACAGAAGTACCGACGGCCCCGCCAGAGGGAGTTACAGCCTGCTCTGGTTCGACCTCCGAACCCCCCAGCTGCCACTGTACAACGGCATTCGCGTGGGGATGACCCGCGACGAAGTGCGCCGCTGCCTCAAGGGCATGCTGCTGCCCGTCTGCGAGTATGAGGGCGGCATTTTACTGAGTGCCACCGAGGTAACCGCTACGCTGGAACTGCATTTCACCGACGGCAGGCTTGCCCGCATCGTCTTCAATCCCTATCTGGGTTAGGCCAGAACGCTTTTCTGTCATTTCGTAGCGAAGCGGAGAAACCCTCTTTGCGTCTCCAGGCGACTTCTCCACTCGGTACCCTCGCTGCGAAGTGACAACCTGCTTGCATCCCCAACCACGTCATTTCGAGCACTGCGAATAAATCTGTTGGAGCGCCTCCTGTTTTGTCAGAATTAATCAAAGAAGCTACGTCATTTCGAAGGTTGGCGGAGCCTCCCTGAGAAATCTAACTGGGGCCTCCGTAGAAGGCCAGAGTGTACGTACGTGCCGGGCGACGAGTCGCCCAAAAGTAGATTTCTCGCTGCGCTCGAAATGACGTGGCTTTTAGCGTTCTCGGTCCCCCTACCCTCCCCTCTCAGAAACTGGCGCGCAGGGCCAGCAGCAGGTTGCGCCCCGGCGCACTGATGCCGCTGGAATACGGCCTGTAGTGCACGTCCAGCAGGTTTTCCACGCTGGCATCCAGCCGCAGGTGGGGTGTCAGGCGCCAGCTGGTGCGCAGGTTCAGCGTCCACCAGGCGGGGCTGCCCTGCGTGCTGTAAATCACTTTGGCCTGTTCGTCGGGCGGCAGCTGGTCGAAGGTGCGCCAGGCGGCGTAGTCGGCGGCCAGTTCGGCCCGCAGACGGCCCTGTGTCCACCGCAAGCTGGTGCGGCCATAGCTGGGTGGCACCGCCCGCACCAGATAGCCAGTGTTTCGGTTGCGTCCGTCCTGCCAGGTGTATACGCTGCGCAGGCTGAAGTGCTCGGTCAGGTCCAGGCTCACCGTCAGGGTAAAGCCCCACACGTAGGCGCGGCCGGCATTCACATTGGCCAGCACCTGGCTGTTCACGCCGTCGTATACCAGGCTGTCCTGCCCCTGGTAGCGGAAGGGCCGCCGTTCGATGCTGCCGTCTATCCAGCTGTGAAACACCTCGCCGCCCACGGTGAACCGGCCTTCCCAGGTCTTGCTCACGCCCGCTTCTACGGTGTAGACATATTCGGGGGCAATGCCGTCGTTGGGCATCACCACCAGCCCCGGCGCGCTGTCAAACACTTTGCCGGCGTCGTCCACGTTGGGGGCACGGAAGCCCACCGCTGCGTTGGCCGTGAAGCGCCACGCATGGCCGGGGTTGTACACCACGCCCACCCCACCCGTCGGCGACGATGTCCGCACCCGCAGTTCGTCGTACGGCAGCGGGAAGAACGCCTTGTTTACGAACGTGCTGCGCAGGGCATACCAGGTGTAGCGGGCCGCACTGGTAAGGGTCAGTTTTTCGGTGGGCTTGTACACCAGCGAGGCGTAGGCAGCGGCGCTGTAAACGTCGTTGGTGCCATCGGGGTAACGGGTGCCGGTGGGGTCTACGCTGCCCGTCATGATGTTGCGGTTGGTGGCAGTGCTGGTTACGCCGTTCCACCAGCCTTCGAGGCCATAGTACAGTTCCAGCCCCTCGCGCAGCTCTTTCTTCAGGTCGGCGTTGAGGCTCAGCATACGCACCTGCTCCAACTGGGTACGGAGTGTGTTGTTGCGGAAGCGGCGGTCGTTGCGGCTCTCGGTGTAGTCCTGAAAGGCGGCGGTGAAGCGGGCCTCATCGAAGAAGCCGCCCTGTTTCAGTTCGGCGCCCAGGGTGTGCATCTGCCAGCGCTGGGGGCCGTAGTACCACTCGGCGTTGCGGGGCAGGCCGTTGCGGGTTTCGATGAGGCGGTCGTAGCGCGGGATGTCACTGGAAGTGGTGTAGTACAGGCCATAGTGCAGTTCGGCGCGGGGCGACAGGCGCAGACGCAGTTTCTGCAGCAGGTTGTACTGCGTATAACCCGAGAACCGCTGCACGTTGGGGTCGGCGTTGCGCACCACCGAATCGCGGCCACCGATGCGCTCCACGTACCAGTCGCGCCGCCCGAAGGCCGGGTCATAGGGCGAGCGGATGTTGCCCGTCCGCAGGTCGTCGAAGTCGCTCACGGTCAGCGAGGTGTACGAGGCCAGGCGCTTGCCGCCCACGTACAGCGACAGGTGGCCCGTGCGCTCGTTGGCCGCACTGGCCCAGCGGGCAAACCCCTCGCCTGACACTGCCAGCCCCGTGTCGGTCGGACTGAAGTACGGCCGCTGGGTGTTGAAGCTCAGCACCCCGCCCAGTGCATCCGAGCCGTACAGCGATGACCCCGGTCCAAACAGCACTTCCACGTTCTCCAGCGCGGGGCCTTCGATCATGATGGAGTTTTGCAGGTTTTCGCCGCGGTAAATGGCATTGTTCAACCGCACGCCGTCTACCACCAGCAGCAGGCCGTTGGCCGAGAAGCCGCGGACCATGGGGCTGCCGCCGCCCAGCTGGCTCTTCTGCACGTACACCTTGCCGGTGTGGCTCAGTACATCGGGGGTAGACGCCGGATTGTAGAAGGCGATGTCGCGGGCGCGGATGCGGCTGATGCTCTGGGGCACATCGCTCTGGCGCTCGGCCCAGCGGCTGGCCGTGATGACAACGGCGTCGAGGTCTATCTGCCGTTCTTCCAGCGCCACTACCCCACCCTGCGCGTCCAGTGCGGCCAGGGGCAGACGCAGGGTCTGGTAGCCTTCGCTGTGCAGGGTCAGGGTGTCGGTGGGGGTCAGAGAGGCGGGCAGGTTGGCTTGGCCGCGGGCGTTGGTGACGGCGCCGCCAGTGGCCCAGCGGAGGGTGGCCCCGGGCAGGGGGTCGCGGGTGGCGGCATCGCGCAGGGTGACGGTGCGCGGTTGCTGGGCATGCAGGAGCGGGCCTGCCAGCAGCAGCAGGAACAGAATGGGCGTCAGGCGGGTCATACGGGCCCCGAACCTAGTAAAAGGAAGTGTTAAAGTGAAGGAGAATCAGGGGCGGAGGGCTCGCAGAGGGAGGGGAGTGGGCAATAATTCTTGTGCTAGGGTTGCGCCTACATGAACAGTCATCAGATACGCTTTGGCTACTGTCAACCGTTACCCTTTCATACATTTGCAGACATGAACCGTTCCCCACGCCCTGTACAGCTCGTGCGGGCTGCCCATGCCGGGCAGACGCTTGGGAGTGCCATGCACTTTACCGACCGCGAATGGCGCAAGCAGTCTATTCGCATGGTTGCCAACTCCATGGCGCTGGAGGGGTAGTCGGTACCGTTGCGTACGCTTATCCGCCTTGCGGATGCCGTGTATCAGCGTCGGGACTGAGTATGTAGGGCATGTGGCAGCAGCTAGCACCTGCTCTCAGTTCAGTCCGCAACTTGGTTACAGGCCGGGCTTTCAGCTTCCCTGCTTTTACCTGTTTCAGTTCTTCGGCCGCCTGCTGCAATTCCTCATACAGGGCCACGGCTGCACTGGCTTTGCGCACACGCTGTACCCGTCCTTTTCGGGGATACGCCCGCAGAAGTGTTTCGAACTGAAGAATATGTGTCAATACGGTAGCCCGCATGTGTGCGTTGGTTTTACGCACGCCGTACTCGGGCGATATCAGCAGGTGCAGCAGGTACGAGGCATCCTGTTGCCACGGGGCCGAACCCAGCTGGCAGACCGCGTCCATGATGACGAAGTACGCATCCACGTTCTGGTGCAGGGCAGTATAAGCCCTGTTTCTACGCATCAGTTTTTTGCTGAATCGCGTGTGATTCAACTTAAGGCCGCTGGTAATCAGCCGAAACGGTTCGGCCAGGCCTACCAGATAGCTGTGTGCGGTGTTTATGTCTGGAAACACCAGCGCGGCTCCGCCTTCGCTGGCAAAGGTATCGTCGCTGTAGTGGTTCAGCAGGTAGCCTTGGAAGCGCCGCCCTACATATCGGACCAAGTAGTAGGTTTTCATCGTCAACGCAGAGGGGTCATGTAAAGGCATTCGGAGGTGGCACAGCCGTTCCCTTCGCTCATTTCATCGCGCAGGTGCCCCCCTCCCCTCCCCTCAGAGCGTCAGGCGCTGCTTGAACTGCTCTACGATGGCGTGCAGCTGCTCCTGATTAGCGCTGCGCCACTCGGCGATGATCTGCTCCGTCAGCGAGCTGATTTCCCGGCCCGTGATGGTGCTCAGTTGCTTCATAAAGGCATGCGTCTCGGCCGAAATGTAGATGGACGTCTGGTGGCGGCGGGCCGTGGGGCGCGTGTTCAGGCTCGTTGCCTCGGTGGGCGCTTCGGCCACGGCGGGCGCAGTGGTGGCTTTGGCAGTGGGCTTGTCGGCTGTTTTGGGCGACTTGGCGGTGCGCTCCAGCACGGTGGTCGGCTTCGGCGGGATGAGGTCCTGCGCCAGGCTGTTGTCCTGCGTCAGGCTCTGCAGCTGCTCGATCATCGAGAGGCTGTTTTTCTTGGCGGCGGCGGTCTTGCTCATTTCCGGCGGGCGTTAGGGGTGAGTTTGCGGGTCAGTTCTTTTACCAGGGCGTCCAGGTTTTCCTGCGCTTCCTTCTGGTCGGTCAGGGGCTTCAGGGTCGA
>NZ_JBXVVW010000004.1:0-4772 GCF_057219875.1 Pontibacter sp. T17
ACGAGTGGAAATCGGCAAGCGGTGCGAATCGATTGAATACGCAGGCGCAACAGGCGAACCCAGTAAAGGGGTTTCTATGGAACTCTTTCGGGTAATTAGTACTGCTCGGCTTTGGCATCACTGCCTTTACACCTGCAGCCTATCAACGTAGTCGTCTTCTACGACCCTCAAGGGAATATTCATCTTGTGGCGGGCTTCGTGCTTAGATGCTTTCAGCGCTTATCCCTTCCAAACATGGCTACCCAGCTATGCCTCTGGCGATACAACTGGTGCACTAGAGGTTTGTCCAACCCGGTCCTCTCGTACTAAGGTCAGAGCCACTCAATATTCCTGCGCCCACTACAGATAGAGACCGAACTGTCTCGCGACGTTCTGAACCCAGCTCGCGTGCCACTTTAATCGGCGAACAGCCGAACCCTTGGGACCTTCTCCAGCCCCAGGATGTGACGAGCCGACATCGAGGTGCCAAACCCCCCCGTCGATATGAGCTCTTGGGGGAGATCAGCCTGTTATCCCCGGCGTACCTTTTATCCTATGAGCGATGGCCCACCCATGCGGAACCACCGGATCACTATGTCCTACTTTCGTACCTGCTCGATCCGTCGATCTCACAGTCAAGCTCCCTTGTGCCATTACACTCCACGCACGGTTGCCAAGCGTGCTGAGGGAACCTTTGAAAGCCTCCGATACTCTTTTGGAGGCGACCACCCCAGTCAAACTACCCACCAGACAATGTCCCCGATCTTATCGGGTTAGACACCACACACAGCAAGAGTGGTATTTCACCGTTGACTCCAACGAACCTGGCGGCCCGCCTTCATAGTCTCCCACCTATGCTACACATGCTGTGCACAGTGACAATGTCAAGTTGTAGTGAAGGTGCACGGGGTCTTTTCGTCCCGTAGCGGGTAACCGGCATCTTCACCGGTACTACAATTTCACCGAGCTCACGGCCGAGACAGCGTCCAGATCGTTACACCATTCGTGCAGGTCGGAACTTACCCGACAAGGAATTTCGCTACCTTAGGACCGTTATAGTTACGGCCGCCGTTTACTGGGGCTTCGATTCAGAGCTTCGCCTTGCGGCTAACCCCCCCTCTTAACCTTCCAGCACCGGGCAGGTGTCAGACCCTATACATCATCTTTCGATTTAGCAGAGTCCTGTGTTTTTGTTAAACAGTCGCCTGGACCTTTTCACTGCGGCTGGCTCGCGCCAGCGCCCCTTCTCCCTAAGTTACAGGGCTAATTTGCCGAGTTCCTTAGCCGTGATTCACTCGAGCACCTGTGGATACTCTCCTCGACTACCTGTGTCGGTTTACGGTACGGGTTCCCTGATTGTTAAGTTTAGAAGCTTTTCTCGGCAGTTGACTACCCGGTCGCTATCCCCTCCTCCGAAGATTCAGGGTACTGTCACCACTCGGCACATCCGGCGCATTTTACTACCAGACGTATACCTACCCGGCTTCAACGGACTATTCCGTCAGTCCGCGGACCACTCGTTCCTGCGTCACTCCATCACCAATCAGGCAAGTGCCGGAATATTAACCGGCTTGTCATCAGGCTACGCCTCTCGGCTCGCCCTTAGTCCCCGACTAACCCCAATCCGATTAACGTTGATTGGGAAACCTTAGTCTTCCGGTGCGGGGGTTTCCCACCCCCGTTATCGTTACTTATGCCTACATTTGCTCATACACTACCTCCAGCAATCCTTACGGATCACCTTCCCAGGCGCGTGTATTGCTCTCCTACCGAACATATCCTAGATACGTTCCCATAGCTTCGGTGTCGTGTTTTATGCCCGTTTATCATCCGCGCTCGGACGCTCGACCAGTGAGCTGTTACGCACTCTTTGAATGAATGGCTGCTTCCAAGCCAACATCCTGGCTGTCTCTGCGTCCAAACCTCGTTTCTCCAACTGAACACGAACTTCGGGACCTTAGCTGATGGTCTGGGTTGTTCCCCTCTCGGCCTGTGACCTTAGCACCCCAGGCCTCACTCCCGTGCCCTAGTATTTGCCATTCGGAGTTCGTCAGAGTTCGGTATGAGGGGTCCCACCCTAGCTCTATCGGTAGCTCTACCTGCAAATACAGCTGCACGAGGCTGTTCCTAAAAACATTTCGGAGAGTACGAGCTATCTCCCAGTTTGATTGGCCTTTCACCCCTACGCACAAGTCATCCAATAACTTTTCAACGTTAACTGGTTCGGACCTCCAGCAGGTGTTACCCTGCCTTCATCCTGCCCATGCGTAGATCACAAGGTTTCGCGTTTAGTGCCGCCGACTATATGCCCTATTCAGACTCGCTTTCGCTTCGGCTCCGGTCCTGAAGACCTTAACCTCGCCGGTCAACACTAACTCGTAGGCTCATTATGCAAAAGGCACGCGGTCACCCCATCGCGGGGCTCCCACTGCTTGTAAGTATGCGGTTTCAGGATCTATTTCACTGCCCTCTTCGGGCTGCTTTTCACCTTTCCTTCACAGTACTGGTTCACTATCGGTCACTTAGGAGTATTTAGCCTTACCAGATGGTGCTGGCAGTTTCACACAGGGCGCCTCCGACCCCGTGCTACTCAGGATACCGGTCAAAACCAGAATCTTCTACGCGTACGGGGCTATCACCCGCTATGGCTTACCTTTCCAGGTAATTCCGCTTCTATTCCAGTCCCTTACCCCGGTCCTACAACCCCGCAGCAGCCGTAACCGCCACGGTTTGGGCTCCTCCCCTTTCGCTCGCCACTACTCAGGGAATCACTATTGTTCTCTTTTCCTCTCCCTACTTAGATGTTTCAGTTCAGGAGGTTGGCTCCACTTGCGTGGTGGCAGGTCTTCAACCTGCCGGGTTGCCCCATTCGGACACCCGAGGATCTCAGCTTATTTGCAACTCCCCTCGGCTTTTCGCAGCTTATCGCGTCCTTCTTCGCCTCTAAGTGCCTAGGCATCCTCCGCATACCCTTCCTTCGTTCCACAGTCTTAGCTGTTACACTAAGATTAGCTCTTTACTCGGTTCGCCTTCACAGTATCTCTACTGTTGCTTACCCGCGTATGCAATCCTTCGCTCCGCCCCCTATCAGCATCCCTGCCAATAAAAGGCCCTTGCCTAATCTCCACTCGTTTTTCCCATACTTCAAAGAACGTGTACTATGCTTTAACGCATAAAGTAGTCTGTGTGGTCTTGCGTGGACTCGAACCACGGGCCTCAACATTATCAGTGTTGCGCTCTAACCACCTGAGCNTAAAATCTCTAGAAAGGAGGTAATCCAGCCGCACCTTCCGGTACGGCTACCTTGTTACGACTTAGCCCTAGTCACCGGTTTTGCCCTCGGCGTGGAGTAGTCCCACGACTTCAGGCACCCCCAGCTCCCATGGCTTGACGGGCGGTGTGTACAAGGCCCGGGAACGTATTCACCGCAGCATGGCTGATCTGCGATTACTAGCGATTCCAGCTTCATGGAGTCGAGTTGCAGACTCCAATCCGAACTGAGACAGACTTTTAGGGATTCGCTTGCCATCACTGGCTTGCTGCCCGTTGTATCTGCCATTGTAGCACGTGTGTAGCCCTGGACGTAAGGGCCATGATGACTTGACGTCGTCCCCCCCTTCCTCACCCCTTACGAGGGCAGTCTCATCAGAGTGCCCAGCCGAACTGATGGCAACTGACAATAGGGGTTGCGCTCGTTGCGGGACTTAACCCAACACCTCACGGCACGAGCTGACGACAGCCATGCAGCACCTTGCTTTGTGCCCCTTGCGGGGAAAGTGCATCTCTGCACCGGTCACGCGCATTCTAGTCCAGGTAAGGTTCCTCGCGTATCATCGAATTAAACCACATGCTCCACCGCTTGTGCGGGCCCCCGTCAATTCCTTTGAGTTTCACCCTTGCGAGCGTACTCCCCAGGTGGGTTACTTATCGCTTTCGCTTGGCCACCGAAGACAACTCCCCGATAGCTAGTAACCAACGTTTAGGGCGTGGACTACCAGGGTATCTAATCCTGTTTGATCCCCACGCTTTCGTGCCTCAGCGTCAGTTAGGGTCCAGTAGCCTGTCTTCACATTCGGTGTTCTGAGTGATCTCTACGCATTTCACCGCTACACCACTCATTCCAGCTACCTCATCCCTACTCAAGATCGCCAGTATCCAGGACAGCGACCGCGTTGAGCGCAGCCATTTCATCCCAGACTTAGCAACCCGCCTACGCACCCTTTAAACCCAGTAAATCCGGACAACGCTTGCACCCTACGTATTACCGCGGCTGCTGGCACGTAGTTTGCCGGTGCTTATTCCTCTGGTACCTTCAATACCTCTCTAAGAAGTCCTTATCCCCAGAGAAAAGCGGTTTACAACGCGATGCGCCTTCTTCCCGCACGCGGCATGGCTGGGTCAGGCTTGCGCCCATTGCCCAATATTCCCCACTGCTGCCTCCCGTAGGAGTCTGGCCCGTGTCTCAGTGCCAGTGTGGCTGATCATCCTCTCAGACCAGCTAAAGATCGTAGCCTTGGTAAGCCGTTACCTTACCAACTAGCTAATCTTACGCATGCCTCGCCGATGGTGTATCTCTACTTTAACAACTGTCACCTTGTGGTGCCGCTGCATCATGCGGTATTAGCGGAAGTTTCCCTCCGTTATCCCCCGCCATCGGATAAGTTACATACGCGTTACGCACCCGTCCGCCACTAGGGTATTGCTACCCCCGTTCGACTTGCATGTGTTAGGCCTGCCGCTAGCGTTCATCCTGAGCCAGGATCAAACTCTCCATTGTATAGAAAGTGTTGATC